>CAVVSN010000022.1:0-639895 GCA_963750885.1 uncultured Actinomycetota bacterium
GCGCAGCGCCTCCGGGCTGACCAGGCCGGCGCTGTCCACCGGCAGCCAGCCCACCTGGGCGTCCTCGGGCTGGCGAGCCAGGGTCAGGCTGTCCAGCACGGCGTGTGCTCGATCGGGGTGGCCAGCATCCGGCGGCGGCCGGGGCCTCGACCTGCCTGGCCCAGTAAAGGCCCTTGATAGCGAGGTTGTCCGCTTCCGTGCCGCCGCTGGTGAACACGACCTCGCTCGGCCGCGCGCCGAACGCCTGGGCGATCTGCTCGCGGGACTCCTCGACCACCCGCCGGGCGCGGCGGCCCGCGTTGTGCAGCGAGGAAGGGTTTCCGAGTGTGGGCTAGTTCCTCCGTCATCGCCGCCAGCGCCTCTGGCAGCATGGGCGTGGTGGCCGCGTGGTCCAGGTAGACAGCGAGCCAGGCCTGCCGCCGTCGCCGGCGGATCGGGGTACCCCATGACGATTCAGCCTACCGGGGGCCGCGGGACGCCCGCGTCGGACCGGCTCACCGGCGCGCTTCTCGATCTCCTCGGTGAGCTGCGGCACGACCTTGAACAGGTCGCCGACCACGCCGAAGTCGGCGAGCTCGAAGATCGGCGCCTCCGGGTCCTTGTTGACCACCATGATCGTCTTGGACGTCTGCATGCCGGCCCGGTGCTGGATCGCGCCGGAGATGCCGACCGCCAGGTACAGCTGCGGCGAGACGGTCTTGCCGGTCTGGCCGACCTGGAACTGGTGCGGGTACCAGCCCGCGTCGGTCGCGGCCCGGGACGCGCCCACCGCCGCGCCGAGCGAGTCGGCGAGCTTCTCGATCAGCGCGAAGTTCTCCGCGCCGCCGACGCCGCGGCCGCCGGAGACCACGATCGACGCCTCGGTCAGCTCGGGCCGCTCGCCGCGCTCCTGCGACGACCCGCTCGGTGACCTGGGCGGCCTTGGCCGCGTCGCTGACCGCGACGCTGACCTGCTCGAGCGCGGCGGCGCCGGCGCGGGCTCGGGCGTGATCGCGTTGGGCCGCACCGCGATGATCGGCGGTGCCGGCGGACCTGGGACTTGACGATGATCGCGCCGCCGAAGATCGACTGCTCGGCGACCGAGGCCGTCGTCCAGGCCGACCGCGTCGGTGAGCAGCCCGGAGCCGGTCTTGACCGCCAGCCGGCCGGCCACCTCCCTGCCCTCGGCGCGTGCGGCCACCAGCACGGCGGCCGGGGACGCTGCGCCGACCAGCTCGGCGAGCAGCTCGGCCTTGGGCGCGACCACGTAGTCGTCGAACTCCGGCGCCGTCGGCGACGTAGACCTTGGCGGCGCCGTACTCGGCCAGCCGGGCCCGGCCGCCTCGGCGCCCGGGCCCGGTCCAGACCACGGCGGGCTCGCCGAACCTGCGGGCCAGCGTCAGCAGCTCGAGCGTGACCTTCTTGACCGTCTCGCCGGCGTGCTCGGCGAGGACCAGGATCTCAGCCATGCGCGGCGTGCTCCTCCCGGTTCGGTCAGATGAACTTCTGCGCGGCGAGGAACTCGGCGGCCTTGACGCCGCCGTCGCCCTCGTCCTTGACGATCGTGCCGGCCTGCCGGGGCGGCCGCTGGGCGAAGCTGACCACCTCGGTGGCCGCGGCGGCCAGGCCGACCTGGCCGGGGTCGATGCCCGAGGTCGGCCAGGCTCAGCGTCTCGACCGGCTTCTTCTTGGCCGCCATGATCCCCTTGAACGACGGGTAGCGCGGCTCGTTGATCTTCTCCACGACGCTGACCACCGCGGGCAGGCCGCCTCGACCATGTCGTAGCCGTAGTCGGCCTGCCGGTGGATGGTGATCGTGCGTCCCGTCGATGTCGACCTTGCTGGCGAAGCGACAGCTGCGGCACGCCCAGCCGCTCGGCCAGCATCGCGGCCATCACGCCCATCCGCGCGTCGGTCGACTCCGAGCCGAGGATGACCAGGTCGAACCCGATCGCTGCCGAGCACCGCGGCCAGCGCCGGCCGAGGTGGCCAGCGCGTCGGAGCCGGCCAGGGCGTCGTCGACCAGGTGCACGGCCTTGTCGGCGCCCATGGACAGCGCCTTGCGGATCGACTCGGTGGCCCGGTCCGGGCCCATGGACAGGATCGTCACCTCGCCGCCGTGCGCCTCGGTCAGCCGCAGCCCTTCCTCGATCGCGTACTCGTCGAGCTCGTTCATGACCCCGTCGGCGGCGTCGCGGTCCAGGGTGGAGTCCTCGGGCCGCAGCGTCCGCTCCGACCAGGTGTCGGGCACCTGCTTCACGCAGACGACGATGTTCATGACCGGTGGCCGACCTCCTGCACCTGTCCGCGTGGCCCGGCACCAGCGCCACCAGAGCGCCAGGTTAAGCCTGCCAAACGCGGCCGTCCGGGCCCACCCGGGGTGCTGTCGCGCGGGCCGGCTCCGGCTATGTTACTCAGCTAGTAGCTTGCCTGGCCGAGTCGCCCGCTCCGCCGCCTCCACCACGTTGGCGAGCAGCATCGCCCGGGTCATCGGGCCCGACCCCGCCGGGATCGGGCGCCAGCCAGCCCGCCACCTCGGCGACCCCGGGGTCCACGTCGCCGACCAGCCCGGCGTCGGTCCGGGTGATGCCCACGTCGAGCACGCCGCTCCCGGCCGGACCATATCCGCGGTCAGCAGGCCGGGCCGCCCCGCCGCCGCGACCATGATGTCGGCGCCCCGGGTGTGCGCGGCAAGATCCTTGGTGCCGGTGTGGCAGAGCGTGACCGTGGCATTCTCGCTGCGCCGGGTCAGCAGCAGGCCGAGCGCGCGGCCGACGGTGATGCCGCGGCCGATCACGGTGACCTCCGCGCCGGCGATCGGCACGTCGTAGCGGCGGAGCAGCTCGACGATCCCCGCGCGGCGTGCACGGCAGCGGCCCGGGCTCGCCCAGCACCAGCTTGCCCAGGTTGAGCGGGTGCAGGCCGTCCGCGTCCTTGGCCGGGTCCATCCGCTGCAGCACCCGCTGCGCGTCGAGCCCGTCGGGCAGCGGCAGCTGGACGATGTAGCCGGTGCACGCGGGGTCGGCGTTCAGCTCGTCCACGACCGCCTCGACCTGCTGCCTGGGTGGCGTCGGCGGGCAGCTCGCGGCGGATGCTGGCGATGCCGACCTGGGCGCTGTCCCGGTGCTTGCCGTTGACGTAGACCGGCTGCCCGGGTCGTCGCCCACCAGCACCGTGCCGAGGCCGGGCACGACGCCGCGCGCGGCCAGCTCGGCGACCCGCCGTTGAGGTCCGCCCTGATCGCGGCGCGGTGGCCTTGCCGTCGAGGATGCGTGCGGTCATCGCGGTCCCAATTCTGCCCGACGCGCGGCGCCCGGCCGGACGCGCCCCGCCATCGCGGTGCGGCCCGCGCGCTGGCTCAGTGGAAGAAGTGCCGGACCCCGGTGAAGTACAGGGTGACCCCGGCCGCCTGGGCCGCGGCGATGACCTCGCTCGTCGCGGATCGACCCGCCCGGCTCGGCGACCGCGCGCACGCCCGGCGTCGGTGAGCACCTGCAGCGCCGTCAGCGAACGGGAAGTACGCGTCGCTGGCCGCGACCGCGCCCGGGCCCGGTCCCCGGCCCGGGCGACCGCGAGCCGGGCCGCGTCGACCCGGTTGACCTGGCCCATGCCGATCCCGACCTGGCCCCGCCGGCGGCGAGCAGGATCGCGTTGGACTTCACCGCCCGGCAGGCCCGCCAGGCGAAGCCCAGGTCGGCCAGCACGTCCGCGGCGCCGGCGGCGCCCGCCATCAGCTGCCAGTTCGCCGGGTCGTCGCCGGGCGCGTCGATCCGGTCCGGCCGACTGCAGCGAGCATGCCGCCGTCCGACCTGCCGCCACTCCGCGGCCGCTCGCCCTGGCCCGGCCGGCGGGCGGGGCAGCGCAGCAGCCGCAGGTTCTTCCTGGCCGGTCAGCATCTCCAGCGCCGCGGGCTCGAAGCCCGGTGCGACGACGACCTCGGTGAAGATCTCCGCGATCTGCGCTGGCCAGCGCCGGCGGTGACCACGCCGTTCGCCGCGATCACGCCGCCGAACGCGGACACCGGGTCGCAGGCGTGCGCCTTGCGGTGCGCCTCGGCCAGGTCGGCGCCGATCGCGATCCCGCACGGGTTGGAGTGCTTGATGATCGCCACGCACGGCTGCGGCGAAGTCGAACGCGGCCCGCCAGCGCGGCATCGGCGTCGACGTAGTTGTTGTACGACATCGCCTTGCCGTGCAGCTGCTCGGCGGCCGCGACGCCGTCACCGCCGGGCCGGCTGCCCGGCGCGCAGGTACAGGGCCGCCCGCTGGTGCGGGTTCTCGCCGTAGCGCAGCACGTCGCGGCGCGGTCCAGAGCGCGCCGGTCACGTCCGGCCAGCCGGTCTCGCGCCGCGGTCTCGTCCGGCGCGTAGGCCGAGGCGAACCAGGACGCGACCGCGGCGTCGTAGCGTGGCGGTGTGCGCGAAGGCCGCGGCCGCGAGGCGGCGGCGCTGCTCCAGGGTGAAGCCGCCGGTCCGCGACGGCCTCGAGCACCTGGCCGGTACTGCGCCGGGTCGGTGACGACCGCGACGTGGCGTGGTTCTTGGCCGCCGCCCGGACCATGGCCGGGCCGCCGATGTCGATCTGCTCGACGCACTCGCCGGGCTGGGCGCCGGTGGCCACGGTCGCCTCGAACGGGTACAGGTTGGAGACCAGCAGCTCGAACGGCGCGATCCCCAGCTCGTCGAGCTGCGTCGGCGTGCCGGGCAGGCGCAGGTCGGCGAGCAGCCCGGCGTGCACCGCCGGGTGCAGGGTCTTGACCCGGCCGTCCAGGCACTCGGGGAAGCCGGTCAGCGTCCTCGACCCGGGTGACCGGCACCCCGGCCGCGGCGATCGCGGCCGCGGTGCTGCCGGTGGAGACGATCTCGACGCCGGCCGTCGTGCAGGGCCGCGGGCCAGCTCGTCCAGCCCGGTCTTGTCGTAGACGCTGACCAGCGCGCGCCTGATCGTCACCCGGCACGTCCTCGTCCAGCATCTCGCTGACGCCCGCGGTTGCCGCTGCTCACCGGCCGAGCTGCACCTTCCTGCCCTGGACGGACCAGCCCGTCGCGGACCATCCGGCCGACGGTCTCCACCAGCAGCGCGCGCTCGGCCACCTTGATCCGCTCGTGCAGCGAGGCCTCGTCGTCGTCGTCGCGCACGGGCACCGCCGCCTGGGCGATGATCGGGCCGCTGTCGATGCCGGCGTCCACCAGGAACACGGTGCAGCCGGTCACCTTCACCCCGTACGCGAGGGCGTCCCTGACCCCGTGCATGCCGGGGAACGACGGCAGCAGCGCCGGGTGGGTGTTGATGAACCGGCCGGCGAACGGGCCAGGAAGTCCGGCCCGACCAGCTTCATGAAGCCGGCCGAGATGACCAGGTCGGGCTGGAACGCGGCGCAGAGCCCGGCGAGCGCGCGGTCCCATCGCGCGCGTCCGGGAAGTCCTGGACCCGGTGCGTGAACGTGGGGATCCCGCGGCCGCTGGGCCCGGGCCAGCGCGGTGATGCCGGCGCGGTCCGCGCCCGACCGCGACCACCCGGCGCGCCGTAGGACTCCCTGCGCGCACGCGTCGAGCAGCGCCTGCAGGTTGGTCCCGGCCCCGGAGACGAGCGCGACCAGCCGGGATGGACTGGCGGCCATGCGTACTCCAGGATTGCGGGCGGCGAGCGTCACCTGGCTGCGTGCGGACGATGCTCAGGGTAGCCGCTGTTTTCCGCGGGCGGCCGGAACCGGCATCGTGCGCGCCATGGGCCCGCCTTGTTCCCGGTAAGCCGGCAGTTCCGGAAAAACGCCTGAGGATATGTTTATAGAGTGCATTACTGCAATTTCCGGTGCGGCCGGATTGACCTTTTGCGGCCGGCGCGGTAGCGGTGGCGGCCGGGTAATCGCCCGCCCGCTGCTTTCGCCGCGCGGCCTGGCAGGACGGCGGTGCCGGAAGGGCCGCGGCACGGCCCGCGCCGGAGTTATTATCCACCCGGCTTTGCTGCTCACGGAGATGCCCAGGTCAGGGCAGATCGTGGCCGCATGATCATGTCCGCCGGCGCAGATGGGCGTGCGACGCGGGATGGCGCTATCGTGGCGCGGCGGCACACCGCCGTGTCATCGCGGCAAGGTGGCTGCTGCGCTCAGTCCCGCATGTAAGGTGCGGCCGTTCGGGTTATTTCGTCCCCGTAGCAAGGTCGTAGAAAATGCAGGAATCAGTTCCGCACGTCAACTGAGTCGCACATGCGTATTCTTGTGCTGGGCGGCGACGGATTCTGTGGCTGGCCCACCTCATTGCACCTGTCCGACCGCGGCCACGAAGTCACCATCGTCGACAACCTCAGCCGTCGGATGATCGACCTCGATCTCGAAGTGGAATCGCTGACTCCGATCCGGCCGATCGGCGAGCGAATCAAGGTCTGGCAACAGGTTTCCGGTCAGCGAGTCGGTTTCGTCAACCTCGATCTGGCCACCGAGTACGAGCGGTTCGTCTCCCTCCTCCGCTCGCTGCGGCCGGACGCGATCGTGCACTTCGCCGAGCAGCGCGCCGCGCCGTACTCGATGCGTTCCACCACCGCCAAGAGATACACGGTGGACAACAATGTCCGCGCAACGCACAACGTGCTCGCCGGACTCGTCGAAACCGGCCTGGACGCCGCGCTCGTGCACCTGGGCACGATGGGCGTCTACGGCTACGGCTGGTCCGGCTCCGCGCCGATCCCCGAGGGCTACCTGACGGTCAAGGTGCCCACTCCGGACGGCGATGTCGAGCGGGAGATCCTGCACCCGGCCAACCCCGGCTCGGTCTACCACCTGACCAAAACGCTGGACCAGCTGATGTTCGCGTTCTACGCGCGCAACGACCAGGTCCGCATCACCGACCTGCACCAGGGCATCGTCTGGGGCACCCAGACCCCGCAGACCTCGCGCGACGAACGGCTGGTCAACCGGTTCGACTACGACGGCGACTACGGCACCGTGCTCAACCGCTTCCTCATGCAGGCCGCCATCGGCCATCCGCTGACCGTGCACGGCAGCGGCGGGCAGACCAGGGCGTTCATCCACATCACCGACACGGTGCGGTGCATCGAGATCGCGCTGGAGAACCCGCCCACCGGCCCGAAACCCATGGTGTTCAACCAGATCACCGAAACGCACCGGGTGCGCGACCTGGCCAAGCTGGTCGGCGAGCTGACCGGTGTCGAGGTCGCCAACCTGCCCAACCCGAGGCAGGAGGCCGACGAGAACGAACTCATCGTGCGCAACGACAACTTCCTCGCGCTCGGCCTGCGCCCGACCACGCTGTCCGAGGGCCTGCTCGCCGAATGCTCGGACATCGCCCAGCGCTACCGCGACCGGGTCGACCCGACCAAGATCATCGCGCGCTCGGTGTGGCGTGCCGGCATGGAGAAGGCGGAAGACATGCTCACCTCGCTGCCGGAGTAGCGCGCAGGGGTCCGTGAGGGACCCAGGCACGTGCCTCGGACCCGCGAACTGTCGGGCTCCGCCGCCGAACGTCGCGGGCCGAGCACGTCCGGCTCTGTAAGCCGGCGCGGGATTACTCGGGGCTCGGGGCGGGTCTTGGGGGCTTCAGGGACGGTGAGGCTCGGTTCGGGCGGGGGTGGGTGCGGAGGCTTCGGCGCCGTCGGGAGTCCAGGGGTTTGGGTGGATGTCGTCGGGGTGCGCGGTTGTCGGCTCGCGGCTGGGATGAGGGGGGCGGGGCGGCGGGTGCGGAGGCGGCGGATTACTGGAGCAGTGGCTAGCGCGGTTATGGCGGAGGCTACGCCGATTTCCAGGGCGGCGACCAGGGCTACCTGCCAGGCGGAGGGGCCTACGGTGGCGAGGCGGCCAGTGCCCAGGGGGCCGCCGGAGACCAGGGCCAGGGCGCCGGTTGCCAACCCGGCCAGGGCGCCAGCGGCCAGGCCCCAGAGGGGCGGCCTCGATGCTCGGGCTGGGGGCCGTCCGCACGGTGAGGACCCCGCCGACGGCCCCGGCCAGGTACGGGATGGCCAGCAGGGACAGTGCGACGGGTCCCGCTCCGGTGGCGTGCGGGACCGGCGGTGAGGATGGCAGCGCGGCCAGCATCGGGAACAGCGGCAGCGGGCCGAGGACGGACCCCGTCGGTGCCACGACCGTGCCGACCCCGAAGGCGAAGCCCGGGCCGATGCATGTAGGCCATCGCCCAGATGACCGCGTTCGGCAGGTAGGCGAGGCCGGCCAGCAGCAGCAGCCGGACCCGACCGGGCCGGGCGAGAGCTCGTTGCTGGCCAGCCGAACCCGCTGACGTGCACGACCAGAGCAGCGCCGGCCAGCAGCGCGGCCGCCGCGGCGAGGACGGCGAGCGCACCGGTGGCGCCGACCACCAGGAGCGGGCGCGGCAGGGAGCAGCGCGATCAGGCGTCCCCAGGGGGCCAGCGCCCGGGCGCCGCCGAGCCCGCCGGCGGCGAACGCGAGCACGAGAGGCCCCAGCCGCCTGGACCGGCGACGGAGCGGACAGCGCGGTCCGGCTGGCGATGGCGAGCGCGCCGGCCAGCAGCCCGTACGGGAGCGCGAGAGCCGCGGCGGCGTAGCCGACGTGCCGCAGCCGTTCCACCCGGCCGGTGCGCACCACCCAGCGGCCGGAACGCCACAGCAGCGCGCCCGGCAGCAGCACCAGGCCGAGCGGGAGCAGGCCCACATGGCCGGTGCCGCGCAGGCTGAAGCCGACGTGGTGGCCGACGAGCCAGAGCTCGATGCGGTGCGCAGCACGCCGGGCAGACCCGCCGCCCAGGCTGGCGTGCGGGGCCGCGATCCAGCCGATCACCGCGAGCAGGATGAGCGCGGCCAGCCCCGCGCCCGCCGCCGCGCAGGCGGCGATCGTCGCCGATGATGGCGAGCGGCCGGCTGCACCTGCCGGGCGAGGCGGGTCGCCGCCGCCGGGACCCGTTGCGGGCGCAGGCTGGAAACGGTCGCAAGCACCCATCCTGACGGCAGACCGCGCCCCGCCCGGTAGGCGCGCCGCGCCGGTAGGCGCGCCGCGCGGCGGGCGCGCCGCGCCGGGCGCGCGCAGCCTAGCGCGCGGGCCTAGCGCGCGCGGCATGACCTCGCGCACCAGGCGCGCGGTCTCGCTGGGCGTCCTGCCGACCCTGACCCCGGCCTTCTCCAGGGCTTCCTTCTTGGCCTGGGCGGTGCCGGAGGAACCGGAGACGATCGCGCCGGCGTGGCCCATCGTCTTGCCCTCGGGCGCGGTGAAGCCGGCGACGTAGCCGACGACCGGCTTGGTGACGTGCTCGCTCGATGAAGGCCGCGGCCCGCTCCTCGGCGTCGCCGCCGATCTCGCCGATCATCACGATCGCGTCGGTCTCGGGGTCGTCCTCGAACGCCTGCGAGGCAGTCGATGTGCGTGGTGCCGATGACCGGGTCGCCGCCGATGCCGACCGCGGTGGAGAAGCCGATGTCGCGCAGCTCGTACATCATCTGGTAGGTCAGCGTGCCCGACTTGGAGACCAGCCCGATCCGGCCCTGCGCCGGTGATGTCGGCCGGGATGATGCCGGCGTTGGACTTGCCGGGCGAGGCGATCAGCCCGGGGCAGTTCGGGCCGACGATGCGGGTGGCGTTGCCCGGCCGCGACGGCGTAGCGCCCAGAACTCGGCGGTGTCGTGGACCGGGATGCCCTCGGTGATCACGATGACCAGCGGGATCCGCGCGTCGATCGCCTCGATCACCGCGGCCTTGGTGACCGGCCGGCGGGCACGAAGACCACCGACACGTCGGCGCCGGTCGCCGCCATCGCCTCGGCGACCGAGCCGAACACCGGGACCTCGGCCGCCGTCGAGGTCGACGGTCTGGCCGGCCTTGCGCGGGTTGATGCCGCCGACGACGGCGGTGCCGGAGGCGAGCATCCGCGCGGGTGTGCTTGCGTGCCCTCGGAGCCGGTGATGCCCTGGACGATGACCGGCTGTCGCCGGTCAGGAAGATCGCCATCTCATCGCTCCCTGTCCGTCCGGCCGGCTGCGGCGAGCTCGGCGGCCCGCCGCGCCGCACCGTCCATCGTGTCGACCTGCTCGACCACGCGCGATGCCCGGCCTCGTCGAGGATGCGCCGGCCCTCCTCGGCGTTGTTGCCGTCCAGCCGCACGACGAGCGGCGTGGTCACCTGCTCGCCGCGGTCGCCGAGCATGCCGAGCGCCGAGACGATGCCGTTGGCCACCGCGTCGCACGAGGTGATGCCGCCGAAGACGTTGACGAACACGCTGCGCACCTCGGGTCGGACAGGATGATCTCCAGGCCGTTGGCCATCACCTCGGCCGAGGCGCCGCCGCCGATGTCCAGGAAGTTCGCCGGCCGGACGCCGCCGAACTCCTCGCCGGCGTAGGCGACGACGTCGAGCGTGGACATGACCAGGCCCGGCGCCGTTGCCGATGATGCCGACCTCGCCGTCGAGCTTGACGTAGTTGAGGTGCTTCGCCTTGGCCCTGCGCCTCGAGCGGGTCGGCGGCGCTCGCGTCGGCGAACCGTCGTGGTCCGGGTGCCGGAAGCCGGCGTTGTCGTCCAGCGTGACCTTGCCGTCGAGCGCGACGACCCGGCCGTCGGCGGTGAGGACCAGCGGGTTGACCTCGACCAGCGTCGCGTCCTCGTCGGCGAAGACCGCCCACAGCCGCTCGCCAGGACGCGGCGCACCTGGTCGCGCCGTCCGCCGGCGAGCCCGGCCGGCCGCGACGATCTCGGCCGCCTTGGCCGCGTCGACGCCGGCCAGCGGGTCGACGGCGACCCGGGCCAGCGCGTCCGGGCTGCTGTGACGGCGAGCTGCCTCGATCTCCATGCCGCCCTCGCACCGAGCACATCGCCAGGAAGGTGCGGTTGGAGCGGTCGAGCAGGAACGACAGGTAGTACTCCTGCGCGATGTCGCTGGCCTCGGTCGACCAGCACCTGGTGCACGGTGTGGCCCTTGATGTCCATGCCGAGGATCTGCCTCGGCCGCTGGCCTGCGGCCTCGTCCGGGCCGGTCGGCCAGCTTGACCCCGCCGGCCTTGCCGCGGCCGCCGGTCTTGACCTGCGCCTTGACCACGACGCGCGGGCTGCCGGCCGCGGCGAACTCGGCCGCGATCGCGCGGGCCTCGCTCGGGCGTCGCGGCGACGCTGCCCGGCGAGCACGGGCACGCCGTACTGCCGCGAAGAGATCCTTCGCCTGGTACTCGAACAGGTCCACTCGGTGCCGTCCTCGTCCTCGGCACTGCGGTCGGCAGCGGCTGACCGGCAGCGTATCGCGTCGACGGCCTCGCGGGCAGCCTACCGGGCCGCGGGGCGCCGTGCTGCGGCTGGCGGCTAGCCGCCGTGGGCCGGCCGACGCTGGCCGGACTTCACCCAGTCCGACGATCTCGCTCGTGGTCGGCGCCCGGGGTGAAGATCTTGGCGACGCCCAGCCGCTCGAGCTCGGCGATGTCCGCCTCGGGGATGATGCCGCCGCCGAACACCATGATGTCGGTCGCGTCGCGCTCGGCCAGCAGCTCGAGCACCCGGGCGAACGGCGTCATGTGCGCGCCGGACAGCACGGACAGCCCGATCGCGTCGGCGTCCTCCTGGAGCGCGGCGGCCACGATCTGCTCGGGGGTCTGGTGCAGGCCGGTGTAGATGACCTCGACGCCGGCGTCCCGCAGCGCCCTGGCGACGACCTTGGCACCGCGGTCGTGGCCGTCCAGGCCGGGCTTGGCGATGACGACCCGGATGGCCATGACTGCCTCTCGCGCGGCTGCGCGTGCCCGACCGATCTCGCAGCCGTAGCCATGCCCGTGGCCTGCGGCCGGCAGCGGAACCGGTCCGACGGCCGGCGCGTCAGAGCTTGTCGATGGGGGCGTAGCGCAGCAGCAGGTGCTTGACGCCGTAGTCGCCGCCGAAGTCGATGTTCGCCTCGGCGTCGTCGCCGCGCCCTCCACCGACATCACCGTGCCGAGCCCGAACGTGTCGTGCGTGACCCGGTCGCCGGGCTACAGCGACGGCACCGCGCCGGTTGCCCGGCGAGCGCACGCCGGGCCGCTGGGCCAGCGCGCTCGCGAGGCCGGCGCGGCGGCGGTGCGCCTCGTCGCGGCGCCACTCGATCAGGCTCGCGGGGATCTCGCCGAGGAACCGGGACGCGGGTGGTACTCGGGCCGGCCCCACCAGGCCCGGGCCACCGCCCGGGTCAGGTACAGCCGCTGCTCGGCCCGGGTGATCCCGACGTAGGCGAGCCGCCGCTCCTCCTCGAGCTCCTTGGCGTCGCCGACCGAGCGCTGGTGCGGGAAGACGTTCTCCTCCAGGCCGGTGAGGAACACCACGGGGAACTCCAGGCCCTTGGCGGTGTGCAGGGTCATCAGCGTGACCACGCCCGCCGTGCTCCTCGCCCTCGGGGATCTGGTCGGCGTCGGCGACCAGCGACACCTGCTCGAGGAAGTCGCGCTCGCAGCGCCGCCCGTCCGGGGTCTGGCCGTGCGTCGAACTCGCGCGCCACGGAGACCAGCTCGTTGAGGTTCTCGATCCGGCTCGCGTCCTGCAGGTCGTCGGATGCCTGCAGCTCGGCGAGGTAGCCGGTGCGGTCGAGCACGGCCTCGGCCAGCTCGGCGACCGGGCCGGCCGCCGGCCTGCCGCGGCACGCAGGCCGTCCATCAGCTCGTTGAACGCCCTCGATCGCCTTGGCCGAGCGCGGTGGCCAGCCCGGGCGCGTCGGCCGGCCGGGCCAGGGCGCGCGGCGAAGCCTGATCCGCTCCCGCTGGGCGAGCGCGGCCACGCACGCCTCGGCCCGGTCGCCGATCCGCGCTGCGGCACGTTGAGGATCCGGCGCAGCGACACCTCGTCGTCGGGGTTGGCGATCAGCCGCAGGTAGGCGAGCACGTCCCGGACCTCGCGCCGCTCGTAGAAGCGGACGCCGCCGACCACCTTGTAGGGCAGCCCGACCCGGATGAAGACTTCCTCGAAGACCCGGGACTGGGCGTTGGTGCGGTAGAACACCGCGACCTCGCCGGGCGTGGCCTCGCCCTCGTCGGCGAGCCGGTCGACCTCCTCGGCCACGAACGCGGCCTCGTCGTGCTCGCTGTCCGCGACATAGCCGACGATCGGCGGCCCGTCGCCCGCGTCGGACCACAGCTCTTGGCTTGCGGCCGGGGTTCCGCGAGACGACCGCGTTCGCCGCGGCCAGGATGTTCTGCGTGGAGCGGTAGTTCTGCTCGAGCAGGATCGACCGTGGCGTCGGGGAAGTCCCGCTCGAACTCACGATGTTGCGGATCGTCGCGCCGCGGAAGGCGTAGATCGACTGGTCGGCGTCGCCCACCACGCACAGCTCGGCCGGGCGGCAGGCCGCCGGTCGTCGCCCCGGTCGTCGGTCGGGTCCGCCGACCAGCTCCCTGACCAGCACGTACTGCGCGTGGTTGGTGTCCTGGTACTCGTCGACGAGCACGTGCCGGAACCGGCGCCGGTACTCTCGGCGACGTCGGGGAACGCCTGCAGCAGGTTGACCGTCGTCATGATCAGGTCGTCGAAGTCCATCGCGTCGGCCGCGCAGCCGGCGCTGGTATCGCCGTAGGCCTCGGCGAGCGCCTGCTCCCGGTAGCCGTCGGCGCGGCGCGGCGTAGGTCTCGTGGTCGATCAGCTCGTTCTTGAGGTTGCAGACCTGGGTCAGCAGCGCCGGGCGGGTGGCGCTTCGGGTCGAGGTCGAGCTCGCGGCAGACGAGCGTCATCAGCCGCTGGGAGTCGGCCGCGTCGTAGATGGAGAACGACGACGGGAAGCCGAACCGCTTGGCCTCCCGGCGCAGGATCCGCACGCAGGCGGAGTGGAACGTCATCACCCACATGGCCCGGGCCCGGGCCCCGGTCAGCGCGGCCGCCCGCGCCGCCATCTCGCCCGCGGCCTTGTTGGTGAACGTGATCGCGAGGATCTCGCCCGGCGCGGCGTGCCGCGCTCGGCCAGCAGGTAGGCGATCCGGTGGGTCAGCACCCGGGTCTTGCCCGAGCCCGCGCCCGCCACGATCAGCAGCGGGCCGCCCTCGTGCACCACGGCGGCGCGCTGCTGGGGGTTCAGTCCCTCGAGTAGTGCGTCGACGGCGGTGACGGTCACGTGCCAGCGTAGGCGGTGCCGCCGACGCCCGGGGAGCAAGACGCGTGAGCCGCCCGGGACAGCCCGGACGGCTCGCGGCCGGTCCGCACGGCGCCAGAAGCAAGGCCCCGCTACGCAGTCGCGGCAGCCGGCCTGTTACGCGTCCGGATCGGGGACCAGGGTCTGCGTCGCCCTGGTGAGCGTCTGCTTCTTGAAGAAGGCCGGGCTGGTGAACCGGCAGTACAGGTAGCCGGCCAGGCCGACCAGCGCGGCCACGACGGCGATCACGAACGCGCCGCCGACCTGCCAGTGGATGCCCGGGCACCGTCCACATCGTGTAGTCGTTCGCGGTGGCCACGTCGTAGTCCAGCCACATGCTCCAGCCGCCGAGGAAGTACAGGATCAGCCCGCCGGCGACCGGCAGGATGCCCTGCATCCACAGGTTGCGCGCGCTGCTGGTGAGGTTGCGCCGGTAGTACCAGGCGCAGGCGAAGCCGGTCAGCCCGTAGTAGAAGGCGATGTACAGGCCGATCGCGGTCACCGCGTCGGCGATCACGCCGATGCCGTTGGACATGTAGTTCAACACCACGTAGACGACGATCGAGATGGCGCCCATGGCGAGGGTGGACACCGTCGGGGTGAGGTAGCGCGGGTGGATCTTGGAGAACACGCGACGGGATCGCCTTGTACACCGCCATCGACAGCGTGGTCCGCGCGGTGGGCAGGATCGTGGTCTGGGTGGAGGCGGCGGCCGAGGACAGCACCATCAGCAGCAGCAGGTGGGTGAGGAACGAGCCCAAGCCGGCGGTGCCGAAGACCAGGCTGCCCTGGACAGACAGCACGTCGCCGGCGTTGGCCGGGTTGCCGAGGCCATTGCCGGTGGTCTTGATCCCGGCGAACGACTGCATCGAGAAGATCACCAGCGCGTAGGTGACCAGCAGGATGAACGTGGACAGGATCGCGGCCCGGCCGGGGGTCTTGTTCTTGTCCTTGGTCTCCTCGTTGACCGAGACCGCGGTGTCCCAGCCCCAGTAGATGAACACCATCAGGATGATGCCGCTGGCGAAGGCGCTGAAGCTGGAGATGTGGAACGGGTTGAGCCAGGACAGGCTCGGGGTGCAGGTGGCCCGGCGGGGCGTGCCCGCCGCCCACCTTGACCAGCGCGGTGACCGACAGGACGACCAGCATCACCAGCTCGATGCCCAGCAGCGCCTTCTGGAAGTTGGCCGAGACCTCGATGCCCCCGGTAGCAGATGTAGGTCATCACCACGATCCACAGCACGCCGACCAGCAGCACCCAGCCGCTGGTCGGGTTGCTGCCGATGCCCTTGGCGTTGAACAGCAGGAACCCGTACTGGCCGGCGACCTGGGCCAGGCTGGCCATGACCAGCACGTCGGCGGCGACGATCCCCCAGCCGCCCGCCCAGCCGGTCCTCGGGCCGAACGCCCGGGTGGCCCAGGTGAACGTGGTCCCGCAGTCCGGGTCGGCCTTGTTCAGCTCGCTGTAGCCGATGGAGGTCAGCAGCATCGGCACGAACGCCAGGACCGCGACCAGGGGCGCCTGCAGCCCGACGGCGACGACCACGAACACCAGCGTCGCGGCGATGCTGTAGGCCGGCGCGACCGACGCGGTCGCGATGATCGTGGTGGAGATCAGCCCGAGCGCGCCCGACTTCAGGCCCTTGTCGACTTGCTGCTCGGGCGGCTGCTGACGTACTCGGCAGTGGCCATGCCTCACCCCTCCTGCCATCACCGGTGCGTGCTGGATTTATCACGTGCATCGCCCGTCGCTGGCCTGGTTCGATCGAGTACCGGGATAGTTCGAATGCACCGAGTGCGACGGTTCTAGCACAATTAGCACCTCCTGCAACGGTTTCCGTAGTAACACTATATATCATACTGGTCGATTTCGTCTCAGTAAGGGCTGGTTAGGATCGCACGACATGCGCATCCTCCTCGTGGGCGCGGGCGGCGTGGGCACGGCGTTCGCCCGGATCGCGGCCCGGCGCCGGTTCGCCGACCTGGTGGTGGCCGACTACGACCTGGCCCGGGCCGAGCAGCCGCGGCGGCCGGCGGACCGGTACACCGGCCGGCGGGCTCGACGCGAGCGAGAGCGGCCGTGGCGGCGCTGCTGGTCGAGCGCCGCTGCGACGTGCTGCTGAACGCCACCGACCCGCGCTTCGTCATGCCGCTGTTCCGCGCGGCGCTGGACGCCCGGGCGCGGACTACCTGGACATGGCGATGTCGCTGTCGCGCCCGCACCCCGAGGACCCGTACGCCGGAGCGGCGTCAAGCTGGGCGACGAGCAGTTCGCCGCTGGCCGGCAGTGGGAGCAGCCGGGAAGCTGGCGCTGGTGGGCATCGGCGTCGAGCCGGGCCTGTCCGACGTGTTCGCCCGGTACGCCGCCGACACGCTGTTCCGCGAGATCGACGAGATCGGCGTCCGGGACGGCGCGAACCTCGCGGTCGATGGCTATGACTTCGCGCCCACGTTCTCGATCTGGACGACCATCGAGGAGTGCCTGAACCCGCCGGTCGTCTGGGAGCGCGACCGGGGCTGGTACACCACCGAGCCGTTCTGCGAGCCGGAGACCTTCACCTTCCCGGCCGGGATCGGCCCGGTGGAGTGCGTCAACGTGGAGCACGAAGAGGTGCTGCTGATCCCCCGCTGGGTGGAGGCCAGGCGGGTGACGTTCAAGTACGGGCTCGGCGAGGAGTTCATCGGCGTGCTGGGGACGCTGCACAAGCTCGGCCTGGACTCACCGCCCGGTGCGGGTCGGCGGCGCGAGGTGTCGCCGCGCGACGTGGTCGCCGCCTGCCTGCCCGACCCGGCCACGCTCGGGGACCGGATGCGCGGGCGGACCTGCGCGGGCACCTGGGTGACGGGGACCGGTACCGACGGCGCGCCGCGCGAGGTCTACCTGTACCACGTGGTCGACAACGCTGGCCATGGCCGAGTACGGGTCGCAGGCGGTCGTGTGGCAGACCGCGGTCAACCCGGTGGTGGCGCTGGAGCTGATCGACGCCGGGCGCCTGGTCCGGCGCCGGCGTGCTCGGGCCCGAGGCGTTGGACGCGAGGCCGTTCCTGGACCTGCTCGCCGACTACGGCTCGCCGTGGGCGTGCGAGGAACGGGAGCCCCGGGTTCGAGGACTACACCCTGGTGAAATACGTGATGAGCTCGCTGGGGGCTAGGCCGGCGCCGCACCATCCCGGCGCTATAGTACGTCCCTGCGGTACGCAGAGTTAAATTCCCTCGAATGGCCGGCGATATTTGAACTTGTAATGTTTGGCCGGTCACTAACATTCGTAAACTTCGGGAAACTGCAGATTTAAACTCTGACCGAATAACGCCAGGAGGAACACATGCCTAGCTGTAGTCGATCGTGAACATCCCGTGAGAATATGACGAAGCGGCACGTCTGAATGACGCCTGCTGGGCACGCTGATGCCCGCGTGACCCGGAAGACTCGTTCTCCGAATTCCCCTTGTTAAGCAAAACATCAGAATCCGCCCGTCACTGTTCTCTGTGGCCGAGGCCAGCTGGCCGGTGAAGCTGGGCTACGGTCGGCTGCGGGCCGGCCGGTTGCGGAAAGTGATGGAATTCGCGACTCTTCCTGATTCGTCTTGATTCGTCTCGAACGAGGAGGACGGAAAGAATGCGCATGCTCAGCAAGCTCATGGCCGGCTCCGCGGCCGCGGCGGCGCTCATCGCGCTCGCGGCGGGTCCCGCACTCGCGGACCCGCCGAGCGGGGTCACCCCCAAGGCGACCGACCTGGTCGGGCGTCGGATCGGACACCAGCGAGTTCCTGTTCGACCAGCTCTCGCACGACTACAACGCCAGCCACCGGCGCACCCGAAGCTGTACAGCTGGGACGCCACCAACCCGACACCGGCGCCATCGGCGACCCGATCGTCACGAAGGCGGGCTGCGCTTCCCTCCCGCGGCCGGACGGCTCGTCGGCCGGCATCACCGCGCTCGAGCACCAGACAGCCGCGGACGGCAGCGGCTTCTGCATCGACTACGCCCGGTCCTCGCGGGCCGCGCGTCCACCGACCCGCCGTACGCCGCCGGCGGCATCGCGTTCTCCACGCTGGCCGGTGACGCGGTCACCTAGGCCACCGGCCGCGGCAGCGGCGGCACCAACGCCCCGGCGAACCTGACCGCCGCCCAGCTGAAGAACATCTACGAGTGCACGACACCAACTGGAGCCAGGTCGGCGGCAAGAACGCGCCCCATCTCGCCGTTCCTGCCGCAGACCGGCTCGGGCACCCGGTCGTTCTTCCTGACCGCGCTCGGCGGCGGCGTCACCCCGATCGTCGCCGGCGCCTGCGTCGAGACAACAGCACCCTGAGAGAACGAGGGCGTCGACCCCCAGCTGAACAGCCCGAACGCGATCTTGCCCTTCTCGGTCGGCAAGTACATCGCCGAGGTGTACCACTCCGCCGCCTGCCTCAACTCCGGCTGCACCCCGGCACGCCGGCGTGGTCTGCAACCCCGGCGCCGGGCAGAACCTGTTCGGCTGTGACGTGCACGGCGTGCTCACCCTCAACAAGATCAACAGCACGGCGCCGGCCGCGCCGTGGCCGCTGCCCGCGCCGCCGGCCAGCGTGAAGATCAATAGCAAGTTCACGCCGCTGTTCCAGAATTCCATCTACACCGTGGTCCGTTACGACGCCACGACGGCCGATCACATCCCGGCCTACCTGGAGAAGTTCTTCGCCGCCTCGACCGCCAGCACCAAGGGCTGGGCGTGCAGCAGCACGAAAGCCAAGACCGACATCAAGAACTACGGCTTCCTGCCCGTCCCGAACTGCGGGCTGACCAACTAACGCACAGTCAACGGCCGCTTAGGCCGTAACGCACCGCGGCAGCGGTGCCGGGCGGACGTGCTCCGCCCGGCACCGCTTGCGCGTCTGCGGGCGCACCGGCCGATCAGTGCGGGCGGTTACTTTACTCCCCACGACAGGTGACGTTTGCTCATTATTGCCAGAACTTCCTGGTCAAAGCTACTTTACCTTTTCACCCGGAAATGTATGATTTGCGGGAGCGGGGGACCCTGGAGGACCTGGTCACGCCGGGATTACCGCGCTGGAGAACAACACGGCGGACGGCACTGGCCACTTCTGCATCGACTACGCGCGGTCCGCGCGGGGCCGCAACTCCACCGACCCGCCCTACGCTGCCGTGGGATCGACTGTTCGGGTCGCTGATATCCAAGGAGACGTTCTTCTCGCTGAGCAAGCTGAACAGCGTCGTGAACATGTTCATCAGCAACAGCTATGTCGACAACATCAAGACCCGCGACCTCGTCCAGCTCGGCCAGTCGGTGCAGGGTATGAATGCCGGCCACGTCTCCTTCGTGACCGTGCCGACCGGCATCACCGACGAAAACGGCGACGAGCCGCCGCGCACCTCGGACATGCGGGCGCTGTTCGACTCGATCATCAACGACGATTCGTTGCCGGGCGAAAACGACATGAATGCGACGTCGAGCCCGCCGACCACGTCGGCCAACGGCCAGTCTTCGAAGGGGGCGCAGGCCAGCCAGCCGTCGGACCCGCACCCCGAGCATCTGCAGGCCGTGGCCGCCGCACCCCAGGACGTCACCGTGCAGGTATCCAACTCCACCTCCAAGTCGGGGCTGGCGACCACAGCCAGCAACCAGCTGAAACGCCGCGGATTCAGAGTCAAGTCACCCGACGACTACCCGAACCCGCTCAAAACCACCAAGGTGCTGTTCTCGCCCGGCAACGAAGAAGCCGCCGCCACGGTCGCGGCCGCATTCGCGAACTCCAAACTCGAGCGGATCACCGGAACCGGGCACGTCGTACAGGTGGTGCTCGGCTCGGACTTCACCACGGTCGGCGCTCCCCCGCCGGCGGGTTCACCGGTCAGCCTGCAGGTCGAGCGCAACACGACAACACGTCGACCTCGTCGACCAAACTCCCGGAAGACCTGACCGTCACCAACGCCGCCGACACTCACTGCGAATAGCGCGACCGCCCGGAGTCTGCAGCTCAATCCGGCATTCACCGCAAGTT
The DNA here is from genome assembly GCA_963750885.1 of uncultured Actinomycetota bacterium. Lineage (GTDB taxonomy): Bacteria > Actinomycetota > Actinomycetes > Mycobacteriales > Mycobacteriaceae > Mycobacterium. The sequence goes on from CAVVSN010000022.1 coordinate 20,025, forward strand.
CACGCTGCACTTCGTACCGGTTCACGTCGTACCGAAGATCCGGAAAGTACGCTTGAGCCATGCGCACCGCCTACCACGAGCAGCTCTCTGAGCTCTCCGAGCAGCTCGGCGCGATGTGCGGACTGGCTGGTGGCGCGATGGAGCGGGCAACGCAGGCGCTGCTACAAGCCGACCTGGTTCTCGCCGAGCAGGTCATGTCCGATCACGAGAAGATCGCCGACCTCAGTGCGCAAGCGGAGGAGAGCGCCTTCGTGCTGCTCGCCTTGCAGGCGCCCGTCGCGGGCGACCTGCGCTCGATCGTGAGCGCAATCCAGATGGTCGCTGACATCGACCGGATGGGCGCGCTGGCTCTGCACGTCGCAAAGATCGCCCGCCGGCGTCATCCCCAGCACACACTGCCCGAGGAAGTCAACGGCTACTTCGCCGAAATGGGCCGGCTCGCAGTGGATTTGGGCAACAGCGCGCAGGAAGTGCTGTGGTCACGTGACCCGGAGAAGGCCGCCCGCATCCGCGAAGAAGACGACGCGATGGACGACCTGCACCGCCATCTGTTCACCGTGTTGATGGACCGGGAGTGGAAGCACGGCGTAGCCGCCGCGGTCGACGTGACATTGCTCGGCCGCTTCTACGAACGATTCGCCGATCACGCCGTCGAGGTGGCGCGTCGGGTCATCTTCCAGGCGACCGGCCGCTTCCCCGAAGACGAGACCGTCGCCCAATCCGGCTAGGCCGCGCTAGCCGAAGCGGCCAGAGATGTAGTCCTCGGTGGCCTTCTGCGTCGGGTTGGAGAAGATCTTCTCGGTGTCGTCGATCTCGACCAGCCGCCCGGGCTTACCGACCGCTTCGAGGTTGAAGAACGCGGTGTGATCGCTCACCCGCGCCGCCTGCTGCATGTTGTGGGTGACGATGACGATGGTGTACTCCTGCTTCAACTCGGCGATGAGATCCTCGATCGCCATCGTCGAGATCGGGTCCAGCGACGAGCACGGCTCGTCCATCAGCAGCACGTCGGGTTGCACTGCGATCGCCCGCGCGATGCACAGCCGCTGCTGCTGACCACCGGACAACCCGCCGCCCGGCCGGTCCAGCCGATCCTTGACCTCGTCCCACAGGTTGGCGCCACGCAGCGCGTATTCGGCGGTATCGTCGAGCAGCTTGCGGTTCCGCACGCCCTGTAGCTTCAGGCCCGCCACCACGTTGTCGCGAATTGACATGGTGGGGAACGGGTTCGGACGCTGGAACACCATACCGATCGCTCGACGCACGCCCACCGGATCGATACCCGAGCCGTAGATGTCGTCGTCGTCGAGGAGCACGGTGCCGTGCATGCGAGCACCGGGCGTCACCTCGTGCATCCGGTTGAGTGTCCGCAGCACCGTGGTCTTGCCGCAACCCGACGGCCCGATGAACGCCGTCACGCTACGCGGCAGAACCGACAGCGAGACGTCGGCAACGGCCTGAAATGCGCCGTAGAAGATGTTGACGTCCTTGAGGTCTAACCGCTTAGCCACCGGAGCTCCTGCCTAACCTTTCGGGTGCAAAGACTTGCGAGACGACCTTGGCCACCAGGTTAATGACGGCGATCACCAGAATCAGCGTCAGGCCCGCACCCCACAGCCGATCCGTAGGAATTGGGCTGGTACCGGCCCCGGCCGAGGTCTGGTCGTACATCATGCCGGGCAACGAGCCCATGAAACCGTGGAAGATGTCGAAGTTCATCGCCTGCGAGTAACCGACCAGGATCAACAGCGGCGCGGTCTCACCCATGATCCGGGCCAGCGCGAGCAGGATGCCGGTGATGATGCCGGACATCCCGGCCGGCAGGACAATCTTGGTGATCGTCCGCCAGGTCGGCACGCCCAGCGCATAGCTGGCCTCACGCAGTTCCACCGGGACGATCTGCAGCATCTCCTCGGTGGTGCGCACGATCACCGGGATCATCAGCAGAACGAGCGCCAGCGATACGGCGAAGCCGGACCTCGGGAAACCGAGCGTGGCGATGCACAGCGCATAGACGAACAACGCCGCGACGATCGACGGCACTCCGGTCAGGATGTCCACCATGAACGAGGTGATCTTGCTCAGCGTGCTGTCGCCGCCGTATTCCACCAGATAGATGGCGACGAAGACCCCGATCGGTATCGAGATAGCCGCGCACACCAATCCTTGCAAGACCGTGCCGACAATGGCGTGGTAGGCACCGCCGCCAGGCAGAAAGGCCGTCATATCGGCCTGCGAATGTGTCCACCACACAGCGGATTTCACCGCGCCGAACCCTTTGGCCACCACCGAGTACAACACCCAGACCAACGGCACCAGCGCAATGCCGACCGACAGGGTCACCAGCACGGTGGCAACGGCGTCGGAGACGCGGCGGCCCACGCTGACGCCGGTGAACGTTCGCGCCTTGAGGGGGCGGTCCAGTATTGTCGTCATCGGCTGGACCTGCCTGAAACAGCTTGACGGGCAATGGCATTCACCACAAGCGTGAGCAGAAACAGGGTCAGGCCCGCAGCGATGTAGGCGCCGGCCTTGTACTGGTTGTTGAATTCGTATGCGGTTGCCGCGATCTTGGTGGCGAAGGTGTAGCCACCGTCGAACAGCGACCAACCGAACGCTGACTGCGTCCCGCGCAGGATGACCAGCAATGCGACGGTCTCCCCGAGCGCGCGCCCCAGGCCCAGCATCGCGCCGCTGATGTATCCGGACCGCCCGAACGGCAGCACTGCGGTCCTGACCACCTCCCAACGGGTGGCACCGAGCGCCAGCGCGGCTTCGATGTGACCCTGCGGCGTCTTCATGAAGACCTCCCGGGTGACTGCGGTGATGATCGGCAGAATCATCACCGCCAGCACGATCCCCGCAATGAAGATGGTCCCGCCGCCGGACACCGACGCGTTGCCGGTCGCGAACAGGAACGTCCCTCCCAGATGCTCGTTGAGCCACGTCGCCACCGATCCCAGTCGCGGGGCGAGCACGTAGAGGCCCCAGACCCCGTAGATGATCGACGGGACCGCTGCGAGCAGGTCGACGATGTAGGCCAGCGGGCCGGTCACCCGACGCGGCGAGTACTGCGCAAGGAAGATGGCGATGCCCAGCGCCACCGGCATCGCGAGCACCAAGGCGAACAACGCCACCATCACCGTCACCTGAACCAGGTCGAAAACGCCAAAACGCATCGCCTCGGTGTTCGTGGTGTCCCAGTTGCCGCCGTAGCTGAAGAAGTTCACCTGATTTCGGGCCAGCGCTGGGATCGCGCGCATCAGCAGGAACAACCCGATTGCCGCGATCAAAACGATGATCATGACGCCGGAGCCCTTGGACAGGTTGCGAAACAGCCGGTCCCCACGGCTGGGTCTGACGACGCTCCAGCTCAGCGGAGTGCCGGCCAGCCTCCGCAACGAAGCAACCGCGGCGACCCCACCCGAACCGGTATCGGCTGGACTCGGCGTCGTCACACTCTCCCCATCAGTTGGCTGCTCTCGGCCATAGGGTAGTTCGTTCGGGTCACCGGATCGCGTCGATCGCCGTGAGCAAGCGCTTCTTGAATTTGTCGGGCAGCGGGATGTAGCCGGCCGTCGACAGACCGCCCTGCGCATTGTCGGCGGCCACGGTCAGTAGCGATTTGACCGCGGCGCTGGTCGCAGGGTCGTAGCCCCTGGAGCAGACGATCTCGTAGGTGGCCTGCACCAGCGGATAGGCGCCTGCGGAGCGGGTGCGGTAGATCGAGTTCAGGTCGAGTTCCAGGTCGTTTCCGATGCCGGCGAAGGCGGCGCCGTCGATGGCCTTGCGGGCCGCGTCGTCGGTGAGCGCGATCGCTTGGCTACCGTCGTTGATCTGCGCGTAGGGCACCCCGCCTTGATCGGCGAAGCCTTTTTCGACGTAGCCGATCGTGCCGGACTCCGAGTGCACTGCCTGGATGATGCCGGCAGACTTCTGCGCGCCTTCGCCGACGCCGCCCTGAAACTCGCTTCCGGCGCCTCGCTTCCAGCTGTTCGGGGCGGCCGCGGCCAGATACTTCTGAAAGTTGTCGGTGGTCCCCGAGGAGTCTGACCGGTAGATCGGCAGGATCCTGGTATTGGGCAGCGGCACAACGGGATTGAGTCGGACGATGGCCGGGTCGTCCCAGGAGGTGATCGCGCCACTGAAGATGTTGGCCAGCACATCGGCGTTGACGACGAGTTTTTTGACGCCGTCGAGGTGAAAGGCGATCGCGATGGGCCCGAAGACGATCGGTAGATGCCAGGCGGGATTGCCGTTGCACCGATCGGCGGCGGCGTCGATCTGATCGCGGCTCAGCGGAGAGTCCGAGCCCGCGAAATCCACGTGCCTAGCGATGAACTGCTCGCGTCCAGCGCCCGACCCGGTTGGGTTGTACGCCAACTGCTTACCGGGGCACAGCGCAGACCAGTCCATGTTGAACAACGCGATCGCGTTCAGCTGCGCGGTGGACCCCTCGGCGGTCAGGTCGGGCTTGCCGTCGCAATTCACCGGACCCGTCGGCGCCGTCATACCGTGCAGGTTGCTGTCGCTGCCGCAGCCGGTGGATATCGCGCCGACGAGAACGGCAACCACCAAGGCCGCGCGCACCGCGTGGAACATCACCGATCTCGCTTCCTCAATGATTTTGTCTGCCAGCGACTCTCCCCGCAACGGAGTCGGCCAACGGCGAAACTATGCGCTGGGCGTAGACGGTGTCCGCCGGAATGGTGAACGCGGGGTGAACACGTCAGCTCCGCGCGTACGCCGTGTCCACGCTGTACTGCGTAAATCCCAACCGTCGATAGGTCCTCAGCGCCGCGGTGTTGTCCGACTCGACGTAGAGCATCACCGTCGGCTGCGCGGCCTCGTTCAGCCTGTGCGCCAAGTGCGCCAGGCCCACCGCCGTCAGCAGACCACCCAGGCCGCCGCCCTGTGCGGCGGGATCGACGCCGACCACGTAGACCTCGCCGAGGCCCTCCTTTTCGGAGTGCACTTTCGTCCAATGGAAACCGAGCAGAGCGTCGGTCTGCTCACTGAAAGCCAGGAACAAGCCCTCGGGGTCGAACCAGGCTTCGGCGCGTCGCTCGGCGAGGTCGGCGTCGGTCCAGCCGCCCTGCTCCGGGTGCGTCACGAACGCGGCATTGTTGACCCGCAACAACTCTGCGTCGTCGGCCGCACCGGCGTAGCTGCGGATGCGTACGCCGTCGGGCACTTCCGGCTCGGCGACGTCGTCGAGGTCGCGGCGCATCTGGACGAGTTCGCGAACCGTGGACAAGCCCAGCGCCGCTGCGGTCGCGCGCGCCGAGTCGAGTGTGCCGTGCGCCCAGAAGCGGTTCAGTCCATTAGTTTTGATTAGTGTGGCGCGGATCATCGCCGCGCCGATGCCGCCTCGGCGCGCGTCCGGATGCACCACCAATTCCGCCATCGCTGACCCGTCCTGCGGTTCGCCGGACAGATTCAGGTAGCCGAGGACTTGCTCGCCGCTTGCGTCGGTGCTCAACAGATGTTCGGTGCGGTCGTGTGCCAACTCGCGCAAGACCTGCTCACCGACGGGTGCCACCGCGTCGGATTCGCTTGCTGCAGTGATGAGTTCACGAACATTTCGCTGCTCGTCGACGCTCAGCGCCGCCCGCCATTGCGGCGACGTCACTGGCTGTGCAGCGGATCGGCGAGCGGTTCTTGGTGATTGTCTACGTCGGGATCGCCGTCGTCGGCGACGGTCTCGCTGCTCGGTGGCCGGCCCCGAGTGGGTCGTACTGCCTTGTAGCCCACGTTGCGCACGGTGCCGATCAACGCCTCGTATTCCGGGCCGAGCTTGGCTCGCAGTCGACGCACATGCACGTCGACTGTTCGAGTTCCGCCGAAGAAGTCGTAACCCCATACCTCGTGCAGCAATTGGGCCCGGGTGAACACCCGGCCGGCATGCTGGGCCAGATACTTCAGCAGCTCGAACTCCTTGTAGGTGAGGTCGAGCGGACGGCCCCGCAAGCGGGCGGTGTAGGTGCCCTCGTCGATCACGAGTTCGCCGAGGCTGATCTTGCCGACGCCCTCCTGGTCCTGCAGGTTGCCTCGCCGGCCGATGAGCAACCGCAGCCGGGCGTCGATCTCGGCCGGCCCCGTGCCGGGCAGCAAGATCTCGTCCAGCCCCCAGTCGGCATTGACAGCCACCAACCCGCCCTCGTTGACCACGACCACCACCGGGATCGATCGACCGGTGGAACCCAGCAGGCGGCACAGACCGCGTGCTGCGGGCAGGTCCAGTCGGGCGTCGACGATCAAGATGTCAGCGCTGCCTGCCTCCAGCAGCGACGAAACGTCTGGCGGCGCGGAGCGCAGGGTGTGGGCGAGCAGCGATAAGGACGGCAGAACCACGTCCGGATTCGGCTCGGGGGTCAGCAGCAGCAGGTCCAAGCAAGCCCCTCCAGCGTTTATGGGAAAGGCGTCTCCCAAAATTCATGGTTGGGATACGAAGTTTAACGGCCAGGTCACTAGACGATAGCTTGCAGCGCGGTCTTTCGCGTGGCGACGATGCAGACCGGGACGGTCTGGGGAGGAGCCGCGCCATTCTGACCAGCGTGGCGACGATGCAGACCGGGACGGTCTGGGGAGGAGCCGCGCCATTCTGACCAGCGAGGTGACGACCGTGATGGTGCACACCCAGAACCGCGCGTAGGCCACAATATGCAGATGCGTAAAGCGCTGGTCGGATTGGCGGCAGTGCTGCTGGCCGTTTTCGTGACGCTGCTCGCAGCGATCGGCGCCGACTTCGGGACCAGCATCTACGCCGAGTATCGACTGGCCCGGGCGGTGCGCGACACGGCCCGACTTGGCTTCGACCCGTTCGTCGCGATCATCGCGTTTCCGCTCATCCCCCAGGCGATGCGGCACCGCTATGAGGACGTGGAGATCAAGGCCACCGCCGTCGACCGCCCGGTGATCGGGAAGGCGACGCTGGAGGCCACCATGCATTCGGTCGGCCTGACCGACGCGTCGTGGCTGATCAGGCCAGCTGCCAAGCTGCCGGTCGGCAAGCTGGAAAGCCGGATCATCATCGACTCGCGGCACCTCGGCCACTACCTGGGCATCCGCGACCTGATCGTCGAAGCACCCGCCAAAGACACCAACAACTCCACCGGCGGCACCACCGAATCCGGCATCTCCGGCAGCCGCGACCTGGTCTTCAGCGGCACCCCGCGGGCGGCTCACTTCGAGAAACGGGTCAGCGTCGCCGTCGACCTCTCGATGGCCGGCGACGACCAGACCACGCTGGTGTTCACCCCCACCGGCGTGCTCACCGGACCGAACACCGCCAACCAGTCGGTTCCCGACGACAAGCGCGATGCGGTGCTGGCCGCATTCGCCGGGCGGCTGCCCGATCAAAAGCTCCCGTTCGGTGTGAAACCGACGACCCAGGGCGCACGGGGATCGGACGTGATCATCGAGGGCATCACGTCGGGATTAACGATCACGCTCGACGGGTTCAACCGAGCATGACGTGCGTCGGCGACGATGCAGAGCGCAGCGATGAGGAGGAGCGACGCCGATGACTTCAGCAGTTGTGGCGCTCGTCGCAGCGCTGGTGGCGGCAGCAGTCATCGGCTGGTTGATGACCCGGCGGGCCGGCCAGGTCCAGGCGACCGATCCGACGGCGTCAGACGCCCTCGACACCTCCGACCTGGGCCTGTCCGCCGACGGACCGACCGTCGTGCATTTCAGCGCATCGTGGTGCGGACCGTGCGCCCAGGTGCGCCGCGTAGTCGATCAGGTCTGTGACGACCTCGACCAGGTCGCGCATGTGGAGATCGATATGGACGCCAATCCGGGCGCGGCGCGCCGGCTTTCGGTGTTGTCGCTGCCGACCACCTTCATCTTCGACGCGGACGGCCGGCAGCGCTACCGCACCGCGGGCGTCCCGAAAGCCGATGACCTGCGATCGGCGCTGGCACCGCTGTTGGCCCGATGACATCGTCATTGGGTAAGCTGCATGACGTGTCCGCCCGCGTCGAGCTCATGCTCACCAGTCGCCGCGCAGTTGATCTGTGCCGCGTCGCGGGCTGTTGCTGTTGTCTTAGCTGCTGAATAGCCGCGCCTGTTCGCGCCGCGCTCGGAGCAGCCAGAACCCCCGTGGCGCGCGCCGCCACAAAAGCCGTGCATAGAGCAATTCAGGAGCCGCATCATGTCGAACCCCAAGACCCCCGATCAGGTCGACGTCCGGGGACCGCGCTTCGCGGCCTGGATCACCACCGCGGTACTGGTCACTGCCCTGCTCGTCGCCGGGGTCAGCCCACTGGCCGCCGCGATCATCCTCGGCGTGCAATCCGTCGTCTTCGCGATCGGCGCACTGGCCGGGCCGCGTCGCCACCCCTATGGCCTGGTGTTCGCCAAGCTCGTCGCGCCGCGACTGAGCCCGGTTCGCGAGCGTGAGCCCGTCGCCCCGCTGAAGTTCGCCCAGCTGGTCGGGTTGCTCTTCGCGGCCCCGGCGGCGATTGGATTTGCCACTGGCGCTTCCCTTTTGGGCGTCGTGCTCACCGCGGCGGCATTAGTCGCCGCGTTTCTCAACGCAGCCTTCGCTATCTGCCTGGGCTGCCAGCTCTACCCGCTCGTGGCACGCCTGAAGCCGGCCCACAGCACCTCCTAGCGATCGAAAGGATCCCCCTATGGCACGCTCCGACGTCCTGGTCTCCGCAGACTGGGCCCAGAGCAATCTCGATGCCGATCGCGTGGTCTTCGTCGAGGTCGACGAAGACACCAGCGCCTACGACGACGGCCACATCGCCGGAGCGGTGAAGCTGGACTGGCGCACCGATCTGCAAGACCCGGTCCGGCGTGACTTCGTCGACGCTCAGCAGTTCTCCAAATTGCTCAGCGACCGCGGTATCGCCAACGGGGACACGGTCGTTCTCTACGGCGGCAACAACAACTGGTTCGCCGCCTACGCGTACTGGTACTTCAAGCTGTACGGCCACGAGGACGTCAAGCTGCTCGACGGTGGCCGCAAAAAGTGGCAGCTCGATGGGCGCGCGTTTTCCACCGACAAGGTAGATCGCCCCGCCACCAGCTACACCGCGAAGACCGCGGACAACTCGATCCGGGCCTTCCGCGACGAAGTATTGGCCGCGATCAACGAGAAGAACCTGGTCGACGTGCGCTCACCGGACGAGTTCTCCGGCAAGATCCTGGCGCCGGCCCACCTGCCACAGGAGCAGAGCCAACGTCCCGGCCACATCACGGGCGCGATCAACGTGCCGTGGAGCAAGACGGCCAACGACGACGGCACCTTCAAATCCGACGACGAGCTGACCAAGATCTACGCCGACGCCGGACTCGATGGGTCGAAGGAAACGATTGCCTACTGCCGAATCGGGGAACGTTCGTCGCACACCTGGTTCGTCTTGCAGGAGCTGCTGGGACATCAGAACGTCAAGAACTACGACGGCAGTTGGACTGAATACGGCTCCCTGGTTGGGGCCCCGATCGAGTTGGGAAGCTGATTATGTGCTCTGCGCCAAAGCAAGGGCAGACTCTGCCGGCCAGCGTCGACCTGGAGAAGGAAACAGTCATCACCGGCCGCGTGGTGGACAGCTCCGGTCAGGCCGTGGGCGGTTCTTTCGTGCGACTGCTGGACTCCTCGGGCGAATTCACCGCCGAGGTCGTCGCATCGGCCACCGGTGACTTCCGGTTCTTCGCGGCCCCCGGGTCGTGGACGCTGCGTGCGCTGTCGGCCGCGGGCAACGGCGATGCGATCGTCGAGCCGAAGGGCGCCGGCATCCACGAGGTGGACATCAAGATCTCCTGACCGGCTCGCCGCATTAGACTCGTCGTCGTGGTTCTGTTCTTCGAGATCTTGCTCATCGCGGCCGTCGTACTCATCTCCTGGTTCGCGCTGTACACGCTGTACCGGCTGATCACCGACGAATCGTGACCTCCCAGGAGAACGCCGCAAATGACGGCGACCCCGGTGACGACGCGGCCCGGATACCCGGCTCCGGCGATCGTGCGGTGGCGGCCGCGATCGAACGCGCGAGGGCGACAGCGGCCCGCAACGTCCCGGTCTTCGACGACCTCCCGGTTGCTGCGGACACCGCCAACCTGCGTAAGGGCGCCAACCTGAACGACGCCCTGCTGGCGTTGCTTCCGTTGGTCGGGGTGTGGCGCGGCGAAGGGGAAGGGCGCGGGCCCGATGGCGATTACCGGTACGGGCAGCAGATCGTGGTCTCCCATGACGGTGGCGACTATTTGAACTGGGAGGCCCGGTCCTGGCGGGTCAGCGAAGCGGGCGAATACGAAGGTCCGGACTTGCGTGAAACCGGGTACTGGCGCTTCGTCAACGAACCTGACGACCCGACCGAGTCGAATGCCATCGAGCTGTTGTTGGCGCATTCCGCCGGGTACGTCGAGCTGTTCTACGGTCGCCCACTCAGCCAGTCATCGTGGGAGCTGGCCACCGACGCGCTTGGCCCGCAGCCGGTCCGGCGTGCTGGTCGGCGGAGCCAAGCGGCTCTACGGCATCGTCGAGGGTGGCGATCTGGCCTACGTCGAAGAGCGGGTGGACGCCGACGGCGGACTGATTCCGCATCTGTCAGCGCGGCTCGCGCGATTTGTCGGCTGACGACCTGACCGGTTGACGCAGAAGGCTTGGGAGTCCGGCCCGGAAAATGGGCAGCCCCCGAGCCGTAGTTCCAGGCTGGACAGACCGGAGGCTCGGGGGCTGGGTGACTGCGGGGAATTCGCCAGCGCAGTGATGCTGGTTCTTTCCAGCCGGGTGCTGCTAGCGGGCAGCCACCTCACAAGTCCAATAAGCTATCAATTTCTCAGACCACCTCCCTTCTTGTGTAAAAGCGAAGGTACCCGTTGCGCGCCGCTCCGACAACTGATTTCAGCGGTCGCTGACGATGGCCGCATCGACCAGCTCGGCGAATTCAGCTGTCAGCGGAGCCCGCGGCAATGCCCGGCCGTCGAGGGTGTGCACCCGCGCGGCCAGCGTCATGCTCGACACCAGCCAAATTCCCTGCGCGGCAATCAGATCAGCGACGCGCAGGGCGCGGTAGTCGCAGTCGTATCCTTTGGCGCGGGCGACACCGAACAAAGCCTGTTGCGTGGTGCCGCGCAGGATCGGATACCAGGGCGGCGGGGTCAGCAGGCACACGTTGCCGTCGTCGCCGTCGGCTGCGATCACGACAGTCGAACGTGGGCCTTCCAGGATGTAGCCGTCCGAGCTGACGAAGATGACGTCGCCGGCGCCGTGGCGGTCCGCATGGCGCAGCGCAGCCATGTTGATGGCGTACGACAGCGTCTTGGCGCCGGCCAGCAGCCACGGCATGTCCTCGACACCGGCCGACGGCAACTCCCGGGGCAACGTCACCGCCGCCAATCCCTCACGGCGGACCGTGACGATCCGGTCCGTCACCGGGTTCACCGTCACGTATGCGGTAGGCGCGGAGCCGCTTTCCCGCCCGCGGCTGTACACCAGCCGCATCGCCGCCTCGTCGTTCGTCTGAGTGGTCCACTGTTGCGCCGCCTGGTCGATCGCGCGCCGCCAGGCCGTCGAGTCCGGTGCAGGCAGCTCGAGAAGCTTGGCCGAGTGGATGAGCCGACCCAGGTGAGCCTCGACCAGGCACGCCCCACCGTCGCGGACCAGCAGAGTCTCGAAGACACCGTCGCCGCGCACTGCGGCGAGGTCGTCGGCGAACAGCAGCGGCCTGTCCGCCGGGTGCACGTCGCCGTCGAGCGTGACGATCACACCGGTCATGGATCAGGAGCCTAGCGGCGATCGCAAGCGGCGAGCCGGTCGCAGCAGGTCGCCGCCAGCCAGCGGCGATCGCAAGCGGCGGGGCCGGTCGCAGCGGGTCGCCGCCAAAAAGCCTAGCGGCGATCCCCGTAGAGTTGACGTGTGTCTGCAGTTCCTGCTCCCGAAACCGGCCCCGACGCCGGTGCCATCTGGCACTACGGCGATCCCCTGGGTGAGCAGCGCTCCGCCGAGACGGGTGCCGTCTCTGGTCGATCGGTCTCACCGCGGCGTGCTCACGCTGACCGGCGCCGACCGCCAAACCTGGCTACACAGCATTTCCACGCAGCACGTCAGCGAACTACCCGACGGCGCGAGCACGCAGAACCTCAGCCTCGATGGCCAGGGCCGGGTCGAAGACCACTGGATCCAGACCGAGCTCGACGGCGTGAGCTATCTCGACACCGAGCCGTGGCGCAGCGAGCCGCTGCTGGCATTCCTGAACAAGATGGTGTTCTGGTCGCAGGTGACTCCGGCGGCGGCCGATCTGGCGGTGCTATCGCTGCTGGGGCCGCAACTCGGCGACGCCGCGATTCTCGAGGCGCTCGGGTTGGACGCGTTGCCCACCGAGCTGGCCGCGGCGCCGATCGATGGCGGTTTCGTCCGCCGCATGCCCGAGGCCAGCCCGGGCCAGCTCGAGCTCGATGTTCTGGTCGACCGCAGTCGGTCCGCAGATCTGCGGCGCCGGTTGACCGACGCCGGGGCGCGTCCGGCCGGGGTCTGGGCTCACGAAGCCCACCGGGTTGCGGCGGTGCGGGCACGGCTCGGCGTCGACACCGACGAGCGCACCATCCCGCACGAAGTGGGCTGGATCGGCGGCGCCGTCCATCTCGGACAAGGGTTGCTATCGCGGCCAGGAAACCGTCGCCCGAGTGCACAACCTGGGCAAACCACCGCGGATGCTGGTGCTGTTGCACCTGGACGGGTCGGTCGACCGGCCCAATACCGGCGACCCGGTGCTCGCCGGCGGCCGCGCGGTGGGCCGACTGGGAACCGTCGTCGAACACGTCGATCTGGGCCCGGTGGCCTTGGCGCTGCTCAAGCGCGCCATTCCCGCCGACACCGAGCTGAGCACCGGCGGCAACGCCGATGTCGCGGCGATGATCGACGTCGGGTCGCTACCGGCCGCGGACGGGCCGGGCGCCGGGCGGGTGGCCGTGGAGCGGTTGCGGGGAACCGTCCGGTGACGGTCGTCGAAGGGTGCGGGGCGCAACAGCACGCAGCCACCGGGCACGGTAGACTCTCGACAGGACAATAAAGACAAAAGATCGGAGCCGCCTACATGTTGGGCCGCTCCGTTATTGCGTGAGGGGGTTCCCCCATGGGCCGTGGCCGGGCTAAGGCGAAGCAGACCAAGGTTGCTCGAGACCTCAAGTACAGCTCACCGCAGACCGATTTCGATCGGCTTCGGCAGGAGCTGTCCGGGTCGGGCGATCAGGACGGTGACCAGTCGGAGGGCGACGACCCTTGGCTTGACGAGCACCGCTGAGGCTTTCCCACGGCTCGCCTCAACGGCGAGCCGAAATCTAGAACCTGGGGTGCTGCCCGACGAGTTTGGCTCGCGGACCGCCTTTTCCACCCTTGTTGATCGTGCCCAGGACCCAGCAGTTCAGGTGTCGGGCGGTCAGAATCGCAAGTGCGCGATCGGTGTCTTCCGGCGCCACGACCGCGATCATGCCGACGCCCATGTTGAAAGTTTTCTCCATCTCGGCGCGCGAGACCCGGCCACGCTGGGCGATCATCGCGAACACCGGAGCCGGCGTCCAGGTACCGCGATCCACCTCGGCGAGCAGCCCGTTCGGGACGACACGCTCCAGGTTGCCGGCCAGCCCGCCGCCGGTGACGTGGCAGAACGTCCGGACCTGAGTTTCGGCGGCCAGCGCGAGACAGTCTTTGGCGTAGATGATGGTCGGCTCGAGCATCTCTTCGCCCAGCGTGCGGCCGAACTCCTCGACGTAGCCCTCCAGGTTGCCCCGATCGATCTCGAGCAGGACCTTGCGGGCCAGCGAGTATCCGTTGGAGTGCAGACCCGACGATCCCATCGCAATGAGCACGTCTCCGGGTTTGACCCGGTCGGGGCCGAGTAGGTCCTCAGCCTCGACGACGCCGACGCCGGTGGCGGAGATGTCGTAGTGGTCAGGCTCGATCAGGCCGGGATGCTCGGCGGTTTCGCCGCCCAGCAGCGCGCAGCCCGCGCGCACGCAGCCTTCGGCGATACCGCCGACGATCGCGTTGAGGCGTTCCGGCACGATGCGGCCGAGCGCGATGTAGTCGAGCAGGAACAACGGCTCGGCGCCGCAGACCACCAAATCGTCGACAACCATCGCCACCAGGTCCAGGCCGACGGTGTCGTGCTTGTCCATCGCCTGGGCGACGGCCAGCTTGGTGCCCACCCCGTCGCTGGATGCGGCCAGCAGCGGCTCGCGGTAGTCGCCGCGCAGCGCGAAGAGTCCGGCGAAGCCACCGAGCTTGCCGATCACCTCAGGTCTGGTGGCTTTGGACGCCAGCGGTTTGAACAATTCGACGGCGCGGTCCCCGGCTTCGATATCGACTCCGGCCGATGCATACGTAGCGCCCGGGGCAGCCGGGTCTTTTCCACGGTCGGTCATCGCGCTAAAGGCTACCGGGCGATGCCCGGCGCGGGTATCTCCCACTCGCTCGTGAGGTTAGGGATGCCGTAGCACGGCGGCCTGTTCGGCCTCCGGCGATATCTCGTGGCTGATGTCCGACGGCGTGGCCTCGCGTGCCGCGTTGGCGAGCATCTGCTCGATGACGTTCTTGCCAAGCGCTGTCTCGCTGGGCAATTCGATCGGGTACTTGCCGTCGAAGCAGGCCGTGCACAGTCGCGAGGTGGGTTGCTCGGTCGCGGCGACCAGACTCCGCAGCGAGATGTAGCCCAGCGTGTCGGCGTTGATGGCGTGCCGTACCGCTTCGAGCATTTCGTCTTCGTCTTCGACGGCGTTGGCGATCAGCTCGGCCGGCGACGGGAAGTCGATGCCGTAGAAGCACGGCCACTTCACCGGTGGCGACGCGATCCGCACATGCACTTCGACGGCGCCCGCTTCGCGCAGCATCCTGACCAGCGCGCGCTGGGTGTTACCGCGCACGATCGAGTCGTCGACGACGATCAGCCGCTTGCCGCGGATGACTTCCTTGAGCGGGTTTAACTTCAGCCGGATTCCGAGCTGACGGATGGTCTGCGACGGCTGGATGAAGGTGCGCCCGACGTAGGCGTTCTTCATCAGGCCCTGGCCGTAGGGAATGCCGGACTCCTGCGCGTAGCCGACCGCGGCGGGTGTGCCGGATTCCGGCACACCGATCACCAGGTCGGCGTCGATCGGGCTTTCCCGTGCCAGTCGGCGGCCGATATCCAGTCGGGCGCCATGCACCGACCGGCCGGAGATCGTGCTGTCCGGCCGCGCCAGGTAGACGTATTCGAAGATGCAGCCCTTGGGTTCGGGGTTGGCGAACCGGGTCGACCGGACGCCGTCGGCGTCGATCGCCAGCAACTCGCCGGGTTCGATCTCGCGGACGAACGAAGCGCCGACGATGTCCAGCGCGGCGGTCTCCGACGCCACCACCCAGCCGCGGTCCAGCCGTCCCAGGCACAGCGGCCGCACCCCCACGGGTCGCGCGCGGCATACAGGGTGTTCTCGTCCATGAACGTCAGGCAGAACGCGCCGCGCACGGTGGGCAGCAGTTCGAGCGCGGCCTGTTCCAGGCTGGAGTCGGCGGCGCCATGCGCCAGCAACGCGCCCAGCACGTCGGAGTCGGTGTTGGCCGCGCCCGGGGCCCTGGGGTTGATCAGTCCGGCCGCGCGGGCGCGGGAGACGAGTTCGGCACTGTTGACCAGATTGCCGTTGTGCCCCAAGGCGACTCCGGTGCCGGCGGCGGTGTTACGGAAGACCGGCTGGGCGTTCTCCCACGTCGGCTGGCCGCTGGTGGAGTACCGGCAGTGCCCGACGGCGACGTGGCCTTCCATCGCGGCCAGCGTCTGCTCGTCGAAGACCTGACTGACCAGGCCGAGATCCTTGAACACCAACACCTGCGACCCGTCCGCGACGGCGATGCCGGCGGCTTCCTGCCCGCGGTGTTGCAGCGCGTAGAGGCCGTAGTACGTCATCTTGGCGACTTCTTCGCCGGGGGCCCAGACCCCGAATACACCACACTCTTCACCGGGCGGATTCTCGTCAGGTACTGGCTCTTGGACGGTCACGGTGCGGCGGCTCCCCAGGGAACGGATGGTGACTCGGTGAAGTCTACGGAAACGTTGGGGGTGGCAGCGAATTGCTCCCGCGTGTTGCGCCGCGACACGCCTGATTTCTGCAGCTCAGCAGCCCCAAGAAGTGCCAAATGTCGCATACGCCACAGTGCCGCTCAGTGTGACGGGCTCGCGCGAGCAGCCAGGGACCCGGCCGCCCGATCGTCGAGCGCCTGATAAGCGGCGTTGTAGCCGGGAGTGAACGTGATGCCGGGGCCGCCGTGACACCCGGCGCTCGCCAGATAGAGCCCGTCGACCGGGATCGGCAGGTCGATGAAGCCCCTGGGTCCGGGCCGGTTTGGTCCCATCAGGTCCGGATGCAGCAGGCCGTGGCAGAAATCGCCGGACGGAGCGCCGAACATCGTCTGCATGTGATACGGCGCGAACGTGATATGCCGGATGACGATGTCTCGGAAGTTGGGCGCATACGCGGGTGATCTTGTCGATAACCCGTTGCGCCATCTCATTTTTCAGACGCCCATGCTGATCGCGGGGGGCTTCGACGGGAAACGCATAGGCATAGGCGCTGGCGGCGTGCTTGCCGGGCGGCGCCAGACCGGGGTCCATGCAGGACGGGATCTGCATACCGAGCGACGGATTGTCGGGCACCAGGCCGCGGGTGCACATCTCCCATTGGCGCTGCTGTTCTTCCGGTGAGCCGAAGATCCCGATGGATTGCTGCATGCCGGGTTCGTTGAGCAGCTCGTAGGGTGGGCGAACTCCGGCAGGCCGTCGAGAGCGAAATGCATCTGGATGAATGCCGCGCGGTGGTCGCGGCCGCTCAAGCCTGGCGATCAAATCCGCGGGTAGGTGCTCGGCGCCGACGAGATCGGTGAGAGTGAGGTCGGGCGCGAGGTTGGAGACCACGACGGGCGCGGTGATCGTCGACCCGTCGCGGAGTCGCACGCCGGTGACGCGATCGTTTTCCACCAGAATCTTCTCGACCTTG
This sequence comes from uncultured Actinomycetota bacterium, assembly GCA_963750885.1. GTDB lineage: Bacteria > Actinomycetota > Actinomycetes > Mycobacteriales > Mycobacteriaceae > Mycobacterium. Next base: position 37,002 of record CAVVSN010000022.1, read on the forward strand.
GCCCGGAGGCGCATCTCGCCACCACGAGAGATGAAAAGCTCGCGGAGGTGTTCGGTGAGCGCTCCGATACCGCCGGCGAGCTTGGTCATCATGGCGGTGCTGTCGTTGGGCACGGCCAGCGCAAAGGCCAGGCAGGTCGCGCTGCCGGGGGTGTAGGGGCCGCGGTAGGTGGAGTTGACGGCCAGAAACGCGAGCATCCCGCGCATGATGGCGTGCTTTTCTTTGTCCGGTAGATAGCGGTCGATGGCATCCATCGCCGAGCCGAACAGCATCTCGATGGATCGCGGCACGTTCGGCTTCGTTGGCCGCACAGGCATACATCTCGTCGAGCGATTTCGGCGGTGTGCGCACTTCGAAGCGGCCCAGCGCTTTCGCGGGTCCTTGACTCCAGGCGATCAACTCGGCCATGCCCATGATCGCGTCGGCGCCGTGTTTCTCGCCGAGATGCGTCATCAGCTGCATCGGATCGCGGTAGAAAACCATCGGCTCCTCACCGGACTCGCCGATGTTGACCGACATCACTTCGGCGTCGACGGTCGGAAGAGTATCCAGGCCAAGCTCTTTGGTGATCTGGGGGGCGGTGGGGAACTGCACCGATCCCGCGATCTCGTAGCGGAATCCGTCGATGAGCTCGACCGTCGCGGCCATTCCACCGCTGTAGGTGTTGGCCTCCAGGCAGAGCGTGCGCAGGCCCGCACCCTGCAGGATGGCTGCCGCCGTCAGGCCGTTGTGCCCGGCGCCGACAACGATCGCGTCATAGTCAGTCATGGCTGGCAGAATATGTCAGTACTGACATAATTTGGAAGATGTCAGCACTGACGTATTCGGGATGTTCGAGATAACATCGGCGCGATGACGGAGCCGACGAACCTTCATGAGCTGCGCCGGCGATCGACACACGAGGCGTTGCGTCGGGTCGCGCTGGCGCAGTTCGCCAGCAAGGGTTTCGCGAACGTGACGGTGACGCAGCTGGCCACCGAGGCCGGCGTCACCGAGCGGACGTTCTTCCGGCACTTCCCCAGCAAGGAAGCCGTTTTGTTCCAGGACTACGACACCCAGCTGGAATGGCTGGCAGAGGCGTTGGCGCAACGACCCGCCTCGGAGTCGCTGTTCGATGCCGTGTTGGCGAGCGTGGCGAGTTTTCCACATGACGTGGAGGTGGTTCGCCAAGCCGCGATGGCCCGTTCGACGTTGATATCCGCCGAACGAATCGCGGCGCATCTGCGCGTCGTGCAGTCGTCCTTCGCCGAAGTGCTGACCGACTTCATCAAGACCCGCTACGCGGGCGTACCCAATCTCGACCTCGTCGCTGAAGTCGCGGGAGCCACTCTGGCGGCGGCGCTGGTGGTGGCCGTCCAAGAATGGGGCGACGACGGCTGTACCGGCGACCTGGGTGAAATCGTTGCCAGCGAGTGTTGATCTGGTGCGTTCTGGATTGGCGCCGCTGACCTAACCGCTCAATCGCACGACCGGCAGCCAGGCCGCAATCTCTGAGAGCCCGCGAACCGGAGAGGCGCACCGCACCGGTTTTCGTCGCGTCGGGCACCTCGCAGGAGTCCGGTCGCCAGCAGCAGCCAGGTTCGGGGATCGGCCTCGACGACATTGGGCGGGGTGCCGCGGGTATGTCGTGGCCCGGCGATGCATTGCACCGCGACGAACGGCGGAATTCGGACCTCGACGCTGGCGCCGGGCGCCTCGGCGGCCAGGGTGCGCGCGGTGAGCCGGACTGCCGCCGCCAGCTCGGCACGGCTCGGCGCCGGGTGACTGTCGTCGCGTAGCCAGTCTTCGACGGCGCGGACGGCGTCGCGGGTCTGAGCCGGATCGGCGTTCTGACGGGCTGCCATGGCTCAGTTCCCGAGTGCGGCGCGGATGCGCTCGGTGTCGGCCGAGGTCCAGCCCTCCGGCGGGGCTACCGCTGCGAAGGCGTCCAGGATGTCGTTGCTGTAGTTGTGTCCGTGCCCGCCGGGGACCCCTTCGGCATTGGTCAAGTCGGCGCTGACCTGCCAGAACGTCACAACCGGATTCCATTGCATCGCGGGACTGCGGTCATGGCCGCGGGGTTCGGTAAGCCAGTCTGGACGGCTGAACAACAGGTCGGGCGACCACCAGACCACCGGGTCGGACGGGTGCTGCAGGAACAGCACGCGGGTGCCGGTCCACGGCGGCCCGGTGACCCGGCTGACGTCGGCGGGATCGTTGGCTTCGGAGAACCGCACGGTCCGTCCGTTGTCGTATCGGGGCTGCACTTCGGTGGTGCCGGGATCGCGTCGCGCGATCAACGCGTGCCACAGCGTGCTCTCCTGCGGCGGCCCGACCCACAGCACCGCGTCGAAACCCATCCGTCGGATGTCGGGCAGCCAGCCGAACGCGGCCTGGCCCGCCAACGACCCCAGACTCTCGCCGTAGAGCACCAACTTGGGCCGGTGCTGCGGAGGTAGCTGCTCCCACCGCGCGTGGACGGCGTTGATCAGCATCCGGCCGGAGTCCATCGACTTCTGCCGGTCCGCCAGGAACGAAATCCAGCTCGGCAGATAGGAGTACTGCACTCCGACTATCGCGGTGTCGCCGTTGTACATCGACTCCACCGAACTCGCCGCCACCGGGTCGATCCAGCCGGTGCCGGTCGTCGGCGCAATGACCAAGACCTTGCGGGTGAATGCGCCGGTGCGCTCGAGCTCGTCGAGGAGCACGTCCATCCGGCCTGGATCGTCGGGGGCGGTGTGCAGCCCGGCGTACACCCGGATCGGCTCCTTGGCCGGCGCGCCGTTGATCTTGCTCAGCTCGGCTGCATGCGGACCGGTGCCGACGAAGGCGCGGCCCTGATATCCCAGCGTGCTCCACGGCGCCAATGACATTGGGCTGCCGGATTTTTCCGGCAGCTGTGGTTGCTCGACACCCGCGGGCGTCGCGCTGTCCTGCGGCTGGAAGACCGCATTGGCGCCGGCGAAGAAAGCGCGGACGAGCACACCGTCGATCAGGGTGACCAGCAACGCCACCACGATCGTGGCGCCGATGAACAGCGCCACCTCGTCGTGCAGGTGCCATCGTCGAATCAGCATGCGCGCCAGCAGTTTGACGACGTCGACCAGCACGCGGAACGCCCACACCAGCAGCGCACCGACCACGGCCGCGACGGCCAGCGTGCGCAGATAACCCGGATTCGTCGGCCCCTCGATACCCATCAGCGCCGACAACTGCCGCTGCCAGGACGCGGCCGGGATCAGCATCAGCACGCAGGCCGTCGGCGCCAGCACCACAACCGCCGCCTTCATCCACCACAGCACCCGCGGCGACGGCGGCCACCACCGGGCGCCACGTAGCACCAGGCGGTTCACCGCCTTGCCGATCAACACCCCCAGCCCGTAGCCGAAGGCGGCGTTCACACCGCCAATCAGGCCCTGGAACAACCACTCTCGAGGCACCAGGGAGGGCGTCAGCGACAAGCAGAAGAACAGCGCGCCGAACACCACCCCGACGAATTTCAGCCGAAGCAGGCTCCACGCCCACACCAGCAGCGGATGGCGCGCAGTCGACTCGTCGCTCATCGCAGCAGGGCGGCCAGCACCCCTTCGGACGTGCTGCGCAACTCGGCCAGTGACACGGTGAACAAACCTTGTACCTCGACCGAGTCCGAGCCTTCGTCGACGACGCCGATCCGGGTTGCGGGGAGTCCCCTCGCCTCGCACATGGCCGTGAAACGGCTCTCCTCGGTGCGCGGTACCGCGACCAGCACCCGGCCGGACGACTCGGAGAACAACGTGACGAACGGGTCAGCACCTTCGGGAAGCACGATGCGGCAACCTGTTTCGCCGGCCATGGCCGACTCCACCACGGCCTGCGCCAGCCCGCCCTCGGACAGGTCATGGGCCGCGGACACCAGTCCGTCGCGAGACGCTGCACTCAGGACGTCGGCCAGCAGGCGCTCGCGGGCCAGGTCGACGGAGGGCGGCCGCCCGCCCAGGTGGTCGGCGGTGACCTGCGCCCAGATCGAGCCGTCGAATTCGTCGCGAGTGTCTCCGAGCAGGATCAGCGTCTCGCCCGGTTCGGTGCCCATCGCGGTCGGGATGCGGCGGGTGACGTCGTCGATCACACCCAGGACGCCGACCACCGGGGTGGGCATGATCGCGGTGGTCCCGGTCTGGTTGTAGAAGCTGACGTTGCCGCCGGTGACCGGAATGCCCAGTGCCGCACAGCCATCCGCCAGGCCGTGGACGGCTTGGGAGAACTGCCACATCACACCGGGATCCTCCGGCGATCCGAAGTTGAGGCAGTTGGTCACCGCGACCGGGGTGGCGCCGGTGACGGCGACGTTGCGGTACGCCTCGGCCAGCGCCAGCTGCGCACCGACGTAGGGATCCAGCAGCGTGTAGCGGCCGGACGCGTCGGTCGACAACGCGATACCGCGGCCGGTGGTCTCGTCGACGCGCAGCACGCCACCGTCGGCATGCTCGGCCAGCACGGTGTTGCCGCGCACGTAGCGGTCGTACTGCTCGGTGATGAACGCCCGGCTGCACAGGTGCGGACTGCCCAGCAGCGCAAGCAAAGTCGCGCGCAGCTCGTCGCCCGAGACCGGCCGCTTCAGGCCGGCCGAGGTGTCGGCGATGAGCGCGTCCTGAGACTCGGGACGCGCGACGGGACGCTCATAGACCGGGCCCTCGTGGGCCACGGTGCGCGGCGGCACGTCGACGACCGTCTCGCCATTCCAGGTGATCTGCAGCCGATCGCCGTCAGTGACCTCACCGATCGTGGTGGCCAGCACCTCCCACTTGCGGCAGACGGCCATGAAGGCGTCCACGTTCTCGGGCGCAACCACCGCACACATCCGCTCCTGCGACTCGCTGGAGAGGATTTCGGCGGGCGTCATGTCCTTGGCCCGCAACGGCACGGTCTCCAGCTGGATTGCCATCCCGCCGTCGCCAGCTGATGCGAGTTCAGATGTGGCACAGGATAATCCGGCTCCACCAAGGTCCTGAATGCCGATCACCAGGCCTGCGGCGTACAGCTCGAGGCAGCACTCGATGAGCACCTTCTCAGTGAACGGGTCGCCGACCTGAACCGAGGGAAGTTTCTTGCGGCCCGATCCCGACTCGTCGCCGCCGAAGGTCTCCGACGCCAGCACCGACACACCGCCGATGCCGTCGAGTCCGGTCCGTGCGCCGAACAGGATGATCTTGTTGCCGGCGCCCGAGGCGAACGCCAGATGCAGGTCTTCCTTGCGCAGCACGCCGACGCACAGTGCATTCACCAACGGGTTGCCGGCGTAGCAGGCGTCGAAGACGGTTTCGCCGCCGATGTTGGGCAGGCCCAGCGAGTTGCCGTAGCCGCCGACGCCGCGCACCACGCCATCGAGCACGCGGCGGGTGTCGGGGGCGTCCGCGGCACCGAAGCGCAGCTGGTCCATCACCGCGACCGGCCGGGCGCCCATGGCCATGATGTCGCGGACGATGCCGCCGACTCCGGTGGCCGCGCCCTGATAGGGCTCCACATAAGACGGGTGGTTGTGCGACTCGACTTTGAACGTGACCGCCCAGCCGTCGCCGATGTCGACGACGCCGGCGTTCTCGCCGATCCCGGCCAGCATGCCGGCCCGCATCTCGTCGGTGGTGGTCTCGCCGAAGTACCGCAGATGCACCTTGGACGACTTGTAGGAGCAGTGCTCGCTCCACATCACCGAGTACATGGCCAGCTCGGCGTCGGTCGGCCGGCGGCCCAGGATGTCGCGGATCCGCTGGTATTCGTCGTCTTTGAGACCGAGCTCGCGGAATGGTTGCGGCTGGTCAGGGGTGGCCGCGGCCCGCTCGACGGTATCGGTCGCGTGGGTGAGCCCTGACGTCACATCGGACAGTCTATGGTGCGCGGCGGCTAGCCCGCGCCGGCGACGCAGAAGGCGTTGCCGGCCGGGTCGGCCAGCGTCACCCAGCGGAAGCTGTCGCCGATGCTGTGCCGCCCGACCTCTGTCGCGCCTGCGGACTTGAGCCGGGCCACCTCGGCGTCGACGTCGGCGGCGCCGAAATCCAGGTGCACCCGGTTCTTGCCGGGCGTCGGATCGTCGACCTTCTGGAAGCCCAGCCGCGGCCCGTCCGGGCGGATCACCGCGATGAACTCGCCGGGAATCAATTCCTGTGTCTCGCCATCGAACTGCTCTGCCCACCACTGTGCGAGCTGCACAGGGTCGGCGCAGTCGACGGTGACCATCTCCACGTTGAGTGCCATACCCGCAATGTTATGTCCGCCGGCGATGACCTCGGAGGTAATTGTGCCGCGTCGCCACCGCGGGACAGACTTTCACCCGAACCATTCACAATCTGGAGGGAATCATGACCGACACTCAAACCGCTTCGGCCACAACGACTCCGAGATTCAGCCCGGAGTTCTGGGCAGCGTTCTGGGCGGCGCCCAGCATGTCGCACAGCATGGACATCCTGGCCGACGACATCATCGGCTATTGGCCCGGCGACAGTGAGCCGGTGCGGGGATTCGAGGCGTACACCCAGAAGATCGCCGACCTGCTCGCCGTCGCTCCGGACCTGAAACTCGAGCTCGTCGACAGCGCCACGGCGGCCGGCCCGGCCGAAGGCGAGGAGCTGTTCTTCCTGCACTACGTCGGGCACGCCACCGGGCCGAACGGGCCTATCGAGATCCGCGGGCTGGACCGGGTTCGCACCCGCAACGGCGTCGTCGTGGAGAACGTGATCCGCTACGACCCGGTCTTCGTCTGACGGTCAGCCGGGCGACAGGAACGCCCGCAGCGCCGCCGCGTAAGCGGGAACGTCGTTGGCGCCCATCAATTCTCGTGCCGAGTGCATCGCGAGCTGAGGGGCGCCGACGTCGACCGTCGGGATGCCGGTCCGGGCCGCCGTCATCGGGCCGATCGTCGAACCACACGGCAGGTCGGCGCGGTGCTCGTAACGTTGCAACGGCACCCCGGCCTGCCGGCAGGCCAGCGCGAACGCCGCGGCGGTGCGACCGTCGGTGGCGTAGCGCAGATTTGGATGCACTTTGAGCACCGGGCCGCCGTTGATCGCGATGAGATGGCCCGGCTCGTGCCGCTCGGGGTAGTTGGGGTGGGTGGCGTGCGCCATGTCCGCCGAGGCCACCATCGATCCCGGCAGTCTGCGCAGAAAGTCGGCGCGCCCGCCACCGCCGGCCAGCTCGATGCGTTCGAGCGTGACCAGCAGCAGGTCGGAGTCGGCGCCGTGATCCGAGGTCGATCCGACCTCTTCGTGGTCGAACAGCGCCAGCACCGGCAGATACTCGGTTGACTTGGCGTCCAGGAACGCCTCCAGACCCGCGTAGCAGGATGCCTGGTTGTCCAGCCGCGGTGCGCTGACGAACTGGCCGTCGACGCCCGTCACGAGCGACGGAGTCAGGTCGTGGGTCATCAGGTCGGCGCCCAGCACCTCGTCAGGATCGACGCCGGCCCATTCGCGCGACGTAGCCGATGAACGATCGGGCTGCGCCGCCGGCGCCCCACACCGCGTTGACGTGGCGCTGCGGATCCAGCGTGAGCGACTTGCGGTCCTCGGCCAGGTGGATGGCCAGCTGCGGCACCCGCAGGATGGGGTTGTCGATTCGCACCAGCCGGTGCGCGATACCGGCGCCGTCGCGCACCGACAGCCGCCCGCTGATGCCCAGGTCGCGGTCCAGCCATGAGTTCAGCCAGGCACCGCCATAGGGTTCCAGCGCGACCATCTGCCAGCCGGCGACCTCACGGTCGGGGTGTTGCTTGACCCGCAGGTTGGGGCTGTCGGTGTGGCCGCCGATCACCCGGAACGGTCGACCGCCGGCGTCGTTGCCGCTGTTCCACGCGACCAGCGACCCGGCCCGCACGATGAAGAACTTGCCCGCGCGTGGCCACTTGTCCGCCTCGGCGAGCTCGGTGTAGCCGGCCGACCGCAACCGGGACGCCACGGTGGCGCAGACATGAAACGGTGACGGGGACGCGTCGATGAATTCGCACAGACCCTGCGCCGAGGCAACCATGGACCCATCTTTTCATCACGGGCTCACCTGAAACGTTAGGGTCGAAGCCGTGCCCATCCCGCAACCGCAGCCGGTGCTCGCGCCGCTGACTCCGGCCGCGATCTTCTTGGTGGTCACCATCGACGCAGGTGGCGAAGAGGTCGTGCACGACGCGCTGGCCGGGATCTCCGGGTTGGTGCGGTCGACCGGGTTTCGCGAGCCCGCCAAGAACCTGTCGGTGATCACCTCGATCGGCTCGCACGCCTGGGACCGGTTGTTCGACGGCCCACGACCGGCCGAACTGCACCCGTTCATCGAGCTGGACGGCCCTCGGCACAAGGCCCCGGCAACGCCCGGGGACCTGTTGTTCCATGTTCGGGCCGAGACGCTCGACGTCTGCTTCGAGCTGGCCAATCACATCCTGCGGTCGATGGCCGGGGCGGTGACCGTGGTCGACGAGGTGCACGGGTTCCGGTTCTTCGACAACCGTGATCTGCTCGGGTTCGTCGACGGAACCGAGAACCCGAACGGCGCGCCGGCCGTCGCGGCAACCGAGATCGGCGACGAGGACCCGGGATTCGCCGGCGGCAGCTACGTGCACGTGCAGAAGTATCTGCACGACATGGCCGGCGTGGGATTCTCTGCCGGTTCCCGAGCAGGAGCGCGTGATCGGCCGAACCAAGTTGGAAGACATCGAATTCGACGACGACGAAAAGCCGGCCGATGCGCACATCGCGCTCAACGTCATCACCGACGACGACGGCACCCAGCTCCAGATCGTGCGGCACAACATGCCTTTCGGCGAACTCGGCAAGGGCGAATTCGGCACCTACTTCATCGGCTACTCACGCACGCCCGCGGTGACCGAGCAGATGCTGCACAACATGTTCCTCGGTGATCCGCCCGGCAACACCGACCGCATCCTGGACTTCTCCACCGCGGTCACCGGTGGACTGTTCTTCTCCCCCACCGTCGAGTTTCTCGACGACCCGCCGCCGCTGCCGATCTCACCGGCAGCGACTCCGGCGATACTGAAAACATCCGCGGATGGCTCGTTGGCGATCGGCAGTTTGAAAGGAATCCCGCAATGAACAACCTGTACCGCGATCTCGCTCCGATCACCGAAGAAGCCTGGGACGAAATCGAAGTGGAGGCGAGGCGAACCTTCAAGCGGCACATCGCCGGCCGCCGGGTGGTCGACGTCAGCGAGCCGGCCGGACCCGCCGCCGCTGCCGTCAGCACCGGGCGACTGATCGACGTCAAAGCCCCCTCCGACGGCGTGATCACCCACTTGCGCGCCAGTAAACCGCTTGTGCGGCTTCGGGTTCCGTTTACGCTGTCACGCTCGGAGATCGACGACGTGGAACGCGGCTCGCAGGACTCCGACTGGGACCCGGTCAAAGCCGCCGCCAAGAAGCTGGCCTTCGCCGAAGACCGGGCCATCTTCGAGGGCTACGCCGCCGCGTCGATCGAGGGCAGTCCGCAACGCTAGCACAACCCGCCGCTGAAACTGCCCGACGACCCTCGCGGAATTCCCGACATCATCACCCAGGCGTTGTCCGAACTCCGGCTGGCCGGTGTCGACGGCCCGTACTCGGTTCTGCTGTCCGCCGACGTCTACACCAAGGTGAGCGAAACCACTGAGCACGGATATCCGATCCTCGAGCACATCAAGCGGCTGGTGAACGGTGACATCATCTGGGCACCCGCCATCGACGGCGCGTTCGTGGTGACCACCCGCGGCGGCGACTTCGACTTACAGCTGGGCACCGACGTGTCGATCGGCTATCTGTCCCACGATGCCGATGCCGTGCAGCTGTACCTGCAGGAGACCTTCACGTTCCTGAATTACACCGCCGAGGCCTCGGTCGCGCTGAGCCCGTAGCGCCTGGACGATGGCCCACGCTCCGTCGGTTCTGGTGTTCGATGTCAACGAAACTCTCATCGACATCGATTCCATAGCACCGGTTTTCGCGCGCATCTTCGGCGATCCCGCGGTGCTGCGCGAATGGTTCGGTCAACTGGTCGTGTACTCCATGACGGCCACGCTGGCCGGGCATTATGTCGACTTCTTCACGCTGGGCCAGGGAGTCTTGCGGATGGTCGCCCAGACCCGCCGGGTGGACATCGCCGACGACGATGTGCGGTCGCTCAAAGAGGCAATGCTCACCATGCCCGCTCACCCCGATGTCGAGGACGGTCTTATAGTTCTGCACGACAACGGTTTCCGGCTGGTGACGCTGACCAATTCGCCGCCGAATCCGGACGGACCCAGTCCGTTGGAGAACGCCGGGCTCAGCCACCTATTCGAGCGTCAGTTCAGCGTCGATGCCTGCCGGGCGTTCAAACCGGCACCCGCGATATACCGGTACGTGTCCGAGCAACTGGGGGTTCACCCTTCGGACTGCATGATGGTCGCGGCACACGTGTGGGACACCATCGGCGCGCAGTCCGTCGGATTCAGCGGTGCGCTGATCACCCGGCCCGGCAATGCGACCTTGCCCGTCCCCGGCTTGCCGCAGCCCACGATCGTCGCGACCGATCTGCGCGAATTCGCGGCCAACCTCACAAACTCGGCTCCCCCGACGTCTACCGGGTAGATCAAGAATCACACCGAGCACCGGAGGGCATCGTGACCACCATGACCGCGACGACGCGTCACGTCGTCATCGATTCACCGATAGGACCGTTGACCCTGGTGCGCGAGGACGTCGGCATCACCGGTCTGTACTACCCCGGGCACTGGACCCAGCCGGACCAGACCAGCTTCGGGCCGCACGTCGAACCCAGCGACGACCGTGGCTTCGACGACGCCATCGCGCAGCTACGCGAGTACTTCGCCGGTGAGCGCCACGACTTCGATCTGCCACTCAATCTCGTGGGTAGCGAACGGGCCCGCGCACTCTGGCAGCTGCTCGCCGAAATCCCATACGGTCACACTACGACCTACGGTGCGCTGGCGCGCAAAATCGGCAACGGCATCAGCCCCCGCGCCATCGGTGGATTCGTCGGCCACAACCCGCTGTCGATTTTCATTCCCTGCCATCGGGTCGTCGGATCCACCGGCAAGCTCACCGGATACGCCGGCGGCCTGGACCGCAAGCAGTATCTTCTCGAGCTGGAGAAGGCCATCCCCGTTGCACCGCAAGCGCTCTGGTAGCAGAGGTGAAGCCGCCATTCGAGAGCATCGTGGCCGGGCACGGCGCCACGGTGCTGCGGGTGGCACGCGCGGTCCTCGGCCCCGCCGACGCCGACGACGCCTGGGCGGAGACCTTCGTGGCAGCGATGAAGGCCTACCCAGATCTGCCCGCCGACGCGAATGTCGAGGCGTGGCTGGTCACGATCGCCCACCGCAAGGCGATCGACATCGTCCGCGCCACCGCCCGGCGGGCGACGCCGGTGCCGGAGACCCCGGACCGGGCGTCGCCGGATCACGCCGACAACCACCACCTCGAGTTGACCGAGGCGGTGGCCGCGTTGCCGCCCAAGCAGCGTCAGGCGGTGGCCTATCACTACCTGGCCGGACTGCCCTACGCCGAGATCGCCACGATCCTCGGCAGCAGCGCGGCCGCCGCACGCCGCGCGGCCGCCGACGGCATCGCCACGCTGCGGCGCACCTATTCGCCCGACATCGCAACGGAGTTCGCTGATGAACAGCCCTGACCTGGCCACGCTGTATCCGGTCGACGACAACGACCTCACCCGCCTGCGGGCCGGGCTGGCAGCAGCGGCCGAGCGGGAGAACCTGCTCGATGTCGCGTACCGGACCGTCGACTCACCCGTCGGCTCGCTGTTGATCGCCGCCACACCGACCGGGCTGGTGCGCGTCGCGTTCAGCAGCGAAGGCCACGACGGCGTCCTGCAGAACCTGTCCGACCGGATCAGCCCCCGCGTCCTGCACGCACCGGCCCGCCTCGACAGCGTCGCGCTGCAGCTCGACGAATACTTCGCCGGCCGCCGGCACGACTTCGAAGTAGCACTGGATTGGCAGCTGTCCAAGGGATTTCGCCGCGTGGTCCTTGAACACCTGGCCACCGATATCCACTATGGCAGCACTGCCAGCTACGGCACGCTGGCTCGACTTTCAGGTTCCCCCAAGGCAGTTCGTGCTGTCGGGACGACATGCGCGACGAATCCGATTCCGGTCGTCGTGCCGTGCCATCGGGTGGTCCGCTCCGACGGCACGATGGGCGGCTATCGCGGCGGCCCGGCGGCCAAGCGCGTTCTGCTGGACCTGGAAGGGGTCGCATGACTCCGGCGCGTAACCGGGTCTCGCCGCGCGGCAACATCATCGCTGTCCCGGGTCGCGGCGCCTGGATGGGTAATCGGGGCCGCCTGCATGACGGCAGCGGCACCCGTGACATCGTTCGCAACCACCGGGGCAAGGCCTGGATTACCTGCCTGCGGGAATTCCGGGGGCGGTACTCGCAGCAGTGGGTCCCGACGCACTACACCCAGCTGTTCTTCTTCGACGAGGCGGTAGCTTTCGCCGCGGGCCACCGACCCTGCGCCGAATGCCGCCGCGGCGACTACCGTACCTACCAACGGGCATGGCAGCAAAAGTACGGTGGCGCAACGCCTTACGCCAAAGACATGGACGCCGTCCTGCACCGCGAGCGCAACGCACCTCCAGGGCTGCAGGAGTGGAGTTCGCTGCCCGACGGCACGTTCGTCGATACCGACGAGGGACCTGCCGTCGTCGTGGGCGATCAAATTGCGGTGTTCGATGAAGATGCCTACGCTTATCGAGTTCAGTTACCCAGGCCTGCAACGGGTTCGGTGTCCGTTATCACTCCACCGTCGAACGTGGCGGTGTTGCGCGCCGGCTACCCTGTGCAGATCGATCAGTCCGGCCCAGGCTCGCCGAGTCGGGATCGAATCGCGCCCCACGGATCGGCGTAGCGGCCCGGTGTGTCGCGATATGCGGCCCGGCGCTTGAGCAACTGCCGCGCGACCGGCGACACCAGAGACATCGGGTAGCGCCGCCACCCGGCCGCGGCGCGCATCTCCGCGAGCATCCCGGGCCATGAGTGATGCTGGAACGACAACGCCTGCTGAGCGCGGGTGGTGTCCAACCAGTCTGTGACAAACCAGCATTCGTCGCTGACAGGGTCGCCGGGCCGGCCGGTGGGCAACACGTTCGACAGCCCGCGCGCTGCGGCCATCGCCACACCAACTTCCTTCTGCCGGTGCAGATGCGAGTCGTCACCGGCGATCAACAACGTCTCACCGACCACGTCTGCGGTGGTCGCCGCGGCGAACGCGGACGCCACATCCCGCACATCGACGGTGTGGATACGGCCGTCGGTCGGCAGCGCGCTCTCGAAGAACAGCGCGTCGCCGTTGAACGGCATCGCATCGGGGTCGGCGCTGATCACCCCACCGAGACGCAGGATCACCCAGTCCAGACTCGAAGCTCGCAGCAGGTTTTCGGCCTCGATCTTGTGGGCCCCGTAGAGGTCCGCCGGCCGGAGCGGCGAGGCGGACGTCAACCGCTCGGAATGGCGATGCGGATTGCGCGACCCGTAGACAGCATTGCTGGATGCCAGCACGAAGCGCGGCGGCCGTGGGTGTGCCTGCGCGGCGCGCAACAGACCGGCGGTGGCATCCACGTTGACCCGGCGGCCGAGTTCGCGGCTGCGATAGATCGCGGGCGGAATCACGGCGGCCAGGTGGACGATCGCGGTCGGCGCCACTTCGGCGATGAGCCGGTCGACCTCGCGCTGCTCGGTGAGGTTCGCCCAGTGCGCCTCGGCACCGGCCGGCAGCAACGTCGCGGCCTCCCGCTGGGCCGGCGTGCCCAGGTCGGCGGCAACCACGCGGTGCCCATCGATGGCCAGCCGGCGCACGGTCTGCGACCCGACCAGGCCGAAACCGCCTGTGACAAGCACCTTCTCGGCCATCGTTCCTCAGATCGGCATCGGTCTCCAGCAAACGGATATGACATTCTCCAAAAACGAGAGTAACATGCTCACAACGACGATCAGCGACGATTTGAGGGCTCCACCATGGCCGGCAGCAACGCGAAAACGCCGAAAAATCGCGAGACGGCCAAGTGGGATCCCGACTTCACCAAGCAGGTCGCTAACACCGTCGGGCCGTTGATCAAGCAGTACCACCGCGCCGAAGTGCGCAACATCGACAACATCCCCCCTAGCGGCGGAGCCCTGGTGGTGTCCAACCACTCCGGGGGCATGCTGACCCCCGACGTCTTCATCTTCTCGCCGGCCTTCTACAACGAGTTCGGCTACGACCGGCCGGTCTATACGCTCGGCCATTACGGGATTTTCATCGGCCCGTTGGATGGAGTGCTGCGGCGCCTCGGGGTCATCGAAGCCAGCCGCGAAAATGCCGCCGTCGCATTGCATTCGGGTGCGGTGGTATTGGTGTTCCCGGGTGGGGACTACGACTCCTACCGACCGACGTTCGAGAACACCATCGACTTCAACGGCAGAACCGGCTACGTCAGCACCGCGATCGAGGCCGGCGTGCCGATCGTGCCGATGGTGTCGATCGGCGGCCAGGAGACCCAGTTGTTCTTGACGCGCGGTAACTGGCTGGCCAAGAAGCTGGGAATCACCAAGGTGCGCATGGATATTCTGCCCATCAGCATCGGTTTTCCGTTCGGGCTGAGCATGATCTTCCCGCCGAATCTGCCGCTGCCGTCGAAGGTGGTCACCGAGGTTCTCGAGCCGATCGACATCGCGGAGCAGTTCGGGAAGGACCCGGATGTCGGCGAGGTGGACGAGTACGTCCGCTCGGTGATGCAGAGCGCGCTGGACCGTTTGGCCAAACAGCGCCGGTTCCCGATCCTGGGCTGAATCCGCACGGAGGTGGGCGTGAAAAGACTCAACGGCATGGACGCCATGCTGCTCTACAGTGAGACGCCCAACCTTCACACGCACACGCTGAAGGTGGCGATCATCGATCCCGGCAGCGATGCGGAGTTCAGCTTCGAGGCCTTCCGCCTCCACCTCCTGCGCCGCCTGCATCTGCTGGAACCGTTGCGCTACAAGCTCGTTGACATCCCGTGGCATATGCATCACCCGATGTGGCTGGAGAACTGTGACGTCGACCTGGACTACCACCTGCACCGGGTACGGGTGCCCGCACCCGGCGGCCGTCGGGAGCTCGACGCGGTCATCGGTGAAGTCGCGTCCACGCCGCTGGACCGCAGCCGGCCGCTCTGGGAATTCCACATTGCCGAGGGGCTGGCCGGCGGACGGTTCGCTTTGATCGGCAAGATCCACCACGCACTGGCCGACGGAGTCGCCTCGGTCAACCTACTGGCCCGCGCCATGGATCCCCGGGACGCCCCGATCGACGAGCGAGACAACCACGAGGCCGGCGTGCGGCCGACGACCACAGGGCTGCTGATTGCGGCCGGACGTGACCACATCCGCCAGATCACCGCTCTCCCTGGCCTTGTCGGCGACGCGGCCAAGGGCTTCAGCCGGGTGCGCCGGCGCACTCGGGAGCGCGGCGATCACCCCGACCTCGCCGACGCTTTCGACGCTCCACCGACATTCCTCAACCATGTGGTGTCCCCGCAGCGCCGGTTCGCCACTACTGCACTGCGACTGGCCGACGTCAAGGCGACCTCGAAGAGCCTGGGCATCACCCTCAACGACGTCGTGCTGGCCACAGCGGCCGGCGGACTGCGGCAGCTGCTGCTGCGCTACGACGGCAATGCCGACCGCCCGATCATCGCGTCGGTGCCCACCGCCACCGACAAGTCGGATCGCGTCACCGGCAACGAGATCAGCGGCCTGTCGATATCGCTACCGGTACACGTCGCCGATCCGGCCGAACGGGCCCAGCTGGTCGCGCTGGCCACCAAGATCGCCAAGGAGGACCACGAGATCCTCGGTCCGCGGCTCTACGGGCAGCTGATGGGCTACCTGCCGACCGCGATCGCCCCGGCGGCGTTTCGGTGGCTAAGCCGGCGCGACGCGCCGAACAAGATGATGAACGTCGCGGTCTCCAGCGTGCCCGGGCCGCGAGAACGCGGCTACTTCGCCGGCGCTCCGGTCAGCGAGATCTACTCGACGGGAGTGCTGTCGCCCGGCGCGCCGGTGAACATCACCGTGTGGAGCTATGTCGACCAGCTCGGGATTGCGGTGCTCACCGACGACGAGACCTTCCACGACGCGCATGAGGCGACCGAGGCTCTGAGCGAAGCGTTCGGTGAATTACGCCGCGCCGCAGGTCTTTCAACGGACGATGGGCCGGTCGACCTGATGGCCGAGCACGCCCTGCGCTAGCGACAGTTCAGGCGGCCAGAACGGCGTCCAGAGCCGAGTAGAACAGGCCCAGCCCGTCGTCGGACGGCCCGGTCAACGCCTCGGTGGCGTGTTCGGGATGCGGCATCAGGCCGACGACCCGACCGTTGGCCGAGCTGACCCCGGCGATGTCGCGCAGCGAGCCGTTGGCGTTGTCGTGGTAGCGAAACACCACGCGGCCCTCGCCTTCCAATTCGTCGAGCACCGCATCGGAGGCCACGTAACGGCCCTCGCCGGACTTCAGCGGGATCAGCAGGTCCGCGCCGGCCTCATACCGCGTCGTCCACGCCGTCGACGCCGACTCCACCTTCAGCCACACGTCACGGCAGACGAAGTGCAGGCCGGCATTGCGGGTCAGCGCGCCGGGCAGCAAGCCGGCCTCGCACAGCACCTGAAAACCGTTGCAGATGCCCAGAACCGGCAGCCCGCGGTCCGCGGCGGCGATGACTTCGCCCATCACCGGGGCGAATTTCGCGATGGCCCCGCAGCGCAGATAGTCACCGTAGGAGAACCCGCCGGGCACCACCACCGCGTCGACACCTTTGAGGTCGGCGTCGGCGTGCCAGAGGTTGACGGATTCGGCGCCGACGGCGCGCGCCGCGCGGGCCGCGTCCACGTCGTCGAGCGTCCCCGGGAAGGTGATGACTCCGATCCGCGCCGTCACTGCGGTTCTCGGCTAACGGTCCAATCTTCGATCACGGTGTTGGCCAACAGCGACTCGGCGATCTCGGCGAGCGCCGCGTCGTCGACACTGTCGTCGACCTCGAGCTCAAACCGCTTGCCCTGCCGAACATCTGAGATTCCGCCATGGCCGAGTCGGCCCAATGCGCCGACAATAGCCTGGCCCTGCGGGTCGAGAATCTCACCCTTGGGCATTACGTGCACAACCACCCGGGCCACCCGCGCTCCTCACTAGTGTTTCGCTGATCGGCGCCAACTCTACCGGTCGGCGCCACAGCCGTCGTGCTAGCACGAGCCGACATAAGCCGCGCATACCGCTGACGACATGGCGTCCAGCACCTGGCCGTCGGAGAGGATCGGCCAGGGCGGTTGGACAGCGTCCGTCCCCGAGAGCGTCAGCTCGCTGATCGTGCTGTTTTCCGGATGTGCGACGAGGTAGGTGTGCACAATCGTCGGCCCGCTGATCACCGCGGACAGCCGGTTCGGCTCGTCGACGGTGACCGACGGCGACTCGCCGGCGGCCCCCAGTTGGCAGGCGCGCAGCGCCGCTTCGGCGACGTCGAACACCGACCTCGCATTCTGGCCACCGGTCGCCGTGTCGCCGCGCCAGTGCACGACCTCCGCCCGCAGCTGCCACTGACCCGCGGCGTTGTCCACGATGGCCCGGGCGGCCACTGCGGAGTTGCGGGTGTCCGGCTGGAACGCCGGCGTCGCGCACACCTCTTCGAAGCGGAATCGGGGCGTCGCGGCGGCCGTCATCGCGACCGCGGACCTGGCCGGTGGCGACCAGTGGTACGTCGAGTTCAGCGGTATCGCCGCCGCGGAGATCCACGCCGTGTCAGGAATCTGGTCGCATATCGGCGGGCAGGTCTCCGGCTCCGCGCTGGTGACACCCGCCAAAGACACGCACGTGAGCAGCAGGGCACCAGCGATCAGCGTTGTCGCCATGACTAGGCGCATGCCCCTGCAGCCCATGAGCGCACAATCGTAGACATGCAACTCACGCATTTCGGCCATTCGTGCGTTCTCGCCGACTTCGGCCACACCACGGTGCTGTTCGATCCCGGTAACTTCTCGCACGGCTTTGAGGGCATCACCGGCCTGTCCGCGATCGTGATCACCCATCAACACCCCGACCACGTGGACCAGGAACGGCTGCCCGCCCTCCTGGATGCCAACCCCGGCGCCGCGCTCTACGCCGACCCGCAGACCACCGCACAGCTTGCCGCGCCGTGCCAGGCCGTGCACGTCGGCGACGAGCTGTCGGTCGGTCAGCTGACGATCCGCGCGCTCGGCGGCAAGCATGCTGTCATCCACCCGGAAATCCCGGTGATAGACAACATTTCGTATGTGATCAGCGACGGGGAGCATCCGGCACGCTTCATGCATCCCGGCGATGCGCTGTTCGTCCCCGATGAGCCGGTGGACGTGCTGGCCACGCCGGCCGCGGCGCCCTGGATGAAGATCTCCGAAGCGGTCGACTATCTGCGTGCGGTCGCACCGGCCCGCGCGATACCCATTCACCAGGCCGTCGTCGCCCCGGAGGCACGCGGCATCTACTACGGCCGGCTCAGCGAGATGACCGACACCGATTTCCAGGTATTGCCCGAAGAAACCGGGGTGACGTTCTAGGACGGCGCCGACGAGTGTGCGGCCAGCTTCACGCTCGAGGCCGACTGTGCGGCTAGCTTCACACTCGCGAAGGCGACTACGCGATGTCGGCGGCCGCACCGCGGCCCGCCGCGCGGCCGGAGAAGATGCAGCCGCCCAGGAACGTACCCTCCAGCGCCCGGTAACCGTGCACGCCGCCGCCACCGAAACCCGCCACCTCGCCGGCCGCGTACAACCCGTTCAGTGGTGTTCCGTCGGCCCCCAGTACCCGGGCATCCAGGTCGGTCTCCAACCCGCCCAACGTCTTTCGCGTCAGGATGTGCAGCTTGACCGCGATCAGCGGCCCGGCCTTGGGCTCGAGCAACGGGTGCGGAGCGACGACCCGGCCCAGCTTGTCGCCGAGAAATGAACGGGCCGCGCGGATCGCAGTGATCTGGCCGTCCTTGGTGAATTTGTTCACCACTTCGCGGTCGCGGGCCGTGACCTCATCGGCGACGGTCGCGTAATCCAGCGGCGCCACATCCGGCAACGCGTTCATCGCGGACACCAACTCGCGCAACGAGTTTGCGGTGACGAAGTCGACACCGCGATCTACGAACGCCTGCACCGGGGCCGGTGCCCCCGATCCCGCCCGCGACGCCAGCAGTTGGCGCACGCTGCGCTGAGTCAGATCCGGGTTCTGTTCCTGGCCGGACAGGCCGAACTCTTTGCCAATGATCTTGGCGTTCAGCACAAACCAGGTGTAGTCATAGCCCGACTTCGCGATGTACTCCAAGGTTCCGAGGGTGTCGAAGCCGGGATACAGCGGCACCGGCAACCGCTTACCGGCGCCGTCGAGCCACAGCGAGGAAGGGCCAGGGATGATCCGGATACCGTGCATCGGCCAGATCGGGTCGTAATTCGTAATGCCTTCGGTGTAATGCCACATCCGGTCCGGGTTGATTACCCGGGCGCCGGCCTTCTGGGTGATCGCGATCATGCGGCCGTCGACGTGGGCGGGCACCCCGGCGAGCATTCGCTCGGGAACCCGACCCATCCGGGCGGGCCAGTTGGCCCGCACCATGTCGTGGTTGCCGCCGATGCCGCCGCTGGTGACGATCACCGCCTGGGCGCGGAATTCGAACTCGCCAACCACATTTCGTGACGACGTGACACCGCGCGCCTCGGACGACGGCTCCAGCACACTGCCCCGAACTCCCGTCACCGTGTCGCCGTCGACGATCAGCTCGTCGACCTGATGCCGGTGTGCAAACCGCACGTTCGGATGATCGACGAGTCGGCGCGCGAAGATCTCGACGATGGCCGGCCCGGTTCCCCAGGTGATGTGGAAGCGCGGCACCGAATTGCCATGCCCCTGAGCGCCGTAACCGCCGCGCTCAGCCCAGCCCACCAACGGGAAGATCTTCAGGCCCCGGTCGCGCAGCCAGCTGCGTTTCTCGCCGGCCGCGAAATCGACGTAGGCATGCGCCCACTGCTTGGGCCAGTAGTCCTCTTGGCGGTCGAACGCCGCGGTGCCCAGCCAGTCCTGCAGCGCGAGCTCGTAGCTGTCGTGGACACCGAGCCGACGCTGCTCGGGACTGTCGACGAAGAACAAGCCGCCGAACGACCAGAATGCCTGCCCACCGAGGTTGGCGCTGTTCTCCTGGTCGACGATCAGTACCCGCTTGCCGCGCTCGACCACCTCGCACGCGGCCACCAGGCCGGCCAGGCCCGCCCCGACGATGATGACATCAGCTTGGGTATCGCTCATGGCGCTACACAGTAGCGACCGGAACGGTCAGGCCGCGTCGAGAACGGCCTGATCGGCCCGCCACCGGTAGACGGTGGGTTCGCATCCCTGCAGTCGGGCCAGATCCACCGCGTCCAGCATCGCTTGCAGCGGCCCGGGTTTGCGCAGATGACTGGCCGCCACCGCGACCCGGACGACGCCGTCACGGCGCGCCACCCGCTCGGCGGACAGCACCAGCATCCGGCACCACCACGGCTCGGAAAGGAACCCTTCACCGATGCCCAGAACCCGCGCCCGCACGGTCGTCTGCCGGACCAGGTCGGTGATCTCGTGCAGATCGGCGAGTAGCCGGAAACCGTTGCGGGGCAACGCACTTACCGTACCTGGTGAGGCGGTCCAGCGCGGTGCCGCGAAGAGCCGGGTACGCAGGCCGAGATGTTCGAGCACCCGGTCGGCGGCCGTCAGCCGCAGATTCGCCTCATGTGCGGGCAGCGTTGCGAATTCGCCGCGACGCTTCTTGGTGGCCGCATCGTCGTATCCGTTGAGCAGGATGGCATCACCGGCTGCTCGCCGCCCGGTCAGCCATTCGACCGTCACCGGGTCATGATCCAGCCGGTAACCGCCCTTCAACCGCGGGGCGACCAGCAGCGACACCGGCACCGAGCGGGCGTCCATCTTTTCGCAGAACTCGGCGACGTCGTCCAACGTGCGTTCGCGGATCCCGGAGACCGAGACGATCAACTTCCCAGACACGTCTCAATTTTGACGATGTCAGATGTCCAGATAGTGACGTACACGCGGACAGAAAGCGTCAGTTCACTGCGCCGACCAGCTAATTCGGCAGCACTGCCTCGACGGCCTCGATCACTTCGGGGGCGTCAGGCACCGTCTGCGGACGAAATCGGTTGACCACCGCTCCGCCAGGAGCGACCAGGAATTTCTCGAAGTTCCACTGCACATCGCCGGCGGCGCCGGCGGCGTCGGGCGTCTTGGTGAGTTCGGCGTAGAGCGGGTGCCGGTCCGGCCCATTGACCTCGGTTTTCGCCAGTAGCGGAAACGTCACTCCATAAGTGGTGGAACAGAAGTTCTGGATTTCTTCGGCAGTGCCGGGCTCCTGGCCCATGAACTGGTTGCACGGGACTCCGAGGACGGTGAGCCCACGCTCGCCGTAGTCGCGCGCAAGCTGCTCCAGCGCGGCATATTGCGGCGTCAGGCCACACTTGGACGCCACATTGACCACCAGGACGGCACGGTCGTTGTAGTCGGCCAGCGACAAGGAACCGCCATCCAGGCCGGTCAGAGCGATCTCGGTCACAGTCATAGTCGGAGGCTACCTGCATCGCACCTCCGGCAACTTATGTTGATCGTCTAGCTATTTTGTCGTTAGGGTGGCGAATATGGTTTCTCGCCCGGCACCGCCGACGGACACTGCGCCGGACCTCGACTATCCGGATTCGCTCGACGCCGGCTTGCTGAGGATCGCCGGAGTCTGCATTCTCGCCTCGGTGATGGCGCTCCTCGACGGCACCGTCGTCAGCGTCGCGCAGCGCACCTTCATCGCGGAGTTCAGTTCCACCCAGGCCGTCGTTGCCTGGACGATCACGGGCTACACGCTCGGGCAGGCCACCGTGATTCCACTGGCCGGGTGGGCATCCGACCGGTTCGGCACCAAACGGCTGTTCATGGGCGCGGCGCTATGGTTCACCTTGGCGTCGCTGCTGTGCTCGATGGCCTCTAACATTAATCAGCTCATCGCTTTTCGGGTGATTCAAGGCCTCGGCGGCGGCATGCTGGTGCCGCTGACCCTGATCATCTTGACGCGCGAAGCCGGCCCGAGACGCCTCGGCAGATTGATGGCCGTGCTCGGCATCCCGATGCTCCTCGCCCCGATGGCAGGTCCGGTACTGGGTGGCTGGCTGATCAGCGCCTACGGCTGGGAATGGATCTTCCGGATCAACCTGCCGGTGGGCGCGATCCTGCTGGTGCTCGCGGCTTCGGTCTTTCCGAAGGATCGGCCACGCCCGTCGGAGGCCTTCGACTTCGTCGGAATGCTCTTGCTGTCACCGGGATTGGCATTACTGCTGTTCGGCATCTCATCGGTACCGCGACACGACAGCTTCACCGACAACCGTGTCTGGATACCGGGGCTGATCGGAATCGCATTGATCACGACATTTGTCCTGCACGCGTTGCACCGCGCCGACCATCCGCTGATCGACCTGGCGCTGTTCAAGAATCGCGCAGTGACGCTGTCCAACTCCGCGATGTTCGCGTTCTCGGTCGGGTTTTTCGGCGCCGTCCTGGTGGTGCCCAGCTATCTTCAACAACTGCTGCACGAGACGCCGCTGCAGTCCGGTCTGCAGCTGATCCCGCAGGGGCTCGGCGCGATGCTGACCATGCCGCTGGCCGGCACCTTGATGGACAAACGCGGGCCCCGCAACGTACTGCTGGTCGGGATCGCGGCGATCGTCGCCGGATTGAGCGTATTCGCCTACGGCGCTTGGCAACACGCGGACTATATGCCGATCCTGCTCATCGGTCTGGTGACTACCGGCATCGGCCTGGGCTGCACCCTGACTCCGCTGTCCGGGGCGGCGGTGCAGACGTTGAAGCCGAACGAGGTGGCGCGCGGGTCGACGCTGCTCAGCGTCAACCAACACGTCGCTGTCGCAGTCGGGACCGCGATGATGTCGGTGATCTTGACCAGCCAGTTCAACCGCAGCGAGACCATCGGCACCGCAGAGAAACTCGGGATCCTGCGAGGCAAATTCACCAAGCACGGGGCACCCCCTCCGGTGCACCAGGATGTCTCGGCTGACTTCAGCCTCCGGCTGATGAACGACCTCAGCCACGCCTACACCCTGGTCCTGGTCGTAGCGATCGTCGTTGTCGCACTGACGCTCGTGCCGGTGGCGTTCCTGCCCAACAAGCCCCCGCCGCCCGGCCGTACCCAAGCCGCGGTGCCGGTCTAGGCACTTACCCCGGCGCGCCGCTGAGGAGATCGTCTACCTGACCGCTGCCGTAATGGTCGCGATCGGCGGCCGCCAACAACCAGGCGTATTGGTAGGCGGTCTCTTTCCACCGCTCGTAACGACCGCTGATACCACCGTGGCCGGCGGTCATCTGGGTCTTCAGCAGCACCGGATTTTCACCTGCGCTGGTATGCCGAAGTGCCGCAACCCATTTGGCGGGCTCGACGTAGTAGACCCGGGTATCGTGCAGTGACGTCATCGCCAGAATGGCCGGGTAGTTCTGCGCGGCGACATTCTCATACGGCGAATACGATTTCATGTAGTGGTAGACATCGCTGTCGCTCAACGGGTTTCCCCATTCGTCCCACTCGGTGACGGTCAGCGGCAGCGACGGGTCAAGGATCGTCGTCAGCGGATCGACGAACGGCACCTGCGCCAGTATGCCGGCGAAGAGATCAGGCGCCATGTTGGCCACAGCGCCCATCAGCAGGCCGCCGGCGCTTCCGCCCAGGGCCACCAACTGCTGCGGACGGGTCTGTCCGCTGTCGACCAGGTGTTGTCCGACAGCGATGAAATCGGTGAAGCTGTTCTTCTTCTCCAGCAGCTTGCCGTGCTCGTACCACAGTCGACCCATCTCGCCGCCGCCGCGTACGTGCGCGACGGCGAAGACCATGCCGCGGTCCAGCAGCGAGAGTCGAGCGATGGAAAACCGTGGATCCTCGCAGATCTCGTAGGCGCCATACCCGTATACCAGTGCCGGAGCGGGGAATTCGATGCCGGCGCGATGAATGATCGAGATCGGGATCTTGGTTCCGTCGGCAGCCTGCGCCCATTCACGGCGTTCGACGTAATCCTCGCGGCGGTAATCGCCCAGCACCGGCTGCTCGCGCAGCAGCGTGCGCTCCCCGGTGACCAGGTCGAGGTCGTAGATCCGGACCGGAGTCACGAAAGATCCGGCGCCGACCCGCAGCTTGGGCGAATCCCAGTTCGGGTTGGCGCCAAGGCCTGCCGACATCAGCTCGGAATCGAACGAGATCTCCTCGGGCCGACCGTAATCGTGATCATTGATGGGCCACAACTGGATTTTCGGTAGGGCCGCACCGCGATAGCTGACCACCAAGTGGCCGGCGAACGCATCGACGCCGTCCAGTCGAACGTCGTCACGGTGTTCGATCAGGGTGCGCTGGGCGGCAGGGTCCTCGACCGGAGCGTCCGCCAGCATGAAGTTCACCGCGTTCTCGTTGTGCAGGATCAGGAATCGATCCTGCCCACCGACGATCGCGTGCTCCACCGAATACTCGATGCCGTCGCGGCGCGGCAGCACCGTAACGAACTCGGCAGCAGGAGTCGGCAGCGTCCGCGTAGCGAATTTCCGAGGTGATCGCCGATCCAGCCGCGATCAGCACATACTTGTCGCTGCGGGTTCGCCCCACCGCGAGCCAATACTTCTCGTCAGCTTCGTGGTAGACCTTCTCGGCCGAAAGACCAGATGCCAGCCGGTGCCGCCACACCGTGTCTGGACGCCAAGCCGCGTCGACGGTGACGTAGTAGACGGTCCGGTTGTCGGTGCCCCAGGTCGCTCCCGCGCCGATGCCGACGATCTCGTCGGGATACTGCTCGCCGGTGCGAATATTCCTGAACCGCAACGTGTATCGCTCGTCGCCGACCACATCGACGGAGTAGGCCAGCACGCTTCCGTCGGGGCTCAGACTGGCGGCCCCGAGTGAGAAGAAGTCGTGGCCTTCGGCTTCGACATTCTCATCGAGTAGCACCTGCTCACCGGGAATCTCGACGTGCTCGTCGAGAACCGGTGGGTCCCAGTCGCTCGGATCGGATACCGGACA
The DNA here is from genome assembly GCA_963750885.1 of uncultured Actinomycetota bacterium. Lineage (GTDB taxonomy): Bacteria > Actinomycetota > Actinomycetes > Mycobacteriales > Mycobacteriaceae > Mycobacterium. The sequence continues at coordinate 62,083 of CAVVSN010000022.1, forward strand.
ACGGCATTGGACACCGTACTGCTTGCCCTCGAAGCTGCGGCCGTAGTACCACCAGTCGCCGCGCCGAACCGGGACCGACAGGTCGGTCTCCTTGGTGCGGGCTTTGATCTCATCGAAGATCTTCTGCCGCAACGGCTCAAGCGGGGCGGTCGCCTGATCGGCGAACTCGTTCTCCGCCTCCAGATAGCTCAGAACCTCGGGGCTGGATTTGTCCCGCAGCCATTCGTAGGGGTCGATGAACACGTCACCGTGGAACTCCCGCCGGCTAGTCGACCCGCTTGGCGATCGGCGGCTGGCTCATGCGGTCGGGCCGATCCAGTCGTCGAAACGCAATCCGGAAATGCGTTCGTAAGCCTCGACATAACGTGCGCGGGTGGCATCGATGATGCTGTCCGGAAGCGCGGGTGGGGCCAGTGATCCGCCGCGGTCCCATCCCGATTCGGGACCGATCAGCCAATTGCGGACGAACTGCTTGTCGAAGCTGTTCTGGACTTCCCCGACCCGGTATTCAGCGGCGGGCCAATACCGGGACGAGTCCGGCGTGAAGACTTCGTCGGCCAACACCATGTTGCCGTTGGCGTCCACACCGAACTCGAACTTGGTGTCGGCGATGATGATTCCCTTCGTCAGCGCGTGGTCGGCGGCCTGCACATAGGTCTGTAAGGTGCGGTCGCGTAACTGGTTGGCGCGGACTCCGCCGACCATCGTGATCACCTGTGGGAACGAGATGTTCTCATCGTGTTCTCCCAGTTCGGCTTTCGTTGCCGGGGTGAACAACGGCGTGGCGAATCTGCTGGCTTCGACGAGGCCCGGCGGCAGCGTGATCCCGCAGACCTTGCCGCTCTGCTGGTAGTCCAGCAGTCCGGAGCCGCTCAGATATCCGCGGGCCACGCATTCCACGGGCATCATCTCGAGCTGTCGCACAACCAGCGCCCGGCCCAGGACTTCATCAGGAATGCGCGGGTCATCTGGAGGACCAGCCAGGTGGTTGGGTGCGTCGACGAGACCGAAGAAGAACACGCTCATCGCGGTCAGGATGCGGCCTTTGTCGGGGATCAGGCTGTCGAGCACGTAGTCGAACGCTGAAATCCGGTCCGTCGCGACGAACAACAAGTGAGCGTCGTCGATCCGGTACAGCTCGCGGACTTTGCCACTGGCCAAGTGCTGGTAGTCGGACAGAGCGGGACGCATCGGGACAGCCTAACTGTCTGTCGAAAGCCGACCTACAGACCGACCCTGTGCTGGGATCGGGAGATGAAATCGCGCTTTGTCCCCTACGCCAACACTCCGGGTCGATTGCTGATTCAGTTGTTCAGCGACACCGTCGTCGTCATCTGGAGCTTCGTCTGGGTGCTCGTCGGCTTGGCCGTCCATACTGCGGTGTCGACGATTGCAGACGTGGGTCGGCAGGTCCAGGGCGGCGCTGACGGTGTCGCCGACAGCCTGAAGTCGGCCGGCCACAGCGCCGACCACATCCCGCTGGTCGGTAGCGCGGTCAGCGAGCCGCTGACCGCGGCCAGTAGGGCCGCACTCGAGATTGCCGGCGCCGGCCACAGCCTGGACACCACCGCGAGCTGGCTGGCCATCGTGCTGGCGTTGGCGGTCGCGGCGCCACCGACGCTCGGAGTGGTCGTGCCCTGGCTGGTGCTGCGGATCCGGTTTGTGCGGCGCAAGTTGACCGTCGGCGCGCTGGCCGCGACTCCGGCCGGTGCACAGCTACTGGCGTTGCGCGCGTTGGCCAACCGGCCGCTGACCCGGCTCACCGCCGTCACCCCTGACCCGGTCGGTGCGTGGCGCGCCGGGGATCCGCACGCTATCCACGGCTTGGCCGCCATCGAATTGCGTTCCGCGGGAATGGCGGTCAGGACGCGCTAGCTAAGTTCGACGACGAGGTGCCGAATCCCGGTGTGCCGGTTGCTGCGCGTCCATTCGACATCACGCACCACCCGTATGACGCCGAATCGGGTCAGCAGTTCTTCGAAAAGCACCCGCAGTTCCAGCCGGGCCAGGTTGGCGCCCAGGCAGTAATGCACACCCTGACCGAAACCCAGGTGCGGGTTGGGCTTTCGTGTGATGTCGAACTCGTCGGCCGCGTCGAAAACCTGCGCGTCGCGATTGGCCGAGCCCTCCCAGATCTGCACCTTCTGCCCCGCCGCAATCGACACGTCGCCGAGCATCACCTCGCGCGTGGCGGTGCGCCGCTTGGACGGCGACGGTGAGGTCCACCGGACCATCTCCTCGACCGCGATCGGTAGGGCCGCCAAATCCTCACGCAGCAAACGCAATTGCTCCGGGTACTCGGCCAGTGCCAGCAGCCCGCCGGCTACCGCGTTGCGGGTCGTCTCGGCGCCGGCGCTGAACAGCAGACTGAAGAACAGATATAACTCGAGGTCTGACATGGCCGGCCCCGCGGCGGTGTCAAAAGATGCGTTGGCGACAAGGGACAACATGTCGTCGGTCGGCTGCGCACGCTTCGAGGCGATCAACTCCTGACCGTAGGTGTACATCCGTGAACCGGCCTCTTCGGCCGACAACTGCGACAGTGCCGCTGTGCGCGATCCGCCGAAGTCAAACTGCGGTTCGATGGCCTCGAACAGCCAATGGCGTTCGGATTCAGGAACTCCCAGCAGGATGCAGATCATCTGCATCGGCAATTCCGCGGCGATGTCGACCAGGAAGTCGAATGGTTCGTCCGGCACCACGGCATCCAGCAGCCGACGGGTTCGCACCCGCAGATCGTCTTCGACCAGGCCGATCATCCGCGGCGTCAGTCCCGAGCTGACCAGCCGCCGGATCTGCGAGTGCCGTGGATCGTCCATCATGTTGAGCACCTGACCGGCAATCGACAGGTCCTGCAACAGCGTTCCACCGAAGGGCCGATCACCGCCGGTGACCGACGAGAACGTGACCGGATCTTTGAGCACCGCAAGCGTTTCGGCATAGGAGGCGACGGACCAGAACCCCTCGCCGTCAGGGGTGTGCTCGGTCGGGTGGTGCCAGTAGATCGGAGCGTCGCGACGATGGATGGCAAAAAGATCGTGCGGGAAGCCGCCGGCGAAGTTGTCCAGGTCGGTGAAGTCGACGTCGGCGAGCGTCACAATATCGCGCTGGGCGCGTACTTCGCGGCATCGGGATAACGGGCGACCAGCGCATCGACCTCGCCGATCACCGCGTCGACCTGATCACCGGCGGCCCCGATGAACGCTTTGCGGTCCGCCAATGCGGCGTCGATCGCGTTGCGGTCCAACGGTAGTCGTGGGTCATCGGCCAACCGGTCCAGCATATTCGGCTCGACGCCCTGCTCGCGCATGGCCAGCGCCGCCGCGACCGCGTGCTCCTTGATCACCTCGTGCGCCGTCTCCCGGCCGACGCCGGCGCGCACCGCAGCCATCAACATCTTGGTGGTGGCCAGGAACGGCAGGTAGCGATCGAGTTCGCGCTGGATCACCGCGGGATAGGCACCGAATTCGTCGAGCACGGTCAGCATCGTCTCGATCTGTCCGTCTACGGCGAAGAAACTGTCCGGCAACGCAACTCGACGCACCACCGAGCAGAAAACATCGCCTTCGTTCCACTGCGCCCCGGCGAGTTCAGCGGCCATCGAACCGTACCCGCGCAGGATCACCTGCAGCCCGTTGACCCGCTCGCAGCTGCGGGTATTCATCTTGTGCGGCATCGCCGACGAGCCGACCTGACCTTGCGCGAAGCCTTCGGTGACGAGGTCGTGGCCGGCCATCAGCCGGATGGTGTGCGCCAGTGAGGACGGCCCGGCGCCCAGCTGTACCAGCGCTGACACCACATCGTGGTCGAGCGAACGTGGGTACACCTGCCCGACGCTGGTCAAAACCTCTGCAAATCCGAGGAACTCAGCGATGCGCTGCTCGAGCTCGGCCAGCTTCGACGCGTCGCCGCCTAGTAAGTCGAGCATGTCCTGCGCGGTGCCCATCGGGCCCTTGATTCCACGCAGTGGGTAGCGGTCGATCAGCTCGCGCAGTCGAGTCAACGCGACCAAGGTCTCCTGCGCGGCCGAGGCAAACCGCTTACCCAATGTGGTGGCCTGCGCGGCGACGTTGTGACTGCGGCCGGCCATCACCAGGTCGCGGTAGGTCGCCGCGCGTTCGGCCAGCCGGGCGACCACGGCCACCCCGTGCGCGAACACCAATTCCAGTGAACGGCGAACCTGTAACTGTTCGACGTTCTCGGTCAGGTCGCGACTGGTCATACCCTTATGCACTTGCTCGTGACCGGCCAGCGCGTTGAACTCTTCGATGCGGGCCTTCACGTCGTGGCGCGTCACCCGCTCGCGGGCGGCGATCGAGGCCAGGTCGACATGCTCGAGCACTCGTTCGTAGTCGGCGATCGCCGCGTCGGGAACCTGGACGCCCAACTCAGCCTGCGCGCGCAACACCGCCAGCCAGAGCCGCCGCTCGGCGACGATCTTGGCCTCCGGCGACCAGATCGCCACCATCTCGGCGCTGGCGTAACGGTTGGCCAGCACGTTCGGGATTGTCACAAACACACAGCTTAACGGCGTCGCGTCGGACGCGGATCAGGCACAGTGACCTCATGCACTTTGTCGGGCTCGACCTCGCCTGGGGCGAGAAGAACAACACCGGTGTCGCCGTCATCGATGCCGGTGGCCGGCTGTTGCAGGTCGGGGCCGCGCACGACGATGAGAGCATCGCGACCGCGATCGAGCCCTATGTCAGCGACGACTGCGTGGTGGCCATCGATGCGCCGCTGGTCGTCAACAATCCGACCGGATCTCGGCCCTGCGAGGCAGCGCTCAACCGCGACTTCCGCGGGTTCGATGCCGGCGCCCACCCGGCCAACACCGGCAACTCCGCACTCACCCGTCCACGCGCTGCCCGCATCGCGACCGCTCTGAGGCTCGACATGGATCCGGCGTCGAGTTCGCCGCGGCGGGCGATCGAGGTGTACCCCCACCCGGCGACCATCGCGTTGTTCGGTCTGGAAAAAATCCTGAAGTACAAGAAGGGTTCGTTCGAATCGCGTCAGCATGAGCTGCTGCAGCTGATGACGCTCATCGAGGGGCTCGACAATGCCACACCACGGTTGCGGGTGAACCACAACATGTCCTGGGTGGAACTGCGCAAGCGGGTCGAAGCCGCCACGCGGCCAGTGCAACTCGACCGCGACGAGGATCCCGTCGACGCCGTGCTGTGCGCATACGTCGGGTTGTTCTGGTACCAACGGCCCGAAGACGTCACCATCTACGGCGACTACGCGACCGGCTACATCGTCACGCCGACCTTGCCCTCCGGCGCCGTACCCGCACGGCGCCGTCGGTCTGCTCCGCAGGCGGACACCGAGGACTTACGTGCCCGCGTCGCGCAGGTCGCCGCCCTCCTCGACGAGGCGCAGCGCGGGCTGAGCGCGATCCGCCAACAACTCGAGGGCTAGCTCGACTGCGCGACAATCGGAGAACGGGGAAGGCGTCGTCAGACGTGCACTGGCCGGCGGCCGAACGGCGCCACCGCGTCAATGACATCAATCACAGTTGTGCGCGCAACGGCGCACGGATCCTGAAGCTCATCGACCAACGCCGACACCACCGCGCCGTCGATCGTGCAGATCAACGCGGAGACCAGTTCCGGGCGCACCGACCGGCCGGAGCGTTCGATCACGTCGGCGACGGCATCGACCCGCTGACGCATCGTGCGGCGCTGAATCTCGCGCAGCCCGGGCAGCCGGGCGCAGGCGATGTGCCGCTCGTAGCGGGATATCAATTGATCAGCAAGTTGCGGCTCGGATTCGTTGCCGACGAGTAATTCCACCAGCAGGTCGGCCGTCTTGTCGGCGCTGCGGCGTCGACGGGACAGCGTGGCCACCTGTGCCCGCAGCTGGGCGACTTCCAGCATCCCGATGTGCGCGACCGCGCTGGCGATCAGATCGTCGAGACTGGAGAAGTAGTACGTGGTCGAGGCCAGCGGCAAACCCGCGCGGCGCGCCACGGCACGGTGCCGGACCGCCTCGAAACCGCCTTCGCGCAGCAGTTCGGCCGCCGCACTCACCAGCGCGTACCGGCGGCGTTCGCCTTTAGGGGTGACGGCTCCCTTGGGAACCACAACCGCCTTGGGAGCGACACCGGCCGCCGGTGGGGCGACGGCTGACGCGGCGACGTTCCTCTCGGGAGCGAAGGCTCCCTCGGGAGCCACTGCTGCTGTCACCTAGGTCATGGTGCCAGCCAGAATGGAGCCGCATCGGGCTTTCGGCCAATCCACCAGAGTCGCGCGGCAGGCCTGGGACCTCTGGCGGCGCTTTATGATGACCCGCATGCCGGAGATGAGTCGTCGCGCTGTGCTGCGCCTGGGCACCGGCGCTGCCGCCGGGGCGTTGGGCGCCTACGCGGTGGACCGTTTGCTCCCCGGCCGGCCTCCGGTGGCCCCGCCGGTTGTGATGACCGGCACCGGGCTTCCGCTGGCACCGCCCCCGCCGCTCGATCCGCCGGTTGCCCCGACGATGGTGACGGGTTCGTTCGTGTCGGCAGCGCGCGGCGGTGTCGCCACCAACTGGGCGATCGCCCGCCCGCCGGGCCAGAGCAGACCTTTGCGGCCGGTCATCGCGCTGCACGGCAAAGGAAGCAGCGCGGCCACCGTGATGGAGGGCGGCGTCGAGCAGGGGCTGGCTCAGGCGGTCGCCGCCGGACTGCCACCGTTCGCTGTCGTTGCTGTCGACGGTGGCGGAAGTTATTGGCACAAAAGGGCTTCCGGCGAAGACTGCGGCGCGATGGTGCTGAACGAGCTCATCCCGATGCTCGGCGGCCAGGGACTGGATACGTCCCGGGTCGGTTTCCTGGGGTGGTCCATGGGGGGTTACGGCGCCCTGTTGCTCGGCGGCCGACTCGGGCCGGCCCGCACCGCGGCGATCTGCGCGGTGAGCCCTGCGCTTTGGATGTCGTCGGGGGCCGCCGCCCCGGGTGCCTTCGACGGTTCCGACGACTTCGCGGCGAACTCGGTCTTCGGGATGCCCGCGCTGGCATCCATCCCGATCCGGGTGGACTGCGGCAACAGCGATCCGTTCTACGGCGCCACCAAGCAGTTCATCGGGCAGTTACCCCACCCACCGGCGGGCGGGTTCTCTCCGGGCGGCCACGACGGGTCGTTCTGGAGCTCGCAACTGCCCGCCGAATTGACCTGGATGGCACCACTGCTTACTGCGTGACACCGCCGTCGTGCGTGACTGCGGGCCCTACCAGAAGCCTTACGATATTTGTTACGATAACCCGCCGTAACGCATGGCTACAGCGCACGGAGGTAAACCGAGTTGGTGAGGCAGGCCGTCGCGGACAAGCGGCAACGGCGTGAACGCGGATCCATCAGCGTCGACGAGATCATCAACGGCGCGTTCGAAGTGGCTGGCGAGGTGGCGGTCGACGGCCTGAGCATGCCGCTGCTGGCCAAGCACCTCGACGTGGGCGTGACGAGCATCTACTGGTACTTCCGCAAAAAGGACGACCTACTCAACGCGATGACCGACCGCGCGCTGGGCCAGTACGACTTCGCAACACCGTTCATCGAGGGCCGCGACTGGCAGGACTCCCTGCGTGATCACGCCCGCAAGATGCGTCAGACGTTCCGCGACAACCCGATCCTGTGCGACCTGATTTTGATCCGCGGCACCTTCGGGCGCGAGGCGACGCTGGCCGCCTTCGAAAAACTCGAAAAGGCGATCGCCGCGTTGGTCGAGGCGGGCCTCTCGCCGGAGGACGCGTTCGACACTTACGCCAGCATCTCGGTCCACACCCAGGGTGCGGCGGTGCTGGAGCGGCTGCGGGACAAGTCCGGCGGTGCCGAAACCTACCGTCGCGGTGGGAGTTCGGTGATCGACCCCGAGACCATGCCGTTGATCGCCCAGTTGACCGAGAAGGGCCACCGCATCGGGGTCGCCGACGACATCAACTTCGAGTACGGCCTGAATTGCATTCTCGATCACGCCAGCCGGCTGATCGCCGTCCGGGCGGGCTGATCGCCCGCTAGACCTCGATCACGACGGCGCCACCCTGGCCGCCGCCGGCGCACATCGCCGCCACACCGATTCCGCCACCACGACGGTTCAATTCGTAGACCAGCGTGGTCAGCATCCGCGCGCCGCTGGCAGCGATGGGGTGACCGAGGCTGCAGCCGCTGCCGTAGATGTTGACCCGGTCTTCGTCGAGTCCGTGCTCACGGCACGCCGCGATTGGCACCGAGGCGAACGCCTCGTTGATCTCCCACAGGGTTACGTCGCCAGGCGCCAGACCGGCCCGGTCCAGGACCTTGCCGATCACCTTCACCGCGCCCAGACCGGTGTCCTTCGGGTCCACGGCGGCTGAGGCCCACGCCTTGACCGAGCCCAGCACCTTCAGCCCGTGCGCGGTCGCGAAGTCCTCGTCGGCCAAGGTCAACGCGGCGGCCGCGTCGTTGGTCCCGCTGCTGTTACCCGCAGTGATCGAGAAGCCCTCGATCTCCGGATGCAACACCTTCAGCGACGCGAGCTTCTCGAGAGTGGAGCCGCGGCGTGGATGTTCGTCGACGCTGAACTCGATCAGCGCATCGTCGAGGCCTTTGATCTTCAGCGGGACGATCTCGTCGACGAAGGCACCGCTGTCGATCGCTGCGATCGCACGCTGGTGCGAACGAAATGCCCAGGCGTCCATCTCTTCACGGGTGATCCCGACCGCCTGCGCGGTGTTCCACCCGACGGTGATCGACATGTCGCGGCCCGGCGACTCGGGCGTCTCCACGTGGGTCGGCGGAATCCACCGCTCCTCGAATTCCAGCGTCGGACCGGGGATGCGCCAGTTCATCAGCGGCGTCATCGACAGCGACTGCACGCCACCGCCGACGACGACCTTCTCGGCTCCAGACCCGATTTGTGCGGCCGCGTTGGCGACTGCCGTGAGGCTACCCGCGCAGTGCCGGTTGACGGCCTGCCCTGGCACCGACGCCATGCCTGCGGCCGAAGCGGCGTAGCGAGCCATATCGCCTCCGCCGTAATGGGATTCGGCGAAGATCACGTCGTCGATGTCGGCGACCTCGACCCCGGACCGCCGGACCACTTCCTGAAGGATGGTGGTCGCGAGAAACTCGGGCGTGGTGTTGACCAGCGAGCCCTTGAACGACGTACCGATTGCGGTTCGGACTGCGCTGACGATGACTGGCTTGGGCATGTGGTCGACCTTCGATTGAGCTGCTTGCGGGTTACAAATCGCGCTAGATACGTAAAGCGTATCAGCTGCCGTTGCGCCGACGATATCGGCGTGCTTGCCGCCGTGATAGCACGCTGAGACACTGTGCGGATGCAGCCGTTCGGGTGGGAACTGCCCTACAGCTGGCCGCGTAAGCCCGTCATGGCGACCAACGTGGTGTGCACCTCGCAACCCCTCGCAGCGCAGGCCGGTCTCCGGATGCTCGCCGACGGCGGCGGCGCGGTCGACGCGGCGGTGGCCACCGCGATTGCGTTGACGGTGGTGGAGCCGGTGTCCAATGGCATCGGGTCGGACGCCTTCGCCATCGTGTGGGACGGGCATGAGCTGCATGGGCTGAACGCGTCGGGCCGCTCCCCCGCGGCATGGACGCCGGAGTATTTCGGCGGTAAGGGAGTTCCCCCCTTCGGCTGGAATTCCGTCACAGTCCCCGGTGCGGTGTCGGCATGGGTCGAGCTGCACGCGAAATTCGGAAAGCTGCCGTTCGACCGGCTCTTCGGGCCGGCGATCGCTTACGCCCGCAACGGCTTTCTCCTCTCGCCGACGATCGCCGAGCAGTGGGCGGCTCAGGTTCCGCTGTTCGAGTCGCAGCCCGGATTCGTCGATACCTTCATGCCCGGCGGGCGAGCACCAAGGCCAGGTGAGCTGGTCACATTGCCCGACCACGCCACAACGCTGGAGACGATTGCCGCGACCAACGGCGAGGCGTTTTACCGCGGTGAACTGGCGGCCAAGCTCGAAGCCCATTCGACGGCGAACGGCGGGGCCATGCGGGCCGACGACCTCGCCGCGCATCGCGCCGACTGGGTCGGCACCATTGCCGGTGGATACCGCGGTTACACCGTGCACGAGATACCGCCCAACGGCCAGGGCATCGTCGCGTTGATCGCCCTCGGAATCCTGGAGCACTTCGACATGGCTTCGCTGCCAGTCGATTCCGTGGACAGTGTCCATCTTCAGATTGAAGCGGTGAAACTCGCATTCGCCGACGCACAGTCCTACGTCTCCGATATCGATCACATGTCACTGAGCCCGGAAGACTTGCTCGACGCCGACTACTTGCGGGACCGCGCAGCGCTGATCGATCCGGACCGCGCAAAGCCGGCGTCGGCCGGAATGCCGCGCGGGGGCACGGTGTATCTCACCGCCGCGGACGCCTCAGGCCTGATGGTGTCGATGATCCAGTCGAACTACATGGGATTCGGTTCCGGGATCGTGGTTCCCGGCACCGGAATCTCGCTACAGAACCGTGGCGCGGATTTCTCCGCCGCACAAGGACACCCGAATCAAGTCGGGCCGAATAAGCGGCCGTATCACACCATCATCCCGGGCTTTCTGAGCAAGGACGGCGCCCCGGTGATGAGCTTCGGGGTGATGGGCGGCCCGATGCAGCCGCAGGGCCACGTGCAGGTGGTGTCGCGCATTGTCGATCACGGCCAGAATCCGCAGGCGGCGTGCGACGGCCCGCGGTTCCGCTGGGCCGACGGCCTGCAGGTGTGCTGCGAAACGGGGTTTCCGCCGTCCACCCTGGACGGGCTGCAGCAGCTTGGCCATCAACTCATCACCACCGATGACTACAACCAGTTCGGCAGTTGTCAGGCGATCTGGCGGCTCGACGACGGCTATCTCGCGGTCAGCGACCCACGCCGCGACGGCCAAGCGGTCGGGATCTAGACCTCGATCTTGCCTTCGGCGGCGGCCAGGCCGATATCAGTGCGAAAGTGGCTTCCGGGCAACCGAATTGAGCCGATGAGTTGGTAGGCCGCCGAGCGGGCCGCGGCCAGGTCCTCGCCGGTGCCCACCACGGAGAGCACCCGGCCACCCGCGGACACGATCGCGCCGTCCGCACCCCGGGCCGTTCCGGCGTGCAGGATGCCGCCGGCCTCAGAGCCGCCGATCGCATCGCCGACCCGTGGTTTGCCCGGGTAGTTCTCCGCGGCCAACACCACCGCCACGGCCGCGCCGTTGCGCCACTGCAGTTCACCGAAGCTCGCCAGCGTGCCGGTGGCCGCCGCGTTGAGTAGCTGCCCGAGCGGCGACTCGAGCAGCGCGAGCACCGCCTGCGTCTCCGGATCACCGAAGCGACAGTTGAATTCGATGACCGCCGGCCCTTTCGAGGTGATCGCCAACCCCGCATACAGCAGACCGGAGAAGGAATTACCGCGCCGAACAAGCTCGGCGGCAACGGGTTCCACGAGGTCGCTGACGATTTTGCGGTAGAGGTCGGCCGGGAGCCACGACAGCGGGGCGTAGGCGCCCATGCCGCCGGTGTTGGGCCCGGCATCGCCGTCGCCGACCCGCTTGAAGTCTTGCGCCGCCAACAGTGGCACCACGGTCTCGCCGTCGACAACGCAGAACAGCGACACCTCGGGGCCGTCGAGGAAGGACTCCAACAGCACCGGATGGCCGGATTCGAGCAGGCTTGCGGCGTGCGCGCGCGCCACGACGCGGTCCGGCGTGACCACCACACCCTTGCCCGCGGCCAACCGGTCGTCTTTGACCACCCAGGCAGGATCGCCGGCCCCCGGGCCGAACCGGTCCAATGCTGCATCCAAACCCGCTGGGCTGTCGACGATCTCGCTGGACGCGGTGCGGACGCCAGCGGCTGCCATCACGTCTTTGGCGAAGGCTTTGGACCCCTCGATCTGGGACGCGTCCTTGCTGGGGCCGAAGCAGGCGATCCCGGCGGCTCGGACGGCGTCGGCCACGCCGAGCACCAGCGGCACCTCGGGACCGATCACCACCAGGTCGGCGCGGACCTTGCGGGCCAACGCGACGACGTCGTCGCCGGATGACACTTCGACGTCGTGCTGGTCAGCTATCGATGCGGTGCCGGCATTGCCCGGTGCGATGGCCAGCGCCTCGACCTGAGGGTCTGCGCGCAACGCCAGCAGGAGGGCATGTTCGCGGGCACCGGAGCCGATCACCAGAACGCGCACGGAAGGTCACTTTAGTGCAATGGCGGTCAGATGATTTTTTCGAGCAGGTTCTTCAATTCTTTCTGCTGCGCTGCGGTGAGCCGTCCGAGACGTTTGTCGAACTCTTCGGATACCGCAGACATGCCGCCCGAGGCGGCTTTGCGTCCGGTCGCGGTGAGCAGCAGACGATGGCGGCGCAGATCGGAGGGATCGATCTCGCGACGCACGAAGCCCGCCGCTTCCAGCCGTTTGAGGTAAGCGGTGACCGTCGCCTTGGGCATGTTCAACGTCGTCGCCAGCTCAGCCGGGTAGGGATGGTCCTCGATCTCGGCGAGCAGAAACAGTTCCTTCGACTCAAGACCCAGCGAACAGATCTCGTCCTCGGCCCGGGAGATGACCGACAACAGCACCCGGTAGTTCAGGGACCAGATCTTGGCCGCATCAGACATCGACTTGCCAGATCGTTCAGATATGAACTAGTTTTATTATGAACAACCGCATGATCGAACAATCTACCAGAAAGCCGCCACCATGCCTCTGGATCAATACACGACGCTCGGACGGTCCGGCCTGCGAGTCAGCCCCCTGTGCCTGGGCGCAATGACATTCGGCGAGGACCTCGGCTGGGGCACCAGCGTCGAAGAGTCTCAACAGATCATCGATCGCTACATCGAACTCGGCGGCAACTTCATCGACACCGCCAATTTCTACACCCGAAGCCACTCCGAGAAGATCCTCGGCGACCACATCGGTCGCCACGCCGCTCGCCGCGATCGTCTCGTGCTTGCAACGAAATTCAGCGGCAACCTGTATCCGGGTGACCCCAACGGCGGCGGCTCGGGCCGCAAATCACTGATCAACGCCTGCGAAAACTCGCTGCGCCGCTTGCAGACCGACTACATCGACCTGTACTGGCTGCACGTCTGGGACGCCAACACTCCCATCGAGGAGACGATGGCCGCCCTCGATGACCTCGTCGCGGCCGGCAAGGTGCGTTATATCGGCGTGTCCGATACCCCGGCGTGGAAGATCGTGGAAGCCAACTTGATTGCCCGCTTCCGGGGCTGGTCCAGTTTCATCGGCCTGCAGGTCGAGTACTCGCTGCTCGAACGCGCCATCGAACAGGAACTTGTTCCGATGGCGAGCGAATTCGGCCTCGGCATCACGCCGTGGTCACCACTGAAGAGCGGCGTGCTCAGCGGCAAGTACACCCGCGCCAACAGCGGTGAACACCAGGCCGACCGCGGAGCGATGGTCGACTCCTTCCTCAACGACACCACCTACGCGCTGATCGATGAACTGGAGGTCATCGCCAAAGCGCATCAGACCAACGTCGCCAGCGCGGCACTGGCCTGGGTGCACGCACAGCAGGGCGTGTCATCCGTAATCATCGGCGCCCGTAGGCTTTCGCAGCTCGACGACAACGTCCGGGCGGTCGACGTAGACCTCACCGCCGACGAACTGGCGCGACTCGACGCGCTCACCGCACCGAAGTTCGGATTCCCGAACAACATGCTGGACATGGCCCCGGGCATTCTCAACGGCGGGACGACCGTCAATGGTGCCGCGGGACCGATTTCGGAGTACGTGATGCCCGAAGGAGTTCAGCCGTACTGAGATTGACGGGCTATTCGCCCGAATGCATCTTCAGCGCACCCTCGACGTTGGCTTTCTTGTCCTCGCCGGCGCCCTTGGCCGCGGCCTTCTTCCGCTTATTCACCACCGCGTCCACGGCGCCGTTGAGCGCCGAGCCCAGCGGAAAGCCGAGATACTGGGTGAGGAAGACGGCCATCTCCTTGAGCTCGGTTTCGGTGAGTTCGTCGTTGAGCAGCGCGGCGTTGATCTGGATCTCGGCCAGGTCGCGATTGCCGATCGCGGTCACCGCGGTGAGCGTCATCAGACGCTTGTCGCGCATCGACAATCCCGGTCGGGTCCAGATGGAGCCGAAGAGGTGATCGACGGTCAGGTCGAAGAACGCGTCGCCTTCGATGTTGGGCATCTCCCAGCCGTAGACCTCATTCATCTTGGCAAGGCCCTTGCTACGCAGCTCGTCCATCACGCCTCTTTCCCTGTGTGCGGCACTCCGAGTCCCGCGGCCAACCGCTGGTAAGCAAGCTGGGCCAGCGGCAGGTCGACCGACACAGACTCACCAAGCGCCAACGCAAGGCTCAGATCCTTCTCGCCTAGCCCGCGGGCATGCACGAACGATTGATACAGGAAGTTTTCCGGCTCAAGGTCTTTCATGTCTTCGCGCACCATGATCGCGCCCGGGCCACTGGTGAGCGCATCGGTGTGCCGTACCACCCGGCCCAGTGCCTGCAAGTCCAGCCCGGCCGCTTCGGCGAGCTTCATGGCCTCACACGCCGCGACGTACGAGGTGAACGTCAACATGTTGCGGGCCAGCTTCATTCGAGTTCCCGCACCTGGCTCGCCGGCGTGGATCACCAAGGCCGCCCAGTGTTTGAAGGCCGGCTTGATCCGCTCGTAGACTTCGCGGTCGGCGCCCACCATGGTTGCCAGCTCGCCCTTGGCCGCCGCAGCCGCGCCCCCGCTGACCGGCGCATCGACGACGTGGATGCCCTGCTGTTTGAGTTCTTCGGCGAGTTCCGCGGCGGTGGTGTCTTTGATCGTCGAGTGGATCGCGATGACCGTTCCGGGCTTGGCGTGTGCCGCCAACTCCCCGACGACCTCGCGCACCTGCGCATCGTCGAGCACGGTGATGTGGATGATGTCCGCGTCCGCGACGTCGGCCACACTGTCAGCCAGCCTCGCGCCCCTTTCGGCCAGCGGCGTCATCGCACCGGCCCGGATATCGTAAACCGTGATCCCGCCCGTCCATTCGGTCATCTTGGTGGCCATCGGCGCTCCCATGTTGCCCAGACCGATATAGCCGAGCCGCAGCGCTTCACTCATGGGCGCCACTCCTGTGCAGTGGCTCCGCTCATGCGGCGCAGGGTTAGGTCGCCGGCGCAACTCATGATCGAATGACCTGTCCGCCGTCGACGTTGAAGATCTGGCCGGTGATCCAGGATGCCTCGTCGGACAACAGGAATAGGCACATGCCGACCAAGTCTTCCGGCGTTCCCATTCGGGACAGCGGCAGACCCTTGACGATGTCCTGAACGATCTCCTGCGGAGTGGTGGTTCGATTGGCCTCGGTGTCGATCGGCCCAGGTGCGATCGCGTTGATCCGAATGTTCTGGCCGCCGAGTTCGGTCGCCAACTGCTGGGTGAGGCCGTTGATGCCGACCTTGGCCAGGCCGTAGAAGTTCGAATACACCCATGCCGCAGTGGACGATTGGTTCACAATCACCCCGCCGCCGCGCTTGGCCATTTTCCTGTACACCGCGCGGGTACACCACAACGCGCCGTCGAGATTGACGCTCATGAACTTCTTGTAGTACTCGGGGTCGACGGTGAGCAGGAAGTCGAGTTTCATGCCACCGAAGATCGCGGCGTTGTTCACCAGATAGTCGATGCCGCCGAACTCGGCGAGCGTGCGGTCGGCCATCTCCTTGGCTGAGACCGGGTCCGACACGTCGACCGGGATCGCCAGCGCGTTGCCGCCGTCGGCGACGATCTGCTTGGCCACTCCTTGCGCCGCTTCGACATTGATGTCAGCGACGACGACGGCCGCACCTTCGCGCGCCAACGCCTCGGCGTAGGCCTGACCGATGCCACCACCGGATCCGGTGACGATGGCGACCTTGTTTTCGAACCTCACGATTTTCCTCTCTGGCTCGCGGCTAGACCGCTGTCGCAATGGTTTTGATTTCCAGGTACTCCTCGAAACCGGCGAGACCCATCTCGCGTCCGTTGCCGGACTGCTTGTAACCGCCAAACGGCGCGTCGGCCGAGTACCAGACCCCGCCGTTGACGTTGACGGTTCCCACTCGCAGGCGAGCGGCGAAGCGCGCAGCGCGCTCCGGGTCGGCGCTGAAGACGGTGCCGGACAACCCGTATGGCGAGTCGTTGGCGATGCGCAGCGCGTCCTCGTCACCGTCGTGGGCGATGACGGTCAGCACCGGGCCGAAGATCTCTTCGCGAGCGGGCCGGGCTTCGTTGGTCAAGCCGGCGATCACGGTGGGCTCGATGAAGAACCCGGTGTCCCGGTCGGCGGGCCGACCGCCCCCACACGCGAAGGTCCCACCCTCGGCGATCGCCAGGTCGAGATAGCTCTGCACCCGGTCGCGCTGCCGCGCGGAAATGACTGGCCCACAAACAGTTCCGGGCTTGTTCGGATCGCCAGCCTTGATCGAGCCCATGGTACCCGCCGCGATCGCGACGGCTTCGTCGTACTTGGCCCGCGGTACCACCAGCCGGGTCGTGATCGCGCACCCTTGACCTGCGTGCATGGCGGCGGTGAACGCCGAGACCGAACACGCGCCATTCAGGTCCGCGTCATCGAGCACGACGAACGCCGACTTACCGCCGAGTTCCAGGAACACCTTTTTCAGCGTCGCCGCCGCATCACTCATCACGGCGCGGCCGGTGGCGGTGGAACCGGTGAACGACACCATGTCCACCCGAGGGTCTTTGGCTAGCAACGCACCCACGCTGTGGTCGCTTGAGGTGACGATGTTGACCACACCCGGCGGGAAATCGGTGTTCTCGGTGATGATTTCGCCGAGTACGGCCGCGCACCACGGCGTATCCGGGGCCGGCTTGAGCACGATGGTGTTGCCGGCGGCGAGCGCGGGGCCCAGCTTCGCGAGGTTGATCTGATGCGGGAAGTTCCACGGGGTGACCGCGCCGACGACGCCGACGGCCTCCCGCGCGACCGTGCGCCGGGTGGGAATTCCCATCGGCGACGCCTCACCGAGATCTGAGTTCCACTGGTAAGACTCGGCGGTGTCGGCCGCGAAACTCAGGTCGTCGACCGGGCCTTCCAATTGCGCCGCGGCGGTGAGCATCCGGGGTGCGCCCACCTCGGCAATGGTGATCTCGCGCAGTTCCTCGATGTGCTCGCGCATCGCGTCGCGCAGCTGGCGGATGCAACGGATCCGAAGCTCGGTGTTGCGCGACCAGTCGGTGTCGTCGAAGGCGCGCCGCGCCGCCTCAATCGCGCGGCTCATGTCGTCGGCGTCGGCATCAGCCGCCGCGCCCAGCACCTCCTCAGTGGCCGGGTTGACCGTGGCAAAAGTGCCCTGGTTGCCGCTTGTGAGCTTGCCGTCGATGAGCAGCGAGCTCACCCCGTCGGCCAGCAATGCCATCGTCGCCTCCGCGCCTCGATGAGTGGACACATGTCCGGAATAATCCAGTCGAACATAGTCTCAGCGCCGCTGGAAAGGCAAGAGTGGCCGGTCAGCGATTTCCGATGGTGGTACATACACCTGCCCTTAACTGGGATTTTGTTGAACAGGCTTGCCCGCGGGCGCTTCAGTCGGATACTTTGGACAAGTGTCCAGCGACCCAGTGGTCACGATCACTCCTGATCCTGCAGATCCGGCTCGTGACGTGCCGCGCAACCGTCGACAAGAAGAGACCTTCCGCAAGGTCCTGACCGCAGGCGTCGATGTCCTGCGGGAGACGTCCTATGCCGACCTGACCGTGCGCGCGGTCGCTGCCCGCGCCAAAGTCGCCCCGGCGACGGCCTACACCTACTTCTCCTCGAAGAATCATCTGATTGCCGAGGTCTACCTGGATCTGGTGCGTCAGGTGCCGTACTTCACCGACGTGAACGAGCCGCTGCCCACGCGGGTGGACAAAGCCCTGCGTCACCTTGCGCTGGTCGTCGCCGACGAGCCCGAAGTCGCTGCCGCGTGCACCACGGCGTTGCTCGGTGGCGGCGGCGATCCGGCCGTTCGATCGGTGCGGGACCGAATCGGCGCCGAGATCCATCGACGCATCACGTCGGCCATCGGGCCCGACGCCGAGCTCCGGCTGGTGTCGGTCCTCGAGATGACGTTCTTCGGCGCGCTCGTCAACGCCGCCAGTGGCGCCTACACCTACCACCAGATCGCCGACCACCTCGCGTACGCGGTCGGTCTCCTCCTCAAGACGGAAGCCTGATGACCATTCAGATCGACAAGCCACTGCTCGACCCGTACGACTACGACTTCCACGAGGATCCGTATCCGTATTACCAGCGGCTTCGCGACGAGGCCCCGCTGTACCGCAACGAGGAACTCGGCTTCTGGGCGCTGTCTCGGCACGCCGACGTTCACCAGGGCTTTCGAAACAGCACCACATTGTCCAATCGCTTCGGCGTCTCACTGGACCCAGCGTCCCGGGGGCCGCACGCTTCCAAGACCATGTCGTTTCTGGCCATGGACGACCCGGCCCACCTGCGGCTACGCACGCTGGTATCGAAAGGCTTCACGCCCAGGCGGATTCGAGAGCTCGAGCCGCGTGTCATCGAGATCGCGACCAAGCACCTGGACATCATGCTGGAGAAAGCGACGTCCGGGGCGGTCGACTACGTCGAAGAATTCGCCGGAAAGCTGCCGATGGACGTCATCTCAGAGCTGATGGGGGTCCCCGATGCCGATCGCGACCGAGTGCGCGCCTGGGCCGACGGGGTCATGCACCGCGACGAAGGCGTGACTGACGTACCGGCCGCAGCGATCGAGGCGTCGCTCAACCTGATCGTCTACTACCAGGAGATGGTCGCCGAACGCCGCAAGAAGCCGACCGACGACTTGACGACGGCGCTGCTGGAGGCCGAGATCGACGGCGATCGGCTGACCGACGACGAGATCCTCGGGTTCATGTTCCTGATGGTGATCGCCGGTAACGAGACCACCACGAAACTTCTTGCCAACGCGGCGTTTTGGGGTCACAGAAACCCCGACCAACTCACGTCGGTCTACGCCGATCCCTCGCGGGTGCCGCTGTGGGTGGAGGAGACCTTGCGCTATGACACCTCCAGCCAGATCCTGGCCCGCACGGTGGCCGGGGAGCTCACGCTCTACGACACGCCGATCCCGGACGGCGACGTTCTGCTGTTGCTGCCGGGATCGGGGCACCGCGACGAGCGGGTGTTCGACCGCCCCGACGACTTCGTCATCGGACGCGACATCGGTTCCAAGCTGTTGAGTTTCGGCAGTGGCGCACATTTCTGCCTGGGCGCGCACCTGGCCAGGATGGAAGCCCGCGTCGCCCTCACCGAGTTGTTCACCCGGATCAAGGGTTTCGAAGTCGACGAGTCCAACTCGGTCCGCGTCCACTCCAGCAATGTCCGCGGATTCGCTCATCTACCAATGACCTTGGAGGTCAGCTAAATGCCCCGCTTTGCCCCGCTTCCCGAACGCCGTCCGGCCATCGTCGCCGGTGCTTCCTCCGGCATCGGGGAAGCCTCCGCGATTGAACTAGCGGCGCACGGTTTTCCGGTCGCCCTAGGTGCCCGCCGCGTCGAGAAGCTCGACGACATCGTCGGCAAGATCAACGCCGACGGCGGTGAGGCGGTCGGATTCCACCTCGACGTCACCGACCCGAATTCGGTCAAATCCTTTGTCGCCCAGTCGGTCGACGCGCTCGGCGACATCGAGGTGTTGGTGGCCGGTGCGGGTGACACCTACTTCGGCAAGCTCGCCGAGATCACCACCGACGAGTTCGAGTCGCAGCTGCAGATCCACCTCATCGGGGCCAACCGGCTGGCCGCCGCGGTACTGCCGGGCATGATCGAGCGGCAGCGCGGCGATCTCATCTTCGTCGGCTCCGACGTAGCACTGCGTCAGCGCCCGCACATGGGCGCCTACGGCGCCGCCAAGGCCGCCCTTCTGGCGATGGTCAACAACTTCCAGATGGAACTCGAGGGCACCGGAGTGCGGGCGTCGATCGTGCACCCCGGCCCGACCAAGACGTCGATGGGCTGGAGCCTGCCGGCGGAGAAGATCGGCCCCGCGCTGGACGACTGGGCGAAATGGGGCCAGGCCCGCCACGACTATTTCCTCCGCGCAGCAGACCTGGGACGCGCCATCGCCTTCGTCGCCGAGACACCGCGCGGTGGCTTCATCGCGAACATGGAGCTTCAGCCCGAAGCTCCGTTGGCCGACAAGACGGACCGCCAGAAGCTCGCGCTCGGCGAAGAAGGGATGCCCTCATGACCTCCACGGCAGCAACCGTGCCCCGGGTTTCGGGCGGCGAGGAAGAACACGGGCACCTCGAGGAATTCCGCACCGACCCCATCGGTTTGATGCAGCGCATCCGCGACGAATGCGGCGACGTCGGGTGGTTCCAGCTCGTCGACAAGCACGTCATCTTCCTCTCCGGCGCCGAGGCCAACGAATTCTTCTTCCGCGCCGCAGACGAAGAACTCGACCAGGCCGAGGCGTATCCGTTCATGACGCCGATTTTCGGCGAGGGCGTGGTGTTCGATGCCAGCCCCGAGCGGCGCAAAGAGATGTTGCACAACTCGGCGCTGCGCGGCGAACAGATGAAGGGCCACGCCGCCACCATCGAAGGCGAAGTCAAGAAGATGATCGCCAACTGGGGCGAGCAGGGCGAGATCGAACTGCTGGACTTCTTCTCCGAGTTGACTATCTACACGTCGACGGCGTGCCTGATCGGCCTGAAGTTCCGCGAGCAACTCGACCATCGCTTCGCCGAGTACTACCACGAACTGGAGCGCGGCACCGATCCGCTGTGCTACGTCGACCCTTACCTGCCGATCGAGAGCTTCCGGCGCCGCGACGAGGCGCGTGTGAAACTTGTTGCGCTGGTTCAGGAAATCATGAACCAGCGGATCGCCAACCCGCCCACCGACAAGTCAGACCGCGACATGCTCGACGTGCTCGTGTCGATCAAGGACGAAGACGGCACTCCGCGCTTCTCCGCCGACGAGGTCACCGGCATGTTCATCTCGCTGATGTTCGCCGGCCACCACACCAGCTCCGGCACGTCGGCGTGGACGCTGATCGAATTGATCCGCCACACCGACGTCTACGCCGAGGTGCTCACCGAACTCGAGGACCTGTACGCCGACGGCCAGGAAGTGAGTTTCCATGCGCTGCGCTCGATTCCCAAGCTGGACAACGTGGTCAAGGAAACGCTGCGGCTGCACCCCCCGCTGATCATCTTGATGCGGGTCGCCAAGGGTGAATTCGAGGTTGCGGGCTTTCCGATCCACGACGGCGACTTCGTGGCCGCATCCCCGGCGATCTCCAACCGAATTCCCGAGGACTTCCCGGACCCCGATGCGTTCAAGCCGGACCGCTACAACAAGCCCGAGCAGGCCGACACCGTCAACAGATGGACCTGGATTCCGTTCGGTGCCGGCCGGCATCGTTGCGTAGGAGCGGCTTTCGCGCAGATGCAGATCAAAGCGATCTTCTCGGTACTGTTGCGGGAATACGATTTCGAGATGGCGCAGCCCGCCGACAGCTACCACAACGATCACTCCAAAATGGTCGTGCAGCTGGCGAGCCCGGCCAAGGTCCGTTACCGCAAGCGCCAGGCCTGAAGGAACCTCATGGGTTTTCGCGTCGAAGTCGACCTGGACTTGTGCCAGGGCCATGCGATGTGCGAGTTGGAGGCACCCGACTACTTCCGGGTCCCCAAACGCGGAAAAGTCGAGATCCTCGATCCAGAGCCGCCTGACGAGGCCCGCGACGAAGTCGAGCGGGCGGTCGAAATGTGCCCCACTCAAGCGCTACTCATCAAAGAAACCGACTGAAAGGCAAGACAATGGCGTCACGCGAACAGCTCGACGATTGGGTCCAGCGCTGGCTGCAGGCTAATAAGGATGCCGAGAAGGCGGGCGACTGGAAACTATTGGCGGACTTCTACACCGAGGATTCCACCTACGGCTGGAACATCGGCCCCAAGGAAGACGTGATGTGCGTCGGCAAAGATGAAATTCGCGACGTCGCACTCGGCCTGGAGATGGAGGGGCTGGAGAACTGGGTGTACGAGTACCAGAAGGTCCTCGTCGACGAGAAACAGAACGAGATCGTCGGCTTCTGGAAGCAGATCGTCAACAAGACCGACGGCAGCAAGGACGAGATCTACGGCATCGGCGGAAGCTGGTTCCGACTCAACGATGACCTGCTGATCGAATGGCAGCGCGACTTCTTCGACTTCGGCCACGTCGCGAAGATGTTCGGGAACCTGATCGGGTCCGGCGACCTGAGCACCGGGATGCAGAACCGCATCCAGCGCAGCGTGGCCGGCGAGAAATTGCCTGGCTACTACCCGCTGGGCCAGGCGCCGGTACCGATCTGGTGAACCACATCCGCCTCCGCTGGTGACCAGGATCACCCTCTGACCTACACTCAACCAAGCGGTTGCTTGCGTGGAGCTGGGCCGTTCTCAACCGACGTTCAACGACGAAAGCAGGTTCACGATGAAGACCAAAGGCGCGCTGATCTGGGAGTTCAATCAGCCCTGGTCGATCGAGGAAATTGAGATCGGCGACCCGCAGAAAGACGAAGTCAAAATCCAGATGGAAGCGGCGGGCATGTGCCACTCCGACCACCATCTGGTCACCGGCGGAATCCCGATGGGCGGCTTCCCGGTCCTCGGCGGTCACGAGGGCGCCGGCATCGTCACCGAAGTCGGCCCGGGCGTCGAGGACCTCGCGCCGGGCGATCACGTGGTGCTGTCGTTCATCCCGTCCTGTGGACACTGTCCGACCTGTCAGTCCGGCATGCGCAACCTGTGCGACCTCGGCGCGGGCCTGCTCGGCGGCGCCGCGGTATCCGACGGAACGTTCCGGATCCAGGCGCGCGGTGAGAACGTCTTCCCGATGACCCTGCTGGGCACCTTCTCGCCCTACATGGTCGTGCACAAGAGCTCCGTCGTGAAGATCGACGAGTCGGTGCCCTTCGAAGTTGCCGCGCTGGTCGGCTGCGGTGTCACCACCGGTTACGGCTCGTCGGTTCGCACCGCCGACGTCCGGCCCGGAGAAGACGTCGCGATCGTCGGTATCGGCGGGGTCGGCATGGCGGCGCTGCAGGGTGCAGTCACCGCTGGAGCCCGCAACGTCTTCGCGATCGACCCGGTCGAGTGGAAGCGCGATCAGGCCCTCAAGTTCGGCGCGACGCACGTCTACCCTGACGTCTTCGCCGCGATGGGCGGAATCATGGAGGTCACCCACGGCCTGATGGCCCACAAGGTCGTGGTGACCGTCGGCGAGCTGCTCGGGGCCGACGTGGAGAACTACATGATCTTGACCGCCAAGGGCGGCACCTGCGTGCTGACCGCCATCGGCAGCCTGATGGACGCCAATGTCACCCTGAATCTGGCGATGATGACCCTGATGCAGAAGACCATCAAGGGCACCATCTTCGGTGGCGGCAACCCGCAGTTCGACATTCCCCAGCTGCTATCGATGTACAAAGCGGGCAAGCTCAACCTCGACGACATGATCACCCGGCAGTACAAGCTGGAGCAGATCAACGACGGCTACAAGGACATGTTGGACGGCAAGAACATTCGCGGCGTCATCCGCTACACCGACGCCGACCGCTAACCGTCATGTCGCAGGAAACTGCCGAAAAGTCCCCCGCGCTGGCCGCTTCCCAGTCATCGTGGCGCTGCGTCCAGGCCCATGACCGGGAGGGCTGGCTGGCCCTGATGGCCGACGACGTCGTGGTCGAGGATCCGATCGGCAAGTCGGTCACCAACCCCGAGGGCACCGGCGTGCGGGGCAAGGACGCCGTCGCGGAGTTCTACGACACCAACATCGCCGCCAACAATTTGCGGATCACCTGCGAGGAGACGTTTGCCTCCAGCGACCCCAACGAAGTTGCGCATATCTTGGTGCTGGACAGCAAGTTTGACAACGGAATCACCAGCAGCGTGCGGGGCGTGTTCACCTACTGCGTCAACGACGCGGGCCTGATCGCGAACATGCGCGGCTACTGGAACCTCGACATGATGACCTTCGGCAACGAGGAGTGACCTCACTGCTCGCCGGCCGCGGCGCGGTCGTGGTCGGCGGGTCACGGGGTATCGGGGCGGCTGTCGCGGCATTGCTCGCGCAGCACGGCGCCGGCGTGGTGATCAACGGCCGAGACGCTGACGCTGCCCGCGCAGGCGCGCAGGAGATCACTGCCGCAGGCGGACGGGCGGTCGCTCACCCGGGTTCGCCGTCCGACCAGCAGACCGCAGAGTCGTTGGTGGACAACTGCATCGAGGAGTTCGGCGGCATCCACATCCTGATCAACTGCGCCGGGATCGCCGAGCCTGCGGGCTCAACCATCCTCGACATCAGCGCGGCGCAGTTCGCCGAACTGATGGACGCCCATCTGGGCACGGTGTTCGCGACCTGCCGCGCCGCCGCACCGAAGATGGTTGCGCAGGGCGGCGGCAGCATCGTCAACAGCGGTTCGTTCGCGTTCCTCGGCGACTACGGCGGCACCGGATATCCGGCCGGCAAGGGCGCGGTCAACAGCCTGACGCTGGCGATTGCCGCCGAACTGAAGGAGCACCGGGTACGGGCCAACGTGGTGTGTCCCGGCGCCCGGACACGGCTGTCCACCGGGGCGGACTACGTCGCGCACATCACTGAACTGAATCGCCGCGGACTGCTGGACGACGTCTCGATGCAGGGCTCGCTTGACGTCGCCGATCCCGACTATGCCGCGCCGGCCTACGTCTACCTGGCCAGCGACCTCGCCAAGGACCGAACCGGTGAAATCTTCGCTGCGTCAGGCGGTTTCGTCGGTCGATTCCCGAAGTCCGCGCCGGTCCTGATCGGATATCGCGACCACCACGACTCGCCACCCTGGTCGGTGGCCGAGCTTTCCGCACTGCTCGACGGCGGCGCTGCCTAGACCCTGGCCACGCAACATATGCTGAAGCGATGCCCACCATCTTCAGCAGGATCATCAGCGGCGAGCTGCCGGGCCGGTTCGTGTACGAGGACGACGAGGTCGTCGCGTTCTTGACCATCGAGCCGATGACCCAGGGACACACACTGGTGGTGCCGCGCGCGGAAATCGATCAGTGGCAGAGCATCGAGGCGGCGGTGTTCGGCCGGATCATGTCGGTCGCCCAGTTGGTGGGCAAAGCGGTCACCAAGGCGTTCGACGCCGACCGGGCCGGGGTGATCATCGCCGGTCTGGAGGTGCCCCATCTCCACGTGCACGTCTTTCCGGCGAAGAGCCTGAGCGATTTCGGCTTCGCCAACGTCGACCGCAACCCGTCCCCGGAATCCATGGACGAGGCGCAGGCGAAAATCAAAGCGGCGCTTGCCGCGTTACCTCACTGATTCGGCGTGGGCGGCCACGTCGGCAATGCGCGGGAGGCTGACGTGGAAGCGGCAGCCCTGCACCGGGCGACGTGGTCACTGCAACGCTGCCGCCGTGCGCGCGGACGAGCGAGTCGACGATCGACAGCCCGAGACCCGAACCACCGCTGCTGCGCGCCCGTGACGAGTCCGCACGATAGAACCGTTCGAAGACGCGCTGCGCGTCCTGCTCCTCCATGCCGGGCCCGTCGTCGACGACTTCGAGAACCGCGTCGCCGTCCTTCGTGCCGACCCGCACCGCGATGTCAGCGGTATCCGGGGTGTGCTGGACCGCATTGACCATCAGATTGCTGAGCACCTGACGCAACCGGGCCTCGTCGCCGAGAACTTGCGGAATCCCCGGCCCATCAACCACGTCCACGGTGATCTTGCGCTTCGGCGCGATGGCGCGGGTGTCATGCACCGCGTCGGCCGCCAGCGCCAGCAGGTCCACCCGCTTGCTTTCCAGCGGGCGCTGAGCGTCCAATCGCGCCAACAGCAGCAGATCTTCGACCAGTAGACCCATCCGCCGTGACTCACTCTCGATCCGCGACATGGTCTGGTCGATATCACTCACTGCACCTTGCCGATACAACTCGGCGAAGCCGCGAATGGTGGTCAACGGAGTTCTCAACTCATGGCTGGCGTCGGTGATGAACCTTCGCATCCGCTCCTCGGAACTGCGCGCCAACCCCGCCGAGGACTCCGACGAAGCCAGCGCCGCCTGGATCTGCGCCAGCATCCCGTTCAGCGCCAAGGACAACTGGCCGACCTCGGTCCGTGGATCACGTTCGGGCACACGGCGATTCAGCTGACCCGAGGCGATCGCTGCGGCCGTCTGTTCGACCTCCATCAAGGGTTGCAGGCTACGTAACACCACCGCGTGGATAGCCAATCCCAGCACGAGAAGCACAGCTACCCCGATACCGAACTGCAGCCAGGCCAGTGACCGGTCCGTGTGCAGGAAATCGGAGAGGTCATAGGCGACCGTGATCATTCGGCCGCTAGTGCTGCGTACCGATACGGCGCGCCACTTCGTGTCGGAATGATCGACCGATCCAACTGTGATCGGAACCGTGCCGACATCGTTGTTTGCCGGCAGCACGGGCTCCGCTCGTTGATCGTTGACAATCGACCAATTTCTCCCGTCGGGAGAGATGCTGCGGAGATAGAAGTTCGACGGCGGCCGTTCGGCCGTCGGGCTCTGCCAGCTGAGGGACGCCGGTTGACGAGCCAGCGCCCAGCCATGGGTGGCGTCAAGCAGGTTCCGGTCGACTCGGTGGATCTGACTGTTGCGCAGGATTGATGCGACCGCGATGCCCGACACGGCGAGCCCGCAGGCCGCCAGCAGCAGGGTGGCCACCACCAGGCTCACCCGCAACGGCACAGCAGCCCGAAGTCGCTTCAGCATCGGTTCATTATTCGCCTGATGGGTGCGGTCGTGCGGATAACCGCTGTTATCGCGGCTCTCGCAGCACGTAACCGACTCCGCGCAGAGTGTGCAGCAGTCGCTTCTCCCCGGTGTCGATCTTGCGACGCAGATACGACACGTAGGACTCGACGACGTTGACGTCGCCACCGAAGTCATAGCGCCACACGTGGTCCAGGATCTTCGGCTTGCTCAATACGGTGCCGGCGTTGATGACGAAGTAGCGCAGCAGGGTGAA
The DNA here is from genome assembly GCA_963750885.1 of uncultured Actinomycetota bacterium. Lineage (GTDB taxonomy): Bacteria > Actinomycetota > Actinomycetes > Mycobacteriales > Mycobacteriaceae > Mycobacterium. The sequence continues at coordinate 89,050 of CAVVSN010000022.1, forward strand.
TTCCGTCGGCGACAACGACACCGCCTCGCCGGCCTTCCATACCTCGTGGGTCTCCTCGTCGAGTTCGATATCGGCGAATGTCAGCCGTGGGTTGTGGTTCTCGGTTACGCCTTTTCCGGTGCGCCGCAAGATAACTCGCAACCGCGCCACGACCTCTTCGAGACTGAACGGCTTGGTGACGTAGTCGTCGCCACCGAGGGTGAGGCCGGCGATCTTGTCTTGCAGCGAGTCTCGGGCGGTGAGGAACAGCGCCGGCGCATCGATGCCGTCGGCGCGCATCCGGCGCAGCACCCCGAACCCGTCCATACCGGGCATCATCACGTCGAGGATCACCGCGTCCGGTTTGACGTCACGAGCCATATCCAGCGCTGTTGCTCCGTTGGTCGCGGTGTACACCTCGAAGCCCTGGAATTTCAGACTGACCGACAGCAGTTCGACGATGTTGTCTTCGTCGTCGACGACGAGAACACGTGCCTCTGGGACCGCTTCTTGCATTGCTGCTGACATGACGTCAATTTCCTCCTACCTAACTGAGGAATGGCTGCATGCTGGCTGTGCTCGAGCTGAGAGTTTGTTGTTAGCCCGATCACGCCCAACCACCACGGGATTTCGCCCGGCCTGAATACACTCGAGGGATGAATCTCGGCAAGAGTCTGGTGAGCCTCGCCACCGCACCTGTGCGGGTCGGACTCGCAGCCGCCGACGCGGGCGTGGGTATTGCGACATCCGCGCTCGGCATGGCCCATCGCAGCCTGGGCGATGCGGGGATGGCGACCGGATCGAACCCCGTCGCGCACATGCTGGGCATCGACGACGCGATCGGCCGGGCAAACCGGCTGGCCCGGCTGTTGGACGACGATGCGCCGCTTGGACGCGCGATTGCCGCCGATGGGCCGGTCGACCGGTTGCTGCGCCCGGGCGGGGTCGTCGACATGCTCACCTCGGAAGGCGGCCTGCTCGACCGGCTGACCGCTGAGGGCGGCGGGCTCGAGCGCGCGCTGAAGCCCGGCGGACTGGTGGATCAACTGGTCGCCGACGACGGGCTGATCGACCGGGTGCTAGCCGAGGACGGGCTGGCCGATCGACTGCTGTCCGAGGGCGGCGTGGTCGACAAGCTGACCGCCCGCAACGGGCCACTCGAGCAACTGGCTGCTGTCGCCGACACCCTCAGCCGGCTGGCGCCCGGGATGGAGGCGCTGGAGCCGGCCATCGCGACGCTGCAGGACGCGGTCATGGGGCTGACGATGGTCGTGAATCCGCTGAGCAACATCGCCGACCGGATTCCGTTGCCGGGCCGTCGCGCACGGCGGCCTGGGGTGCCGCGTACGGTGCGGTCCCAGCGCGTCATCGACCACGAGAACACAACCCACGACGAGTGAGCCGTCAGGCTTTCACCGGCCGACAAGATTGAGCCGCGTGAGAGAATCGAACTCTCGACATTCGCTTTACAAGAGCGATGCTCTACCGACTGAGCTAACGCGGCCGTGGCGGCTCTATGAGCCAAGACGATTCTACGATGGGGTGCCGATTCAAACCGGTGCGGGAGCGAGCCCGGGCGGTCGTCAGCCTCATTGACCCGGGCAGTACACGTGGATCGCGTCGCGCAGGAAGTCGTCCATTTGGACGGCAGTCAAACCTTCCCGCGCCAATTTGGCGCTGAGCGCCGACACCGCGGTGGTGTACGGGCTTCGAACGAGGCCAGACCACGGACTGAAACCGCCCTGGTCGTGACCGAGTTGGTTGTCGTTGCAACGTTCGTGCCCGAGGCTGATCATGCGCTCCGGGGTGGCGAAAGACACCCCATCTGTCGACAGCAAACCCAGAAACTGATCGTCCAGGCCCTCGGAGTGCGCGACGGATGCGGACAAACATAATGCCGCGACAGCGACGAGGAGCGGGCGTAGCGCGACGTCGGCCATGGCTGAGTGTGGCACTATCCCGGAGAAAACACACGCCCGCCTTTGACGGCGCACGATGGCTCAGACGCAAAGGCTGACCGCTATACCTTCTATCGTGTAGACGGGCCATAGCTAAAGCCCACCCACTAGGAGTGTTCATGATTTATCGGCATGTTGTATGGGCGCTCGCCGCTGTTTCCGTGGCGGCCATCCTGCCCACCGCGGTTCATGCCGATCCGTCGGTGCCGCCGGGTCAACCCGTGAAGTGTGTGAGCAACACCAAAAAAGGCAAGCAGGTCCTGATCCCCTGCGATCTGCTCAACGCCGGCGCCAACTTTCCGTTCGGGTACCGTTGCCCGCCGCCGCTCGAGCAGTACACGCAGGATGTGCAGGACTGGTGTGGCGTGGGGCCGGGGCTTGGAGCCACGCCCCCGGGCGCTGCGCCTCCGCCACTACCCGCGCCGCCAACGAGCCCGACCAGCCCCACAAGCCCAACGAGCCCGACGAGCCCGACGAGCCCGACCAAGCCCCCGAGCCCCGCGCCGACGAGTCCTTCGAGCCCAACGCCCGCGACTCCAACGCCCCCGCGCTAATCGTCGATGTGGATCGGTGGGTCGTAGTGGGCGTGCTGGTAGGCATTTGCTGCAATTGAGGACGCCAGGTCTGCGAGCGCGAGCTTCTCGCCGCCTATCGGCACGCTCTGGCCGCCGCCGGTGGCCCGGAATTGAATGCCGACGAACTCTGGCTGCGCTACCGGCAGGGCACGCTGTACGCCTATGTCGCACCGCTGATCACCGCCGGCATGGGTGGCATGCAGGACGAGAGCATTGCGTTGGAGGGCGTTCGACGCGGCGTCGCCGCGCTGAGCGATTTGGAGACCGTCGCCGCGTTGAGGCAATCGTTGGCGTCGTAGATTTCTCACCATGCGGTTGACGGTTCTCGGCAGTGGTGGCTGGATACCCACCAGCTCCCGCCAGACCAGCTGCTATCTGATCACCTCTGGAACCGAGGCTTTAATACTCGATGCCGGAACCGGTTTCGGCGCACTGCACATCAACCCTTCGCTGCTCGACGGCGTCGAAACGGTGACCGTGGCGCTGAGTCACTTCCATCTCGATCACGTGACGGGCCTCGGATTCGTCAGCGCACGTGCACTGGGTGGCCGCGAACTCACCGTGGCCGGACCGGGTTCGATGGCGTACGGCCGGCCCACCCGCTCGATCGTCGAGGGGCAACTCCTGGCTTCCCCGTTTCAGACGACCTCGCCGCTGGCCTCGGCGCGCTGGGCAGAGCTGGGCTGGGACACCTTGAGTTTTGCCGGTCACGAGATCCAGACGTGGGAGCAGGCCCGCCACCCCCTGCCGTCGGCCGGAGTACGGGTCGGCGACCGCTTCGCCTATTGCACCGACACCGAGTTCGACCCGGAAACCATCCGGCGGGTAGCAGGTGTGGCCACATTGCTGCATGAGGCGTGGGAGCCCCATGATGCCGAACGCGGCCACACCTCGGGCGACGAAGCCGGCCGCATTGCCGCCGAGGCGGGGGTATCGCGCCTGCTCATCACCCACAACCATCCGCTGCCGGGGGTGGCCGAACGCACCGCGGAGGCAGCCCAAGCCAACTTCGATGCCGCTCTGCCAGCCGCCGATGGGGTCATCCTCGACCTTTAACGGCACGATTTGGCCACAATCGGTACCGCAGTACGGAAACGATTCGACGCGCAATCGCCGCTGCTAGAGCGGTTTTTGACGGCCTCGCTAGCGCCTGGCAGTTACCTGGCTCACAGGACCACCCTCAGCAAGCTGCCGCATACTAGACGGCGAGTACCAAACAGCGCCCGCACGTGTCATCCCAGGGTCAGGCGCGGCCCCAGAACACAGCCGAGATTGTCGTGGGAGAACTGCAGTCATCCGACCCTAAGCATCGCCATCGCGCGACGCCGCCGAAGTCGCGGCGCCGCACGCTGGTGCATGCCGCCGGGACGGTGGTGGCGGTAGCGACCCTGCTGGTCACCGGTTCGGGCTACTGGATGGCGCACGGCGTACTGAGCGGGATCACGGTCTCGCAGGCCTTGGGCGCCGAGGACCCGAAGTCCAGCGGGGACGGGATGAACATCCTGCTGATCGGGCTCGACTCGCGCAAAGACCAGAACGGCGACGACCTGCCCTGGAGCGTGCTGAAGCATTTGCACGCCGGCGACTCCGATGACGGCGGTTACAACACCAACACGTTGATCCTGGCGCACGTCGGCGCCGACGACAAAGTGTCCGCGTTCTCCATCCCCCGCGACGACTGGGTGTCGTTCAACGGCGTTCCCGGCTACAACCACATCAAGATCAAAGAGGCCTACGGGCTCACCAAGCAGTACGTCGAGCAGAAGATGATCGACAAGGGTGTCAGCGACCAGAAGCAGCTGGAGACCAAGGGCCGTGAGGCCGCGCGCGCCGCAACCTTGAAGGCGGTGCGAAAGCTGACCGGCGCGCCGATCGACTACTTCGCCGAGGTCAACCTGGCCGGTTTCTACGACCTCGCCAACAGCCTCGGCGGTGTGGACGTCTGCCTCAAACACGCCGTGTACGACGACTACTCCGGAGCCAACTTCCCGGCGGGCCCGCAGACGCTGGATGCTGCGCAGGCGCTGGCGTTCGTCCGGCAGCGCCATGGACTGGAGAACGGCGACCTGGATCGGACACACCGCCAGCAGGCCTTCCTGTCGTCCGTCATGCACCAACTCCAGGACAGCGGCACCTTCACCAACATCGGAAAGCTGAAAGGTCTGATGTCGGTGGCGCGCAAGGACGTCGTGCTGTCGGCCGGCTGGGACGAGGACATGTTCCGCAAGATGGGCGCCCTCGGGGGCGGCTCTATCGAATACCGAACCCTGCCCGTGGTGCGCTACGACAACATCAACGGCCAAGACGTCAACATCGTCGACCCCGCGGCGATCCAAGCCGAAGTGACGGCTGCTTTCGGGTCATCATCGTCGTCAACGACAACGACTACCGCCGGGATACCCAGCCCTTCGACTGTCGTCGACGTGGTGAACGCAAGCAGCGCCGCCGGCCTTGCCGGCAAGGTGGCCCGCACGCTGAAGCACGACGGCTACACCACCGGCTCGGTGCGCGACCGGGTTCGCGGTGAGCCCACCTCCACCACAATCGAATACGCGCCCGGTGCCGATGCTGATGCTCGGGAAGTGGCCGGCCTGCTGGGCATCGACGCGCCTGACAAGCCGAATCACACGTTGCAGTTCGGGCATATCCAAGTCGTCATCGACGACAACTTCTCAGTTCCCAGCCAGGACGAATCGAGCACTGAAACCACTTCGCCGGCAACGATTTACGGCAGTTACGGCTGGCAGACCAGCAAGACCACCGACACCACGGACCCGACACCCGACCAGGGTGTGCCGATCGGCGGCGGCGGCGTGCCCTGCGTTAACTGACCTCTGTTCGCAGCAAGAAGGCCAGCACCGCGCTCTCGAAAGCCTCTTTAGCCTCGATCATCGCCCAGTGGCCGCAATTGGGGAACACATGCAACTCGGCGTTGGGGATGGTCCGCATCGGGATCAGCGCCATGTCCAGCGGACTGACCCGGTCGTCGCGCCCCCAGGTGATCAGCGTCGGCGCCTGCACCCGGTGCATCACCGCCCACGGTTGCGGACCCTTGGACGACTCCAGGGCCTTCATCATCTGGGTGAACGCTTCCTTGCTGTACATCCGCCGCGCGCCGGCCAACGTCGCCGGATCGGTGGCGTGCGTCCAGCGCTCCTCGATGAGCTCGTCGGTCACTATCGCCGGGTCGTAGACCATCGAATGCAACCACCGAACGAGTCCCGCGCGGGTGGGGTCGTCGGTGAACTCCTGCAGTAGCCGGATGCCTTCCGGGGGGCCAGGAGTCAAGAGATTGCGGCCGATACCGCCGATGGTCACCAGCCGGCGAACCCGATCGGAGTGAGCGATGGCGTAGTTGATACCCACCCCACCGCCCATCGAGTTACCCACGATGTCAACTGTTTTCAGGTCGAGTGCATCGACGAAGCGCACCACCGCGTCCAAGGCGGTGATCATTGGGTGGCCGCCGAAGTCATCACTGACACCGAAGCCGGGGAACTCCAGAACCAGGCAGTGGAAGAACTCGGCGAAGGTACCCAGCACACCACGGAAGTTCCGCCAGCCCGTCACGCCCGGACCGGATCCGTGCAGCAGCAGCAGCGGCGGACCGTCGGTCGGGCCAACGTCGTGGTAGCGCAAAACGCCGGCGTCAGTGGTGACTTCGCGCAGGGTGCTCTCGTAGGTGAAATCAGTCGTCACGCGTGGGTTCCACCGTCGATGCGGATCTCGGTGCCGGTGATGAACGCGCCGTCATCGGACACCAGCATCGCGATCACCCCTGCGACCGCCGACGGGGCAGCCATGCCGGCGCCGCTGGATTCCTCCGTGGTCGGCAGGATCGGCATCAGCCTGGTGAACAGGTTCCAATCCGCGTCCTGCGGAATGTATCCGCCGGTGGCCTCGGTGATTCCGGACTTGATGCTTCCCGGCGCCACACAGACAGCCCGCAGTCCTTTGCTCGCATACTCCAGCGCCAACGCATGAGTGAACGACTGGACGCCGCCTTTGCTCGCCGCATATGCCGCCATGTAGGGGTGCGCGAATGTCGCGGACGTCGAACTGAAGTTCACGATCGCGCTGCGGGGATTCTGCAACAGGCTCGGCAGAGCCTCACGCACCACCAGGAAGGTCCCGGTCAGATTCACGCTGATGATCTGGTTCCACAGGTCCAGTGCCATCTGCTCGGTGTGCACAACGCGCAGTATCCCTGCGGCATTCACCACCGAATCCAGACCGCCCAGGGTGTCGACCGCTGAGCGGACCCCGTCGACCACCGAATGCTCTTCGCCGATGTTCATCTCCAAAGTGGTCAGTCGCTCGCCGCCGCCGGCCTCTGCGGCCATGGCGCGGGTCTTCTCCAATCCGTCGGCTGCGACATCGGCGGCCACGACCGCCGCACCTTCGTCCAGCAGGCGTAGCGCAGTTGCCTGCCCGATGCCCGAGGCCGCGCCGGTCACCAGGATCCGGTTACCTTCTAGTCGCTTCATCTGCGCTCCTGTTCAATCTCATTGTCCCATAACATATTTCATCGTCGGTCCAGCGGTCCATCCGCCGTCGACGGCGATCTCGGCGCCGGTCACGTAGGCGGAGTCGTCCGCGAGCAGGAAACCGACGGCCCCGGTGATGTCCCCGGCCTCCGCGATGCGTCCCATCGGGGTGTTGGGGTAATTGCCCTCGCCCGGCTGGATGCCGATGTCGATGGTCATCGGGGTGTACACCATGCCCGGATGCACGGAGTTGACCCTGATTCGGTCCGGCGCCAACTCGACCGCGGCGATCTTGGACAATCCGCGCACACCCCACTTCGACGCGCCGTATCCCGCGGTGAACGCCAAGCCGAACATGCCTGCCGCAGAAGAGATGTTGACGATCGATCCGCCTCCCACCGCGCGCATCGGCTTGATCACCGACTGTAGGCCGTTGAACACCCCGGTCAGGTTGATGTCCAGTACCTTCCGGAAGTGCGCGAGCGGTTCGTGTTCGAGCAGCTGCCCGGTCGATACGCCGGCGTTGTTCACCAACCCGTTCAGTGAGCCGAACTCTTCGATGGTGAACTGCACCGCGGTCGCCCACTGCTCCGGATCGGTGACATCGAGATGGATGTAGCGGGCCTGAGCACCGAGTTCGCCGACCAGCTTGTTGCCTTCGTCGTCAAGTAGGTCAGCAAGCACCACGCTGCCGCCGCGGCTGAGCACCAGCCGCGCGAACGCTGTGCCGAGCCCGCCCGCGCCACCGCTGATCAGTACCACCTTGCCAGCCAGCGGAGCTGAATTACTCTGCATCGCAATCACTTTCTGCCGCATGTCGCGCGCTGACGAATCCAAACACCATGGCGGGCCCGATCGTGGCTCCCGCACCGGCGTAATCGTTACCCATCACCGCGGCCGAGGTGTTACCGGTGGCATAGAGACCCACGATCACGGCCCCGTCGGCGCTGAGCACCTGGCCGTGCGCGTTACAGACCAGACCGCCCTTGGTGCCCAAGTCGCCGGCCTGAATGCGGGCCGCGTAAAACGGCGCGCTGTCGATGACATCCATCGTCGGGTGCGGCAGCGTCGGGTCGCCGTAATAGTTGTCGTAAGCACTGTTGCCCCGGCCGAAATCTGAGTCCTGACCGGCGCGGGCGAATCCGTTGAAGCGGTGCAGGGTTTCGCGCAGCGATGCCGGCGGCACCCCGATCCTCGATGCCAGCGCCTCGACGGATTCTGCCCGATGCATCAGGCCCGACGTGAACCAATCGTCGGGGAATTTCTGGCCGGGCATCACGCCACCGAACTGGTAACGGTTCTTGGCTTTACGGTCGAAGACGAACCAGATCGGGTCGTGGCCGCCCGCGAGTTGCCGGTGCACGAACGTGACATAGGGCGCGGCTTCGTTGACGAAACGCCGCCCGGTCTGGTCGACGATGATCGAGCGGGGAATCGAGCGCTCCGACACCAGCACGCTCATCACGCCGTCGGGCCGTCTGAAGGCCGGCATCCACCAGGCGTCATCCATCAAATCGACTGCGGCACCGATCCCTTGGCCGGCGACGATTCCATCGCCGGTGTTGTCGGCCGAACCGGCGCTGTAGTTGTCCTTGCCGCCGTCACGAAGGAAACGCTTGCGCATCTCGCCGTTGTGCTCGAAACCCCCGCACGCCAACAGCACGCCCTTGCGTGCGCGAATACGAAGGACCGCGCCGTCGCGCCGAGCGTGTACCCCGACGACGGCTCCGGACTCATCGGTGATCAACGACTGCAGCGAGGTGTTGAGCCACAGCGGGATGCCGGCGTCCTCGATAGCGAGCCGCAGTCTGCCGATGAGAGCGCGACCGAGGGTGTCCATGTGCCGTCGTAGGACGAGACCCTTGACGGCACGTCCGACCGTCTGCATGGCGGCCAGGCGCCCCGACCAGCTACGCATCACCATGTTGAGCCGGGCGAATTCCTTTGAGGTGACGAATAATCCGCCCGGCGTGGCCAGCGCTGCGGGCCGCAGCCACTGCTCGTCGTCGCCGAGTTTCTTCAGGTTGAACGGCAACGGCTCGATGGTCCGGCCCCGGGCTCGTCCGCCCGGCCGCTCGGGGTGGTAGTCGGAATAACCCGTGCACCACTGGAATCGCAGATGGGGGCTGGCGTCCTCGAGAAACTCCATCGTTCGCGGTCCGTTGTCGATGAACGCGTCGATGTTGGCGGCGGGCACTCGATCGCCAACGACGGCATCGAGGTAGCGACGCACGTCGTCTCGGGAATCGGCCAGGCCTTCGCGACGCAGCGTCGGGTTGTTGGGAATCCAGATGTTGCCACCCGACAACGCGGTGCTGCCGCCGTACACGGCGGCCTTCTCGATGACGAGGGTGTCCAGTCCGTGGGCGTTCGCGGCCAGCGCCGCAGTCAAGCCGCCGCAACCGCTGCCGACGACCAGAAAGTCGACCTGGTGATTCCAGGCGTCATCCTGGTCCGCGGCCGGCATGGCTTCAGGCAACCACAACAGGTGCTGGTGCCGAGGGGCTATTCCCGCACAGCGGGACGATCGGCACCCACGCGGTCGTGCTGCGCAGTACCGTCGGCGGTATGAGCCGGGACGTCGATGCGGTGGTGATAGGCGCGGGGTTCGCCGGCCTCTACGCGCTACACCGGCTACGTAGCGACGGCCTGACCGTGCGACTGTTCGAGGCCGCGGACGGGGTCGGCGGGGTCTGGTACTGGAACCGCTACCCCGGCGCGCGCTGCGACGTCGAAAGCGTGGACTACTCGTACTCATTCGACGACCAACTCCAGCAGGAGTGGGACTGGAGTGAGAAGTACGCCACCCAGCCGGAAATACTCTCCTATCTCAACCATGTCGCTGACCGATACAACCTGCGCGGGGATATCACCTTCGGTACCCGCGTCACCGACGCCATCCTCGACGAGGACACGCTGCGCTGGGAAATCCGTACCGACACAAGCGAAGTAGTCTCCGCCCGCTTCGTCGTGATTGCGGTCGGTCCGCTGTCGAACGCGAACATCCCGCCGATCGACGGGATGGAGTCTTTCGGCGGCAAGGTGTACCACACCGCGCACTGGCCGCACGGCGGAGTGGATTTCAGCGATCAACGGGTCGGCGTGATCGGCACCGGATCGTCAGGTATTCAAGTGATTCCGTGCATCGCCGGACAGGCACGCGAACTCTATGTGTTCCAGCGCAGCCCCAATTACAGCATCCCGGCGGGCAACACTCCGCTCACCGACGACGTCCGCCGCGCGCAGAAGGCCGACTATCCGGAGCGTCGCCGACTGTCGATGGCCAGTGGCGGTGGCTCGCCGCATCAACCGCATTCGCGATCGGCGCTCGAGGTGTCCGAGCAGGAACGCGACGCTGCCTACGAAAAACGCTGGCAGCTGGGCGGCGTGCTGTTCAGCAAGACCTTCCCCGACCAGCTGCTCGACGTGAGGGCCAATGACACTGCCCGCGCCTTCTGGGAGCAGAAGATCCGCGCCGTCGTCCACGATCCGCGAGTCGCCGACTGGCTGGTTCCCACCGATCATCCGATCGGTACGAAGCGGATCTGCACCGACGACAACTACTTTCAGACCTTCAACCGTGACAACGTCACGTTGGTGAATCTCCGCGAGACGCCGATCAAGCGAATGAACTCTGCCGGGGTGACGACGTCGACCACCCATTACTACCTGGACGCGCTGGTGCTGGCAACCGGATTCGACGCGATGACCGGGTCGGTGAGCAAGCTGAACGTCGTGGGTCGCGGTGGCGAAACGCTGAACACGGCGTGGGCTGCCGGCCCAGTCACCTACCTCGGGCTCGGCGTTCCCGGCTTTCCGAATCTGTTCAACATCAGCGGACCGGGCAGTCCGTCGGTGTTGGCGAACATGGCGCTGCACTCCGAACTGCATGTCGGCTGGATCGCCGAAGCGATCGGCTACCTCGGTGCCCACGGAGGCACGGCCCTTGAGGCCAGCCGATCCGCGGCGGCCCAGTGGACCGACGAATGCACCCATCGCGCTGCCGACGGCCTTATGCTGCGGGCGAATTCGTGGTATCTGGGCGCTAACGTCGCCGGCAAGCCACGGGTCTTCATGCCCTTCGTCGGCGGGTTCGGCATCTACGGTCAGATCATCGCGGAGGTCGCGGCGGCGGGCTACAAAGGCTTCGACATCGTCACGTCCCGCTGAGTGGTCAGCGAGCCTGCTGGCTCGGCGATCATTGCTACCCTTTGAAAGTGGGGTCCAGCGAACTACCGAATCTGCCGCCGACGAGTTGGGCCGTGCTGGGCATGCTCGCGTTCGGCGAAGAGGTTTCGGGCTACGACATCAAGAAGTGGGCGGACTGGAGCGTCGGCTACTTCTACTGGAGCCCATCTTTCAGCCAGATCTATTCGGAACTCAAGCGACTCGAGTCACACGGTTACGCGACGTCGCGGGTCCAGCATGACGGTGGACCGCGGGGTCGCAGGACATACAAGATCACCGAGTCCGGGCGCGAGGCCGTCACAAAGTGGGCCACCGAAGCGCCGATCGATCCGCCGATGCTCAAACATGGTGTGCTATTGCGGGTTTGGCTCGGCCATCTGAGTGATCCCGACAGACTCAAAGAGATCCTGCACGAGCACATCGCCCGCGTCGATACGATGCGCCAGCGGGTGGCAATCGACTCGCAAGCCGCGGCCGAAGAGCCGGCGTGGGCCTATCCGCGGATCGCCATGCAGTGGTCGGAGCGTTACTTCGCCGCAGAGCGGGAACTCGCGCTGCAGTTGATCAAGGACATCGACGAGGCCGACGCGGCATTCAAGACGGGGCAGCGCAGTTCGCAGGGTGCCTTCCCCACCCCGCGGCCGGGCCACTGGCGGGAAGTGGAACAGCGGGTCCAGGAAACCGATCCCGACCGGCCCTAGTTGCGAGCCGGCGCAAGCCGTTTGAGCGCCAGCCCACCCTCGAACGGGCGGTAACCGAATGCCGCCGGCGCGCGATAACCGGTGTCCCCGAGCGGGGTGTGCACCTCTGCCACGGTGGGGCCGATCTTGGCGGCGACCGTTGCCAGCGCGTCCAGGTCGAAACGGTAGAGCCGACCCGCGTTGCCGCCCAGAATCTTTCGGCAGGCATCTTCGGACTGGTTGTGCAGCGCCCAGCGGATGGCGAGCTTGGAGTGTGGCGTGAAGCCTTCCTCGTGCGGGTAATCACTACCCCACATGATGTGTCCTGGCCCCATGAAATCAATCATGCCCGAATCAAACGGCGCCAATTCGCTTGCCAGATAACAGTTCCGCTGCGCATACTGGCTCGGCGTCAGGGTCAGCTCGTCGACCGACGATCCGCCGAACATCCCGTAGGTGCGGTTGCCGGCCTCGGATTTCATCGTGGGCACCATGGCATCCAGGATGCCGAGCTGTCCGGGCACCCACAGCGTGCCCTGCTCGGTCGGCACGAACCGCAGCGACGGGTGCCGCTCGAACACCCCGGCCAGAATCAGGTGTCCGAGGGTTCGGTTGGCCCACAGCGCCATCTCGGTGACCAGCACCGCGTTCGACGCCGGTTGGTCCATCGGCATCTCCGGGCTGCCGGCGCCGGCATGCTGCACCACCGTGAGGTCCAACTCTTCGCAAAGCGCCCAGAGCGGTTCGTAGCGCGTGTGGAAAAGCGGAGCGACATTCGGGTCACCCGGCGAGACCGGTGGGACCAGCACCCCGCCGAAGCAGTCGTGCTCGACGCCCCAGCGGATCTCATCCAGCGCGTGATCGATGTCGTTGGGGAAGATCTGGATCAGCCCGCGGCGACGTTCCGGGGCCTGCGAACAGAAGTCGATCTGCCAGCGGTTGTGCGCTTGCACTCCCGCCCAACGCTTCTCGAACTCCTCGCGGGTGCGGGGCAGGCTGATGGTGATGTTGGGTGTGGTCGGGAAAAACGGTGGAACGGTATTAGGCAGCAGCACCTCGGCGGCCACTCCGTCGGCATCCATATCGGCGATTCGCAGATCGCTGTCCCAGTTTCGGCTGGCGGTCGCGATGATCAGGTCGTCGAACGGGCTGACGTAGGTGTTGGCCCACGCGTCGAAGTCGTCGTGCAGATTCTTGGGCAGGTACGGCTTGTAGTCGTTGATGTCGGCACCGGCATGAGTGTCCGTCGAGATGACGACGTAACGATCGATCGTGTCCCAGGTGGTCATCGTGTCCTCCGACATTGTTGGGTAGCAGAAGCCAGCTTTCCGCTGGGCTCGAGTGGCGGCAAGGCCTCATTCCAATGAGCGGGACAGCAGAGTCGACACGTCCGCCCAGGCCTGCTCGCGAGCCTGGCGGCAGACGCCCAGGCTGGGCATGGTCATGAATCCGTGGATCGCGCCAGGCGTAGTTCCGGTAGATCGTCGTAACCGATTCTTCGGCAAGGGCTTTCGCGTACGCCTCGCCCTCTGAGCACAGTGGGTCGAAGCCGGCGGTGATCACCACCGCCGGGGGAAGGCCGGTCAGATCCGCCTGTAGCGGCGACGCCGTGGGGTGATCGCGATCGGCCAGGTCGGGGACGTATTGGTCCCAGTACCAGGCCATCGCGGAAGTGGTGTTGTAGTAGCCGTCGCCGAAGCGCCGATACGACTCCGTGCCGAAGTCTGCCGCGATCGCCGGATACACCAAGAGTTGGCCGGCGATCTCGGGTCCGCCTCGATCGCGGGCCAGCAGCGCGGTCACGGTGGCCAGGTTGCCGCCCGCGCTGTCTCCGGCCAGGACGATGCGGGCCCCGTCAGCGCCGAGTTCATCGGCCTGCCCAACCGCCCAGTTCGCTACGGCGTAGACATCGTCGACGGCGGCCGGCCACGGCGATTCCGGGGCCAGCCGGTAGTCGACCGACACCACGATCGCACCCACGCCGTTGGTCATCGCGCGACACAGGTCGTCGTGGGAGTCGAGGTTGCAGAACACGAACCCACCGCCGTGGGCGAACACGATGATGGGCAACGGACTGGGTGATCCGAAAGGCTCGGTGGGCCAATAGATTCGGATCGCGATATCGCCGGCCGGGCCCGGCACGGTCCGGTCGATCACCTTGGCGACCGGCTCGGGATTCTGCAGGACTACGGCTCGTTCGGCGATCACGGCACGCAGCTGCGGTGCGGTCATCGTCTCGACCCGCGGGAACCCGCGGTTGAGCGCGGGCAGCAGCGCGCCGATCTCAGGGTCGAGCGTCACGCGTATTGCAGCGCGCGAACGGAAAGTGGGCGGGATTGTTGCAGGATCGGCTGCACGCGGATCGCGTCGCCGTCGTCGTAGTTGCGCCAGATGCCCAGCGCAGTCGTCCGCACGGGTGCGGCCATCCGGTGGTCGAAGGTCATCCGGTCCAACGGGCCGCAGACCGAGACCGCGGCGATGGGCGCATCGACGTCGCCGATCGGCGCTGCGACACAACCGAAGCCGCGGACCGACTCAGCCCGCTCGTAGGCGAATCCGCGGGCGCGTATCGCTGCCAGCTCGTCGGCCAGTTGGCGACGCGTGGAGATCGAGTACCGGGTCTTGCGGGCCAGCAGGTCGACGTCGAAGTCGTCGAGTGCGGTGGGATCCGAGAACGCCAGCAGGGCTTTGCCGACCGCGGTGCAGTGCGCGGGTTGGCGACCGCCGACGCGGGTGGGCACCGCCGCGCCGAGCGCGCCGGCGATCTTCTCCAGGTAGACCACGTCGGCGCCGTCGAGGACCGCTAGGTGAACGACCAGGCCGGTGGCCCGGTGCAGCTCGTTTAGGAATGGCTGCGCGGCGCTGTGTAGCCGGTCCTGATGCAGCGCAAGCGATCCCAGCTCGATCAGTCGCATGCCCAGTTCGTAGTCGCGCCCGTTGCGACGTAGCCACCGCATTTGCACCAGGCGTTCGAGCATCCGGTGAGCCGACGAGCGAGGCAGGCCGGTACGCCGTACGACCTGGGCCAGGGACAGCCGGCCCGGCCCGTCGAAGGCATCCAGCACTAGCGAGATGCGGTCGATGACGGCGCTCGGAGTACACGCATCACCCTCGCTCGTCATACGTCCTCCCGGTCGCGATATGACTAATAGGCATATGCCTAGTCCTATCATAGTGTGGCGCCGGTCACAAGCTTGCGGAACAAGGGGTGAAAGGCTTAGTCCGGCGGCGGCGCGTCGCTCAGGCCGAGATGTTGACGCACGGTGTCGGTGGCGAGCGCGTGCCTACAGGGGCATGACCGACCTAGACGTCACCCGATGCAAGCGGACCGCGCGTCAGGCGCTCGCGGCGGTCCGTCCCGGCACGCCGGCCGTAGAAGCTGCCGTCACCCAACGAAATGCCACTGGCATAGCCCCAAGCGGCGAGTCCCGCGGTGGCCCGCCCGGCCGCGAACAGCCCTGGGATCGGCTCCCCGCTGACGTGCAACACCTCCGCTGACAGCGAGGTGTGCAGCCCGCCCAGCGTGAAGCCGCCGGTGTTCCCGCGAAGGTCGATCGCGCCGACAGGCGTGCCGATCGGGCGCAGCCATTCCTGCTTCTTGTGTAGTAGCGAATCCTCGCCCTTCGCGGCGTCATCGTTGTAAGCCGCGACAGTGGTCTGCAGTGAGCCGGCCGGCAAACCGATTTCGGCTTCCAACTCGGCCACGCTCTCGCATACCCAGGTCGGCGGCCGCAGCAGGAACGGCGTTGCCGACCGGGCGGCCATGGCTTGCTCGTGCGCGTCGGCGTCGAGCACCAGGAAAGCGGTGTCGTCCTGGTGGTAGAGGGTCAGCTGGCCAATGCGTCCGGGATAAGTGTCCTCGGCGACGTAGCGCTGGCCGCGGCCGTTGACCAGGATGCCGCGGACGATCAATTGCGGGTCGACCAGGAACGCCACCTCGGTGGCGTCGATGTGGGCCAGGTCAGCACCCAGCGCCTGGGCCATCTGGATCGCTACACCGTCGTGCTCCTCGATCGAGGCAGCGGCCCGGCCGGCGATCCGCGGCGCGTAGCGGGCGACCATCGACTCGTTGTAGGCGAAACTGCCTGTGGCCAGGACGATTCCGCGCCGCGCCCGTACGGCGAGCTCCGTTCCGTACTGGCGGGCGATGATGCCGACGACCCGTCCGTTGCTCTCGACGACCAGTCGCTGCACCCGGGTATCGGCGACGCTGCGGACGCCGAGTGCGGTGGCGGTGTCCACCAGCGGCTTCATCAGCATGTAGCCGCCGCCTTTTTCACCGGTGCGCTTGTCCTGCATCTGCGGCACGTGACCGCGCGGCGCCGGTACGGCAATCGTGTTGTACGGGAACGCGTTTTCACCGCCGGTGTACATCAACCCGTCGTCGTCTGGCGGCTCCCAACCCGGTTCACCCCAAAAGCTCGGCTTGAACGGCACACCGCAGTCCACCAGCCAATCGAAATGCTCGAGGCTGCCGGCGCAGTAGTCGGCGATTCGTTCGACATCGGCGCCCGGGCCCATCGCCGCACACAGGAAGGTGTGCATGTTATCGACGGAATCTTCGAAGCCGCAAGCCTTTTGAATCGGGGTGCCACCGCCGAGATAGACGAATCCGCCGGCCAGCGACGCCGCCCCGCCCCAACCGCCGGTGCGCTCCAACACCACCACCTCGGCACCCGCCCGTGCGGCCTCGATCGCCGCCGACACTCCGGCGATGCCGTACCCGGCGATTACCACGTCGGCCTCGACATCCCAGGTGGTGATATCGCCTGCGTCGACGGGCACGACGGTCACATGGCCGCCAGTGGCTCAGCCCCGGACCAGTCATGACCCCAGTAGCTGTCGGCGGTGATCTCTTCGGAGGTGTAGTACGTCTCGTCGACCTTCATTCCCTCGGTGCCGAATTCGATGTCCCACCCGCCGGGCGCCCGGACGTAGAAGGAGACCATCTTGTCGTTGGTGTGCCGGCCCAGCGTCGACGACAGCGAAAAGCCTTGTTTGACAACCCGATCGAGGGCTCGGCCGACGGCGTCCAGCGAGTCGACCTCGACCATGATGTGGATCAGGCCCGGTGCCCCGCCGTGCGGCGCGGGACACAGCGCCATGCTGTGGTGGCGGTCGTTGACGCCGAAGAACCGGATCCGCAGCGGGCCGAATTCCGGGGGTGCGGGTAGCCGCATCGCGCCGCGCGGTAGAAAGCCCAGCGTCTCGTTGTAGAACGCGAATGCTCCGGCCGGATCCATCGTCGGCAGCACCACATGGCCAAGACCCTGGCTACCGGTGACGAAGGTGGCACCGAAGGGCGTCACCACCGGACTGTGATCGAGCGCGGGACCGAAGAACACCTCGGTGGTGGTGCCGGTCGGATCGGTGAATGCGAAGACGTCCTCGACCCTGCGCTCGTCGGCTTCCTCGACCGACAGCGGCTTGACCGCGACCCCGGCCCGTTCGAGGGTGTCCCGAACCCGCTGCAGCGCAACACCGTCACGCACCTCCCAGCCGACGTACAGCGCCTGGTCGCTGTCACCGGGGACGACGATGATGCGCGCGAAGCGTTCGTCCATCCGCAGGTAGAGCGCGTCGGGGTCGGGCCCGGTGCCCTGCGCGAACCCGAGTGCATCGAACGCGAAGGTGCGCCAGCGATCGATGGCGGTGGTCTGAATCTTGATGTATCCCAGGCTTTTGATGTCGCCCATCAGATCATCGCCCGCAGCGGATCGGCCGGCTCGATGCCCATCGAACTCAATGCGGCGGCGTGGTAGACGGTGCTCGGCACGTGGATCGCGTGGTTGAGTCCGACGTGAGCGTCCCGCCAAAACCGTTGCAGCGGCTTGTCCATCCGCGCCGCGTTTCCGCCGGAGCGGGCGAAGATCTGGTCGACGGCCATCACCGCCCGCCAGGCTGCCCGGATCTGGGTACGGCGGCCGACGGCCCGCTCCTCGAAGGAGACCTCGCGACCGGACTCGACGATGTCCCAAATCTTGTCGACGTTGGCCAGTATTTCCTGGCGGGCGGCGTTGATATCGGCGGCCGCCTCGCTGATCGCGAACAACACGTACGGATCGTCCTTGATCGCGGTGCCCTGCGCGCCGACCCGCCCACGCTGGTAATCGAGGTGAGCGGCCAACGCGCCCTCGGCGATGCCGATCACCGCGGAGCTGATGCCGAGCGGGAACATATTCGACCACGGCATCTTGTACAGCGACTCGGTGACACCGGCTTCTTTCTGCGCGGTGCCGTCGATCACCTGGTCACCGTTCATCACCCGGTACGAGGGCACGAAGGCGTCCTTGACGACGATGTCCTTGGATCCAGTCCCCTTCAGGCCCACCACATTCCAGGAGTCTTCGACGATCTGATAATCGCTGCGAGGCAGGATCATGTGCAGCATGGTCGGCGGTTCGGCGATGCTGCCATCCGCGTTGCCCAGCAGCGCGCCAAGGAAGATCCAGTCGCAGTGGTCGGTCCCGGAGCTGAACTGCCAGCGCCCGTTGAAGACGTAGCCGCCGTCGACCGGGACCGCGAGCCCGGTGGGCGCATACGGCGAGGCCATCCAGGTGTTGTCGTCGGCGCCCCATACCTCTTCGCGGACTTTCGGGTCGGCGAACGCCAGCTGCCACGGGTGCACCCCCACCACGCCGCAGACCCAGCCCGCGGCGCCGTCGAGCGCGGCCACGGCCATCACGGTCTCCGCGAATTCCCTTGGGTGAGCTTCGAATCCGCCGTACTGCTTGGGCTGCAACAGCTTGATCGGGCCGGCTGCTTTGAGCAACTTGGCGGTGTCGTCGGGCATCCGGCCGAGGCGCTCGGCCTCGGGGCCCTGGTCCCGCAGCTGCTCGGCGATCTCGCCGATGTTGTCGATTACCCGTCGGGCCATGATGTCTTCCTGTCCTAGGCTGCGACTTTCCATGGTGGACCGGCTAGCGGCCAACAAGGTCACGCCGTCCCGGTCAGTGGACACGTTTGAGAGATCTGAGGTCAGACGACTCCGCGCAGGCCGTCGGCGCCGAATGCCGGTTCCAGCATCGCGCTGAAATCCGGTCCGCGGCGCAGCAGGTGCCCGCCGTCGACGTTGATGACCTGCCCGGTGACCCAGCCCGCGGCATCGCTGAGCAGGAACATCGCCATGTTGGCGATGTCTTCGGCCTCACCGACCCGAGGTAGCGGCGTGCAAGAGCGGTAATCCTCCGACAGTTCGGGCGAGTCGGTGATCGGAGCGACCATGTCCGTGCGGATCAGGCCGGGACGGATGCTGTTGACCCGCACCCAGGACGGGCCGAGCTCGTCGGCAGCCAACATCATCAGATGGTCGAGCCCGGCCTTCGTGACGCCGTAGGCGCCGAACCAGCGGTGGGTGTTGCTGGCGGCGATCGACGAGATGCCGACAAACGACCCGCCTCCGCCGCGCACCAGCTCGCGGGCGCAGTGCTTGAGTACGTACATGCTGCCGTTGATGTTCAAGTCGACGGTGCGCCGCCACGCGTCGGAGTCCATCTGGGTGAGCGGGCCGATGGTCAGCGATCCGCCGGCGCAGTGCACGGCGCCGTGCAACCGACCGTGCCATGCCGTCGCGGCCTCGACGGCGCGGGTGACCTCGTCTTCGTTGGTGACGTCGGCGGGCTCGTAGCGGATGGCGCCGCCACTCGCCTTGAGCGCATCGATCTCCTTGACGGCCGCCGCGAGCCGGTCGGCGTTGCGGCCGACGATCATGACCGAGGCACCCGAGGCGACCAGGCCGGCGGCAACGCCCTTGCCGATCCCGCTGCCACCACCAGTGACCAGATACGTCCGGTCTTCGAACGAAAGCTGCATGCCAACCCCTCCGCACCGAAACTGAAACAGGTTCTAGCTATAGAACCATGCGCTGGTCAGCGGAACTACTGCGACTAGGGAATGTCCTTGCGAGCGATCTTCGTCGGCTTCGGGTTGCGCCAATCCTCGACGTCCGGCGGCAGTCCGACGGGGTAGCGATTCTCGTTGTGCGCGGCCCAGTGCGCGTGCCCCAGCTCGTGAATGTGGAACGCGTGCCGCAACGCCTCGGTGAAGCCCATCGCGTCCGAAGCGGCGTTCACCGAGTCCTTGATCAACAGCGCGGCCATGGTCGGCCGCTCGGCGATCCGGCGGGCGAACTCGAGGGTCTTGTCGTCCAACTCGTCGGCCGGGAAAACCTTGGATACCATGCCGAGCCGGTAGGCCTCGTCGGCGTCCAGCGAATCACCGGTCAGCAGAAGCTCTTTGGCTTTGCGCGGGCCGAATTCCCAAGGGTGAGCGTAGTATTCGACGCCCGGCA
The DNA here is from genome assembly GCA_963750885.1 of uncultured Actinomycetota bacterium. Taxonomy (GTDB): domain Bacteria; phylum Actinomycetota; class Actinomycetes; order Mycobacteriales; family Mycobacteriaceae; genus Mycobacterium. The sequence goes on from CAVVSN010000022.1 coordinate 109,207, forward strand.
TACCCATCCGCACGCCCACCACATCGCTGAACTTCGCGTTGTCGGCGGCCACGATCAGATCGCACGCCCAGATCAGCATCAGAGCCGCGGAGATGGCGTTGCCCTGCACCTGGGCAATGGTGATCTTGCGCAAATCACGCCAGCGGCAGGTGTTCTGGAAGAAGTAGTGCCACTCCTGTAGATAGACCTTTTCCATCAGGGCTTCGCGAGTGCCGCCATTGCTCCGAAAGCTCGCAAGCTGCTTTTCCCCGGGAGCCCGCTCCGCCAGCGCCAACTCCGAGCCGAGGTCGTGGCCGGCGGAGAAGTTCTTACCGCGGGCGGCCAGGATCACCACCCGAACGGCGTCGTCTGCCTCGGCACGCAGGAACGCCCCATCGAGTTCTTCGAGCAAACCGCGGCTCTGAGCGTTGTGGGCCTCAGGGCGGTTCAGCCAGATCCGGGCGATCCGGCCCTCGTCGAGCGTCTCGTAAGCCACCAACTCGCTGGGGACTGACATTGGCCACCTCATTCGCCTTGGCTGTGCCTGATGGTGCTGCGCCTGATCTTCCAGGGAAGTTACACATTACGATTAGGCCGTAACGCTTTTGCCGCGGGGTTGGGCGACGTCTACGACTGTTTACGCACTTCGCCTACAGTTAAGTCATGCCCGCCAAATCTGACACCCATGAAATCGATGACGTCGAGCCCTTGCCCGACGACACCGCCAGCCAGGCTCGGCGAGTCGTAGCGGCCTACGCGGAGGACGCCGACGAGTGTCGGGTGTTCATGTCGATGCTCGGTATTGGGCCCGCGAAGATCGAGGTGTAAGTGCCCCGCGCGGGAGGCAAGGGCTCAAAGGGCCCTCCCTCCGGTGTGTCCGACTTCGTCGTCGTCGCCAACCGGCTGCCGATCGACATGGAGCGATTGCCCGACGGCACCACCAACTGGAAACGCAGCCCGGGTGGTCTGGTCACTGCGCTGGAGCCACTGCTGCGCCGCCGTCGCGGCGCCTGGATCGGGTGGCCCGGGGTCGTCGACGACGACGTGGATGTCGAAGACGAGCCCATCGACAATGAGGACCTCCGGCTGCATCCCGGTGCGGCTGTCGGCCGACGACGTCGAAGAGTATTACGAGGGTTTCTCCAACGCCGCGCTGTGGCCGCTGTACCACGACGTCATCGTCAAACCGATCTACCACCGGGAATGGTGGGACCGCTACGTCGACGTCAACCGCAGGTTCGCCGAGGCGGCGGCACGCGCCGCAGCCGAGGGCGCGATCGTCTGGGTGCAGGATTATCAGCTGCAATTGGTCCCCGCGATGCTGCGCGAACTCCGGCCCGATCTGACGATCGGGTTTCTTTCTGCACATCCCGTTCCCGCCCGTCGAGCTGTTCATGCAGATGCCGTGGCGGACCGAGATCGTGAAGGGTCTGTTGGGCGCGGACTTGGTGGGCTTTCACCTACCCGGCGGTGCGCAGAACTTCCTTATCCTGGCCCGCCGCCTGATCGGCGCGAGCACCTCCCGGGGTTCGGTCGGGGTGCGGTCGAAGTTCGGTGAAGTGCAGCTCGACGACCGCACGGTGCGGGTGGGTGCGTTCCCGATCTCCATCGACTCGACTGAGCTCGACCAGAAGGCGCGCGGCCGCAGCATCCGCGCGCGGGCAAAAGAAATCCGCGCCGAGATCGGCAATCCGCGCAAGGTCCTGCTCGGCGTCGACCGGTTGGACTACACCAAGGGCATCGACGTGCGACTCAACGCGCTCGCCGAACTACTCGCCGAGGGCCGCGTCAAGAGCGACGACACGGTCCTGGTCCAGCTCGCCACCCCCAGCCGCGAACGGGTCGAGAGCTACCAGAAGCTGCGCGAGGAGATCGAACGCCAAGTCGGCCATATCAACGGTGAATACGGCGAGGTCGGCCGTCCGGTGGTGCACTACCTGCATCGCCCGGTCCCCCGCGACGAGCTGATCGCCTTCTTCGTGGCCAGCGACGTCATGCTGGTGACTCCGCTGCGGGACGGAATGAATCTGGTGGCCAAGGAATATGTCGCGTGCCGCAGCGATCTGGGCGGCGCCCTGGTACTCAGCGAATTCACCGGCGCCGCAGCCGAACTCACGCAGGCCTACCTGGTCAACCCGCACGACCTCGAAGGTGTCAAAGACGCGATCGAGGCAGCGATCAACCAGCCCGACGACGAGGGACGGCGCCGGATGCGGGCCCTGCGGCGTCAGGTACTGGTCCACGACGTCGACCGGTGGGCCAAGTCATTCCTCGATGCGCTGTCCGTAGGACATTCGTCAAACAGCTGAATCCGTGGTGCTGCATTTGGCGCACTGCGATACTCGATGCACTCCCCGCACGCGGGAGGTACCCCTAAGCCGGAAGGGAGCCCGCAGGTGATCATCTCCCGCGGCCTGACCGCCGCCGCAGCCATGACACTCGTCGCTGTGGGTACGTCGATCCCCGCGCAGGCACTCGGGCCCGCCGGCAGACGGCATGTACAGCTTCACCGAGGCCGGAGTGCCCACCACGACGTGGAAGATCGCCGCACTGTGCGATGCGCCGTCCCGGCAGCGCGCGATCCCCGATTTCACCGACCCCGTTGATCGCCGCGGACCTTTGCGCGTTGAACGTCAGCAGCACAACTGCCCGGGTGATCAGCCGCTCGGAGAAGATGGCGAACTTCGTCGGCCGGGCCCGATTGACCAGCGACCAGTGGACCTTTCAAGTCGGCAAGTCCAACGGCGTCTCGTGCCCGGACGGCAGCACCGCGCCCTCGACGGATACCTATGCGTTCGACGATGTGTCGCTCACAGGCACGCACACCAGCATCCACAGCGACGTCTGCGGCCTGCAGCCCGCAATGACGAAAACGCCGTTCTCCCTGGCCTTTCAGGGTCCGCTGTCCGCTCCGGTGGACCGTTATCCGTTGAACTGCAACGAGATCGGGCAATGCCGCTGATGCGCTAGACCGGCTAGATCGGCGTGATGAAGTTGATCAACCACTTGCCGCCGATCCGCTGGTAGTCGACCCGCACCCGACTACCTTTGTAGACAGGCTCTTTCGAACTGTCAGTCCAGATCGAGTTCACGTACACCAACACCGACGCTGAGTTCCGTTTGGCAGACATGACTCCCGCACCGGATATATCGACCTGACTGACCACTTGCCTCTTGCGGGCCTCCGGGATGATGTCCTTGTTCACCTGCTTTTTGAACACGTCGCGATACGCGGGCGTCAGAAGCGGATAGACGTCATCCATGCTGCGCTCGACGGTCTGGTAGTCATAGCCGAGCACTTTTGGGACGTCCTTGGTGGCTTGCGGCGGCAGCGCCGCGCGCGCAGATTCCTCGCCATGCGTCTGCACCCGTTCCCAGTAGAACCAGCCACCCACCGCCGACAGGCCGACAAAGGCGGTGGTCAATAAGCTAACGGCAGCGGCGATCAGCCATCGCATCAATCGCCCCCGTTCGGCCACTTCAAGTCGTCGCCGGTCATGCGGCCGTTCTCATCCTCGTGGACGATGACGCGCATCCGGTAGGGCTCAGATGGCTTGTTCACGCCGTCCCTACTGGTGACGGTGACCCGAATCGCCACCAAAACCGATGCGTTGTCGCGGACATCGTCGATGCTTTCCAGAGCAGCGCCGTTGACAACCGCCTCCGACGTCGAGTCGGTGTGGCGGAATATTGCTTTGATGTTTTCGACGTTGTTGTTGGAGCTGAGCATGCCGCGCAGCGGGCCACTGGTGATGTCGACGAACCGCGCCACGCTCTGGTCGATGTTGTTCTGGTCGTAGCTGAACATGTTGACCACTACTTGGGTGGCGGTGTCGACGAAGCGCTGGGTCCGGGCCTGCGTCGGCATCAGCCCGATGCTGTTCGTGGATTTCCCACCCCACGACGCCGGCCATCCCGGCGGCGGCAACGAGACTGGCCGCCAAGGCAATCCAGCCGACCAGCCTGCCGTTTCCAGGGCGACGCGGCGGCGGACCGACCGGCGAATTCAGGCGCTTGACCGGCTTGGCGGCTGCCTCGACCGGGACCGTCGTGGTGGCGGCGTCACCGCCGTGCGGCCCAGCAGGCCGCGACGCCCGCCGGCGCGGTGGTCGCGCCGCGCTTGCGATCGGCTCGGCTTCGGTCACATCTGCCTCGGGTCACGCATCAGGTCCACCCAGTTCTCCGCGGTCGATACTTTGCCGCGGGCGAAGATACCAGTGCCTCCTGAGGGGTCCTGGAAAGCTCCGGTGTCGTCGTCGTAGGTGGTGTAGGACGTGCCGTTGGCCTGCGGGACCGGACCGGGCGGCGGGCCCCACGGCTTCTCGGCCGGTGGGTATGGCGCTCCCGGCAGTCCCAGCGGCGGAGGTGGCGCCGGAACCGCCTTCGGGAACGGGATGACCGGGTTCTGCGGCGGGTACGGCGCGGGCGGAATCCATGCCGGCCGGCCATCCGTCCCACCGGTATTGGGTGGCGGCGGCGTCGGGAACGGCTGGTGCGGCGCGGGGCCGGGACCTTCGATCACGCCGGGCGGAAGCGGCCCGGCTATCGGTGTCCCGGGATCCGGATCATTTTGCGGTGGAATGAACGGATACTTGTTGGGCGGCAGGATGTTCAGCCCATTGGTCATCGGCGTCCCGTAAGGGATCGGCGGTCCGCGCCATGGGTTCGTTCCGATCGGCACGTAACCCTTGGGATCACGGCAGATCGCAACAGTCGGCGCCCGCTTGCCGGGGAACTCCTGGCACGGATAGTTGCGCGCGCCGCGGACCGCTGCCGCGTCGTTCTGCGCGGTCTTGCAGTACATGTCGGTCGGGAGTTCCCGCAGCGTCTCATCGGCCGGGGTCCGAATCAGCGGTGGCGGAATGAATCCGGTGGTGCACGGCGGCGGGTCGACGTTGACCTTGAAGTCGAGCTTGGCGCCCTCGTCCTGAGGCTCACCGTTGGCCGCGGTGATGATCGCAGCGAACAGCGCCGGCAGCACAACCAGCAGCTGCTCGATCGACTTGTGATAGATCACGCCGACCCGGCCCAGGTTTGCCAGGTTCGCCGCCAGCATCGGAAACGACGGGCGGATACCGGAGAACGCCGCGTTGGCCTGATCGACCGCCGGCGGCACGACCGTAAGCAACGTACGCAACTGCGGATCAGCCTGCCGCACTTCGGAAGTGAACCGGGCCAATCCATCGGACAACGCCCTGATGTCGTTGCCTGAGCGAATCTGGGACTGCAGGAACGGGCCGACCTGATCGATCAGCTGCGATGTCTGCGGGAAGTCCGCGTTGGCCTGCTCGACCAGCAGACGGGACGACTCGAACAATCTGGCCAGCTCGGGCCCGGATCCGTTGAAGGCCTTGAATGTTTCATGCAGCAGCTCGCGCAGCCGGGTGTCGGCGACGCTGTTGACCAGCGTCTCGGACTGGTGCAGGAGCGTCGCGATGTCCACGCCGATCACGGTGTTGGCCCGGTCGATGCGGGATCCGTTGTGCAGCTTGCTTGTAGCTGCGTGACGCGGCGGCACCAGGTCGATGTACTGCTCACCGATGGCGGAGACGCTCTTGACCGAGGCAGTGACGTTCGACGGGACGACGGTGCCACTGTTCAAACGCATGAGCGCGTCGACGCCGTCGGAGCTGAGGCCCACCGATTCGACCCGGCCCACCGCGACTCCGCGGTAGGTGACGTTGGCGTTCTTGTAAAGCCCACCGCCGGCCACGAAGTTCGCCGTCACCTGGTAGGTGCCGATGCCCAGTGCGGCGGGCAACCGCAGGTAGAAGATCGCCATGACGACGACGGTGATCACCGTGACCACCGCGAAGATGCCCAGTTGGACGCGAGTCAGTCGATCCAGCATCAGTTGTTCCCTGCTGGTGTACCGGGCGGGATCTTGAACGGATCCGCGGCCTGCCCGGAGAGGTTGGCCATTTCACCGAGCAGGTAGTCCGGCGGATTGAGAATGTCCTTCATGTGCTGCATGTTCGGGTCCAGCGGCCAGGACGTGGTGAAGAACGTCTCGCCCAGCCGTCGCACAGTGAGGTCGAAGGTGGTGAACACGTTGAGGTAGTCACCGCGCACCGCCTGCTTGATGCCGAAGTTCGGGAACGGGAACGTCAGCAGCAACTGCATCGACGTCACGAAGTTCTTCCGGTTGTCGGCCAGCGCCTTGACGTTGGCGTAGATGTCCTTGAGGTCTGCGGCGAAGTCCACCTTCGTCTGCGAAAGCACGTTCGCCGCAACCGTTGCGACCTTCTTGAGCGCACCGAACGCCTCGACGATTTTGTCCCGGTTCTTGTTGAGCACCCGCAACGCTTCGGGAAGGGTTTCCAGCGTCCGCCCGAGGCTGTCCTTGTTGTCGGCCAGGACGGTCGAGAACCTGTCCAATCCGTCGATGGCAGCGACGATGTCGTTCACCTGATTGGTCAAGCCGGCCGTGAGCTCGGCCAGTCGCGGCACCAAGTTGGTGAACTGACCTTCCCGGCCGGCGACCGCCTGATAGGTCTCGTCGGTAATCTCTTGCAACGCACCCAGATTGCCCTTGTTGACCACCAAACCGAGCGCGGAGAACACTTCCTCGGTGGTCGGGAAACGACTGGTCCGGGCCTCTTGAATGGCCGAACCCTCGACCAGCTTGCCCACCGGTGGCTGATTGGGTGGCGCCGCCAGCTCGACGTGTTGGGAACCCAGCAGCGAGGTCTGCGCTACCCGGGCAATCGAGTTGGCCGGCAACACCACATTGCGATCCAGCGCCAGTTTGACTGCGGCGTAGAACGTTCCATCGGTGCGCTGCAGTGCATCGATACCCGCGACGCTGCCGACCGTGACGTCGTCGATCATGACGGGTGAGTTCTGCGGCAGCGTGGCCACGTCGGCAAGGTCGACGGTGATCGAGTACGACCCCGGGCCGTGGCCGGCGGTGCCGGGCAGGGCGACCGAGTTCAACCCGCCGAACTGGCACCCCGCCAGCAACGCGCTACCTGCAGCCAATGCGCTGCCACGCAGCAAGATCCGTCTCATCTACCGGCCCCCTGCTCAGCAGGCAAAGGCGACGCGGGTGCCGGAGCGGCCGGTACCGGACCCGGCCGGGGGCCGAACGCGCCCGGCGCCGTGGCAGGCGCGCCCGGGGCCGGCGCCTGACCACTGATCGACGCCTGCGGCATCATCAGCGCCTGCAGGTCCGTCGGGTTCGGCGGATGCGCGCCGGTCGCCGGAATCCAGTGCAGGTCCGGAATGGGTGTCTGCGACTTGGCCTGGGTCTCCGGGGTGTCGTATTGGATCTGGCCCTTGTACGCGGTGATCATGTTGAGCGGGTGGAACATAAAGGGTGGGTAGTTGAACGTCAGCCGGCGCAGCGGCGGGCCCAACCGCTCGCGGCAGATCTCGGCGCGCTTGTAGTAGTCCGGTCCGGACAGACCTGCAGCGGTGTCGAACGAACCGCCGCAAATGAACTGCACCGGGTTGGCGAACTCAGGCAGCGAGATCAGGCCGTTCAACGTGCCCTGCGCGGGGTCGTAGATGTTGTAGAAGTTCGCGATACCGGGGCCGGCGACGTGCAACACCTGCTCGATGTCGTCGCTCTGGTCGCTCAGCACCTGGGTCAGGTCAGTCAACTTGTTGACCGTCCCGATCAGCGTCGAGTTGTTCTGCTGCAGAAAGCCTTTGACATCGATCAGCGCCTGATTCAGGGTGCCCAGGGTGTTGTCCAGATGCGTGGAGCTCTTGGCGAGGACCTGCGATACCGAGGCCACATGACCGGCGAACGACACGATCTGCTCGTTGCTCTTCGACAACGCGTCGACCAGCACCTGCAGGTTCTTGACCGTGCCGAAGATGTCGATGCGCGAATCTCCCAGCCTGCCGGCGGCTTGCGACAGCTCGCGAAGCGAGGTTCGGAACGAATCGCCGTTGCCGCTGAACGTGTCGGCGGCTTGGTTGATCGCCTTGCCCAGCGGACCCTGCAGTTCTCCGGCCGCGGGGCTGAGCTGCTTGGCCAGATCCGTCAGTGACTCTTTGACCTCGTCCCACTCCACCGGCACCGCGGTATGGGCCAACGCGATGGTCGCCCCGTCGGACAGGGTCGGCCCGCTGGTGTAGGCCGGGGCGAGCTGAATGAACCGCGCTGCAACCAAGTTGGGCGACATGACGATCGCGCGAGCATCCGCCGCGACCTTGATGCCGCTGTCCACCAGCATGGTGATCTTGACGTCATCGGCGCGCGGTTCGATGGAATCGATCGTGCCGACCGGCACGCCGACGATGCGGATCTGATCACCCGGGTACAACCCGACCGCGGAGCTGAAGTAGCCGACGATCTTGTTGCTGCCGCTGCTCGGCAAGACCAGATAGCCGCCCACGGCAATCGAAAAGGCCAGCAGCACAGCCAAAGCCAGCCGCACGCCGCGGCGGCGATCCCGGATAGCGGAGGAAAGGGTCATGGCGACTGCGGCCTCAACTTCCAGCGCTCTTGCACCAGGCCACGCAGGTAGTCCGCGAAACTGGCCGGCAGCTTGCCGGGCTGGAACACGCTGTCGAACACCATCCCGACTATGGGGGCGGGGAGCACGCCATAGACGTTCACGTTGAATCCGGGCCCGGAGGCGACCACCTCACCGAGCGTGGTTGCGTAGGCCGGCAACCGTTTCAGCGCTTCGCTGATGTAGTCGCGACGTTCGTTGAGGTCGTCAAGCACGGTGTTGAGCTTGCTCAGCGCCGGGCCGAACTCCTTGCGGTTGTCGGCGACGAAGCCGGACAGTTGCACCGAGACGTCGTCGATGCCGGAGATCAGCTCCCCCAGCGCGGCGCGGCGCGCATCGAGCGCGCCAAACAGCTGGTTCCCGTCGACGATCAGCTTGTTGACCTGCCCGGCACGCTCGGCGAGCACGCCGGTCACCGATTTGGCATGTGCCAGAAGATGTTCCAGCGCCTCGTCGCGGGTGTTCAAGGTGCGCGACAAGGTGGTGATGCCGTCCAGGGCCCCGCGCAACTGCGGCGTGGCGTCATGCAGGGCGTCGGTGAGGACCTTCAGCGACTTCTCGAACTGGACCTTGTCCAGGTCGCCGGCGTTGTGGCCCAGGTCTTCCAGCGCGGAGCCCAGGGCATACGGCGTCGTCGTGCGGCTCAGCGGGATCGTGGTGGCGATCCCCGCTCCGGCCGGGGTCACCGCGACCGCGCGCTGTCCGAGGATGGTCTCGGTGCGGATCGCCGCCAGGGACCCGTTACCGACATTGACGTGACGATCCACCGTGAAGGCGACCTTGGCGGTGTCGCCGGCGAGCGTAACTGCTTGTACCTTACCGACTTTGATGCCAGAGACGTAGACGTCATTGCCGGGGTTGAGCCCGCCGGCGTCGGCGAAATAGGCCGTGTAGGGCCGGCCTTGCGGCCAGAACGGCAACTTGGTGTAGCCGAATGCGACCAGGATGACGCACACGACGAGGACCATCCCGAAAATCCCGGTGCGCAGTGGGTCGCGGTCGCGGCGGTGGGTGCTACTTGTTGACAAAAGCGCACCTGCCCTTGCTCGGATCCACCTGGCCGCCCATCGGAATGATGATGTCGCTGCCGGCCGGGCCGTTGATCTTCAGTGACACCGAGCAGAAGTAGATATTGAAATACGCACCGTAGGCGCCGAGCGCGGACAGCCGGAGGTAGTCCTCGCCGAGCTGTTCGATGTCGTTGTTCACCTCGGGTAGCCGGTCGTTGATCTCGCCGGCCAGCGGGCGGAGGTTCTCCAGGACGCCTTGCAGCGGTCGGCGTGAGTGTTTCAGCAGATCGGTCAGATCAGAGGTGGTGGTGGCCAGCGGCTGGATCGCGCCGGCTATCGCGTCGCGGCCATCGGCCAAGCCGGTGATCAGTTTCTGCAACTGGTCGACGGTGTCGGAGAACTGGGCTCCCTTGGCGTCGACGGTGGCCAGTACGGAGTTGAGATTGGTGATCACCTCGCCGATCGCGTGGTCGCGCGCACCGAGCGTCGAGCCGAATGCGTTGGTGTTGGCCAGCAAGTTGGACAGCGCCCCACCCTGGCCTTGCAGTAGATCGATCACGTAGCTGCTGACGGTGTTCAGCTTGTCGGCGTCCAGTCCTTTGAGCACCGGACGCAGGCCGCCGAGTAGCGCGTCGAGGTCCAGCGCGGGCTGGGTGTGATGCTGGTCGATCGTCCCGCCCGGCGACAGCTTGCGCAATTCGCCAGGGCCCGAAGTGATTTCCAGGAACCGGTCGCCCACCAGGTTGTCGTACCGGATCAGCGCCCGCGTCGAGGAGTACAACGTGTAACGCTTGTCCACGGTGAAAGCCACGTCCACGGTGTTGTTCGCGTTGAGCTTGACGTCCTTGACCGCGCCGACCGGCACCCCCGCGATGCGAACCTTCTGGTTACCCTTCAGCCGGGTCGCGTCAATGAAGTTGGCGTGGTAGGTGTTTGACGGTCCGAACCGGAACTCCCCGAACGTCACCACCAGACCGAGCGCCACCAGCAACATCGTGACGGTGAAGATGCCGACCTTCACCATGACCGAGCGCTGCGATTCGATGCCGTCCATCAGAAATCGTCCCGCTCTGCGAACGCGCCGTGGAACAACCACTGCAGCGTCGACGGCGCGTCCACCTGCAGCTCGGTGAACGGCTCGTAGGGGATGTTCGCGTTGTCGGTCACCAGGAACGGTGCCCGGTACCAGGATCCGCCGGTCTGCTTGGTCGGCAGGTCAGGTAGGCCACGGCAGTTCGGGCCACCGGAAGCGTTGACTCTGGGCAGGCTCTCGGGATAGGTGTAGCTCGGCGCACCGAGGACGAAGCTCGACGAGGTGAACAGACCTGCCTTGCGGACACCGAGGATCGGCGCGAATTCTTGGATACCGCGATTGATGGCGCCGAAGAGGCAGCCGAATTCCGGCGAATAGTCGGCGGTGACTTTCAGCGGGGCGCGCAATCGCTTGATCCCGTCGATCAAGTTCTGCTCGGCGGGCGCCAGCGTGTCATAAGCGTTGTTGGACAAGCCGATTGCCGACAGCAGGCTGGTGTTCAGGTTGGTCTGCTGATCCACCACCGTCTTCGCGATCGTCGGCGTGTTGTTGAAGACGGTGACCAGATCCGGTGCCGCGTCCGCGTAGATGTTGGCGACGGCGGCCGTCCTGCGGAAGTCCTGTTGCAGGGCGGGCAGTTTCGGATTGAGTTGCTGCGTGAGGGTATTCAGACCTGACAGCACGCCACCCAGGTCACGACCGTGGCCGCGCAGACCCTCGGCCAGCGCACCCAGTGTGCCGTTCAACTCGACGGGATCGATCTTCTGCAGCAGTCCCATGAGCGACTGGAACAGCGTGTTGACTTCCAGCGAGACCGCCGAGACCGCCAGGTGTGCGCCGGGGCGCAGCGCGGCGGGCGACGGCGCCCTTGGCGGGATGAACTCGACCGACTTGGCGCCGAAGACGGTGTTGCTGGCGATGTGTACGGCAGCGTTGGAAGGAATGAAACGCAGCTCGCCGCCGTCGATGGCCAGCTTCAGCTGAGCTTGTTCACCCTCGTAGCTGATGTCGTCGACCTTGCCGATCTGGACGCCGCGGTACTTGACCTTATTACCCCGGTCCATCTCCAGCCCGGCGCGCGGCGTGGTGAGAGTGACGGTGTCGATCGGAGAGAAAGCCGATGTGTAGAACAGGTAGGTCAGCACTACGCACGCCGTCAACACTGAGGCCAGCAGCGCCGCTGCCAGCCTCACGTGAGTGCGTTGCGCACCAGTGCTTGCCACTGTCCCCCTTACCCAGAGAGGTTGAAATTACCGGAGGCGCCGTAGACCGCCAGCGAGATGAACAAAGTAATGACGACGACCACGATCAGCGAAGTGCGCACCGCCTGGCCGACCGCCAGTCCGACGCCGACAGGACCGCCAGATGCGTTATAGCCGTAATACGTGTGAATCAGCATCACTCCGATCGACATCACGATCGCCTGCAGGAACGACCAGAGCAGATCGGTGGGAATCAGGAATGTGTTGAAGTAGTGGTCGTACAAACCGGCCGACTGCCCGTTGATGAAGACCGTGGTGAAGCGGGCGGCGAAGAACGACGCCAGCACCGCAAGCGAATACAACGGGACGATCGCGATCAACCCCGCGATCAGCCGGGTCGACACCAGGTAGGACACCGAGTGCACGGCCATCGCCTCGACGGCGTCGATTTCCTCGGCAACCCGCATGGCGCCCAGTTGGGCCGTGGTGCCGGCGCCGATGGTCGCGGCAAGCGCGATCCCGGCCACGACCGGAGCGACGATTCGCACGTTCAGAAACGCCGACAGGAATCCGGTCAGCGCTTCAATTCCGATGTTGCCCAGTGACTCGTAGCCCTGCACCGCGATCACACCACCCGACGCCAGCGTCAAAAACGCGGCGACGCCGACCGTTCCACCGATGAGCACCAATGCGCCTGTGCCCATGGTCATTTCGGCAATCAAGCGGATGGTCTCTTTGCGATAGCGGGTGGCCGCGTTCGGGATGTAGCGCATCGACTGGCCGTAGAACAGTGCCTGCTCTCCGAAGGTGTCGATCGGGCCGGCGAATCGGTGGAAGAACCGCCGAAAGCGCACCGTGGCGTCGTAGCTCATGGGCGCCACTTCTCAACGCCGGCCATGCCGGCGTCTTCGTCGTTGGCGCAGCTCATCGGCGCCTCATCGGGCCAGCACCCGGACGCCGATCGCCGTCATGATCACGTTGATCACGAACAGGCAGATGAACGCGTAGACCACGGTCTCGTTGACCGCGACCCCGACGCCTTTCGGACCGCCCTTGACTGTCAGTCCCCGGTAGCAGCCGACCAGGCCGGCGAAGACGCCGAACAGCAGAGCCTTGAACTCGGAGAGGAATACCTCGCCGAGATGGGTCAGTACGGTCAGGCCGCTGACGAATGCGCCCGGGTTGACGCCCTGCAGCAGCACCGAGAAGACATAGCCGCCGGCGATGCCGATCGCCGAGACCAGGCCGTTGAGCAGCAGCGCGACGAATGTCGACGCCAGCACCCTGGGCACCACCAGGCGCTGGATCGGGTCGATACCCAGCACGCGCATCGCGTCGATTTCCTCGCGGATGGTGCGCGCACCCAGGTCGGCGCAGATTGCGGTGGCGCCGGCGCCCGCCACTACGAGCACGGTGACGACGGGTCCGAGCTGGGTGATGGTTCCGAAGGCCGTGCCCGCACCGGACAGGTCGGCGGCACCGATCTCGCGAAGAAGGATGTTGAGCGTGAAGGCCACCAACACCGTGAACGGGATAGCCACCAACAGTGTTGGGACCAGGGAAACCCGGGCGATCATCCAGGTCTGGTCGAGGAACTCACGGAACTGAAAGGGCCGTTGAAACGTCTTGCGAAAAGTCTCCAGCGCCATCTCGACGAAACCGCCCACGGCCCGAGCAGGAACCGCGAGCTGTTCGAACAACCTGATCCCCTTCTCGCGCGGGTGTCCCCACCTTCGACAACGAAGCCCTTGTGTCCCCGGTGACGCCGCCTTAGCTTGATTCTGAGCAGCAGCGGTCCGCGTGAGCCGGCCAATCGTAACTAGAACAAGTTCGGCGTGTCAAAGAACCACAGAATTAGACAAAAGTAAGTAATTCGGCAGGTCAGAGCGTTTGTGACGCAGGTCATTCTGAAACGTGTTCTAGTCGAGTTGGAAACGACACAGGGGTCTCGGCCCCGTGCCGATCAGTCCACCAACCCGACCGCCGAGAAAGTGCGTTTCGGATCGCGGCCGGCGAAATAATCACTGAGTTCGGAGCTGAGGTTGCCGGGATCCCACGCCTGCGCGCCCGCGTCAAACTGATGCTCGATTGTGGGCGCCGCCATAAGCGTCACCTGCGGTCCGTATACGACAAACACTTGGCCGTTGACTTCCTTCGCCGCCGGCGACGCCAAGAAGTTCACCAGGGTCACGACGTGCTCGGGCGATAGCGGGTCGATCTCGCCGTCGGCGACCTCCGGGGCGTCACCGAATACATCGGCGGTCATCGCGGTCCGGGCCCGCGGGGCGATCGCGTTGGCGCACACCCCATACCGGCCGAGGCCCCGGGCGGCGGTCAGGGTCAGCGAGATGATTCCGGCCTTGGCGGCGCCGTAATTAGCCTGTCCAATCGGGCCTGTCAGCCCCGCTTCGGACGATGTGTTGATGATGCGTCCATAGATCGAGCCGCCGGTGTCTTTGGCCTTGGACCGCCAGTACGTCGCGGCGTTGCGGGTCAGCAGGAAGTGACCGCGCAGGTGCACGGCGATCACCGCGTCCCACTCCTCGTCGGACATGTTGAACAACATCCGATCGCGGGTGATGCCGGCGTTGTTGACCACGATGCCCAGTCCGCCCAATCCGTCGGCTGTGCTGACCAATTCGTCGGCCGTCTCGCGCTGGCTGATGTCGCCGGCGACCGCCACGGCTTTGGATCCGGCCGTGGTGATCTCGTCGATCACGTCGGAGGCGTTCAGCGCTGCGGCGATGTCGTTGACCACGACGGTCGCGCCCGCGCGGGCCAACCCGATCGCCTCGGCCCGGCCCAGTCCTGCGGCCGCGCCGGTGACCACCGCGACCTTCCCAGATAGATCGGTCGCGTTCGTGCTGCTACTCAATTTATGAATACCTCTAGTCTGAATTACTCGCTGCGCAGTAGCGCAGCGCGCGGGCATTCCGCGATCGCCTGCTCCGTCAGTGCCTCCTGATCGGCCGGCACCGGGTCGGCCTTCACCACCGCGTAATCCTCGTCGTCGAGGTCGAAGATATCCGGTGCGATTCCCAAGCACACCGCGTTGCCTTCACACCTGTCGTGGTCGACTTTCACCCGCACGACTTTCCTCCTAGAGCGTGGCTTTCAATTCGGTATGCCCACCATACGACCAGTCCCGGTCGCGTCGAGGGGAACGGTCGCTGGACCCTCAGACTAGAACGTGTTACAACCAGGGAAGCGAAAGGGTAGCCGATGATGCAGGCTGCCGGAGAACTCACCGACAACTGGAGGGCGGCCGGAATGCGCATCAGTTACACCCCGGAGCAGGAAGAACTGCGTCGCGAGCTGCGGTCGTATTTCGCCAAGCTGGTCACCCCGGAGCGACGCGAGGCACTGAGCTCGACATCGGGTGAGGTCGGCGAGGGCAACATCTACCGCGAGACGGTCGCGCAGATGGGCAAGGACGGGTGGCTGACCCTGAACTGGCCGAAAGAGTATGGCGGGCAGGATCGCTCCCCGATGGACTCGCTGATCTTCACCGACGAGGCGGCGATCGCCGGCGCTCCGGTGCCGTTCCTGACGATCAACAGCGTCGCGCCGACCATCATGGCCTACGGCACCGAGGAGCAGAAGAAGTTCTACCTGCCGCAAGATCGCCAAAGGTGAGCTGCACTTCTCCATCGGCTATTCCGAGCCCGGAGCCGGCACCGACCTGGCCAACCTGCGTACCACCGCGGTGCGCGATGGCGACGACTATGTGGTCAACGGCCAGAAGATGTGGACCAGCCTGATCGCCTACGCCGACTACGTCTGGCTGGCGGTCCGCACCAACACCGAAGCCAAGAAGCACCGCGGCATCTCGATGCTGATCATGCCGACGAGCGCCGAAGGATTCTCCTGGACGCCGGTGCACACCATGTCCGGTGTGGACACCAGTGCCACCTACTACCAGGACGTCCGTGTCCCGGTGGCGAGCCGGGTCGGCGAGGAGAACGCGGGCTGGAAGTTGGTCACCAACCAGCTCAACCACGAGCGTGTCGCGCTGGTGTCGCCGATGCCGATCATCATGGCGCTCAACCAGGTCCGCGAATGGGCGCAGAACACCAAAGACGCAACCGGCGCGCGGCTGATCGACTCGGAATGGGTGCAGCTCAACCTGGCCCGCGTGCACGCCAAAGTCGAAGTCCTCAAACTGATCAACTGGGAGCTGGCCTCAGTGGAAACATCGCCGTCGCCGGCGGACGCCTCGGCGGCCAAGGTGTTCGGCACCGAGTTCGCCACCGAGGCCTACCGTTTGCTGATGGAGGTGCTGGGCACCGCGGCGACCGTGCGACAGGATTCGCCCGGCGCGCTGCTGCGCGGACGGGTCGAGCGGATGCACCGGGCCTGCCTGATCCTGACCTTCGGCGGCGGCACCAACGAGGTGCAACGCGACATCATCGGCATGGTGGCGCTCGGCCTGCCCCGAGCTAACCGCTAAACGAATTCTGGAGAACCCATGGACTTCTCGACAACCGAAGCCGCCCAGGATCTCGGCGGACTGGTCACCACGATCGTCGACGCGGTGTGCACACCCGAACATCAGCGCACACTCGACGGGCTCGATCAACGGTTCGACCGCGAGCTGTGGAGCAAGCTGGTCGACGCCGACATTTTGTCCACCGCCGCACCGGAGTCATTGGGCGGAGGCGGATTCGGCGTTCTCGAAGAAGTCGCAGTGCTGGTCGGCCTCGGCCGCCAGTTGGCGGCTGTGCCCTATCTGGACTCGGTGGTCCTGGCCGCGGGCGCGCTGGCCCGATTCGGTTCGGCTGAGCTGCAACAGGAGTGGGGCGCCCCCGCCGTAACCGGTGCGAAGATCCTCGCCGTTGCGCTGGACGGCGAAATGGGTGACGGACCGGTACAGGCCACTTCGGCAGGTGACGGCTACACGCTGACCGGGACACGTACCCAGATCGCGTACGGACCGGTCGCCGACGGCTTCCTTGTTCCGGCCGAGACCGATTCCGGTACATCCGTTTTCCTGGTCGCCACCAGCGACCCCGGCGTGACGGTGACGGCACTGGACACGACCGGCCTGGGGAGCATCGGCCATCTCCGGCTCGACGGCGTCGAAGTAGACGGTGGGCGCCTGGTCGGCGGCGCGGATGTCGTCAGCTGGATCAAGACCCTGGGCATGTTGGGCCACAGCGCATTCCAGCTCGGCGTGCTCGAGCGCGGCCTGCAATTGACCGCCGAATACGCCCGGGAACGCGAGCAGTTCGACCGGCCGATCGGTAGCTTCCAGGCGGTCGGACAACGGCTGGCCGACGCCTACATCGACGTCAAGGGCCTGCGCCTGACCCTGACCCAGGCGGCATGGCGCCTCAGCGAGGACCTGCCCGCCGACACCGAAGTGGCCACCGCCGCGTTCTGGGCGGCCGATGCCGGACACCGGGTCGCGCACACCATCGTGCACATCCACGGCGGCGTCGGTATCGACACCGATCACCCGGTACACCGATACTTCTTGGCCGCCAAGCAGACCGAGTTCGCGCTGGGCGGAGCCACCGGTCAACTGCTGAAGATCGGCCGCGAACTGGCGGATACCCCCGCCTAGCTGTGAACCAAGCACTTCCCACTGTCGCCGATCTGCTGGCACCGCTGGTCGATATCGACGACCGGGGCGTCTATTTCGAGGATTCGTTCGTCAGCTGGCGCGACCATCTCCGCCACGGCGCGGCGGTGGCCGCGGCACTACGGGCAAGGCTCGACCCAGGTCGGCCGCCGCACGTCGGGGTGCTGCTGGAGAACACGCCGTTCTTCTCCTCGGTGCTGGTCGCCGCGGGGATGACGGGGATCATCCCGGTAGGCCTCAACCCGGTTCGCCGGGGTACCGCGCTGGCCCGCGACATCGCGCATGCGGATTGTCAACTGGTGCTGGCCGATTCGAATTCCTCAGCCACACTCGGCGATATCGACCACATCAACGTCGACTCCCCGGAGTGGGCTGCCGAGGTCGCCGGACATCATGACGCCGAGATCGGTTTCCAGTCGGCGTCGCCAGACGACCTGTTCATGCTGATCTTCACCTCGGGCACCAGCGGTGATCCGAAGGCGGTGATGTGCAGCCACGGAAAGGTGGCGGTCGCCGGCACGACGATGTCCGACCGGTTCAGCCTCGGCTCGGCCGACGTCTGTTACGCCTCGATGCCGCTGTTCCACTCCAACGCGGTTCTGGTCGGCTGGGCAGTTTCGCTGGCCTGCCGTGGCTCGATGGTGTTGCGGCGCAAGTTCTCTGCGTCGGGCTTCCTGCCGGACATCCGCCGCTACGGCGCCACCTACGCAAACTACGTGGGCAAGCCGCTGTCCTACGTCCTGGCCACGCCCGAGAGCCCGGACGACGCCGACAATCCGTTGCGGGCGGTGTACGGCAACGAGGGTGCACCCGCTGACATCGACCGGTTCGCTACCAGATTCGGTTGCCGGGTCGTCGACGGCTTCGGGTCGACCGAGGGCGGGATCGCCATCGGCCGTACCCCGGACACCCCGTCGGGGGCTTTGGGTCCGCTGCCTGACGAGGTGCAGATCATCGACGTCGACACCGGGCAGCAGTGCCCGGTCGGCGTGGTCGGCGAGCTGGTAAACGTCACCGGCGCAGGGCGTTTCGAGGGTTACTACAACGACCCCGAGTCCAACGCAGCAGCGGATGGCCGGCGGTATGTATCACAGCGGCGATCTCGCTTATCGCGACGAGGCCGGCTACGCCTACTTCGCCGGCCGGCTCGGCGACTGGCTGCGGGTCGACGGTGAAAACCTGGGAACCGCGCCGATCGAACGGGTTCTGGGCCGCCATCCGGACGTCACCGAGGTGGCCGTGTACGCGGTGCCCGATCCGGCCGTCGGCGACCAGGTGATGGCCGCAGTCGTGCTCGCTTCCGGCGCCGAGCTCGACCCGGACGCGTTCCGCGCGTTCCTCGCCGAACAGCCCGACCTCGGCCCGAAGCAGTGGCCGTCGTACATCCGGGTCAGCTCGAACCTGCCGCGAACGGCAACGTTCAAGGTGCTCAAGAGGCAGCTTTCGGCCGAGGGCCTGGACTGCGACGATCCGGTTGTACCGATTCGTCGTTAGCGCTACGGGAGAGGCGCTCCCATTCGTGCGGCACCACTGGGTAACACGACGCGGCCAGCAGCGGCTCTACGTCTGAGTCTTGCCATGACACAGACTGTAATCTGCGCAAACAGCAGGGCCCGAAAAACGACCGGACGGTACGATTCGGGCATCGTGAAGCGCGCGTTGGAGAGCAGCTTTCAGAACCTGTCGAGATCCGTCCCGGCAACAATCGGCGTCGCAATCGCTTCCGCCGGCGCCGAGCCGGTTTCGTTGGGCGAGTGGTCTGGTGGGGTGGCCTGGTCGACCATCAAGGTGCCGTTGGCCGTCGCGGCATCGCGGGCCGGCGTCGCACAGCCCGACCAACTGGTCGCCGTGATCACCCGATCGGACAATGCCGCCGCCGAGGAACTGTGGTCACAACTCGGCGATCCCGCTGCACCGCTGGTGCAATCCGTGCTGCGCGAGGCGGGCGATCCGGTCAGCGAGGTCGAATCACGCCGCCTGCGTGCCGAATACACGCCGTTCGGTCAAACGCGATGGTCGTTGGCCGACCAGGCCAGGTTCGCCGCCGGACTGTCGCGCGTCTCCGGGGCCTCCCGCATCATCGATCTGATGGGGACTCTCAGTCTCGGACATCGGTGGGGACTGGCAGCGAAAGGCTTTGCCGCCAAGGGCGGTTGGGGGCCCGGATTGCCCTGATGGATATCTGGTCCGTCAGTTCGCGATCGTCTCCGGGACCGTCGGCGTCGCGGTGGCGGCCGAAGTCCGCGAAGGCGAATACGAAGCGGGGGTTGACGCGATCAACTCGTTGGCCGACTGGGTCGTCGACGCGGCGTTAACCGAGTATTGACGGCACGACGGCGTCGATCAGATGCGGGCCGGGCTCGGCGAACGCCGCAGCCAGCGCGTCAGCGAATTCCTCGACGGTGGTCGCGCGGCGCGCCGGCACTCCCATGCCTTCGGCAATCTTGACGAAATCCATTGTTGGGCGGGACAAGTCGAGAAGATCAAGCGCCTTGGTTCCGGGCGCCGATCCGACTCCCACTCGCTGAAGCTCGAGACGCAGAATGTCGTAAGCACCGTTGTTGTAGATGACGGTGGTGACGTCGAGGTTCTCGCGCGCCTGAGTCCACAGTCCCGAAATCGTGTACATCGCAGAGCCGTCGGATTCCAGATTCAGCACCGGCCGGTCGGGCGCGGCGACCGCGGCTCCTACCGCTGCGGGGATTCCGTAGCCGATCGCACCGCCGGTCAGGGTCAGCCAGTCGTGTGCGGGCGCGCCCGCAGTCGCCGCGGTCAGCGGAATGCTGGACGTGTTGGACTCGTCGACGACGATCACGTTCTCCGGCATCAGCGCGCCGACCACGTCGGCCACCGACACGGCGGTCAACGCACCGCTCGGCAGCTGCGGGCGCGACAGCTCTGCGACCGGCGCAGTGCTTCCCGGCGTCAACTCGTCGGCCAACGCGATCAATGCGTCTGCCGCACCGGTGTATTCGGCGAGCAGGTGCACCTCGCAGCCGGCAGGCACCAGGTCGCTGGGCTTGTCGGGGTAGCCGAAGAACGACACCGGTGACTTGGCGCCGGCCAGCACCAGATGTTTGGCGCCCTCGAGCTGAGCCAGCGCGGCCTCGCCGAAGTACGCCAGCCGGTCGATGGCGGGGACGCCGGCGCCGCGCTCCAGACGCGTCGGGAAGGTCTCGCACAGAAGTCGTGCACCGGTGGCGTGCGCAATCCGCGTCGCCGCGGCCAGGCCCGGCCGCCGCGTTGCGTCACCGCCGACCAGAATCACCGTGGGCTCGCCCGAGCGCAGCACCTCCGCGACCTCGGGCGCCAGCATCGGGTCGGCGGTCGCGGGCGGTACCGGTAACTCGGCAGCGGCCTGGGCTCCGTCGGACCAGGACACGTCGGCGGGCAAGATCAGGGTCGCGATCTGCGCTCCCGCCCGACTGACCGCAACCGCCTGCGCCGCGTCGTTGGCGACGTCGGCGGTGTCGGTCGATCGGTGCACCCAACCAGAGACACTGCCGGCGAGCGCGTCGATGTCGGATTCCAGTGGCGCGTCGTACTTCTTGTGATACGTGGCGTGGTCTCCCACGACCACCACCATCGGGACTCGGGCGCGACGGGCGTTGTGCAGATTGGCCAGACCATTACCGAGCCCGGGACCCAGGTGCAGCAGTACGGCGGCCGGGCGGCCGGCGATCCGGGCGTAGCCATCGGCCGCTCCGGTGGCGACACCTTCGAAAAGCGCTAGCACGGCGCGCATTTGCGGAACCGCGTCCAGCGCCGCGACGAAGTGCATCTCGGACGTGCCGGGGTTGGCGAAGCACACGTCCACCCCGGAGTCGACCAGCGTATTGATCAGAGCCTGCGCACCGTTCACGCTTCGACTGTAGAGCCGGTCAGATTGACAGTGCGGCCTGGGCGCAGATCTGCGTCCGCTGGGCATGACCGCCGCCGAAAAGCACCACGTGCGCGAGCAGCGCAAAGAGCTGATGCAGCCCTATCCGGGTGCGCCAGCCCGGCCGCAGCGGATGCACGCCCTGGTAGCCGGCAACGATGTCGTCGTAGTGCGGGCAGCCGAACAGCGCAAGCATGGCCAGGTCGTTCTCGCGGTGACCTCCGTGGGCGGCCGGGTCGATGAGCACCACGCCGTCGGGTGTCCACATCACATTGCCGCCCCACAGGTCGCCGTGCAGTCTGGCCGGCGCATCGTCGTCATCGAAGTCGCCCGCTCGGCAGCGCTGCGCGACAGCATCGACGGCGCCGCGCGTCGACGCGCTCAGACGCGGCGCGGCTCTCTCAGCCATCGGAGCCAGCCGCTGGTCGGCGTAGAACGTGCCCCAAAGTCGTTGTGGCTCCAATGACATCGGCAGTGGATCGGTCAGCGGCCCGAAGAATCCAGGGCCGTCCCATCCGTCGGGGCCGGCGCCGAAGCCCGCGGCCCCGGCGTCGTGCGTGACGGCCAGCCGGGCGCCGAACTCTCGAGCAGCTTCCGGGCTGGGAGTCACCGACTCGAGTCGTTGCAGCGTCAGGCTCGTCGCATCCACCGACACGACCGGCACGCAGGGCACGCCGCCGTCTGCCGCCGAAAGCCATTGCAGTCCAGCGGCTTCGCACGCGAAGAAGCCTGCGGGCGCACCGGAGTTGCGCTTGACGAAGTCGGTCAAGCGGTGGCGTGGGCGGCGTGGACGTCGTCGGCCGGTCGCGCCTCGGTCTGGTCCTTGGCCCACCGGTAGTCGGGTTTGCCGGCCGGCGAGCGTTTCACCTCGTCGACCAGCCAAAGGCTGCGCGGCACTTTGTATCCCGCGATCTCGGCACGGACGAAGCCGTCCAGGTCGGACAGCGACGGCCGCGCTCCGGGCCGTGCTTGCACGACGGCGGCCACATGCTGGCCGTAGCGGGCATCGGGCACGCCCACGACCAGAGCATCGAAGACGTCGGGATGGCCCTTCAACGCGGCCTCGACTTCCTCGGGGTAGATCTTCTCGCCGCCGCTGTTGATCGACACCGAACCACGGCCCAGCATCGTCACGCTGCCGTCCTGCCTCGACCGTTGCCCAGTCGCCGGGGATGGCGTAGCGGACGCCGTTGATGGTCTTGAACGTCTCGGCGGTCTTCTTCTCGTCCTTGTAATAGCCGACGGGAATGTTGCCCTTCTTGGCGATGAAGCCGCGGACACCGGAGCCCGGCTTGACCTCGTTGCCGTCGTCGTCGAGGACGACGGTCCGCTGGTCGATCGTCACGCGCGGGCCACCGCTGTGCGGCGCATCCTTGGCCACGATGCTGGTGCCGCCGAAGCCGGTCTCCGAGGAGCCGATCGAGTCGGTGATGACCCGGTTGGGCAGCAACTCGAGGAACTTCTCCTTGATGCTCGGCGAGAACAGTGCCGCGGTGGAGGCGAGCAGGAACAGCGACGACAGGTCGTATTCGTTCCCTTGTCCTGGTGTGCCAGCAGCGCGTCCAGCAACGGCCGCGCCATCGCGTCGCCGGTGAAGAACAGCAGATTCACCTTGTTGTCGTGGATCGTGCGCCACACCTCGTCCGCATTGAATTCCGGTGCCAGAACGGTGGTTTGGCCTGAAAAGATCGACATCCAGGTGGCCGACTGGGTGGCGCCGTGGATCATCGGCGGAATCGGGTGGCGGACCATCGGCGGGTTGGCCGCGGCCCCCTTGGCCAGGTCGTACTCGTCTTTGATGAATTCGCCTGTGGCGAAGTCGGTTCCACCGAACAGCACCCGGTAGATGTCCTCGTGGCGCCACATCACGCCCTTCGGGAATCCGGTGGTGCCGCCGGTGTACAGCAGGTAGATGTCGTCGGCGCTGCGCGGGCCGAAGTCACGCTCGGCCGAGCTGTCGGCGGCCGCGGCGTAGAACTCGACGCCGCCATAGCTCTGATAAGCGCTGTCGGGGACGTCGGAGCCGTCATCGATCACCAGGATCGTCTTCACGTTGGGAGTGTCCGGCAGCACGTTGGCGACGCGCTCGGAGTACTGCCGCTCGTGCACCAGCGCGACCATGTCGGAGTTCTCGAACAGGTAGCGCAGTTCACCCTCGACGTAGCGGTAGTTGATGTTGACCAGGATCGCGCCCGCCTTGACGATGCCCACCATCGCGATGACGATCTCGATGCGGTTGCGGCAGTACAGGCCAACCTTGTCGTCCTTCTTCACCCCCTGCTCCTGCAGGTAGTGCGCGAGGCGGTTGGCCTTCTCTTCGAGCTGGGCGTAGGTCAGTTGCTCCTCACCGCAGATCAGGGCTACACGGTCAGGGACGGCATCGATGGCGTGCTCCGCCAGATCGGCAATATTCAGGGCCACGGACCCTAAATTAGAACGTGTTACATTTCCTGACAAGTTTCAGGCCGACGCGCAGGAAGGCAATCACTCGTGAGCGAGTCCGAAAACAAGGCCGACGCCCTCATTGAGCAGCGCGGACACACTCTGATCTTGACGCTGAACCGACCTGAAGCCCGTAACGCACTTTCCACCGAGATGCTCTCGATCATGGTCGAGGCCTGGGACCGAGTCGACACCGATCCCGACATCCGCTGCTGCATCCTGACCGGGGCCGGCGGCTACTTCTGCGCGGGCATGGACCTCAAAGCCGCGACCGCGAAACCGCCGGGCGACTCGTTCAAGGACGGCAGCTACGACCCGTCACGCATCGACGCGTTGCTCAAGGGCCGGCGCCTGACCAAGCCGCTGATCGCGGCGGTCGAAGGGCCGGCGATCGCCGGCGGCACCGAGATCCTGCAGGGCACCGACATCCGCATCGCCGGCGAAAGCGCCAAGTTCGGCATCTCCGAAGCCAAGTGGAGCCTGTATCCGATGGGCGGGTCGGCGGTGCGACTCGTGCGCCAGATCCCGTACACGATCGCCGCCGATCTGCTGCTGACCGGACGGCACATCACCGCCGCCGAGGCGCTGTCGTACGGGCTCATCGGCTACGTCGTGCCCGACGGGACCGCGCTGGACAAAGCGCTCGAGATCGCCGACGTGATCGCCAACAACGGACCGCTGGCCGTGCAGGCGATCCTGCGCTCCATCCGCGAAACCGAAGGCCTGCACGAGAACGACGCTTTCAAGATCGACACCAAACTCGGTATCAGCGTCTTCTTGTCCGAGGACGCCAAAGAAGGCCCGCTGGCCTTCAAGGAGAAGCGCGCCCCGCAGTTCAAAAACCGCTGAGGCGCGAGCTTTCGCGCTGTGCGCCCTTGGCGCCGAGCGTGACGCTGTGGCGAGTTTGCGCGGATTTTCCGCAACAGCGTCACGCTCGCCGACATGTCAGCGGTGATCGCACACTTGTCGTGTGGAGCACCATTCATCGGAAGCGAGGCGGTCGCCTCGGGCGCGCTGACGGCGTACGAACTCCGAACTGGCTTCGTGGCAATTCACCGCGAGATCTTCTGCCTCGCGGCATCGAACTCACGGCCATCGGACGCGCCGGGCGGCTTGGCTCTGGTCGAAGCGACGCGGGGTGGTCGCCGGCCATTCGGCGTCGGCGCTCGCATGGCGCGAAGTGGATTGACGCGCGCGACCCGCTGAGATGCATCACGACAATCGGCGACGCTCCGAGAGATGTCCGACCGTGGTCCGACGGCATCGAAGACGACGAAGCTCGCCAGTTGGCAGGGATGACAGCGACCAGTCCGGCGCGGACCGCGTTCGACATAGCGAGTCGATTCCGGCTTGGTCAGGCAGAGGCGTCGGTCGACGCGCTAGCCCGGGCAACGGATCTCAAGATGGCCGACGTCGAGTTGCTCGCCGAGCGGTACAAGGGTCGCCGAGGGATCCGGCAGGCACGCCGTGCACTGAGTCTGGTCGACGCCGGGGCCGAGTCGCCTCGCGAGACCTGGTTACGGCTACTGCTCATCCGCAATGGCTTCCCCGCTCCTCAGACCCAGATCCCGGTTCACGACGAATACGGCCAACTGGTCGCGGTTCTGGACATGGGTTGGGAGGAACTGAAACTCGCGGTCGAGTATGAGGGGGATCACCACCGCACCGATCGACGACAGTTCAACAAAGACATCACGCGTGCTAGAGACGTTGACGGACCTCCGCTGGACCGTCGTCCGGGTCACAGTCGAAGACACCGAGGGTGGCGTCAACGCGCGAGTGCGGGCCGCCTGGGATCGGCGAGCGTGAACGCTGCTGCGAGTTTTGCAACTGATTTTTCGCAACAGCTTCACGCTCGGCGCAAGAGCTCAGCGCAGCGGGGGGTCGGCGTGAACACCATCGGCATCGACTCCAGGCCGCTGACGAAGTTGGCTGGGCGCAAAGGTAATACGTCACCATCGTCGGCCAGCCGCAGATCGGGCAGACGCTCCAGCACCCGCTCGGTCATCAGACGCAGCTCCAGACGGGCCAACTGGTTGCCCAGACAGAAGTGCGTGCCGAAACCGAATGCGACGTGGCCGTTGGGGTCTCGTCGAATGTCGAACTCGTCCGGCGTTCTCGAACTGTGTCTCGTCGAAGTTCGCCGACTCGAACAGCAGCATGATCTTCTCGCCTTCGCGCAGCTCGGTGCCGTGAAACTCGGTGTCGGCGGTCAAGGTTCGGCACATGTTCTTCACCGGTGAGGTCCAGCGCAGCATCTCCTCGATCGCGCCAGGCAGCAACGCATCAGAGTCGGCCCGCAGCGCGTCCCACTGATCGCGGTGACGCACCAACTGCTCGGTGCCACCGGACAACGTGTGCCGGGTGGTCTCGTCGCCGCCGATCAGGATCAACAGGGTTTCCATCACGATCTCGTCGTCGGACATCCGCTGTCCTTCGACTTCGGCATTCACCAGAATGGAGAACAGGTCGTCGGTGGGCTCGGCGCGACGCTTGGCGATGGTGGCCATGGTGAATTCGGTATATCCCGCAAAGGCATTCATCACCGTCTGGAACTCCGGGCCCGTCGGGTCGAGGTGCGAACTCAGCCCGGAAACCAGATCGTCCGACCACTTCAGCAGCATGCCGCGCTCCTCGGGCAGCACGCCCAGCATGTCGCCGATCACCGCCATCGGCAGCGGGGCGGCGATGTCGCGGACGAAGTCACACTCACCGCGCTCGCAGACGGCATCGATCAACGCGTCGCACAGCCGGCCCAGCGACGGAATCTTCTCGGTCACCCGCTTGCGGGTGAACCCGGCGTTGACCAGCTTGCGCCGCACCAGGTGTGACGGATCGTCCATGTCGATCATGTACGGCATCCCGGGCTGATCCGGACGGATGCCGCCGGTGTTGGAGAACAGCTCGGGATTGCGCTCGGCATCGATGATCGCCTGGTAGGTGGTCGCGCCGGCCAGACCGTTGCGGTCGCGGAACACCGGCTGGTTGGCACGCATCCAGCGATAGGCCTCCCGTGACGTCTGCCGGTCGGCGTAGAAATTGCCGTCCGCCAAGTCGACATCCGGCTTGGTCTCTACAGTTGTCATGAGATCTCCTGCGCATCGCCGAATGTCATTTGCACGTGGTCAACAGAGCTATTCAACATCGCGCGCTTCGGAAGACCCAGCGACGCCAGCTCTTTCGAGTAGGGGTGATCACCCAGCCTGATGCGCACTCCGCCGAATCGATTGCGCACACCGTCGAGCGTGTGTTCGAAGGAGGTCTCACGCGTTACCCCGTCGCGGTACGAGTAGGTGCGCTGCGCTTGGTGTCGCGGGGTCAACCGAATCGGCAGGCCGCGGCGAAATTCCATGCTGACCACCAGCTGCCCGTCGACGCTGCAGTCGAAACCGAACTGACGGCCCTCGCGAATGGTGAAGTCCGCCATGACTTTCGGGTAGCCCCAGATCTTGGTGCCGGCTTCCAGCGTGAACGCCTGGTCGACGGGCAGGTGGTGGATGAAGGCGCCGGCCGACCCCAAGGCGCGGGGTCCGCTCGCGTTCGACCCCGGCGGGTTGACCATCACGCTGGTGCCGAACTCGTAGTACGTACCCAGGTCCCCGTCGATGTAGTGCATCAACATCAGGATCACGATCGCGCGCCCGGGCAAGTAGCGGCAGACTCGCAGGCCGCTGTAATCGATCATCCTCTGCGCGGCGTCGGCATCGACCGAGAACATCGCCATGTGCTGGTTTGCCTTGCGGATCTGCACCGGCATCGTGAGTACCGTGCCCGCGATGGTGTGCTGCGAGGTTGTCACTCGGACTCCAATCTTGTGGCGACCCGCTGCGCCCGGCGTCGCCGAGCTTGCGATCGCCACGTTAGAACGTGTTCTAACCGATCGCAAGAACCGGGTCAGAACAGGCTGGCCAACTCTTGGACCTGCTCTGTACTGCGGCCGGACACCACCATCATGGTGACGCCTGAGGCCTCCCAGGCCTTGATCTGCTTACGCACGTAGTCGACATCGCCGACGATCGCGGCGTCGTCGATGACCTCGTCGGGGATGATCTCGGCGGCCTCGTCCTTGTGTCCACTGCGGAACAGCGCGGTGACCTCGTCGACCACGTCGGCGTAGCCCATCCGCCGGTAGACGTCGGCGTGGAAGTTGGTGTCCTCGGCGCCCATGCCGCCCATGTAGAGCGCGATGTAGGGCTTCATGGCCGCGAACGCGGTGGCGCGGTCTTCGGTGATGACGATGTTGGCCGTCGCGCAGATCTCGAAGGTCTCGCGAGTGCGACGGGCACCGGGTCGGGCGAAGCCCTCGTCGAGCCACTCGTTGTACGTGTCGGCCATCCGGGGCGTGTAGAAGATCGGCAGCCAGCCGTCGCAGATTTCGGCGGCCAGCGCGACGTTCTTCGGCCCCTCGGCGCCCAGCATGATCGGGATGTCGGAGCGCAGCGGATGGGTGATCGGCTTGAGCGGTTTGCCCAGACCGGTTGCGCGCTCGCTCTTCAACGGCAGCGGATAGTGCGGGCCGTCGCTCGTCACCGGCTTGTCGCGGGCCCATACCTGCCGGATGATGTCGACGTATTCGCGGGTCCGAGCCAGCGGCTTGGGAAACGCCTGGCCGTACCAGCCCTCCACCACCTGCGGACCTGACACGCCGAGCCCGAGGATATGGCGGCCACCGCTGAGGTGGTCGAGGGTCAGCGCGGCCATCGCGCAGGCGGTCGGCGTGCGCGCGGACAGCTGCACGACGGACGTGCCCAGCCGCAGCCGGTGCGTCGACGAGCCCCACCAGGCCAGCGGCGTGTAAGCGTCCGATCCCCACGCTTCGGCGGTGAACACCGCGTCGAAGCCGGCGTCCTCGGCCGCGGCCACGAGTTCGGCGTGGTTGTCGGGCGGCTGAGCGCCCCAATATCCCAGCTGGAGTCCGAGCTTCATGCATCCGCCTTCCTTGCAGGTCTCGACCCTATCTTGAATCCATTCTTAGAACCTGTTCTACTCGACACTGTGACCACCAGCCAAAGCAGCCCGGTGCAGATCGATACCCGTCAGAAGCCACTCTCTGCGCCTCTGAAGCTGTCCTTCGACTACACCCGTTCAGTCGGCCCCACTCTCAGTCAGTTCTTCACCGCGCTGCGCGAGCGACGCATCGTCGGCGCCCGGGGATCGGATGGCCGGGTCTACGTCCCGCCCGCCGAATACGACCCGGTGACCTACGAGCCCTTGACCGAAATCGTGCCGGTGGCCGCCGTCGGGACCGTGCTGTCGTGGACCTGGCAGCCCCAACCGCTTGAGGGACAACCGTTGGACCGCCCGTTCGCCTGGGCGCTGATCAAACTCGACGGCGCCGACGTCCCGCTGCTGCACGCGGTAGACGCCGGGTCGTCCGACGCGATCAGCAGCGGTGCGCGGGTGCACGTGCACTGGGTCGACGAGCCGGCCGGTGCGATCACCGACATCGCCTACTTCGCGCTGGGTGACGAGGCCGAGCCGGTGTCTGAAAAGACCGACGACCGCGAGCCGGTGACGGTTCAGATAGCGCCGAGCAACATCGAAATCCAGCACACCGCTTCACTTCCCGAGACCGCGTTTCTGCGGGGGCTGGAAGAGGGCAAGCTGCTCGGTGCCCGCACCGGCGAGAGCGGGAAGGTGTACTTCCCGCCGAAGGAAGCGGACCCGGCCACCGGGCTGGAACTCGACACCTTCATCGAGCTGCCGGACAGGGGCACGGTGACGACGTTCGCGATCATCAACATCCCGTTCGCCGGCCAGCGGATCAAACCGCCGTACGTTGCCGCGTACGTGCTGCTCGACGGCGCCGATATCGCCTTCCTGCACCTGATTCAGGAGATCGACGCCACCGAGGTGCGGATGGGCATGCGGGTCGAGGCGGTGTGGAAGCCCCGCGAGGAATGGGGCCTGGGTATCGACAACATCGAATACTTCAAGCCCACCGGCGAACCCGACGCCGAGTACGACACCTACAAGCACCACCTGTAAAGGGAAATAAACGTGACCGATCGCGATATCGCTGTCGTCGGATTCGCCCATGCGCCGCATGTGCGCCGCACCGACGGCACCACCAACGGCGTCGAGATGCTGATGCCGTGTTTTCAGGCGCTGTACTCCGAGCTCGGACTCCAGCAGACCGATATCGGCTTCTGGTGCTCCGGATCATCGGATTACCTTGCCGGCCGGGCATTCTCGTTCATCTCCGCGATCGACTCGATCGGCGCGGTGCCGCCGATCAACGAGTCACACGTCGAGATGGACGCGGCGTGGGCGCTGTACGAGGCCTACATCAAGCTGCTGACCGGCGAGGTGGACACCGCGCTGGTCTACGGGTTCGGCAAGTCTTCGGCAGGCACGCTGCGCCGGGTGCTGGCGATGCAGACCGACCCGTACACCGTCGCGCCGCTGTGGCCGGACTCGGTGTCGATGGCGGGACTGCAGGCCCGATTCGGCCTGGACGCCGGCAAGTGGACGGCCGAGGAGATGGCACAGGTGGCGCTGGACTCGTTCGCGGCCGCCGGCCGTACCGACGCGGAGAAGCCGGCGAAGAGCATCGACGAGCTGTTGTCCCGCCCGTTCTTCGCCGATCCCCTTCGGCGACATGACATTGCGCCGATCACCGACGGTGCGGCGGCGATCGTGCTGGCGGTCGGCGACAAGGCCCGCGAGCTTCGGGAGAACCCGGCGTGGATCACCGGGATCGAACACCGCATCGAAACGCCGATCCTCGGCGCCCGGGAGCTGACCACGTCACCGTCGACCGCGGCGTCAGCGAAAGCCGCGACGGGCGGTGACGCCGGATCTATCGAGATAGCCGAGATCTACGCGCCATTCACCCACCAGCAGCTCATTCTGACCGAGGCCATCGGCCTGCCGTCATCAACGAAGGTCAACCCGTCGGGTGGCGCGCTCGCGGCCAACCCGATGTTCTCCGCGGGCTTGGAACGTATCGGCTTTGCGGCGCAACACATTTTCGACGGCTCAGCCGGCCGGGTGCTCGCACACGCGACCAGCGGTCCGGTATTGCAACAGAATCTCGTCGCCGTGCTGGAAGGGAAATAATCATGTCGCCCCAGCTCGCTGCGGTGCTCGGCACCGGCCAGACGAAGTATGTCGCCAAACGCCAGGACGTCTCGATGAACGGTCTGGTTCGCGATGCCATCGACAAGGCGTTGACAGACTCCGGGTTGACGATGCACGACATCGACGCGGTCGTCGTCGGCAAGGCGCCGGACTTCTTCGAGGGCGTCATGATGCCGGAGCTGTTCATGGCCGACGCCGTCGGCGCGACCAACAAGCCGCTGATCCGGGTGCACACCGCGGGCTCGGTCGGTGGGTCGACCGGCGTGGTGGCGGCCAGCCTGGTGAAGTCGGGCAAATACCAGCGCGTGCTGGCGATGGCGTGGGAGAAGCAGTCCGAGTCAAACGCCATGTGGGGATTGAGCATTCCGGTTCCGTTCACCAAGCCGGTCGGCGCCGGTGCGGGTGGCTACTTCGCACCGCACGTGCGCGCTTACATCCGCCGCTCGGGGGCCCCGAACCACATCGGCGCCATGGTGGCGGTCAAGGACCGGCTGAACGGCGCCAAGAACCCGCTGGCCCATCTGCACCAGCCCGACATCACGCTGGAAAAGGTGATGGCGTCGCAGATGCTCTGGGATCCCATCCGTTTCGACGAGACCTGCCCGTCATCCGACGGGGCGTGCGCGGTGGTGATCGGTAGCGAGGACGTCGCCGACAAGCGGGTCGCCGAAGGCCATCCGGTGGCGTGGATCCACGCCACCGCCTTGCGCACCGAACCGCTGGCGTACTCCGGTCGCGACCAGGTCAACCCGCAGGCAGGCCGCGACGCCGCGAAGGCGCTGTGGAAAGCCGCGGGCATCACCAGCCCGATCGACGAGATCGACTGCGCTGAGGTGTATGTGCCATTCTCCTGGTTCGAGCCGATGTGGTTGGAGAACCTCGGGTTTGCGGCCGAGGGCGAAGGCTGGAAGCTCACCGAAGCGGGCGAAACCAAGATCGGCGGCCGAATCCCGCTCAACATGTCCGGCGGGGTGCTGTCGTCGAACCCGATCGGCGCATCGGGTCTGATCCGGTTCGCCGAAGCGGCTATCCAGGTGATGGGCAAAGCGGGCGATCACCAGGTTGCCAACGCGCGCAAGGCACTTGGCCACGCCTACGGCGGTGGCTCGCAGTACTACTCGATGTGGGTCGTGGGAGCTGACAAACCGTGAAATACACCTGCAGCATCGCGTTCGGCCAGATCGACCAGCTGACCGAGATCGCCAAGACCGCGGAGGAAGTCGGGTTCGACTCGATCGCACTGCCGGACTCGATCTTCTATTTCGAGAAGCAGTCGGTCGATTACCCCTACACCGCCGATGGTAAGCGGATGTTTGACGAGGAGTCACCGTGGGTCGACCCGCTGATCCTGGCGGGTGCGATGGGCGCTGTTACCTCGAAGCTGCGGTTCTACACGAACGTGATGAAGCTGGGTTCGCGCAACCCGCTGCTATTGGCCCGCCAGGTGGGCTCGGTGGCTAACCTGACCAACAACCGCTTCGGATTCGGCGTCGGGATCGGTTGGGCTCCGGAAGAGTTCGAGTGGTGCGGGGTTCCCTACGCCAAACGCGGCAAGCGCGTCGACGAGATGATCGAGGTCATCAAGCTGGTGCTGGCCGGCGGAATGGTCGAATTCCACGGCGAATTCTATGATTTCGACCGCCTGCAGATGAGTCCGGCGCCCACCGAATCGGTGCCGTTCTACGTGGGTGGCCACACCGATGTGGCGCTGCGCCGAGCTGCTCGGGTTGGTGATGGTTGGACCAGTGCGATGATGACGCACGCGGAGCTCGCGGAAACCATTGGCAAGCTCGACGCGCTGCGCGCCGAAATCGGCCGCGCGGAACTGCCTTTCGAGATCCAGGCGGTGTGCATCGACAAGTTCGGCGTGGACGGCCACCGCGAGCTCGCCGAAATTGGGGTCACCGACTACATCACTATCCCGTGGATTCTGGACGGCCTCGGGACCGATGCGCCGATCGACAAGAAGAAGGACTCGATGAAGCGATTCGCCGACACCTACATCCACTCGGGATGGCAAGGCTGATGGCCGAGTCGCCTGCACACCTGGCCGGCAAGCGATCCCGCGACGCGGTCGGTGCCCGAGACAAAGACGCCTGGCTGGCGGTGTTCGCCGACGATGCGATCGTCGAAGACCCCATCGGACCTTCGCATTTCGACCCCGAGGGCAAAGGCCACCGGGGCCGCGACGCCATCTCGGCGTTCTGGGACAAGGCGATCGCGCCTACCGACAAGATCGAATTCGTCTTCCGCGACACCTACCAGTGCGGCAACGAGGAAGCCAACGTCGGCCACATTCTGATCACCGCGGCAGGACACCAGGTCACCGCTGAAGGGGTGTTCACCTACAAAGCCGACACCGATGGCAGGCTGCTGGCGCTGCGCGCTTACTGGGAAGTCGACCAAGCCACCGCGAGCGCACGCAAGATCTGAACCCAACGCTGCTCTCCCCCGTAATTAGATTGAGCCGACCTGCAGATCGGCTCGGGGAGTTGCAGGATGGACAACGTAGACGCGCCCGCTGGCGCGAGCGGTGCAGTGCGGGTGCGCAGCGACATCGATGCGCCTTCGCGCTGGCTCTGGCTCGTCAAGTGGTGCGCGCTGGCGGTGCCGCACTACCCCATCCTGATCGGTCTGTACCTGCTGTATCCGCTGGCGACCATCGCCGCTGGTGTCGCCATTGCGTTCACCGGACGGTATCCGCGCTCGCTCTTCGACTTCAATGTCGGAGTTCTGCGCTGGTCGTGGCGACTCATGAACTACCGCTTCCCGATGAACACCACCGACAAGTACCCGCCTTTCACACTCGCTTCGGTACCGGACTACCCGGCTGACCTCGAAGTGGATTATCCAGAGAGCCTCGGGAACCGGGCTGCTCTGCTGGGACGCTGGGTGACGGGAATGCCCCAGATACTGCTCTGCTGGGCGCTGGAACCATTTCTGCAACTGCTGTGCGTTGTGAACGCGGTGTGGTTGTTGTGCATCGGCACGGTCAACCAGGGCATGTTCGACCTTCTGATGGGCATCGTCCGGTGGCGTTATCGGGTGGCCGTCTACGTCTCGCTGATGCGCGACGAATATCCGCCGTTCCGAATGGATCTGGGTAACGTGCAGGTAGGTCATGGCGCGCCGTAATCCGTTGTTCCCGTACATCTATCGACTCGGCATGCCGATCTTCGACCGGCTGTTCTATCGCCGTTATCGCCGAGAGGCAATGGCCCACGCGTTCGGCCGGCTACTGATGGTGGGCCTCGGACCCGGAACCGACCTGCTGTTCCTTCCCGCGGGCGGTCACGTCAGTCGCCGCGGTGGAGCCCGAGGCGGCGATGCGCAGGATGGCCTCCGCCATGGCACGCCGCCAAGGCATCGACGTCGACATCGTCGATGGGATCGGCGAGTCGATCCCCTTTCCGGACGACAACTTTGACTCGGTGCATATCGGCCTGGTGTTGTGCTCGGTCGACGACGTGGCCGCAACCCTGGCTGAGATCCGGCGCGTCTGGCGCCCGGCGGCCGGCTGGTCGTCCTCGAGCACGTCCGCGGAGAAGGTTTGATGGGCCGGTTTCAGGACGTGATCGCCAAGCCGTGGTCGTGGTTGGCATCGGGATGTGAGCCGAATCGTCGAACCGTCGATGCCATCACCGCGGCCGGATTCGACGTCGCGGGCCTGCGTCGCATCCGGCGCACTCTGGTGCCGCCCCCGTGCACTCCTCATCTGCAAGGCTTCGCCTCCATCGCAAAGTGATGTACCTGAGGGTGAAAATCCACCGCTGAGTAACTCTGAGAGTTGTTCATCTGTTGTTCAGACTTTAGATATCTCTTATTCATGTACGGAACGTGTACCCATCATGGCGATCATTCGCCGCCGGCGAGTGTTCGACTGTGGGCGACCGTCGCCGCGGGGAGTCCACGACCTTCATCCAACGAAGCAATGAAGTGGAGTCTCCTATGAGTCACAAGATTCTGGCCGGCCTCGGAACGGCTGCGGGTGGTTTCGTGGCCGCCGGGCTCATCTCACTGGCGACTGGCCCCGTCGCGCACGCGGACGTCGATGACCTTTCCCCGGGCGCTGACACGGACTTCATGGTGGGCCCGCTGCAGAATTTCGGCTTTTTCTTCGATCAATCATTTGCCGACCCCGACGATAATGAGTTTGTCGCGACAGTTTTCTCCAATCAGTTCTTCACCGATGTCTTGACGTCTGGTGCGGACCCCTCGGATAGCTTGGCCGCGTTCGGGGTGCCGGGAGACGCCGGCGTCGGAGTGGTAGGCGAGACGGTCAACACGTTCATCGTTCCGAGCGACCCGGCACTCGATTTCACGTTCTCGCTTCCGTTCACGGACCGTTGGCGGAATTGTTCACCGCGCTGCTGCCACTTGGCTTCTGATGTCAATCGGGCCGCCTGATCGGGCCTGGTGAGGAGGTTTCGCTCAGATTTCTATACGTCTATGCTCAGGTTGTTCTAACAGTGACTTACGTCACATTTTCGATTGGAGTATCCGATGAGTGCTCGCTCGTATCACACTCGTTCTCGGCACCGCTGCCGGTGCTTTTTTGGCCGCCGGGCTCATCCCGTTGGCAACCAGCCCCGTCGCCCACGCGATCTGCGCGCCCGACGACAGCATGGGGTGCGACCCGGACTTCATCTCTGCCACCGACCCCTTGCTCAAGCTCTTTGGCATCACGGACATCGGGGCGGCCGACCCTGGCGACAATTTTGAAGGAATGATCTTGAACATCCCTTCGCTCGGCATCACGGATGTGTTGACTTCCGGGAAGGACAGCTCGGATCTCTTGGCTGGGTTGGGGATAACGCTGCCCGACGACACGGGAATCGGCGAGGCCGGCGTGACCGTCAACACGTTCGTCGACACGATGATGCCAAGCCTCGACAGCTCGTTCACCATTCCTTTCACGGATCCCCTCGCCGGGCTGTGGGACATCCTCGTTGCGAACGACTTCTTCGGCCTGTGAGGTGGACAGCTGAACGGAGATCGCCTTAGTCGACGCCGACCGCTTCGATGATGTTCAGTCGCGCCGCGCGGCGCGCTGGCGGCAACGAGCCGAGCAGGCTGATCGCCAGCGCGCCCACGGTGAACACGAGCGCCATCGAACTCGGCCGGAAGCTGACGGTGAAGTTCATCATGTCGGCGCTGACAAGGCTGTAGAGCCACTGGTCCGCCAACCCGAATGCCAGGCCGCAGACTCCGCCGACGACGCCGATGGCGGCCGCCTCGGCCAGGATCATCCGCAGGGTGAAACGCCGGCTGGTCCCCATCGCCCGCAGCACTCCGATTTCGCGACGACGTTCGAGTACCGACAGCGTCAACGTGTTGAAAAGTGCTATCGCCGCGACGAAGACAACGATGATCCACACGGCGTTGGCGATGTACATGCTCTGATGCAACGGTGCCTCGAGGCCGGCGAGGGCCGTGTGGCCGTCGTACACGTAATTCGGCGCAGGCACTGCACGACGCACGTCGGCAAGCAAGCGCTTCGGATCCACGCCTGCGGCCGGCAGTGATCTGCAGCGCCGTCGCGGCGGGACGGTCGAACCAGTCCCTCATCCGACCCAGATCCATCCCGATGGTCCCGATGATCGTCGAAAAGTACGGCACCAGGGCGAGCACCGGTGGTTCGCCGCAGACCGTGCGGGGTCTGCAGTTGCAAGTCGTCGCCGACCCGGACACCCAGGGTTTTACCGAGGTTCTGCGACAGCACCACGCCGCGACCGTCGAGCACCTCGCTGCGCACCTGCTGACCGACCGCGCTGAAGAGCGGGTCGGCGGTACCGGCGGAAAACCCGTCAAGCATCACGCGGGTGCCACCGACCTCAGCGAACCCGAATGAGCCTTCGGTGACCCGCTGTTACGCCTGGCACCTGCGGCTACCTTGCGGGCGAGATCTTGCGGCAGAGCGTCGACGGCGTAGCTGTCGGGAGCATCGGCGCTGACCCAGACGTCGGTTCCTGCGACCGGCGCGAAGATGGCTCGTGCCGACCGGATCATGTCGGAGTTGCGTGCCGGTGATCACGACCGTGGTCACCACCGCGATGAGCACCGTCATCACCGTCGCCCAGACCCGCCGCGGGGCACGCTCGATCGTCGCTGCCGCGAGTCGCGCCCACCGATCCGAATGCCCGCGCGGTCGCCGCAGTCGGCTTTGACCATCAGCGCGGTGAGCGCGAAGCCGAGCACTATCTCCGCGGTGAACAACGCAAAGACCGCCGCAAAAGCCAGCGTGCCGTGTTGATTCAGCGACGAGCACAATCGACGCCGCGAACACGGCAACGGCTGCCGACCCCACAGGCCATCCGCAGCCAGCGCGGCACGAAATCGGCGGCCGACACTCCGACCGGCGCCAAGGCCTCGATCGGTGACACCTTGTACACCTGCCGCGCGGCCATCGCCGACGCCGCCGTGCTGGTGAGGACAGTCGCCGCCAGGGCCACCGGTATCGCGTAGCCAGGCAACCAATACTCGACGCGGGCTTCCAGGCCCTGGGTTATCGCCGGAGGCAATCGGCGGATTGCCATGCCACCCAAGCGCAATACCGATACCGGCCCCGATCGCTCCCCCGATCACGCCGAGAATCGCAGCTTCGGCGAGCAGGTCGCGAACGATCGTGGTGCGCCGACCTCCGATGGCGCGCAGCATGGAGATGACCGGCCGGCGTTGGCGTGATCGCCATCGTCATCGTGGTGTAGATCAGGAACGCGCCGACCACCAGCGCGACGCTGGCACCCATCAGAGCCATGTAGTTCATCAGCTTGACACCGTCGCCGGCCCGGGCTGCCCGCATGCTCGGATCCGCGACAATTGCCCGGTTCTTGACGGCAGCCGTGACCGCGGTGCGCACACTGGCGAGATTGGCGCCGGGCTTTGTCGTGATCAGGATGGAGTCGAGCTGGCCGATTCGCCCGGTTACGTTCTGCGCCAAAGCGAGTGGAGCGAGCACGTAGTGCCCGCCGTTGAGGCTCGACGAGCTGCTTGCCACTGAGCACCTCGGTGACTGTGACCGATGCCGAGCCCAGCTGGAATGTATCGCCTTTGCGATGACCGACGCTCGGGCCCGATCTGGACACCGTTGGCGATTGTCGGACAGCGATTTCAACGGCTTCTCGACGGCGTCCTTCAACGCACCGCCCAGCGCAGCGCTGCTCTTGTCGGCGCCGAACAGCAGAACGGGGCCCGACGGCTGTGGACGCGGAGGACCGGATCATCGGGGCGGCGGTGGCGACGCCGGGAACGGCGGCGACGTCGGCCGTTATCGTGTCGGGAAATCCGGCATCGGTGATGCCCGATACCTCGAGCGCCGCGACTCCAGCGATCCCGTCGGCCAGCCGGTTGACCGATCCGGTGATCGACCCGAAAATCCCGAACACCGCGACCAGATACATTGCGGAAACGGCCATCACGGCGATCGACGCGAACGGTGCGCCGACGGTGAACGGCGAGTTCGCGGAGGCTGAACACGCGTAGGCGGCTCGCCGCGGCCGCGATGGCCGAGCCCGGTTCTCATCCCGGCGACCGCTGACCACTCGTCGGAACCGACTCGTCCGTCCTGCAGGGTGATCACTCGATCGGTGGTCGCCGCGGCATCGGAGTTGTGGGTCACCATCACGACCAGACGGCCGCGGCCGTCTTCGTGTGCGACCTCGGTGAGCAACGCCAAGATGGAAGCGCCCGTTGCGGAGTCGAGGTTGCCGGTCGGTTCGTCGGCGAGAATCAGCGGTGGGTTCATCATCAACGCCCGGGCCACCGCGACCCGCTGCATCTGGCCGCCGGACAGCTCGGCCGGCCGATGCTGGGTGCGGTCGCCGAGACCGACACGATCCAGCAGCTGAATGGCGTCCGGCTTGACCTTGCCGAGCCGGAAGCCGTCGAGCAGCTTGGGGACCGCCACGTTCTCCCACGCCGACAGGGTGGGCAGCAGGTTGAAGAACTGAAAGATGAAGCCCACCCGATGGTGGCGGAATTCGCGACTGTTGTTCGTCGCTGAGGTGGCCGATCTCGTCGCCGTCGAATGTGATCGAGCCGGAATCGGGCGAGTCCAGATGCCCCGAGTAGATGCAGCAACGTGCTCTTGCCCGCGCCTGAGGGACCGACGACCGAAACGAACTGCCCGCCGGCAGAGCCGCAGGCTGATCTCGTCGAGTGCGCGCACGGTTTGGCCGCCGACCCGGTATTCGCGCGTCACGTCGCGAAGTTCAATTGCCAGCTCACGCCCTGGCGTGTCGAAAGGATCGCGTCTTCGCATCGTCGCCTCCCGCGCATCCGCAGCATCCAACCGGCCGCGACGGCACCCGAGCGAC
This sequence comes from uncultured Actinomycetota bacterium, assembly GCA_963750885.1. Classification (GTDB taxonomy): domain Bacteria; phylum Actinomycetota; class Actinomycetes; order Mycobacteriales; family Mycobacteriaceae; genus Mycobacterium. Next base: position 148,203 of record CAVVSN010000022.1, read on the forward strand.
CACTGCCACACCCGTGCGAATCACGTCGCACAGGCACTGGTGCTAGGTACAACGAGGCCGAGCCCGATCGGTTCAATGTTTCGCTCAACGAATTTCATCGACTCTCCGGCGTTGGAACAGGTGTATAGTTATTTCCGCTGATATGTCGAAACCCCATTGCTTGCAACAGTTTTGACAGGAGAACGATTCGATGCCGCTGCCTGCGCTTGAAGACATCACCGCTCATACCGGCAGTGCCGAGCCCATCGAGGGGCTGACCCGCATCGAAACCAGCCCGCGGGAGCAGGCCACTCCGGTCATTATGGAGATGATGCACTCGGTGTATCCGCACGACGAGGTGTTCGGCCAGTACTGCACCGTCAATGAATACATCGACTGTCCCCCGGACGAGCTCTTCGCCTACCTGTCCGACACCCGGTGCCTGGAAGAGTGGACGTACAGCCTGCGCGGCTTCACCGAAACCGACGAGCCAGGGCTATGGCAGGCCTACGACCGACTGGGGTCGGAAACCAAGATCTACACCCGCACGGTGGTCAGCGAACCCGGACGGACCGTTGACTATCACTGCGCTTGGGATCAGGGCAAACATCTCTGGATGATCTACCTGATGAGGGTTGTTGACGCACAGACGGTGTTGGACAAGCCGGGTTCGGTTGTGCTGTGGACCAATTGCCGCCATCCGTTCTACGACCGCAACCCTTATCCCGATGCCAGTCCCCCCGAACGGCCCGTCTGGGTCGGCGATTTCTGGGACATGTTCGGGCCCGGCCATCTGCTGGAGATGAAGAACCTCAAGGCCATCGCCGAGTACCGCCATCACAACGGCCTTCCGGTGACACCGGATTGGATGAGCTAAATCGGTTGCAGCCCAGTCAGATAACGCTGAGCAAGTTCTTGGTAGGCCTTCGGGTTCACCTTCACCCACATCTCGGCACCGGTACCCGCGATCGGCCCCTTGATGGTGGCCGGCGCTCCGACCACCAGCATCTCGGCCGGGATCTTGGTGCCGCCGGTCACCAGCGCGCCGGCCGCGACCAGGCTGCGCGCACCGATCACCGCGCCATCGAGCACCGTGGCGTGGTTGGCGATCAGCGCCTCGGCCCCGATGTGAGCGCCGTGGATGATGCACATATGCGCGACGGTTGCTCCGGGACCGATGTCGACGGGGATGCCGGGCGGTGAATGAAGCACCGATCCGTCCTGCACGTTCGCACCCTCGCGCACGATCACGGGCCCGTAGTCGGCGCGCAGGACGGTGTTGAACCACACCGATGCTCCGGCCTCGACCGTCACGTCGCCGATGAGGGTAGCGGTGGGAGCGACGAAAGCGGTCGGATCAACCCTCGGTGCTCGGCCTTCAAAGGCAAATAGCGGCATCGTTCAGATATACCGCAGGCCGGGTAACCCGCAACGACAGGCCGCTTGCCCGGCGGCAGATATCAGTGTTCATTGCGCGATCCACAGTAAAAACTGTAACGTGTTCTAGTTAGAAGCCAAGAAACCTGGAGGCGTAATGGCTATCGAGACTGCTGCTGTTCGCGAGATCGACGCCGGCACCCTGCCCGACCGGTACGCCCGCGGCTGGCACTGCCTGGGCCCGGTCAAGGACTACCAGGACGGTGAACCGCACGGCATTGAGGCGTTCGGAACTCACCTCGTGGTGTTCGCCGACTCGCACGGTGATCTACACGTGCTGGACGGATACTGCCGGCACATGGGCGGCAACCTGGCACAAGGCACCATCAAGGGTGACGAGGTGGCCTGCCCATTCCACGACTGGCGCTGGGGTGGGGACGGCAAATGCAAGCTGGTGCCTTACGCCAAGCGAACCCCCCGGTTGGCCCGCACCCGCTCCTGGACCACCGACGTCCGCAGTGGGCTGCTGTACGTCTGGCACGACCACGAGGGCAACCCGCCACCGCCCGAATTGCGGGTCCCCGAGCTTCCCGAATTCGCCAGCGACGAGTGGACCGACTGGCGCTGGAACTCGATGCTCATCGAGGGCTCCAACTGCCGCGAGATCATCGACAACGTCACCGACATGGCGCACTTCTTCTACATCCACTTCGGTCTGCCGACCTACTTCAAGAACGTCTTCGAAGGTCACATCGCTTCGCAGTACCTGCACAACGTCGGGCGGCCCGACGTCAACGACCTGGGCACCTCGTACGGCGAGGCGCATCTGGACTCGGAGGCGTCCTACTTCGGCCCGTCGTTCATGATCAACTGGCTGCACAACAAATACGGCGACTACAAAGCCGAGTCGATCCTGATCAACTGCCACTACCCGGTCACGCAGGATTCGTTCGTCCTGCAATGGGGCGTCATCGTCGAAAAACCCAAGGGCATGGACGAGAAGATGACCAACAAGCTGGCCAGGGTCTTCACCGAGGGCGTCAGCAAGGGATTCCTGCAGGACGTCGAAATCTGGAAGCACAAGACCCGGATCGACAACCCGCTGCTGGTCGAGGAAGACGGCGCCGTGTACCAGATGCGACGCTGGTATCAGCAGTTCTACGTCGACGTCGCCGATGTCACGCCGGACATGACGGACCGTTTCGAGATCGAGGTGGACACCACCATCGCCAACGAGAAGTGGCACGTCGAGGTCGACGAGAACCTGCAGAAGCAGGCTTCGGAATCAGAAGCGAAGGCCGAGCAGCCCGCTACATGAGCCCGCCGGACCAGCCGCCTGACGTCGATCGGCTCGCCCGGTCGATGCTGATGCTCCATGGCGATCACGAGAGCCATGACGAGCCGGCCTCGGCCGGCAACGGTAAGAGCGGCGGATCTTGGTCCAAGGCACCGGATTTCGCTGACGATCCGGAACGTGCCGCCGCGGTGCAGGAGGCCACTCGGGCTGATCGCACCCGCTATCTGACGTCCGGTCTGCAGCCAGTGGACTGCCGTTTCTGCCACGCCACTGTCAACGTCAAACGTCTGGGCCCCGGACACACTGCGGTGCAATGGAATAACGACGCATCGCAGCGCTGCGCCTATTTCGCCGAGGTGCGAGCCACGGGTGAACCCAGCGCGCGAACCCGGTCCTGCCCGAAACTCGCCGACAGCATCGAGCACGCAGTCTCCGAAGGGTGCCTGGAAGCCGTATCCACTGCTACCCCGCCCGGCGACGGTTAGCCGGGTAATCGATCACAGCCCGGCGAAGCGTTCCTTGACGCCCTCGGCGGTCAGCCCGTAGTCGGCGAGCGAGTACTTGTGCTTGGGAGCCCTTGCGCCGGTTTGGCTTTCGGCGTGACTGTCCTCCATCGCCTGCCGCGCCTCATCGGTGAGCGGGATGTCGAACTTGCGGTAGATATCGGCGACCGTACCAAGCGGATCGGCGATCAGTTCGCGGTAGTCGACATCGTAGAACTGAGCCGCGTTGTACTTGGCCCGCGCGGTATTGAACTGCTCCAAACCGCGCGACCAGGTTTCCACTGAGTCCGAACCGATTTGCGCGCCAACGAATTTCGTCGACCATCCGTCGGTGGTGTGCTGGGCCAGCGAACACATCGACGCCATGATCGTCTCGACCGGCCGATGCGTCTGGATGACCAGGGCATCGGGATAGGTCTCCATCAACGCGTCGAGAGCGAACAGATGGCTCGGGTTCTTCAGCACCCAGCGCTTGTCGGCGTCGTTGAGTCCGATCAGCTGAAGGTTTTTGCGATGACGCTGATACGCCGGCGTCCAGTCCTGCTGCGACAACCACTTTGAGTAGCTCGGCAGATGCGCCAGCGTCTCGTAGGAAACCGAATGCAGCGACTGACGTAACAGCTGCCAGCACTCCTCGAGCTCGTAGGCGGCCATGAAATGCAGGCCGGTGTAGCCCGGGTTGTCCTGATGATGCTGGGTGAACTGGTCGTCGAGTTGGCGATACAGCGGGTGAGACTCCCACGTCTCGCGCGGCGGGCGCGGCTGCGGGAATTCCGCCAGCCACATGTGCAGGCCCTGATGCGCTGGGTCGGCCCCGAGTAGCCGGTGCAGTGCCGTGGTGCCGGTACGCACCAGACCGGTGACGAAGATGGGCCGCGTAACCGCGACATCGGCGTGCTGCGGGTACTGCTTCCATGCCGACTCGGACAACAGCCTGGCCACCAGTGCGCCGCGCAGGAAGAAGCGATTCATCTTGCTGCCCAACACCGTTAGGCCCGCCTCTTGCCGGTACGAGTCGAGCAGCACGCCGAGTGCTTCGCGGTAGTTGTCGTTGTCGACGCCGAAGTCGTCGAGTCCGGTCAGCTTGACCGCCGAGGCGTGCAGCTCGTCGACGGTGGCGATGTCGGTGCGTTCAGCCATTTCAGTGGTGGTACTCGCCGCAGTTGACATCCAGCGTCTGTCCGCTGATGCCGCTGGACAAGTCGCTGGCCATGAACATGATTGCCGACGCCACCTCGTCTTCGGTGGGCAGCCGCTTGAGGTCGGAGTCGGCCGCGGTCGCCTGGTAGATCTCGTCGGCGGTGGTGCCGTACTTTCCGGCCTGGTGCTCGAAGTAGCCCTGCAGCGTCTCTCCCCAGATATAGCCGGGTGCAACGGAGTTCACCCGGATGCCCTTTTCGCCGAGCTCGGTGGCCAACGACTGCGACATGGACAGCAGTGCGGACTTGGCCATCTTGTAGGCCCCGTACTTGGCCTGCGAGTGGCGCAGCACCATGGAGTTGACGTTGACGACCGAGCCGCTTGGACTCCTCCAACGCCGGCGTGAAGGCCTGGATGAGGCGCAACGCACCCAGCGCGCTCAGCTCGATCGCATCGCGAATGTGCTGAAAGCTGGTTCCGGCCAACGGTTTCATCGACGGCACCCGGAACGCGTTGTTGATCAGAACGTCAACCTTGCCGAAGTTCGACGTGGTGGATTCCACCAGGGCGGCCACGTCGTCGTCTTCGGTGATGTCCGCGCGCACCGCCAGGGCCTTGTGCCCGGCATCGCCGAGCTGCTTGGCGAGTTCCTCCAGCCGCTCCACCGTCCGCGCCGCCAGCACCAGCTCGGCACCGTCTTTCGCACATCGGTGCGCGAGCGTGGTGCCGAGTCCCGGGCCCACGCCGCTGATCACGATCACTTTTTTCTCGAGTATTCCGGTCATGATTACCCCAGCATCCTGGCTGCAATTTGCTGTTGGCGCAACGCGATTCGTGTACGCCAGTCTTCGTCAGAGATCTTATTGTGCGCGTAGTGGGGCAGCGCACCCGGGAGCGCATCGATGTTGACCAGTTCGACGGTGGGGCCGTCGGCCTCGGTGAGCTGACGCGAAACCCGTTGCCAGCGGAACTGCAGGAAGCCGCGCCGATGGCCGAGCGTCTCGACCCAGTTGGTGACACCGGGGTTCTGGTCGGCGACGACGATTCGGACCATGCCGTCCGGATCCGCTTGCGCCTGAGTGTTGTTCAGCGACGTCTGGTGATTGATGTAGTCCAGCGAGATGTACCACAAGCTGCCCAGCTGGAAGCCGAGGTAGGGCGCGTCGGTCACCGGCAGCGTGATGACGAGAGCCTCGTCGGGCCGAAGCTCGAAATGCCCGACCGAGGAATACTGCGTCGCCAATCCGCCGGGCGTCAGACGCGGCGCGACCATGGTGTTGACCGGCAGGTCCAGATAGAACCACTGCGGGAACTGCAGCCAGGTCTTGATCCGGTTGACCAGTTGCTTTCCGGCTGCGCTGTAACGCTTTTCGATCGTCGCGCGGCTCAGCGGCGGCGGCGCGGTGCCGGCGGTATCGGATCGCGAGATGGTGAAGGTGCCCCGCCGTGCCGCCCAGTCGCCGTAGACCTCGCGGATCACCAACTGGCCGGGGCTGGTCGGCCGCACCTGCCATTGGAAGCTGCCGTCTGAGGCGATCTCGAGCTCGCGGTCGTCGAACGCGGCCTGGCTGGCGGGCACGTTGTCGTCGGTGTATTCACCGCCGAGCAGCTGAAAGCTCACGTCGGTGGTGGTGCCGCGGACACCCTTGACCACGTAGTCGTGGTCAGGCTGGACTCGGCAGCCGAAGTACATGGTGTCCGGATTGTCCAGGCCCATTTTGCTGTACGGCCCGGTGCCGGAGAGCAGCACCGGGTGGTCGCGGTCGTAATCGAACACCATGTGCGTGCACGCGGCCACACAACCGGCTAGGTATTGCAGCCCCTCGAGCAGGTCGGCTTCGGTCTCGATATGGGGTGCGGCGGCGACTAATTTCTCGGACTCGGCGATGGCAGCGACAAGCGGCTCGGAGAAGAGGGGATCGGGCACGCCTCGACGCTAGAACGTGTTCTAGTTTTCGTCAACAAGCGAACATCGCGCGTCGTGGCCGGTGGCCTTCAGCGACGACGCGGATTCACTACTCCGTGCACTGCTGGGACAGGTCGATCAGATGCTGCCGCACGTCCGGGTGCCGATTCAGGTAGTCGATGACATTGGGGCCGCCGCCCTCGGCCTTCGATTGCGAAGAAAGGCGCTGTTTCACGTCGGGATGGCGGTTCAGATACGAGTCGATGGATTGGCCCACCGTCTGATCGCACGCGGCGCCGGCCACGGGCATCGCAATGATCGCTGCGGCCGAAGCCGCGAGCAGGCCGCCGGCGATCCGGCCGGCCCAGGTGAATGTCGTACTCATGCGCGCAAAGCTACTCGTGGTGGCTATGCGCAGCCTGTGCAAGCGCTCAGATTATGGCGAGGTTGCGGCGCCGCTTTCTTGTTCGCGCTTGATCTCCAAAGCGATGTCGATGAGCTGGTCTTCCTGACCACCGATCAGCTTGCGCTGTCCGGCCCGGTGCAGCAGTTGGTGGGCCGGAACGCCGTAGCGCTCGGACTGGCGGACGGCATGCTTGAGGAAGCTGGAGTACACCCCGGAGTAGCCCATGATCAGCGCGTTGCGGTCGAGCAGGCATTCGGTCGGCATCGTCGGTGCCACCACCTCTTCGGCCGCGTCGGCGATGTCGAAGAAGTCGATGCCGGTCTTGACGCCGATCTTGTCGAACACCCCGATCAGCGCCTCGACCGGCGCGTTGCCCGCGCCTGCGCCGAATCTGCGGCAGGAGCCGTCGATCTGCTTGGCACCGGCCCGGACGGCCTCCACCGAGTTGGCCACACCCAAGCCGAGGTTCTCGTGACCGTGGAAACCGACCTGGGCGTCGTCACCGAGTTCGGCGACCAGAGCCGCCACCCGGTCGGCCACGGCGTCGAGCACAAGGGCGCCCGCCGAGTCGACGACATAGACGCACTGGCAGCCGGCGTCGGCCATGATGCGGGCCTGCGCGGCCAGTTTCTCCGGCGGGATGGTGTGCGACATCATCAGGAAGCCAACGGTTTCCAGGCCGAGTTCGCGAGCCAGCCCGAAGTGCTGAATCGAGACGTCAGCCTCGGTGCAGTGGGTGGCGATCCGGCAGATCGAGCCGCCGTTGTTCTGCGCTTCCTTGATGTCTTCCTTGGTACCCACACCAGGCAGCATCAGGAAGGCGATCTTGGCTTCTTTGGCGGTCTCGGCGGCGAGCTTGATCAGCTCCTGCTCGGGCGTTTTTGAGAACCCGTAGTTGAAGCTCGAACCGCCCAGCCCGTCGCCATGGGTCACCTCGATCACCGGCACTCCGGCGTTGTCCAGCGCGGCCACGATGGCGCCGACCTCATCCTTGGTGAACTGGTGACGTTTGTGGTGCGAGCCGTCGCGCAACGAGGTGTCCGTCATCCGGACGTCCCAGATCGGGTTGAAGAAGATGTCAGATGTCATGCCTGCGCTCCCTGGGCTGTCGTCGACAGCGATTCCTTGGCGATCTCCTCGCCCACCTTGGTGGCCGCGGCGGTCATGATGTCGAGGTTGCCCGCATACGGCGGCAGGTAGTCGCCGGCGCCTTCGACCTCGACGAAGGTGGTGACCAGTGCCTGACCGCCGGAGTGCACCGACGGGTCGTCGAACTGCGGGTCGTTGAGCAGCCGGTAGCCCGGCACGTAGGTCTGCACTTCGGCGACGACATCGCGAATCGACTGGGCGATCGCGTCGCGGTCAGCGTCTTCGGGGATGGCGCAGAAGATGGTGTCGCGCATGATCATTGGCGGATCAGCTGGGTTGAGGATGATGATCGCCTTGCCGCGTTTCGCGCCGCCGATGGTCTGCACGCCGCGCGAGGTGGTCTTGGTGAACTCGTCGATGTTGGCCCGGGTGCCCGGCCCCGCCGACGACGACGACACCGACGCGACGATCTCCGCGTAGGGCACCTCCACGACGCGACTGACCGCGTAGACGATCGGAATGGTTGCCTGTCCGCCGCAGGTGATCATGTTGACGTTGGGTGCGTCGAGGTGCTCCCGCAGGTTGGCCGGCGGGATCACCGCCGGGCCGACGGCGGCGGGCGTCAGGTCGATCGCCCGAATGCCGGCGGCCTCGTATTTCGGTGCCGCGTCCCGGTGCACGTAGGCGCTGGTCGCTTCGAACACCATGTCGGGTTTCTCGGACTGCGCCAGCAGCCAGTCGACACCCTCGTGGGTGGTCTCGAGGCCCAGCTTGCGAGCACGGGCCAGGCCTTCGCTCTCCGGGTCGATGCCCACCATCCAGCGCGGCTCCAGCCACTCCGAGCGGAGCAGTTTGTAGAGCAGATCGGTGCTGATGTTGCCCGACCCGACGATTGCCACACTCATCTTCGACGGCATGGATGCTCCTTCATCTCTTGTCGCGACCCGCTGCGCCCGGCTTCGCCGCGCTTGCGATCGCTCCTTCATCTCTTGTCGCGACCCGCTGCGCCCGGCTTCGCCGCGCTTGCGATCGCTCCTTACTCGAAAGACAGTCGGACGGACCCGAGCCCGTCGAAATCGGCGACGAAATTGCTGCCTGGAGGTGCGTCGATAGCGCGGGTGCACGAACCGGGCAACACGATGTCGCCGGCCCGAAGCCGCACCCCGAAGCTTTCCACCTTGCGGGCCAGCCACGCCACTGCGGTCACCGGATTTCCCAGCACCGCGTCGCTGCGGCCCTCGGCCACCACCTCGCCGTTGTTGGTCAGCACCGCATTGATCGACTTGATGTCGATGTCGGACGGCTTGACCCGCGCCGCGCCCAGCACGAAACCCGCGGACGAGGCGTTGTCGGCGATGGTGTCGCACAGCGCGATCTTCCAGTCGGTGATCCTGGTGTCGATCAGCTCGATCGACGGCACGAACGCCTCGGTCGCGGCCAGCACGTCGTCTTCGGTGCAGTTCGCGCCCGGCAGATCGTGGGCCAGGATGAATCCGACTTCGACCTCCACCCGCGGGTAGAGATACCTGTCGGACTTGACGGGGACGTCCTCGAAGACCTGCATCTCGTTGAGCAGATGCCCGTAGTCGGGTTCGTCGACGCCCATCATCTGCTGCATCGCCAGCGACGACAGGCCGACCTTGTGGCCCACCACCCGGGCGCCCTCGGCGACCCGCTGACGGATGTTGATCAGCTGAATTTCGTACGCGTCGACGACGTCGATCTCGGCGTGCCCGGCCGTCAACGGAGCGATAGGCTGACGGCTCCGTTCGGCCTCTGCGAGATCGGCGGCCAGCGCATCACGGGTGGCTGCCGGGATCATTTAGCCGAAGTCCCCTCGTTCGATTGACCGGGGCGGTAGCGCCCGGCCCCGGCAATTCTATAACGTGTTCTACATGACAGCTCAGGAGTTCGACGTCGTCGTGGTCGGAAGCGGCGGCGCCGGCATGGTTGCTGCCCTTACGGCCGCCCACCGGGGTCTCAGCACTATAATCGTAGAGAAAGCCGCACACTTCGGCGGCTCGCACCGCCCGCTCCGGCGGTGGCGTATGGATTCCCAACAACGAGGTGCTCAAGCGCGACGGCGTCAAGGACACGACCGAAGCGGCCCGCACCTATCTGCACGGGATCGTCGGCGACGTCGTCGAGGCGCAGCGCATCGACACCTATCTCGAGCGCGGTCCCGAAATGCTGTCGTTCGTGTTGAAGCACTCCCCGCTGAAGATGTGCTGGGTGCCGCAGTACGCCGACTACTACCCCGAAGCACCGGGTGGCCGCGCCGGCGGCCGCTCGATCGAGCCGAAGCCGTTCAACGCCAAGAAGCTCGGCCCCGATTTGGCCGGACTGGAGCCGCCATACGGCAAAGTCCCGCTCAATGTCGTTGTGATGCAACAAGATTACGTGCGGCTGAACCAGCTGAAGCGTCATCCGCGTGGTGTGCTGCGCAGCCTCAAGGTCGGTGCGCGCACGATGTGGGCGAAGGCGACCGGTCAGGCCCTGGTCGGTATGGGACGCGCGCTGATCGGGCCGCTTCGAGTCGGGCTCCGCAAGGCAGGCGTTCCGGTGCAGCTCAACACGGCGCTGACCGACCTCTACGTCGAGGACGGTGCGGTCCGCGGCATCTACGTGCGCGAGACCGGACAGTCGGAAGCCAGTGAGCCGCAATTGATCCGGGCTCGTAAGGCCGTGATCCTCGGCAGCGGCGGATTCGAGCACAACGAACAGATGCGGGTGAAGTATCAGCGCGCACCGATCACCACCCAGTGGACGGTCGGCGCGAAGGCCAACACCGGTGATGGCATTGTGGCCGCCGAGAAACTGGGCGCGGCACTGGAAATCATGGAGGACGCCTGGTGGGGTCCGACGGTTCCGCTGGTCGGTGCGCCGTGGTTTGCGCTGTCGGAGCGCAACTCGCCCGGGTCCATCATCGTCAACATGTCCGGCCAGCGATTCATGAACGAATCGATGCCCTACGTCGAGGCGTGCCACCACATGTACGGCGGCGAATTCGGCCAAGGCCCCGGCCCGGGCGAGAACATTCCGGCCTGGCTGGTGTTCGACCAGCAATACCGCGACCGCTATATCTTCGCCGGACTGCAGCCAGGACAACGTATTCCGCGTAAGTGGATGGAGTCCGGCGTAATCATCCAGGCGGACACCTTGGAGGAGTTAGCCGCCAAAGCCGGCCTGCCCGTCGATGAATTCGCTGCGACGGTGCAGCGCTTCAACGGCTTCGCACGCTCGGGCGTCGACTCCGACTTCCACCGCGGCGAGAGCGCCTACGACAGGTACTACGGCGACCCGACCAACAAGCCGAACCCGAACCTCGGCGAGATCAGCCATGGGCCTTACTTCGCCGCCAAGATGGTGCCGGGCGACCTGGGCACCAAGGGCGGAATTCGCACCGACGTCTACGGCCGGGCGTTGCGCGACGACGGCAGCATCATCGAAGGTCTCTACGCGGCAGGCAATGTCAGCGCACCGGTGATGGGTCACACCTATCCCGGACCGGGCGGCACCATCGGACCGGCCATGACCTTCGGATACCTGGCCGCACTGCACGTCGCGGGCGCGTCCGAGGGAAAGCGCTGAGATGCCGATAAATGTGGACGTCGCGCTGGCTGCTGAGCTGGAGCCGGTCGAATTCAGTTGGAGCAGTAGCGATATCCAGCTCTACCACCTCGGGCTGGGCGCCGGAGCCGATCCGATGGACGCCCGCGAGCTGCGCTACCTGATCGACGACACCCCGCAGGTATTGCCGACATTCGGCAACGTCGCGGCTACCTTCCACGTCACCAAGCCGCCGACCGTACAGTTCCCCGGTATCGACATCGAGCTGAGCAAGGTCCTGCATGCCAGCGAACAGGTGACCGTACCCGCACCGCTGCCACCGTCTGGCTCGGCGACGGCCGTCACCCGGTTTACCGACATCTGGGACAAGGGCAAGGCGGCGGTGATCTGGTCCGAGACCCGGGTGACCGCGCCCGACGGGACGCTGCTGTGGACGCAGCTCCGTTCGATCTTCGCCCGCGGCGAGGGCGGGTTCGGCGGCGACCGCGGGGCGTCGACGTCGGCGGCCGCACCGGACCGGGCGCCGGACCTCGAACTCGACATCCCGGTGTTGCCGCAGCAGGCCCTGCTCTACCGGCTCTGCGGCGATCGCAATCCGCTGCACTCCGATCCCGAATTCGCCTCCGCCGCAGGCTTTCCACGGCCCATCCTGCATGGCCTGTGCACCTACGGCATGACCTGCAAGGCGCTCACGGACTCGCTGCTCGACGGCGACGCCGGCGCCGTCGGCTCCTACGGAGCGCGATTCGCCGGCGTGGCCTATCCCGGTGAGACGCTGAAGGCGTCGGTCTGGAAAGAAGACGGGCGCCTGCTCGCCACCGTCACCGCGCCCGCGCGCGACAATGCGGTCGTCCTCAGCGGCGTAGAGCTGACCCCGGCCTAGCCTTTGGCGCTTTAGCTCGACTGTGACACCAGCCGCACACTCAGCCTTCAGTGTGCGGCTAGGCGCACACTCGTCGGGCCAATGCTGCGCTAACTCGCCTCACTACTTCTGCGGGTCGGTCTCCGGCTACGACTCGTACGACAATCCACCCCAGTCGCTCAAGCATTTCCGATCTCCGGACGTCCCAGGTGTATTGCCTGCGATCGCTGCGATGCTGCTCGCCGTCGTACTCGACCGCGACTTTGATGTCTTCCCAGCCCATGTCGAGATACGCAATCGGATTGCCCCACTCATCGAGAACCGGAATCTGAGTCTGCGGCCGCGGCAGACCCGCTTGAATCAACACAACCCGCAGCCACGACTCCTTTGGTGATTGTGCACCCGCATCGGAGAGTTCTATCGCTTGCCGTGCTTCCGCGATGCCTCTTCGTCCTGCGTACCTGCGAATCATCAACTCGACATCAGCCGTTTTGACGTCGATTGCTCTTGCGAGCGAGTCGATCGCCGCCACTGCCGACATAGTTGGGTACCAACAGCCGAAGTCCAGTGCCGTCCTTGCCGGCGACGTGACCGGCATCCCGGCCATCACGTTGATCTCGTCCTGTTCAATTCGATCTCGATGCGTCCGGATTCCAGGCGGACATCGCCGATTGTTGTGAATCAAGTCGACGACAGGAACATCGTCGGCCCACCTACTGTCATGCATCGCGGCCGCGGCGAAGCCTGCGACAACACCGCGGCGTCGAGTCCAGAGCCACCCCGCCTTCGCGCGGCGTTTCGCGTCTACATCAACGCCACGTAGGACGTAGACATCTGGGAAGACCCGGCGGCACCGCGTAGCAAGTTGCGCCTTGGACCACTTCCCTGCGGCGATAGCCTCGCTACCGATAAATGGCTCTCGCACGACATCAGGGTCGCAGGCAGCAGTACTACCGTCACTTCAGCTGTGCACACATTGACGAGCGTGCGGCAGACCGCACACTCGGACACGACTGGGCGGCTAGCCGCACACTCGGCGCGCGCGCGAAGAAGTCGGCTAGCCGAGGATCAGGCCGGAGGTCGGGACGCCCGTGCCGGCGGTGACCAGCACGTGCTCCACGTCGGGCACCGGGTTGACCGAGGTGCCGCGCAACTGGCGGACTCCTTCGGCGATGCCGTTCATGCCGTGGATGTAGGCCTCACCGAGTTGCCCGCCGTGGGTATTGATCGGCAGTCGGCCACCGATCTCGATCGCCCCGTCGGCGATGAACTCCTTGGCCTCTCCCCAACCGCAGAATCCCAACTCCTCCAACTGAATCAGGGTGAACGGCGTGAAGTGGTCGTAGAGGATCGCGGTCTGGATATCGGTCGGCTTCAGACCGGACTGGGACCACAGCTGCTTACCCACCAGGCCCATCTCCGGCAGTCCGTCGAGCTCGGGCCGGTAGTAGCTGACCATCGAGTATTGGTCCGGGCTCGCGCCCTGAGCCGCGGCCTCGATGACGGCCGGGCGGTTTTTCAGGTCCTTCGCCCGCTCTGCCGAGACGATGACGAGCGCCACCGCGCCGTCGGTCTCCTGGCAGCAGTCCAGCAGCCGAAGCGGCTCCGCGATCCACCGTGAATTCTGGTGGTCCTCAATGGTTATCGGCTTCTCGTAGAAGTAGGCCTTCGGATTCTTGGCGGCGTGTTTGCGGTCCGCCACCGAGATCGCTCCGAAGTCGCGGCTGGTGGCCCCCGACAAATGCATGTAGCGCTTGGCGATCATCGCTACCTGTGCGGCCGGTGTCGACAGCCCGTGCGGGTAGGAGAACGAGTTGTCCACACCCGTCGAATCGGCGTTCTCCACCAACCTGAGCTGCACCTGGCCGAACCGCTGACCTGAGCGTTCATTGAAAGCCCGATATGCCACAACGCAATCCGCGACGCCAGTGGCCACCGCGATAGCTGCCTGCTGGACCGTCGCGCACGCGGCGCCGCCACCGTGATGAATCTTGGAAAAGAACTTGAGGTCCCCGATACCGGTGGCCCGGGCGATGGCCACCTCGGTGTTGGAGTCCATCGTGAACGTGACCATGCCGTCGACGTCACCCGGTGTCAGACCGGCGTCGTCGAGCGCATCCAGAACAGCCTCGGCCGCCAGCCGAAGCTCGCTGCGGCCCGAGTTCTTGGAGAAGTCCGTGGCGCCGATGCCGGCGATCGCGGCCTTACCGGATAATTCACCGGCCATCAGAACCCCCGATGGTCAAGGTTGCGTTCGCGATGACGTGATCGCCAAGGCTGTTGCTGCCAACGATTTTCAGCGTGATCAACCCGTCTTCGACCGCAGTCACTTCGCCTTTGAACGTCACCGTGTCGTAGGCGTACCACGGCACACCGAGCCGCAGTCCGATCGACTTGATGAACGCCGACGGGCCGGCCCAATCAGTGATGTAGCGCTGAACGAGACCGGTGTCGGTGAGGATGTTGACGAAGATGTCCTTGGATCCCTTGGCCTGCGCCTTGTCCCGGTCGTGGTGCACGTCCTGGTAGTCGCGGGTGGCGATCGCCGTCGAGATGATGAACGTGGGGTCGCCGTAGAACGCGAGCTCCGGCAGCTTCGTGCCGACCTCTACCGTCGCGGCGCTCATGCCGAGGGCTCCCATGCGTACAGGGTCCACGCCGGCCCGATGTCGTTGGCCGGGAAGTCGATATACGTTGCCCGGACCGGCATTCCAACCTCCACGGTCGCGGGATCGACGTTGCGGAGCTCACCGAGCATCCGCACGCCCTCCTCCAACTCCACCAGCGCGATGACGAACGGCAGAGTGCGGCCGGGCACCTTCGGGGCGTGGTGCACGACGAAGCTGAAGACCGACCCGTTGCCGCTGCCGACGACGTAGTCCGTCACCGTTTCTTTGTCCAGCCAGATCGCCGGGACCGGTGGATGCTGCAAGCTGCCGTCGGAGCGCTTCTGGATCCGCAGCTCGTGCGCCTTGACGCCATCCCAGAAGAACTTGGTGTCTTTGGACTCCGAAGGCCGCATCATGGCGCCGGCGTCGAGGTCCTCGGGTACTGAGATCTGGGAAGCACCAGCAGCAGCAGGCTTGAATTTAAGTATCCGCCAGTTCATTTCGGCGACATCCTCATCGCCGACCCGCCATACGATGTGCTGGTTGATGAACCAACCCTCACCGAGCCCGGTCTGCTTGGGCCCGACGACGTCGCCCATCTCCGAGTGGATCGTGACTTCCTCACCGGGTTGCAGATACCGGTGGTAGGTCTGCTCGCAGTTCGTCGCGACCACTCCGATGTAGCCGTTTTCGTCGAACAGCTTCATGATCGGACCCATGGGATCGTCGGTCGGACGTTCGCCGGCCAGGCCGAACATGGTCCACACCTGAATCATGGCCGGCGGCGCGACAATTCCCGGGTGCCCAACGGCGCGGGCCGCGCCCTCGTCCCGATAGATCGGGTTGGTATCGCCGATGGCTTCGACCCAGCTGTTGACCATCGGCTGGTTAACCGGATCGCGACCCACGCGCGGCTTAGGGCCACCGGCCGCTTTGATTTCCGCGAGCGCCTGGTGGATATCTGTCATCGGGGCACCCTCGGCACTTTGAGGCCGGCCGCCGCGATCATCTCCCGCATCACTTCGTTCACACCTCCGCCGAAGGTGATCACCAGATTGCGTTTGGTCTGCGAGTCGAGCCAATCCAGCAGCTCGGCGGTCGCGGACTCCGCAGGGTTGCCGTACTTGCCGACGATCTCCTCGGCAAGACGACCGATGTACTGAATACTCTCGGTGCCAAAGACTTTCGTCGACGCGGCGTCGGCTACGTTGATCTCTTCACCGGCGGCGGCCACTTGCCAGTTGAGCAGCTCGTTGACCCGCCACATCGAGTAGATCTCACCGAGCGCCCGCTTGACATCCTGGTGGTCGATGGGGGTGACCCCGTCACCGCCCGGCTTGGATGCCCAGTCGTGCAGCCGGTCGTATATGCCCGCGGTGCGGCCGGCCGGACCGAGCATCACCCGCTCGTTGTTGAGCTGAGTGGTGATCAACCGCCAGCCGCCGTTCTCCTCGCCGACCAGCATGTCGGCGGGCACCCGCACATCGTTGTAATAGGTGGCGTTGGTGTGGTGCGCGCCGTCGGACAAAATCACCGGCGTCCAAGAGAAGCCCGGGTCTTTCGTGTCGACGATCAGGATTGAAATGCCCTTGTGCTTAACAGCTTCCGGGTCGGTGCGGCAGGCCAGCCAGATGTAGTCGGCGTCGTGGCCGCCGGTGGTCCACATCTTCTGGCCGTTGACGATGTATTCATCGCCATGGCGCACGGCGCTGGTACGCAACGACGCCAGGTCGGTTCCGGCCTCGGGTTCGCTGTAGCCGATGGCGAAGTGCAGCTCGCCGGCCAGGATCGACGGCAGGAATTTCTTCTTCTGCACATCGGTGCCGAACTGCTGTAGCACCGGGCCGACCGTCTGCAGTGTCACCGCGGGCAGCGGAACGTCGGCACGATGTGCCTCGTTGACGAAGATCGACTGCTCGATCGGGCCGAAGCCCAAGCCGCCGAACTCTTTCGGCCAGCCGACGCCGAGCTTGCCGTCCTTGCCCATCCGCTTGATCACCGCGCGGTATGCCTCGTTGTGGCGGTCCTTCTCCATCGCCTTCATCTCGTCGGACGAGATCAGGTTTGAAAAGTACTGCCGCAGTTCGGCTTGCAGCTGACGCTGCTCTGGAGTCAGTTCGATGAACATTGCGCTCCTTTCCCACCAAATCGAGGCGATGAGACGGCCCGCCAAGGAGACGGGTCAGGTCTTTGATCGTGGAGTAGTACCGGTGCATCGGGTAGGTGATGTCCATCCCCATGCCCCCATGTAGGTGGTGGCAGATCTGCATCACCCGCGGCGCCTGCGACGTGATCCAGTAACCGAGCACGTCGAGATCATCCGCGGCGTCACGACCTTCATCCAATCGCCAGATCACCGATGTCGACGCCAAATCGATTGTCCGCGAGGCGATATAAACCTCGGCAAGCTGGGCCGCGACGGTCTGGAAGGTCGACAGTGGCTTACCGAACTGCTGCCGGGTTCCCACGTAGTCAGCAGTCAACCGCAATGCACCGGCTACCAGGCCAGCGGTGTGTGCACCAATCGCGGCCAGCGCCAGTTGATTTACCCGCTGCGCGGTAGCCTCGACCAGCACGTCGTCCTCACCGACCGCCACATCGGAGAAGGTGACCACGTATTCGTCGGATCCGCTCGACGTCGGGGTCTTCGAGATCTGCACACCGTCGGCCTTAGGCGAGACCACGACGACGGCGCTGTCAGCTGTGACGAGCATCCATTCCGCCTTATCGGCGTACAAGACACCGACTTTGGTCCCCGATAACCGGCTGTGCACGAAGGTCGTCGCGGGCCGGTCCGGCAGCGCGGTGCCGGGCTCGTTGAGCGCGGCGGTCAGCACGTCTCCTTTGGCCACGCCGGCAAGGTAGCGGTCCTGCTGCTCGTCGGAAGCCAAGTCCAGCAACGGAACTGCGCCGAGCCCGATAGTGGCCAGCGCCGGGCTGATCAGGCCGTGTCGACCGATCTCGGTCAGCGCGGTCGCGGTCTCCGGCAGGCCGACACCGTCACCGCCCACACGTTCCGGTACCGGCAACGCGGTCACGCCGCCGGTGACGAGGGCCTCCCACGTGTTGGCCCGGTCCAGTACCGAGGTGACCACATCAGCGACAGCTTGCTGTTCGGGATCCGGCGTGAAATCCATCAGTTCGCCACCGGGCTCTTGCCGGTGTAGTCGACCTGCCAGTGCTTGATGCCGTTGAGCCAGCCCGATCGCAGCCGTTCGGGCTCCGAAATCGGTGTCAGGTCCGGCATGTGGTCGGCGACGGCGTTGAAGATCAGGTTGATCGTCATCCGGGCGAGGTTCGCGCCGATGCAGTAATGCGCACCGGTGCCGCCGAAGCCCACGTGCGGGTTGGGGTCGCGCAGAATGTTGAACGAGTGCGGGTCTTCGAAGACCTCTTCGTCGAAGTTGGCCGAGCGGTAGGACATCACTACCCGCTGGCCTTCCTTGATCTGCACGCCGGCCAACTCGACGTCCTCGTTGGCAGTGCGCTGGAACGCCGATACCGGGGTGGCCCAGCGGATGATCTCGTCCGCGGCGGTCGACGGACGTTCCTTCTTGTAGAGCTCCCACTGATCGGGGTTCTGCGAGAAGGCGATCATGCCGTGCGTGATCGAGTTACGGGTGGTCTCGTTGCCCGCCACGGCGAGCATGATGACAAAGAATCCGAACTCGTCGTCGGAGAGCTTCTCACCGTCGATGTCGGCCTGGATCAGCGTCGTGACGATGTCGTCGGTCGGGTTCTTACCCCGCTCGTCGGCCATCGCCATCGCGTACATGATCAATTCCATCGACGACTGCGCGGGATCGACGTCCGCGTAGTCGGGGTCGGTGCCACCGGTCATCTCATTGGACCAGCGGAACAGCTTGTCGCGATCCTCCTGGGGAACGCCCAGCAGGCTGGCGATGGCTTGCAACGGCAGCTCGCACGACACCTGCTCGACGAAGTCACCGCTGCCTTCGGCCGCGGCCGACTTGGCGATGCTCTGGGCGCGTTGGGAGAGTTCCTCTTCCAGACGTCCGACGGCGCGGGGGTGAACCCGCGGGAGATGATCTTGCGCAGCCGGGTGTGGTGCGGTGCGTCCATGTTGAGCATGACGCTGCGCTGCAGTTCGACCTGCTCTCGCTTCATCTCCGGCGGCCAGGTCGGGATGGCGCCGTTCAGCCAGCTGGAGAAGACATCGCTGCGCTTGGACACCTCCTTGACGTCGGCGTGCTTGGAGACGATCCAATAACCCTTGTCTTCGAACCCACCCGATCCACCGGGAATGTCCACCCAGTGGATCGGCTCGGCCGTGCGTAGCTCGGCAAGCTCCGTGACCGGCAGCCCGGCCAGGTTGACGTCCGGGTCGAGAAAGTCGAAGTCGGCGGAGATGTTGGGGGGTGCCATCAATGCGCTCCTCAATTGCAACGTGTTCTAGTGCCAGTAAAACATGGCTCCTGCGCAGATAAAAGGCAGGTCGCCATCCTCGCTTGTCAGAGTAATGAAACGTGTTCTAGCCTGACCAGCATGGGTAACCCGGTAATTGTTGAAGCCACCCGCAGCCCGATCGGCAAGCGCGCCGGATGGTTGTCAGGACTGCACGCCACCGAGTTGTTGGGTGCTACGCAGAGGGCGCTGGTGGAGAAAGCAGGCATTGACGCGGGTGAGGTCGAGCAGGTCATCGGCGGCTGCGTGACGCAGTACGGCGAGCAGTCCAACAACATCACCCGGGTCGGGTGGCTCGTCGCCGGACTGCCCGAGCATGTCGGCGCCATGACGGTGGATTGTCAGTGCGGCAGCGGCCAGCAGGCCAACGGCCTGATCGCCGGTTTGATCGCAGCCGGTGCCATCGACGTCGGGATCGCCTGCGGTATCGAGGCGATGAGCCGCGTCGGTCTGGGCGCCAACGCCGGTCCGGACCGCGGCATCCTGCGGCCCGCATCGTGGGACATCGACCTACCCGATCAGTTCACCGCCGCCGAGCGAATTGCCAAGCGCCGCGGCATCACCCGCGAGGAGATCGACCAGTTCGGTTTCGACTCGCAGCGCAAGGCCAAGCAGGCCTGGGCCGAGAAGCGCTTCGACCGCGAGATCAGTGGCATCGAGGCGCCGGTTCTCGACGAGAACAAGCAGCCGACCAGCGATCGGCACGTCGTCAGCAAGGACCAGGGTCTGCGCGACACCACACTGGAGGGCCTGGGCCAGCTCAAGCCGGTCATCGAAGGCGGGATCCACACGGCGGGCACGTCGTCGCAGATCTCCGACGGTGCAGCGGCCGTGCTGTGGATGGACGAGGACAAGGCCAAGGCGCTCGGGCTGAAGCCGCGGGCCCGGATCATCAGCCAGGCGCTGGTCGGCGCCGAGCCGTACTACCACCTTGACGGCCCGGTGCAGTCGACGGCGAAGGTGCTGGAAAAGGCCGGCATGAAGATGGGCGACATCGACATCACCGAGATCAACGAAGCGTTCGCCTCAGTGGTGTTGTCCTGGGCGCGGGTGCACAACCCCGACATGGACAAGGTCAACGTCAACGGCGGCGCGATCGCGTTGGGTCACCCGGTGGGCAGCACCGGCAGCCGGCTGATCACCACCGCGCTGCACGAACTCGAGCGCACCGACCAGACACCGCGTTGATCACCATGTGCGCCGGCGGCGCGCTGTCGACCGGCACCATCATCGAGCGCATTTAGGTGTTGGACGAGGACCGCATCGCGGCCGCTCAGTCTTACATCGACGCGCTGGCCAGCCACCGCGCCGATGAGGTTCCGTTCGCACCTGACTGCGTTCGGATCGAGATGGGCATCAAGACCGGGTACTCCGGAAATCACTTGCGGCGCAGCCTGAATCGCGGCCCGCAGTTCCGGATCATCGAGGCCTGCACTCCGCCGAAGTTCGAGGTCGACGGCGACCGGGTGCGCGCCCAGTTCGATGTGATCACCAAGCCGAGGCTGGCCGGGCGTCGGGTGTGCTCACACGTCGACGAGACGTTCCTGATCGTCGACGGCACGATCCGCCACATCAACGCTCAGATGCGCCCGTTCATCCAGAAAACATAGGATCACCGTCATGGCCAATCCGCCTCGCGCACTCAACTCCGCCGGCACCGGCGTCGCCATCAAATGGATGTCACGGGTCAACACCCTGGCGTACAAGGTGTCTGGCGGAAAAGTCGGTGGAAAGTTCCTCCAAGGCGCGCCGGTGGCGCTGCTGACCACCATCGGCCGTAAGAGCGGCGAGCCGCGGGTCAGCCCGTTGCTCTTCCTGCGCGACAGCGATCGGGTGGTGCTGGTGGCCTCGCAGGGGGGCCGGACCAACAACCCGATGTGGTACCTGAACCTCAAGGCCAACCCGAAGGTCACGGTGCAGATCAAAAAAGAAGTTCTGGCATTGACCGCCCGCGACGCCTCCGAGGCCGAACGCGCGCAGTACTGGCCGGAACTCGTGGCGATGTACTCCTCATTCGAGGACTATCAGAACTGGACCGACCGGGTCATCCCGATCGTCATCTGTGATCCGCAGTGATGACCATGCGGGCCGCGGTCTGATGAAGGTTCTGATCACCGGGGGCACCGGATTCGTGGGTGCCTGGACGGCGAAGGCCGTCCAGGATGCTGGGCACCACGTCAGATTTCTGGTGCGAAACCCTGATCGTCTGGACACCAGCGCTGCGCAAATCGGCGTCGACGTCAGCGACCACGTCGTCGGCGACATCGCAGACGCAGACAGCACTGCTGCGGCGTTGCAGGGTTGTGACGCCGTCATTCATTGCGCAGCAATGGTTTCCACCGACCCTGCGCGTGCCGAGGAGATGTTGCGCACCAACCTCGAAGGCGCCCGCTACGTGCTCGGCGGGGCTGCCGCAGCGAAGTTGGATCCGATCATTCACGTCTCGAGTTTCTCGGCGCTGTTTCGCCCCGGTCTACCGATTCTGCATGCGGACCTGCCCGTGGTCGGCGGGTCCGACGGTTACGGCAAGTCCAAAGCCATCGTCGAAGCGTATGCGCGAGGTCTGCAGGACGGCGGCGCGCCGGTGAACATCAGTTACCCCGGCATGGTGCTGGGACCGCCCGCGGGCGATCAGTTCGGCGAGGCAGCCGAGGGCGTGGAGGCGGCGCTCAAGATGCGCGGTGTGCCCGGGCGCAGCGCCGCGTGGATCGTTGTGGACGTGCGCGACCTCGCCGCCTTGCACGTCGCACTGTTGCAGCCGGGCCAGGGACCGCGCCGATACATGGCCGGGGGCCGACGCGTTGCGGTGGATCGCCTCGCATCTCTGCTCGGTACCGCCGCTGATCGCAATCTGGTGGTTTTTCCGGTCCCCGATGTGGGACTGCGGGCCCTGGGGCGCGCGTTCGACGTCATCGGTGATTACCTGCCGTTTGAGACGCCGATCAACTCCGCGGCGATGCAGTACTACACCCAGATGCCGCCCTCGGATGACACCCCCGCCGAACGCGACCTCGGCATCACGCAACGGGACGCGGCGCAGACGCTCGCCGACACCGTCGCGGGACTGCGGGAGGTGGGCCGCATTTAGGTCCGCCCCACCGGAATTACTGGCTTGCATAAAGCTGTGATTTGCCTTAACTCTGCAGGTGGACTGCGATAGATTGCCCGCGTGATAAGCAATCGGTTCGTGCGTCCCTTCGTCGTCGGACTGCTGTCGACCGGTTTCCTGTCCATGGGGTCGGCACTGGCCTGGGCCGACGACGACGAATCGATCGTGCTGGACCTCGTCCGGCACGGCGAATCGTTCTCCAACCTCAACGGCATCATCGACACGGCGCCGCCGGGGGCCGCACTCGACCCAACCGGGATCTCCGAGGCGAACAACGTCGCCAACACGATCATCGGCGAGTACGGCACCAACATCGCCGGGGTGTTCACATCGCAGGAACTCCGGACAGTGGACACCGCGGCGCCGTTGGCAACGTTGCTCCACATCACCCCGCCTCTACCGGACTTTTCGGGGCTGAACGAGATCCCCGCTGGCGCCTTCGAGGGCCAGTCGACGACCAGCCTCGAAGGCATCCTGTATCTACTCGGCCCACTCTCCTGGGCGATGGGCGATGTACTGGTCCCAGATATCGGCGATCCCAGTGTGAATGGCGTGACGTTCGACGAAAGCTTCGGCGCTGCGGTGCAATCCATCTACGACGGCACCGCGAGTGCGACCGGAACCGCGAACGACGTCGCGTTTTCCAGCGAAGGCGCGATCGCCGTTTGGACCCTGATGAACGTCAACAACCCCGACTTCTCCGTGCTCCTGCAGACGGTGGAGCAAACCGGAGGGTTCCTACCCAATACGGGCCAAGTCGTCATCGATGGCAACCCCGGGGATTGGACGCTGGTCACTTACAACGGGGTAGACGTGCCGCAGGATCCAGGGCTGGGCACCGAGCTCTTCGTCGACTTCCGCAATCTGATCGAGGCGCCGCAATTCGCCGGCTACGACATCTATGAGGCTCTGCTGACCGGTAATTCGGCAACGATCGACGCCGCGCTTCAAACTGGACTCACCCAAGTCGACACGGCGCTGAGTCAATTCCCGGTCGAAGTGTTCGATCAGCTTGTCGCTGCCATCGGGGGGAGCATCTAATGCTGAGTCCACGTTACCTCGCCGTCGGGTTTCTTTCGGCGACAATACTTTCCACCGGTCCCGCAGTCGCCTGGGCAGACGATGGTTCGATCGTGCTGGACTTCGTCCGGCACGGCGAGTCCGGGGACATGACCGCCATCAACACGATGGTGCCTGGACCCGAGCTCACCGCCACCGGAGAGCAGCAGGCGTCCGATCTGGCAATTGCATTGCAGCACAGCGGTATCGACGAGATCTGGGCGTCAACTATGATCCGTTCACAGGAGACTGCAGCGCCATTGGCCGACGAACTGGGATTACCGATTCAGCAGCCGTTGCTGGCCGGGCTCAACGAAATCGACGCCGGAATCTTCGAGGGTGCGCCGACCAATGTCGGAGACCTGCCATTGGGTGGCGCCCTGTACCTGCTCGCCCCGGCACTGTGGACGCTGGGGTTGACGTCAGTTCCCGAACTCGGTTCGACCGACGCCAACGGCATCGTGTTCGATCAGCGCGTCGACGAGGCCGTCCAGACGATCTATGACGGAAGCGCGGCCGGCGACACCGACGCGGTGTTCTCCCACGAAGGCACCATCGCGATCTGGACGCTGATGAACGTCAACAACCCGGACTACGCGCTCGTGCTCAAAGAGTTGTTCACGACGGGCGAATTGCTGCCCTACACAGGACAAGTCGTGGTCGACGGTTCACCCGGCGATTGGACGCTGGTCAGCTGGGACGGCACGCCGGTCCCCGAAGACCCTGGCCTGCCGACCGATCTGTTCGTCGAATTCCGCAACTTCATCGAGGTGCCACAGCTCGCCGGCTACGACATCTACGAGGCGTTGCTCACCGGCAATGCGGCGACATTCGACAGCGCGGTTCAGCTGGGTCTCAGCCAGATCGAAACGGCGGCTGCGCAATTCCCGGTCGCGGTTTTCGATGACATCGTCACTGCCTTGGGCGGTTCGATCTAAGCGCCGTACACCGGAACGGGTTTCCGTGCCTTGGCCAGCAGATCGGCAACCACCGGCCCCAGCTCCGCGGGGTCCCATCGTGCGCCCTTGTCGATCTGTGGTCCATGCGCCCAGCCTTCGGCGACGCGGATCTTGCCGCCCTCGACCTCGAACACCTGGCCGGTGATATCACGAGATTCGTTGCTGCCCAACCAGACCACCAACGGCGAGATGTTCTCCGGTGCCATCGCGTCGAAGTCGTCTTCCTGGGTGGACATCATGTCGGCGAACACCGTCTCGGTCATCCGGGTGCGGGCCGACGGCGCGATCGCGTTGACCGTGACGCCGTAGCGGCCCATTTCGGCGGCAGCGACCAACGTCATCGCCGCGATGCCAGCCTTGGCCGCGCTGTAGTTGCCCTGACCGACGCTTCCCTGCAAGCCCGCGCCCGAGCTGGTGTTGATGATCCGCGCGTCAACCGTTTTGCCCTCTTTGCTCAGCCCGCGCCAGTAGGAGGCGGCGTGCCGCATTGCGCCGAAGTGACCCTTGAGGTGCACCGCGATGACGGCATCGAACTCTTCTTCGCTGGTGTTGGCCATCATCCGGTCGCGGACGATGCCGGCATTGTTCACCAGGACGTCCAAACCACCGAAGGTGTCGACGGCGGTCTGGATCAAAGCTGCGGCTTGGCTCCAGTCGGCGATGTTCGAACCGTTGGCGACTGCTTCGCCTCCCGCAGCGGTGATCTCGTCGACCACACTCTGCGCCGCGCTGCCACCACCGGCCGGTGATCCATCCAGGCCCACACCGATGTCGTTGACGACGACGCGGGCGCCTTCGGCGGCGAAGGCCAGTGCGTGCTCTCGACCGATGCCACCACCTGCGCCGGTCACGATGACTACACGGCCGTCAACTACGCCCATAGTTTTGTTCTCCTCTTACTTGATCGCGTTCGCGTTCGTGGTGGCCAGATAGTGCGGCGGCTCGCCACCGCCGTGCACCTCGAGCGAGGCACCGCTGATGTAAGACGCCGCATCCGAGGCCAAAAAGGCTGCGGCCCAACCGACATCGGCGGGCGTCGCGAGCCGGCCGAGCGGCACGTTCTTCGAGATCGCGGCGATCGAGTCGGCGTCGCCGTAGAACAGTTCCGACTGTTCGGTTTCAACCATCCCGACGACGCAGGCGTTGACCCGGACCTTCGGCCCCCATTCCACCGCGAGCGTCTGGGTGAGGCTTTCCAGGCCGGCCTTGGCCGCGCCGTAGGCACCGGTGCCCGGCGACGGCCGACGGCCGCTGAGGCTGCAGATGTTGACGATCGACCCACCACCAGGCTGGCCTTGCATCACCTCGTTGGCGTGCTGGGAAACCGAGAGCGCACCAAGGAGGTTGAGTTCGATGATCTTACGGTTGAACTTCGCGCTGGACTCCGCCGTCAAGACGAAGGGCGAACCTCCGGCGTTGTTCACCACCGCGTCGAGGCGGCCGTGTCGCTCGACGATCGCGTCGATCATCGCCTTGACCGCGTCGTCGTCACGGATGTCGCAGGGGTGGAATTCGTAAGGCAGGCCGTCAACCGGACGCCTCGCACAGGTGACGACGGTGGCACCCTGCTCGGCAAAAATTGTGCTGATGCCGGCGCCAACCCCTCGAACACCGCCAGTCACCAGCACGACCCGGCCGCTGAGCCCGAAGCTGAACGCGGGCCCTTCGTCGGCATGAGTCACTGTGCTAGCGTACCAAGCAAGTGCTTGCTTAGGTAAATCGTCCCCCCATCGCCCCCCAAGGAAGTGGTCGAGGATCTCGATGACAATTACGTCGCGCACCGTCGAACCAGGGATAGTCGCGGTCACCGTCGACTACCCGCCCGTCAACGCCATCCCGTCCCGCGGATGGTTCGAACTCGGCGAGGTCCTGACCGCTGCCGGCAACGACCAGACCACTCACGCAGTGATCCTGCGGGCCGAAGGCCGCGGCTTCAACGCCGGGGTCGATATCAAAGAAATGCAGCGCACCGAGGGCTTCACCGCGCTGATCGACGCCAACCGGGGTTGCTTTGCCGCCTTCCGCGCCGTCTACGAATGCGCCGTACCGGTGATCGCCGCGGTCAACGGATTCTGCGTCGGAGGCGGCATCGGGTTGGTAGGCAACGCCGACGTCATCGTGGCCTCCGACGATGCGACCTTCGGACTGCCCGAGGTCGAGCGCGGCGCGCTGGGCGCGGCGACCCATCTGTCACGACTGGTGCCGCAGCACATGATGCGGCGGTTGTTCTTCACCGCGGCCACTGTCGACGCCGCGACCCTGCATCACTTCGGCTCGGTGCACGAAGTGGTGCCGCGCGAGGAACTTGACGAGGCCGCGCTGCGGGTGGCTCGCGACATCGCCGTCAAAGACACCCGGGTGATCCGCGCGGCCAAGGAAGCGCTGAACCTGATCGACGTCCAGCGAGTCCACTCCAGTTACCGCATGGAACAAGGCTTTACCTTCGAGCTCAACCTCGCCGGGGTGGCCGACGAACACCGCGACGCCTTCGCCGGAACGGCGAAGGGTGAGAAGAAGTGAGCGACAAGCGCACCACTCTCGACGACGCCGTCGCGCAGGTGGAAAGCGGCATGACCATCGGTATCGGTGGTTGGGGGTCGCGACGTAAGCCGATGGCATTCGTCCGCGCTCTGTTGCGCACCGACGTCAAAGATCTGACCGTGGTGACCTACGGCGGCCCGGACGTGGGACTGCTGTGCTCGGCCGGCAAGGTCAAGCGGGTCTACTACGGGTTCGTCTCGCTGGACTCACCGCCCTTCTATGACCCGTGGTTCGCCAAGGCCCGCAGCGGCGGCGCGCTCGAGGCACGCGAAATGGACGAGGGCATGCTGCGGTGCGGACTGCAAGCGGCAGCACAACGGTTGCCGTTCTTGCCAATTCGCGCCGGACTGGGTAGTTCGGTGCTCGACTTCTGGGAGGGTGAGCTCAAGACGGTCACCAGCCCCTACCCGGCGCCGGGCGGCGGACACGAAACGCTGCTCGCCATGCCGGCACTGAACCTGGATGCCGCGTTCGTGCATCTCAATCTCGGTGACGTCCGGGGCAATGCCGCCTACACCGGTATCGACCCCTACTTCGACGATCTGTTCCTGATGGCCGCGCAGCGGCGCTACCTGTCGGTGGAGCGCATCGTCTCCACCGAGGAATTGGTCAAAGCCGTACCGCCACAGGCATTGCTGGTGAACCGGATGATGGTCGACGGTGTGGTGGAGGCACCTGGTGGTGCCCACTTCACCACCGCAGCACCGGATTACGGCCGAGACGAGAAGTTCCAGCGGCACTACGCCGAAGCCGCAGCGACGGACGAGGGATGGCAGACATTCGTCGGGACCTATCTGTCCGGCAGCGAAGCCGAATACCAAGCGGCCGTCCGCAAGTTCGCCGAGGAGGCGTCATCGTGACCGACACCGGTAGCACCCGTGCCGAGGTCTGCACAGTCGCCTGCGCCGACCTGTTTCGCGACGCGGGCGAAATCATGGTCAGCCCCATGACGAACATGGCGTCGGTCGGCGCGCGACTGGCCCGGCTGACGTTCTCCCCCGACATCCTGCTGAGCGACGGCGAAGCGCAGCTTCTCGCTGACACCCCGGCGCTCGGCAAGACCGGACCCGTCGAGGGCTGGATGCCGTTCGGTCGGGTATTCGAGACGCTGGCCTGGGGTCGACGGCACGTGGTGATGGGCGCCAATCAGGTTGATCGCCACGGCAATCAGAACATCTCGGCCTTCGGCCCGCTGCAGCAGCCGAAGCGACAGATGTTCGGTGTCCGCGGCGCACCCGGCAACGCCATCAACCACGCGACGAGTTACTGGGTGGGCAGCCACTCCAAGCGGGTGTTCTGCGAGACGGTCGATGTGATCTGCGGTATCGGCTGGGACAACATCGACCCTGACAACCCGGCCTTCCGGTTCGCCAACACCTATCGGGTGGTGTCCAACCTTGGTGTGTTCGACTTCGGCGGGCCGGAGCGCACGATGCGGGCGCTGTCGCTGCACCCCGGCGTCTCGGCCGACGAGGTTCGGGAGAACACCTCGTTCGACATACACGGTCTCGACGAAGCCAGCGAGTCCCGGCTGCCGAACGACGACGAGTTGCGATTGATCCGCGAGGTCATCGACCCGAAGGCATTGCGCGATCGGGAGATACGTTGACAAAACTGCACACGCCGCTGACCGAGCTGCTCGGTGTCGAGCACCCGGTAGTACAGACCGGAATGGGCTGGGTGGCCGGCGCGCGTCTGGTGGCGGCGACCTCCAACGCGGGCGGACTAGGCATCTTGGCCTCGGCCACCATGACGCTCGACGAATTGGCCGTTGCGATCGGGAAGGTCAAAGCGGCCACCGATAAGCCGTTCGGCGTCAACATCCGAGCCGATGCAGGCGACGCCGGCGACCGGGTGGACCTGATGATCCGCGAGGGCGTCAAGGTCGCGTCGTTCGCGTTGGCGCCCAAGCAGGAATTGATCGCCAAACTCAAAGACGCGGGTTCCGTCGTGATTCCGTCGGTAGGCCTGGCCAAGCACGCCAAGAAGGTCGCCTCCTGGGGCGCCGACGCTGTGATCGTGCAAGGCGGCGAGGGCGGCGGCCACACCGGGCCGATCGCAACGACGCTGCTGCTGCCGTCGGTGCTCGACGCCGTCAGCATTCCGGTGATCGCCGCAGGCGGGTTCTTCGACGGTCGCGGACTGGCCGCAGCGCTGTCGTATGGCGCCGCCGGGGTAGCCATGGGCACCCGGTTCCTGCTCACCTCGGATTCGACTGTGCCCGAATCGGTTAAGCAGCGCTATCTGCAGTCCGCGCTCGACGGCACCGTCGTCACCACCCGGGTCGACGGCATGCCGCACCGGGTCTTGCGCACCGGCCTGGTCGAGAAGCTGGAGAGCGGCTCGCGGGCAAGGGGTTTCACCGCCGCAGTGCGCAATGCCGGCAAGTTCAAGAAAATGTCGCAGATGACCTGGGTGTCGATGATTCGCGACGGCCTGGCGATGCGGCACGGCAAGCAGCTGACCTGGTCGCAGGTGGTAATGGCGGCCAACACGCCGATGCTGCTCAAAGCCGGCTTGGTCGAGGGCAACACCGACGCCGGGGTTCTGGCATCCGGCCAGGTGGCCGGCATCGTCGAGGACCTGCCGTCCTGCGCCGAGTTGATCGACGCGATCGTCGCCGAGGCCGTCAAGCACCTACAGTCGGCGACCGCATTCGTGCAGTGATCTCAGGACTCGACGACGAGCAGGGTGTGCCCAGTCGGGTCCCGAAACCAGAACATCGGTGGAACCGGCTCGCCCGCTCGTGCCACCTCCGCGTCCACGTCGACGCCGAGTTCCTTCATCTTCGCGTGCGTGGCGTCAATGTCGTTAGTGGTCAGCGTGATACCGGTATTGGTCGGCTGAACCGGTCCGTAGTCCGGCGGGGGTGGGGCAAGCGCAATGCCAGTGTTGCCCTCGGGCGCGTACACCTCGATCCACCGGTAGCCGCCGTGAAACGGCGTGTCGGTTCGCTTCTCGAAACCGAGCGATTCGTAGAACGCCACCGCGCTGTCCTGGTCGACGGTCGGCACACATACCAGGCTGATCGTCGTCAGGCCGGTCGTTGTCGTGGTCATGCTGTTCCTCCTGGTTTGTCGACTCCGTATGCGCGAGCGATGTCTTGGGATCCGCCCCAGCGGCTGTAGGTCGGGGACTGCGGCCAGCCGTCCGGGGAGTCTTGCCACTCCTCCTGACGGCCGTACGGAAGTATGTCGATCAACGGGAACGAGTAGCTCAGCTGTTCGGTGCCGCGGCCGTTGGTGTGCCACGTTCGGTAGACCTGATTCCCCTCGCGCAGAAAGACATTGAGCCCGAACCCACCGCCGGGTGGTGCGCCGACATCCGCACCGAACGGGCTGTTGGCGGTCGAGTACCAGGTCATCTGATTCCCCACCCGCCGCTTGTATTCGAGCGCCTCGTCGATCGGGCCCTGCGTGACGATGACGAACCGCGCGTCGTAGTTGTCCAAGAACTCCAGCCGGGTGTACTGCGTCGTCAAGCCGGTACAGCCCGGGCACTGCCACTCCTCACCGGGAAACCACATGTGGTTGTACACGATCAGCTGCGACTTGCCGTCGAAAATCTCGGCCAGCCCAATGAGTCCGTTTTCATCCTCCAGGACGTAATCCGGCATCGCGACCATCGGGAGCCGCCGTCGCTGCGCCGCGATAGCGTCGAGCTCACGGGTGGCCGCCTTTTCCCGGATCCGTAGAACGTCTAATTCGCGCTGCCAGACCTGCTCGTCCACCACCGGCGGTAATCCTGCGGTCGTCACGACAATCCCCTCCGGAAGATATGTTCACGGTGTCAACATGCTAATGTTGACACCGTACACTTTCGCGTCGAGAAGGGTCAAGCGTTGACCGCCTTGAAGACCGGGTACCACCACGGTGATCTGCGTACCGCGTTGATCGACGCCGGTCTGCACCTCACCCGCAGTGGTGGGCCGGAGGCATTGACGATTCGGGAAGCGACTCGGCAAGTTGGGGTTTCGCCGAATGCCGCCTACCGGCACTTCGCCGACCGCGAAGCTCTGTTAAGCGCGGTGGCGTCGGCGATCCAGCATCAGATGGTCGCCCGGATGCAAGGCTCGGCTCGCGGGCAGGCATCTGGTCGGCTGCGCGCGGTCGGCATGGGCTACATCAAATTCGCGCTCGACGAGCCGGGGTGGTTCACGGTGGCGTTTTTCAGCGCCGAGGTGACGACCGAAACAGCCACCGCGCCGCCATATTTGGCACTGATCGACGCGCTCGACGCGATGGTCATCGCCAAGGTACTTTCACCCGAACGCCGGGTGGGTGCCGAGTGGCCATGCTGGTCAGCGGTGCACGGCTTCGCCGAACTCGCGCTGCGGGGACCATTGCGTCATGCCAGCCGCCGTGAGGTCGACGCTCTGGCCGGCCGCACGGTCGACGACATCATCGCAGGGGTAGTGCGCTGAGTCACCCAGTCGCCGAGCGTGAAGCTGCCGCGAGAAATCGGCCGGATATTCGCAGCCAGTTCACGCTCGGCGCAAGTGCGTTAGAGCCGCTCGATGATCGTGACGTTGGCGGTGCCGCCGCCTTCGCACATCGTCTGCAGGCCGTACCGGCCGCCGGTGCGCTCGAGTTCGTTGAGCATGGTGGTGAAAAGCTTTGCCCCGGTTGCACCCAACGGGTGACCAAGCGCAATCGCTCCGCCGTTGGGGTTGACCTTCTCCGGGTCGGCCTTGATCTCCTTGAGCCAGGCCAACACGACCGGCGCGAATGCCTCGTTGATCTCGACGGTGTCGATGTCCTCGATGGACAGGCCGGTCTTCTCCAGCGCGTAACGGGTCGCCGGGATCGGGCCGGTGAGCATGAAGACCGGGTCGGCAGCACGCGCGCTGATGTGATGAATACGCGCCCGCGGCGTCAGGTTGTGCGCCTGCACTGCGCTTTCTGAGGCCAGCAGCACCGCGCTGGCGCCGTCGGAAATCTGGCTGGCCATCGCGGCGGTCAGTCGACCTCCCTCGACCAACGGCTTGAGACCTGCCATCTTCTCCAGCGATGACTCACGCGGACCCTCGTCGACGCGAAACGCACCGTGTTCGGTTTCCACGGCGATGATCTCGTTGTCGAAGTGGCCGCCGCGGATCGCACTGAAGGCGCGTTCGTGGCTGGTCAGCGCGAACTGCTCCATCTCCTCGCGGGACAGGTTCCACTTCTCGGCAATCATCTCCGACCCGCGGAACTGCGAGATCTCCTGATCGCCGTAACGGTGCAGCCACTGCTTGGATTCGCTGGTCGGCGAGGTGAACCCGAACTGCTCTCCGACAATCATCGCCGACGAGATCGGGATCTGGCTCATGTTCTGCACGCCGCCGGCCACGATCACGTCCGCGGTGCCCGCCATGATCGCTTGTGCGCCAAAAGAAATCGCCTGCTGGCTGGATCCACACTGCCGGTCGACGGTGACGCCGGGAACTTCTTCGGGATAGCCGGCGGCCAGCCAGGAGAGCCGGGCGATGTTGCCGGCCTGCCCGCCGATCGCGTCGACACAGCCGGCGATCACGTCCTCGACGGCGGCGGGGTCGATGTCGACCCGGTCCAGGAGTCCACGCCAGCCGAGCGCACCCAGGTCGACGGGATGCACGCCGGCGAGCGACCCGTTGCGCTTACCAACCGCAGTGCGCACAGCGTCAATGACGTATGCCTGATTATGTGAGGCCATGTCAACTTCCTTCTTTGGTGATTCCGCCTAGGACGATAGCGAGATACTGCTGACCCACCTGTTGCGCGGTGAGCGGTCCGCCGGGCTGATACCAGCGCACCGACACCCAGGTGGTGTCACGGATGAATCGGTAAACCAGGTCGACATCGAGATCGGGACGGAGATACCCCTCCTCGATACCCTGATGCAGCACATCGACCCACATCTTGCGCTGCTGCTTGTTCATGTCCTCGAGGTAGGAGAACCGAGGCTGCGGCAGCAGTCGCTTCGCCTCATCCTGGTAGATGACGACCTGGGCGTGCCGATGCTCGATGGCATCGAACGAAGCCATGAACAGCCCCTTGAGGCGCGCCAGTGAATTCGGTTGTGTGTCAACGATTTCCTGGTAGTGGGCGAACAACCAGTCCATGAAGTTCCGCAGGACCTCGTCGACCATCTCCTCTTTGGACGAGAAGTGGTGATACAGGCTGCCGGAGAGGATGCCCGCGCTGTCGGCGATGTCGCGCACAGTGGTTGCGCGCAACCCGCGCTCGGCGAACATCGACGCGGCGAGATCCAGCAACTCGTCGCGCCGGCTGTTCGGCGGGCTCTGCTCGGTCATGGGTGCTGACTCGACACCGAAATCACTTCTCCGGTCAAATAACTGGAGTAGTCGCTGGCCAGGAACGCGATAGTCGATGCCACTTCCCACGGTTCGGCGGCCCGGCCGAACGCCTCACCGGCCGACAACTGATCGAGCAGTTCGGTCGAGCTGGTCTTGTCGAGGAATTTGTGTCGGGCGATGCTCGGCGACACCGCGTTGATCCGTACTCCGTATTCGACGGCTTCGACTGCGCTGCAGCGGGTCAGCGCCATCACCCCGGCTTTCGCGGCAGCGTAGTGAGACTGCGAGTGCTGAGCGCGCCAGCCGAGCACGCTGGCGTTGTTGACGATGACGCCGCCGTGGTCCGCGTCGCGGAAGTACCGCAGCGCCGCCCGGGTAGTGCGTAGTACCGAGGTAAGCGTGACGTTGAGGACGCGATCCCACTCCTCGTCAGTGATGTCGACCACCGGGGTCTGACCGCCCAGGCCGGCATTGTTGACCAGCACGTCGAGTCTGCCGTACCGCGCGGTGGTGGAGGCGATCAGCGCGTCGACCTGCGCGGTGGACGTGACGTCGCAGACCACGCTTTCCACCCGGCCCAGTCCCAGCGCGGTCAACTCGTCCCGCGTCTCGCCGAGCCGTCGCTCGTGATGGTCGGAGACGACGACGTCGGCACCCTCGAGGAGGGCCCGCCGAGCGGTGGCCGAGCCGATGCCAGTGCCTGCCGCAGCCGTCACCACGACGACCTTGCCCTTCAGAAGCCCGTGTCCGGCCACTTCTTTCGGCGCAACGGCTAGCGTCATCGAACCTCCCTGGGTAGGCCGAGCACACGCTCAGCGATGATGTTGCGCTGAATCTCGTTGGACCCGCCGTAGATGGTGTCGGCGCGGGTGAACAGGTAGAGCCGCTGCCAGTCGTCGAAGTCACCGCCGGGCAATGTCAGACCGGCCTTGCCCTGGACCTCCATCGCGATCTCGCCGAGTTCGCGGTGCCAGTTGGCCCACAACAACTTCGAGACGTTGTCTTTCCCGGCGGCCCGCCCGCCTCCTTCGACGTCCATTGTCGCCAGCGCGTAGGAGCGCATCGCCCGCAGACCGGCCCAGGAGCGGGTCAGCCGTTCGCGGATCAGTGGATCATCAGCTGCACCAGTCTTTTTGGCGAGCTCGACGATGGACTCCAGCTCGCGGGCGTAGACGATCTGCTGACCGAGCGTCGACACGCCGCGCTCGAAGGTCAGCGTTCCCATCGCGACCCGCCAACCATCACCGGGCTGGCCGACCACCAGGTCCGCGTCGGTGCGGGCGTCGTCGAAAAACACCTCGTTGAACTCGGAGTCCCCGGTCAACTGGACGATCGGGCGGACTTCGACACCGGGCTGGTCGAGCGGTACCAGCAGGTAGGACAACCCGGCGTGACGCTTGGAGCCTTTCTCGGTGCGCACCACCACGAAGCACCACTGGGCCCAATGCGCCAGCGACGTCCACACTTTCTGGCCGTTGATCACCCACGCGTCGCCGTCCAGGACCGCGGTGGTGGCCACGTTGGCCAAGTCGCTGCCGGCGCCGGGTTCTGAGTAGCCCTGCGACCACAACTCGGTGACGTCGACAATCCCAGGCAGGAAACGCTGCTGCTGCTCGGGCGTGCCGAAGGCGATCAAGGTCGGGCCCAGCAGTTCCTCGCCGAAGTGGTTGATCTTGGCCGGCGCGTTGGCGAGCGCATATTCCTCGTAGAACGCCACCCGATGCGCGACCGACAGACCGCGGCCGCCGTGCTCGACCGGCCACCCTAGACAGGTCAGGCCGGCTTTCGAGAGGTGCTGGTTCCAGGCGCGTCGCTCTTCGAAGGCCTCGTGCTCGCGACCGGGACCGCCGAGCCCCTTGAGAGCAGCGAATTCGCCGACCAGGTTCTTCGCCAGCCAGTCGCGGACCTCGGCCCGGAACTCCTCGACGCCTTGCACCCTTGTAGGCTAACCTACCAAGCACTTGCTTTGTTAGCCCGGCGGCGATGTGCGCTGCACAACGGCAATGGATAAGCCGGGTAGTCCGCAGCTAGGAGTTCGATGTCGAGCCATCCGCAGACCATTCCTGCGGCGTTGGATCACATCGCGGGCGAACTCCCCGACCACAGCGCCCTGGTCACCGAGGATCGGACGCTCACCTTCGCCGAGTTGCGGGACGAGGTGCGCCGCGCCGCCGCGGCCATGATCAGCCTCGGCGTGAACGCCGGCGACCGGGTGGCGATCTGGTCGCCGAACACCTGGCACTGGGTGGTCGCCTGTTTGGCCACGCACTACGCCGGCGCGACCGTGGTCCCGCTGAACACCCGCTACACCGCCGCGGAGGCCTCCGACATCCTGGCCCGCACCGGCGCACCCCTACTGGTGGCGATGGGCGAGTTCCTCGGTGCCGACAGAGTCGGCGACCTTGACCTTTCGGCACTGCCCGATTTGCGGCACGTCGTCCGGGTGCCGATCGACGTCGACGACGGGAACGTGGGACGACTTTGTAAGCCGCGGCGCCGATGTCGCTGCGGCCGACGCGCGGGCCGCGGCGGTCCGGCCCGAAGACCTCTCCGACGTCCTGTTCACCTCCGGCACCACCGGCCGCAGCAAAGGCGTGCTGTGCGGCCATCGGCAGTCGCTGGCCGGCGCCGCGGCATGGGCGGCCATCGGCAAGATCACCAGCGACGACCGCTACCTCTGCATCAATCCGTTCTTCCACAATTTCGGCTACAAGGCCGGCATCCTGGCTTGTCTGCAGACCGGCGCCACCTTGATCCCGCAGCTGACCTTCGACGCCGAGCAGGCGTTGCGCGCGGTCGCCGAACATCGCATCACCGTGCTTCCCGGACCGCCGACCATCTACCAAACGCTGCTCGACCATCCCGCGCGTAGCCGCTACGACCTGAGCTCGCTGCGGTTCGCGGTCACCGGCGCAGCGACCGTGCCGGTGGTGTTGATCGAGCGGATGCAGAGCGAACTCGACTTCGACATCGTGCTGACCGCTTACGGCCTGACCGAGTCCAACGGAATGGGCACCATGTGCCGCGCCGACGACGATGCCGTCACCGTAGCCACCACCTGCGGGCGGCCGATTGCCGATTTCGACCTGCGCATCGACGATGCGACCGGCGAGGTGCTCCTACGTGGGCCCAACGTGATGCTTGGCTACCTCGACGACCCGGACGCCACCGCTGCGGCGATCGACAGCGACGGTTGGTTGCACACCGGTGACATCGGAAAGCTCGATGCCGCAGGCAATCTCCAGATCACCGACCGGCTCAAGGACATGTACATCTGCGGCGGTTTCAACGTCTACCCTGCCGAGATCGAGCAGGTGCTGGCCCGGCTGGACGGTGTGGTGGACTGCGCGGTGATCGGTGTGCCCGACGAGCGACTCGGCGAGGTGGGCCGAGCCTATCTGGTGGCCCGGCCCGATTCCGGCCTCGACGAAAAGTCGGTGATCGCGTACACCCGCGATTACTTGGCGAACTTCAAAGCCCCACGTTCGGTGAGATTTGTCGACGCGCTGCCCCGCAACGCGGGCGGCAAGGTGGTCAAACCGCAACTTCGAGAGATGGCGTGATGGATCTGCAAATCGACGACGAGACGCTGACATTTCAGCGGGAGGTGCGCGACTTCCTGTCGTCGCACCGCGACGCGTTCCCGACGCATTCCTACGACACTGCGGAGGGTTTCGAACAGCACCGGCTATGGGACAAGGTGCTTTTCGACGCGGGGTTGTCGGTGATCACCTGGCCGGAGAAATACGGTGGCCGTGATGCGACCCTGCTGCAGTGGGTGGTCTACGAGGAGGAATACTTCCGCGCCGGAGCGCCCGGGCGAGCCAGCGCCAACGGCACCTCGATGCTGGCGCCCACGCTGTTCTCCCACGGCACCGGAGAGCAGCTCGACCGG
Source organism: uncultured Actinomycetota bacterium (assembly GCA_963750885.1). Lineage (GTDB taxonomy): Bacteria > Actinomycetota > Actinomycetes > Mycobacteriales > Mycobacteriaceae > Mycobacterium. The sequence continues at coordinate 185,206 of CAVVSN010000022.1, forward strand.
ATTCTGCCCAAGATGGCCAGCGGCGAGGAGATTTGGGCGCAGGCCTGGTCAGAGCCCGAGTCCGGCAGCGATCTCGCCTCGCTACGTTCGACGGCAGCGCGCACCGATGGTGGCTGGCTGCTGAACGGCCAGAAGATCTGGAGCTCGCGAGCACCGTTTGGCGACAGGGCGTTTGGATTGTTCCGTTCGGACCCCGAGGCGCAGCGGCATAGCGGCCTGACCTATTTCATGTTCGACCTGCATGCCGACGGCGTCACCGTTCGTCCGATCGCCCAACTCGGCGGTGACACCGGATTCGGCGAGATCTTCCTCGACGACGTCTTCGTGCCCGAAACGGATGTGATCGGCACGGTGAACGACGGCTGGCGGGCCGCGATGAGCACATCCAGCAACGAGCGCGGCATGTCGCTGCGTAGCCCAGCCCGATTCCTGGCCTCCGCCGAACGCCTTGCCGAGGTGTGGAAAACCAAGGGCGACAGCTCGTTCGGAGACCAGGTCGCCGACGCGTGGATCAAGGCGCAGGCATACCGGCTGCATACCTTCGGCACCGTGACCCGACTGGCGGGCGGCGGCGAACTGGGTGCCGAGTCTTCGGTGACCAAGGTGTTCTGGTCAGACCTTGACGTAGCGATCCACCAGACGGCACTGGAGATCCGCGGGGCCGACGGCGAGCTGGCCGACGCCTGGACTGACGGGCTGCTGTTCGCTCTTGGCGGCCCGATCTACGCCGGTACCAACGAGATTCAACGCAACATCATCGCCGAGCGGCTACTGGGCCTGCCCCGAGAGAAGTCCAAATGAGGTTCGACCTTGACGAGCAACAGCGTGACTTCGCCGCCAGCATCGACGCGGCGCTGGCGGCTGCCGACCTTCCGGGTGCGGTTCGAGCCTGGGCCGACGGCGACACCGGACCAGGCCGCAAGGTCTGGGCGCGCCTGGCCGACCTGGGCGTCACAGCGTTGGCCGTACCCGAGCGGTTCGACGGCATCGAGGCACACCCGGTCGACCTGGTCGTCGCGCTGGAGCGGCTGGGCCGCTGGGGCGTTCCCGGTCCGGTGGCCGAATCCATTGCGGTAGCGCCCGTTCTACTCGCAGACGACGAGCGGTGCGCGGCGCTGGCGTCCGGCGAGCTGATCGCGACCGTTGCCCTTCCGCCGCACGTTCCGCGCGCCACCGACGCCGACGCCGCGGGTCTGACGTTGCTGGCCGATTTGGACGGAACAGTCAGCGAGGCGCGGCCCGGCGAGCAGCACGAGTCGGTGGACCCCAGTCGCAAATTGTTCGACGTCTCCCCGACCGATTCGACCTGGCGGGCTGACGTCAAGCGCGCCTATGAATTCGGGGCGTTGGCCACCGCCGCCCAACTAGTCGGGGCCGGCCAGGCTTTGCTGGACGCGGCGGTCGAGTACGCGAAGCAGCGCACGCAGTTCGGGCGGGCCATCGGGTCGTATCAGTCGATCAAACACAAGCTGGCCGATGTGCACATTGCGCTCGAGTTGGCCCGGCCACTGGTGTACGGCGCCGCGCTGTCATTGGCCGATACCTCGCCCGACACCGCGCGAGATGTGAGTGCGGCCAAGGCTTCTGCGTCGGACGCTGCGTTGCTGGCCGCACGGTCTGCATTGCAGACACACGGCGCGATCGGTTTCACCGCCGAGCATGACCTGTCCTTGTGGCTGCTACGAGTGCAGGCGCTGCGCCCGGCCTGGGGTGACCCGCGCGCGCACCGGCGACGAGTTTTGGAGGCGTTGTGAGCGACGAACGGGAACTTTTACGCGAGACGGTCGCAGCGCTGGTGGCCAAGCACGCCGCCCCCGCCGCTGTCCGCGGGGCGATGGAATCCGAACGAGGCTACGACGAGTCGCTGTGGCGGCTGCTGTGCGAGCAAGTGGGTGCGGCCGCACTGGTGGTGCCTGAGGAATTCGGCGGTGCCGGCGGCACTCTCGGCGATGCGGCCGTCGTCCTAGAAGAGCTCGGCAAAAACCTGGTTCCCAGTCCGTTGCTCGCCAGCACACTGGCTGAACTCGCGCTGCTGGCCGCCGACGAGCCCGACGCCGAGGCACTGGGTTCGCTGGCTGAGGGCACGGCAATCGGCACGGTGGTGTTCGACCGCGACTACGTGATCAACGGCGACATCGCCGACGTTGTGATCGCGGCCGACGACGGACAGCTCGACCGCTGGACGGAGTTCAGTGCCGAGTCCGTCACCCCGATGGATCCGACTCGCCGGTTGGCCCGCCTCACACCGCGCAACACCGCGTCACTCGGCACTGATCCGGGCCTGGCCGATGCAGCAGCGATCTTGCTCGCCGCCGAACAGGTCGGGGCAGCCACCCGCTGCCTGGAGCTGACCGTCGCCTACACCAAAGAGCGGCAGCAATTCGGCCGGGCGATCGGCAGCTTTCAGGCACTCAAGCATCGGATGGCCGACCTGTATGTCGCGGTGCAGGCCGCTCAGGCCGTGGTGAACGAGGCTGCCGATGCACCGTCGGCGATCTCCGCGGCGCTGGCGCGCGTGGCGGCCAGCGAGGCGTTCAGCACGGTGGCCGCCGAGGGCATCCAGCTGCACGGCGGTATCGCGATCACCTGGGAACATGACATGCAGCTGTACTTCAAACGCGCACATGGCAGTTCGCAGTTGCTGGGTCCGCCGCGCGATCATCTGCGCCGGCTTGAATCCGAAGTGTTCTAACGTTGACCGCATGACCGATGGTGTCGCGCGACGCGCGGGGGTTCCGCCGTTTTACGTGATGGACGTCTGGCTGTCGGCCGCCGAACGTCAGCGCAGTCACGGCGATCTGGTCAACCTGTCGGCGGGCCAGCCGAGCGCCGGCGCCCCTGAGCCGGTGCGCACCGCCGCCATCGCCGCGCTGAACCGCAACCAGCTCGGCTACACCGTGGCACTGGGCATACCGGAACTGCGCGCGAGTATCGCGGCGTCCTACCTCGACCGGTACGGCGTGCCGGCTGACGTCGACGACGTGGTGGTCACGACGGGATCGTCGGGTGGTTTCCTGCTGGCGTTCTTGTCCTGCTTCGACGTCGGCGACCGGGTTGCGGTCAGCAGCCCCGGCTATCCCTGCTACCGCAACATTCTGACGGCGCTGGGGTGCGAGGTCGTGGTGATCGAGTGCGGGCCCGAGACCCGTTTCCAGCCGACCGCACAGATGTTGGCCGAACTCGATCCACCGGTGAAGGGCGTGGTGGTGGCCAGCCCGGCCAACCCCACCGGCACGGTCATCCCGCCCGCGGAGCTCGCTGCGATCGCGGCCTGGTGCGACGAATCGGGTGTGCGGCTGATCAGCGACGAGGTGTACCACGGGTTGGTGTACGAGGGCGCCCCGCAAACCAGCTGCGCGTGGAGCACGTCGCGGAATGCGTTCGTAGTCAACAGCTTTTCCAAGTATTTCGCGATGACGGGGTGGCGGCTGGGCTGGCTGCTGGTGCCTGCCGAACTTCGGCGCGCGGTGGACCGCCTCACCGGCAACTTCACCATCTGCCCGCCTGTGCTGTCTCAGCACGCCGCGGTCGAGGCGTTCACGGCGGCGTCGGTTCAGGAAGCCGAGGGGCATCTGCACCAGTACGCCGCCAATCGCGCAACCCTGCTCGATGGTCTGCGGCATATCGGCATCGACCGGCTGGCGCCCACCGACGGTGCGTTCTACGTCTACGCCGACGTCTCCGACTTCACCGGTGACTCGATGGTGTTCTGTTCAAAGTTGTTGGCCGACACCGGGGTAGCGATTGCCCCCGGTATCGACTTCGATCCAGTGCGTGGCGGTTCGTATGTTCGGTTCTCCTTCGCAGGTCCGGGGAACGATATCGAGGAGGCGCTGCGCCGGATCGGGTCTTGGCTGCCGCATCTCGGCTAGGGTGAAACCTCGGCGATCCGGGCTTCGAGCCGCCGCGCGATCGCCGGTGTCGGCCACGTTGATGCCGAAGCGGTCGGTCAACGCATCGACCACGGCCGCGGTGTCCGGCAACTCGATCCTCTCCGTCCCGCCGGCGCGGTGGACGGAGAGATGGCGACCAGACAGGTTGCACCGGCCCTCGGCGCTGACCAGCGAGGCCATCAGGTTGGTGACGAAATGCGACGACGGGTGAGTGGAGACATACCAGCTGCCCACCTGTAGGTCGATCGGCGGTGCTGTGCGGGTGGCGAATTCGTACAGCGATTGCCACTCGCCGCGAATTTCGGCCTGCAGCACCAGAATGTCGCCGCGGCTCTGCAGCCGGTATGGCTCGTGCGTCGTCTGCTGGGCGCTGCCCGTTTCCAACCGCAGCGGCGACGTCGGCGTCTGGCCGCCGAAACCCACGTCGACGAGGAACAATTGCGGCGCGCCCCTGGGCGCCACACCCAGCAGCGTGTGCGTCTGCGACGGCACCGGCGAACCCGGCGGCGCCGCCCACACCACCCGGGCGGCGAATCGGCGCACCCCGAAGCCCAGCTCCTGCAGCACGTAGCCCAACAAGCCGTTGTGCTCGTAGCAGTAGCCACCGCGGCGCCGGTGAACCAGCTTGTCGAACAGTGCCTCTGGACTCAGGTCGTCGACGGGCACACCCAGCAGTGGGTCGAGGTTCTCGAACGCAATCGCGTGGGTGTGCGCAGTCACCAGATCCTGCAGGACGTCGAAGGTCGGATCCGCCGCACCGTCGTAGCCGATCCGGGCGAAGTAACCCGTCAGATCCAGCGCCATGTGGGCCATTGTGGACCCCTCACGGCCGGATCACACGGCGCGGGCCTCCACCAGGCTCAACGGCGAGGCGGTCGCCACCAACCGGGTCATCTCAAAACCGGCCTGGCCGAGTAGATTCCGGTACTCGGCGGCAGTGCGCTCGCGGGCCCCCAGGTTCAGCAACATCTCCAGGTCGGCCCATTTGCCGGGGAAGTCGCGGTCATGGTCGGGGATCACCAACTCCACCAACAGGATGGTGGCGTGCCGACCTGCGGCAGCATGAACATTGCGCAGGATTTGCACTGCCTTCTCGTCGGGCCAGTCGTGCAGGATGTTCTTCAACACATATGCGTCGCCGCCGGCCGGTACCTCGTCGAAAAACGAACCCGTCTCGATCCGAACCCGATCAGCCAACCGGGTGTAGCCCAGGATCTTTGACACGGTCGATACCACGTCCGGCAGGTCGTACAGGACGCCCGTAACGCCCGGCGTCGCGGTCAGGATGGTGGCCAGCAGCAGCCCGTGCCCGCCACCCACATCGACAATCGTGGGATAGCCGCCGAAGTCGTAGCCGGCTGCCACCGAAGCATCGGTCAACCGGGAAATACTGGCCATGGTCCGGTTGAAGAGATCGGCATGCTGGGGATCCTCGGCGAAAAAGTCGAACCCCTCCTTGCCGTGCAGCGTCGGCACCACCGATCGTCCGGTGCGGATCGAGTCGGCCAGCAGCGTCCACCGGTCTCGTTGCTCACGCGATCCGTAGAACTGGGCCGCCGCCGACATGGATGCCTCAGCATCCGAACACAGCGTACGGGCAAGGGAATTCAGCTCGTAGCGACCATCGTGGCGGCGACGGAAGATCCCCCGGCCGATCAATGCCCGCAGCAGCCGGCTCAGCGCGTCGGAATTCGCACCCACGGCTTCAGCCAACTCGTCGATGGTCATCGGTCCAGCGGCCAGCGCGTCGGCGACACCGAGTTCGGCGGCAACCGTGATCGCCTGCGACAGCCAGGTTCCGACGATCATCTCCATCATCGCCGCGGGCGCCGGCATCAACCGCTGGTTGAGTCGATACAAATGATGGCGGAGCCGCTCGACAACCCGGGCCGCCGCGACGGGAGGCACTCTCGCAATTGTCGCCATCACCGCACCTCAGCAAGGCCTGCGCGACTGATCTCGGCCGAGATGTCGCGGTGACTGACCCAACCGAGAAACCGGGTCAGCGCCCATGTCATCACCCGGTCCGACATGAGCGACGCCGGCCGCAGTGCCGCCTCGCTGCGCGACACCTGCTGCATGGTCACCCACGACACCGCTTTGACCTTTCGGCGACGGGTCTTCTCGTACCAGCGCAGAGCGCCGCAGACATCGCTCGAATCCGACAGCGCCTTGCGCAGCACCATCGTGTCCAGCAGCGCCTGGTTGGTGCCCTGCGCCAGCGTCGGCGGCATGGCGTGCGCCGCGTCTCCGAGCAACGTCACCGCGCCCACGCCTGCGTCCGGAACGGGGTGCCGATAATGCGGGAAAGGCGAAGGAGCAAGATCGTCGTCGGTCAACGTGGCGAGCACTTCGTCGACCAATTCCGACCATCCGCTGAAGTGGCGACGGATCATCTCGATCGGCCGTTGGGGCCGCGTAAAACCCGGTGACCACGGTAAGTCGAACCACCATTGCAGCTCTGTCCCGCCCGCCGGCCACAAGCCGAGGTTTCCGTGCTCGCCGATGATCATTCTCGCCACAGTCGGCTCGGCGAGATCGGGCAATTCGACAAGCCCCTGCCAGCTGCACCACCCGGTTGGCTTCGCGGGCGGCGCGCCGACGACCTCGCGAACCACTGAGTGCAGACCGTCCGCACCGATCAACAGGTCCCCGGTGACAGAGCTGCCGTCCTGCAGGTCGACGCGCGCCCCGTCGTCGGTCTGAATCACCGAGACCGCACGGGCCCGGCATTGGATGCGATCGGCGGGGAAGCCGGTGAGCAGCCGCTCCAGCAGGACCCGACGCGGGACCATCCGGATGGACGCACCCAGCCGATTCACCACGGTATCCAAGTCGACGGTGGTCAGCGGGCGACCCGACGATGTCGTCACCCGCACGGCGGACAACGGCTGACCGGCGCCGGTCATGTCGACGCCGAGCTGGTTGAGGACCATCGCGCCGTTCGACCATATCGTCACGGCACCGCCACCGGCCGTGACGTTCGGCCGCTGGTCGAAGACGGTGACATCGTGCCCGTCGCGCAGTAGTCCGCGCGCCGCGGCGATGCCGCTCACGCCCGCACCCACGACGAGGATCCGAAGCCGACTCATGGCCTACCTTTCCGCCGCCAACCACTGCTAGATACGCGGTAGCCCGGCGAAAAGTTCATCGGGTTAGCATCCGCACATGGGCCTGGAGATCTCCGACCACGAGCGGGCCGCGCTGGCCGACCTTGCCCAGTTCCCGCTGCTCGCCGCGATGACCGGACGCAGGTCACGCCGATTTCCGGTCGGCGGTCAGATCCCCGACGGTGCGCTGGCCTACACCAGCCGGCGGCCCGTTCAACCGCTGTCGGAAGTCGAGCGTGCCCTGCTCATTTCGGTGACCGGTGGCGTGACGGGCTGGAACTTCGGGATCACTCACCATCCCGGATACGCGCCGTCCTTCCCGAACTACTCAGGCAGCGCGACGGGGCGGACGTTCCCGTCGGCCGCGGGTTTCCACACCAGCCAGCTGTTTTTCACCGACGATTCCGGGACTTACCTGCTGCCCAACCGAGACGAGCAACCGCGCGAATTCGGCAGCACCGAAGCGTGGATAACCCACACCGCGAAGTCCTTTGTCCGGATCGCGGACACTCGCCTCGAACTCCCCCGCGAAGAGCCGTACATGGAGGGCCACAACACCTGGATCGGCAATCACCCCGGCAGCCTGCTGGCCTTCCCGGTGGCCGATCTCGCCGAACACCTGATGGAGAACCTGTGGTTCTTCGCGGCCAATGGTTATCCGATCACCGACGACATCAACGGCCGCAACATCTCTGGGCTGGAACGGTTTTCATCGCTTACACACGCCGATGACCCACTTCCGCTGTCATTCGTGGAGCAGTACACGATCACCGAGGCCAGCGCCGAACTCGCGATCGCGGCCAACAACGGGGTGCTGGCATTGCAGGCCATGGGCCTGGGCGGCTGGACCTACGACGGGCTGGACCGGTTGTCCGTGCTGGGCGGCTCCGGTGATCCGAGGGCTCCCGGCCTGGGGTTCGTCGCCGACCACGATGATCGGTGGCCTTTCCCGAACGTCACCGGGCTGCCGGGGTATTTCGAGACGCTCAGCCCGCCGCACGTGCCGTCGATCGCGGCCGGAGTGGAGAAACTGGTCGAGCGAAAGTTCAGCCCGGGCGGACCTTTTCATCCCGATACGCCCGGCCCATGGTCGGATAGTACGAAGGTGCGTGGCTCGGCGCTGCCGGCGGAGGGCATCCAGGAATTGGTGACTGCCGAAGCGTCGTACATCTACGACACGTTCGGCAAGCTACCCGGCACGGTTCCGACAGTGCACGTCCTGATGTACCTGCAGGCCCAACACCTCGATACGGACTTCTACGACGAATTATTCGGCCCCGGTGCATATCTGGGCACCCACGCCGACCATCAAACCCGCTGGCACTGATTAGGCGGGGCTGCTCGCGTTGATCCTGCTGCCGGCGGGCGCATAGCAGTCCGGGTCGGCGATTTCCCAGTCCGCACGCCAACTCGGCGGTGCGTGATTGAGCAACACGCCCGGTTCTAGCCACTCGTAAAGCTCAGCGTAGGAACGTTGTTCGGTGGGCGACACCCGTTTGCGCAACATCTGCGGGTTGAGCATCGACGGTTCCGAGACCCCCATCGAGCCCATCATTCGCATAGCCTGCGCGACGGTCGCGCGCTGATAGTTGTAGACCCGTTCGCTCTTGTCGGCGACGTCGAGGGCGCGGGCCCGGAATGGATCCTGGGTTGCCACGCCGACCGGGCAGTGGTTGGTGTGGCACCGCTGAGATTGGATGCAGCCCGTCGCCATCATCATCGACCGGGCCGAGTTGGTGTAGTCGGCACCCTGGATCAGTCGCTTGATGATGTCGTTTCCGGAGGCGACTTTGCCTCCGGCGCCAACCCGGATCCGTTCCCGCAGTCCGGTTCCCACCAATGCGTTGTGCACGATCATCAATCCGTCGGTGAGCGGAAGTCCGATGTTGTCTTCGTATTCCAGCGGGGCAGCGGCGGTGCCACCCTCGGCGCCGTCGACGATGATGAAGTCGGGAGTCACCCCTTCGGCCAGCATCGCCTTACAGGTTGCCAGCACGTCGATCCGTGAACCGACGCACAGCTTGAAGCCGACCGGTTTTCCGTCGGCCAATTCACGCAACCGCGCTACGAACCGAACCAGTTCGCGCGGAGTGTGAAACGCCGAATGCGCGGCGGGACTGACACACTTCTCTCCGACCGGCACTCCCCGGTAGTCGGCGATCTCCTCGGTGACCTTGGCGGCCGGCAGCACGCCCCCGATGCCAGGCTTGGCGCCTTGGCTCAGCTTGATCGAGATGCACTTCACCAGCGGGTGGACGGCCTTGGCCGCAAACACGTCTGGATCGAAGGAACCGTCTTTGGTACGCGCACCGAAGTAGCCTGAGCCGAGCTCCCAGATCACGTCGGCACCGCCGAGGTGGTAAGGAGTCAACCCGCCTTCACCCGTGTCATGGGCGAACCCACCTTTGCGTGCTCCGTTGTTCAGGGCGCGTAGCGCGTTACCGGACAGTGCGCCGAAACTCATTGCGGAGACGTTCATCAGGGCCATGTCGTAGGGCTGCGTGCAATCGGGGCCACCCACCCGTACCCGGAACGGCTCCTCGGGCGGTTCGACCGGTCGGGCCGAATGCACCAGGTACTCGTAGCCGACCTGATCGATATCGCGCTCGGTCCCGAAAGCGAGTTCTGCGGCGGTGCCTTTGGCCCGCGCATAGATCAGCGACCGGACGTCGCGGTCGAAGGGACGGCCGTCGAAGTTGCGCTCGATGAAGTACTGCTGCAATTCCGGCCGCAGCGCCTCCAGCAGAAACCGCATGTGCCCGAGGATCGGGTAGTTTCGCAACACCGAGTGTTCGCGCTGAATCAGGTCGTAGACACCGACAGCGGCCAGGATCGCGACCAAGGCTGCGGGCAACCACCAGACCCACGACACAATCACTGCGGGCACCACCAAAGCCGCGGCAAGCACCGTGAGCACTGCGACAAAGACAAAACGGATCAACGCAGCCCGCCTCCCGCGAAAGAATGGTCGTGGCGAGCGTAGCGCTAGTGCCGAAACCGCAGCGGGTCAGTAGTGGACGCGGAAACCGCCGATCAAGGTGACCCTGTTCCCATCGGGGTCGGTGAGCGTGGACAGCCGCACGCCCTTGTTGGCCTCGACGATCTCGCTCGGCCGTAGACCACGCCCTCTCAGTTCTTCGAGGTGGGCATCCAGATCTGGCACCGCCAGATTCAGCGCCGTCGATCCGGAGTGCTGCTCGTCAGCGAACACCTGCACCCAGCCGCCCGCGACGACCTGCCACTCCACCAGCGTGGGCATCGGGTTGTTGTCGGCCGCACGCCCGAACAGGGTTTCGTACCAGGGTCGACTTCTGTCCAGGTCGGTCACCGGCACAACCGCCAGCACGTGCTCGATCTTCATGTTCTCCCCTTCCTTTCAACACAAAAGACAGACCCGCTGCACTCTCCGAACTCATCGCGACCGCCGACCCTTCCCTTCGGACTCCTCCGTTGGCAGCAACGGCGCGCCAAAGTTTCTCGGCACCAAAGGATCTGACACCGACCCAATGGCAGCCGGACCCAGGGTTTAGGAAACTTCGGGATGGGCATTCGCTCCCCATGATCCTGCGACCATCCTGATGACGACTGCGCGCAAAAAAATCGTCATCACCGGAGCCTCAGGCAACGTCGGCACAGGTGTGCTGCGGGCGCTAGCAAGAGCGTTACCCGGCAACGAAATCGTCGGGATCTGCCGTCGGCCACCCTCTGCTAGTCCGGCGAATGAACCCGTTTCGTGGCACAGCGTCGACCTGTCCTCATGCAGTGCAATCCACGACCTCGAGCCCGTGATGCGAGGTGCCGACGTCGTCATCCATCTGGCGCTGGCTCTCAGACCGGCGAGCAACGAACAATACTTGTCTCGGGTCAATGTGGCGGGAACCCACGCTGTCCTGGAAGCGATGTCCGCCGCCGATGTCCGGCAGCTCATCTACGCCTCCAGTCTCGGTGTATATGCACCGGGCGCAACGCATCCCGTCGGCGAAAGCTGGCCGCACACCGGTCAGCGCACGTCCGCGTACAGCCGAGATAAAGTCGCCGCTGAACAGCTGGTGGACGAGTTCGCTCAGGCTCATCCGGAAGTTGCGGTGGCGCGATTCCGTCCCACCCTGGTCGTGCAGCGTGAGTCGGCCTGGGAAGTTCAGACGCTGTACCTGGGTCCGTTCGTGCCGCGCGCCGTGCTCAAACTCCTGCGTCGCCGGGTCTTCCCCGTCGTGCCACTGCCAGCAGGCATAGCCTTGCAATTCGTCCACGCTGACGACGTCGGCGATGCGGTAGTGCGATTGGTGCAGACCCGGGCTACTGGGTCTTTCAACCTCGCCGCCGACATCTTGGACGCCCGCGCGCTGGCCGGGCTGGTTGGTGGCCGTCCTCTCGCGGTGAATCCGCGACTCGTCCGCTGTCTCGTCACGGCTCTGCATGCGATCCGTGCCGTCGCCGTCACGCCCGGATGGTACGACGTGGCGATGAATTCGCCGACCATGGACACCTCATGTGCGCGTGCAGAATTGGGCTGGTCACCCACGCGATCGTCGACGGAGAGCGCGGAAGAGTTGCTCGACGGTTTAGCCAGCGGCGCCGTGGGCTCCAGTGCGGCAATGGGAGCGACGAACGACGACCGGACCGGTTTTCGCCGAGTAGCAGACCAGATACATGACAGCAGCTTGCTGCTATGGACCACGGCGACAGCGCTTCGGGCCGTGGGAGTCGGCCGCGCCGGACTGGCAGATGCCGCGTTCGTCGCGGCCAACCTGGCCGGCGGCACCCCAGCCGCACTGGACCGGCTGCGGACACGACGTCGTGACCCAGTCGCCCTCCTTGCACCGATCGCAGTGTTCGCCGCGGTATTGGCGACGGTGCGCGGTGGATGGCCGTCGGTCGCCTCCGTGGCCGTTCTCAACATCTTCGCCGAATCCGAACGGCGAAGAAGCAATACGTCTGTTGAGCAACATGATTCACGCTCTCCAGCCATATGCGTGTAGAAAAGGCCACTCATGACTGACACGGAACTCCGGACCAAACTCACTGCACAAGTCGTGGTGGTGACGGGAGCCTCCACCGGGATAGGTAAAGAAACCGCTCTGCTGTTCGCCCGGCGCCGAGCCCGGTTGTCCCTCGCCTCACGATCCGAGGCCGCCCTCGCGTTGGTAGCCGAGGAATGCAGGGCGGCAGGCGCGACCGATGTTGTATTTCTATCGGTCGACATTGCCGAGGCGGACCAGGTTCAGAGATTTTTCGACGACACCCTTGCCCGGTTCGGCCGGATAGACGTCGTCGCCCAGTGCGCGGGTTTGACCGCCTTTGGGCGCTTCGAGGATCTACCGGTCGAGGTCTTCGACACCGTGGTGCGAACGAATCTCATTGGCGCAGTCAATGTCGCGCGGTCCTCGTTGGCGCACTTTCGCGAACGTGGGCGGGGACACTTGGTACTACTCGGTTCGCTGCTGGGACAGGCTGCGATGCCCTATCAATCGGCCTATGTGGTCAGCAAGTTCGGCGTACAAGGCTTGGTCCGTGCATTGCGCCAGGAAAACAGTCACTTATCCGGAGTCAAAGTCCACGGGGTGTATCCCGGTCCGGTCGACACCACGATGTCTGGCAATGCCGGCAACTACTTCGGCCGCGTAGCGCAAGTTCCGCCGACCGCCGTGGGCCCGATCAGCGTTGCCGCGGCGATCGTCCGAGCGACGACCCGCGGACGATCAACCGAACGGCATGTCGGCTGGCTCAACCGGCCAATGGTGTTGGTATACCGCATTTTTCCATCGCTCTTCGACGCCTTCGCCAGCCAGTTGACACGCGCAATTCTGTTCACCGGCCAAGTCACTGGTATTGCCGAAGGTAATGTCTCGACACCAGCGCTGCCCCTCCCGTACACCGATGACTAGAGCCAGGTGTCCTGGGTGGTCGTGGTCAGGAATGCCTCCAGGTCGTCACGCCATTGCGCCGGCCTGGTCTTGTCCGGTTCGATGCCGGTGTAGTCGCCGCGATAGAACAGCAGCGGCCGCGGCTTGATCTTGGGCACCTCGGACAGCGACTCCACCGCGCCGAACACCACGAAATGGTCGCCGCCGTCGTGCACCGAGGCCACCCTGCAGTCGATGTACGCCAGCGACCCCTCGATAATCGGCGAGCCGAGTTCAGAAGGGTGCCAATCGATTCCGGCGAACTTGTCCGGCTCTCTCGAACCGAAGCGCGCGGAGACGTGCTGTTGGCTCTCGGTCAGCAGGTTGACGCAGAACGTCCCACTGGCCTCGATGGCTTTCCACGACCGCGACACCTTGGTCGGGCAGAACAGCACGAGCGGGGGTTCCAGCGACAGCGCCGCGAAGGACTGACACGCGAAGCCGACCGGCGCGTCGTCGTGCACGGTGGTGATGATCGTGATGCCGGTGCAGAACTGACCGAGCACACTGCGAAAGGTGCGCGCGTCGATCTGCTCGGACATTACTTGAAGCCGACGCTGAAGTCGTGACCCCACAGGCTGATCGCGGTGCTCTCCCGAGCAACCCAGTCGGTGTCTTCGACTTGCCTTCCCTCACAACCGAATTCGATATCAAATCCGCTCGGGGTCTTCATGTAGAACGACAGCATCAGGTCGTTGACGTGGCGGCCCAGCGTGGCCGACATCGGCACCTTGCGCCGAAGCGCCCGGTCCAGGCACAGCCCAACGTCGTCAGCCTCACCGACCTCGACCATCAGATGGACGATTCCGCTGGGGGTCTCCCCCGGCATGAAGGCCAGGCTGTGGTGGCGGGGGTTGCAGCCCAGGAAGCGCAGCCAGGCCGGCGGCCCGTCTGCGGGCCGGCCCACTACCTGCGGCGGCAGTCGCATCGAGTCACGCAGCTTGAAGTCGAGCACATCGCGGTAGAAGTGCAGCGTCTCGGCGTCGTCCCGGGTGGTCAGCACTACGTGACCGAGGCCCTGCTCAGCGGTGATGAACTTGTGTCCGTACGGGCTGACGACCCGGCGATGCTCGAGTGCGGCACCGTGGAAGACCTCCAGCCCGTTGCCGGAGGGGTCGGAGAACTTGATCATCTCGTCGACCCGACGGTCGGCCAGTTCGGCCGCGGTGGCCTCTTTGTACGGCGTGCCCTCGATGTCGAGCCGATTGCGGATCTCTTGCAGGCCTTCGGCATTCGCGCATTCCCAGCCGGCTTCCGAGAGCCGGTCATGCTCGCCCGGCACGATCACCAAGCGGGCTGGGAAGTCGTCCATCCGCAGATAGAGCGCACCTTCGGTGCTGCCCTTGCCCTCGATCATGCCGAGGACTTTCAGGCCGTAGTCGCGCCAGGCCTGCATGTCGGTCGCTTCGATGCGCAGGTAACCCAGTGAACGGATGCTCATCACGCACCTCCGAGGAAGTCGATGGTCAGCTTGTTGAATTCGTCGAATTTCTCGACCTGCGCCCAGTGTCCACACTGACCGAAGACGTGGAGCTGCGCGCGCGGAATCGTCTTGAGCGCCACCAGTGCGCCATCCAGCGGGTTGACCCGGTCTTCGCGGCCCCAGATCAGCAGCACCGGCTGGCGCAGTTTGTGAACTTCTCGCCACATCATCCCGAGCTCGAAATCGGCTCCGGCGAACGACATTCCCATCGCTCGGGTCGCCATCAGCGATTCTGCTGTGCTGGCCAGCTCAAAGCGCTGATCGATCAGTTCCGGGGTGATCAGTTTCTGGTTGAAGACCATCACCCGTAGGAACGCCTCGAGGTTCTCGCGGGTCGGCTCGACAGAGAACTTTCCGAGCCGCTTGACGCCTTCGGTGGGGTCGGGCGCGAACAAATTTATACTCAGCCCGCCCGGACCCATCAGCACCAGCTTGCCGGCTTTGTCCGGGTAATCCAGGGCGAACCGGACCGCAGTGCCCCCGCCCAGCGAATTGCCCACCAGCGGAACACGTCCCAGACCCAAGTGGTCGAACAGACCCTTCAGCGCCCGGGCGGCGTAGTGATTGAACTGCCCGTGCTCGGCGCGCTTGTCCGAGAGACCGTAGCCGGGCTGGTCGACGGCCAGCACATGGAATTGCTGTGCCAGCACCGGGATGTTGCGGGAGAAGTTCGTCCAGCTCGCCGCACCCGGCCCGCCGCCGTGCAGCAACACGATCGTCTGCTCGTTGCCGACACCCGCTTCGTGATAGTGCAGCTTCAGCGGTCCGTCGACGTCGACTTCGACGTAACGAGAGGTGGATTCGAACGTCAGCTCTTCAGTCGTCGCCGTCATCAGACCATGGTGTCGCCGGGCGGCAGCCCGAACTCGTGATTACCGAAGATCTGGTAAGCCCGCTCGGGGTCGTTGGCCGCGTGGACCCGGCCGGCGTGCGCATCGCGCCAAAACCGTTGCACCGGTGCATCGCTGGCCAACGCGGTGGCGCCGGAAGCCTCGAACAACCGGTCGACGGAGGCGATGGAACGCCCGGTGGCACGGACCTGGTCACGACGCGCGCGGGCCCGCAGTTCGAACGGGATCTCCTTGCCGGCAGACAGCAGCGCGTACTCGTCGCTGACGTTGCCGATCAGTTGCCGCCACGCGGCATCGATGTCGCTCGCCGCTTCGGCGATGCGGACCTTGGCGAACGGGTCGTCCTTGGCCTTCTCACCGGCGAACGCGGCACGCACCCGTTTGCCCTGGTGCTCCACGTGCGCGTCGTAGGCGCCGTAGGCCATGCCGACGATCGGCGCCGAGATGGTCGTGGGATGCATTGTGCCCCAGGGCATCTTGTAGACAGCGGCGGTGTTGTTCTCATAACCGCCGGCGGTGCCGTCGTTCATCTGCTTGTAGGACAGGAACCGGTGCCGCGGCACGAAGACGTCCTTGACAACGACCGTGTTGCTGCCAGTTCCCTTGAGGCCCACCACATGCCAGACGTCATCGATGCGGTACTCGGTGCGCGGGATCAAAAAGCTGCCGAAGTCGACCGGCCGCCCGTCTTTGATGACCGGACCGCCGAGGAAGGCCCACGTCGCGTGGTCACAGCCCGACGACCAGTTCCACGATCCGTTGACCAGATAGCCGCCGTCTACGACTGTGCCCACGCCCATCGGGGCGTAGGACGACGAGACGCGCACTCCGGCGTCGTCACCCCAGACCTCGTCCTGAGCCTGCTGGTCGAACAGCGCCAGGTGCCAGTTGTGCACACCGATGATCGAACTGACCCAGCCGGTGGACCCGCATGCGCTGGCGATCCGGCGGACCGCTTCGTAGAAGACCGCAGGGTCGGTCTCCAGGCCACCCCACTGCTTCGGCTGCAGCAACTTGAAGAAGCCGATTTCCTGGAGCTCACTCACCGTGGCATCCGGCAGACGCCGCAGGTCCTCAGTTTCCTGGGCCCGCTGCCGCAGCTTGGGCAGTAGTTCGTCGATACCGTCTAGGACCGACTGGGCGTCACGTTGTTGAATGGACGTCACGGCTTCCTCCATAAGGTGGCTTATGTAGACAAAGACTAGAACACGTTCCGATTTGTGTCGAGCAGCGTATTGCTGCGGCTGGTAGCCATACGTATCCGACTTTCTGTAACCTGTTCTAGTTATGACGCAAGGAAGGGCGGGGTAGTGACGGGCGCAATTCCCGACGAGCCGCTCGGCAGCCACGTCTTGGAGCTGGAGATCGCCGACGTCGTCACCGAGACCGATGACGCGCGTTCGCTGGTCTTCACGGTTCCCAACGATTCGCCGGTGCCGCCCGAGCGGCTGCGCTATGCCCCCGGCCAGTTCCTGACCCTGCGTATTCCCAGCGATCGCACCGGTTCGGTGGCGCGCTGCTATTCGCTGTGCAGCTCGCCGTTCGCCGACGAGGCGCTGACCGTCACGGTCAAGCGGGACAAAGACGGCTACGCATCGAACTGGCTCTGCGACAACGCCCACGCCGGCATGCGCGTCCACGTGCTGGCCCCGTCGGGCACCTTCGTACCCAAGACCCTCGACAGCGACTTCGTGCTGTTGGCCGCCGGCAGTGGAATCACGCCGATCATGTCGATCTGTAAGTCCGCATTGTCCGAAGGCGGTGGCCGAGTCGTACTGCTCTACGCAAACCGCAACGAACGGTCGGTCATCTTTGGTGACGCGCTGCGCGAGCTCGCCGCCGAGCACCCGGACCGGCTGACCGTCGTGCACTGGCTGGAATCGCTGCAAGGGTTGCCGTCGGCGAACGCGCTGGCACAGCTGGCCGCACCGTTCACCGACCGGCAGGCGTTCATCTGCGGGCCGGGACCATTCATGGAGGCCGCGCGCGAGGCGCTCGAAAGTCTCAAAGTGCCTGCGGCGCAGATACACCTGGAGGTGTTCAAGTCCCTCGACAGTGACCCGTTCGCCGCGGTGACGATCGAGGAGGACGGCGATACGCCGCCGGCCAGCGCGGTGGTCGAACTGGACGGCCAGACCCACACCGTGTCGTGGCCGCGCAAGGCGAAACTGCTCGACGTGCTGCTCGACGCCGGCCTGGATGCGCCGTTCTCCTGCCGCGAAGGCCACTGCGGCGCCTGCGCCACCACGCTGCGCAACGGCAAGGTGAGCATGGAAGTCAACGATGTGTTGGAACAGCAGGATCTCGACGACGGGTTGATCCTGGCGTGCCAGGCACACCCGGAGACCGATTCGGTCGAAGTCACCTACGACGAATAGTCGCAGCGTAAGTTCTGCACAGGCGCAGCGAGACGGAGGACGAAGCAGATGATCCGGCTGGTCACGGCGTTGGCAGGCGTCAGTCTGATGCTGGTGCTGACACAGCCCCCGCATTCTTTGGCAGCGAGCAACACCGCCACCTCACTGATACCCCTCAACGATGGCAGCCAGCTGGAAACCCGCGCGACGCTGGACTGCCATAGCGCGAACGGCAGTTGCGATTTCACTGTCGGCGCCAGCCGACGGACAGGCGATGCCGTCGACGGTTTCCCGCACGATCTCTGGTCGCGGCAAAGCACGGATATCCGTTCGATGGACCGCACGCTGTATCTCGATGTGCACGCCACGGCGCAATACGACCGCGTGTTCAAAGAGGGCGGAAACGACAACGTCACCACGGTTTACATGGGCGAAGGTCCGCTGGAGAAATATCAGACCACCGGGCGGATCGATGCGACCGATTGGCATACCGGCCAACCGCGCACCAACAAGCCGGTCATCATGTGCACACACATCCAGGTGGTCTACGGCGGAAACAACATCACCTCGCCGAGCACCTGCGCGCAAGCCAACTTCTCCTGAGGCGTCAAAGCTTGCGAGACAACACGTTTGCGAACGTGTGGGTATCACCCGGCCAGCGCGCCGACACATAGTCGCCGTCGTCGACGACGAACGCCGGCCGTGAGTCAGTGGCGGTGTCGCGGGCCATCCCGGAGGTTTTCGTCCTGTAGTGCGGTGATCCCTTCTCGACATCGCAGAAGTCCGCCGAATTCCGCAGGGCGCGAATGACTTCCGACTGCACGGACATGTATCCCGATGGCTGATCGGGTTCCTCGCTGTAAGTCCGGTAGTAGTCGCGGTCCCAGAACCGGGTGATCCGGCTGACCCGCCACGCGGTGCGTTCCAGCGCCCACGTCAGCGCGGTGGTGCGGCGACCGTAGAGCACCGAGTGGCCGGTCGCGGGATCAACGCTGCGGGCGGCCAGCAGCACGCCGTGGCAGATCGCGGCCACCTTCAGCCCGCGAGCGAACGCGTCGACGACGAGGCGTTGCAGAATCTCGCTGTCGATGTAGGACCGCATGCCGCGGGCGCGGTGGCCGCCGGGCAGCAGCAGCGCGTCAACGCCTTCGAGGGTGGCGGCGGTCCAGCTGGACGGGTTCTGGTACTCGGGCGAGTTCAGCATCTCGCGGTAGGCCGCGCGGGCATCTTTATTGGCCCGCAGCGCCCGCCCCACAACGGTGACCGCACCCAACACCGGCACTGCCGACCAGAAGTCCAGGCCGCGGCCGGTGACCATGATGTCGTCGGCGATTCCGGGTGCGCCACTTTCGGTGGCGAAGATGACGCGGTGGCCGCTGGCGCGCAACACCTGCCAGCTCACCGCGACTTCGGTCGGGTCGAAGTCACGGTCGGGAATCGGAATCAGCACAGTACCCATCGGTAGACCAGAGTTTACCGCCTGCGTCGCTCGGCTAGCCGCCGATCCCGTTATCGAGTCCGAGGTGGCTACCGAAATACCAAGGGACACCGACCAGTTGGACCACCACCACGAGAACGAACACGGTCATGGCAGCGATCACCACGCAGGCAACTCGTGCAAGGACATTCATCGCCGTCGCGTTGCCGGCGCCGCACGGATAATCTCAACCTTCGACATTGACGTCGCCCAACTGACGGAAAAGGGATGGCTCATGAGCATGGCATACCTGGCGCAACCGGAGCAGCAGCAACAACTGGAATGGCTGGACGGCGGCACACTGGCGATCTTGCTTGACGGTAAAGCCACCAATGGTCAGCTGATGGTCGGACGCTTCGACGTCAGCGAAGGCGAAGCGCCCCCGTATCACAAGCACACCCGCGAGGATGAGGTCTTCATGCTGATCAAAGGGACGGCGCTGCTCTGGCTCGAGGACGAGGAGATGGAACTGTCGGAGGGCGGAATCGTGTTCTTGCCCAAGAACATTCCGCATGCCTACCGCATCACGTCCAAGAAGGCCGATCTGCTGATGATCAATACGCCCGCTGGAATCGAGGGCATGTTCCGGTACGCCGGCCGTGACAAAGCCACCCCGCGCCCCGAGGGTTTCGAGATCTCACCCGAACGGATGGCGGAGGGAGCGGACAAGTTCGGGCAAATTATTCTCGGCCCGCCGCGCTGACCGCGCGATCCCCGTCGACGCACTCAGCGCGGCAGGCCCAGTAGCCGTTCGGCAGCCACTGTCAGCAGAATCTGCTCGGTGCCGCCGGCGATCGTCAGGCAGCGGGTGTTGAGGAAGTCTTTGACGATCTTGTCTGCGACGAGGCCGGCTCCCTCGCTGAGATCCATCCGGTATTCGGCCAGTGCCTGCCGGTACCGCACGCCGATGAGCTTGCGCACACTCGACTGGGGGCCGGGGTCTTTACCGCCCACCGCGAGCTGAGCGATGCGCTGATCGAGCAGCGAGCCGACCTGGGCGGTGATGATCAGATGTCGCGAGCTGATCTTGTTGTGCGACATCGAGATTCGTCTTGGCCGCCTCGGCGAGCAGCTCTTCCATCGGGTTACCCAGGGCGGTCCCCGCCGCCATCGCGATGCGCTCGTTAGCCAGCGTGGTGCGGGCCAGCCGCCAACCGTCGTTGACTGCGCCGACCACCTGCTCGTCGGGAACGAACAGGTTGTCGAGGAATACTTCGTTGAACAACGCGTCGCCGGTGATCTCGCGCAGCGGCCGGATCAGGATGCCGGGCGAGCTCATGTCGATCAAGAAGTACGAGATGCCTTTGTGCTTTGGCGCGTCCGGGTCCGTTCTGGCCAGGCAGACACCCCACTGCGCTTTGTGCGCCGACGAGGTCCACACCTTCTGCCCGGTCAGCTCCCAGCCGCCGTCGACCTTGACCGCTTTGGTGCGCAGTGACGCCAGGTCCGATCCGGCTCCGGGCTCGGAAAAGAGTTGGCACCAGAAGATTTCGCCGCTCAGGGTGCCCGGTACGAAACGGTCGACCTGCTCGGTTGTGCCGTGTTCGAGAATCGTCGGTGCCGCCCACCAGCCGATCACCAGGTCTGGCCGGGTCACGCCGGCCGATGCCAGTTCCTGATCGACGAGCAACTGCTCGGCCGGCCCGGCCCCGCGCCCGTGCGGCGGGGGCCAGTGCGGCGCCAACAGCCCTGTCTCGGCCAGCTTGGCCTGCCGCTTGTCCGCCGGGAGCGCGGCGACGCCAGCGGCCGCATCGGCGATCTCGGGCCGCAGGTCGGCGACCTCGCTGAGGTCGATGCTGAGATCGCGGCGGACACCGTCCTGGGTCAGCTCAGCGGTCCGGCGCAGCCAACGGGCGGGCCCACCGAGGAACTGCCCGATCGCATAGGCCCGTCGCAGATACAGATGCGCGTCGTGCTCCCAGGTGATCCCGATGCCGCCGAGTACTTGGATGCAGTCCTTGGCGTTGGCCTTGACGGCCTCGATTGCGACGCCCGCGGCGATGGCCGCGGCGATGGACAGCTGACGAGGGTCACCGTCGTGCGCGGCGCGGGCGGCATCAGCAGCAGCCACCGCCACCTGCTCTGTGCGACATAGCATTTCGGCGCACAGGTGCTTGATCGCCTGGAAGCTGCCGATCGGTTTGCCGAACTGCTCGCGCACCTTTGCGTAGGCGACGGCGGTGTCCAGCGCCCAGCGGGTGATTCCCGCCGCTTCGGCGACCAGCATCGTGACGGTCAGGTCGGTCACCCAACCCGTGGGAGCGTCGATCACGCTGGCCGGAGCCGAGGTGAGCACCGCACGCGCCAAGGGGCGGGAGAAGTCGGCGGCGGTCAGCGGCTCGACGGCCACAGTGCCTGCAGCTTCAGCTGCGCCGGCGTCGATGAGCAGCCACGTCTCGCCGGCCGGCACCAACAGCAGCCCGTCGACGACCCCGCCGAGCACCCACGGAACCGTCCCGGACACCTGCGACGTCTTCTCGTCGAACTCGACATCGCTATCGAGCGCAACCCCGGCGGTGCGCCCGCCTGACGCGAGGGCTTCGCGCAGAGTCGGATCGGACACTACGAGTGTGGCTAACGCTGTGGTCGCTACCGGGCCGGGCACCAACGCCCTGGCGGCCTCCTCAACCATCGCGGAGAGGTCCTCGATGCTGCCGCCGGCACCGCCGCAGTCTTCGGGAACAGCGACACCGAACAGGCCGAGCCCGGCCAGGCCCGCGAAGACCGACTGCCAGGCTTTCGGCTCACCCTGCTCGATATCCCGGGCCGCCTCCGTCGCGCCGGAGCCGGCCGCCCAGTCGCGGACCAACTCCCGCGCCGCAAACTGTTCGGAGGAAATGGTGTTGGAAGTCGCAGCCACCTGAACTCCTCGATCGACGAAAAATGGGGCAGCGCGAGACGCACCGCACGGCACTAGAACGTGTTCTAATAGTGCCAGTGTTCGACCGTCAAGTCGAATGCCATCGCAGCAGGACATCCCGGTGTCCCGGCCGCATGGAGGTGAGAGATTCGCGCTCGGCATGCGTATCGTTTCGGGCTAGCGCGCAGAAAAAGGAGCGGTCCGTCAAATGTCGTCGCCAGCGAACAACAACTCGGGGGAACCCCCGGGTTCGTCCTCTGCGCAACCTCGTGAGGTGATGAACGTGGCCGTACTCGCCGAGTCAGAGCTCGGCTCCGAGGCGCAGCGGGAGCGTCGCAAGCGCATCCTGGATGCGACGATGGCGATCGCCTCCAAAGGCGGTTACGAGGCTGTTCAGATGCGCGCGGTGGCCGATCGGGCAGACGTCGCGGTGGGCACGCTGTACCGGTACTTCCCGTCCAAGGTCCACCTGCTGGTATCCGCGCTGGGCCGCGAGTTCGAACGGATCGACGCCAAGACCGACCGCTCCGCGCTGACCGGCGGAACGCCCTACCAGCGGCTGAACTTCATGGTCAGCAAGCTCAACCGGGCGATGCAGCGCAATCCCCTGCTCACCGAGGCCATGACGCGCGCCTACGTGTTCGCAGACGCGTCGGCGGCGGGTGAAGTCGATCACGTCGAGAAGCTGATCGATTCGATGTTCGCCCGCGCGATGAGCGACGGCGAACCGAGTGAAGACCAGTACCACATCTCGCGGGTGATCTCGGATGTGTGGCTGTCGAATTTACTGGCGTGGCTGACCCGTCGGGCGTCGGCCACCGATGTCAGCAAACGATTGGATCTCGCGGTTCGGCTGCTGATCGGCCACGGGGACACCGCCAACGTCTGATCTTTCAGGCGGGCGGTCCGGCAGTTCGTCCGCGGATCAGTTGAGTTCTGATCACTTCGATCGTCGGGTCGAGATCTCCGCTCAGTAGGAGTTCGCCTGCGCGACGGCCCTTTTGCAGGCTCGGCTGCGCGACCGTGGTCAGGCCGCGGCTCATCGCCTCAGGTACGCCGTCGAAGCCGGTAACCGTCATCTGGCCCGGCGCGAACTTGCCGCGGGCGCGCAGAAAGTCCATCGCCGACACCGCCAGCACGTCGGCGGTGCACATCAACGCCGTGATTCGTGGGTTCGCCTCCAGCGCGATCTGAGCGGCGACGCCGCCGGATGTCGCGGTGTGCTCGTGGCTTTCGACGACAGTCAAGGCATCCGGGTCCAGGCCGGCGGCGGCCATCGCCTCGCGGACGCCGCAGATACGTTCGCCCTGAACGTGATAGGTCGACGCGTGTAGGCGCTTCGTGTCGACCAGACCCTGGTGCCGGTCCCGTAGCAGCCGCATCGTCAGCAGCCCGATCTCGCGGTGGCCGAGACCGAGCACGTAGTCGGCCATCTCGCGCATCGCGGCGCGGTCGTCGATGCCGACCCAGGATGCGCCTGGCACGCCTTTGGGTTGGTCGACCACCACCAACGGCAGGCGCCGCTGCAACACCACCTGCAGGTACGGGTCGTCGCCGGCCGACGAGTAGACCACGAAACCGTCCACGCCGGCGGCGAGCACCGACGCGGTCCCGTCGGGAACGCTGCGGCTCGGGCTCACCGCGACGAGCAGCAGCCCCTGTCCGCCCTCTTCGCACGATTGTGCAAGTCCCGCAACGAAATCCAGCGCAGCGGGATCACTGAAGGAGTAGGTGAGTGGTTCGGTGATCACCAGGCCCACCGCGCCGGCCCGGCGAGTACGCAGCGATCGTGCGACTGGGTCGGGTCCCGGGTAGCCCAGGCGTTTCGCGGTGGCAAGAACACGTTCCCGTAACGCGTCCGAGAGCTGATCGGGCCGGTTGTAGGCATTCGAGATGGTGGTGCGAGAGACCTTCAGCTCCGCGGCCAGCGACGCCAGCGTCGCCCGGCGTCGCGGCAGTGGGCTCATAAACTGTGAGGTTACCGGGCATTTCTCGGGCGAGCCGTCTTTCGGCGACTACGCCTGAGCGGTCGGCCGCACGCCTAAGCTATCCACCGTGGCCAGCATCGACCTCAACGCCGACCTGGGTGAGGGCTTCGGCGTCTGGCGGCTCGGCGACGACGACGCCATGCTCGGCATCGTCAGCAGCGCCAACGTTGCGTGCGGATTCCACGCGGGCGACCCGGCCGGACTGCTGTCGGTGTGCCGGCTGGCGGCCGAGCGCGGCGTGCGGATCGGCGCTCAGGTGAGCTATCGCGACTTGGCCGGCTTCGGCCGGCGCTTCATCGACGTCACTCCCGAGGATCTGCTCGCCGACGTCGTCTATCAGATCGGCGCTTTGCACGGACTGGCGCAGGCCGCCGGCTCCAGGGTCTCCTATGTCAAACCCCATGGCGCCCTGTACAACGCAATCATGACGAATAGCGAACAGGCCGCGGCCGTGGCGGAGGCGGTGCAGACCGCCGACCCGGGTCTGCCGGTGCTCGGCCTGGCGGGTTCCTCGTTCTTCGACGAAGCCCGCCAGCGCGGCCTTCGCACTGTGGCCGAAGCATTCGCTGACCGCGCCTATCAGCCTGACGGCCAACTCGTCTCGCGCCGCGAACCCGGCGCGGTGTTGGACGACGCAGCCGCAATCGCCGAACGCGTGCTGACCATGGTGACCGAAGGAACCGTCACCGCCGTTGATGGCTCGACCGTCACAGTGAGAGTCGAATCGGTCTGCGTGCACGGTGATTCACCCGGCGCGGTGCAGATCGCGACCACCGTCCGTGAGCGGCTGAAGGCCGACGGCATCGACCTGAAGGCGTTCTGCTGATGCGACTGCGACCGGGGCGCCCAGACCTTGCGAGGCACGCGGACCGCTTCACCGTGCCGGCCGCCGATTCCGATGCGCCCCTGACGGTGACGTGGCTGGGGGTCTCGACACTGCTGATCGACGACGGCACCTCGGCCCTGATGACCGACGGCTTCTTCTCCCGGCCCAGCCTGGCCCGCGTCGGGCTCGGCAAGGTGGCGCCGTCGCCTGCCCGGGTCGACGGGTGTCTCGCGCGGGTCGGGGTCAAACGCCTCGCGGCCGTCATCCCGGTGCACACGCACTTCGACCACGCCTTGGATTCCGCCCTCGTCGCTGACCGCACCGGCGCCCAGTTGGTCGGCGGCGAGTCCGCGGCGAATGTCGGCCGTGGCTACGGCCTTGACGAGACCCGCTTGGTGGTCGTCGATTCGGGTGCGCCAGTTCGGTTGGGCGACTTCGACATCACTCTCATCAAATCGCACCACAGTCCACCTGACCGGTTTCCCGGCACCATCGACCAGCCCGTCGTACCACCCGTGCGGGTTGCCGCCTACCGATGCGGAGAGGCCTGGGCGACGTTCATCCATCACCGTTCCTCAAACCGGCGAGTTTTGATCCAGGGCAGTGCCGGGTTCGTCAAAGGTTCCCTGACCGGGCAGCACGCCGATGTCGTCTACCTCGGCGTGGGCCAGCTCGGCGTGCAGCCGGAGTCATATCTCGTCGACTACTGGGCCGAGACGGTACGCACCGTCGGGGCACGGCGGGTGGTCCCGGTGCACTGGGACGACTTCTTCCAGCCGTTGTCAAAGCCATTGCGAGCCTTGCCGTATGTCGCCGACGACTTGGACGTGTCGCTGCGCGTCCTGAGTGGGCTGGCCGAGCGCGACGGTGTCGCGCTGGACATGCCGACGGTATGGCGACGCGAAGACCCCTGGGCGCAAGTTTGACGCTCCTCCTGGCCGTCCTGTCGCTGGCGGCGGTGCTAGTGTTCGCGGTTGCCCGGCCACGGGGCTGGCCGGAGGCGTTCGCGGCGGTGCCCGCCGTGGTGCTGTTGCTGGCCGTCGGCGCGATCTCGTTGCACGACGCGACAATTGAGGCCGAGCGCCTGCTGAAGGTCGTCGCGTTCCTGGGCGCGGTCCTGGTGTTGGCGAAGATGTGTGACGACGAAGGTCTGTTCGAGGCGGCCGGAGCGGCGATGGCGCGTGGGCGGGTGAGTTCACGGCGTCTGCTGGGACAGGTATTCGTGATTGCATCGGTCATCACCGCGGCCCTGAGCCTGGACGCCACCGTCGTGCTGCTCACCCCGGTGGTGTTGACCACGGTTCGACGGCTGCGGGCACCGGTACGTCCGCACGCCTACGCCACCGCGCACCTGGCCAATGCCGCTTCGTTGCTACTTCCGGTGTCCAATCTGACCAACCTGCTTGCCTTCAACGCCGCAAAGCTGTCGTTCATCAAATTCACGTTGTTGATGACGCTGCCGTGGCTGGCCGCGGTGGGCACCGTGTACGTCGTTTTCCGGGTCTTCTTCAGGCGCGATCTCGACGTGCCGCCTCAGCCCATCGAGGATGAACCTGCGCCTCCGACACCGGTGTTCGCGTTGGTGGTGGTGGGTCTGACGCTGGTCGGGTTCGTCGTCGCCGAAGCCGTAGACGTAGCGCCGGCGTGGGCGGCGTTGGCCGGGGCGGCAGTGATGTCGGTGCGCAGCCTTGCCCGCCGTCACACCACGGCGGTGGAGATCGTGCGCGCGGTGAATGTGCCGTTCCTGGTGTTCGTGCTCGCGCTGGGTGTGGTCGTGCAGGCGGTGATGCGCAATGGTGTGTCCGGCCGAATGGGCGCACTGCTGCCGTCCGGTTCGGGATTGCTCGCCCTGCTCGCGTATGCGGCACTTGCGGCCGTGCTGGCCAACATCGTCAACAACCTGCCCGCGACGCTGGTACTCGTGCCACTGGTGGCGCCGGCAGGCCCGGCCGCGGTGCTGGCCGTGCTGATCGGGGTTAACATCGGCCCGAACCTGACCTACGTTGGTTCTTTGTCGAACCTGTTGTGGCGCAGCGTCTTACGCCGCTACGATGTCACCGCGAGTGTCGGCGAGTACACCCGGCTCGGCTTGTTCACCGTTCCCACATCACTGGTGGCCTCGGTGCTGGCGTTGTGGGCGGCGGTCCGAGTGCTCGGCGTCTGAATGCACATGCGATACCTGGTGATATCGCATGTGGTCTCGCTCGCAAATTAAGCGCACCAAGCTAGGACGGTGTAGACGAGGCTGCTCTGACAGCAGAGCCGACAGCTGCGCTAGCTCCGGCGTTGACGCGCGATTTCAGCCAGCACTACACCGGCAGCCACCGAGGCGTTCAATGACTCGGTGGGTCCGGACATGGGAATCGACACCACCCCATCGCAGCTTTGACGCACCAGCCGGGACAGACCCTTGCCTTCCGATCCCACCACCACGACGATCGGGCCCGCGCCGTCCACCTCGTCGACGATCGTGTCACCGTCGGCGTCCAGCCCCACGAGCTGCAGGCCTTTGTCAGCCCAGTCCTTCAGTGTCCGATTGAGATTGGTGGCCCGCGAGACGGGGATCCGTGCGGCGGCGCCCGCGCTGGTCCGCCAGGCGACCGCGGTCACCGAGGCAGATCGCCGCTCGGGAATCAACACTCCGTGGCCGCCGAACGCCGCCACCGAGCGCACGATGGCGCCGAGATTCCGCGGGTCGGAGATGTTGTCGAGTGCGACCAGCAGTGCGGGCGGATTGTTGAGGGCGATCTTGAGTAGTTCGTCGGGATGCAGGTAGGCGTACGGCGGCACCTGCAGCGCGATGCCCTGGTGCAAACCATTGGTGGTCATCCGGTCCAAATCCGTACGCGGCACTTCCAAGATCGCGATGCCGGAATCGGCTGCCAGAGTGACGGATTCACTGAGTCGCTCGTCGGCCTGAGCACCGAGTGCGACATAGAGCGCGGTGGCAGGGACGCCCGCGCGCAGACACTCCACCACCGGGTTACGCCCGAGAACGGTCTCGACGGTGTCTTCTTTACGCTTGACCGGCCGGCGTGCCTGCACCTTGGCACGCTTGGCGGCCGGGTGGTTTGGCCGCATGTGCGCGGGCGGAGTCGCTCCGCGACCCTCCAGATTGCGACGCCCCTGACCGCCGGAGCCGGCCGTCGGACCTTTCTTGGACGTCTTGCGTATCGCACCGCGGCGCTGCGAGTTACCGGCCATCGACGTGTGCCTCCAACGACCACTGCGGGCCATCACCGGTGTCGGTGACCTCGATGCCGGCGTCTTTGAGCCGATCCCTGATCTCGTCGGCGAGCTTCCAATCACGTTGCACGCGAGCCTGTTGGCGTCGATCCAACTCGGCGCGCACCAGCACGTCCACCGCACCGAGCGCGGCCGATGTCTCGTCGCGGGACTCCCAGCGCTCGTTGAGCGGATCGCAGCCGAGGATGCCCATCATCGCCCGGATCGCGCCGGCCTCAGCCAGCGCGGCGTCGTGGTCTCCGGCGTCGAGCGCACGGTTGCCTTCCGCGCGGGTACGGTGCACCTCGGCCAGCGCTGTCGGCACCGCGAGATCGTCGTTGAGCGCCGCTGCGAACCGCGGAGTCCACTCGCCCGGCTCGACCACACCGACCCGGGTACGCACTCGATGCAGGAAATCCTCGATACCGACGTAGGCGTTGACCGCGTCCTTCAACGCGGTCTCGGAGAACTCCAGCATCGAGCGGTAATGCGCGCTGCCCAGGTAGTACCTGAGCTCGGCCGCGCGTACCCGCTGCAGCATCGCCGGGATCGCCAACACGTTGCCCAGCGACTTGCTCATCTTCTCGCCGCCCAGGGTGACCCAGCCGTTGTGCAGCCAGAACCTGGCGAACTTGTCGCCCGCGGCGCAGCTCTGCGCGATCTCGTTCTCGTGGTGCGGGAACACCAGATCCATTCCACCGCAATGGATATCGAATTCCGGACCAAGGTAGGTGCGGGCCATCGCGGAGCACTCGAGGTGCCAGCCCGGCCGTCCACGTCCCCACGGCGTGGGCCATGACGGCTCGCCGGGCTTGGCGCCCTTCCACAACGTGAAGTCGCGCTGATCACGCTTACCGGTGGCCACGCCTTCGCCTTGATGGACGTCGTCGAGCCGGTGACCGGACAACTGGCCGTAGTTGGGGTAGCTCAGCACGTCGAAATAGACGTCTCCGCAACCCTCGTAGGCGTTGCCGGATTCGATCAGTTGCTCGATCAGCTCGACCATCTGGGTGATGTGTCCGGTGGCACGCGGTTCGACCGACGGCGGCAGGACGCCGAGCGCGTCGTAGGCGGCGGCGAACGCCCTCTCGTAGGTGGCGGCCCATTCCCACCACGGCCGGTCCGCCGCGGCGGCCTTGTTCAAGATCTTGTCGTCGATATCAGTGACATTGCGGACGAATGCAACGTCGCAGCCGCGGGCTGTCAGCCAGCGCCGAAGGATGTCGAATGCCACTCCGCTGCGGACGTGGCCGATGTGGGGCAGGCCCTGGACGGTGGCGCCGCACAGGTAAATGGAAACGTGCCCGGGCCGCAGCGGAACGAATTCACGGACGGCACCGGTTGCCGTGTCGTGGAGCCGCAGGTCGGCGCGATCGGTCACGACGTGCCAGCTTACCGGGCCGAGCGCTGCACCGATGACCACCGCGGCCGAGTGGGTCGATTCCGGTTACAAAGCCCGCCGGACAGGCCCGGGCATTCGCCGCCAAAGGGAAATGATCAGCGCGATGCGAAGAGATCGCCGGCTAGGGCGAGACGTCGTCAGCGCCGAGCAGCAAAGCCGTCGCGATTGCGGCCCGGCCCTCACCACGCCCGGTCAGGCCCAGCCCGTCGGTGGTGGTGGCAGACACCGACACCGGCGCATTCAGCGCCCCCGAGAGCGCTGCCTGCGCCTCGGCGCGGCGCGGGCCCACCCTGGGTCGGTTGCCGATGACCTGCACTGCGGCGTTACCGACCCGAAAGCCGTGCTCAGCGAGGAGGTTGGCGACGTGGCGCAGCATCGTCATGCCGCTGGCGCCGGCCCAGCGTGGGTCGTCGACACCGAAGACCTCGCCGATGTCGCCCAGACCCGCCGCGGACAGCAGCGCGTCGCATAAGGCGTGCACAGCCACGTCGCCGTCGGAGTGCCCCGCGCAGCCGTCGACGTCGGTGAACAGCAGGCCCAGCAGCCAGCACGGCCTGCCGGGTTCGATGACATGGACATCGGTGCCCAGGCCGACGCGGGCGTTCACCGGCTCACGATCGCTTGCGCCAGGAGCAGGTCCAGCCGGGTGGTGATCTTGAACGCGAGCGGATCGCCGTCCACCACCTGAATCTGACCGCCGATGTGCTCGACCAGGGACGCGTCGTCGGTGAAGTCCACCGTGCCGGCCTGCTGGTAGGCCCGGAGCAACAGTTCGGTGGCGAACCCCTGCGGCGTCTGTACGGCGCGCAGCCCGGACCGCTCCGGTGTGCCGAGCACAGCGCCGTTGGCATCGACGGCCTTGATGGTGTCCGAGACCGGCAGCGCAGGCACCACCGCCGGATACCCGGCCCGCAGCGCTTCGACGACCCGCACCACCAGATCCGGCGGTGTCAGAGCGCGCGCGGCGTCATGCACCAGCACGAAGTCGGGTTGTGCGCCGTCGTCGACCGCGGCCAACGCCAAGCTGACCGACTCGCCGCGGTTCACGCCCCCGGCCACGACGGTCGCGTCGCGGCCCAAAATCAGCTTGGCCCGGTCGGTTCGGTCAGCAGGTACCGCCACGACGACGCGGTCGACAACACCGGATTGCAGCAGGCCATCGACAGCACGTTCGACCAGAGTTCGGCCATCGAGCTCATAGAACGCCTTCGGCACGCCGGCTGCCAGCCGTTCGCCGGAGCCGGCGGCCGGAACCACCGCGACCGTGCCGGTCAAACCCGGTCCTCGTGCGTCAGGGAATTCAGGAAGCGGCGGCGAGCGCCTCGTCCAGGATGATCGATGCTCTGGCGTCGTCTGTGCTCTCGGCCAGCGCAAGTTCGCCGACCAGAATCTGACGGGCCTTGGCCAGCATGCGCTTCTCGCCTGCGGACAGGCCGCGCTCCTGGTCGCGGCGCCACAGGTCGCGAACAACCTCAGCAACCTTGTTGACGTCACCGGAGGCAAGCTTTTCCAGGTTGGCCTTGTAGCGGCGCGACCAGTTGGTCGGCTCCTCGGTGTGCGGCGCGCGAAGCACCTGGAACACCTTGTCGAGGCCCTCTTGGCCGACCACATCGCGGACGCCGACATACTCGGCGTTTTCAGCGGGTACTCGAACTGTCAGGTCTCCCTGCGCCACTTTCAAGACGAGATACTTCTTTGGTTCCCCTTTTATGGTTCGGGTTTCAATCGCCTCGATCAACGCAGCACCGTGGTGTGGATAGACAACGGTGTCTCCGACCTCAAAATTCATCAGTTTCGAGCCCCTTTCGTTACTCCATGCTAACACGCCGCGCAAACACGTGCGGAACAACGGTGCAGGTCAGGGGCACCGCGGGTGCGGAGAGGGGGTTGACAGACCGCAAAATTCATGCACAGCAACGGACAATTCAGAATCCATTCGGCGCTATCGGGAGACCGTCGGCGCCGGACGATTCGTCTCAGGAATCGGGTGACTGCGCTGCTCTAACCGCCTACCTACGACTTCGGAGCCCTCAGCTTCCGCAGGACCGACCGACCTACTACTGTGCATAGTCGAACCGCCAGTGCGTTCGAGGGCCGAGCAGGAGGCTGTTAGTGAACCGCTTCGACAACCGCGTCTCGAGTTCCCGCTCGAGCCGTCGCTCGGCAAAGCTCGCTGTGCTTACGTCCAGCGCCCTGATCGGTGCTGCCGCGATCTCCGGATGCAGCGCCGGCCAGATAGCGCAAACCTCCATGCAGCAATCTGCCGTCGACGGCAATCAGGCGACGGTCAAGAACGTCGCTCTGCGCAATGTGCACATTCAGGCGGCGCAGACCGGCGACTTCCTACGCCCGGGCGCGACGGTCGACCTCGTCCTCGTGGCGGTGAACCAGTCACCGGACATCACCGACAAACTACTCGGCATCACCACCGACATCGGCAAGGTGACCGTCACCGGCAATCCGACCCTGCCCGCCAGCGGGGTGCTGTTCGTCGGCGGTCAGAACGGCCAGACCAAGAGATCCGACAAGGCGATCGAGTCGGGCGACACACTCAAGGCGACCATCGCGTTGAGCAAGCCGATCACCAACGGCCCGAATTACGACGTCACCTTCGACTTCGAGAAGGCCGGCAGGGTCAGCGTGGCGGTGCCGATTTCGGCGCCGGAAAGCTCAGAGCGCTAACCTCCGCTGATCTGTCACCCCTGCCGGATACGGTCAGCGGGTGGCCAAAGCACGATCGCAATATCGCTGCTCGGAATGCCGCCACGTAACTGCCAAGTGGGTCGGTCGCTGTCTGGAATGCAGTACCTGGGGCTCCGTCGACGAGGTCACGATGCTCAGCGCGGTCCGGGGCGGCAACCGCTCCGTGGTGAGCCCGTCATCGGCCGCCATTCCGATCACGTCGGTCGAGCCTGACGGAACCCGGCACTGCCCCACCGGAATCGACGAACTCGACCGTGTCTTGGGGGGCGGCGTTGTGCCGGGTTCGGTCACCCTGCTCGCCGGCGACCCGGGAGTCGGCAAGTCGACGCTGCTGCTCAAGGTTGCCCACCAGTGGGCGGCGGGCGGGCGGCGGGCCCTGTACGTGTCCGGCGAGGAGTCGCGAGGCCAGATCCGGATGCGCGCCGACCGGACCGGCTGCAGCCACGACGAGCTGTATCTGGCCGCCGACTCGGACCTCCACGCGGTGCTCGGGCACATCGATGCGGTGCAGCCGACGCTGGTCGTCGTCGACTCGGTGCAGACCATGGCCAGTTCCGACAGCGACGGCGTTGCGGGTGGGGTTACGCAGGTGCGTGCGGTGACCAGCGCGCTGACCGCCGCGGCGAAAACCACCGGCGTCCCGCTGATTCTGATCGGCCACGTGACCAAGGACGGAGCCATTGCCGGCCCCCGCTCGCTCGAGCATCTGGTCGACGTGGTGCTGCACTTCGAGGGCGACCGTAATTCGCTGCTGCGCATGGTGCGCGGCGTGAAAAACCGCTTCGGTGCCGCAGAAGAAGTTGGCTGCTTTCTCCTGCAAGACAACGGGATTGAGGGTGTCGCCGACCCGTCCGGCCTCTTCCTGGATCAACGGCCGCAACCCGTCGCGGGTACCGCCATCACCGTGACCCTTGACGGCAAGCGACCCCTTGTCGGCGAGATTCAGGCACTGCTGGCCACACCGACGGGCGGCTCGCCGCGGCGCGCTGTCAGCGGCATCGACCACGCGCGGGCCGCGATGATCGCGGCAGTGCTGGAGAAGCACGCGCGGCTCAAGATCGCCGTCAACGACGTGTACTTGTCGACTGTGGGGGGCATGCGGCTGACCGATCCGTCGTCGGATCTGGCGGTCGCGGTCGCACTGGCTTCCGCGTATGCGAACCTGCCGCTACCGGCCACCGCGGTGATGATCGGCGAAGTGGGGCTGGCCGGCGATCTGCGTCGGGTCAGCGGCATGGAGCGCCGGCTGGCCGAAGCCGCCCGGCAGGGCTTTACGACGGCGCTGATCCCATCGGGTGGTGTCGCGGTGCCGCCGGGATTAAAGACGCTGCAGGCGCCCAACATCGGCGCTGCATTGGAGCACGTTCTCAACATCGCCGAACGCCGCGACACGGCACCCAACCCACCACATCGACTGGAGCCGGCACCCACGGAGCACAATGAGTGGTGATGACGGTCGGCAAATCAACGACAAACGGCTCGGTGTCGCAGCAACGTCCCACCCTGCGTGAGGCAGTTGCGCGGCTTGCGCCGGGCACAGCGCTGCGCGACGGCCTGGAGCGCATCCTGCGCGGCCGTACTGGTGCCCTGATAGTCCTCGGCTACGACGACAGCGTGGAAGCGATCTGCGACGGCGGGTTCTCCCTCGACGTGCGGTATGCGCCGACCAGGCTTCGCGAGCTCTGCAAAATGGACGGCGCAGTGGTGCTGTCGACCGACGGCAGCCGAATCCTGCGGGCCAACGTGCAACTGGTGCCCGACCCGTCGATACCCACTGACGAGTCCGGGACGCGGCACCGGTCGGCCGAGCGGGCCGCCAGCCAAACCGGCTACCCGGTGATCTCGGTCAGCCACTCGATGAGCATCGTGACCGTCTACCTCAGCGGCGAGCGCCACGTGCTCGCCGATTCGGCCACCATCTTGTCGCGAGCCAACCAGGCCATCGCCACGCTGGAGCGCTACAAAATGCGACTCGACGAGGTCAGCAGGCAACTGTCGCGGGCCGAGATCGAGGACTTCGTCACGCTGCGCGACGTGATGACGGTGGTTCAGCGGCTCGAGTCGGTCCGACGGATCGGCGTCGACTTGGATGCCGAGGTCGTCGAACTGGGCACCGACGGGCGACAGTTGCGACTTCAGCTCGACGAATTACTCGGCGGCAACGACGCTGCCCGTGAATTGATCGTGCGCGACTACCACGCCAACCCCGAGCCGCTGTCCAAGGCCGAGGTCGCCGCCACCCTCGACGAGCTGGACGCCATGTCCGACGCCGATCTACTCGACTTCATCACCGCGGCAAGGGTTTTCGGGTACCCGTCGACGGCGGAAGCACAGGACTCCGCGGTGAGCTCGCGCGGCTACCGGGCGATGTCGGAGATTCCACGGCTGCAGTTCGCCCATGCCGACCGGTTGGTCCGCGAGTTCGGCTCGCTGCAGGGCCTGCTGGCCGCCAGCGCGGGCGACCTGGAGGCGGTCGAGGGCATCGGCGAGATCTGGGCCCGCCATGTGCGAGAAGGCTTGTCGCAGTTGGCCGAATCGACCATCGGCGATCCGCTCAGCTGAGGTCTCGCTCAATCGGCAGGCTCAGCCGCCTGGACCGGGCGCCGGGCCGGGCAGCGGCCCAGTTGCCGGCGGTCCGGGCAACCCGGGCGGCGGAGGCGGTGCCGCACCGGGAGGTAGCGCCGGAGCCAAGATGAACGGAACAGCAAGGGAGCGAAGGTTTCCCAGCTGTACGACAAGGTTGTAGGTGCCGGGCCCGATCGCCGGTCGCGGTAACGGGCAGTGCGGCGCCGAGCCCATTCCGGTCCAGGTGACGGCGGTCGTCACCTGCTCGCCGGGTGCGAAGGTCTTGACCAGAGTCTCGTTGGACGGCGCACAGTCCAGGTTCGACCACAGCCGCTTGTTGTCCAGCGAGTAGACGTAGGCGGCCAGCACCGCGGCGCCGACGTCGCGCTTGCAGGCCACCAGGCCGATGTTGGTGACGACCATGACGAACTTCGGCTGATCGCCGGTCGCGTACTGCGGCGCGTTGGTGAGGCCCTTGACGGCCAACGTCGAGTCCGGGCAGTCGTCGCCTGCATTGAGTACGGGCGGCGGCTGGACCGCGGCCGTCGGCGTCTCGGGCGGCTGATCGGTGTTCTCACCGGCGGGCGGCTCAACCTGCGTCTTGACCTCAGGCCCCGGGTTCTGGCCTTGCGCGGTGGGCTTTTTGGCCGTGCCGGAGGTGTTGGCGCCGGCGCTTCCGCTCAGGACCGCGACGATGATCGCGACCACGACGGCGACCACCACGACGGCGATGCCGATCGCCAGCCCCCGGCGACGCCAGTAGATCTCCGGCGGCAGCGGGCCTCGCGGTTCCAGATCCAGATCCAGCACATTCACACGGTAAGGCCAGGTCACGCCAACACGGCCGACCTGGCTCGGCGTGTCGCCCAGTCCGCCCGTTTTTCATCCGAGATGAAGAAGTCCCCAAATCGACGCTTAATTTCAGATAAGAAGATCCTATGAACGGATACAGGGTGCTTACGAAGGTCGCCGGCGTTGGCCTGATGGTTGGCTTCGCCAGCGTCCTGAGTAGCCAGGCCGCCCACGCCGACGACACTCTGCTCGGCCCGCTGGCCGGCAGCGACACCGCGATCATCCTCGGCGGGACCACCGAACCGATGCCGTCGACCGCTTTCGCGCAGACCGCCGAAGAGCTGTACCTGCACGCGCTGGGATTCGATGCCGGCGCGACGGGATCCACGGTCTGCGACATGATCGCGACCGACCCGTGCAGTGCGCCACTGCAGGTGCTGACGACGCCTGAACTGATCCAGCAGGGCCCGAGCAGTCTCACCGCGGCGGACGACGTCACTCTTGCAGTGGAGAACGAATTCAACGCAAATCCGGGCGCTTTCAGCGCCGATCACCCACTGACGATATTCGGATATTCGCAGAGCGCCACCGCCGAGTCGATCGCCATGACCCAACTCGAAGCAGCCAAAATCCCTGAAGCCGATCTGCATTTCGTGTTCATCGGCGACCCCTCCCTCGCGGACACCGGCGCCTGGCCCAATATCGTCACCGACCTCGACGGGATATTCGGCACCAGCCTGACCAACACCTTGCTGACTGACCTCGGCTTTGACGGCGTGCTGGGCAACGTGACGCCGGATGACATCTACCCGACCACGATCTACACGCTGGCCGGCGACGGCGTCGCCGACTTCCAACCGGACTTCAACGACGGCGGCCTGTTGGAACCACTGGTGCGGCTGTTCACCACCCACGTCGAGTACCTGGGGTTGACCCCCACCGAGATCGCCGACGCGACAACAACGGTCGACAACTTGATCACCAACATCGACATCCCCGACAACTTCAACGACACCGCCGCGTGGTTCAGCGCGGTATTCGAGGGTGGGGCGGCCAACAGCGGGTTGCTCGAAAGCCTGTTCAACTCGGTCGAGCTCTACTTGACCAACACGTTCTAGTCGTCGACCTTGTCGCCGACGTCACCGATGATGTTGCGGATTACGACCCGCCCGTCGGCGAGGTGGTAGGTGGCGCCGACGATCGCCAGTTCTCCGGCGGCAACCGCTTTGGCGATGGCCGATGAACGCTCGAACAGCTGCGTGCCGGTCTCGACCACGTGGCGTGCCTCGAACTCATCCGGTCGAGTGAGGCCTTCACGGCGGCCCAGCAGAATCGACGGCGTCACCCGCTCGACGAGGTCGCGCACGTAGCCGCCCGGCAACGCACCGTCGTCGAGAGCGGCCAGCGTCGCCTTGACCGCGCCGCAGCTGTCGTGACCGAGGATCACGATCACCGATACGCCCAGCGCGCCGACTGCGAATTCCAAAGATCCCAATACCGCGGAGTCGATCACGTGACCGGCCGTCCGGACCACAAACATGTCGCCGAGGCCTTGGTCGAAAATCAGCTCGGCGGCCACCCGGCTGTCACCACAGCCGAAAAGGGCAGTCGTCGGCTTCTGGCCGTTGGCCAGGCTGGCCCGGTGCGCGACGCTCTGGCTGGGGTGTGCGGGCTGGCCGGCGACGAAGCGCTCGTTACCCTCTTTGAGTGCTTTCCACGCAGTTACGGGATCGGTATTGGGCATGGCGCTCATTCTGCCGTAGTGGGCCATGACGCCCTCCCTAACGCCGAGTGAACTTCTGGACTGGTACGACCGGTCACGACGCGACCTGCCGTGGCGAGACCCCGAAGTGACGCCGTGGCAGATCATGGTCAGCGAGTTCATGCTGCAGCAAACACCGGTGTCGCGGGTGGAGCCGATCTGGCGAGACTGGGTGGCGCGCTGGCCGACGGCATCGTCGACGGCGGCGGCAAGCCCGGCCGACGTCGTGCGGGCCTGGGGCAAGCTCGGCTATCCGAGGCGGGCCAAACGTCTGCACGAGTGCGCGATCGTCATCGCGCGTGATCACGCCGACCAGGTTCCCGACGACGTCGAGGTTTTACTGACACTGCCCGGCGTGGGCAGCTACACCGCCCGCGCGGTGGCGTGCTTCGCATACCAGCAATCGGTGCCGGTGGTCGACACCAACGTGCGACGGGTGGTGGCCCGGGTTGTGCACGGGCGGGCTGACGCCGGCTCGGCCTCCGCGGTCCGCGATCACGCCGATGTGTCGGCGCTGCTCCCCAAAGATGCGACAGCGCATGTATTTTCAGCAGCGCTGATGGAATTGGGTGCCACGGTGTGCACCGCGCGAACACCGAAGTGTGGCCTGTGCCCGCTCAGCCTGTGCCAGTGGCGGCAGGCCGGTTTCCCGCCCTCGGAAGGTCCGGCCCGTCGGCCGCAAGGCTACGCCGGAACCGACCGGCAGGTTCGCGGTCGATTGCTGGACGTGCTGCGCGGCAACG
The DNA here is from genome assembly GCA_963750885.1 of uncultured Actinomycetota bacterium. Lineage (GTDB taxonomy): Bacteria > Actinomycetota > Actinomycetes > Mycobacteriales > Mycobacteriaceae > Mycobacterium. The sequence goes on from CAVVSN010000022.1 coordinate 223,146, forward strand.
ACTTACCGGTCACCCGTGATCAGCTCGACATCGTCTGGTTGCGTGACACCGTGCAGCGCGACCGGGCGCTGGAATCGCTGCTTGCCGACGGCCTGGTTGCCAAGACCAGTGACGGGCGATTCGCCCTGGCCGGCGAGGAAGGCTAGCCCGGGGTCAGAAATGACTCCACCGCTTGACGGTATACCTGAGGCGCCTCGTCGTGAACCAAATGTCCGGCGTTCGCAACGCGTAAATATGTTGTGCGATAGCCATTCTCGTTCATCGACTGCATCTGGCCGGCAGGAGCCACGGAGTTGCCCGCCTCGATGAGCAGCGTAGGTGAGCGCACCGCCTGCCATTGCGCCCAGTAGTCGCGGGTGCCCCATTCGGCGGCGATCTCGATCCAGCGGGACGTCTGCCCGTGCAGCCGCCACCCGGTGTCCGTCCGGTCGAAGGCTTCCAAAAAGTACCGGCCCGCGAGCTCTCCGAACTCCGCGTACACCTGCTCCGGGGAATCGAATTCGACCGGCAGATTGCGCAGCCACGGCTCCCACGGGCCGGTGGTACGGCCGCGGAAGTCCGGTGCCATGTCTTCGACCACCAGGGCCGAGACCAGCTCGGGGCGCTCGGCGGCCAGGCACCACGAGTGCAGGCCTCCCATCGAATGTCCGATCAGACGGGCCGCAGCGCCCAGCGCGGCCACGGCGTCACCGAGGTCGGACACGAAGCGTTCGGTGCTGATCGGGTGCGGATCGTCGACGTCGCGGCCGCGATGCCAGGGCGCGTCGTAGGTGTAGACGGCACCCAGCTGAGCCAGCCACGGCAGGTGACGTGACCAGGTGATGCCCCGGCCCATCAGGCCGTGAACCAACACCAGCGGTTCGCCTCGTCCACCGCGATGGGTTAGCAGATCAGCGGCCATGCGCCTATCTTCGCGCGCTTTAGGCCAGCAAAGGCTCGCGCGGTAGCCTTGCCCAATGCCGGTGGTGAAGATCAACGCAATCGAGGTGCCTGCAGAGGCGGGCCCCGAGCTGGAGAAGCGGTTCGCCCACCGCGCGCACGCAGTCGAAAATTCGCCCGGCTTCCTCGGCTTTCAACTGCTTCGCCCCACCAAGGGTGAAGACCGATACTTCGTGGTGACTCAGTGGGAGTCCGAGGAAGCCTTTCAGGCATGGGCGAGCGGTCCCGCCATCGCGGCGCACGCCGGCCAGCAGCAGAATCCGGTGGCGACCGGCGCTTCGCTGCTGGAATTCGAGGTTGTGTTAGACGTTGCCGGATCCGGTCAGTAACCCCTGTCGGCGCTCACGCCGCCGCCGGGTCGCGGCGTTGGCGGCCGCCGCGCTACTCACCGCCCTGACCCCGGGCTGTACGGCGCCGCGACCGCCTTCGGCGAATGCGGCCGGCACCAGTCGAGAGATCGATATGAGAACCCCGGCCGGTCTGCGCGCGCAGCAGACCCTGGACATGCTGAACTCGGACTGGCAAATCGGTCCCGTCGGAGTCGGCACTCTGGCCGCGCCGAAAATGGTCAGCCAGGTGCAGGCCATGATGGAAAAGCTCTGGTGGGACCGGCCTTTCACCCTGCGAGGTGTCGACCTCAAGGCAGGCGCGGCCACCTTGGAGCTGACGACGTCTTACGGCGCGCAACAAGAGCTTCGGATTCACACCCAAGACGACACATTGGTGGACGGGTTCGATCTCACCACGCTGCCGCCGAAGATCTCGTCGTGGAGTGACGTCGACGCGGTGCTGGGTAAGACCGGAGCCCGCTACTCATGGCAGGCCACCAAAATAACTGATGGCCGCTGTAATCGGTTGGCCGGCAAGAACACCGACCTTTCCCTGCCGTTGGCGTCGATCTTCAAGTTGTATGTGCTCGATGCGGTTTCGGATGCGATCAAGGCCGGGACGGTGTCGTGGGATGACCAGCTGACCGTCACCGATAAGGGCAAGGCCGTCGGCTCCAGCATGGATCTGGCTGTCGGAGATCAGATTTCGGTTCGCACCGCCGCCGAGAAGATGATCGCCACCAGTGACAACATGGCGACCGACATGCTGATCGAGAGGGTCGGACCACAGGCCGTCGACAACGCGCTGGTCCACAGCGGGCATCACGACCCGGCCGCGATGACGCCGTTCCCGACGATGTACGAGCTGTTCACCGTCGCCTGGGGCCGACCGGACTTGCGCGAGCAGTGGAAGCATGGCACCCCCGAAGACCGGGCAGCGATGCTCCAGCAAGCCAATTCGTCTATTTACCAACCGGATCCGTTCCTCGCACACGTGCCGGCCTCCGAAATCGGCGCGGAATGGTATGGCAGCGCTGACGACATCTGCCGCGTTCACGTAGCTTTGCAAGCTGGCGCTGTGGGCGCAGCCACACCCGTCAAGAAGATCCTGGACACCGGCACCGGGGTCAATCTGGATCGCAATGACTGGCCTTATCTCGCGTCGAAAGCCGGTGGGCTGCCGGGCGATCTGACATTCAGCTGGTACGCGATCGACAAGACCCATCAACCGTGGGTGGTGAGCTTCCAGCTCAACTGGCCACGCGATCACGGGCCGGCCCTCGGCGGCTGGGTGTTGCAGATCGCCAAGCAGGTCTTCGCGTTGCTACTCACGCAACACTGATCGGCGGTTGCGTGCAACCGCTGGTCCGTCGCCTGTTGTCGACCTGGAATCGCCGCGACTTCGCCGAGATCGGTGTCCTGCTCGGCGTGATCGCGCTGATGCACGTAGTCGGCTTCGCGGTGCTGGTTTTCGCCATCGCGCCGCATCACTATCGCGCCGGCACCCAGATATTCGGTGTGGGACTAGGCGTCACCGCCTATCTGTTCGGACTGCGGCACGCGTTCGACGCCGACCACATCGCCGCCATCGACAACACCACCCGCAAGCTGATGGCCGACGGCAAGCGACCCAAGGCGGTCGGCTTCTGGTTCGCCATGGGCCATTCGACCCTGGTGCTCGTGATGGCCGTACTGGTCATGGTCGGCGCGCGGGCCGCCGGCGAGCTGGCTGACGAGAAGTCGTCAACGCGGCACATGCTCGGTTTCGCCGGAACCCTGGCCTCCGGGCTGTTCCTCTACCTGATCGCGATCATGAACGTGATCGCGATGATCGGGATCTACCGCGCCTTCACCAAGCTCCGACACGGCTGCTACTCCGATACTGAAATTGAAGCGGCGCTTAATGATCGGGGATTTTTTGCCCGCCTGCTACGTCCGATCATGAATCGCATCACGCGCCCGGTCCAGCTGTATCCGGTGGGCGCGTTGTTCGGCCTCGGATTCGACACCGCCACCGAGGTCGCGCTGTTGGCGCTGGCCGGCAGCGGCGCGGCGGCCGGCCTGCCGTGGTACGCGGTCTTGGTGGTGCCGTTGCTGTTCGCGGCGGGCATGACTCTGATGGACACCTTGGACGGACTGCTGATGACGGTGGCCTACGACTGGGCGTTCATGCAGCCGGTGCGCAAGATCTACTACAACCTCGCCGTCACCGGCCTGTCCATTGCGGTGGCGCTGTTGATCGGATCGATCGAATTGGTCTCGATACTGCACGACGATCTCGACTGGGTCGATCCGGTCACGAGTTGGATCAGCGGCATCGATCTCAACAACGCCGGGCTGGCGATCGTGGCGCTGTTCGCCGTCACCTGGATCGGGGCGGTCGGCTACTGGAAACTGGCCAACGTCGAAGCCCGCTATCAGCCGGCCGAGCCGGCGGAATAACCGAAAAGGCCGGCTAACGCATTGCGCTAGCCGGCCTTTCGAGGTGAATTACGGCGTGGTCGTGCCCGTGGTGCTGCCGGCTGCGTGAGCGCCGGAGCTCGCCAGGTCAGACTCGGCCGGCTTGCGGGCACCGGCGAACGTGAACACCGCGTCCTCGCCATTGCCTTCGCCGTCCCAGTTGTCCACGTCGACCGTGACAATCTGACCCGGGCCGATCTCATCGAACAAGATCTTCTCGGACAGCTGGTCCTCGATCTCCCGCTGGATGGTGCGCCGCAGCGGACGGGCACCGAGCACCGGGTCGAAGCCACGCTTGGCCAGCAGTGCCTTCGCCTTGTCGGTCAGCTCCATGGCCATGTCCTTGGCCTTGAGCTGCTTGCCCACCCGGCCGATCATCAAGTCGACCATCTCGATGATCTCTTCGCGGGTCAGCTGGTGGAAGACGATGATGTCGTCGATGCGGTTGAGGAACTCCGGGCGGAAGTGCTTCTTCAGCTCGTCGTTGACCTTCTGCTTCATCCGCTCGTAGTTGTTTTCGCCACCGCCCTTGGTGAAGCCCAGGCCGACCGCCTTTGAGATGTCGGAAGTGCCCAGGTTCGAGGTGAAGATCAGCACGGTGTTCTTGAAGTCGACCGTGCGGCCCTGACCATCGGTGAGCCGGCCGTCCTCGAGCACCTGCAACAGGCTGTTGTAGATCTCCTGGTGCGCCTTTTCGATCTCGTCGAACAGCACCACGGAGAACGGCTTGCGCCGCACCTTCTCGGTGAGCTGGCCGCCCTCTTCGTATCCGACGTATCCCGGTGGGGCGCCGAACAACCGCGACGCGGTGAACCGGTCGTGGAACTCGCCCATGTCGATCTGGATGAGCGCGTCGTCATCGCCGAACAGGAAGTTGGCCAGCGCCTTGGACAGCTCGGTCTTGCCCACACCGGACGGGCCGGCGAAGATGAACGAACCGGACGGGCGCTTGGGGTCCTTCAACCCGGCACGGGTACGACGGATCGCCTTGGAGACAGCCTTGACGGCGTCCTCTTGGCCGATGATCCGCTTGTGCAGCTCGTCTTCCATCCGCAGCAACCGGGTGGTTTCGGCCTCGGTGAGCTTGAACACCGGGATACCGGTCCAGTTGCCGAGCACCTCGGCGATCTCGTTGTCGTCCACCTCGGCGACCACATCGAGATCGCCTGACCGCCACTGCTTTTCACGCTCGGCGCGCTGGTTGACCAGCTGCTTTTCCCGATCGCGGAGGCTGGCCGCCTTCTCGAAGTCCTGCGCGTCGATCGCGGACTCCTTCTCCCGGCGCGCGTCGGCGATCTTCTCGTCGAACTCGCGCAGGTCTGGCGGAGCCGTCATCCGGCGGATCCGCATGCGGGCACCAGCCTCGTCGATGAGGTCAATTGCCTTGTCCGGCAAGAACCTGTCGTTGATGTATCGGTCGGCGAGGGTGGCCGCAGCCGCAATCGCGCCGTCGGTGATCGACACCCGGTGGTGCGCTTCGTAGCGGTCGCGCAGACCCTTGAGGATTTCGATGGTGTGCTCGACCGTGGGCTCGCCGACCTGCACCGGCTGGAACCGGCGCTCCAGGGCGGCGTCCTTCTCGATGTACTTGCGGTACTCGTCGAGCGTGGTCGCACCAATGGTCTGCAACTCGCCCCGGGCCAGCTTCGGCTTGAGGATCGACGCCGCGTCGATCGCGCCTTCGGCAGCTCCGGCACCCACCAGGGTGTGCAGCTCGTCGATGAACAAGATGATGTCGCCACGGGTGTTGATCTCTTTGAGCACCTTCTTCAGGCGCTCCTCGAAGTCACCGCGATACCGGCTGCCGGCCACCAGCGAGCCCAGGTCGAGGGTGTAGAGCTGCTTGTCCTTCAGCGTCTCGGGTACCTCGCCGTGCACGATCGCCTGCGCCAGACCCTCCACGACTGCGGTCTTACCGACACCGGGCTCACCGATCAGCACCGGGTTGTTCTTGGTGCGCCGGGACAGCACCTGCATGACCCGCTCGATTTCCTTCTCGCGGCCGATGACCGGGTCGAGCTTGCCTTCCATGGCGGCGGCAGTCAGGTTGCGGCCGAACTGGTCGAGCACCAACGACGTCGACGGGGTACCGGACTCTCCTCCGCGGCCACCGGTGCCGGCTTCCGCGGTCTCTTTGCCCTGGTAGCCGCTCAGCAGCTGGATGACCTGCTGGCGCACCCGGGTGAGTTCAGCACCCAGCTTGACCAGAACCTGGGCCGCGACGCCTTCGCCCTCACGGATCAGCCCGAGCAGAATGTGCTCGGTGCCGATGTAGTTGTGGCCGAGCTGCAGCGCCTCGCGCAGGCTCAGCTCCAGGACCTTCTTAGCGCGCGGGGTGAACGGGATGTGCCCGGACGGCGCCTGCTGGCCCTGGCCGATGATCTCCTCGACCTGGCTGCGGACACCTTCCAGCGAGATCCCCAACGACTCCAGCGACTTGGCCGCTACCCCTTCGCCTTCGTGAATCAGACCCAGCAGAATGTGCTCGGTGCCGATGTAGTTGTGGTTGAGCATCCGGGCCTCTTCTTGCGCCAGGACGACAACCCTGCGGGCACGGTCAGTAAAACGTTCGAACATTGGCGTTTACCTGCTCTCCCTCACCATCGGTACTTCGTCATTCTCGGCACAGGGGCCGACATCGCGTACCTGCCATCCACTGTAGTGCGCGCGCGGCCGGGCTTCCCACCTTGCGGTCGCTGACTCAACACAGCTGCAACAAGGCAACGCGGGAAAACAGCAAATCGTTTCCCGGTTCGGTGATTGATCAGTTCGCCACCAGCGAAAGTCGGATGCCCGCTCAGGTGGCGCCCTAGATCAGGTTGCGGCGTGGAACGCGTCGATCACGTCGGCCGGGATACGGCCGCGGGTCGACACGTTATGGCCATTACGACGGGCCCAGTCCCGGATGGCGGCGCTCTGCTCGCGGTCGATCGCGCCACGCCCCCGACCGGAGCTCGAGCGGCCGCGGCGACGGCCACCGACCCGGCGCGATGCTTCCACCCACTGCTTCAGCTCGTTACGGAGTTTCGTCGCATTTTTGGCCGAAAGGTCAATCTCATAGGTTACGCCGTCGAGGCCGAATTCGACGGTTTCATCGGCGGCACCTTCGCCGTCGAAATCGTCGACAAGGGTGACGGTCACTTTCTTCGCCATTGGCTGAGCCTCATGCTTTCTTCTTAGACACTTGCCATACAAGACACGTGATCTGGACCGCCCCCGCGATCAATCTGCCATATTCACGCAGGTTATTCAATACGGCGACAAAGTGAGTGGTCAGTTACTAAGCGGGCGGACAATAGGAAACAATACTGTCTCTCGAATTGACAGGCCGGTCAAAGCCATCAGCAGGCGATCTATGCCCATTCCGGTTCCGGTGCATGGCGGCATAGCGTGCTCCAGTGCGGCGAGAAAATCCTCGTCAAGCACCATTGCTTCGTCATCGCCGGCCGCGGCGGCCAACGCCTGCTCGGCGAATCTTTCCCGTTGTACCACCGGGTCGATCAATTCCGAGTATCCCGTAGCCAGTTCGAAACCCCGAATATACAGGTCCCACTTTTCGGTGACTCCGGCGATGCTGCGATGTTGACGCGTCAAAGGAGTTGTCTCGACCGGAAAGTCTTTGACGAAGGTGGGTGCGGTCAGCGTGGCGCCGACGGTGTGCTCCCAGATTTCCTCGACCAACTTGCCGTGCCCATAACCGCGATCGGTCGGCACCTCGACGTGAAGTGACGCGGCGATAGCGAGCAAGCGATCAACTGTGGTGTTTGGCGTGATCTCTTCGCCAAGCGCCTCCGATAGTGACGGATACATTTGAATCGACGCCCATTCTCCGTCGATGTCATAGACACTGCCGTCGGGAAGAGAGAGTTGTCGAGTACCGATCGCCTCGTCAGCCACCTGTTGAATAAGCTCACGCGTGACAACAGCAGAATCGTCATACGTTCCATACGCTTGATAGGTCTCCAGCATGGAAAATTCCGGCGAATGCGTGGAATCGGCGCCTTCGTTTCGGAACACTCGATTTACTTCGAAGACCTTGTCGAACCCACCGACCACACAGCGTTTCAGGAACAGTTCCGGCGCGATCCGAAGGTAGAGATCGATGTCGAGCGCATTGGAGTGGGTGACGAACGGGCGCGCCGCCGCGCCACCGGCCAACGTCTGCAACATCGGCGTCTCAACTTCGAGAAAGCCGCGTTGCTCCAGGGCATTGCGCAATGCACGCATGACGGCAATTCGCTGGCGGGCAACCGTGCGCGCCTCCGGGCGCACGATCAGATCGACATAGCGCTGCCGTACCCGCGACTCTTCGCTCATCTCTTTATGCGCCACCGGCAGTGGCCGCAGCGCCTTGGACGCCATCTGCCAGCGGTCGCCCAGCACCGACAACTCTCCGCGCCGCGAGCTGATCACCTCGCCGTGGACGAAGACGATGTCACCGATGTCGACGTCGGCTTTCCATTCGTCGAGTGCTTCCTGCCCGACACTGGCCAGGCTGAGCATGACCTGCAGTTGGGTGCCGTCGCCCTCTTGCAGGCTGGCAAAGCACAGCTTGCCGGAGTTGCGGGCGAACACCACCCGGCCGGCCACCCCGACGATGTCGCCGGTGGTCGAATCCGCCGGGAGATCGGGGTACGCGGCACGAATCTGCGCCAGGGTGTGGGTTCGCGCGACCTCGACGGGATAAGGATCGCGGCCCTCGGCCGCCAGGCGCTCGCGCTTGTCGCGGCGTATCCGGAACTGCTCGGGTAGGTCCAGCGGGTCCTGGTCGGCGGCGCTCACGACCTGCCAGCTTAAAGGAGGAACGCGCTGCCGGTGTTCGGAGGCGCTCAGCGTGCGGTCTTGAGCCGTCCGCGCTGGCTGTCGCGGTTGCGCTCGAAGACCAGCCGCAGCCCGTGCAGCGTCAGGTGCGGGTCGTAGTGGTCGACCGAGTGCAACTCGGCCAGCAGCAGCGGCGCGGTGTGACCGGTCGCCACAACCGTGACCTGGCTGTCCGGGCCACTGGAAAAGCCCTCGACGTCCTCGCGGATGCGGGCGACCAGACCGTCCACCAGACCCGCGAAGCCGAAAACCGCTCCGGACTGCATGCATTCGACGGTGTTCTTTCCGATCACCGAGCGGGGCCGGGCCAGCTCGACCCGTCGCAAGGCGGCAGAGCGGGCCGCGGCGGCATCGGAGGAGACCTGGATACCTGGCGCGATCGCGCCACCCAGGAATTCGCCTTTCGCGGACACCACGTCGACGCAGATCGAGGAGCCGAAGTCGATCACGATCGCGGCGGTACCGTATTTCTGAAAAGCGGCCAGGCAGTTGACAATTCGGTCAGCGCCCACCTCTTTGGGGTTGTCGACGAGCAGTGGGATACCGGTGCGGACACCGGGCTCGATGAGCACATGCGGCACCGTCGGCCAATACTGCTCGAGCATCAATCGCACCTCGTGCAGCACCGACGGCACGGTGGACAGCGCCGATGCGCCTGTGAGTTGATCCGAGTCGTCACCGATCAGACCGTCGAGGGTCAATGCCAGCTCGTCGGCGGTGATCTCGGATTCAGTGCGAATCCGCCACTGCTGCACGACTTTCGCGTGCTCCTTCGTACCGGAAAGCAGGCCGATGACGGTGTGGGTGTTGCGGACGTCGATGGCCAGCAGCACGACTAGCAGACCTTCATCGCGGGGAGACCAGCTCGCCGGCATCGGCAGGGACGTACGCCGGGTCGCTGCCGAGGTCGATCACATTGTTCTCGGCGTCGACGAAGACAATCTTGGGCTGGTAACTGCGCGCTTCGGCATCTTCCATCTGGGCGTAGGCGATCAGGATCACCAGGTCGCCGGGATGCACGAGATGCGCAGCCGCGCCGTTGATTCCGATCACACCGCTGCCGCGCTGGCCGGTGATGGCGTAGGTGACCAGCCGCGCGCCGTTGTCGATGTCGACGATGGTCACCTGCTCACCTTCGAGCAGATCCGCCGCATCCATCAGGTCGGCGTCGATCGTCACCGAACCCACGTAGTGCAGGTCCGCCTGTGTGACGGTCGCCCGGTGGATCTTCGACTTGAGCATTGTCCGTAACATCAATTCCTCCAATGTGATTCGAGGGGTTGATTGCCGAGAGCTGCGGGAACTCGCCCGTCGGCGTCGATGGTTGTTGAGATTTCGATTCCAACGTTGTCGAGCAGTCGGGTCTTGCCGAGCCGAGCCGCCACGAGCAAGCGGCCGGCACCGTTGACGGGGGCCGGTCCCAGCGCACTGTCGCGTACCTCGAGGTAGTCCACGTCGATCGCGGGCACCTCGGCCAGCACCGAACGGGCCGCATCCAGCGCAGCTTCCGCGCCGCGTGGTGCGGCATGCGAGCCGGCCAGCAGCGCCGCCGACAGGATGCCGGCGAGTTCTCGCTGCGCAGCGGTGAGGTAGCGGTTACGTGAGGACATCGCCAGGCCGTCGGTTTCGCGCACGATCGGCACGCCGACGACCCGGACATCGATGTTGAGATCGGCGACCATCTGGCGGACGAGTACCAGCTGCTGATAATCCTTCTCGCCGAAGAAGATCCGATCCGGTGACACGATCTGCATGAGCTTGCAGACCACAGTGAGCATGCCCGCGAAGTGGGTGGGCCGCACAGCACCCTCGAGCTCCGATCCGAGCGGCCCGGGATGCACGGTGGTCCGTGGGCCGTCCGGATACATCGCCGAAGCGCTTGGCGCGAAGACTATTTCGACTCCCTCACCGCGCAGCAGAGCCTGGTCGGCCTCGAGGATCCGCGGGTAGGCGTCGAGATCTTCGTCGGTGCCGAACTGCAGCGGGTTGACGAAGATCGAGACCACCACGACCGAACCGGGGACCAACTTGGCGGCGCGGACCAGAGCCAGGTGCCCGTCGTGCAGCGCGCCCATGGTCGGAACCAGCATCACCCGTCGACCGGTGTGGCGCAGCGCGCGACTGATCTGGCTGACCTCAGCCGGGTTCGCATACACGTTGAGTTCGCCGGCGTTGAACTTCGGCGGCCGCTTAACGCTCACCGCGCCAACACCTCCAGCACCTCTTTGGGGGCATGGACTTTCTCGGCGGTGCGCATCGCGTTGACCCGGTAGGCCTGCGCCAACTGCGGGTCGACCGTCTGCAGCGCGCGCAGGTGACCGGCCACAACGCCGGCGTCGCCGCGGGCGACCGGGCCGGTCAGCGCCGCCTGCCCGCGTTGCAGGGTGTTCTCCAGCGCCGCGCGGGCCAGCGGTCCGACGATGCGCTCGGCGATGCCGCCGGGCTGATCGTCGACCAACTGCTGGCCGAGCAGTTCGGTGCCCGAGACCGCGGCCCGTAGCGCATCGAGGGCGTCGGTCAGCACCGTGACGATGTGGTTGCCGGCGTGGGCCAGGGCCGCGTGATACAGCGTGCGGGCCTGCTCGGGCACCCGAAACGGCTCGCCGCCGATCTCGAGCACCAGCGACTGCGCGATCGCGTAACCGACCTCGTCGGCCGCGGTGATACCGAAGCAGCTGTCCGGCAGTCGGGCGATGTCCTCGTCGGAGCCGGTGAACGCCATGGCCGGATGGATCGCCAGCGGTATGCAGTCCCGCCCGCTCAGCGGCGCCAGCACCTCGACGCCGTTGACGCCCGAGGTGTGCACGATGATCGTGCCCGGTCGAACGGCCGACGTGGCAGCCAAACCTGATACCAGCCCCGGCAAATCGGTGTCCGGCACGGCAAGCAACAGCAGTTCGGCGTTACCGGCGACGTCGGGTACCGGCGCCACCGGAGTGTCCGGCAGGCGACGCTCGGCACGCTGCTTGGATGCATGGGAAACAGCGCTGCACGCGACGACGACGTGGTCGACGCGCTCGAGCGCAACACCCAATGCCGTGCCCACCCGGCCGGCGGAGATGATCCCCACCTTCAGCCGAGCCGGGCGCAATCCGTCGAACTGCACCATCGCAGACGACCCTCACAAGTCTTCTTGGTTTCGTTCCAGTCCCGCGAAGCAGGTACCGGACGGTCGCAGCAACTCTACCGCGACAGGTGGCCCAGACGCTGTGGTGTTCGCCTCAGTCTTCGCGGCGGCGGCGACGCCCGCCCTCGGCCGGGGTGGATTGCAGCCGCGCCAGCAGGTCGGCCACCGACTGGCCACCGGACTGCGGCTCCTCGGACTCGACCGGCGCGTCGGTGCTGCGGTGACGAGCGTTGGCCGGTGGCGGTGGCGACATCGCCGGCCCACGGTCTGGAGCCGGTGGCGGGGTCGGAGGTGGTGGAGGCGGCGCCGATGACATCACCGGTGGCGGGGCCGCGGAGCCGGCGGCCGGGTCGGACTGCTCGACAGAGTGCCGCGACCGTGCGCGCCGACCCGATTCACTGAAGTCGCCGTCCGGTTCGCCGGTCTGGCCTGGTGCCGATTCGGCGGGCGCACCGGAATGCCGGCCCCGGCGCTCGGCCAGCGGCTCGGCGGCGGACTCACCGATGCCCGGTGACCGATGCGACGGCTTGTCGCGCGAGGGCGCGTTGTCGTACGCCCACGATGGTGTCGCGGGGCTTTCTGCCTGGCCGGGGTTCCAATTGCTGCCAGGTGCTCCTGGCGGCAACCACTGGCCCTCGGAACTGACCGGCTGCCAGGACGCCGGTTGCTCGGGCTGCCTTGGTGCAGCGTTGGGCGGCGGCCACGCAATGCGCGGCGGCTGCTCGGCCGGCGGGCTGAACTGCGGCTCAGCGGGCGGAGGCGGCGGAGTGAACGGCTGCTCGGGCTGCGGTGGCGACGGGGTGAACTGCGGCTCAGGCTGCGCCGGGCCCTCGGCTCGACGATGGGAGCGCCGCGGCGACTGAGGAGGCTCGAAACGCTCGGGCGCGCTTCTCGGCGCCGGGGGCGGCGGGGCCCATCCGCTGGGCTGACCCTGCGGCTGCGACCAGCTAGGGCCGTCGGGCTGACGCTCCGTCGGGCCTGGGGGTGGGGGTGGGGCTTGCGGCGGAGTCCAGCCGGCGACCGGCGCGGGCTCGTGGCGGGCGGGCGGGGGATTCCTCTTCGCCGGAACGCCGGTGCGAACCCCGATCCGATTCAGGTGCTTCGGGGGCCCGGTTCTGCCTGGGTGGCGGGTACGCCTCGGGCAGCTGCGGCGCATATGCCTGCTGGTAGTTCTCCGCTGCGGGGTGCCGAGGCGGAGTCGCGATCAGCGGCTCCTCGTGTACGTCGATGATCGAGTTGTCGTCGGAGCGTCGGGCAGGCTCTTCGGCGCGCACAGATGCGACCCGATTGACCCGTTCGCGGGCGCTTTCGTCGTCACGATCCCATTCGCTGTAGCCGCGTACAGCCTTGACTCGTTCGCCCTCCAGCGCCGGGCGGTCACTGAGCTCGGCGTCGAAAAGGATCTCCAAGTTGGTACGCAGCGCGGCCAGCTCGGCGCGCAACTCCGACACCTCGTCGTTGGCCTGCGCTCGCAATTCGGTGGCCAGCTCGCGCCGTAGCTGAGATTCCACGGTGAGCTCGTATTCGCGGCGGGCCGAGATCTCCCGGTCGAGCTGTAGGTCGTAGACGAGCTTCAGATCCCGCGCCCGGGCCTGATCCACGTCGCTTTGCCGGCGGTAGATCACCGAGACGAAGGCAGCGACTACGGCGGCCCACAATGCGAGTATCACCGCGAGCTTGAGAAGCTCTACCTGGTTAGTGAAGACGAGTGCGGAACTGGCGCCAATCGCCAGAACCAGCAACGCTGTCAGCAGCACCCAACCCGGTCTGCGACCGGCGCGCCGCGCCCGCGCGCCGCGGGCCAGATCGGTCATGGCCCGACTGTACCGGCCCTAGGTCGCCGAGCGTGTCGCGCGCTCCGGCGTTTCTCACCTGGACTAATCGCCTGATTCCGGAGGTCATCGGGGCTGAGCTAACTTTCTGCGCCCTCGCCGTTCTCGGTCGGATCTCCGGGTGATCGACAGCAATGTTGCAGCCACAACGCGGCGGTCACCAGAGTGAGTGCGCTCAGCGCCGCAACGGCCGTTCCGAAGGTGTCCTCGGCCGCCACCTTGAGCCATGACCGCCGCGGCAGTACATAGACCAGGACGCCGACCCATCCGCCCAACGCCAGCGCGCCGACCCAGGCCGACGCCTTGGCGATGACCAGGCTGCGGGCCACCGTCAGCGGATGAAGCCAGCCGGGCGCATCGCCGATCTCGCCGTCGTCGATCTTGGTCCGCACGTGGCGCCCCCAGATCGCCTCGGCAATGCCGACGAGTGAGCAGCGAAAAACCCGTCCACGCCGTGATCGGCGGGAACCATCGGTAAAACAGCACCACCAGCAGGTAGCCGCCAGCCCAGTGCCGAGCACCGCGGCCGTCAGGTCACGTTTGCGGGTGGGGCCCATCAGCTTTCGGGGCGCGGCTCGAGGACGAAATCGGTGTGCCGCACGCCGGCCCGGTCGTTGGGATCCAGCTCGGCGATCAGCTTGGCGACCGACTGCTTGCCGCCGGCCACCGTCAACGTCCGCGTCGGGGTCGATCGCCAGCCAGGGAAGCAGCACGAAGGCGCGCAGGTGGGCCAGCGGATGCGGCAGGGTCAGGCCGTCTTCCAGGGAAAACAGCTCGCTGTCGCCCTCGAGTGACGTCAGGTGACAGCAGACCAAGTCCACGTCGAGGGTGCGTGGGCCCCACTTCTGCCCGCGCACGCGATCGGCGGCGACTTCCAACTCCTGCGCGCTGCGCAGCCAACCGTGCCCGTCGAGAGTCGGGTCGTCGGCGATGAGCACCGCGTTGAGGAACGGGCCCTGTTCGACACCACCCCAGGCCGCCGTCTCGTAGACCGGCGACACCGCCTGAACCGTGTCGCCGAGCCGGTCGAGCACCGACTGCAGCCGGGCCAGCCGGTCACCGAGGTTGGATCCGATCGACAACACGACACGAGTCATCGGCGCCGCTCCTTCACCCCGGCGAAGCCGGCGTCATCGTCGTCTGCGTATCTCATTGGCGCCGCTCCTCCTCACTGGCGCCGCTCATGCGGCGCACGCCCGAGTCGCCGGCGCGGGTCATAACGGCACCACCCATTTCATAACGGCACCACCCGACCGCGTCCGCCGCGCCGGGACCGGCGGGCCACCACAGCGACGTCATCGAAGGTCTGCGGAATCGGGGCTTGCGGTTTGTGCACAGTCACCTCCACAGCGTGCACACGATGGTCTTTCATGACGTCCTCGGCGATTTCGCCGGCGACCGTCTCGATCAAATTACGGGCCGGGCCCGCGACCACGGCGGCCACCCGCTGCGCCAGGACGCCGTAGTCGTAGGTGTCGGTCAGGTCGTCGCTGGTCGCGGCGTCCGCCAGATCTATCCAGACGATGACATCGACGACGAAGTCCTGACCGTCGGCACGCTCGTGGTCGAACACACCATGGTTGCCGCGAACTTTCAAGCCGCGCAACTCGATTCGATCAGCCATCCGTCCTACCGCCCACCCTGCGTCCACGCCTCGACCACTTTGACAGCATCGACCGAGGCTCGCACGTCATGTACCCGAACTCCCCAGGCACCATGCAACGCCGCCAAAGCCGACACCACCGCGGTGGCCGTCTCGCGGCCATCGGGTGGCCGGACCTCGCCGTCGGGACCTGCCAGCAAGCTGCCGAGGAATCGCTTGCGCGAAGCCCCGACCAGTACCGGGACGCCACCAGCCACCAATTCCGGCAGCGCGTGCAGCAACGCCCAGTTGTCACGGCCGGACTTGGCGAAACCCAATCCGGGATCGATGATCAGCTTGGCCGGATTCACCCCCGCGGCAACGGCGTCATCGACGCACGCCATCAACTCGGCGCGCACCTCGGCCACCACATCGCGATAGGGCGGGACCTGATGCGGCCGCTCGGCCGACACCGAGCGCCAGTGCATCAGCACCCATGGCACGTCAGCCTCGACCAATAAGTCCGCCATGGCCGCGTCAGCGCGACCGCCGGAGACGTCGTTGACCATCGAGGCGCCGTTTTCCAGCGCCGCCCGCGCCACACCGGCGTGCATGGTGTCGACGCTGACGGTAATACCCTGGGCGGCAAGCTCTTTGATGACGGGCACGACGCGGGCTGATCTCCACCTGCGGATCGACCCGGGTCGCGCCGGGACGGGTCGATTCTCCTCCGACATCGACGATCGATGCGCCGTCGGCGGCCAACGCCAGGCCCTGCTCGACGGCGCGTTCGGCTTCGAGATAACGCCCGCCATCGGAGAACGAGTCGTCGGTGACGTTCACAACCCCCATGACTTGGAGGTGCGTCGTGCTCACCTGCGCAGGATCAGTTCGAGCGCCTCGGCTCGAAGTGCGTTGTCGGACTTGAACTGGCCGCGCACGGCCGAGGTTGTGGTGACGGCGCCGGGTTTGCGAACACCGCGCATGGACATGCACAGATGTTCGGCTTCCATCACGACGATGGCTCCGCGCGGGTCCAGCTTGCGCATCAGCGCATCGGCGATCTGCGCGGTGAGTCGCTCCTGAACTTGCGGCCGCTTGGCGTACAGGTCGACCAGTCGGGCAATCTTGGACAGGCCCGTGACTCGGCCGTCGAGGCCGGGGATGTAGCCGACATGGGCGACACCGTGAAACGCGACCAGATGGTGCTCGCAGGTGGAATACAGCGGGATCTCCTTGACCAACACCAACTCGTCGTGCTGCTCGTCAAAGGTGGTGTCCAGCACGGCATCCGGATCGGTATAGAGGCCTGCGAACATCTCCTTGTAACTGCGCGCGACGCGGGCCGGCGTGTCCGCCAATCCGTGCCGGTCCGGGTCTTCGCCGATCGCGTAGAGCAACTCGCGGACAGCCGCTTCGGCGCGCGGTTGATCGAAGACTCGGCCGTTGAGTGTCGCGGTCTGAAGATCCGGCGGCACCATCGCAGAACTCCGTTCGTCTCAGCCGTGTGTCGACGGATTGGACGGGCTCGGGCCGCCGCCGGGTGGGTCGGTGACTTGGCCTGCATCCGGTGCGGGCGAGCCGGGTGGCGGGTAGGGCGGATACGGCGGGTAGGGCTGGCCCGCGTGCTGATGCGGTGGCGCCGGCCAATGCTGCTGCTGCGGCGGTTGCGAGGGCGGGTACCAGTAGCCCGGCTGTTGCGGCGGCGGCCAGCCCGGGGCGTGCCAGCCGGCCGGCGCACCGTAGTCGGGCTGGGTCGAGTTCTGTTGACCGTTTCCGGGACCGTTATGAGAACCGTTGTTGCCGTTGCTCGTTCGCTCGGCATTGGCCTCGGCATCCCGCGCAGCGGCGGCGATGGCCGCTTTGAAGGCCGGCTCGGGCACCGGCTTGGGCCACGGTTCGCCGCGCTCGATCGCCAACTCGCCCGGCGTCTTGATCGGCGGTTTGTCCGACGGGATACGGCCCCCGAAGTCGTCGAAAAGCGTTAGTCGCGGCCGCTTTTCGATATCGGCGAAGATCGTTTCCAATTCGGCGCGGTGCAGGGTTTCCTTTTCCAGCAGCTCACCCGCGACGGTATCGAGCACATCGCGATATTCGGTGAGGATCTCCCAGGCCTCGGTGTGCGCGGCCTCGATGAGCTTGCGCACCTCGTCATCGATGTCGCGTGCGACCTCGTGCGAGTAGTCGGCTTGGTTACCCATGGTCCGGCCGAGGAAGGGATCGCCGTGTTCGGTGCCGTATTTGACCGCACCGAGTTTGGAGCTCATACCGAATTCGGTGACCATCGCCCGGGCAATTTTGGTCGCCTGCTCGATGTCGGACGACGCGCCCGTGGTGGGCTCGTGGAACACCAGTTCCTCGGCGGCGCGGCCGCCCAGCGCCATCACCAGTCGGGCGATCAGTTCGGAGCGGGTGTGCAATCCCTTGTCGTCCTCGGGCACCGCGAGCGCGTGGCCGCCGGTGTTGCCGCGGGCCAAAATCGTCACCTTGTAGACCGGGTCGACGCCCGGCATCGCCCAGCCCGCCAGCGTGTGCCCGGCCTCGTGGTAGGCGGTGGTTTTCTTCTCCTGCTCACTGATGATCCGGCTCTTGCGGCGCGGGCCGCCGACCACGCGGTCGACCGCCTCTTCGAGGGCTGCGCCGGTGATCACCGTGCCGTTTTCCCGGGCCGTCAGCAGCGCCGCCTCGTTGATGACGTTCTCCAAGTCGGCGCCGGTCATGCCGACGGTCCGCTTGGCCAGGCCATCGAATTCGACGTCCGGACCGAACGGCTTGCCCTTGCAGTGCACCTTCAGCACGGCACGCCGGCCGGCCAGGTCGGGGCTGGAAACCGGAATCTGGCGGTCGAAGCGGCCGGGCCGAAGAAGCGCGGGGTCGAGGATGTCGGGACGGTTGGTGGCCGCGATCAGGATGACGCCGGCGCGCTCGCCGAACCCGTCCATCTCCACCAGCAACTGATTCAGTGTCTGCTCGCGCTCGTCGTGCCCACCGCCCAGTCCGGCGCCACGCTGGCGTCCGACGGCGTCGATCTCGTCGACGAAGATGATGCAGGGGCTGTTCTGTTTAGCCTGCTCGAACAGGTCGCGCACCCGCGAGGCGCCGACGCCGACGAACATCTCGACGAAGTCGGAGCCGGAGATGGTGAAGAACGGCACACCGGCTTCACCAGCGACGGCCCGCGCCAGCAAGGTCTTACCGGTTCCTGGCGGGCCGTAGAGCAGCACACCCTTGGGGATCTTGGCGCCGAGCGCCTGATACCGCGCCGGGTTCTGCAGGAAATCCTTGATCTCATAGAGCTCCTCGACCGCTTCGTCGGCACCGGCGACGTCGGCGAAGGTGGTCTTGGGCATGTCCTTGTTCAGCAGCTTGGCTTTGGACTTGCCGAAGCCGAAGCCCATCCGGGCGCCGCCCTGCATGCGGGAGAACATCATGAACAGGCCGACCAGCAACAGCAGCGGCAGCACGTACACCACGATCGAGCCGATGATGCTGCCCTGGTTGACCAGGGTGTTGACCTGGGTGTCCTTGCCACCGTTCAACTGATCGAACAGCGGGACCGCGTAGCCGGTCGGGTAGTGCGTGATGATCTTGTCGGAGCCTTCGGTGCCGGTCGCCGCGCTTTTCAGCGTCAACCGCACCTGCTGCTCACGGTCGTCGATCTGGGCGCTTTTGACGTTGCCGGCCTTGATCTGGGCCATCACCACCGACGTGTCAACCGGCTTGAAGCCGCGGGTGTCGTCGCTGAAGTAAAAGAAAGACCAGCCAAGCAGCAGCACGACTGCGATGGCCGTGAGCGTGCGGATCACGTTTTTTCGGTTCATCGATCATCGGCCGTCATCGGCCAGGTCCTTCCCGATACACGCTGCTGGAATAGTCCAGGCTACCGCCAGTGGTGATCGCCAGCTCGGCCGCAGGCCGGGCGCAGCGGGTCACCACCATTAGCCCCGTGGTGATCGCCAGCTCGGCCGCAGGCCGGGCGCAGGC
Organism: uncultured Actinomycetota bacterium; assembly: GCA_963750885.1. Lineage (GTDB taxonomy): Bacteria > Actinomycetota > Actinomycetes > Mycobacteriales > Mycobacteriaceae > Mycobacterium. The sequence goes on from CAVVSN010000022.1 coordinate 242,220, forward strand.
GGTCGAGCCATGGATCGCCTCGGTATGAACAACGAAGAGAAGTTCCCGACACCTAACCAGCGGCGGCAGGCGTGTGCTTTGGTGAAGCTGTGTCTGACAGCCAGCCCATCACCGAACGGACCATCGAAACCAACGGCGTGCAGCTGCACACCCTCGAAGCGGGTGAGCCCGGCGCACCGCTCGTCGTGCTGGCTCACGGCTTCCCCGAGCTTGCCTATTCCTGGCGTCACCAGATCCCGGCGCTGGCTGCCGCCGGCTATCACGTGCTGGCACCCGATCAGCGTGGTTACGGGCGCACCACCAGCCCGGTGGACATCGCCGACTACAACGTCGCGGCCCTGTCCGGCGACCTGATCGGCCTGCTCGATGACGTCGGTGCCGAGAAAGCGGTATTCGTCGGCCACGACTGGGGCGCCCCGGTGGTGTGGGGCACGGCGCAACTGCACCCGGAACGGGTCGAGGCCGTCGTCGGGATGAGCGTTCCGCCGGTGCCACGCTCGAAGGTGGCGCCGACGACGGCGTTCCGCGCGATCTTCGGCGACAACTTCTTCTACATGCTCTATTTCCAGGAGCCCGGAGCCGCCGACGCCGAGCTGGGCGCTGACCCGCGCCGGACCATCACGCGGATGCTGGGTGGGCTGACGCGCTCCGAGGATCCGGCGGCCGCGCTGCTCATGATCGCGCCGGGCCCCGCAGGTTTCATCGAGCGCCTGCCGGAGACCGGTGGGCTGCCGGCCTGGATCACGCCGAAGGAGGTCGATCACTACGTCGACGAGTTCACCCGCACCGGCTTCACCGGCGGGCTGAACTGGTACCGCAATATGGACCGCAACTGGGAGCTGCTGGCCGAGCCGCCGGCCGCCACCATCGAGGTGCCGGCCATGTTCATCGGTGGGACCGCCGACCCGGTACTGAGCTTCATGCGTCCCGACCGGGCGCCCGAGCTGGTGACCGGCCGTTACCGCGAGGTGCTGATCGACGGCGCCGGGCACTGGCTTCAGCAGGAGAAGCCGGACCAGGTCAACGAACTGCTGCTCGACTTCTTGTCGAGCCTGAAGACCGGCGCCGAACGGTTATGAACCGTCCGCTGAAGTTCGGAGTGTTCGTCACCCCCTTTCATCCGACCGGCCAATCCCCCACGGTGGCACTCGAATACGACATGGACCGCGTCGTTGCGCTGGACCGCCTCGGATTCGACGAAGCCTGGTTCGGCGAACACCACTCCGGCGGTTACGAGTTGATCGCCTGCCCGGAGGTGTTCATCGCCGCCGCCGCCGAGCGCACCAAACACATCCGGCTGGGCACCGGCGTGGTGTCGCTGCCCTACCACCACCCGCTGATGGTGGCGGACCGTTGGGTGCTGCTGGACCATCTGACTCGCGGGCGGGTGATGTTCGGTACCGGGCCGGGCGCGCTGCCGTCGGATGCCTACATGATGGGGATCGATCCGGTCGAGCAGCGCCGGATGATGCAGGAATCGCTGGAGGCGATCCTGGCCCTGTTCCGCGCCGGACCCAGCGAGCGAATCAGTCGCGATACGGACTGGTTCACCTTGCGCGACGCGCAATTGCACGTCCGCCCCTACACCTGGCCCTACCCGGAAATCTCTACGGCGGCGATGATTTCGCCGTCCGGACCGCGGCTCGCCGGAGCAATGGGCACGTCGCTGCTTTCGCTGTCGATGTCGGTGCCCGGCGGCTACGCGGCGCTGGACAACACCTGGCAGGTGGTCGAGGAGCAGGCCGCCAAAGCCGGCCGGGACGAGCCGGACCGCACCGACTGGCGAGTCCTGTCGATCATGCACATCGCCGACACCCGCGAAAAGGCCATCGACGACTGCACCTACGGCCTGCAGGATTTCGCCAACTACTTCGGCGCCGCCGGGTTCGTCCCGTTGGCCAACGCCGTCGAGGGAGCGCAGACGCCGCATGAGTTCGTCGAAGACTATGCGGCCAAAGGTAATTGCTGTATCGGCAGCCCCGATGACGCGATCGCCCACATCGAAGACCTGCTGGAGCGGTCCGGCGGATTCGGCACGCTGCTGATGCTCGGACACGACTGGGCTTCGCCCGAGGCGACCTATCACTGCTACGAGTTGATGGCACGCAAAGTCATTCCGCACTTCAAAGGCCAGCTCGAAGCTGCCCGGTCTTCGCACGAATGGGCAAAGGACAAACGCGACGAGTTGATCGGTCGCGCAGGCCAAGCCGTCGTCCAGGCGATCACCCAGCACGTCGGCGAACACCAGCCGAAAAGCAGCTGATGCGCGCCTCGGTGCTGCGCGACGGCCGGATGGTCTACCGCGATGACCTTCCCGACCCCGTACCGGGGCCCGGTCAGGTGCTGGTGGCGGTGCGGTCCTGCGGAATCTGCGGCTCGGACTTGCATTTCGCCTCGCACGGCGCCGAGGTGCTGTCGCTGAGCAGTGAGATGTCGAGCGGGGCCGGCGGTATGGACGTCGACTTGAGCCGCGACGTCTTCATGGGCCACGAGTTCAGCGCGGAGATACTCGAACCAGGCCCGGGTACCGACACTCATCCAGCAGGCACTCTTGTCACGTCGATCCCGGTCCTGCTCTCGGGCGCAGGACTCGAAGCCATCGTCTACAGCAATACGACGGTGGGCGGTTACGCCGAGCGAATGCTGCTTTCGGCGCCGCTGCTGCTGCCGATCCCGAACGGCCTTGACCCGCAGTACGCATCGCTCGCCGAGCCGATGGCGGTCGGGTTGCACGCCGTGAACAAGTCCGGGATTCAGCCCCGCGAATCCGCACTGGTGCTCGGGTGCGGTCCGATCGGCATCGCGATCGTCGCTGCATTGCGCATCCGCGGAGTCGAGACCGTAGTGGCAGCTGACTTTTCACCGAAGCGGCGCGAGCTCGCGGCCACGATGGGTGCACACCAGACCATCGACCCCGCGCAGGGTTCGCCATTCGACACCGCAAAACCGGCGGTGGTGTTCGACGCGGTCGGTATTCCCGGAATTATCGACGACGTGTTGCGCCGCGCCCGGCACGGCACCCGGTTGGTCGTGGCAGGAGTCTGCATGCAGGCCGATACCGTCCACCCGTTCTTCGCGATCGCCAAGGAAATCAACGTTCAATTCGTTCTCGCCTACGACGCCCAGGAATTCGCCGATTCACTGCGCGCGATCGCCGTGGGCGACATCGACGTCAGCCCGATGATCACCGGCGCCGTCGGCCTCGAGGACGTCGGGAGCGCCTTCGATGATCTCGCTGACCCCGAACGGCACTGCAAGATACTTGTCACACCATAGGCGTACGTCATCCCCCGATCGAGGGTGAAGGGACCACGGTCGGCTTGAAACCGTAACGGGGAGCGGCGAACTGCATGCCGTGCCCACCGTTGCCGCCTACCATCGGCACTCCGCCCATGCCGCTAGCGACCGGCTGTCGCGCGGGCCGATGAGCCCTGCGCTGGTATATCTTGGTGCGAACTGACCGACTCATCACGAACGAGCACGACGTGCAGCAGCTGTCAGTCAACGCAGTCGACCGTCCCGGCGTGGCGACCACAGATGCCCCTGAGGAGGCGCCATGCCCGCGTCGGCACTGAGCCTGCCTCAGCAGATGCTGCGGCGTCGCCCGGTCAGCGGCGCCCCGGTCGTCGCGGGTGCCTCGGTTGAATTGGAACGCACTCTCGGCGTCTTCCTGCTGACGATGTTCGGCGTCGGCGAGACCGTCGGGTCCGGCATCTTCATCGTGCTGTCGCAGTCGGTGCCGCAAGCCGGGCCGGCGGTCGTCATCTCGTTCATCATCGCCGGGCTCGCGGCGGGTCTGGCGGCGATCTGCTACGCCGAACTGGCCTCGGCGGTGCCCGTCTCGGGATCGGCCTACTCGTACGCTTACGCCACACTCGGCGAATTCGCGGCGATGGGAGTTGCGGCCTGCCTGTTGCTCGAGTACGGCGTGTCGACCGCCGCGGTGGCCGTCGGCTGGAGTCAATACCTCAACAAGCTGCTCGACAATGTCTTCGGATTCGTTCTGCCACAATCTATTTCAGCGGCACCCTGGGACCCTCAGCACGGTCTGGTCAACCTGCCGGCGATCGCTCTGGTGGCGATGTGCGCGCTGCTGTTGATCCGCGGCTCCAGCGCATCCGCTAAAGCCAACGCCGTGATGGTGATCATCAAACTCAGTGTGCTGGTGCTCTTCTCGGCCATTGCGTTCACCGCGTTCAATGCGGGCAACTTCAGGGACCTGGCGCCGTTCGGCGTCTCCGGCATCAGCCTGGCCTCGGGCACGATCTTCTTCGCCTACATCGGTCTGGACGCGGTCTCCACCGCCGGCGACGAGGTCAAAGACCCGCAACGCACGATGCCGCGCGCGATCATCGCCGCGCTGCTGATCGTGACCGCAATCCATGTGCTCGTCTCCGTCGCCGCCCTCGGCGCGCAGCGGTGGCAGGACTTCAAGGGTGAGGAGGCGGTGCTGGCGGTGATCCTGGATCGCATCACCGGCAATACCGCGGGCAGCACGATTGTCGCTGCGGGCGCGGTTATTTCGATCTTCTCCGTCACCTTGGTGACGCTGTACGGGCAGACCCGCATCCTGTTCACGATGGGCCGTGACGGGCTGCTGCCGGCGACTTTCGCGAAGGTGAACCCTCGCACCATGACTCCGGTGCGCAACACCCTGATCGTGGCATTCGCGGTGGCTGTGCTGGCCGCGCTCGTCCCGCTGGAACGGCTGGCCGAAATCGTGTCGATCGGCACGTTGACCGCGTTCATCGTGGTATCCGCCGGCGTGATCGTGCTGCGAGTTCAGGAGCCCGACCTGCCCCGCGGTTTCAAGGTGCCCGGCTATCCGGTGACGCCTATCCTGTCCATCGCGGCGTGCGCCTACATCCTGTTCAGCCTGCACTGGTACACCTGGGTCGCGTTCAGCGCCTGGGTCGCGTTGGCGCTGGTCTTCTACCTGGCGTGGGGCCGCCGGCACAGCGCCCTCAACTAGGGTGCGAAACATGTCCGCCAGACGCGCCAAGATGCCGCTTCGTCTCCTGCTCGCCCTCGTGCCTCGCCGCGACAGGTTCCGCGTGCGATCACGCCGCCCCGGAGAAGGTGGCCGAGAATCCACGTCAGGTGACCGTCGTCGGCTCCGGTCACGTGCAGGGCGTCCCCGACACGCTCACTGCCGACGTCGGCATCGAGTTCACCGCTCGCGACGTCACCTCGGCGATGGACCAGACCAATACCCGCCAGCAGGCGGTCATCGATGCCCTGGCCGGAGCCGGCGCCGACCGCAAGGACATCAGCACCACCGACGTCAGCCTGCAGCCGCAGTACGACACCGCTGGCGCGGCCATCACCGGGTATCGCGCCAGCCAACGCGATCCGGGTCAAGGATCCACCCGGCCGGGACGGCGTCGCGGCTGCTGGCCGTCATCGTCGGCACCGGCGGCGACGCGACCCGGATCAACTCGGTCAGCTACTCGATCGCTGACGACTCGCAGCTGGTGAAAGACGCCCGCGCACACGCGTTTCAAGACGCCAAGGACCGCGCCGCGCAGTACGCGCAGCTGTCCGGCCTCGGGCTGGGCAAGGTCATCTCGATTTCGGAGGCGTCCGGAGGCGCCGGCCCTCCTACGATGCCCGCGCCGATGCGAGGTGGCATGGCATCCGCCGTGCCGCTGGAGCCCGGCCAGCAGACGGTGAGCTTCTCGGTCACCGCGGTCTGGGAGCTCCGCTAGTCCTGGTAGATCCGCGGGTCCAGGGTGCCGATGTAGGGCAGATCGCGGTAGCGCTCGTCGTAGTCCAGGCCGTAGCCCACCACGAACTCGTTGGGGATGTCGAAGCCGACGTAGGCGATGTCGGCGTTGGCCCGCAGCGCGTCGGGTTTACGCAGCAGCGTGCACACCCGCAGTGAGTGCGGACGGCGGGTGGCCAGGTTGCGCAGCAGCCACGACAACGTCAGCCCGGAGTCGACCACGTCCTCGACGATCAGCACGTCGCGCTCGTTGATGTCGCGGTCGAGGTCCTTGAGGATCCGCACCACGCCCGACGAAGATGTCGACGATCCGTAGGAGCTGACCGCCATGAACTCGAACTGGTTGGGCAGCGGAATCGCGCGGGCCAGGTCGGTGACGAACATGACCGCGCCCTTGAGCACGGTGACCAGCAGCAGGTCGCGACCATCTACGCCGGCGCGTTCGCGGTAGTCCTCACCGATCTGAGCTCCGAGCTCGGCGATGCGGGCCTGGATCTGATCTTCGCGCAGCAGGACCGATTTGATGTCCCCTGCGTACAGCTCCGGTGAGTCCGCCGCCACGAGCACAGCGTGCCATGCCTGCGGGCTGGAGACCAACGGTGGCCCAATTTGGCCTGATTGCCGGGTTAGACCGGCTCCCGACGCAGCGTCAGCAGCCCGTCGCTTCGCCCGGCGACCAACCTCTGCCTGCGCAACGCGGACCCGACTGCGACCCCACCCTGGCCACGCCAGGCGGTGACCAGAGTGTCCACTCCGCGAATCTGCTTGTCGGTCAACCCGATCGCGCCCCCGGCAATCAGCCAGCTGCGAATGACGCCCCGGCGAACCGGATCGGGCAGCGCCGTCAGCGCTCGGGCGTCGAGCCCGTCGTTGGTCGCGGCGGTGCTCATCGCCTGATCGATCAGCGAGTCGATCAGCTCGGTGTCCGCGCGAAGCGCGGTCGCGGTGCGTGCCAGCGCCTCGGCCACTCCCCCGCCGAGCACCTCCTCCAGCAGTGGCAGCACCTCGTGGCGCAGCCGGCTGCGGGTGAAACGCCGATCGACGTTGTGCGGGTCATGCCAGGCGCTCACGCCCAACTCCACGCACGCGGCGTGGGTGAGCTCGCGACGCACCCCGAGCAGCGGCCGACACCAGGGCGGGTCGTAGGGGCGCATACCGGCGATCGACCGCGCACCGGAGCCGCGACCCAATCCGAGCAGCACGGTTTCGGCTTGGTCGTCGAGAGTGTGCGCCAGCAACACCGGCCGGTCGTGACGGGCGTCGGCCAGTGCACGGTAGCGGGCGTCGCGCGCCGCGGCTTCCGGGCCACCCTCGACCGTCGACCTCGACGCAAAGTAACTTGCGCCTCAACGCATCCCAGTTGCTCGGCCTGCTGTTGGGCGGTGGCTGCCACCGCCGCCGAGCCGGGCTGCAATCCGTGGTCGACGATCAGTGCCGTGGTTGGCCGCATCGAGGCGGCAATGCCGGTGAGCGCCAACGAGTCCGGGCCGCCGGACAGCGCCACACACCAACTTTCGGCGGTGCCGAGATGTTCCGTTGCGAACGCCGCCACCGCTGCGCGGAGTTCGGCTACAGCACCCGGTCGATCCATCGTTGCGGGTATTCGATCTCGATCGGCCGGGGCAGGGTGTCCGGACTGGTCCAGACGGTATTGAACCGGGCCATTCCGACGCGGTCCACTACGTGGTCGACGAACGCCTTGCCCCGGGTGTACTGGCTCAATTTGGCGTCGATACCCATCAGCGCGCGCAGTAACCGTTGCAGCGGTGGCTGTTTACGGCTCCGTCGCTCGTCGAAGCGGGCGCGGATGGTAGCGACCGACGGAACCACAACGGGCCCAACGGCATCCATCACATGATCGGCGTGACCCTCCAGCAGGGTGCCGAGCACCAGCAGCTGATCCAGCGCCTCGCGTTGCGGCTCGGACTGCACGGCGCGCAACAATCCGAGGATGCCTGCCGAGTTCGGGTCGGACTGCGACGAGTCGCCGCGGCCGCGGGCGAATTCAGCCAACCGGCCCACCACCTGTGTGATGTCCTCGCTGCCATCGGCGGTCAGCACGCCGAGCGCGTGCGACATGTACCCCGACAACCACGGGTTGGCGGTGAACTGCACCCGGTGGGTGACCTCGTGCAGACAGACCCACAGCCGGAAATCGGCAGGCTCCAAACGTAATTGGCGCTCGACCGCGATGACGTTGGGGTAGACCAGCAGCAGCGTGCCGTCGTCGGTGAACGGGTCGTACTGGCCGAGGATGCCGGTGGCGACGAATGCCAGCACGGCACCGGTCTGCGCGCCGGTGAGGCGCCCGCTGATCGCGCCGCGTGGCTTGTCGGTTCCGCCGGTCATCACCCGCATCGACTCTGCCGCCGCCCGGATCCAGCCGGGCCGGTCGACGATGCGCGCCTCGGGTACCGCCGCGTCGGTGTGTAGACCGGTGACGTCGCGCACCGGCGGCTCGGCCGCTTTGGCTGCGGTGGAAAGGTTTTCGATCACCTGGCGGCGGGTGTAGTCGGTGGACGGCGGACCCGGACGGGCCAGCCACTGGCCGACCGTCGCCGCGAATCCCCAGTCGACGGCACGCCCGACGGTGAGGTCAGCCGAGGCGGTCATGTGACGCATCCGCACGACCAGAGCGCGACGGCGACCGCGTCGATCGCCGTGCGGCCGGATTGCCCGGCGTCGTTGGAGATCAGCGCAAAGCTCAGCACCCGTCCGCTGCGGTCGGTCACCACCCCAGCCAACGCGTTGATGGCGGTCAGCGAACCGGTTTTGGCGCGCAACCAGCCGGCCGGGCCGGAACCCGCCGGAGTGCCGTCGATAAAGCGATCCGACAGCGTGCCGCTGCCACCGGCGATCGGCAACAGATCCAGCAGCGGCCGCAGCGTCGGCTCATCCGGGCCGGCTGCCGCCTGCACCACGGCATCGAGGGTTTTGGCGGTCAGGCGATCCTCGACGGACAACCCGCTGGAGTCGCGCAATATCGCGCTACCGGTGTCGATGTGCGCGGTGCTGAGCCGATTGGTCACCGCGGCGACGGCGCCGGTGAAGCTCAGCGGCCGCTGCATGGACGCGGCCACCTCGCGGGCGATGCATTCCGCCATCACGTTGTCGGAGACGTTCATCATCTCGTTGAGCCGGTCGATCAGCGGAGCCGACTGAACCGCGGCCAGTTGTCGCGCGCCGGAGTCCACCGGCTGGCTGGTGACGGTGACGCGCTGCGGGTCGACGCCCAGCGCGGCGGCCAGCGCGTGGCCGGCGTCCAGGGCGGGCGTCACCGATCGGCGTGACTCGTCGGTGGCCGGCTGAACCCGCCCGGCGTCGAGCATCACCGACTCGATCGGCGCGATGTCGCCGCCCTCGATGTCGGCCGGGTCCCAGCCGGGGGCGAAGGTGGGGCCGCTGAACAGTGAGGTGTTGACCTGGACGGCGCTCGGCGTCACGCCGCTGCGACGGACCTGATCGGCGAGATCGCTGAGCCGGGCCGCGCCGTGATACCAGGTGTCCTGGCCAGGCGCCGCGCCGGACAGAGTCGGGTCGCCGCCACCGACCAGCACAATGACTCCTGCGGCCTCCGGCCTGTCGGCGGCTACGACGCGGGTGGTGACCCGCGCGTTGCGGTCGAGCGCCAGCAGCGCGGCGGCGCTGGTCAGCGTCTTGTTCGTGGACGCCGGCTGCAGCAGAACGTCGTCGGACTGCTGCCAAAGCTCTTCGCCGGTCAACGCGTCGGTGACTCGTGCACCCAGCTTGCCCAGGTTGGGATCCGCCGCCGCCAGCGCCAGCGCCGCGGCCAGCGCTGGGTGGCTGGGTATCGGCGCGTTGGCCGCAACCGGGACGACGCCCGGCTTGGGCGTGACGGCCGTCGGCGGTGGCGGAACGTGCGCGCTGGCGCCGTCACCGTTGCTGGTGAGCAGCGCGGCGGCGGCCACCAGGGCAGCGACGATCACCAGCACGCCCACTCCCACGATCAGGTGGGTAGACGTTCGCCACTGAGTGGGACGCATCGCTCTCCTGACTTCTTTGGCCCATTGTGCCCAAACCCCCGCGGACGGACGCGGTGCGGGAGCCCTACGATCAACGCCAAGCAACATTTCTCAGGCGAAGGAGCCGGACCGGTGCAATTCGACGTGACCGTCGAGATCCCCAAGGGTCAACGCAACAAGTATGAGGTCGACCACGAGACCGGGCCGGATTTTTCTGGACCGCTACCTCTACACATCCATGGTCTATCCGACGGACTACGGCTTCTTCGACGACACCCTGGGTGAAGACGGCGATCCGCTGGACGCACTGGTACTGCTTCCGCAGTCCGTCTTATCCGGGTGTGGTGGTCAAGGCGCGGCCGGTCGCGATGTTCAGGATGACCGACGAGGCCGGCGGCGACGACAAGGTGCTGTGTGTGCCGGCCAAGGATCACCGCTGGGACCATATCCAGGACATCGGTGACGTCCCGCAGAACGAGCTGGACGAGATCAAGCACTTCTTCACGCAGTACAAGGCGCTCGAGCCGAACAAGTTCGTCAAGGCCGCCGACTGGGTGGGCCGCGAGGAAGCCGAGGCCGAGGTGCAGCGCTCGATCGAGCGGTTCAAAAAAGAGGGTCACTGACGGGCGACGATGCGGGCCGTGTAACGGCCCGAGGAGGAGCCCGTCAATTCAGCACTGACGGGCGAGGTTGGTTCTAGCCTTCGCGTTCGGCTCTGAGCGAACGCTCTCGGGGTGAAGCCGCAGCGGCGCAGTGGCATCCTGGCTAGGTGGGCCCGCTTCATTTCGCTGCGAATTTCTGGTGGCTGATCTTTCCGCTCGGCGGCGCGATCGGCGGTGGCGTGCGGGCGATCGCCGCAGCCAACGAACGCCGGGCCGAACGGCGACTCGAACGGTATCGAATCAAGCACCAGGCCAAGGTCGCGATCGCTGAGGCGTCCGGGCGCGGGCGGGGCAACGAGGACAGCCAACGGCGCGAGATCGTCAAACTCCTTGCTGCGCATGACCGGACCGACACCCGATGGCTGGACTACGAGGTCGACGTCGCTCGACTGCTTGACTTTCCTCTGATGACGGACATGCGTAATCCGCTGACCGTCGCATTTCACAAGGCCAAGCAGCGGGCCGACCTGCTACGCCCGGAAGGGCCTGACGATGTGCCCAGCGATCGGGCCGCGCAACTCGAATACCGCGACGCCGTATACGAGTACGTCAGCGCGTTCGAAGTTGCTGAAACCGAAGCGATTCGCCGCCGGCGCAGTGATTTTTCAGAAGACGAGCAACAACGGCTGGCACGAGCCCAGAACCTACTGCGGCTTGCCCAGGATGAGGCCGCCTCCCCACAGGAGCGGCAGAGTGCCTACATGCGGGCAGGCCGCGAACTCGACGGGCTGGTCGCGTTGCCGGCCTCGGCGCGAGCGGGCATCGAGCAACGCATCGCCGCCCAGATCGAGGCCTGACTAGTCGCGCTCGCGGGTGGCGACGATGCTGGCGACCGCTGCGACGACGAGGGTCGCTGCGATCACCCCCAGGCTGACCAGAGTCGGTATCTCTGGGACTCCCAGGTGCTTGCCGCCGTTGATGAATGGCAGGTCATTCTCGCGCAGCGCATGCAGAATCAGCTTGACGCCGATGAACACCAAGATCACGGCGAGCCCTTTGGACAGGTAGACCAGGCGCTGCAGCAGGCCCTCGACGATGAAGTACAGCTGCCGCAGGCCCATCAACGCAAAAACGTTGGCGGCCAACACCAAATACGGCTCTGAGGTCAGACCATAGATCGCCGGGATGGAATCCAGAGCGAACAGCAGGTCGGTGGCGCCGAGGGCGAGGACGACCAGAGCCATCGGCGTGATCGACCGTCGCGAACCCTCCTTGACGACGAGCTTGCGGCCCTGCCAGCTGTCGGTGACGCTCAGATGGCTGCGGGCAAAACGGACCAACCCGTTCTCGCTGTTGGCGTCGTGCGTCGCACCGCGCGCCAATCGCACCGCCGTGTAGACCAGGAACGCGCCGAAAATGTAGAACACCCAGGTGAACCGCTGAATGGCCGCGGCGCCCAGCGCGATGAAGATGCCCCGGAAAACCAGAGCGATCACAATGCCGATGAAGAGGGCTTCACGCTGATAGACCCTGGGCACGCCGAAGCTCGCCATGATGATGACGAAGATGAACAGGTTGTCGACCGACAGGCTGTACTCGGTGAGCCAGCCGGCAAAGAACTGGATCGCGAACTGCCGCCCGTGAAAGAACCACGTCCAGATTCCGAAGCATGCTGCCAGTCCGATGTAGGCCGACAAGCCGAACGCGGAGCGGCCCATCGTCGGCTCCCCTGACCGGCGCGCCATCACCAGCACGTCGAACAGCAGCACCCCGATGGTCACGCCCAGCGTGACGAACCACTCCAGCAGGGAGACGTGCATGCGGATACCTCCGGTCGTTGACAACCAGAGGTCTCTTCCACCGCCGCGATCACGACCGCGACGGCCCGCGGGCCGGTCACCCGGTGCGGGGCGACGTGATGACGACTGCGCGGCCGAGGAATACTCCCCTCCTCGAGCAGTCTGTCAGGTAAGTGGCATCGCGGCATGCGGTGGGCGGTGAGCGCTGTGAGTAGTTTCAAACAGTGACCGAAGTGGGCGGCAGCCCTAGTGTCGGAGCGTTCGCCGGCCCGATCGCCCGCAGCAGCATGGCCCGCGTGGGGGCCGCAACTGCGGTGACCGCGGTCTGTGGCTACGCGGTGGTTTACCTGGCCGCCCGCGACCTGGCGCCGGCCGGATTCTCGGTTTTCGCGGTGTTCTGGGGGGCGTTCGGGCTGGTCACCGGGGCGGCTAACGGTCTGCTGCAGGAGACCACCCGCGAAGTTCGCTCCGCCGGCTACGCGGAGGTGCTGCCGGACGCGCGCACGCATCCGCTGCGGGTGGCGGCCATGGTCGGCCTCGGCGCCGCCGTCGTGATCGCCGGTAGCTCGCCGCTGTGGAGCGGCCGGGTGTTCGCGCAGGCCCACTGGCTTTCGGTGGGTCTGCTCAGCGTCGGGCTGGCAGGGTTCTGTCTGCACGCCACGTTGCTCGGGATGCTGGCCGGCACCAACCGTTGGACGCAGTACGGGGCGCTGATGGTCACCGACGCCGTGATCCGGGTGGCAGTCGCGGCGGCCACCGTGTTGATCGGCTGGGGCCTGGTCGGATTTCTGTGGGCCACTGTCGGGGGCGCGCTGGCCTGGCTGATCATGATCGGCGCTTCTCCGTCGACGCGGGCGGCAGCCCGGCTGCTGACGCCGGGCGGCATGGGCACCTTTTTGCGCGGGGCGGCGCATTCGATCACCGCTGCCGGCGCCAGCGCGATTCTGGTGATGGGCTTCCCGGTGCTGCTGAAAGTCACGTCCAGCCAGCTCGGCGCCCAAGGCGGGGTGGTAATCCTGGCGGTCACGTTGACCCGCGCCCCGCTGCTGGTGCCGCTGACCGCGATGCAGGGCAATCTGATCGCGCACTTCGTCGACCAGCGAACCGCCCGGCTACGCGCGCTGCTGGCACCCGCCGCCCTGGTCGGCGTGATCGGCGTGGTCGGGGTGCTGGCCGCGGGCCTGCTCGGGCCGTGGCTGCTGCGGATCGGCTTCGGGCCGGACTATCACGCTGCGGGTCCGCTGCTGGCCTGGCTGACCGCTGCGGCGGTGACAATCGCGATGCTGACGCTCACCGGTGCCGCGACGGTCGCGGCAGCGCTGCACCGGTCCTATGCGCTGGGCTGGGTGTGCGCGACGGTCGCGGCGACGCTGCTGCTGTTGTTGCCGCTGCCGCTGCAGACCCGCACCGTGGTCGCACTGCTGTGCGGCCCGCTGGTCGGCATCAGCGTCCACCTGGTCGCGCTTGCTCGTCTGGGCCGCTGATCTGCGTGTACCTTGTGGGCTTGATATGCCCAGTGAAACGCGTGACGTCTGGATCGTGGTGCCCGCCTTCAACGAAGCGGGCGTCATCGGCGACGTGATCAGTGAGCTGCGGTCGGTTTTCCCGAACGTGGTGTGTGTGGACGACGGCAGCGCCGACGACACCGGCGACATCGCCTTGCGGGCCGGGGCGCATCTGGTGCGGCACCCGGTGAACCTCGGCCAGGGAGCCGCCATCCAGACCGGCGTCGAGTACGCCCGCAACCGGCCCGGGGCACAGGTCTTCGCCACCTTCGACGCCGACGGTCAGCACCGCGTCACCGATGTTCTCGCGATGATCGACCGGTTGACCTCCGACGCCGCCGACATCGTCATCGGCACCCGATTCGGCCCGGGCGTCAGCCGGCCTCCGCTGCTGAAACGTGTTGTGCTGCAGACGGCCGCATGGCTGAGTCCGCGTGGCCGCCGGTTGGGGCTGACCGACAGCAACAACGGATTGCGGGTGTTCAACAAGACCGTCGCCGATCGCCTCGACATCACCATGAACGGAATGAGCCACGCCACCGAATTCATCATGCTGATCGATGAAAACCGTTGGCGGGTGGCCGAACAACCCGTCGAGGTGCTCTACACCGAATACTCTTCGGCCAAGGGGCAGCCGCTGCTCAACGGGGTCAACATCATCGTTGACGGTTTTCTGCGAGGGAGGATGTCGCGGTGAACTGGATTCAAGGTCTGCTGATTGCCTCGATCGTCGCGCTGGTGGTCTACCTGCTGCGCTCCCGGCGGAGCGCCCAATCGCAGGCCTGGATCAAGGTCGGCTTTGTGTTGTTCGTACTGGCCGGCGTGTACGCGGTGCTGCGGCCCAACGACACCACGGTGGTGGCGCATTGGCTCGGAGTGGCCCGCGGCACCGACCTGATGCTGTACGCGTTGATCGTCGGGTTCAGCTTCAGCACGCTGAGCACCTACCTGCGTTTCAAAGACCTCGAATTGCGTTACGCCCAACTGGCCCGCGCGATCGCGCTCGAGCGCGCCCAGCCGCCGGAGTGATCAGCCCGCCCCGACGCCCCAGTGCAGTCCGCGCGAAGTGACCAGAACCAAGGCCAGCGAAACCGCGGCCACCACAACCAATCCGATGACCGCGACCACTAATGGCCGCCATCCGCTGCGAGTGAGTTCGCGGATATTCGTGTTGAGACCGACACCGGCGAACGTCAGCAGGAACGCCCACCGGGACACGTTCGCGACGTTGGTGGTCTGCCCCTTGCTGAGCAAGCCGGCGGTCGCGATCGCCGACACCGCAAGGAATCCGAGAACGAACTTGGGGAACTTGTCCCAGACGAACGCTGCGCGTGACCGCAGACCCGGCGCGACGCCGTCAGCCTCACCCCGCGACGCCCAATAGAGCGCGAATCCCAGGACCACGAAACCGATCAGCGCGTTGCGGGTCGATTTCACCAGCACCGCGATCTTGCCGGCCTGCTCGGAATACAGATAGCCCGTCGCGGTGGTTTCGGCGGTGTTGTCCACGGAAAGCCCGGCCCACAAACCGAATTCGTGGTCGGTCAAGCCGATCGCGTGCCCGAGCAGCGGCAGGGTGAACAGCGCGACCGCGCCGAGCGCCAGAATTGCCGCAATCGCATAGCCAACATCGGAATTGCGGGCCCTGATCGCTCCCTTGGATGCAACGATCGCCGACACACCGCAGATGGAAGTACCGATGGCCAGCAGCGAGCCGAGCTTGCCGGACAGGCCGAACAGGCGGGCCGCGGCAAGGATGATCGCTCCGGCCAGCACCATGTCGACAAGGATCTGCACGAGCGAGATGCCGCCGAGTTTGACGACGTCGCCGAGTACGAAACGTACACCGAGAGCGACGATTCCGATCTTCAACCAGAATTCGTAGGTCTGAACTCCGGCGCGGAAAATCCGGTGCAGGCCTACGGTGTTGGTGACGAGCAAGCCGATCACGATCGCCCACAACACGTACTCGATGTCCGGCACTCGCCAATGCTGTTGGTGCGCAAGCGAGTTCCACCACACCTGGGCGTACTTGCCGAGCAGGCCGATCGCTACCAGCAGCACAACCCCCGGCACGTAGGCCAGAATGTTGCGGCTGGTGAAGCTGGCCTCGTCCGCAGGCTCGGCGTGATCGGCGACGACGGTACTCACTCCGGTCACCAGGGAATTCTGGGCAGCAGCCCGGCCAAGGCGAGCAACACCACCACGCCGGACACAATGGTGGCCCACCAGTCGAGACTTAGTCGTCCGGCGCGTCCGGTGGAGTTCTGATCGTCAACGGTCACCGCCGAATGCTGACGCTGCACTCGCCACCGAACAAGGGATTGGCTCCGCCTGATTCAGTTCGCGGCCGGCCTCGATCATCGAACCCGCACCGGCGTCCCGTCGGCAATCTTTACGAAAAAATAACGGCCATAGCCGCGCGCGCAGTACATCTGCTGGGTTCCGATTAGGAATGGCAATGACCGACTCGACGCGCACGATCGTGAACCTGTAGCCGTGCCGTTTGCCGGTTGGTGGTCGAGCTCGGCAATTCCGGACTTCGGCCCCTTTCTACGACGAGAGCGCACCCGCGAGCGGCTCATCGACGTCACCCTGGATTTGTGTGCCGTGTTCGGGTACGACGCGACGACCATCAACCAGATCGCTGCCGTCGCCAACATTGCGCCAGATCGTTTCGCGCGCCACTTCGAAACCAAGGACGCGGTCCTCATGGCCGTTCTCGATGAAGTCTTCGAAGCCATAGCCGCGGCGTTCGACCGCGTGAGCGCCGACATGAATCCGGAGCACGCACTACTTGCCGCCACCATCGAAGTCCTGGCCGCAGTCAACGACGGATGCGGCGTGACCACCGTCGACCGACTGGCAATCGTCGCTCAGATCGTCCAAGCGAACGCTGACCTGGAAACGCAGGCTTCGACTGCCCGTGAGCGACTGATCACCCATGCACTCGCCGAGCGAATGGGTGACGATCAACTCGCCGAGCGAATGACTGCTGACCTCGCTGCGGCTTTCGTCGAGGTCACGCGCGAGCGTCCCACTGCTGATCTGACGCGCATCGTTAGCTTTAACTGACCGGCACACGCACGCTAGCCGTGGGTGTGCCTGAAGTAGTCGACGGTCCGCGCCACGCCGTCGTCGAGCGATACCTGCGGCCGCCATCCCAAAACCGCTTCGGCTGAACCGATGTCGAGGCAGGACCGTTTCAGGTCACCGAGGCGCGGCGGGTGGAATTCCGGGTCGTCGAGAGCGCCGACGGCAGCGGCAACCGCCGAATGTAGTTGGCGGTCCGAGGTTTCTACGCCGGTGCCGACATTGAATCGTTGCCCGCCGCCGTTGGGTCCGGAGGCTTTGACGAAAGCGTCCACCACGTCATCGACGAACACGTAGTCGCGGGTGTTGGATCCATCGCCGAATACCTTGGTGGGCTTACCGGATAGCAGTGCCTGGGCGAAGATCGCCACCACGCCGGCCTCGCCGTGTGGATCTTGCCGGGGCCCATACACATTGGCCGGTGCAATGTGCGAACACTCCAGGCCGTAGAGATGCCGGAACGTATTGAGATAGATCTCACCGGCCACCTTGCCCGCGGCGTACGGCGACGCCGGGTCGGTGGGCACGGCTTCGCTGGTCGGGTAGGTCGGCGGCGTCCCGTATATCGACCCGCCGGACGACGTGTGCACCACCTTGCGCACGCCGGCCTGCCGCGCTGCGTCGGCCAGCCGCACCGTCCCGATCACGTTGACCGACGCGTCGAATTGGGGGTCGGCGACCGAGTGTCGAACGTCGATCTGCGCGGCCAGGTGGAACACCACCTCCGGACGATGCTCGTCGAAGATCGCGTGGAGATCGGCGGTGACGATGTCAGCCTCGACAAAGGTGAACTCGGCGGTATCGGCCAAGTGCTCGAGGTTGGTGGCCCGACCGGATGCGTAGTTATCCAGGCCGACGACGGTGTGCCCGTCGCTCAGCAGCCGGTCGACTAGCGTCGACCCGATGAAGCCGGCAGCCCCGGTGACCAGTGCGCGCACCGGCTCACCATACCGACGGGCCCGCCGGTTACCGAAGGTGGCGCTGGCCGCCGCGCTGCTCATCGCCATCCAGCTGGTGATCCGCGGGTTGCTGGCGTTCCGCGGCTACTTCTACTGGGACGACTTCATTCTGATCAGCCGGGCCGGCACGCACGGCCTGCTGTCGCCGTCATTTCTGTTCGACGACCACGACGGCCACGTCATGCCGGCCGCGTTCCTCGTTGCCGGGGCCATCACCCGAGTGGCGCCGCTGAACTGGATCGGGCCGGCCATCAGCTTGGTGGTGCTGCAACTGCTGGCCTCGCTGGCGTTGCTGCGCGCGCTGCACGTGATCCTGGGCTGGCGCCCGGTGCTGCTCGTGCCGCTGACCTTCGCGCTGTTCACCCCACTGGGTGTACCGGGGTTTGCCTGGTGGGCCGCGGCATTGAACTCACTGCCGATGCTGGCCGCACTGGCCTGGGTGTGCGCTGACGCGATCCTGTTGGTTCGCACCGGCAATCAGCGGTATGCGCTCACCGGCGTGCTGACCTACCTCGGCGGGTTGCTGTTTTTCGAGAAGGCCGCGGTGATCCCGTTCGTCGCGTTCGCGGTCACCGTGCTGCTGAGCCACGTACAGCGCGATCGCGCGCCGTTGGCGAAAGTGTGGCGGGGCGGCATCCGATTGTGGACCCTGTCGCTGGCTCTGACCGCCGCCTGGATCGCCGTCTACCTGGCCGTGGTCAACCAGCGCCGGTGGAGCACTGATCTGACGATGACATGGGATCTGTTGCGCCGCTCCATCACTCACGGCATTGTCCCAGGCTTGGTCGGCGGACCGTGGCAGTGGGGCCGGTGGGCGCCGGCCTCGCCGTGGGCGACTCCGCCAACGTCGGTCATGGCGTTGGGCTGGCTCGCGCTGGCGGCGATGCTGGTGCTGTCACTGGTTCGCAAGCAACGCATCGTGCCGGTGTGGCTGACCGCCGCCGGATACGTAGTCGCGTGTCAGGTGCCGATCTACCTGATGCGCTCGTCGCGCTTCACCGCGCTGGAGTTGGCCCAAACCTTGCGCTATTTATCCGATCTCGTGGTGGTGCTGGCGCTTGCTGGCCGCGGTCGGCCTTCTGCGCGCCCAACCGCCCGTCGTCACGCCGACTGGACGCGTCCGTGCCGCGGACGGCAGTCACGACCGCGGTGGCGGCGGCGTTTGTGGCGAGCAGTTGCTACTCGACGGCGACCTTCCTGACGTCGTGGCGAGACAATCCCGCTGCAGCCCTACCTGCAGAATGCCCAGCGGGATCTGGCGATCGCGCACGCGACATCAAGCGCGCCACTGATCGACCAGGAGGTCGATCCGCTGGTGCTCGGGCGGGTGGCCTATCCGGAGAATCTCGCCAGCCACCTGTTCGCACTGATCCACGATCGACCCGAATTCGGCTCGACGACAACACAATTGAGAATGCTCGAATGCCCAGGGCCGGTTGGTCGATGCGCAGGTGACCTGGGTGCGCGCGATGACGCCTGGCCCGGTCCCGCAATGCGGCTATCTGGTGCAACCCGACCACCCGATCGAGATCGGCCTCGATGGCCCCCTGCTGCCGACGGACTGGGCCGCCGAGGTCAACTATCTGGCCAACAGCGACGGTTCGATGACGCTGGCGCTGTCCGACGGGACCAACACGCGGGTTCCGGTGCACCCCGGGCTGAACCGGGTGTTCGTGCGACTGCCCGGCGCGGGCAACGCCATTCGGGTGCGGGCCAACACCGCCGCACTGAGCGTCTGTATCGCGGCCGGGCCGGTGGGGTATGTGCTGCCGCGCTGACGCATCGGCCAGCGACTGGCTCGACGGAAACGTGGAGCCACCTAGGAGAATCGAACTCCTGACCTGCTCATTACGAGTGAGCTGCTCTACCGACTGAGCTAAGGTGGCGTGCCCTGACGGGCGGGACGAGTCTACGGCAGGGCCGCTTGAGCCCCCAAACGCTCAGTCGCGAAGTTGCTGACCGATGGTGGCGACCATCGCGTCGACGGCGAACTTGGGCTTGACGTTGATGGCCAGCGCCTCGCGGCACTCCAGCACGGCTTCGATGCAGCGCAGCAACCGATCTGCCGGCACATGCGCGGCCATCGCCGCGATCTGCTCGCGCCATGTCGGGATGGTTGGCGCGCGGGCCCGGTGCGCTCGCCGCGACCAGCAGCGCGTCGCGAAAGTAGGTCGCCAGGTCGATCAGCGCACGATCCAGCGCATCACGCGACGCCCGGGTCTGGCGCGACTTCTGCCGTCGCTCAAGGTCTTTGATCGCTCCGGCGGACCCGCGCAATGCGCCGGCCGTGCCCTTCCCGGTGCCCCCGGCACCCAGCGCTGTGCGCAGCTCCTCAGTTTCGGCTTCGTCGCGATCGGCGGTCAGAACCGTCGCTTCGGACTCGGCGGCGGACACCAGCGCCTCGGCCGCGGCGAAGGCCTTCGACCGGGTCGCGGCATCGCGGGCCAGTCCCAACGCCTGCAAGCGCCGATCGCGCGCCTCCGGATCGGTGGCCAGCCGCCGGGCCCGGCCGACGTGGCCGCCGCTGACCGACGCCGCCCACGTCGCGGTCTCGGCCGACAGCCCGTCGCTGTCGATCAGGACCTGCGCGATGGCATCCGGCGGCGGCGTCACCAACGCGACGTGCCGGCAGCGGGACCGCAGTGTGATCGCGATGTCTTCGGGGTCGACCGACGGCGCGCACAGCAGGAAAACCGTGCGGGGCGGCGGCTCCTCGACCACCTTCAGCAACGCGTTCGCCGCGCCCTCGGTGAGCCGGTCGGCGTCCTCGACCAGGACGATCTGCCAGCGTCCGGTGCTGGGCCGCCGCGACGCGACCTGGACGATCGCGCGCATCTCGTCGACGCCGATGGACAGTCCCTCGGGAATGACGCGGCGCACGTCGCCGTGGGTGCCGGCCATCGTCGTCGTGCAGGACCGGCACTCGCCGCAGCCGGGCACGCCATCGGAGGTGCACTGCAGGGCCGCCGCAAAACACAGCGCGGCCACCGAGCGCCCCGAACCGGGCGGGCCGGTGATCAGCCAGGCATGCGTCATCGCGGCGCTGTGAGTCGAATCACCGCGGGCGGCCGTCGCGGCAGCCACCAGGTCGGCCTCCACCGACTCCTGGCCAACCAGGCGCGCGAATACCCGTGACATCACCGGCAAGAGTAGTGGCCACCGGTGACCGTCCCGCACGATCAGCCACCGCATACTGCCGTTTTGGCTACTTTTTGGTCCCCGCCGACCGATACGGTGGGCAGGTGAGTATGGCCGGGGCGCTTCCCGGACGGATCAGTGGATTCGTCCAGTGGCTGGTGCGTACGCCGTGGCCGGTGTTCTTGCTGAGCCAGTTGCAGGCCGACATCATCGGCGCGCTCCTGGTGCTGGGCTTCCTGCGCTACGGGCTGCCACCCGAAGACCGCATCGAGCTGCAAAAGCTGCCGGCGCTCAACCTGGCCACCTTCAGCGGGTCGATCGTGCTGCTGTTCCTGCTCGGAACCGCGGTCAGCGCGCGATTGCTGGTGCCGGTGTTCCGGTGGCAGCGCCGCGACTCGTCTGCTCGCCGACACCGACCCGGCCGCCACCGAACTGGCCCGGAGCCGGGCACTGCGGACGCCCTTCTACCGCACGGTGATCAACTTGACGTCCTGGTTGTTCGGCGGCGTGGTCTTCATCGTCACCAGCTGGCCGGTGGCCCATCACGCGGCGCCGGTGGTGGCCGTGGCCACCGCCCTGGGCGCCACCGCCACGGCGATCATCGGCTACCTGCAGTCCGAACGGGTGCTGCGCCCGGTGGCCGTCGCCGCCCTGCGTGGCGGGCTCCCGGAGAACATCCGGGCCTCCGGCGTGATCGGTCGCCAGATGCTGGCCTGGGCGCTGTCCACCGGGGTGCCACTGCTGACGATCGTGCTGGCCGTGGTGGCCGACAAGGCGGAGTACCTGCACGGGCCACCGGAGAAGCTCCTGAACCCGATCCTGTTGCTGGCGTTGGCGGCGCTGGGCATCGGGCTGGCCAGCACGCTGCTGGTGGCCACCTCGATCGCCGACCCGCTGCGCCAGCTGCGCTGGGCGCTGGGTGAGGTGCAGCGCGGTAACTACAACGCGCACATGCAGATCTACGACGCCAGCGAGCTGGGCCTGCTGCAGGCCGGCTTCAACGACATGGTCCGCGACCTGTCCGAGCGGCAGCGGCTGCGCGACCTGTTCGGCCGCTACGTGGGTGAGGACGTCGCCCGGCGCGCACTGGAGCGCGGCGCCGAACTGGGCGGCCAGGAGCGCGACGTCGCGGTGCTGTTCGTCGATCTGGTCGGCTCGACGGAGCTGGCGGCGACGCGACCGCCCGCGGAGGTGGTGCTGTTGCTCAACGAGTTCTTCCGCGTCGTGGTGGATACCGTCGGGCGGCACGGCGGGTTCGTCAACAAATTCCAGGGTGACGCCGCGCTGGCCATCTTCGGCGCGCCGATCGAACACCCGGACGCCTCCGGCGGTGCACTGGCCGCGGCGCGCGAACTGCACGACGGACTGCTGCCGGTGATCGGCTCGGCGGAATTCGGCATCGGGGTGTCCTCGGGCCGCGCCATCGCCGGGCACATCGGCGCACTGGCCCGCTTCGAGTACACCGTGATCGGCGACCCGGTCAATGAGGCGGCGCGGCTCACCGAGTTGGCCAAACTGGAAGACGGCCACGTGCTGGCCTCGTCGGTCGCGGTCAGCGGCGCCCTGGATGCCGAAGCGCTGTGCTGGGATGTGGCCGAGGTGGTGGCGTTGCGCGGACGGACCTCGCCGACCCAGTTGGCCCGGCCACTCAACCTGGCGGTGCCGGAAGACGATATCCGAGCGAAGCGAGCGGTTAGCGACCGGCAGGCGGTGCGAGCGTGAGGTCGCCGGGCAGCAGTGGCCCGATGTCGATGAACGACTTGCCCTGCGGGTCCGGGGTGCCGACCGGGTCGTTGCCCAGGTTCAGCAGGTCGCTGAGGTCCGGCACGCTGGCCGGCTGACCGCCTTCGAGCACCCCGGCATCGGACTCGGTGATGTTCTGCACCACGACCGGGGTTTCCACCCCGCCCATGGTCTGCAAAAGGTCCGCGAAGGACGGGCTGTTCGCGTCCGGGTTCTCGTGCGAGTTGTTGGAGAGTTGCATCGCGGGCACCTCGACGTCGCGCAGCGGCGGCGACGACGGGGCGGCGATCAGAATGCTGATGCCACCGAGCGCAACACCAGCGGTGATGCAGTATCGGACGGCGGGTCGCATGATTCTCCCTATCGGACGCGTGACGTTTTCACGACGTGTGTAGGGATACTGTACCTGAGAACTGGCTGAGAATCACCCATCAATTTTCCAGGTCTGCCGATGCTTCCCGGAAATGGGCCGCTAGCTGCGCTTTGCCGCCTTCTTGGCCGGCGACTTTCTTCGCGGTTTTCTTCGCTGCGGCCTTCTTGGCAGGCGGCCTTCTTGGCCGTTTTCTTCACTGGGCCCCGCGCGCGCCGATCGGCCAGCAACTCCGAAGCGCGCGCGTCGGTGATCGACAGCACGTCGTCGCCCTTACGCAGGCTCGCGTTGGTCTCACCGTCGGTGACGTAGGGGCCGAATCGGCCGTCCTTGATCACCATCGGCTGGCCGGACGCCGGGTCGCTGCCCAGTTCACGCAGCGGCGGCGCCGCAGCACCCTGCCGTCCGCGCCGCTTGGGCTCGGCGTAGAGCTTCAGCGCCTCTTCGAGGGTGACATCGAAGATCTGGTCCTCGGTGGCCAATGAGCGAGAGTCGGTGCCGCGCTTGAGGTATGGGCCGTAGCGGCCGTTCTGCGCGGTGATCTCCTCCTTGGAGTCGGGGTCGATGCCGACCACCCGCGGCAGCGACAACAGCTTGAGCGCGTCCTCGAGCGTCACCGTCTGCAGGTCCATGCTGCGCAGCAGCGATCCGGTGCGCGGCTTGGGGCCGGTGGGCTTCTTGCCCTTCTTCGCCGGTTGCCCGGCCGTGCCGTCGTCGTCGTCCGGCTTGGGCAGCACCTCGGTGACGTACGGGCCGTACCGGCCGTCCTTGGCGACGACTTCGTGCCCGGACTCCGGGTCGACCCCGAGTGAGCGGCCTTCCTGCGGCGTCGCGAACAGTTCCTCGGCGACATCGAGAGTCAGCTCATCGGGAGTCAGCGAGTCGTGCAGATTGGCTCGCTGCGGCGTCGGTTCGCCGTCGTCGCCGACCACCATCCGCTCGAGGTAAGGCCCGTTCTTGCCGACCCGGACATTGACCGCGCGCCCCTCGACATCGTCAAAAAGCTTGATGGAGTTGACTTCTCGGGCATCAATGCCTTCGAGGTTGACGCCGACGAGCTTTTTCAGGCCACCGGATCGGGCGATCGAGTCGGCCACGCCGTGATCGCCGCCGAAGTAGAAGTTGTTGAGCCAGTTGCTGCGCCGCTCGGTGCCGGACGCGATCGCATCGAGTTCGTCTTCCATCGCGGCGGTGAATCCGTAGTCGACCAGACGACCGAAATGCTGCTCCAGCAAACCCGTGACGGCGAACGCCACCCACGACGGGACCAGCGCGCTGCCCTTCTTGTGGACGTAGCCGCGGTCCTGAATCGTCTTGATGATCGACGAGTACGTCGACGGCCGTCCGATGCCGAGTTCTTCCAGTGCCTTGATCAGAGACGCCTCGGTGTAGCGGGCCGGCGGGTTCGTCGAGTGGCCGTCCGGGGTCAGCTCGGTGGCATCCACCCGCTGGCCCTGGGTCAGCTGCGGCAACCGGCTCTCGGCGTCGTCGGCCTCACCACCGGCCTGGTCGTCCACCGTTTCCACGTAGGCCTTCAGGAACCCGGGGAAAACCAGGGTGCGACCGCTGGCGCTGAACTGAGACCTGCCGAGCCGCTCGGATTCACCGTTGATCCGCAGGCTCAGCGTGGTGCCCCGGGCGTCGGCCATCTGGGAGGCGACCGTGCGCTGCCAGATCAGCTCGTAGAGCCGGAACTCGTCGCCGTCGAGCTCGCGCCGCACTCCGTCGGGGGTGGCGAAGGTTTCTCCCGCCGGCCGGATCGCCTCGTGGGCTTCCTGCGCGTTCTTCACCTTGCGGGTGTACTGGCGCGCCGACGGGTAGACGTACTCCTCGCCGTAGAGCTGACGGGCCTGCGTGCGGGCCGCGTCGATCGCCGACTGCGACAGCGTGGTCGAGTCGGTACGCATGTAGGTGATGTAGCCGTTCTCGTAGAGCCGCTGGGCGATGCTCATCGTGCGCTCGGCGGAAAACCGCAGCTTGCGGCCCGCCTCCTGCTGCAGCGTCGACGTCATGAACGGCGGATACGGGCGACGGGTGTACGGCTTTTCTTCGACCGATCCGACGGTGAGCTGCGATCCACGCAGGCCGGCGGCCAGCGAACCGGCGCTGGACTCGTCGAGCACCGTCACCTCGTCGGGCTTGCGCACGGTGCCCAGCGAGTCGAAGTCGCGGCCGGTCGCGACCCGCAAGCCGTCGACAGTGGTCAGTCGGGCGGTGAACCTCGGCGGCTGCGCCTTGGGGTCGGAGACGCTGGCGTCCAACTCGGCCACCACGTCCCAGTACGCGGCGCTGCGGAACGCCATTCGGTCGCGTTCGCGCTGGACGATGATGCGGGTGGCCACCGATTGGACCCGGCCCGCGGACAGCTTGGGCGCCACCTTCTTCCACAGCACCGGGCTGACCTCGTAGCCGTACAGCCGGTCCAGGATGCGGCGGGTTTCCTGGGCGTCGACCAGGTCGATGTCCAGGTCGCGCGGGTTGGCGGCGGCTTCCAGGATCGCCTGCTCGGTGATCTCGTGGAAAACCATGCGCTTGATCGGGATGCGCGGCTTGAGGGTCTCCAGCAGGTGCCAGGCGATCGCTTCGCCTTCACGGTCACCATCCGTCGCCAGATAGAGCTCGTCGACGTCTTTGAGGAGGCCTTTGAGTTCGGTGACCGTGCTCTTCTTGTCCGGGCTGATGATGTAGAGCGGCTCGAAGTCTTCGTCGACATTGACCCCGAGCCGGGCCCACGGCTGGGACTTGTATTTCGCGGGCACGTCGGCCGCTGCCCGCGGCAGGTCACGAATGTGGCCTCGGGACGACTCGACGATGTAATTGGCGCCCAGGTAGCCGGCTAATTTGCGCGCTTTGGTCGGCGACTCGACAATGACGAGTCGCCGCGTGGCGCCATTCCCGTCGCCGTCAGCCACCTTTAATTACGCTCACTTTCATGCCTTCGTCTTCTCCTGCAGGCCGCGCGGACGGATGTTTCCGCGTTCAGCCAGCGTCAATCTACGGTGCCATTCGGCCGGTAGACACCTGACAATGTGGCACCCGAGATGGGCCGACGCAAACCGACCCCCCGTAAGCGGCTCGTCTTATTGCCGCTAGACGTGTGGCCAGAATGGCAACGCCTCCGGCGAACTCAGGCGGGTCCCCAACGTTCTCTACCAGGCGCGATAGCCTTCTCCGGCCGCTGATCCGCAGCGCGGGACGGGCCCCGCGGGTGCCGATCAGGGTCGGCGCGATCCCGACGCGCATGAGCGCCGACGCCAGCGGCGAATGGGTGTCCGGCGCGTGCGGGTCCAGTCCTAATAGGTATCGGTCGGCATCGGGGCTGCCGGCGGCCAGCGTCCAGGCGCGTAATTCCCGAGGCCCGGGCAACCACAGCGGCGGCAGGGTCTTGACCGCACCGCGGGTCCATTCGCCGGCCATCGGACGCAGCCGCGCGTCCACTGTGGTGCGCACCAGCGGGGTGTGTTCGTCGGTCTGGGTGATCTCAGCCGTCAATCCGGCCTCATAGATCATCTGGGCCAGCGCCCGAGCGCGCCAGTCCTGATCGACCACCACCGACAGCCGGGCCCCGCTGCCGACCGTCACGATCTGACCGGCGGCCGCAAGCACCCCGGTGAGGTCGGTGACCGCAGGCGGCACCGACTCAGCCGAGAAGAACGACAGCTGGCTCACGTCAACGACAGTAGGCTTCCGACCGACGACGATGCGCGCCGCAACGCGGCGGGAGCAGGTGTCGGTCCATCAAGCCCGAGCCGCGACGCAGGAGACGGCGTGCGGAGATGTCCACAACGAAAACCCCCCGTCCGAACCCGGTGATGGGGGCGGTGCGGGGGGTGTCGTTGCTAATAGCTCAGACGGCGCGGACGCCGGTGGCCTGAGGACCCTTGGGGCTCTGTCCGACCTCGAACTCGACTTTCTGGTTCTCTTCGAGGGTGCGGAAGCCGCTTCCCTGGATCTCCGTGTAGTGGACGAACACGTCGGCCGAACCGTCTTCGGGGGCGATGAAGCCGAATCCCTTTTCCGCGTTGAACCACTTCACAGTTCCCTGTGGCATTTCTTGATTTTTCCTTTACTACTCGGGTGCGGAGCATCACCTCGATACTCCGGGCCCGTTCCGACCGCTTAACCTTGCTGAGTCGCCGGAACTTCACCCGACCTACAACCTCGCAGGAACCGCGACCGCAACGTCGATCCTGCGAAAGTTTGACACGAACACAGAAGCTGCGACCGCAAACAGTCAATCACGTTCACCGCGCCAGCGACAGCCTCAACGGGCCAATTGCGCTACCACGAGGTAAACAATTCGGATGCAGGGCCGAAACGCCCGGTCGCAGCGGGATTATCGTCGCGGATTCAACCGTTCAGTTCGAATCAGGAGGCACTTAATCGTGGTGACGTTCGGCAGCGAGTTACTCGCCGCCGCGGTCGCCGGCACCGAGGCGGGCGAGCACCCGCTACGCCATGTCGCCGAACTACCGGCACGGCCTGGCCGCCAACAGCCTTGGCCGACATGGGTCGAACCCGATGTGCTGCGCGCATTCACCGACCGCGGCGTCAGTTCGCCGTGGGCACACCAGGTTCAGGCTGCGAATTTGGCGCACGCCGGCCGTCACGTCGTCATCAGTACCGGCACCGCGTCCGGCAAATCGCTGGCCTACCAACTCCCCATCCTCACCGCGCTGGCGGCCGATCCCCGCGCTCGCGCGCTGTACATCTCACCGACGAAAGCCCTTGGCCACGACCAACTGCGGGCCGCACACTCGCTGTGCGCGGCCGTGACCCGTCTGGCCGACGTCGCGCCAATGGCCTACGACGGCGACACCCCCACCGAGATACGCAGGTTGGCCCGGGAGCGCTCCCGTTGGGTGTTCTCCAACCCCGACATGGTCCACCTGGCGCTGCTGCGCAACCACGCCCGCTGGGCAATGTTCCTGCGCAACCTTCGATATGTCGTGGTAGACGAATGTCATTACTACCGAGGTGTTTTCGGTTCCAACGTGGCGATGGTGCTGCGGCGCCTGTTGCGATTGTGCGCGCGGTACTCCGCCGACCCTGCTGCGGTGCCCACCGTCGATTTTCGCCAGCGCGACGACGTCGGCTCCGGGTGCGACCGCCACCGAACTCATCGGCCAATCCGTCGAAGAGGTCACCGAAGACGGCTCACCACAAGGCGCCCGGACGGTGGCGCTGTGGGAACCCGCGCTGCGCACCGATCTGACGGGTGAAAACGGTGCCCCGGTAAGGCGATCCGCCGGTAGCGAGGCGGCGCGCCTGATGGCCGACCTGGTCGCCGAGGGCGCACGCACGCTGACCTTCGTCCGGTCGCGCCGCGGTGCCGAACTGACCGCGCTGGCGACACGCGCACGATTGGAAGACATCGCTCCGCAACTGACCGAGACCGTGGCGTCCTATCGGGCGGGCTATCTTCCCGAGGACCGCAATGCGCTCGAGCAAGCACTGCTCGACGGGAGGTTGCGCGGTCTGGCCACCACCAACGCGCTCGAACTCGGGATCGACATCGCCGGCCTGGATGCGGTGGTGCTGGCCGGTTTTCCCGGAACCGTCACTTCGTTCTGGCAGCAAGCCGGCCGATCTGGCCGCCGCGGGCAGGGCGCGCTCGTGGTGCTGGTCGCCCGCGATGACCCGCTGGATACCTACCTGGTGCACAACCCTGCCGCCTTACTGGACAAGCCGATCGAGCGGGTGGTGATCGACCCGGCCAACCCGTATATCCTCGGACCTCAGTTGCTCTGCGCTGCAACTGAATTACCGATCGGTGACGCCGAGATACGTTCGCTGGGCGCCGAGGACGTCGCCAATACGTTGGTCGACGACGGCCTGCTGCGAAGGCGATCCGGCAGGTACTACCCGGCGCCGGGGGTGGATCCCCATCCGGCAGTGGATATCCGGGGCCCGACGGGCGGTCAGATCGTGATCGTCGAAGGCGACACCGGACGCCTACTGGGAACGGCGGGCGCGGGACAGGCGGCCGCATCGGTGCATCCAGGCGCGGTGTACCTGCATCAAGGCGAGAGTTACGTCGTCGACTCGCTGGACTTCGACGAAGGCATGGCCTTCGTACATGCCGAAGATCCCGGATACGCCACGTTCGCACGTGAACTCACCGACATCGCGGTCACCGGACCCGGCGAGCGCCATACGTTCGGGCCGGTCACCCTTGGTCTGGTCCCGGTCAGCGTGACCAACCAGATCGTGGGCTACCTGCGCCGTCGACTCAACGGTGAGGTGATCGACTTCGTCGAACTGGCTCTGCCACCGCACACCCTGGACACCATGGCGGTGATGTACACCGTCACGCCAGAAGCATTGGACGACAACGGCATCGACCCGCTTCAGGTACCCGGTTCGCTGCACGCCGCGGAGCACGCCGCTATCGGTCTGCTACCGCTGGTGGCCAGCTGCGACCGCGGTGACATCGGCGGGTTGTCCACCGCCGTCGGCCCCGAATCCGACGGTCTGCCAAGCGTCTTCGTCTATGACGGCCATCCGGGCGGAGCGGGCTTCGCCGAACAGGGCTTCCGCCGAGCGAGCACCTGGCTGGGCGCCACGCTCGCGGCGATCGAGGCATGCGAATGCCCGTCGGGCTGCCCGTCGTGCGTGCAATCACCGAAGTGCGGCAACGGCAACGATCCACTCGACAAGGCGGGGGCCGTGAAGGTGTTGCGACTGGTACTCAACGCGCTGCCGAACGGGTCCAGCGGTCGGACAGCGTGAGCCGTCACCGACCGCGCTCGGCGCAGCCGCAAAATACCTGCCGCCGCGCGAGCTGTGCAACTCTGAGGCGCTCACCCGAAAGACCCTCAGCTTGGTCACAGTGAAGCACATCCGGATTCGATAGTGAGGCAACGGGTTATCCGGCTCCACGCGGCTAAACTACTGAGCTATGACCGACGACTGGCTGCTGGTGGAAACGCTGGGCAGAGAACCGGCCGTGGTAGCGATGGGCCGTCAACTGCAGGACCTGATACCGATAGCCACGTTTTTGAAGCGCGCCGCCGGTCGCGCGGCCATCCAATCCGCGATCGCCGAGTCGGTACAGACCAGCAAGGGTCTGGTCAGCATCACTCCCAAGAAAGCCCGCGTGATCCGAACCGAACCGGTGTTGATGTCCGACGGCCGCGTCCATGGTGTGCACGTCTGGAGTGGGCCACCAGAGCAAGAGCCGCCCGAGCGACCGATTCCGGGCCCGCTGAAATGGGACGTAACCACCGGGGTGGCGACCGATACCGCGCAGTCGCTGGCCAACATGGGCCGCAACGTCGAGATGGAGGAACCCGAGGAGCGCGCGTTCGCGGAGTGCTGGCCGTCCGGTGAGCTCAAGCCCAACGAGGGCCGGGCGCTGGCGGCTGCGGTCAGGTTCGAACCGGGCAACACGATGTGCGATACCTGGGACGGCCGGGACTGGCAGGGCAACCCCATCCGGGTGAGCTTCGTGGTGCGCAACGGGGTCGAAGAAGGCGCGGACGGCCGCGAGCACATGGTCGCGCGGGGCATGAACTGGCGTGCCGAACCCGCCGACCAGACGGCACCGTCGGACCGGCTTGCCCAGCAGATCTTGCGCGGACTGGCTGAGCCCGGGGATACATCGGGCGTTGTTCGACCCGCACAGCTGGACGCTGTTGAAATGGCTCGACGCACCGTGCCCGTTCTACGACTGGCGCCGCATCGCCGCCGACAGCCCCCGGATACATCCCGACGACGAGGCGAAGCGAGCCACGATGCGCACCGAGTTCGCCGCCGGAGCCGCGAGTGTGGTTCTGCGACTACCGGCTCACGACGGCGGGTGGGTACCTATCCACGTGACCGTCAACCGGGTGGAACTCGACGACGATGCGTTTGCCGGCCTGGTCTCGGTGCGGTTGCCGACCGAGGCTGAGCTCGCAGCGGCCGGGCTGACCGACTAGGCCGGACCCGCACGGGCGGCGGCCCTTGCCGGGCCCCATCGACCGACTCCCACCTCGATCGTGACGACGACATCCAGGTCGTCGACGACACAATGCATCGTTCCGGCCCGCATCGCGCGGGCCACCGCGTCGGCTTGCGCGCAGGCCGCGTCGGCTCCGGCGGGCAGCCGGGCTGCGGCGGCCAGCGCGCCCAGATCGGCGGCGGCCTGCGCCCGGTGTCGCGCCACCACGGCCGCACCCAGGTACGCCACACCGCTGGTGACGGTCAGCAGCACGACGACCATCGCCGCCGCGACGACGGTGACCGACCCTCGCTCATCACTGAGGTTCGATCGCCGCCACTGCGGTCCCGCTGAGACGCAGGGCGATGAGCAGATTCGACCTGGTGGTAACTGTCGCGACCACGAAACCGCCGTCGCGGCGTAGCTGCACGCCGGCGCCGGCCGGAGCGACGCCGCGGGCGGCAGCGACCGCCGAGCGCTCATCCCCGCGCGCCGCCAACCGGGCGGCCTCACGCGCGGCGTCGATGCAGCGGAGTTGCATCGACATCGCGGTGATGCCGGCCAGACACAGCACCAACACGGTGACCAGTGTGACCACACCTAGCGCCGCTTCGACGGTGGTCGCTCCGGCATCTTCGGCTAGGCCTTGGTGTTCAGCGCGCGGGCGATGATGTTGGTCAACGCCGAGACGATCGAGTCGCCGGTCACGACGCTGTAGAGGATCGCCGCGAAGGCCGCCGCCGCAATGGTGCCGATAGCGTATTCCACGGTCGACATCCCCGACTCGTCCACCGCCAACAGCGCCAGGCGCGTCTTGATTTCGTGAAACATGTTGCTCCTCTTCCTTTTTCTGAACTATCTCCGTCATAACAAGCCTGATTGCAAGAAGTCGCCGGCCAGCCCGGCGATGACCGGGACGATGCCCAGGCAGACGAACGCCGGAAGAAAGCACAGGCCGAGCGGGCCGGCGATCAGCACTCCCGCACGCTCAGCTGTCGCGGCGGCAGCATGCGCGGCGTCCTGCCGGCACTGCGTGGCGAGCCCGGACACCGCATCGGCCAGCGCCACACCCGACGACGAGGACCGACGAGCCAACCGCAACAAGGCGTCGATCTGCGGATCGACGGGGTCGGACACCGCGCACCACGCAACGGCCGGGTCGGCGCCCAACACCAGCAGATCCGCTGCGCGACGCAGTATCTGCGCCAGTCGCGGGGGCGCCGATCGAGCCGTCGCTGTCGCGGCAGTCGACACCGCCATCCCCGCTGCCAGGCAGACCGCCAGCGCATCCAGACTCGACGCGACGGCCAGTGGATCCGGCCCGCCCGGCTTCTGTGCTGGCGCCCGCGGCCGGCCGAGTGGCGTCGCGGCGCGGAGCCGAACGGCCGAAGGACCGGCGCCACACAGCAAAGCGGTCGCCAAAAGCGTTGCTGCCAGGGAAATCACAGCGCCAGCGCCTGGTCGGTGATGCGGTCGGACCACAGCAACCCACCGCAGACCAGCGTCAGCCCGACGACCAGTAGGCAGCCGCCCAGCCGTCCGCCGAGCAAGAACGCCATCGGACGCGCTCCGATCAGCTCACCCATCACCACCGACAACAACGGAAGGCTTGCAAGGATCGCCGCGGTGGCGCGGGCGCCTGCCATCGCCGATCGCACTTGGCCCGAGAACCTCTGCCGCTCAGCGATATCGCGCTGCGCGGCTTGCATCAACGCCGACATGGCCAGGCCATGGTCGGCTGCCAATTGCCAGCACACCGCGAGTCGTTCCCAATGTGCTTGCAAAACTGAACTTTCGCCGACCCCACGCAAACCCGCTGCGACATCGGCGCCCAGTCGGGCGCGCGCTGCCACCGCTCGGCACGCACCGGCAACCGGTCCGGCCGTCTCCTGCGCCGCCACCGCGAATGCGGCCGCCGGGTGCGCCCCAACCCGCAGTTCGCCCACCAGCACCTCGATCGCCGTCTCCAACTCACGGCTCTCAACTGATCCCCGGTGGCCACGCCGTCGACGTCGAGAGCGCAAAGCCAAAGTCGCCACGAGCACACCGACCGCCAAGACCGTTGTCAGCGGCAGCAATACGAATCCCACGGCCAGAGCGCACAGCGTCACCCAGCTCGCTGCCCGCGGCGGTAGACCCTTACGGTCGTGGACAGCGCGGGCCAATCGCTGCCGAGGCGATGAGGGAAGCACCAACACCGACGCGGCTAACGCGGCCGCGGCGAGCACCGGCCCGTTCATGACGCACGCCGACCACGCAGCAGCGCGCGGAATGCGGCGATCTCGTCGGTCAGTCCGCGGTCGGCGTGCCATACCGTGACTGCTCGCACTCGCTCGCCGGTACGCCGCAGGACGGCGATTTCTGCAACACGCCGTCGCCCATCACGATCGCGGGCCACGTGCAGCAGCACCTGTACTGCTGCGGCCAATTGGCTGTGCAACGCAGCACAATCCAGGCCACCGAGCGCACCCAGCGCCTCCAGCCGGGCCGGGACCTCGGCGGTATTGTTGGCGTGGACCGTGCCGGCACCACCGTCGTGTCCGGTGTTCAGCGCGGCCAGCAGGTCGACCACTTCGGCGCCCCGGACCTCGCCGACCACGATGCGGTCCGGACGCATCCGCAACGCCTGACGGACGAGTTGACGCACAGTCACCTCGCCGACGCCTTCGACGTTGGCGCACCGGGCAACCAGCCGCACCAGGTGCGGATGCGGCGGCGCCAATTCGGCGGCATCCTCGACGCACACGATCCGTTCGTCAGGCGCCACCGTGTTCAGCATCGCCGACAGCAGCGTCGTCTTGCCCGCGCCGGTTCCGCCCGATACCAGGAACGCCAACCTGGCCACGATGATGTCGCCGATCAATTCCGCCGCCGTGGGCGCGATGGCGCCGGCCGCGATCAACGCGGCGAGATCCTGCGTGGCCGGCCGTAGTACCCGCAACGACAGGCACGTCCCACCCACAGCGACGGGCGGTAGTACCGCGTGCAGTCGAACGGCTGACCCGCCGGTGCCGGCCCCGGTCAACTGGCCGTCCACCCAGGGCTGCGCGTCGTCGAGACGCCGGCCGGCTGTCAACGCCAGCCGCTGCGCCAATCGACGCACCGCGGCTTCATCGGCGAATCGAACATCGGTGCGCCGCAGACCTTTCCCATCGTCGATCCACACCGCGTCGGGAGCGGTGACCAGGACGTCGGTGGTGTCGTCGGCACACAACAGCGGTTCCAGGATCCCGGCACCGGTCAGCTCGGTCTGCAGTATCCGGAGATTGCTCAGCAGCTCGGTGTCACCGAGCACTCCGCCCGACTCGGCCCTGATCGCGTCGGCCACCATCTGCGGGCGAAGCGGAGCGGATTCGGTCGCCAGTCGCTCCCGCACCCGATCGATCAGTGAACCGCTCATGCCGCCCGGCTGTCGGTCTGTACCGCCGGATGCGCCGTCAGCAGGGCTAACAATCCGCGGGCCGCCGCGGCCAACGGCGAGCGCCCGCCCAATCGCAGGCCGCCGTGCTCGAGCTGCTCGGCCAGGCGTGGCTGCGGCTTCATCGACGCCAGCAGCGGCACGCCCGCGATGGTGGCGAGCTCTTCAGCCCGCAGTCCGCCCGGCGCCGGACCTCGCACTACCAGCCCGATGTTGGGATTGATTGCGGCCAGCACCGGAACGAGCGTCGCGGTCGCCGCGCAGGCCCGCACGTCACACGGGCTGACCACAATAACGAGATCAGCTGCGTCCAAAGCGGTTTCAACCGCGTCGGTCATTCTGCGCGCGAGGTCGCACACCACGGTCGCTCCGCCGCGACGGCCGGCGTCGAGCACGGCTTGCACGGCGCCGCCATCTAATTCGTAGCCGCGCCGGGTACCCGACAGCAGGCTGATGCCGCGGTGCCGGGGTAACGCATCGCGGACCGCCGACCAGGTCAGCCGGCCTCCTTGTAGCGCCAGGTCAGGCCAGCGCACCCCGGGCATGGTCTCCGCGCCGACCAACAGATCGATCCCGCCGGCCCAGGGATCGAGGTCGACCAGCATCGCGTCGTTCGCCGCCTGCGCCAGCGCGACCGCGAAGAGCGACGCACCCGCACCGCCGCGTCCGCCGATCACTGCCATCACTGCGCCGCGGGCACCGTCGTCGCGAGCAGATTCAGCGGCCTCGGCGAGCGCGCGGACCAGATCATGTTCCTGCGCAGGCACTCTCAGCACATGGCCGGCACCTACGTCGATGGCCGCGGCCCAGGTGGCCGGCGGCGGATCGGCAGCGCCGCTGGCCACGATCACGTGCGCGCGGCGGGGTAGACCCGTGAGTGCACAGGCCAGTGCGGCCGCCTCGTCGAGCACCACCGCCGCGGCCGCCGACCACGCCTTCCTGCTCACCGGTAAGGCACTGGCGGCGTGGACAACCCGCACACCGACCGCTGCCGCCACCCGATCCAGCTCGTCCCGCAATGTGGGATCGGCAAGCACGGCCAGTACTCCGCGCGCATCGTTAATCGGCACCGGCCCACCGTGTCGCGACGGGTCTCGCACCGCCAGTCACGGCAGCAGAATTTGTGGACAACGATCCAGCAGTGGATAGACCGCTGCGGACGATCGGGCTAAGAATTTGCCCGACAAAAGGGACGACCCCCGCCAGGGGGGGAGGAGGCGAGGGTCGTCGTGTATCAGCCCCGGGGGGTCGGGCTGATACACCCTCGGCTAAGCCGAGTGATGCTTACTATACACATGACAGTGTTACGCAGCGCAAGGGTTGACGGCCAGAAATAAGTAACGCCTTTAAGTAGCTGAACGATCGGTCTCAAAACCGTCGTGATCGTCAAAACAATGTCTGACCGGCTCTTTTGCCGACAGCGTCGCGATTTGCCGCGCTCACCGCCCTATGCTGGGGCGGTGACCGTCTCCGACTCGGCCGCTGACCAGCAAACTTCGTCGACACCCACCGGTCCTACTGCGCGCACGGCGGCTTTTTTCGATCTCGACAAGACGATCATCGCCAAATCCAGCACGCTGGCGTTCAGCAAACCCTTTTTCGCGCAGGGTCTGATCAATCGTCGGGCCGTCCTGAAGTCGAGCTACGCCCAGTTCTTGTTTCTGCTCTCCGGCGCCGACCACGACCAGATGGATCGGATGCGCATTCATCTGACCAACATGTGCACCGGCTGGGACGTCGAGCAGATCAGGACGATCGTCAACGAGACCTTGCACGACATCGTCACGCCGCTGGTGTTCGCCGAGGCCGCCGACCTGATCGCCAGCCACAAACTGTGCGGCCGCGACGTCGTGGTGGTGTCGGCATCCGGCGAGGAACTGGTGGCGCCGATCGCGCGCGCACTGGGAGCCACCCACGCGATGGCGACCCGGATGGTTGTCGAGGACGGTAAGTACACCGGCGAGATCGGGTTCTACTGCTTCGGCGAGGGCAAGGTGCAGGCGATTCGCGAGTTGGCCGCACGCGAGGGCTACCCGCTCGAGCACTGCTACGCCTACTCCGATTCGATCACCGACATGCCGATGCTCGAGGTGGTCGGGCATCCGAGCGTGGTCAATCCCGACCGCGCGCTGCGCCGCGAAGCCACCGCCCGCGACTGGCCGGTGCTGGCGTTTTCCCGGCCGGTGTCGCTGCGTGACCGCATTCCGGCGCCCTCGGGAGCAGCCGTCGCCACCACCGCCGCGGTGGGAATCAGCGCCCTGGCCGCCGGCGCGCTGACCTACTCGCTGCTGCGCCGGCTGTCGCTGTAAAACGCCCAGCAAACTTTCGTTGTCACGGGTCGGCATCGCTTTGGCAATTTCCTGACATTTGCCCCTTGCTGTGACCGGGGTCACGGAGTACAAAGGATTTACGGAAGTCCGGTACGGCCAAGATCGGTCCGGAAGAGAAGGGCCGATCTCCCGAACAGGGCAACCGAGCACGGTTCCCGGCACCCACGCGAAGTCATAGCCGCGATAATGGCAAAAGTGTTGCGGGCCTGCGTAATTGCGAAGAGTGAACGGTATCGACGGCCCTTTGGGTGGGGCGGCGACCGCAAGCATCGCAAGATCGCCGAGGCCACCCCACGCAACCCTCAGATGCACGCTTGGTAACCGAGATCCGTGCTAGCGGGCGGCGAGCCGAAATCCTTCGGTACGCCGCCCGCTTTATTAGTTCTGGTGCCCGGAATCGCCCTGCCCGGTCAGCGTTTCAGCAATCGCCAGCGCCTCCTGCGCGCCGGTGCGCATGGCGCGGCAGGACAACACCAGCCAGGCGGCCATCCCCTCGGGTGTTCCGGCCGCGAACCCGGCCATCGCCTCGCGGTAGTCCGCCGCGCGACGCATCCAGCCGACCTCTGGCACCCCCAGCCCGTGCGGGTCGAGCCCGGTGGCGATGGTGACCAACCGAGACACCGCGCGCGCCACCACTCCATCCGCGGTGCCGAACGGCGCCAGGGTCAGCAGCTCACCGTGCGCGACGGCAGCGATCACCGGGGCGGGCGCCTTGGTGCCGCCGGAGACGATCTGGGCGAGCAACTCCAGACGCGGTCCGACATCGGGTTCGGAGCGCGGCCGGCCCAGCCGACTCTCGTCGACGCGGTCCGCCGCGGCCAGCATGTGCAACCGGGCCAGCGCCTGCAGCGGCGCGCGCTGCCACACCCCGACCAGGTTGGTCTCGCCGCCCTCCAGCGCCTGTGCGACGCGCAGTGCGCCCGCGAAGACCGGGTCGGTGATGGCCGATACGTCGAGCTGATCGTCGAGTTTGCGGCCACCGCCGTCCAATACCGCCGACGCTCTGGCCGCCCGCAGTGCGGCCTCCGCGGCGGTCACCGGCCAGCGCCGCAGGTTGGCGCGGTGACGGTGCGCCCGGCCTAGTGCCTCACGCGCTTGTTCGCTGGCGGCAGCGACTCCGGGCAGATCCATCAGCGGAGCAAGAGGGTCGGGGGTCATCGGCTCTCACCATAGCCAGCGACGGCGCCCGGAACCGCGGCCAGGAGCTGGCGGGTGTATTCGTGCTGGGGCCGGGCGAACACGTCTTCGGTGGCCGCGTGTTCGACCACTCGGCCCGCCTGCATCACCATCACCTCGTCGGCGATCTGCCGGATCACCGCCAGGTCGTGGCTGATGAAGAGATACGTCAGGCCCAGTGCATCCTGCAGCTCCGCCAGCAGATCCAGGATCTGCGCCTGCACCACGACGTCGAGTGCCGAGACGGCCTCGTCACAGACCACCACCTCGGGCCGCAGCGCCAGCGCCCGCGCGATCGCCACCCGCTGGCGCTGTCCCCCGGATAACTCTCGCGGGCGCCGACTCAGCAGCGACGACGGAAGCGCAACCTGCGCCGCCAGTTCACGGACGCTCTGCCGGCGTTGACGGCGATCACCGATCCGATGGATCCGCAGCGGCTCCTCGATGATCTGCGATACCGAGTACATCGGATCCAAACTGCCGTAAGGGTTCTGGAACACCGGCTGGATCTTGCGACGAAACGCCAGCGTCTCGCGCCGGCCCAGCGATGCGGCATCGGAGACATCGGCCCCGTCGAAAACCACTGTGCCCGAGCTTGGTTGCAGGAGGCCGAGCACCATTCGGGCCAGGGTGGATTTCCCGGATCCGGACTCGCCGGCGACGGCCAGCGTGGTAGCCGCGTCGCAGCCGGAACGAGACATCGTCGACGGCTCGCACCTCCGAAACATGCCACGGCACATGCTGCGAGGACCGATAGATCTTGGTCAGCCCGGAGGCGACGATCACGTCCACCGAGTCCTCGGGTACTACCCGGCGTGCGGTGGGACCAGCACGCAACGATGGCGCCGCCGCCACCAGTCGTTGCGTATAGGGATGCTGCGGCTCGTGCAGAATCGTCTGCGCCGGACCGGTTTCCACCACCTGACCCTGGTTCATCACGATCAGCTGTGCGGCCCGTTCGGCGGCCAGCGCCAGATCGTGGGTGATCAGCAGCACGGCGGTACCCAGTTCACCGGCGAGCTGCTCCAGATGATCGAGGACGCGGCGCTGCACGGTGACGTCGAGGGCCGACGTCGGCTCGTCAGCGATTAATAGCCGTGGCCGGCCGGCCAGCCCGATGGCGATCAGCGCGCGTTGACACATTCCGCCGGACAGCTGATGCGGATATTGCCGGGCCCGCAGGCCCGGCTCGGGCAGACCGGCATCGGCCAGCAGCTGGACCGCCGGACGATCGATATTGTTTGCGCGCAACGCTTCTCGTACTTGAAAGCCGACCCGCCAGACCGGGTTCAGGTTGGTCATCGGATCCTGTGGCACGTAGCCGATCCCACTGCCCCGCACGGCCCTGAGTTGCCGCCGGGTGGCAGCGGTGAGGTCGACTCCGTCGAACTCGATGCGGCCTGCGGTGATGCGCCCGCCGGGCGGAAGCAGCCCGAGAATCGCGGCGGCGGTGGTGGACTTCCCCGACCCCGACTCGCCGACGATCGCCACGGTCTGCCCCGCGCGCACCTCGACGTCCACGCCCCGCACCGCCGGATCGCCGTCGCCGAAGCGGACTTCGAGTCCGACGACGCTCAGCAGGGGCGAACCGGACGTTCATGGGCGCCATGCCCGCGACGACGGATCCAGGGCGTCCCGCAGCACGTCGCCCATGATCATGAACGCCAGCACGGTGATGGCCAGCGCGCCAGCGGGATAGAACAAAATCGGCGAGCCGGCGCGTAATCGAATCTGGTCGACGTTGATGTCACCGCCCCACGACACGACCGACGGCGGCAACCCGACCCCGAGATACGACAGCGTCGCCTCGGTGACGATGAACAATCCGAGCGCGATGGTGGAGACCGCGATCACCGGACCGATAGCATTGGGCAGAACATGCCGTAGCAGGATGCCGAACCTGTTGAGCCCGAGAGCTTTCGCTGCCAGCACGTAGTCGCTGCCGCGGACCGCGAGCACAGCGCCGCGGGTTATCCGCGCGATCTGCGGCCAACCGAACAGCGCGAGGATCGCGATCACCGTCCACACCGTGCGGTGGTGCATGACCTGCATCAGCACGATTGCGGCCAGCAGCAACGGGATGGCGAAGAACACGTCGGCGACCCGGGAGACGATCGCATCGAGCCAGCCGCCGTAGAAACCGGCCAGCGCCCCCAGCGCGCCGCCGACGACGAACACCAGCAGGGTCGCGCCGAGGCCGACGGTGATCGAGGCGCGCGCCCCGTAGATGGTGCGGGCGTAGATGTCATGGCCCTGCAGGTCGGTGCCGAACCAATGCGCCGCCGACGGCCCGAGCAGGCTCTGGTCCGGGTTGGCGTAGCCGGGGTCGGCCGCGGTGAACAACGACGGGAACACGGCGACAACGACGACGAGTCCGATCAGCACCGCGCTGACGACGAACTGCGGACGGCGGCGCAGTGCGCGCCACGCATCACCCCAAAACCCGCTCTCACCAAGCATTTCAGCCATAGCGAATCCTCGGGTCCAACGCCGCGTACAGCAGGTCCACCACCAGGTTGGTGACGAGGTAGACGACGACGAGCACCGTCACGATCGATACCACGGTCGGTGCCTCTTGACGGGTGACGGCCTGGTAGAGCACGCCACCGACGCCGTGGATGTTGAAGATGCCCTCGGTGACGATGGCTCCGCCCATCAGCGCGCCGAGGTCGGCGCCGAGGAATGTCACCACCGGGATCAGCGAATTGCGCAGGATGTGCACGACGACCACGCGCTGCCGCGACAGTCCTTTCGCGGTCGCGGTTCGCACATAGTCGGCATGCGCGTTGTCGGCGACTGCGGACCGCGTCAGCCGCACCACGTAAGCGAATGAGACCGCGCCCAAAACGATTCCGGGAAGCAGCAGCCTGCCGAAGGTCGGCTGGTCGCCGACCGTCACAGCGGCCAGGCCCAGCCGAACTCCGAACACGAATTGCGCCAAGAAGCCCAGCACGAAGATCGGCACCGCGATGATGACCAGGCTGACGATCAGTACGCCACCATCGAAAATCCCGCCCTGGCGCAGCCCGGCAACCACCCCGAATCCGATGCCGAACACCGCCTCCACGGTGAGCGCCAGCAACGCCAACTTGAAGGTGACTGGAAATGCCTGCGCCAGAACGGTACTCACGGGAAGCCCGGA
Source organism: uncultured Actinomycetota bacterium (assembly GCA_963750885.1). Taxonomy (GTDB): domain Bacteria; phylum Actinomycetota; class Actinomycetes; order Mycobacteriales; family Mycobacteriaceae; genus Mycobacterium. The sequence goes on from CAVVSN010000022.1 coordinate 283,127, forward strand.
GTAGGCGTGGCCGAGGTCGCCACGCAGGACGCCACCGAGGTAGTGCAGGTACTGCAACCAGAACGGATCGTCGAGGTGGTACTGCGCCCGCAACTGGGCGACCACCGCCGGGCTCAGCGGGCGATCGCCGCCCAGCGCCGCGATCGGGTCGCCGGGCAGCAGAAACACCATGCCGTAGATCAGCAACGTCGCACCCAGAAAGACCGGGACCATGGCCGCGACGCGTCGGGCGATATACCACCCCATGTCAGGCCTTCACGATGCGTTCGTAGTCAGGAAGCCCGTTCCAGGTCAGCACTACTTGGCTGACAGCAGCTGAACGCCCGGCGACAGCGACGGTGTACCACAACGGCACGGCAGGCATGTCCTGCAACAAGATTCGCTGAGCATCATTGGCCAGCACGAAAGATTGCGGCAAGTCACCGGCGGCCTCGGCGGCAGCGATCGCGGCGTCGAACCGCGGGTTGGAGTACCCGACGTCGTTGGCGCCCGCGCGGCTGACGAACAACGGTTCCAGGAATTCCAGCATCGAGGGGAAGTCGCCTTGCCACCCGGCCCGGAACGCGGTGCTGATCGTGTGGCCGGTGATCTGGGTACGGAACCCGGCAAAGGTGGGCTGCGGGGCGCCGACGGCGTCGATGCCAAGCGTGTTCTTGATGCTATTGGCCACCGCATCGATCCACTCCTGATGCGAGCCGTCGGCGTTGTAGGAGATCTCGTATCGGCCAGACCATTTCGAGATCGCATCGGCCTGCGACCACAGTGCCCGCGCACGGTCGGGGCTGAAGTTCAGCGCATCGTTGCCGTCGATACCGGGGTTGAATCCGGGCAGCGAACTGGCCGTGAACTCACGGGCCGGCGTGCGTGCGCCGGAGAAGATCTTTCGGCAGATCTGATCCCGGTTGACCGCCGCTGAGATGGCGAGGCGGCGCAATCGGCCTTCCTCGCCGGAGAAGTGCGGCAGGCGCAGCGGGGTGTCCAGACTCTGGTTGGCGGCGGCGGGTGCGCTCACCGCTCGGTCGCCGAGGTCGCGCCGGTAGACGGGCAACACACTGGGCGGAATGGTGTCCAGCACATCGAGATTGCTCGAAAGCAGGTCGGCGTAGGCGGTGTCGAGGTTGGCGTAGAAGACGAACCGCAGACCCTTGTTCTGCGGTATCCGGTTGCCGTGATAGGCGGGGTTGGTCACCAGGTCGAGCTTGACGTTGTGCTGCCACGCGGGGTTGCCCGGCTGGTCGGCAAGTCGGTATGGGCCGTTGCCGATCGGATGCTGGCCGAATGCCGCCATGTCTTTCAGCGCGACGTCGGGCAGCGGGTAAAACGGCGAAAACCCCAGCCGCAGCGTGAAATCGATTGTCGGCCCTTTGAGCCGCACGGTGAATTCGTGGTCGTCAACCACCTGCAGCCCCGACATCGTGGTCGCGGTGGGTTTGGCTGCGGCTACCTCGTCGAAGCCGGCGATCGGGGCGAAGAAGCTCTGCTGGAGTTGAGCATTGGTGGCCAGGGCACCGTAATTCCAGGCGTCGACGAAGGAGTGCGCGGTGACCGGCGAGCCGTCGCTGAACACCCAATCCGGTTTCAGGGTGATCCGGTAGTGGACGTCGTCGGCGGTCTCGATCGACCGGGCGACTTCCAGCGTGGGTGCACCCCTGGCGTCATAGGACATCAGGCCGGCGAACAACCGGTCGACGATCCGGCCGCCGTTGGAGTCGTTGGTGTTCGTCGGGATCAGCGGGTTCTGCGGCTCACCCGCATTGACGATCACCACGTCGGTGCGGACGTTGCCCACGTCGCAGCCGGTCGCCGATGCGGCGGCCAGCATTGCGGTCACCGCAAGAATGCGAAACCGATTCAAGCCGTCCTCCTCCGATCCGCAATACACTTCCGGGCGTGGTGGTCACTGAACTCGCCGAGGCCAGCATCGCCTATTACCTCGGCGAACTGGTGATGGCGGCCGGACTCCCCATCGTGGGATTGGTCCTGCTGATCGTTGGCCTCCGGCAGCGATCCCGTTTTCGACAACTGCCTCCGGCTCACCCGCCACCAGGTCCTTACCCGCCGGGACCTCCCGCGCCGCCCCAGTATTACCCGGGCCCCCTACCCGCGCCGCGTCCGCCACGGTCGGGTATCGCGCTGATTGTCGTGGGATCACTACTGCTCGCCGGCGGCCTGCTCGGAATCGTCGGTGGTGCAACCGATTTGGCCAAACAGAATCGGCAAGAGTGAAGACTCCGACTACGCCTTTCTCCGCGACGGCTCTACGACGCTGTGTTTCGTGCTCGACTTCGTCGAGGGTCGCTGCTACGCAGCGGGGGGTGATGACCGCGGCCCGCTGTTCACCCCGACCGACTGCGATGGCTCGTCGCCCCGTATCAAGGTCGCCAAGAGAATCGACGGCAGCTCGGACGGCGAGCTGTGCCCGGCGGGGACCAGAGCGGTCGCCTACAAGACTCCCGCGCGACTGTATTGCCTACAGCCGCTCAAAAGTTAACGTGCACTGATTAGGCTCGTGCGGGTGAGCGAGACCCACACCAAGGCACCGTCGTCGTATCCGCCGTCAAAAGAGTTCGCCGCGCAGGCCAACGCGCGCGATGACCTGTATCAACAGGCCGAGCAGGACCGACTGGCATTCTGGGCTGAACAGGCCAACCGACTGTCTTGGGCCACACCGTTTTCCGAGGTGCTGGACTGGTCGGCACGTCCGTTTGCCAAATGGTTCGTGGGTGGCAAACTAAATGTCACCTACAACTGCGTGGACCGCCACGTCGAAGCCGGCAACGGTGGCCGGGTTGCCATCCACTGGGAGGGTGAGCGGATCGGTGAAGACCGCACCCTGACCTACAGCGATCTTCAGGCCGAGGTGAGCAAAGCCGCCAACGCTCTGACAGATCTGGGTCTGGTGGCCGGGGACCGCGTCGCGATCTATCTGCCGATGATCCCGGAAGCCGTCGTCGCGATGTTGGCCTGCGCGCGACTGGGCGTGCTGCACAGCGTGATCTTCGCCGGCTTCACCGCGACCGCACTCGGCGCCCGCATCGATGACGCCAAAGCCAAACTCTTGATCACCGCCGACGGGCAGTACCGGCGCGGCAAGCCCGCACCGTTGAAGGAAGCCGCCGACGAGGCGGTCGCCAACGCCGACTCGATCGAACACGTCTTGGTGGTTCGGCGCACCGGCGCCGACGTCGGATGGACCGAAGGCCGCGACGTGTGGTGGCACGACGTCGTCGACTCGGCATCGCCCGAGCACCGGCCCGAGGCGTTCGACGCCGAGCACCCGCTGTTCCTGCTGTACACCTCGGGTACCACCGGTAAGCCCAAAGGGATCGTGCACACCAGCGGTGGATACCTGACCCAGGCGTCCTATACCCAGCACTACATCTTCGACATCAAGCCCGAGTCCGACGTGTTCTGGTGCACCGCCGACATCGGCTGGGTGACCGGCCATACCTACAGCGTTTACGGGCCGCTGTCCAACGGCGTCACCCAGATCCTCTTCGAAGGCACGCCCGACACCCCCGACCAGCACCGGCATTTCCAGATCATCGAAAAGTACGGCGCGACAATCTATTACACTGCGCCGACAATGATCCGCACCTTCATGAAGTGGGGTCGCCAGATCCCGGACGCCCACGATTTGTCCAGCCTGCGGCTGCTGGGCACGGTCGGTGAGCCGATCAACCCGGAGGCGTGGCGCTGGTACCGCAAGGTCATCGGCGCCGACAGCATCCCGATCGTGGACACCTGGTGGCAGACCGAGACCGGTGCGGCGATGATCTCGCCGCTGCCGGGCATCGCGGCGGCCAAACCGGGGTCGGCCATGAAGCCATTGCCCGGCATCTCGGCGAGGATCGTCGACGATGAGGGCAACCAGCTCACCCCGCCGTCATCCGACGAAGGGGAACACACCAGCGGATACCTGGTCCTCGATCAGCCCTGGCCCTCGATGCTGCGCGGTATCTGGGGTGACGATGACCGCTTCCGTGAGACGTACTGGTCGAAGTTCGCCGAGCAGGGTTGGTACTTCGCCGGCGATGGAGCCCGCTACGACGCCGACGGCGCGATCTGGATCCTCGGCCGCATCGACGACGTGATGAACGTGTCGGGGCACCGAATCTCCACCGCGGAGGTGGAGTCGGCACTGGTCGGTCATTCCGGCGTGGCCGAGGCCGCGGTGGTCGGGGCTACCGACGAGACCACCGGCCAGGCGATCTGCGCCTTCGTCGTGCTGCAGGCCGACCATGCCGAGACGACCGGCGCGGAGATCATCGACGAGTTGCGCGCCGAGGTGGCGCGCGTGATCTCACCGATCGCGCGGCCACGCGAACTGCATGTGGTGCCCGAGTTGCCCAAGACCCGCAGCGGCAAGATCATGCGACGGCTGCTGCGCGACATCGCCGAGAAGCGCGATCTCGGCGATACCTCCACGCTGCTCGATCCCGGCGTGTTCGACGCGATTCGATCCGCCCAATAGCGATCAGGCGGGAATCGGTACGAACCCGGCGCCGGGACGATTCTTGGCTTGTAGGTCGGCCAGATCTGCGTTGATCGACTGCACCACTGCCGGCGTGTGCAGTGGAATGTACTTGGTGACGCAGACCGGCAGGTTGTCGCTGAACGCACCGTGGATCATCCCGACCAGTTGATCGTTGACCGTCACGGGGGCGCCGGAGTCGCCCGGCTGTCCGCACACCTGCATGAGGATGGTGCCCGGATCCTGACCCGGGCCCCACGTGACACCGCACGAGTTACCGGTGGTCCGGCCCTGCTTGCACGCGACCTGTCCGGCCGACGGTTCCGGCCCGATCCCGTTGATCGCGAAGCCCCCGAAGTTGGCCTGCGGCAATACTTTGGCCTTGTCGAATTGGATGACCGCGTAGTCGAGGCCGTCGTTGCCGGAGATCATCGTTCCGATGTTGCCGCGGTCTTTGGCCGCCTCCGCCGCGACCACAGCGCCCGGGCCGCCGCAGTGCGCCGAGGTGAAGCCGATCAGGTCGCCCTTGGGATTGGTGCCGATCGTGGTCAGCGTGCACAGGGCGTCGTTGTTGACGACGATGCCCGCTCCGCCGCCGAGCGGAATCCGGTCGTCGGCTCGCGCGGGAGCGTCATGCAGAGCGATCAGGCTGCCCGCCAAGATCAGGGCCGTCGCCCCCCTGAGCAGCTGACGGCTCGTGATCTGCAACGCGGTTTCTCCCGTCGGCAAAAATGCACGCGCGCCAAAAATGGCGGCGCGCCAGTTTAGCGTGATCAGTGCCCACCGGCGCCCAGCCTCAAACTGTCGAGCCTCCACCCGCTCAGCATCAGACCGCCTTGCCTCGTCTGGCGCCGGACTGCATGGCAACATGAACCGCGACGACCGCGCGTCCCACGACGATGCGCCGGACAACCAGAGCCAGCTCGGGAGGACCGTCTGTGAGCAAGTCAGACCGAAAGAACGGAAACCAGCGCGCTGATGGCGTTCCCAGCACGCTGACCAGCATTCCGCTGACCGACCCCCACGCGCTGTCCGCCGAGCCGTCGATCGGCGAGCTTGTCAAAGATGCCACCTCGCAGATGTCGACGCTGGTACGCGCGGAGGTCGAACTGGCCCGCGCCGAGATCACCCGCGATGTGAAGAAGGGTCTGACCGGCAGCGTCTTCTTCATCGCCGCCCTGGTGGTGCTGTTCTACTCGACGTTCTTTTTCTTCTTCTTTCTGGCCGAGTTGCTCGACACCTGGTTGTGGCGCTGGGCGGCGTTCCTGATCGTTTTCGGGATCATGGTGGTGGTCACCGGCGCACTGGCGCTGTTCGGCTTCCTGAAGGTCCGGCGCATCCGCGGCCCGCAGCAGACTATCGAATCGGTCAAGGAGACCCGGTCGGCTCTGACACCGGGTCATGACAAGCCCTCGGCACCGGCGCTGAATTCGGGCGGGACGCCCACCGATCCTTCGGGTTGGTAGATGGCCCCACCAGATCCGTCGGTAACCCGCATCGACGGTCCATGGCGCCATCTCGACGTGCACGCCAACGGCATCCGGTTCCATGTCGTCGAGGCGACGCCGGAGGGCCAGGACACCCCGTCGACCTCGCTGCCGCTGGTCATCATGTTGCACGGCTTCGGCTCGTTCTGGTGGTCGTGGCGCCACCAGTTGCGCGGCCTGACCGGCGCCCGCGTGGTGGCGGTGGATCTGCGCGGCTATGGCGGCAGCGACAAACCGCCCCGCGGGTATGACGGCTGGACGTTGGCCGGCGACACCGCCGGACTGATCCGAGCGCTGGGGCACACGTCGGCGACACTGGTCGGTCACGCCGACGGCGGCCTGGTCTGCTGGGCCACCTCGGTGCTGCACTCGCGGCAGGTGCGCGCCATCGCGGTGATCAGCTCGCCGCATCCGGCTGCATTGCGTCGTTCGGCGCTGACCCGCCGCGATCAGAGCCGGGCGCTGCTGCCGTCACTGCTGCGCTACCAGGTGCCGATCTGGCCGGAACACGCACTGACCCGGCATCACGGCAGCGAACTCGAACATCTGATCCGAAGCCGTGCCGGCGCCAAATGGCTTGCCTCCGAAGACTTTTCCGAGACAATCGGCCATTTGCGTCAGGCCATTCAGATTCGGTCGGCCGCGCATTGCGCACTGGAATACCAGCGCTGGGCGGTACGCAGTCAGTTGCGCGAAGAGGGTCGACGCTTCATGCGGTCGATGAGCCGGCCGTTCGGCATTCCGATGCTGCACATCCACGGCGACGACGATCCCTACGTGCTGGACGATCCGGTCGCACGAACGGAGCGATACGCGCCGCACGGTCGCTACGTATCAGTCGCCGGCGCAGGGCATTACAGCCACGAAGAGAAACCGGACGAAGTCAACGCCCACCTGTCACGGTTTCTCGACCGGGTTTACCGCTCGCCGCTCAACTGACGCATTCGCCGGTGGGCACCGGTGCGGTGTCGCCGATGTGCGCGAGCTGGCCGGCGACCTCTTTGGCCGTCAGCACGAAACCGGTGTCGTTGTCGTCGACCGCCGCACCGAACACGACACCGATCACCTGACCGTCCAGATCGATCAGTGGTCCACCCGAATTGCCTTGTTCCACATTGGCTCTGACGGTGTAGACCTCGCGGTTGATCGTCGCCTTGCGGTAGATGTCCGGCCCGTTCAGCTCGATGAGTTCGCGGATCCTGGCCGGTGTCGCCATGAATCCGCCACCACCCGGATAGCCCATCACGATGCCTTCGGTGCCCGATGTCACCGGAGAGTTGGCGAACGCGAGCGGCCCGGCCGGCAGGTGCGGAACCGACAGGATCGCGATGTCGACGGTCGGGTCATAGGACACCACGGTGGCGTCGTACGGATTGCCGCTGGCTTCGACGGTGACGTTGTTGGAGCCGGCGACCACGTGCGCATTGGTCATCACCCGATCCGGTGAGAGCACAAATCCGCTGCCCTCCAACACTTTCGAGCAGGTCGGTGCAATCGCGCGGATCTTCACCACGCTCGGCTCGGTGTTCGCGACTACGGGATTCTTGGACAGCGCGGAGTCCGGGGCCGCGACCGCCACGACAGGGGTCCGGCTGAACGGCTCCAACACCTGCGGCAGACCCGAGGTGTCCAGCAGCGCCGACAACCGCTTGGGCACCGTCTTGAGCCACGGCGGCGCATAGTCGTTGACCTCGCCGAGCACTCGCGAACCTCGCACTGCCGCAGCCAAACTGGGCTGACCCGCCGATGACGTCAACGGGGTCGCCAGCAGCCATGCGGCCACCAGCACCACCACCAACTGCACGGCCACACCGACCAGCGAGTCGAAGAACCGGACCGAGTTGCTGTGGATCGAGCCGCGGACCGCGCGGCCCAACACCACACCGGCGACCTCGCCTACGACCACCAACGCCAGGATCAGGAACAGCGCGGCGAACAGCTTGGCCCGCGGCGCGGCGACATGTGCGACGAGGTGCGGGGCCAGCAGCACACCGGCGATTGCGCCGAGCAGCACACCGACGAACGACAGTAGCGAGCCGAGCGCACCTGAACGCCAACCCGAGACCGCCGCGATGAACGCGACTGCCAGCACCGCGATGTCCAACCACTGTGAGGTGCTCATCAAGCATCTTCCTCGTCGCCGACCAGTGCCATCGCTTCGTCCAGCTCGCGAATATTGCTGGCGTCCCAGGGCTTTGCCCAGCCAGCGACATCCAGCATCGCGGAAATCACCTGACCGGTGAAACCCCAGACCAGCATCTCGTTCAACAGGAATGCCGGCCCGGCGAAGCGGCGGCTGAGGGTGCGGCGGTACACCATCAGCCGGTTGGCGGGATTGATGAAGGCCCGGACCGGAACCCGGGCCACTACTGCTGTTTCCGCCTGATCCACCACGGCCACCGGCCCTGGATCCGGCGAATATGCCAGCACGGGGACGACGTGAAAACCCGACGGCGGGATGAACGTTCGCTCCATCGTGACCAGTGGATGCAGTCTGCCGGTGTCGATGCCGGTCTCCTCACGCGCCTCGCGCAGCGCGGTGGCCACCGGCCCGTCGTCTCCAGGATCGGATGCGCCGCCGGGGAAGGCGGCCTGGCCGGCGTGGTGGCGCAGCGTGGCGGCCCGCACGGTGAGCAGCAGGTCGGCGTCGTCGGGCAGCGAATCCGGTGCGGCACCGTGCGACTCGTTTGCCGACGGGCCGGAGAACAGCACCAGCACCGCCGCGTCGCGGCCCTTGTTGCCCGCCAAGCTTCTTCGACGCGGTCACCATGGCCAGCACGTCGGCGGGCAGTCGTCGCTTGTACGCATCGGGAATTTCGGCGATGTTGTCGACCAACGGTCGCAGCCAGGACGGGCCGAGTTCGGGCGCCAACAGATCCGTTCCACCCGGGCTATCGAGACGCCTGCGAGTGCCGCCTCCGCTCACCGGCGCCCCCTTCGTGCATCCAGCCGCCCGACCGCATCCATAATCTCGTCCGCAGTCGCGAAAGCGCGGGGCAGCGTCTCCGCAACGCTACCGTTCGAGTCCAGCACGACCGTCGCGGGCATCACGTTGGGCACGTGCAACGCCGCCGCCACCCGGCGTCCGCCGTCTTGCAGCGTCGGCAGCCGGACTCCGAGTTCGGCCAGTCGCAGCAGGGCCGCCGTCTCGTTCTCGTCCTGGTGCACGGTCACCACGATCACGTCGGAGCCGACCCGTCGCTGATACTCCGCCATCGCGGGGAGTTCAGCCGCACACGGAGCGCACCAATACGCCCACATGTTGAGCACGACGCGATGCCCGGCCAGCGCCGGCCCGACGTCGACAACCGAGCCGTCGGCCGCGCATTCGACTGTCACGCCACGCAGCGCCACCGGACCCGGTTGCCCGCTCGGACGTGGACATGGCGCGAGGTCGGCCCGTTGTCGCGGCCCGGCCAGCGCGGCCGCGGTGTCGGCGTCGCGGTGCTCACGGGCGGGAGCGATCGGCGCGGAGGCGGGCGCGTACGACGCATCGCGCAGCGCCACCACCAGGGCCGCGATCAACGCCGCGACCACCACCAGCACCGCGAGGGTCCAGCGGGCGGTTCGGGTGTTGAGCGTGATCAATGCAGCCCGCGCCGTCGCTAGAGCCCGGCCATCGCCAGGAGGTGTTCGGCCTCCGGGCCGGTCACCAGCGCCGCGGCGATCTCCGGCTCGGTGGGCCCGGTGCCATACGACGGGCAGTCCTTGGCCAGCACGCACACCCCACAGGCCGGCTTGCGGGCATGACAGACCCGCCGACCGTGAAAGATCACCCGGTGGCTGAGCAGCGTCCACTCCTTGCGTTCGATGAGTTCGCCGATCGCGCGCTCGACCTTGACCGGGTCTTCCTCGGCCGTCCAGTGCCACCGCCGCACCAAGCGGCCGAAATGGGTGTCGACGGTAAGTCCGGGGACGTCGAACGCGTTGCCCAAGATGACGTTGGCGGTCTTGCGACCCACACCGGGCAGCGTCACGAGCTCTTCCATGGTGCTCGGAAGTTCACCCTCGAAGCGCTCGATCAAGGCTTGACCGAGGCCAATCAACGACGTCGCTTTATTGTGAAAAAAACCGGTCGGGCGAATAATTGCTTCGAGTTCGTCGCGGTCGGCCTGCGCATAATCCACCGCGCTCCGGTAACGGACGAACAGCGCCGGGGTGGTGAGATTGACCCGCTTGTCCGTGCTCTGCGCCGACAAGATCGTCGCCACCGCCAGCTCCAGCGGCGTGGTGAAATCCAGCTCGCAGTGCGCGTCGGGAAACGCTTGCGCCAGTTGACGATTCATCCGGCGGGCCCGACGCACCAAGCCGGTTCGGGTCTCCGATGCGAAGCGGCGGGCAACCACCGCGACGGGGCCGGTGGGGCCCTTGGCGGCCGGCGCGAGAAGGTTTGCCCATTGTCACCTCGACAGAGTACTAATTCGTGATCCCGCTGAGACCTTAGCCGTGTTTACTTGCTGCTTGTGTCCTGGTTGCTAGTTGCATTCACCCCGGGGTTGCTGATGCTGGCAACTTTCGGGCTTGCACGCCTCGAAGCGGGCTTGGAGAAAGACACAGTTACCGCAACTGATGTCGCTGAATTTCTCAAGCAGGCGGAGCCGATAGACGTGCGCACATTGGCCCGCGAAGGAATGCCCGAGGCGCTGGACCGCATGCACCGACGGATCGGCCACGGCACCGATGAGGCGCCCTACCTACCCAACCGCGACGAGCCGCCCACCGATCGAATTGCTGGTGGCCGCCGTTGTCTCGGTCGCCAATCAGACCGGCATTTCCGGACAGCGGCATCAGCATTCGCCATCGAATCGGCAATTTGGGCCGCGTCAGCATGCCAATCGTGTGTAGCGTTGGCACGTCGAGTCGAAGACGTACCTCCTAGACTGATCACGCCAGACTCTCAGAGACTGGCGCGCAGCTGTGCCTACCGGAGTCATTGAATAGCAAAAGGGGCAACGTGGACGAGATCCTGGCGCGGGCCGGAATCTTCCAGGGGGTGGAACCGAGCGCCGTCGCCGCGCTGACCAAGCAACTGCAGCCCGTCGACTTCCCGCGCGGACACACGGTTTTCGCGGAGGGCGAGCCGGGTGATCGGCTGTACATCATCATTTCCGGCAAGGTCAAGATCGGCCGCCGTTCACCGGACGGCAGGGAAAATCTGCTGACCATCATGGGTCCGTCCGACATGTTCGGTGAGCTGTCGATATTCGACCCCGGGCCGCGGACCTCGAGCGCGACGACGATCACCGAGGTGCGGGCGGTGTCGATGGACCGCGACGCGCTGCGGGCCTGGATCGCCGATCGCCCCGAAATCGCCGAGCAGTTGCTGCGCGTGCTGGCCCGCCGGCTGCGCCGCACCAACAACAACCTCGCCGACCTCATCTTCACCGACGTGCCCGGTCGGGTGGCCAAGCAGCTGCTGCAGCTCGCGCAGCGCTTCGGTACCCAAGAGGGCGGCGCGATGCGGGTGACGCACGACCTGACTCAGGAAGAGATCGCCCAGTTGGTCGGGGCCTCCCGCGAAACGGTGAACAAGGCGCTGGCCGACTTCGCCCATCGCGGCTGGATTCGCCTGGAGGGCAAGAGCGTGCTGATCTCGGACTCCGAACGGCTGGCCAGGCGCGCGCCGCTAGCGTCGCAGATAGTCAGCTGAGCCTGCACCGACCATTCGGCGACGTCCCACAGCTCTTCGTCGACGTCGACATAGACGTGCTCGACGACCTGACGCGTGGTGGCGTCGTCGCCGAGTGTGCGCAACGCCGAACGGATCTGATCGAGCCGCTGTTCGCGGTGCGCCAGATATCCCTCCGCTACCACTTCGATGTCGGCCAGGTCGGGGCCGTGACCGGGCAGCACGGTCCGCCCGCCGAGCCCGCGCAGTCGTTGCAGCGAATCCAGATAGTCGGCCAGGCTGCCGTCTTCGTTGTCGATGACCGTCGTTCCACGGCCCAGCACGGTGTCGGCAGTCAGCACCGCGTCGTCGAGAACGAAGGACAACGAATCGGCGGTGTGGCCGGGTGTCGCCCAGACCGTGATCCGCACGCCCGCCGCGTCGATCACCTCGCCGTCGATGAGTTCGCCGGACAGGCCGCGCAGAAATCCGCTGCCCGCCGAGCGCACCGGCGCACCGGTCAGATCGACCAGCTTGTCGATGGCGTCGGTGTGGTCGCCGTGGCGGTGGCTGATCAGCACCAGAGCGATGCTGGCCCACGCCGGCGACGGCCGCGATGTGCTCGTCGTCATCGGGTCCGGGATCGACGATGACGACCTCGTCGCTGCCGGGGCCGCGCAGCACCCAGGTGTTGGTGCCCTCCAGCGTCATCTTGCCCGGGTTGTTGGCAGCAGCACCGACGCGGTGTCGGTGACCGGACGCAGCCGCCCGTACGCCGGATGCGACGTAGCCGAATTCGACGGGGATGCCCCAGCGGACTCAGTCATGGCCGCTAACCGACCTCGACCACCAGCTCAACCTCGACCGGGGCATCCAACGGCAGTTCCGCGACGCCGACCGCCGAGCGGGCATGCACGCCGGCCTCGCCGAACACCTCGGCGAGCAGATCCGATGCGCCGTTGAGCACGCCCGGCTGGCCGTTGAATCCGGCTGCGGACGCGACGAATCCGACCACCTTGACCACCTTGGTCACCGAGTCGATGCCGACCAGCGAGTCGATGGCCGCCAGTCCGTTGAGCGCGCAGATCCGGGCGAGTTCCTTGCCGTGCTCGGGCGCGACCTCGACGCCGACCTTGCCCGACTGCACCAACTTGCCGTCCTGCATCGGCAGCTGGCCGGAGGTGTAGACCAGGTTGCCACTGCGGACGACCGGGACGTAGGAGCCCAACGGCTGCACGACGACCGGCAACTCGATGCCGAGCTCTGCCAGCCGCGCCTTGACAGATCCAGCGGTCACTTCGGGCGTTTCAGATACGCGACGTGCTGCTCACCGGTGGGGCCTTGAAGCACGGAGACCAGCTCCCACCCGTCGGCGCCCCACTGGTCGAGGATCTGCTTGGTGGCGTGGGTCAACAGCGGGACTGTTGCGTATTCCCAGGTTGTGGGTTGGCTCATATCCCGAGCTTATCGGCAGCGCCGATGCGGCTACGTGGCTAGCATGCAGGGGTGGGGACCACATCGAGCGGTGGCAGCAACGTCAGCTGGCCATCGCGATTGTCAAAGGCTCGTCTGCATTTCGTCACCGGCAAAGGCGGCACCGGCAAATCGACGGTCGCTGCGGCGCTGGCGCTGACCCTCGCCTCCGGTGGGCGCAAGGTGTTGCTCGTCGAAGTCGAAGGGCGCCAAGGCATTGCGCAACTCTTCGATGTGCCGCCGCTGCCCTACAAGGAGCTCAAGATCGCCAGCGCCGAGCGCGGCGGTCAGGTGAACGCGCTGGCGATCGACATCGAGGCCGCGTTCCTGGAATACCTCGACATGTTCTACAACCTCGGCATCGCCGGCAAGGCGATGCGCCGGGTCGGAGCGATCGAGTTCGCGACGACGATCGCGCCCGGCCTGCGTGACGTCTTGCTCACCGGCAAGATCAAAGAGGCGGTGATCCGCGTGGAGAAAGGGGCCAAGACCCCGGTCTACGACGCGATCGTCGTCGACGCGCCACCGACCGGTCGCATCGCCCGCTTCCTGGACGTCACCCGGGCGGTCTCCGATCTCGCCAAGGGCGGGCCGGTCTACTCGCAGGCCGAAGGTGTGGTGAAGATCCTGCACTCGGACCAGACGGCCATCCACCTGGTCACCTTGCTGGAGGCGTTGCCGATGCAGGAGACCAAAGAAGCCATCGACGAGCTGCAAGAGCTGGGTTTGCCGATCGGGTCGGTGATCGTCAACCGCAACATCCCGGTCTATCTGCAGCCCGACGATCTGACCAAGGCCGCCGACGGTGACGTCGACGCCGAGGCGGTGCGAACCGGCCTGGCCGCCGCCGGGATCAAGCTCAGCGACGATGATTTCGCCGGCTTGCTGACCGAGACCATCCAGCACGCCACCCGGATCACCGCGCGGGCCTCGACCGCGGAGCAGCTCGACGAGCTGAAGGTGTCGCGGCTGGAGCTGCCGACCATCGCCGACGGCGTCGACCTCGGCAGCCTTTACGAGCTGTCGGAATCGCTTGCACAGCAGGGAGTTCGATGAGCACCACGCCGCCGGTTCTGGATATCGCCGGCATTCTCGTCGACACCAGCCAACCGCGTGGTGGTGTGCTGCGGCGCGGGTGGGGTCGGTAAGACCACCACCGCCGCGGCCATGGCGCTGCGGGCCGCGGAGTACGGCCGAACCGTGGTTGTCCTGACCATCGACCCGGCCAAGCGATTGGCACAGGCGCTGGGAATCACCGATCTCGGCAACACACCACAACGCGTGCCGCTCGCTGCCGAGGTGCCCGGCGAGCTCTACGCGATGATGCTCGACATGCGCCGCACCTTCGACGAGATGGTGGTGCAGTACTCCGGACCCGATCGCGCACAGGCGATTTTGGACAACCAGTTCTACCAAACGGTCGCCACCTCGCTGGCCGGCACTCAGGAGTACATGGCGATGGAGAAACTCGGCCAGTTGCTGGCCGAGGACCGCTGGGATCTGGTGGTGGTGGACACGCCGCCGTCGCGCAACGCGCTGGACTTCCTCGACGCACCCAAGCGGCTCGGCAGCTTCATGGACAGCCGGCTGTGGAAGCTGTTGCTGGGACCGGGCCGCGGGATCGGCCGATCTGGTCACCGGCGCGGTCGGCCTGGCGATGAAGGCGCTGTCGACCGTCCTGGGCTCGCAGATGCTCTCCGACGCCGCGAGTTTCGTGCAGTCGCTGGACGCGACCTTCGGCGGCTTCCGGGAAAAGGCTGACCGCACCTACTCGTTGCTCAAGCGGCGAGGCACCCAATTCGTCGTGGTGTCGGCTGCGGCACCGGATGCGCTGCGGGAGGCGTCATTCTTCGTGGATCGGCTGTCGGAAGAGAAGATGCCGCTGGCCGGGCTGATCCTGAACCGGACCCACCCGATGCTGTGTTCGCTGCCGGTCGAGCGCGCCATCGACGGCGCCGAGACCTTCGAGAGCGACGGCGCCAACGCTTTGACCAAGGCCGTCCTGCAGATTCATGCCGATCGCGCGGCGACGTCCAAGCGGGAGATCCGGCTGCTGTCGCGGTTCACCGGCGCGAACCCCCACGTCGCTATCGTCGGGGTGCCGTCGCTGCCGTTCGACGTCTCCGATCTGGAGGCGCTGCGGGCGATCGCCGATCAGTTGACCGCGACCGGTTAGCTGTCGGTCAGCCGACGCTGCGGTGCTTGCGCTGGGTGCTGAAGAACTCAGCCCAGGACACCACCTCGGGGTGCTGCTTGAGCAGCGCACGCCGCTGACGCTCGGTCATCCCACCCCAGACGCCGAACTCCACACGGTTGTCCAATGCGTCGGCACCACACTCCAGCATCACCGGGCAGTGCCGGCAGATGACCGCCGCTTTACGTTGCGCAGCCCCCCGCACAAACAGCTCGTCAGGATCAGCGGCCCGGCACAGCGCCTTGGCAACCCAGGTGATTCGCGACTCCGCCTCCACACCTTGAAGAGCGGCGTTTGTCGGTGCTGCGCTTGTCTTATGCGGCGCGGTCCGTATAGCTGACACCAGCGATTCCCCTTCGCTACTTGCCACGGTGTGGCGCTCACTGCGTGATCCAGAACTCCGATGCGACCTATGCCACACTGCGCTGCTCGGTGTTACCTGTATCTCATTGTCTGGATAAGCTACGTGGTCAGGTACCAATTACGCAACATTCTGAAGACCCTTTTTTGGGACGACCGTGCAGTCCGATCATGAAGGGGTGCCGGGAACCGGCGATCTAGGCGACTAACAGTGGCCTGAGCTGCGGCTGAGAGAAACCTGAGGCGCGCCGGCCGGTCGGAAAATTTTCGACGGCCACTCGCGAAGACGTCTGCCGTAGCGCCGCTAGTGTAGTAGCCATGTCGGAGCGCCCCGCGACTGCGGTCACCATCGCCAAGCTCGCCGGTTGTTGCCTGCTCGCCAGTGTCATCGTCGCTGCCCTGCTGTTTCCGGTGGCCGGTGGAATCGGGTTGGTATCCAACCGCGCCTCCGAGGTCGTCGGCAATGCCTCGGCGCAGCTGCTCGAGGGCGACGTCCCGGCCGTGACCACGATGGTGGACGCGAAGGGCAACACCATTGCGTGGCTCTACTCTCAGCGCCGGTTCGAGGTGCCCAGCGACAAGATCGCCAACACGATGAAGCTGGCCATCGTCTCGATCGAGGACAAGCGCTTCGCCGAGCACAACGGGGTGGACTGGAAGGGGACCCTGACCGGACTGGCCGGCTACGCCTCCGGCGACGCGGACACCCGTGGTGGCTCGACGCTGGAGCAGCAGTATGTGAAGAACTACCAACTGCTGGTGATCGCACAGACCGACGCCGAGAAGCGCGCGGCCATCGAGACCACCCCGGCGCGCAAGCTGCGCGAGATCCGGATGGCGCTCACCCTGGACAAGACCTTCACCAAGCCGGAAATCCTGACCCGCTACTTGAACCTGGTGTCGTTCGGTAACAACGCATTCGGCGTACAGGACGCGGCGCAGACGTACTTCGGTGTCAACGCCGCGGACCTGAACTGGCAGCAGTCCGCGTTGCTGGCCGGCATGGTTCAGTCGACCAGCGCGCTCAACCCTTACATCAACCCGGACGGGGCACTGGCTCGACGAAACCTGGTACTGGACACCATGATCCAGAACATCCCCAATGAGGCCGACGCGATCCGCGCCGCCAAGGCCGAGCCGCTGGGGATCTTGCCGCAGCCCAAGGAGTTACCGCGCGGCTGCATCGCCGCCGGCGACCGCGCCTTCTACTGCGACTACGTGCAGGCCTACTTGTCACGCGCCGGGATCAACAAGGAACAGCTCGCCCGCGGCGGCTACCTGATCCGCACCAACCTCGATCCCGATGTGCAGGAGCCGGTCAAGCACGCGATCGACACCTACGCCAGCCCGACCCTCGAGGGCATCGCCAGCGTCATGAGCGTGATCAGGCCTGGGAAGAACTCGCACAAGGTCGTCGCGATGGCCAGCAACCGCACCTACGGGCTGAACACCGAGGCCGGCGAGACCATGCGATCGCAACCGTTCTCGCTCGTCGGCGACGGCGCCGGGTCGATCTTCAAGATCTTCACCACGGCCGCCGCGATGCAGATGGGCATGGGCATCAACACCACACTCGAAGTGCCGGGCAGATTCCAGGCCAAGGGCATGGGCAACGGCGGCGCCAAGGGCTGTCCCAAAGAACAGTGGTGCGTGATCAACGCCGGCAACTATCGCGGCTCGATGAACGTCACCGACGCGCTGGCCACCTCGCCCAACACCGCGTTCGCCCGGCTGATCCAACTCGTGGGTGTCCAGCGAACGGTCGACATGGCGGTCAAGCTCGGGCTGAGGTCCTACGCCGAACCGGGCAGCGCCCGCGACTACGACCCGGAAAGCAACGAGAGCCTGGCCGACTTCATCAAGCGGCAGAACATCGGCTCGTTCACCCTCGGCCCGTTCGAACTCAACGCGCTCGAATTATCCAACGTCGCAGCGACATTGGCATCCGGCGGCACGTGGTGCCCACCCAACCCGATCGACAAGCTGATCGACCGCAACGGCAATGCAGGTGGCCGTCACCACCGAGGCATGCGACCAGGTGGTCCCCGAGGGACTGGCCAACACACTGGCCAACGCGATGAGCAAGGACGCACTCGGCGGCGGCACCGCGTCTGGATCCGCCGGAGCAGCCGGCTGGAATCTGCCGGTGTCGGGAAAGACCGGCACCACCGAGGCGCACCGATCGTCGGGCTTCGTCGGATTCACCAACCAGTACGCGGCGGCCAACTACATCTACGACGACTCCACATCGCCCTCGGACCTGTGCTCGTCGCCGTTGCGGCGTTGCGGCGACGGCAACCTCTACGGCGGTAACGAGCCGGCCCGCACCTGGTTCACCGCGATGAAGCCGATCGCCACTCTTTTCGGTGACGTGAAGATGCCACCGACCGATCGGGAGTACGTCGAAGGTGGCCCCGGATCCCGGGTGCCCAGCGTCGCCGGCCTCGACGTCGACGCCGCGCGTCTGCGATTGAAGGAATCCGGCTTCCAGGTCTCCGAGCAACCCGCGTCGATCAACAGCAGCGCACGCTACGGCGAGGTGGTCGGGACCACCCCCAACGGGCAGACGATCCCGGGCGCGGTCATCACCATTCAAACCAGCAACGGCATCCCGCCCGCGCCACCCCCGCCGCCCGACGGCATGCTTCCCGCGCCGGTGGGCTCCCAGGTGATCGAGATTCCCGGTCTTCCGCCGATCACCATCCCGATCCTGGCTCCGCCGCCGCCGCCCTAGCAGTTCTGCGGGTGTGTGACGCGCCCGCACCCGGCGACCCGCAGTAGGCTGGCCTGCATGCCATCGGCTATCAATGCATTGAAAAGTACCGGCGCGGTTGCGCTCGGATCGGCTGTCGCCGGCATCGGATACGCCTCGCTCATCGAGCGCAATGCGTTCGTGCTGCGCGAGCAGACCATCCCCGTGCTGGACCCGGGTTCGCTGCCGCTGCGGGTGCTGCACATCAGTGACCTGCATATGCGGCCGGGCCAACGCCGCAAGCAGGCATGGCTGCGTGAGCTCGCCAGCCTGGAGCCCGACCTCGTCGTCAACACCGGCGACAACCTGGCACACCCCCGGGCGGTGCCTTCGGTGGTGCAGAGCCTCGGTGACCTGCTGTCGGTGCCGGGCGTCTTCGTTTTCGGTAGCAACGACTACTTCGGCCCGCGCCCGAAGAACCCGCTCAATTACCTGACCAACCCCGGCCACCGGGTGCAGGGGCAGCCACTGCCGTGGCAGGACCTGCGGGCGGCGTTCACCGAACGCGGTTGGCTGGACCTGACTCACAATCGCCGCGAGTTAGAGGTGGCGGGTCTGCACATTGCGGCCGCCGGTGTCGACGACCCGCATATTGCGCGGGACCGCTACGAGGCGATCGCCGGTCCGGCCAGTCCGGCCGCCCACCTTCGGTTGGGGCTGACTCATTCGCCGGAGCCTCGGGTGCTGGATCGGTTCGCCGCGGACGGGTATCAGCTGGTGATGGCGGGCCACACGCACGGCGGGCAGCTGTGCCTGCCGTTTTATGGGGCGCTGGTGACCAACTCTGGACTGGACCGCTCGCGTGCCAAGGGCGCGTCACGCTGGGGTGCCGATATGCGGTTGCACGTCTCCGCCGGGATCGGGACATCGCCCTACGCGCCGGTGCGGTTCTGCTGCCGGCCGGAGGCAACGTTGCTGACGTTGATTGCGGCACCCACCGGAGGGCGGGACGCGCAACACGACCGCGATCGGTCGCAGCCCATCTATTCAGTGGGCTGAACCGTCGCGG
Organism: uncultured Actinomycetota bacterium; assembly: GCA_963750885.1. GTDB lineage: Bacteria > Actinomycetota > Actinomycetes > Mycobacteriales > Mycobacteriaceae > Mycobacterium. Next base: position 302,484 of record CAVVSN010000022.1, read on the forward strand.
TCAGCTGGTCAAAACTCCGGACCCCGCTGCGGCCGCGCCGACCGGGTCGGCATGCTGGGTCCACTCGAGTTCGCTCCACGCCTGATCGACGTCGCTGCCGGGAGCGGTAACCAGCAGCCACAGCACCCCGAGGGCCAGGATTCCGCCGAACACCACGGCGCCTAAGACCGTCATGATTTACCTGCTTCCGTTGCACATCGTGCGCGATCAGTCTATTTAGCGATGCCCACTCCTGAGTTATTCCACGCCGGGTGTGGCGTAGATCGCTGCCGCTGACGACGCCGGTCCGCTTTAGGACGCTGCCAGGTCGGTGCGATACGCTGTCGAGGCTTCAATCGGGGTGTGGCGCAGCTTGGTAGCGCGCTTCGTTCGGGACGAAGAGGTCGTGGGTTCGAATCCCGCCACCCCGACTTGAAAGGCCTGTTAGCAGGCAGCGGTCCCGGTACATCTTCATCGTCAGTTTCACTGTCGCCGTTGGCAATTGACGGTCGCATGTGCCTCAGTGCCGGACACATGGTCTCTCACAGAGACGCCCGCTGAAGGCGCCGGTCGACTTCCGCTGAAACCTACTAAGTGGGCGATCCACGTGGAGTGACCTATTTGGTGTCGGTGACGACGACGGTCTGACGGATGAAGGTGTTCTCCACGGCGGAGTGGAGGAGAAAGTCGGCGACGTTTACCCGTGAGGTCGAGGGCAGGATCGGCAACGTCGTGACGGCCTCGAGCGTGGTCGCCGTGTAGCGGCCGCCGGACCGGTCGTTTAACGCCCCGGGGTATTCGAGGGTCCATTTCAGGCCGCTGGCTTTCAACAGCGCTTCGGACGCGGCCTTGTCCTCGTATTTTTTGCGCAGCGCAGTGCGAAATATCAGGCCGGCGAGGAACGATGCCTTGGCGAGGGAGTCGCCCACTCCGAATGCGGACACGATCACGAACCGGTCCACACCCGATGTTTTCGCGGACGCGATGACGGCGCGGACTGTGTCCGTGATGAGCGTCGGCGTCTCGCGGACGTTTTTGACTCCGAGCGTGCTGATTACCGCGTCGTGCCCTCGGGCTGCCGCGGCGATCGTGGCGGCGTCAGTGACGTCCCCGCGGACGATTTGAGCGCGCGGGTCAACGGTGGTGTCGGCCCTCCGAACGAGGGCGGTGACCTGGTGGCCCTGGTCGAGTGCCTTTTCGACGAAGCGGACACCGGTACGGCCGGTTGCTCCAAGGACAAGAAACTTCATGATATTTCGCTTTCTATAGGACGAGATGAACGGCGTGCTTGTGAGCGGGTCCGCGTCGCGGTAACCACCCGTGCATCGCCGGTGGATAGTCAGTGTCATTACCGACTTTAGTCAGTAAAACTGACTAAAGTCAAGATTAAGCGGCTAGTTTTATCTCGACCACCTATTTTTTCGTCAGCAATGCTTACTACTGTTAGGATTGGCAGTCAGGGGTCGACGGCGATCAGGCCGGTCATCGGTGACCTACGGCGTGAATCTTGTGGAACCAGGCAGGCGATGGAGCCGAGGGCGACATGGACGATGAGCGAAGGATTGATCTAGGGGTGTCGTTGTTCATCCCGTACCGGTACGCCGAAGATCGGATTTTTCGGGCGCTCCAGGATGCCGGGTTCGACGACTGGAGCCTTGCCCAGTGCCGCGTTTTCCAACGCATCGCTCCGGACGGTTCGCGTCTCACAGACCTTGCTGAACAGGCTCAGATCAGCAAACAGAGCGCGGGCGTGTTAGTGGATCAACTCGAACGTTTGGGCTATGTCCGCCGGGTCCCCGACCCCGCCGATGGCCGCGCCCGACTGATCGTGTTCGAGCAACGTGGCCGGCGGGCGGTCGACTTAGCCACGGCCACACTCGACGACATCCTTTCGGAGTGGAAGGCCTACCTGGGCACCCGCAACTTCACACTGCTGCACCAGATCCTGGATCAACTCCGCGAGATCACCGACCCCTACGCGCGGTAAGCAGCCGCGCCGAACCGTCGGGGACTCCGCATGCCAACGGCATCGACGCCACCTCGGCCGAGGTCGTGGGTTCGAATCCCGCCACCCCGACTCGCATTCGAAGAGCAAGGCAGAGGTGAGGGTCGCAGCGGATCTCGCCTGCTGCCTCGCTTCATTTTTCTCAGATATGAATTCCGGGGATAACCCTGTATTGCCGTTATCGCGGTGCCACTATCTTCAGCACCAGGGTCATTACTGGGGATGGGGAGCATGTCATGGGGGCTGCGAAAGGATTCGCCGCGGGCACAGCGTTCGTTGCCGTTGCCGTCGGATTGGCTTTTAACGCGGCGGCCGAAGCGCCCATCGGGCGCTACACCGCCACGGTGATCGACGACTCGTCCGGGCTGACGCCATCCGTCAACACGGAGACGTTGCGGTTCGATCCCTGCGGACAGGGTTGCACGCACGTCATCTCTACGGGCGGAGAGTTCGAGCTACATCAGCGAAACAACGGGTGGACCGGAACCGCGCAGTCACTGGACGGTGAGACGTGCACACACACCGTGGACGCCCACCTGGTCTGGACGCACACCTGCACCGGACCAACCGTCCGCGCGCAGCTCACCAAAAGCAGCTAGGGAACGACGAGACTGTTCGTCGTCAGCGGCGCTCCGAAGTACCTAGCCTGCGGATCGACCACTACCGGCTTGTTCTCGCCGCGGGTCGCCAGCACGTTGCGCGCCATCTGCTCGAACGTGATCTTGGTGGGACCGCCGACGTTCTCGATGCCATCGATCGGCGCAGCCTCAGCCACCCGGGCGACCGCCTCGGCCAGATCCGCGGTGGTGATCGGCTGGATCAGCGCGTCCGGAACACGAACCTCGTCGCCGACCGTCAACGACGCGGTGATGGCGTCGGTGAACTCGACAAATTGGGTGGCCCGCACGATCGAATAGGGAACGCCCGCGGCCTCGATGAGTTTCTCCTGGGCGGCCTTGGCGCGCATGTAGCCGCTTTCGTGGATTTGGTCGCAGCCGACGATCGACACCGCGACGTAGTGCCCGACTCCGGTGCTCTTGGCCGCGGCAAGCAGATTGGTCGTCGACGTGGTGAAGAACTCCATCACCGGGTCGTCGTCGAAACTAGGCGAGTTGGCGACGTCGACGACCACGCCGGCGTCGGTCAGGGCTGCTGTCAGACCTTCGCCGGTGAGAGCATTGACACCGGTCCGCGGTGATGCCGCGACCGCGTCGTGGCCCCGATTCTTCAACTTCTCAACGACTCTCGAGCCGAGAGCGCCCGTGCCGCCGATCACCACGATCTTCATGTGGTCATCAGATCAAACTGGCCGGTTCAGATGCCGGGATACCAGAAATCGTATGGCAAAACGCTGGTCAGATTCTCGACGGCGGCCAGCGCCGCTGACGTGTCAGCCAGCCCACTCCATAACAGGGAAGCGTCGGTAGACCCGGCGGCTTCGAACCAGAGGGCTGAGCCAGCACCTGGCTCATCTACCGAAAGGTACGTGCCCAAGGCCGTGTTGAGGAGATTGTCCACCTGGCCGCTGCCCAGCACCACGTTGATGTCGTGGATCGCGGCGGTGACATCGGCCGGCGGTAACTGCTCGGTGGCGGCGTTGAAGCTGGGGAGCCACGCGGAATCGGTCACCGTCGCATTGGCCAGGCCACCGGGGTCGCTACCACCGGTTACGGCGTCGCCGAACTTATAAAGCGACTCGTCGCTCCACGGCGTTGCGTAGTCCGTCTCGAACACGTTGTAGCTGCCACCGGTGGGCACGCCGTCAATTTCTACGTTGATCGGCTGGTACTGCTGCCACTCGGTGAACAGCGGCTGAAATCCCACATACCCGTCCGGGCCGAGTGGCAGGTACGGCGTGTCTCTACCCCCGAACACCAGGGAGAGTCCGTCGTCCGTGAACCCGTCATCGGCGTGCGCGAGCGCGGTCGGCATGAGCGCAGCGACAGCGATGCCAGCCGCCGCTGCCCATAGAAGACGACCTTGATTAACCATTCGAGCCCCCCAGGTGTTGTTGCAAACGCGTGCAACAGATCCGAATTCGCCGAGCGTACCTCCGAGGCGATCTTGAAGCAGCTCGAATGAAAAATATTTGCCAGCACACAACGTTCTCTTTACCAAAGCCTCAGTTTAAGTGCGAAAGTCGCCACCTGCCCTTCACCGCCCGAGCCGCTGGAAGGTAGCCACGCGCCAACAGCGCTGACGTATGGCTCGGCCGAATTGACTGCGCGGCTCTCGGGAAAACTGGATGATTGCCGAGTGAAAGTCATCGTTACCGGCGGCAACAGCGGTGTCGGCGCGGCAACTGCGGCCGCCCTGGCGGCCGACGGGCACAGTGTCGTGATCGCCTGCCGCACGGTCGCGAAAGCAGAGCGGGTAGCCGCCGGAATGAGCGGCGATGTGACGATTGCCCATCTGGACCTGGCAGATCTGGCCAGTGTTGGAAAGTTCGCCGATTCGGTGGACGTCGTCGATGTGCTGATCAACAATGCCGGCGTCATGGGCCTGCCGCTGAAGCGGACCGCCGACGGATTCGAGGCCCACATGGGCACGAACTACCTTGGCCATTTCGCGTTGACGTGTCTGCTCGCTGACCGGATCCGGGACCGCGTCATCTCGGTGGTCAGTTCGGCCTATGCGCTGAGCCGCCTGCACCTCGACGACCTGAACTGGAACCACCGCGCGTACTCCAAGTGGTCGGCTTACGGCGAGTCCAAGCTGGCCGTGATGCTGTTCAACCACGAGCTGGCCAACCGCGGCATGCGGACTTACATGACCGATCCGGGTGCGACGGACACTGACATCAGCCGGGACGCCACCGGGGTGGTGCCGTGGATTCGCGACCACACCTTTCGGCGGTTTCCGGCTCACAGCGCGGCCATTGGCGCACGGTCGACCATCCAGGCGGTCACCACCGATCTGCCCAGCGGGACCTATCTCGCGCCACGGTTCAGTCAATGGGGCAGGCCAAAAGTCACCAACCCCCGCAGCAAGGCGCGCGACGAAGCGATGGCCCGCCGTCTGTGGGATGTCTCGGTCGAGTTGACCGGCTGCAACTGGCCCGTTTGACATGGACGGACGCGTGGGTACACACGTCCGTGACATACGCACAAGCGATCGTCGAACCTCGGCTGCCGGCCGCACACGGCCCACTGTCGGCGGCCGTCCGGCGCAGCCTCACCGAGCCCGCCCCGCACGACCAGCTGACGCGGATCGACGCGCCGGTCGGCGACTCGGACCCGTACGGTCTGGATCTGCAACTCGCCCTGTACATGTGCTACGAACTGCACTATCGCGGCTTCGCCGGCGTCGACCCGGCCTGGGAATGGAACCCCGGACTGCTCCATCTGCGAGCACAATTAGAACGCACCTTCCTGGCCGGAGTGCGCCGCGACGTCGGCCCCATCGATCCCGCCCGAACCGCCAAAGCCGAAATGGACGATCTGTCGATCGAGTCCGCCGGCGGATCGGGACCGTCATATTGGTTGCGCGCCAACGGAACCTGGGGGCAGATGCTCGAATACTTCGTGCATCGCTCGCTCTACCACCTCAAGGAAGGCGACCCGCACGCCTTCGTGATCCCACGTCTCAGCGGGCAGGCCAAGGCGTCATTCGTGGCAGTCGAATTCGACGAGTACGGGGCGGGGCGCGGGGACAGAGTTCATCAGCAACTGTTCGCCGACCTGCTGACCGCCGCCGGGCTCGATGCGACCTATCTTGCCTATCTCGACGTTGTCCCCGCCGAGGCGCTTGCAGTCGTGAACCTGATGTCCCTGTTCGGCTTACACCGGCAGTTCCGCGGAGCCGCGGTCGGACATTTCGCTTCGACCGAAATCACCTCGTCGCCAGGCTCCCGCCGGTTGGTCGAGGCGCTAAGGCGTCTGAACGCGCCGCCGGAATGTGTTGCCTTCTATAGCGAACACGTCGAGGCCGATGCGGTCCACGAGCTGGTGGTGCGTCACGACGTGGTGGGCCCGTTGGTTGCGCGAGAGCCGCACTTGGACCAGGACGTGGTGTTCGGTATTCGCGCAAACGCCGCAGTCGAAGACCGGCTCGCCGATGTGATCATGGCGTCCTGGAAAGCCGACCAGACGTCCTTACGACGGCCGCTCGACTGAATTCGACTGTGCTGCAGGCCGACAGCGTCGGTGGCTGGTGTCGCACATCGGATACATCTTGCTTCGCCGGCACGTGCAGATCGCCACCATGAAGCGGTCCGATTCGACGACTTCCCCGTTGGGAGTCTCGATGCTCACCGGGCCAGGTATCAACACCGGACCGTTCGGCACCACCTGAACCCGAACCGGGTCCGTCACGGTTTGTCCGCCCGGATCACGACCAGCTCCTCGGTCCGGCAGCCGCGCTTGATCTGGCCGGTGACTTCCAGCCAACCGACGCGAGCCGACAACACTGGGCCAAAGGGGATCGTCTGTGCGGCAATAACTTCGGCCTTCAGACCGGTCGCCCGCAACGATTCGAGAGATTTGTCGACACCGGACAACGTCGAATGCACCATCAGTAACGAGCCGCCGACATCCAGTAGGCCCGCCGCTGACTCGCACAGTGGGTCGAGCACCATGCGGCCATCGACGCCCGCGTTCCACGCCCGCGCCGGCCCCGCAGTGAGTGGGATGACGTCGGTGTCGCCCGCCGGCGGAGTGGGTACGTAGGGCGGGTTCGACACGATGAGGTCGAAAGGCGCGTAATCCAATGCCCGCGACCATGATCCCTCGAGGACATCGATGCTGACGCCCGCGTAAGCAGCGTTGCCTTGCGTGCAGCCCACTGCGCGAGGGCAGATGTCGAAAGCGACCACGCTCGCCGCATTGGATTCGGCCGCCGCGATGGCGACAACGCCGCTGCCGGTGCATAGGTCCAGGACGCGCCGCCCCTGAGCCAACCCGGTGTCGCGCAGCGTGTCGATTAGTAGTTGCGAATCATGTTGAGGCGGGTAAACACCCTCGACGTCGAGCGAATTGCGCGCGCCAGAATAAGCGATAGTCACTTCGGCCTTTCAAAGACGCTGATTTGCCGTAGTGCTAACGGCACCTTAGGGGTGTCTGATGCCCACAATTAACAGACTCGAAACAGGATTTGTCAGCGAAGGTTTCAGCTCCGCACCGGAGCTTGCTCGATTTGCTGGATGAGCGCCGCGCAGAACGCTTGAAGATCGTCGGGCGAGCGGCTGGTGATCACATTCCCGTCCACAACGACTTCTTCGTCGACGACCTTGGCGCCGGCGTTTCTCAGATCGGTGCGGATACTCGGATACGACGTCACCGTGCGGCCCGCGACCACTCCCGCCTCGACCAGGGTCCACGGCCCGTGACAGATGGCGGCGACCGGCTTGCCCGAGTTCACGAAGTCGCGCACGAACGCGACGGCGCGACTTGTCCAGCCGCAGCTTGTCCGGGTTGACGGTGCCTCCAGGCAATACCAGCGCATCGAAATCATCGACGGATGCCTCAGACACCGCCTGATCGACGCGGATCGTTCCGGCCGGCTCCAAATCATGGTCACGCGCTTTGATCTCACCGGTTTTCAGTGACAGCAGCACAACATGTGCGCCGTTCTCGGTCAGCTGCGACCGTGGCGTCTCGAATTCGACCTTTTCGACACCGTCGGCGGCCAAGACGGCTACTTTCTTGCCTTGCAACGAGTTTGACATTGTTTCTTCCTTCTTTACCCGGCTGACCGGAGCGCCGCCAGCAGTGGCTCGGCGGCCTCCTTGAGGAATTGCTGTTGAGTGTCGCCACCGATTTGGACCAAGGCGATGTCGGTGAATCCCGCTTCCCAGTAGGGGCGGACTGCCTCGACGATGGCGTCCAGGTCCGGCCCGCAGGGAATGCTGTCGGCGACATCCTCAGGCCGAACGAACTGGGTGGCTCCGGCGAAGCCGGCGGGCGTGGGCAAGTCGGCATTCACTTTCCAGCCGCCCGCGAACCAGCGGAATTGATCGTGCGCTCGCTCGAGCGCCGCATCCCGATCAGGGTCCCAGCAAATCGGGATCTGCCCGACGATCCGACCGCTGCCGGCGACCCCCTTGGCCTGCCGCGTGGTGTGCCATTCGTGCACAAGGTCCCCGTCGGGTTCGACCGCAATCAGATGATCGGCCAGCAACCCGAGCTTGTCGATGGCCTTCTTGCCGCCCATCGCCACGCCGATCTCGACGGGGACGTCGGGCAGGTCCCACAGTCGGGCGGAGTCCACTTGGAAGTGGTCACCCCGCCAATCGACCAGGTCGCCGCCGAACAGGCTGCGAATGATCTCGATCGCCTCGCACAGCATGTCCTGCCGCTGCGTAACCGCCGGCCAGCCCTTGCCGACCACGTGCTCGTTGAGGTTTTCCCCGCTGCCCAGGCCCAGGGTGAATCGCCCATCGGCAAGGATCTGCACCGTCGCGGCCTGCTGCGCGACGATCGCCGGGTGATAGCGCATGGTCGGGCACGTCACGTAGGTGAACAGATCGACCTGCTCGGTGGTCTGCGCGACTGCGCCCAGCACCGCCCAAGCGTTGGGTGCGTGCCCCTGCGACGTCAGCCACGGTGAGTAGTGGTCGCTGATGACCTCGAAGTCGAAACCGTTGTGTTCAGCCGAAATCGCGTTCTGGACAAGGTCTTTGGGGCCGTTTTGCTCTGTCATGAGGGTATAGCCGAACCGGGTCATATGCCACGGATACCCCTGACGTGCCCAGGCAAACGGCCTCGGGGGGCTAACTGGAACGGACCGCGTCAGAGACGGTCCTTGACCGCCCTCGACAACCGCGACCCGTCCGCCTTGCCCGCCGCCAGCGCGGTGGCCGCCTTCATCACCTGGCCCATCTGCTTGACGCTCGGACGCTCGCCCAACTCCTCAGCCACCTGCGCGATCGCGGTGTCGGCCACATCGGCGACCTCCGCGTCGTTGAGCGGGGTCGGCAGGTACTCGTCGATGACTCGCGCTTCGGCGTGTTCGTTCGCCGCGAGCTCACCGCGCCCGTTCTGGGTGTAGATCTCCGCTGCCTCGCCGCGCTTGCGGGACTCCTTGGCCAGCACTTTGAGCACCTCGTCGTCGGAGAGCTCGCGGGCCTCCTTGCCGGAGACCTCCTCGGTCTGGACCGCGGCCAGCAGCATTCGTAGCGTCCCGGTGCGCAGCTTGTCCTTCGCCTTCATGGCATCGGTGAGATCCGCCCGAAGTTGCGACTTGAGTTCGGCCATGGCGGAGACGCTACGCGCCGGACCGCGGCACATTGAGAAAAACCCAGGTGCTCGACAGTATGGAGCCATGCGTGCCAGCGACAATGCCGGGCTTCGCGACGGCGGCCCCGCCTGGTGAGCGCGCCGCCGCCCGACTACCCATACAGCGGCTACCCGCCGATTGGCTACGGTTCTCCCGCGTATCCGGCTTACCAGGCCTATCCGCATCATCCGACTTATCCGCCCTATCCGCCTTATCCGCCGACGGGCTATCCACCGAGGTCCCAGCCGCCGCCGGTGTACGGGTGGCAGCCCAGCTACGCCCCGCCGCCGCAGTACGGCGCTCCGAGGCCGCCGGACCGCGGACCGTGGGCGCCGGGGATCATCCCGCTGCGCCCGCTGAGCCTGAGCGACATCTTCAACGGCGCGGCCCTCTACATTCGCGCCAACCCCCGAGCCACGCTGGGTTTGACCGCCATTGTCGTGGTCACCACGCAGATCATTTCGCTGGCCGCGTCCGTCGCACCATTGGCCGCGGCCGGCCGGCTGAGAACGGCGCCGCCCGATGAGCTCACCGGAGGTGACGTCGGGGTCTGGATGCTGTCTGGCGGGCTCGCCGGGTTCGTCGGTTGGCTGGCCGGCATCCTGCTGACCGGCATGCTGACGGTCGTGGTCGGTCGCGCCGTGTTCGGTGGCAACATCGGCGCACGCGAAGCATGGGCCCGGATTCGCGGGCGTCTGGCGGCCTTATTCGGTCTGGTCGCGCTCGAGGCCGCCGGGCTGGTCCTGCTCTGCGGCGGGGTCGGGGTGATCATCGGGGTCACCGTTGCCGCGGGCAACGCGGCGGCGGCGGTTCTGCTCGGCCTCCCGCTCGTGCTGACATCGATTGCCGGAGTCATCTTTCTCTACGTGGCATTGACGTTCGCACCAGTGCTGATCGTGCTCGAGCGAATGCCGGTGATCGATGCGATGACGCGGTCATTTGCTCTGGTACGCAACAGCTTCTGGCGAATACTCGGCATCCGGATGCTGACGTGGTTGGTCGTGACGCTGATCGCCGGCGCCATTGCCGTCCCGTTCGACTTCCTCGGCCACCTGGTCGGCGGGTCCGGCCCCGTGTTGGCCGCCGCGACGGTCGGGGCCGTCGGAGCGGTGATCGGCCGGATCGTCACTGCACCGTTCAGCGCCGGCGTGGTGGTCCTGCTCTACACCGACCGCCGAATCCGCGGCGAGGCATTCGATCTCGTGCTGCAGACCGGCGTCGCCCGAGGCCCTGTGGCCACCGCATCGAGCGACTACCTGTGGCTGACCCGGCCGGCATAGGGACACTGAAACGGATGCCGGCTATCGATATCGACCGCGACACCGCGCACGAGGCCGCCCAGCGCGAGCTGGACAAGCCGATCTACGCGGGAGGTTCGGCATCGCAACGCATCAGCGAATGGATCCACGAGTTGCTCTACCGCATCATCGAGAAGGGTTCGTCGCTTCCGGGCGGTTGGCTGACCATCACCGTACTGGTCACCTTGCTGGTTGCCGCGGTGGTGATCGCCGTTCGCATCGCGCGCCGAACGATCCGCACCCGCGCCGGTGGCGACTACCAACTGTTCGACACCGCGCAGCTAACCGCCGCGCAGCATCGCGGCATCGCGGAACGCTTTGCCACCGAAGAGAATTGGACCGCGGCGATCCGCCATCGTTTACGCGCGGTGGCCCGTGGCCTGGAGGAGAACGGCACCCTGGATCCGGCGCCCGGCCGCACCGCCAGCGAGCTGGCCGCCGACGCTGCTGGTCGACTGCCGGCGCTGACTGCTGAATTATCGCAAGCGGCAACGGCATTCAACGACGTCACCTACGGCGAAAGGCCTGGCACCCGGGCCGCCTACCAGCTGATCGTCGATCTCGACGACCACCTTCATCAGCATTCCGCCCTCAGTCAATTCGGACCATCCGAGCAGCTGATCCCCGACTCGTGGGCCCCGGTCCGGTGACCATCGCCCAGACAGTTCGTCCAGTTCGGCGGCAAGCGTTGTGGTGGATGCTGGCCGCGCTGGCCGCCATCTGCGCGGTCGCCGCAACATCCACTTATCTGACCGCGACCCGGCCGGGAGGGCAACTGGATCCCGGGGCGACCGGCCCCGACGGCGGGCACGCACTGGTCGCGCTGCTGCGTGACCGCGGCGTCACCGTCGTTGTCGCGAACAGCGTGGACGAGGCGGTCTCCGCGGCGGGCCCCGGGTCACTGCTGTTGTTCGGCCAAACCCAGCGCGTCACCTCCGAGGCGCTGATGAAGCACCTGGCTGAGGTTTCCGGAGATCTGCTGCTGGTCGAGCCCACGTCCCGCGCACGCGCCGCGCTGTCCCCGGAGATCCGCAGCGCCGGAACCGCAACTGCTGACGACGCCCCGAATTGTGATCTGCGAGAAGCGAATCAAGCGGGAGCCGTGGATTTGGGGCCGTCGAACACTTTCCGTGCCGTCGGCGACGCAGCCGTAACGAGCTGCTACGGCGGCGCGCTGGTCCGCTACCGGGACGGCGCCCGCGCCGTGACCGTCCTCGGGAGTGCCGAGTTCATGACGAACGGTGCCTTGTTGCGGGCCGGCAATGCCGCGCTGGCGATGAACCTGGCGGGTGCGCATTCGCGTCTGGTTTGGTTCGCACCGCAACACATCGAAGGTGGATCGTCGGCCAAGGGCAAGATCTTCGACCTCATTCCGGACAACGTGACCTGGATGGTCCTCCAGTTGTGGCTGACCGTGGCGCTCGTCGCGTTGTGGAAGGGCCGCCGGATCGGGCCGCTGGTCGCCGAGGAGCTGCCCGTGGTGGTCCGCGCGTCGGAGACCGTCGAAGGTCGCGGTCGGCTGTACCGGTCCCGGCGAGCCCGCGACCGTGCCGCGCAGGCGCTGCGCACGGCGACACTGCAGCGCTTGCTACCCCGACTCGGTCTGAGCGTCGATGCCCAGTCTCCGGCGGTGGTGCAGGCGATCGCGACTCGTGACAGGTCCGACCCGGAGCTGCTGCGGCACATCCTGTTTGGCCCGCCCCCCGCCACCGACTCCGACTTGGTACAGCTCTCTCATGCGCTCGATGACGTCGAAAGGCAGGTCACACAACCATGACTCAACCGCCACCCAGCTCCCCTCAGCCGCCGGCGGCCCAAGCGGCGCGACACGCGTTGCTCGCGCTGCGCGGCGAGATCGGAAAGGCGGTCGTGGGGCAGGATGCGGTGATCACCGGGCTGGTCATCGCGTTGCTGTGCCGTGGGCACGTGCTGCTCGAAGGCGTACCGGGCGTGGCGAAGACGCTGCTGGTTCGTTCTCTGTCGGCCGCGTTGCAACTGGATTTCAAGCGCGTCCAGTTCACCCCGGATCTGATGCCCGGCGACATCACCGGGTCGTTGATTTATGACAACCGCACCGCCGAGTTCGCTTTCCGCAGCGGCCCGGTTTTCACCAACCTGCTGCTGGCTGACGAGATCAACCGGACCCCGCCGAAGACTCAGGCGGCGCTGCTGGAAGCGATGGAAGAACGTCAGGTCAGTGTCGACGGCGAGGCCCGGGCGTTGCCCGACCCGTTTATCGTTGCGGCAACGCAGAATCCGATCGAATACGAGGGCACCTATCAGTTGCCGGAAGCGCAGCTCGACCGGTTCCTGCTGAAGCTGGAGGTGCCGCTGCCGCCGCGCGACGCCGAGATCGCTATCCTCGGCCGGCACGCGCGTGGATTCGATCCGCGTGACCTGTCGGCGATCCGGCCGGTTGCCGGCCCGGCAGAACTGGCTGCTGGGCGCGACGGGGTGCGTCGGGTGCTGGTGGCCGACGAAGTTCTTGGCTACATCGTCGACATCGCCGGCGCGACTCGGCATTCGCCCGCGTTACAACTCGGCGTATCACCGCGTGGCACAACAGCTTTGCTGGCCACCGCACGGTCCTGGGCGTGGCTGTCCGGGCGTAACTACGTGACTCCTGACGACGTGAAGGCGATGGCTCGCCCAACCCTGCGGCACCGGGTGCTCCTCCGGCCGGAAGCGGAGCTGGAGGGAGCCACCACCGATGGCGTGCTCGACGGCATCCTGGCCTCGGTTCCGGTGCCGCGCTAGTGGTGTTGACGGCCCGTACCGGACAGATCGCACTGCTGTGCGTGTTGCCGATCCTGGTATCACCCTGGCCGGCAGCGACTTTCGCAGTGCTGCTGAGTCTGCTCGCGGTCATGGTCCTCGCTGATGTCGCGTTGGCCGCCAGCCCGCTTCAGCTGGAGTGCACCCGACTACCGAACGGCTCGGTTCGGCTCGGCGAGCAGGTGGCCCTCGGCCTGCTGATCCGCAACACCGGTCGACGTCACTTCAACGGACGCATTCGTGACGCCTGGCCGCCCAGCACACGGGCCGAACCGGCAAACCACGCCGTCGATGTGGTGGCCGGACAGGTCCTGCGGGTGGACACCTGCCTGCGGCCGATCCGTCGCGGCGATCAGCAGTCGGCAGCGATCACCGCGCGTTCGATCGGCCCACTGGGCATGGCGGGCCGGCAGCGATCACGCCCGGTGCCCGGTGAGGTGCGGGTGCTGCCGCCGTTCCTGTCCCGAAAGCACCTGCCGTCGAGGCTGGCCCGACTCCGGGAAATGGACGGGCTGTTGCCCACCTTGACGCGTGGCCAGGGCACCGAATTCGACTCGCTGCGTGAGTATGTGGTCGGCGACGACGTCCGCTCCATCGACTGGCGCGCGACCGCCCGTCGGTCCGACGTGGTGGTCCGCACCTGGCGGCCGGAACGTGACCGGCGGGTCGTCATCGTGCTCGACACCGGACGCACCGCCGCCGGACGCGTTGGGGTCGACCCGACGGCCGGCGACCCCAACGGCTGGCCGCGGCTGGACTGGTCCATGGACGCCGCGCTGCTGCTGGCGGCGCTTGCCTCGCGGGCCGGCGACACCGTCGACTTTTTCGCCCACGACCGGGTGACCAGGGCCGGCGTGTTCGGGGCGTCCCGCACCGAACTGCTGGGTCGCGTGGTCGAGGCGATGGCGCCATTGAAACCCGCCCTCGTCGAATCCGATTCGGCAGCAATGGTTTCCGCGGTGATACGGCGCACCCGACGGCGCGCTCTGGTGGTGTTGATGACCGACCTCAACGCCAGTGCCCTCGACGAGGGTTTGCTGCCGGTACTTCCGCTGCTCTCGACCAAGCATCAGGTGATCGTCGCCGCCGTTGCCGACCCGAGGGTGGACGAGTTGGCCGCCGGCCGTTCCGACGCTGCCGCGGTGTATGACGCGGCGGCCGCCGAACGCTCACGCAGCGAGCGGTCCACGATCGCGTCGCGACTGCGCCAAAGCGGCGTGCAAGTCGTCGACGCGGCGCCCACCGAACTCGCGCCTGCACTGGCCGACTGCTACCTGGCGATGAAGGCGGCCGGACGGCTGTAGCTCAGGCGGTCGGGACGACGTCCGGGGCGTCGGCGATGTCACCGGTGTCGCCCGCCCGGACCGCGCGCCGCCCGAAATACACCACATACGCCAGAAATCCCGCCTCGGCGAGAACTCCGATACCGATCCGCACAAACGTCGGCAGCGGCGACGGTGTGACGAAAGCCTCGATCACTCCCGAAACCAGCAGCACCACAACCAAACCCACAGCTGCCGAGATCACCGCACGACCCTGCTCGGCGAGCACCTGCCCACGCGGCCGGTCGCCCGGTGCGATCACCGACCAGCCCAGTCGCATGCCGACGGCGCCCGACAGGAACACAGCTGTCAGCTCCAGCAGGCTGTGCGGCAATAGCAACCCGAATAGCACGTCCGCTTTACCGGCTTGCAGCATCAGCCCGGCTATCACCCCGAGATTGGCGGCGTTGGCGAACAGCACGAACGGGATCGGCACCCCCAGCACGACCGAGAACGCGATGCATTTGGCGGCCACCCAGGAATTGTTGACCCAGACATGCAGACCGAAGGCGGCGGCGGCGTGCTCGCTGTAGTAGGAGGCGAAATCGTGGTTGACCAATTCGTCGATCTCGCTTGGTGTTCCGATCGTCGACTGCACTTCCGGGCTGCCCATCACCCACAGCGCGATCACCGCCGTGACCGCGAAGAAGATGACGGCCGCCGCCAACCACCACCGCCAGGCACGGTAAACCACCACCGGGAATGACACCGTCCAGAACCGGGTGAACTCGCTCGACAGCGGGGCATGCGCGCCGGTGACCGCGGCGCGGGCCCGTGCGATCAGACTCGAAAGCCGGCCGACCAGCGCGGAATCGGAGGAGCCGGAACGCAGCATCGACAGGTGCGTCGACGCCCGCTGGTAAAGCTCCACGAGTTCGTCGATCTCCGCACCGCTGAGCCGGTTGCGCCTTCTGATCAGTTGCTCGAGACGATCCCAGCTGTCGCGGTGAGCAAGCACGAACGCGTCGACGTCCACCGCGCCAAGACTAGCTCGCCGGGTAGCGTGCGCTGTATGTCGGAGGTGGTGACCGGGGACGCCGTGGTGCTCGACGTGCGGGTTGCCCAGCTTCCGGTGCGGGCGGTCAGCGCGCTGATCGATATCACCGTCGTCATGATCGGCTACCTGATTTCGCTGACGCTGTGGGCGGGAACGCTCAACCATTTCGACGATGCCGCGGTCGCGGCGATCATGATCATCTTCACGGTGTTGGTCTTCGTCGGCTATCCGTTGGTTCTGGAGACCGCGACGCGTGGACGCACGGTCGGCAAGCTGGTGATGGGCCTGCGGGTGGTGTCCGATGACGGCGGTCCGGAGCGGTTCCGCCAGGCCTTGTTTCGTGCGCTGTCATCGATCGTCGAGATCTGGATGCTGCTGGGCAGTCCCGCAGTGATCTGCAGCATGCTTTCGCCGAGCGCCAAACGGATCGGCGACATTTTCGCCGGCACCATCGTGATCAGCGAACGCGGGCCGAAGTTGGGGCCGCCGCCCATGATGCCGCCGCACCTGGCGTGGTGGGCGGCGTCGTTGCAGCTGTCCGGACTTGGCGCCGAGCAAGCTGACGTCGCGCGCCAATTCCTCTGGCGAGCAAGACAACTCGACCCACAATTGCGTGATGAGATGGCGTATCGGATCGCCAGCGATGTGCTCAGCCGGGTGGCTCCGCCACCACCGCCGGGTACACCGCCGCAACTTGCCCTGGCCGCGGTGCTCGCCGAACGGCATCGCAGGGAATTCGCGCGTTTGCGGCCCAACCCCGGCCTGCCCTCCTACACCGGGTACGCGCCGCGCCGCTAGCGCTGTTACTGCGCGACGGTGACGGCGAGAATGGCGACGTCGGCGATCAACAGCGCCAACGCTGTCACAGGAATAACGAAACCCCATCGGCGCTTCGCGGTGAAAATCGAGAGAACGATCGTCAGCACCGCGACGGCGGGCGCTCCGTAGTACAGCACGTCGAAGCTGATTCCGCGCGGGCCCAAGTTAGGGCAGGCCTTGTCGCTGCAGGCCGCGGTGCTCATCACCGCGCCCAGTGCTACCGCCATCGTCACGCCCGCGCCAACAGCGGTGAGCAGGGCAAGTCCCCAGTTCAGCCATAGTCGCCCGCGGTGACCGCTCCTGTTCATACCCGACTCGGCCGCCGTTGCGGCGCGGTCCTGGTCCGAGTGGTCTTTTACGTCAACCTTCTCCTGACTCATGAGTACGTCCTACCCCGCCGCCGGAAGCCGCAAACCGCAGCGAGCGACCCTCGACTGAAATCTATCCTTGCTTAACGATAGCTTCCGATATATCGTCACAGTATCGGTAGCGCATCCGGCGCTGCCTTTCCAGAAACGAGATCAATCAATGAACAACCCATTCTTTGAAGGTGGCGTGCCCCACGAGGGCAGGCCGTTCGCAGGTGAACCGGGGCCTTCGGGCTTCGGATTCGCCCCCCAGGACCGCCGCGCCCTTCACGAACAGCGCAGGCAGGCCCGCCGCGAGTTCCGCGACTACGTCCGAGGTCAGGACGCCGGGCAGGACGGGCCGTTCGGACCCGGTTTCGGCCGGGGCCGCGGCCGCGGATTCGGTCCCGGTGGCTTCGGTCCAGGCTTCGGCCCAGGATTTGGCCCCGGTCCCAGCGCACGCGGTGCGCGCGGCGGACGTCGCGGTGGCCACAGTCGGCGCGGTCGTCGCGGCGATGTACGTGCCGCCATCCTGGTGTTGCTCGCCGAGCGACCGATGCATGGCTACGAGATCATCCAAGAAGTTGCCGAGCGCAGCCAGGACCTGTGGAAGCCCAGCCCCGGCTCGGTCTACCCGACCCTGCAGTTGCTGGTCGACGAGGGCCTGATCGTCGGCACCGAATCCGAAGGCAGCAAGAAGCTGTTCGAGTTGACTGACACCCGGTAAGGAAGCCGCCGAAAAGATCGCTACCCCGCCGTGGGAAGAGATCACCGACGGCGCGGACCCTGCCCATCTCAACCTTCGGGCAGCTGTCGGCCAATTGTTCGGCGCCGTAGCGCAATCCGCGCACGCCGCCAGCACCGAGCAGCAGCAGCGCATCCTCGAGATCGTCAACAACGCTCGCCGCGAGATCTACTCGATCCTCGGCGAAGACGACTGATCATCCCGCAAGCGGTGGGGGCCGGCATCTGCTGGTCCCCACCGTCGGCGTCAGGTGACCTCGACCCAATTCAGCGTGCGCTGCACCGCTTTTCGCCATTCGGCATATCCGGCCGAGCGCTTCGCCTCATCCCAGGCGGGCGTCCACCGCTTACCTTCGCGCCAATTGGTCTGAAGGTCGTCTGGACCCGACCAGAAACCAACCGCCAGGCCCGCCGCATAGGCGGCGCCCAACGCCGTCGTCTCGGCGATGACCGGGCGCACCACCTCGACACCGAGCACATCAGCCTGAATCTGCATGCACAGGTCATTCGCGGTGATCCCGCCGTCGACCTTCAAGACGCCAAGGCGCACACCGGAATCGGCTTGCATCGCATCGACCACATCGCGGCTCTGATAGCAGATCGACTCCAGAGTCGCGCGGGCCAGGTGCGCGTTGGTGTTGAAGCGCGACAGCCCGACGATCGCGCCGCGGGCATCCGAGCGCCAGTAGGGCGCGAACAAGCCCGAAAACGCCGGCACGAAGTACACCCCGCCGTTGTCGTCGACCTGACGGGCCAGCGACTCGCTCTGCGCCGCTCCGCTGATGATGCCGAGTTGATCCCGCAGCCATTGGACGGCAGAGCCGGTCACGGCGATCGAACCCTCAAGAGCGTAAACGGGTTTGGCGCCACCGAATTGGTAGCACACGGTGGTCAACAGGCCATTGGCCGATCGGACGATATCCTCGCCGGTGTTCAGCAGCAGGAAATTGCCGGTGCCGTAGGTGTTCTTGGCGTCGCCGGGCTTGTAGACAAACCTGCCCGACCATGGCCGCATGCTGGTCACCGAGAATTCCGGTGATCGGCACCTCTCCGCCGAGCGGGCCGTCCGTCGACGTGAGCCCGTAGGGTTCGAGCGGCGAGGATGCCGCGATCGTCGGAAGCATCGCGGCCGGAATGTCGAAGAACGACAGCAGCTCGTCGTCCCAGTCCAATGTCTCGAGATTCATCAGCATGGTCCGGCTGGCGTTGGTGACATCGGTGACGTGCACCCCACCCCGCGGGCCGCCAGTGAGATTCCACAGCAGCCAGGTGTCGGTGGTGCCGAACAGCGCCTCGCCACGCTCGGCCGCCGCGCGCACACCGTCGACGTTCTCCAGGATCCACTGCAATTTGCCGCCGGAGAAATACGTCGCCGGTGGCAGGCCCGCCTTGTGCCGGATGACGTCGCCGCGGCCGTCGCGGTCCAGTGCGGACGCGATCCGGTCGGTGCGGGTGTCCTGCCAGACGATCGCGTTGTAGTACGGCCGGCCGGTGCGCCGGTTCCACACCAGCGTTGTCTCACGCTGATTCGTGATACCCAGTGCGACCAGATCTTTCGATGACAGGTCGGTCGCGTTGAGCGCCGACATCAGCACCGATGTGGTGCGTTCCCAGATCTCGATCGGGCTGTGCTCGACCCACCCGGCGCGCGGCAGGAGTTGCTCATGCTCGAGCTGATGCCGGCCCACCTCGCTGCCGTCGTGCCCGAAGATGATGCAGCGAGTGCTGGTGGTGCCCTGGTCGATCGAAGCGACGAACTCGGCCAACTGCTTCCCTCCCGCGCTCGACGTCCATCATGGACTACGCGGGAAGCGGTCGGTCAGATACCGCCGATGGCTGCTAGGCCGAGGTCGGCGTTGAGGAAGTCGGTGTAGTCGACCGAGAAGATCGGTGTGATCGCCCCGGCAACGTCTTCGAAGCCGACCTGGAAGACCAGTGGGACCGTCAGCAGGAAATCCGCCGAGTCCGATCCCGGCGCGCCCGTGGCGAAGTCGAGGTCGAACGGCAGCCCATTGGACAGCCCGGTCGCAAAGTTGTCGATTGCGTAGTCGGCTGGGTTGATGCTGAACGTGTCCTCGTATCCACCCAGATCGAACGGCCCTAACGAAATGACACCCAACGCTGGGTCGGGCGTGCCGCCGAGGTCGATCAGGCCGATGTCCGAGTTGACGAAGTCAGCGGGATTGAACACCGACGAAATCGGCGTCACCGTCCCGTCGACGTCGGTGAAACCGCCCTGGAACAGCAAGGGAACGGTCAGCAGCACTTCACTGTCGCCCGACCCGGATGGATCGAAGTAGACGTCGAGGTCCAGCGGGTAGCCGTCGTAGGTCCCGACCAGATAGTTGTCGAAGGCCCCGGTGGCGGTGTTGTAGGCAAGAGCTTCGGTGTACGCCCCGATCGCGATGGGTCCGATCGACGATATGTCGCCCGAGTCGGCGTTCGCGACCGAACCCGACATCAGTGCGAGTGCCGGCGACGCGATCAGCGTCCCAACCGCGACAGCGGCTATGCGGCGGTAATTGCGACCCATGGTCGGCCCCCAAATCATTTCTGTGAAGCACGTAAGACAGAGCTGAGATTGTTGCAAGTATCCTACGAATGCGTCAATACTGCAGTGCGTAATTCACTCAGCCGGCACAGATCGGCAATTCGCCGTCACAACAGTTCATTTGGCTGATCTGTTGCGCGACTCCGGGTAAACCGGTTGCATCGGCGTGGTGGGCGAAGACGTCACGCGGACCACCTACACACGGGTGGACCGCCAGGAGTACCGGCGCAAGGTGCAGATCTGCCTCGACGTCTTCGAGACGATGCTCGCGCAGTCCAGTTTCGAGTTCGACCACCCGCTCACCGGGATGGAAATCGAATGCAACCTGGTCGATGACGCCTACCAGCCGGCGATGAAGAACTCTGACTGTGCTGGCCGCCATCGCCGACCCGGCCTACCAGACCGAATTAGGCGCCTACAACATCGAATTCAACGTTCCGCCTCGTCCGTTGGGCGGAACACCAGCGTCCAACTGGAAGACGAGGTGCGGGCCAGCCTGAACGCCGCCGAGAAAAGAGGCCGGCGGCGCCCACATCGTGATGATCGGGATACTGCCGACGCTGATGCCCGAACATCTCGCCAGCGGATGGATGAGCGAGTCAGCGCGCTATGCGGCGCTCAACGACTCGATCTTCAACGCCCGCGGTGAAGACCTCCAGATCGACATCGACGGGCCCGAACCACTGCGCATCAAGTCGACGTCGATCGCACCCGAATCCGCTTGCACCAGCACGCAATTGCATGTGCAGGTATCGCCGGACGACTTCGCCGCCAACTGGAATGCCGCGCAGGTGCTGGCCGGACCACAGCTCGCGCTCGGCGCCAACTCGCCATACTTTTTCGGCCATCAATTGTGGTCGGAGACCCGCATCGAACTATTCGCGCAGTCCACGGATACGCGGCCCGACGAGCTGAAAACCCAAGGGGTACGGCCACGGGTGTGGTTCGGCGAACGCTGGATCACCTCGATCTTCGACCTGTTCGAGGAGAACGTCCGCTACTTCCCATCGCTGCTCCCGGAGGTCTCCGACGAGGATCCTGTTGCCGAACTCGAAGCCGGACGTACCCCGCACCTGGCGGAGTTACGGCTGCACAATGGCACGGTCTACCGGTGGAATCGGCCGGTGTACGACGTCGTGGCGGGCCGGCCGCATCTGCGGGTGGAGAACCGGGTGCTGCCCGCCGGACCGACCGTCATCGACATGCTGGCCAACTCGGCCTTTTACTACGGCATGCTGCGCACGCTGTCCGAAGAGGACCGCCAGGTCTGGACCAGGATGGATTTCGCTGCAGCTCAACGCAATTTCATCGAGGCTGCCCGCCATGGGATGCGGGCAGAACTGTTCTGGCCGGGTTTCGACACTCTCAGCGCAGCGGACCTGGTGCTCGACGAACTGCTGCCGATGGCGTACGACGGACTGGATCGTTGGGGTGTTGCCGCCGAGATCCGCGATCGGTTGCTCGGCGTCATCGAAGGCCGGGCGCGTGCCCGCCGCAACGGCGCGAGCTGGCAGGTCGCCGCTGTGCGGGCATTGGAAAACCGCGGCATGGACCGGCCTGCGGCGCTGGCCCAGATGCTGCGGATGTACTGCGGCCACATGCACAGCAACGAGCCCGTCCACAGCTGGGAAGTCCCGGAGTAGGTTGGAGCACATGGCAAATGAAGTGATGGATTGGGAAGGCGCATACCGCCAGGAGGGCGAGTTCGAGGGCCCGCCACCGTGGAACATCGGCGAGCCGCAACCGGAACTGGCGGCGCTGGCCGCAGCCGGAAAGTTCCGCAGCGACGTACTCGACGCCGGCTGCGGCTACGCCGAACTGTCGCTGACGCTGGCCGCCGACGGCTACACCGTGCACGGCGTCGACCTCACTTCCACCGCGGTCGCCGCCGCCACCAAGGCCGCCGCGGAGCGCGGGCTGGGCAACGCCACTTACGAGCAGGCCGACATCACCGCGTTCAGCGGACACGACGGCCGCTTCAACACCGTCGTCGACAGCACCTTGTTCCATTCGCTGCCCGTCGAGGGCCGCGACGGGTACCTGCAGGCGGTGCACCGCGCCGCGGCCGACGGTGCCGGCTACTTCGTGTTGGTGTTCGCCAAGGGTGCATTCCCCGGCGAGTGGGAGCAGAAGCCCAACGAGGTCGACGAAGACGAATTACGTTCCGCGGTAAGCAAATACTGGGAGGTCGACGAGATTCGGCCGGCGTTCATTCACGCGCACATTCCGCCGGCGCCGGCGGATTCGGACGTGCCGATGCCCGAGCACGACCACGACGAGAAGGGCCGGATGAAGTTGCCGGCGTTTCTACTCAGCGCGCATAAGGCCGGCTGAGCTTCAGCACCCGGCGGCAGTAGCCTCGGCGAGCGCGGAAGCGAACGTCGCCAGATCGTCCGCGGTGGTGTCGACGTGCGGCGAGATCCGCAGCACCGGGGTAGTCAACTCCAGCGGTGCGCGCTCGAGTATCACCGCGGTCGTCACGATCCGGCGCTCGGCAATCAGCCACGCGCGAACGTCCCGCGGGTCGGCCCCGTCGAGAGGCGCCAACGTCGTGATCGCACTCGGCTCGTCGACCGCCTCGACCACCCGCCACCCCGGCACCTCCGCGAGGACGGTCCGACTGGCCCGGCCCACCTCCGCCAGCCGGGCATACACCGCGGTTGGATCCGCAGCCAGGTGCTCACCGATCGCCACCGAAAATCCCACTCGCGCGGCGACATTGGCTTCGCCCAGTTCGAGTCGGTCAGCGTTGGACAATGACCCGACCCATTCCTTCGGGGGCAGCCGCGGCTGCAGCCGCTGCATCAGCGCCGGGCGGACGGCCAGCACACCGACCCCGCGCGGTCCGGCAAGCCATTTGCGCGACGACGCATAGACCGCATCGACGCCGCCCACCGCACAGTCGATCTGTCCGAGCGCCTGCGCGGCGTCAACGATGAGCGGCAGCCCCAATTCGCGGCACACGCTTGCCATTTCGGCCAACGGCTGCACTACGCCGCGGTGGCTGGCGACCGTGGTCAGGTGAACCAGATCCGGCGGTGCAGCGGCCAGACTGATCGCGGCATCCTCGACCACAACCCGGCCGTCGACATCCGTCGGCAGCGCCTGACGGTTGAACCCGTGCACGGCCATCAGCGCGAGGTTGGGTCCGTACTCGCCGGGAAGGCAGGCCAGCGTTCGGCCGCCGGCCGGCCAGCTGGACAGCAACAAGTCCAGCGCGTGCTGCGAGCCGGTGGTGAACACGACCTGTGCATCGGGCATGCCGGTGAGCGCGGCGACCGCGGCGCGGCCGGCGTCGAGCACCGGCTGTGGCCGCCTCGGCCGCGACGTAGCCGCCGACCTCAGCTTCGTGCCGCGCATGCTGGGCAGTCGCGTCGATGACGACCGCGCTCTGCCGCGAGCATGCGGCACTGTCCAGGTGCAGCCCGGCGACCGGCGGACGGGCGGCCCGCCACGCCTCGGCCAGGCCGGCGCTCACTTGACCGACAGCGACAACCCGAAATCACCGGCAGCGTCGGTCCACCACTGAGTGAGCCGCAGGCCCGCGCGCCCCAATTCGTCGGCGACGCCCTCGGCCCGGAATTTGCACGACACTTCGGTGAGGACCTGTTCGCCGGCGTCGAAGTCGACGGTCAGGTTCAACGCCGCGATTCGGACGCGCTGCGCGCGCTCGGACCGCAGCCACATCTCCATCCGCTCGTCGACCGTGTTCCAGGTGGCGACGTGGCGGAACGCGTCGACGTCGAAGTCGGCGTCGAGTTCCCGGTTGATCACCGCCAACACGTTGCGGTTGAACTGCGCCGTGACTCCGGCCGCATCGTCATAGGCCGCAACCAGTCGGCCGGTGTCCTTGACCAGGTCGGTGCCCAGCAGCAGGCTGTCGCCGGGCTGCAGCGCTGCGGCCAACCCGGCCAGGAATTCCGTACGCGCACCGGGCTTCAGGTTGCCGATCGTCGACCCCAGGAACACGAACAGCCGACGGCCACCGTTGGGGATCTTGGCCAGGTGTTCCTCGAAATCGCCGCATACAGCGGCAATTTCGATACCCGGGTATTCGCCTTGGATGGCCTTGGAGGCCAGCGACAACATGCTCGCGTCGACGTCGAACGGAACGAAGCGGCGCAGTGCTCCGCCGTCGCGCAGGGCGTCCAGCAACACCCTGGTCTTCTCCGACGTCCCGCTGCCCAACTCGACCAGCGTGTCGGCGCCGGCAACGGACACGATCTCCGCGGCGCGGGCACGCAGGATCTCCGCCTCGGCCCGAGTGGGGTAGTACTCCGGCAGCCGGGTGATCTGATCGAACAGGTCGCTGCCTACCGAGTCGTAGAACCACTTGGGCGGCAACGACTTCGGTGAACTCTGCAGTCCGGCACGAACGTCGCGACACAGCGCCTCGTATGCCGAGTCCGCGGCCAGGTGGTTGGACAACGTCAGCGTCATCACTATCCCTTCGTTGGGTTCAAAGCGGTCATGGTCACCCGATCGGCGGTGACCTCGACGATGTGGCGGTCGGGGACGTCCTCCCAGCCGGGCTGGTCGTCGTATGGCTCACTGGCCAGCACCAGGCCGTCATCGCGACGCAGAATCGAAAGGGTGTCACCCCAGGTGGTGGCCAAGAGCCGAGAACCGTTGGCCGCCAAGATGTTCAGCCGGGCATTCGGATCAGCGGCGCCCACTTCAGCGATGGTCTGACCTAATGCGCCGAGGCCGCGCGCGAAGATCAAGGACGCGAGAACGGCGCTGTCGCAAGTGGATTCGGCTGCCGCAGCTGGCAGGCAGCACATCGCGGTCGACCACCCCGTTGTGCGAAAGCAGCCACTGGCCGTCGGTGAACGGAGCGGTCGCGCTGGCTTCGATAGGCATACCGACAGTAGCTGAACGCACCGCGGCGACCACGCAGTGACTGCGTAGCGCCGGCGCGATGGAATCGAACGAAACATCTCCCCACAGCGGTGCGGCGCTACGCCAGCGCCGCGGCGTCGCGCCGTCGAAAAAGCCGACGCCCCAACCGTCGGCGTTCATCAGGCCGTGCTTTTGCCGACGCGGGGCATACGACTGCACCCGAAGACCCTGCGGCGGGTCGAGCACCAGCGAGGACACCGAGGTTTCGCGTCCCAGCCAGCCGAGGTGGCGGCACATCAGGGGCGGCCCCCCGGGTCGGCGTCGACGGACCATGCCAGCCGGACACCGGAGAAGATCTGCCGACGATACGGGTGATCCCAGTTGCGGAAGCTGGGCCGCACGATGCCCGACTCGACAGCCCACGATCCACCCCGCAGCACTCGGTAGTCACCGCCGAAGAACGGCTCCGAATATCGTTCATAGATCATGGGGGTGAAGCCCGGCCATGGCTCGAGCTCGGAGCTGGTCCACTCCCACACGTCGCCCAGCATCTGCTCGACCCCGTAGGCCGACGCGCCGCCCGGGTAGGCGCCGACCGGCGCGGGGCGCAGCGCGTCGCCGCTGAGGTTGGCGAGTGACAGCGACGGCTCCTCAGCTCCCCAGGGATAACGCCGGCGCGCGTTCAGTTGCGGGTCCCAGACGCACGCCTTCTCCCATTCGCGTTCGGTGGGCAGCCGCGCCCCGGCCCACGCCGCGTAGGCCTCTGCCTCGAAATAGCTGATGTGCTGTACGGGTTCGTCGACGGGGATCTCCTCGACGTGACCGAACCGGGTGCGGGTCTGCCCGTCGGCGTGCCAGAACTGCGGTGCGGTCAGGTGTGCGTTTTCGCGGTGCTCCCAGCCGCGCGGCGACCACCACCGCGGCTGCGCATAGCCGCCGTCGCCGATGAACTGCTGCCATTCGCCGTTGGTGACCGGGACCCGGCCGATGCGGAACGCCGGCACGTCGACGACGTGCGCGGGCCGTTCGTTGTCCAGCGAGAACGGCTCGTCGGCCCCGTCGACGCCGAGCACGAACGGTCCACCGGGCACCAGGACCGATGTTCCGGCGAGCCCGGCCCGGCCGGGCGGCGGGGTGCGGGTCTCCAACAGCAGTGCCGGGCCGCTGCGCAGGTTCAGTGCTTGCAGCATGGTCTCGTCGTGCTGGTTCTCGTGGCTGACCACCAGGCCGTAGACGAAGTTGTGCTCCGGTTCGTCGGGGAGCCGATCGAGCGCATCGAGCGAAGCCGCCCGCACCGTCCGGCAGTAGCTGCGGGCCTGATCCGGGGACAGCAGCGGCAGGTCGGCGCGGCTGGCGCGGGAGTGCACGAAGGCGTCGTAGAGGTTTTCCACCGCGCCGGACAGGATGCCCGGCCGATCCGGGTTGCCGCCGCGCAGCAGCCACAGCTCTTCCTGCTGACCGATATGCGCCAGGTCCCAGACCAGCGGGCTCATCAGCGGGTCGTATTGGCGATGCAGTTCCGCGTCGTCGAAATCGACCAGGCGCAGCGTTCTCCTCCGGGCCCGGTGCATGTCGCGGACCAGCGCTTCACGTGAGGTCACTGCTCCCCTAGCGCCAGGGCGGTCACGGTCGCTGCGATGCCGCTTTCGATCACCCGGTCGGAGAAGTCATCGGCCGGGCAGCGACCTTGTTCCACCGCGGCGGCGAGACGCTGCATTCCGTCGCTCAGCCCGGCGGGTGCGCGCTCGGCGGCGATCGCCACGCAGCGGTTTGCGGCGGTGAAGATCCGCTGGTCGTCGAGGCCGATCCGGGCGGCGGTGTCCCAGGCGGTGGCGACGGGTTCGACCGCTTCGGCTGCCAGGTCTGCGGCGATCGGGTCGTCGAGCAGGGTCACGATGGTGAACACCACCGCCGGCCAGATGTCGGCGGGAAGGCTGTCCAGGTAGCGGATTTCCAGCCACTGCCGCGGCCGCACCGGCGGAAACAGCGTGGTCAGGTGATACTCCAGGTCGTAGCGGGTGGGCCGGCGACCGCCGAGCAGCTCGCGGCCGTCGGCCCAGTCGGCAAACGGCACGCGGTGGGTGACCGGTACTGCTTGCGGGCGAATGCACCAGCATCACCGGCGCCTTGAGCGCGTAGCGCGCCCAGTCGGTGCCGGGATCCTCGCCGCTCGCGGTCAGGATCGGCCCGCAGCGCGCCGAGTCGAGCTGGCTCCAGACCCGCTGCCGGGAAGAACGCCATCCGCAGAACTGTCCGCTGAGCATTGGCGAGTTGGCCGAGATCGCCACCATCACCGGCCCGAGCGCGTGCGCCAGTCGGACCCGGTCGGCCCATCCAGCTCGCGGCCCGGCGTCCAGGTTGACCTGCACCGACGCGGTCGAGGTCATCATCGCCGCGCCGGCGTCTCCGGTGTTGCTGGCCGTGAAGAACTCTTCCATCGCGCGGTAACGCGGACCCGGGTTGACGCGCTTGGCCGGCCGCAGCGGATCCGCGCCCAGCGACACCAGACCCAGGCCTGCGGCGTCGAACGCCTTCCGCAGTACGGCCTGATCGCTGGCCATCGCCTCGATCGCGGCCGTCACTCCTAGCGCGGGCGGGCCGGAGAGCTCGACAGCCCCGCCGGGTTCGACGGTGACGACGACTTTCGCCCGGCATGGCCGGTAGCGACTCCAGGACGTCGGTGATCTCATCCCAGCTCGGGCGGCGCTGCGGATCGGCCGGGTCGTAACAGTGCGCCTCGATCTCCAGGCCGACACGGGCCACCGGTCCGTCGGCCAGGCAGGCGTCGGAGATGAATTGCGCCGCGGCCGAGGCACTGGCAAATTCGTCGTCCGCCAGACGCGCGGGATCCACCTGCGACGCGACGGCAAACGCCATGATCGGAATCCCTTCGGGCCCGGACCGCCGGCTGCGCTGGTTGCGCGTGGCTACCCAACGATAGTTACAAGACTCATCTACCAGATGGCGCGGACATATTCCCGAGGGTTCTCCGACCGCTACTGCCCGAGCGCGTTCTGGATCGCGCCGGCCAGCACATTCACCGCCGGACCACCGTTACCGGACTGACAGACTTTGGCTTGCAGCAGCACGTTTTCCCTCAGACGGGTCTGGACGAAACATCGGCGGTCGGTCCCGGCCTCCTGCTTGCTCCACGACGCGTCGGCGGCGGCCGCCGGACCACCGTCGAATGACCACACCTGCGTCGTGCCGTTGTCCAGGTGCATGGGAGTGGTCTGGCCCGAGCAACCGACCGTGCGGTCCACCACGCGGTGGAATGCGGCGCCGGCCGCAGCGCCGGTGGCGAACACCCCGACCGCCTGCTTGACGAAGTGCGTCTGATCGGTCGGCGAGGTCTGCGTGCTTGCGCCGTTGAACGACGCCAGGTCGGGATCGTTGTAGACCTCCGGCAACCCGATGTCGGCCCAGTTGTTGCACACCGGGTTGTCGACGAAGAATCCCTGGAACGGCTGATTGAACAGCGACTCGTCCCGCATCGGTCCCCCGACGATGTTGCCCACCGAACCCTTGCCCAAGACGGCGTAGCTCACCACGCCCGGATCCGACGGCCGCGCTGAAGCGACCGGGACTGCCAATGCGGCCGCGAGACAGCCGACTGCAGCGCCCAATGCCAGTGCGGCAGCGGAGATCTGCCTAGTCATCGCCGACGCGACACCGCTACGGCGTGTAGGTCGGCGGCGGCGGAGGGGGCTCGTCGGGACCGCCGTGACCACAGAACCCGGAGCCGTGACCGCCGGGGCCGCCCGGACCCATACCCGGGCCCCAGGGACCCCACGGGCCGCCGGGACCCGAACCAGGCGGGAAGGGGCCGCCCGGGAACACCACCCACGGCGGCGCACCGTCAGGGCCGGCCGGCGCATCCGGGGCAAACATCCCGTGGTGGTGATGGCGGTATTGCGGACCATGTCCGGAAAGCTCGGCGCCGGCGAAGAAGACGACCGCCAACACGAAAACGGTGCCGGCCACGATCACTACCCACGCCGCCGCCTGATACAGCCGGGCGTTCTTCGCCACCAGCGGCGGCGCCGCAGTTGGTGCGGCCACGGGCGGGCCAGGCGGTGGCTGGATCGGGGGTTCGGTTGCTTGGGTCATCTCTAGATCATGCCCAGACGCGGTCCGGCCATCAACCAGCCGCGCTCGTGAGGCCCCTTAATATCCGAGCACCCAGACGAATTTCAGGATGACCACGGCGATCAGCATGACTCCGGCGACGATCGCCACCCAGGCCGCTACTTGGTAGAGCCGCTCGGATTGCGCGGAGCCAGGATCGGCGCCGGCGCGGCCGGTGGCGGCGGGCTAGACGGGTCAGGAGTCTCGCTCATACCCGCATAATGCCTCAGCGCCGAGGCGTCCGCGAGTGCTCCGTTACCGGGGTGGGGTACCGAAAATGAAGAGCCCGGCGCCCCTGGGGGCGCCGGGCTGGTGGAAAGTCGGGCTACGAGTGCGCCGGAGCCAACGACGGAGCGACCGATTCCGGCATCTGCGACGGTCCGGGACCGCCGAAGCCGTGGTGGAACTCGCCCTGGCCGTGGTGGAATCCAGCGCCCTGGTCGTGGTGGCCCGGACCGCCTGGGCCGCCTGGGCCGCCTGGGTGCTGGTGGTGCCAACCGTGGTGATGGCACTTGTGATGTCCCAGGTGGGCGACCTTGAAGCCGGTGAAGAAGATGCTCAAGACGATGAACGTGATGCCGGCGACGATCACGACCCACGCCGCGAATCGGTAGAGCCAGTAGGGTTTGACCGCCACAATCGCCGGCTCCGTGGCGACTGTGGTCGGTGTGGTTGGGGTGTCAGGTGTTTCGCTCATACCTGAAATGATGCGGTCGGTACAGATAGGGCCCGCTGGGTAGAACTTATGAAACAGCTATGAGCCACGGCCCGGGCGAGTTTCAATTTGCCGCTGACTAGGGTTTGAGCGGGTTCACGGCGAACTGGATCACCCGGTACGGCGAACGGGCCCGTGCGTCGGTGTTGTGCCACTGGCTGACGAATACCCGCACCTCGTCCAGGGTCGAGCCCGGCGAGATGTATCCCCCGTACGGCTGGGCCAGCCGGTTGTCGTGCGGCGACGGCAGGCTTTCGGCGGGCTCGGGCCACTCGTCGTGCTGGACGACGGTGGTAACCGGCGCGCTGCTCAGCGAGATCGGGTCGTCGGCGACCCGAACCTCCATGTTTCCGGTACTCGAGTTGAAATACGACAGCACCGACTTGCCGTCGATCTGCGTGAAGCTGATCTCGCCGATCATGTCGTCCCACAACGGTGTCGGCGATCTGCCCCAGCCGCCCTCCGGACCGGGCGCCCAGCCCTGCCAGCGGGACCTGTCGCCGAAGTTCTCCGGGGCGACGCGGTAGAGCACCACCGGCTGGCTGCGGTCGAAGCTGTCGGCGACGACGTACACCCAGCCGGTCTGCGAGTCGAACATCGGTATCGGGTCGTAGTAGCCGCTGATCTGTGACTGCTGACCGGCTGCGTAGTCGGCGTTGCGGACCGAGCCTGGGACCGTCTGCCAAAGACCTTGCGCAGCTTCGGCTTTCACCAGCCGCGAACTCTGCGGGACCAGGTCTTTGGTGGTGGTGATCAACACATAGTTCTGCCGGTTGATCTGCACCACGCCGGCGGGCAACTGGGACGCGCCCGGCGGTGTGGGCTCGGCCAGCAACGGTTCGGTGACGCCGGTGACCCCGGTGTATTTCACCCCGTCCGGATCGTCCACCGATGATGTGTCCACCCGCAGCGCGATCGGCGAGTAGTAGCCGCCGAACCCGACGCCCTCGCCGGCGAAGCTGTCGCCGCACACCTGGACCACCTGCGTGGGAAATTCCAGGAATACGCACAGGTCGGTCGCGCCGATGCCGTAGTCGCGAGTGGGCGTTCCGGTGCCCGCGGCCGGGCCGATGCGAATCACCTCACCGGGGGCCAGCGGCTGCAGCACCGGCTGCGGCATCGGGGCCGGCGGGTCGGCATGCGCGAGCGAAAACCCTTGGCAGACAGGCAAACACGTCGCAGCCGCGACCATCAGTGAGCGTCGGGCGCGGCTCACCCTCGAATCACAACTGCGCGGCGAGCAGCTCGGCAATCTGAATAGTGTTCAAAGCAGCGCCCTTACGCAGATTGTCGCCCGAGACGAACAGCGCGAGCCCGCGCCCCTCCGGCACACCCGGGTCGTGCCGGATCCGGCCGACGAGAGATTCGTCGACACCCGCGGCGGCCAGCGGCGTCGGCACGTCGACCACCTTGACACCCGGTGCGTTACCGAGGATCTCACGCGCCCGCTGCGGCGAAAGTGGTTGGGCGAATTCGGCATTGATCGATAAGGAGTGACCGGTGAACACCGGCACCCGCACACAGGTGCCGCTGACCAGCAGATCGGGAATGCCCAGGATCTTGCGGCTCTCGTAACGCAGCTTCTGGTCTTCGTCGGTTTCACCGGAGTCGTCGTCGACCAGCTTGCCAGCCATCGGCACGATGTTGAACGCGATCGGCGCGACGTACGCCTTCGGTTCGGGGAAGTGCAACGCACTGCCGTCGTGCACCAACTCTTCGGCGTCGTCGATCACGGCGCGGGCCTGTTCGGCCAGCTCGGCCACCCCGGCCAGGCCGGTGCCGGAGACGGCCTGATAACTCGACACGATCAGACGGACCAACTGGGCTTCGTCGTGCAGCACCTTGAGCACCGGCATCGCGGCCATCGTCGTGCAGTTCGGGTTGGCGATGATGCCCTTCTGGAGGCGTCTTACGCCTCGAACGTCCCTGTCGAAGTTGACCTCGGAAACCACCAACGGCACCTGGTCGTCCTTGCGGAATGCCGACGAGTTGTCGATCACGATCACGCCGGCTTGGGCGAACCGTGGCGCCTGGACCCGCGACATCGTCGCGCCAGCGGAGAACAGCGCGATGTCCAGGCCGGTCGGGTCGGCGCTCTCGGCGTCCTCGACCTCGATCTCCTGACCGCGAAACGGCAGCTTGCGGCCCTGTGAGCGGGAGGACGCGAAGAACCGCACGTTGGTCGCCGGGAATTCGCGCTCCTCGAGCAGCCTGCGCATCACTTGGCCCACCTGCCCGGTGGCACCTACAACTCCGATTGAAACCATCTAACGTCCCGTCCCCGCATACACCGTGGCCTCCTCGGCACCGCCGAGGCCGAATGCTTCGTGTAACGCGACAACAGCCTTGTCTAGTTCAGTATCGCGGCACAGCACCGAGATCCGGATCTCCGAGGTGGAGATCAGGTCGATGTTGACGCCGACTTGGGCCAGCGCCTCGCAGAACGTGGCCGTGACCCCGGGGTGGCTGCGCATGCCGGCCCCGATCAACGACACCTTGCCGATGTGATCGTCGTACAGCACCTGGCTGAACCCGATTTCGTCCTTGAGCGCATCCAGCTTCTCCACCGCGGCCGGCCCGCTGTCGCGCGGGCAGGTGAAGGTGATGTCGGTCTTGCCGTTCTCGATCTTGGAGACGTTCTGCAACACCATGTCGATGTTCACGTCGACATCGGCAACCGCTCGGAACACCTTGGCGGCGTAGCCCGGGTAGTCGGGGATGCCGACGACGGTCACCTTGGCCTCGCTGCGGTCGTGTGCGACGCCGGTCAGGATGGGCTCTTCCATGGGTATGTCCTCGATTGATCCGGTGACGATGGTTCCGGGCTTGTCCGAGTACGACGAGCGCACATGCACCGGGATGTTGTAGCGACGGGCATATTCCACGCAGCGAAGCATCAGCACTTTCGCTCCGCAGGCAGCCATTTCGAGCATCTCCTCGAAGGTGACCGTGTCCAGTCGGCGCGCGTTGGGCACGATCCGTGGGTCGGCGCTGAAAATTCCGTCCACGTCGGTGTAGATCTCGCAGACGTCGGCGTGCAGCGCCGCGGCCAGCGCGACCGCGGTGGTGTCCGAGCCGCCGCGGCCCAGCGTGGTGACGTCGCGGGTGTCTTGGCTGACTCCCTGGAACCCGGCCACCAGCACGATCCGGCCCTCGTCCAGGGCGGCCTGCAGCCTGGTCGGGGTGACGTCGATGATCTTGGCTTTGCCGTGGGCGCCGGTCGTGATGACGCCGGCCTGCGAGCCGGTGAACGAGCGGGCCTGCGCGCCCAGCGACTCGATGGCCATCGCGACCAGCGCGTTTGAAATCCGCTCGCCGGCGGTCAACAACATGTCCAGTTCGCGCGCCGGCGGAGCCGGGCACACCTGCTGGGCCAGATCCAGCAGGTTGTCGGTGGTGTCGCCCATCGCGGAGACGACCACGACGACGTCGTTGCCCTGCTTCTTGGTCGCGACGATGCGTTCGGCGACGCGACGGATGCGTTCGGCGTCGGCCACCGAGGATCCGCCGTATTTCTGCACGACGAGCGCCACTGTTGCTCTCTCAGGTTCTGCGGTACTGGCAGGTAATTAAGGTCGGAACACAGAATACGTGCCCTGGCACTGTGACCTGCACCCGCTGTTTGGCCGCGTTTGGTATGCAGAGGGACCGAGACAGTTCGAGGAAAGGTGTGAGCGATGGCGAGTGGTCCCGCGGTGCTGTGGGGAGACGAACCCGACGAGCACGACTATCCGGCTGCGGCGGACTACCTCGCTCTGCTGGCCCCGACAGCGCAGATCGGCGAGATCGTGGCGGCGCTGAAACAGTCGCCTGTGGTACACAAAAAAGCCAAGGACCTGTTGCGTGCCTCTCAGCTGGCGCTGTTGCCGATCGACAACCCGCATGTGCAGTTGGACCTGAAGAAGATCAAGAAGGGCAAGCCCCTCTCGCCCATCCTCGCCGTCCGCGGCGAGCTCAACACCGGGATCGCCATGCAGATCGCCGACGGCTATCACCGCGTTTGCGCGAGTTACTACACCGACGAGAACACCGACATCCCGGTCCGGATCGTCCCGGCGACGAAGTAGCCGCCAGGGGTTTTGGGCAACCATGCAGGCGCGGTAAGGTACGAGGCGTGCAGCGGGTGCTCCTTCTCGGACGCCGCGACGGGGCCTGATCCAGACCGGCTTCCTGTCGCGGGTATTCGCGATGCGCCGGTCTAAGAATCTCGAGGCAAGCCAGCCTCATCCCATTCCCCGGAGCAACCACCGTGACAAATTTTTCTAGCTTCCCCTCATCCGATTCGGCAGAATCCCCCGACGCGTTCAACTCCAGTCGAACCATCAATCAGCCCGTGGGCCCGCCCAATCCCGGCCAACCCGCGTGGAACACCCAACGCGGATCGTCGATGCCGGTCAGCCGGTACCGACCGTTCGCCGACGAGGTCGAGCCCATCAGGCTGACCGGCCGCACCTGGCCCGACCGGGTTATCGACGCGGCGCCGCTGTGGTGCGCGGTAGACCTGCGGGACGGCAATCAAGCGCTGATCGACCCGATGAGCCCGGCACGTAAGCGCCGCATGTTCGACCTGCTGGTTCGCATGGGCTACAAGGAGATCGAGGTCGGGTTCCCCTCGGCAAGCCAGACCGACTTCGACTTCGTTCGCGACATCATCACCGAGGGTGCGATTCCCGAGGATGTGACCATCCAGGTGCTGACCCAGTGCCGGCCCGAGCTGATCGAGCGGACCTTCCTGGCGTGCGAGGGAGTGCACCGCGCGATCGTGCACTTTTACAACTCGACGTCGATCCTGCAGCGCCGGGTGGTGTTTCGGGCCGACCGCGCTGCGGTGCAGGCGATCGCCACCGACGGCGCCCGCAAGTGCGTCGAGGAGGCCGCCAAATACCCGGGCACGCAATGGCGTTTCGAATACTCACCGGAGTCCTACACGGGCACCGAACTCGAATACGCCAAGCAGGTGTGCGACGCGGTGGGCGACATCATCAAGCCAACGCCGGACAATCCGATCATCTTCAACCTGCCGGCCACCGTCGAGATGGCCACCCCGAACGTCTACGCCGACTCGATCGAGTGGATGAGCCGTAACTTGAACCGCCGCGACTCGGTCATTTTGAGTCTGCACCCTCACAACGATCGCGGAACTGCCGTCGCCGCAGCCGAATTGGGTTACCAAGCCGGGGCGGACCGGATCGAGGGATGCTTGTTCGGCAACGGTGAACGCACCGGAAATGTCTGCCTGGTGACGCTCGGGCTCAACCAGTTCTCCCGTGGCGTCGACCCGCAGATCGACTTCTCCAATATCGACGAGATCCGCCGCACGGTCGAGTATTGCAACCAGTTGCCGGTGCCTGAGCGTCACCCCTACGGCGGCGATCTGGTGTACACGGCGTTCTCGGGCAGCCACCAGGACGCGATCAACAAGGGCCTGGACAGCATGAAGGTCGCCGCGGACGAAGCCGGCTCCGATGTCGACGACATGCTGTGGCAGGTGCCCTATCTGCCCATCGATCCGCGCGATGTCGGGCGCACCTACGAAGCGGTGATCCGGGTCAACTCGCAGTCCGGTAAGGGCGGGGTGGCCTACATCATGAAGGCCGACCACGGGCTGGCGCTGCCGCGACGGCTGCAGATCGAGTTCTCCGGAGTCATCCAGAAAATTACCGAAGGGGCGGGCGGCGAGGTCACTCCCAAGGAGATGTGGGACGCGTTCAACGACGAATACATCGCGCCGATCCGGCCGCTGGAGCGGATTAAGCAACGCGTCGACGCCTCCGAAGAGGACCACGGCGTCACCCGGATCGCCGCGACCGTGAAGGTCGACGGCACCGAGACCGAGATCACCGGTTCGGGCAACGGGCCCCTTGCCGCGTTCGTCGACGCGCTGGCCACCATCGGCTTCGACGTGGCGGTGCTGGACTACTCAGAGCACGCGATGAGCGGCGGCGAGGACGCCCAGGCCGCTGCGTACGTCGAGGCCTCCGTTGGCGGCAAAACTGTGTGGGGCGTCGGTATCGCGCCGTCGATCACCACGGCGTCGCTGCGTGCCGTGGTGTCGGCGGTCAACCGGGCGGCACGCAACTAAGACGTCAGGCCGAGACCTTGGCCAGCAGCATCCCGGCCAGGGTCTGGGCCTGCGCGCAACTGTCGGCGCCCACGATCAGGTAGATCCAGCCCTTGAGGACGTCGACGGTTGCGGGCGGAGCCACGAAACAGAACGCCTGATCGCCCAACTCCGGGAGGTTCTGGACCTTGCCGGCGCTCTGCTTGTTGACGGCAAAACCCTTGGCCTGCGAATCCAGGCAGCTTCTGGTCGACGGGCTTGCCGTCGATGCAGTACTCGTTGTTCCAATACAGCTTGAAACTGACATCGTTGCCCGCCGTCGGGATCGAGGTGCATTGCGCCTCACTGGGCGACTGGCTGCCCTCGGCCGCGGGGAACGCGCTGCCCATCACCCGGCTGATGTCGGCCGCGCTGAGCAGGCTGCAGAAGTTCTCGGGAACCCGCACGCCGGCCGATTTAGACCCCGGCCCGGTGTCGTGAGAGCACGCGCACACCGTCGCCAGCAATACGAGCGTTGCCAGACAGCTTGTCAGCGGTCGCACTGCCAGAGGGGCAACGGTGATTGGCATAGCTCGATCCTTTCAGCATCTGCTCGTCGAGCACTGGCCCCGTGCCCGTGCCCTACGACGAGTCGGCCTGACCATCCGGTTACGCGGCATTAAGTTCCGGCTGGCTGGATTAACTGGCCGGACGAATGGTTATTACTACTTGACCTTTAAGTGCTCGCCGGTACCTGGTCCCCCTACCAACTCTGGCCTGCACGGATGGGCGAGCCGATGCAGTACTCCGTCGCCCCGGGCGGCCACCGTCCGAACCCGGACGGAGTCCCGCATGCCGGAAAGCCCCCGACCGAGGCGGGTCGGCATCGTGCCTCGGCGTCGTCCCGACGGCGCATTGTCGGCATCACTTTGACCGTGCTGGTTGCCCTCGCGCTGCTGGTTCACGCGGGATGGCTGGTGTTCAGCCATACGAGTGCAGCCTCGCGTCCATATCCGCCGTTCGAGCGAACGCAACGGCATGCGGCCCCTGCCGCGGACGACTGGATTCGGGCGAACGTGCCGGCTGGAACGCACCTGTTGGCTGACGGATTCGACCCGCCCACGGGCTACCAGCCCGTTGCACTGGAGACGGCCGGGTCGAATTGGAAGAACTACCGCTACCTGGTCACTTCGACGACATCTGATCCGCTGGCCGACTCGGCCCTGTCCACGGTGTGGAAGTCCTCCACCCCGGTGGCGATTTTCAGCGACGTCGAAGTTCGGTACGTCCTTGCCCGCACCTCACCGGATGAAATCCGCCGCATCCATGACATCGACCGAACCGAGCGACTACAGGCCGGCGCCGCACTTCAGGAAAATCCGCATTTGATGTCGTCTCCGACGGCCAAGGACATCTTGGCGGCCGGGCAACTCGACCTGCGCGCCGCTTCGGTGTTGACCGCCCTCGTCATGCAAGTGCCGTTCGCGCTCAACGAGATCGTCGTCGTAGCGCCGGAGGCCGCCGCCGAGATGCCGGCCCGTTCGATCACGGTCTACAGCTCGGATCCCGCTGGTTTCACCCGGGCGCTCAGCGGTGTCGTCACGTCGATGGCACCCGATCAGGTCACGGTCGGTGAGAACGGTGCCATCGGGCTGCACTGGCCGCTCAGCGTCACGCCGATGCCGTCGGTGAATTGATTCCGCTCAAAGTGAAGGAGTTCGCAATGCATACCCACACCTTTCCGGCATTGGCAGGCTGTGTTGCAGCGGTCGCGTTGAGCGTTGCGCCGGCGAGCGCCGCTCCCGCAGCGGGCCAGGCGGCCATGGTCCGCGGCGCGCATTTCTCCCCCGACACACCCTCGGTTGACGTCTACCTGACCAGCTTCGCCGGTGGCACAACCACATTGGCGTTGTCCAACGTCGGGTACGGCGACGTCAGCAAATACCAGCGCCTCGAGCCCGGCCTGTACACCGTCGGTATGCGACCGGCCGGTGCCAGCGCGTCCACCCCGGTGGTGTTCAGCTGGAAGCTCGACGCCAAGCCCGGAGCCGCGTTCACCGCAATGGCCATCGGGTTGAACAAATCGCTGCAGGGGCGCGTCCTGCCGGACGACCTGACTCCACCGCCGAGCGGCCAGTCTCGCGTACGCATCATCCAGGCCGCCGATCGAGCCCCGGCGGCCCACGTGGCCGCCGAGAAAGGCCCGGTCTTCGGCGACAAGGTGCCGTTCGCGGCGACGACCGACTACGCGCCGTTCCCGGCCGGGAACTGGCCGGTGACCGTCAGTTCGGCGGACAACCCCAAAGTCACCACCACTACCAACATCACGCTGTCGGCCGGGCACGACGGCAGCATCGTCGTGCTGGACGACGCCAAAAAAGGGATCTCGGTGCGGTTCGTCGACGACGCCGTGGGGACGGACCTCCCGCCCGCCGGACCGGTCTCGACCGGCGGTGGCGCCACCGCCGCCACGGCCGAACGCGGATCGACGGTGAGCGCCGCAGCGTGGACGGTCGCGGGTTTGACGCTCGCAGCGACTGTCGCACTGGCCGGTGCGGCGTCACGGCGCCCCCGCACGCAGCCGTGACTACTGCTGGGCGGCACCGTCTTTCGCGTGATCGAGGCCGACGTTCGCGGACGCTGATGGTGTTGATGGCGATGCTGTGCGGCGGCAGCGCTGCACTGGCGTGGACCGCCGGTCATTCCGACTCTGCGGCGGCGACAGCGATCGCATCGCAGTCCGGGCCGGTGCTGGTGGCCCACACTCCGGTTCGGGCCGGGCCGCGTCCGGTGCGGATCGTCATCCCGACGATCGCGGTGAACGCCGACATCGAAGCCCTGCATCGGGCGGCGGACGGAACCCTCGGCGTTCCACCGCACTGGACCGATGCCGGCTGGTACGCCGACGGGGTAGTACCCGGCCAACAAGGTCCGGCGGTGATCGTCGGCCATGTCGACTCGCGCACCGGCCCCGCGGTCTTCTATCACTTGCCCAGGCTTCGGCACGGAGACGAGGTGCTCGTGGAAACCAGCGACGGCCAGAGCCATCGGTTTGTCGTCGACACCACACATGCGTTCTCGAAGAACAGTTTTCCCACCCAGTTGGTCTACGGACCGACCCCGCTGGCGGAACTCCGGCTGATCACCTGCACGGGATCATTCGACCGGGCAACCCACAACTACAGCGAAAACCTGGTTGTCACTGCGTACGCCGCGTGACTAGAAAAGCGCGAATTGGCCGTCGGCAGTGGCCATCTCGGCGCCTCCCGACACCGCGCGGACGTCATCCATGAACTTCGCGTCGGATAGAAGTGGCACACCCAGTTCGTGGGCCTGGTAGCCCTTGCCGCGGGCCGGGCGGTGGTCGTTGCAGATCACCAGCGAGGTTTCCTGGTCCACCGCGTCGGCGTAGGCCAGACCGGCGTGCAGGATCCGCTCGACCAGCTCGTCGTGGGTCCGCTCGACCTCGGCAGCCAGCGCGACCCGCATGCCCTGCATCAGCGGACCGCCGCGGACGTAGGGACCTGGATTCGAGTACGGGCACGGCATCCGCGACGCCAGCGCCTTCAACGGCCGCAGCTCGTCATGGGTGACCCTGCCGCTCGGCCAGTGCCGGCGGGTGACCGGGCGGACCGGCAGCCAGACGTCGCGCTCGCGGGCTCTCCGCAGGGAGGAGGCCAGCACGTCGGTCAGCACCACCGCGTCGTCGAACGCGTCGTGTGCGCGCCGCTGCGTCACGCCCCAGTGCGCAGCCAATGTCTCCAACCGCAGGTTGTCGGTGCCCAACTCCAGGCGGCGGGCCAACTCGACCGTGCACATGACGCTGTCGATCGGTAGCTCTACGTCGGCCAATTCGGCCTCTGCGGTCAAGAAGCCGTAGTCGAACGCCACGTTGTGCGCGACCAGCGTTCGCCCGCGGACGAGTTCGACCACATCACCGACGATCTCGCTGAACTGCGGCTGATCCTCGAGCATCTCGGTGGTCAACCCGTGGATGTGGGTGGGTCCCGGGTCGACGCCCGGGTTGAGCAGGCTGACCACGGACTGCTCGACGCGCCCGTCGGGGTCGAGCGCGAGCACCGCGATGCTGATGACGCGGGCGCTGCCGGGTTTGAAGCCGGTGGTCTCGACGTCGATGACGGCCCAGCCGGAACCCGGCTCGGCAACCGGCCGACCCCAGGGAGTCGCCACCGCACTGTCCCGCATGAACCGAGGATTCCACGCCCGGCCGACATCGCCGGGTCGCTGCGCCCCGTGTCGTACCGATTTCGGCGAGGGCGACCCACTGCACTCGGGAAAGCGCCGAGTTTGCGATCGCCCTTACTTCGGCGAAGGCGACCCACTGCACTCGGGAAAGCGCCGAGTTTGCGATCGCCCTTACTTCGGCGAGGGCGACCCACTGCACTCGGGAAAGCGCCGAGTTTGCGATCGCCCTATAACCTTTTTTTCGTGATCAACGCCCGGGGACGTGTCGCCCTTACCGCCGGAGCCGGCGCGCGCTGGGCGTCCCGGGTGACCGGGCGGGGAGCCGGGGCGATGATCGGCGGCCTGGTCGCGATGAGCCTCGACTCCTCGATCCTGCGGCAGCTCGGTACCGGCCGGCGCACGATCGTCGTCACTGGCACCAACGGCAAGTCCACCACCACCCGGATGACCGCGGCCGCCCTGCGGACCCTGGGAGCCGTCGCCTCCAATGCAGAGGGCGCCAACATGGACGCCGGTCTGGTCGCCGCGCTGGCCGCCGACCGGACAGCTGCGCTGGCGGTGCTCGAGGTCGACGAGATGCACGTGCCGCACGTCGCCGACGCCGTCGAACCCGCCGTCATCATCCTGCTGAACCTGTCCCGCGACCAGCTGGACCGCGTCGGCGAGATCAATGTGATCGAGCGCCGGCTGCGGGCGGGGCTGGCCGCGCACCCGCATGCCGTCGTCGTCGCCAACTGCGACGACGTGCTGATGACCTCGGCCGCCTACGACCATGCACGCGTGGTCTGGGTCGCCGCCGGTGGCAGTTGGGCGGCCGACTCGGTCAGCTGCCCGCGCAGCGGCGAGGTGATCGTCCGCGACCAGGGCCACTGGTATTCCACCGGTGCCGACTTCAAACGACCCAGCCCACAGTGGTGGTTCGACAGCGAAACCCTCTACGGCCCAGACGGATTAGCCGTGCCGATGCAGCTCGCGCTGCCCGGCGCGGTGAATCGGGGTAACGCCGCGCAGGCGGTGGCCGCGGCCTGCGCGCTGGGAGCCGATCCGGCCCCCGCGGTGGCCGCAGTGGCCGGCGTGGACGAGGTCGCCGGCAGATACCGGACCATCCAGGTCGGCACGCATTCGGTGCGAATGTTGCTGGCCAAGAATCCGGCCGGCTGGCAGGAGGCGCTGTCGATGGTGAACAAGGACGCGGCCGGGGTGGTGATCGCGGTCAACGGACAGGTGCCCGACGGCGAGGACCTGTCGTGGCTGTGGGACGTGCGCTTCGAGCACTTTGAAAAGGCAGCGGTCGTGGCCGCCGGCGAACGGGGCACCGATCTGGCCGTGCGACTGGGATACGCCGACGTGGAACACACCCTGGTCCACGACACCGTGGCCGCGATCGCGACCTGTCCGCCCGGGCCCGTCGAGGTGGTCGCCAACTACACCGCGTTTCTGCAGTTGCAACGTCGATTGGCCCGCCATGACTAGCGACGCTTCGATCTCAACGGTGCGGATCGGGCTGGTGCTGCCCGACGTGATGGGCACCTACGGCGACGGCGGCAATGCGACCGTATTGAAACAGCGCCTGCGGCTGCGAGGCATCCCCGCGGAGATCGTCGAGATCACGCTGGCCGATGCGGTACCGGACAGCCTCGACCTGTACACGCTGGGCGGTGCCGAGGACTACGCGCAGCGGCTGGCCACCAAGCACCTGATCCGTTATCCGGGACTGCAGCGCGCCGCGGGCCGCGGCGCGCCGGTGCTGGCGATCTGCGCAGCCATCCAGGTGCTCGGCCACTGGTACGAAACATCGGCGGGTGAGCGGGTCGACGGCGTGGGCCTGCTCGACCTGACCACGTCCCCACAGCCCGCGCGCACGATCGGCGAGCTGGTCACCGCGCCGCTGCTGGCCGGATTGACCGCGCCGTTGACCGGCTTCGAAAACCACCGCGGCGGTACGCTTCTCGGCGATGCCGCGTCGCCGCTCGGCGCGGTGCGCAAGGGCGCTGGCAACCGCGCCGGCAATGGGATCGACGGCGCCGTGCAGGGCAGCGTGTTCGCCACCTACATGCACGGGCCCTGCTTGGCCCGCAATCCCGAGTTCGCCGATCTGCTGCTCGGCAAGGTGGTCGGCGACCTGACGCCGCTGGAGCTACCCGAAGTGGAGTTGCTTCGCCGCGAGCGGCTTCGGGCTTAGCCGCCTCGGAGGCGTCACTCTTTTTTCGTTTTGGGACCACATGCGATATCACCGGCCCAGGTATCAGAGTTGCCGATGTGCCTGCTCAGACCATTGCGCGACGGCCGGTCAGCGCGCGGCCCAGGGTCAGCTCGTCGGCGAATTCCAGGTCGCCGCCCATCGGCAACCCGGACGCGATCCGGCTCACGACCAGGCCGGGAATGTCGCGCAGCATCCGGACCAGATAAGTGGCCGTCGCCTCGCCTTCGGTGTTCGGGTCGGTCGCGATGATCACCTCGGTGATGTCCACCCCGTCGACCTGCTCGCCGATCCGACTCAACAGCTCGCGAATCCGCAACTGGTCCGGCCCGACACCGGACAGCGGGTCCAGCGCGCCGCCCAGAACGTGGTAGCGCCCGCGGAATTCGCGGGTGCGCTCGACGGCCTGGATGTCCTTCGGCTCCTCGACGACGCAGACCTGCGTACCGTCGCGACGTGGGTCCGCGCAGATGCGGCAGCGCTCGTCGTCGGAGACGTTGCCGCACACGGCGCAGAACCGCACACCGTTGCGGACCTTGGCCAGCACCGCGCTGAGCCGATCGATGTCCGGCGGCTCAACCGACAGCAGGTGAAAGGCGATGCGCTGGGCGCTCTTTGGCCCGATACCCGGCAGCTTGCCGAGCTCGTCAATCAGATCTTGGACCGGTCCTTCGAACATCAGCCCTGCGGTGCACCCAGTGAGCCCATTCCGCCGGCCAGCGGTCCGAGCTGTTGCTGCGCCATGGTGGTGACCTGTTGGGCGGCGTCGCCGAGCGCGCCGACCAGCAGGTCCTGCAGCGTCTCGACATCGTCAGGATCGACGACCTTGGGGTCGATCTTCACCGCGATGACCTCGCCGCTGCCCTTGACAGTGACTTCCACCAGCCCGCCGCCGGCCTGCCCCACCACCTCGGAGCTGATCAGCCGCTGCTGGGCCTCCATCAGCTTTTGCTGCATCTGCTGAGCCTGGGCGAGCAACGCCGACATGTCGGGCTGGCCTCCGGGTTGCATGACAGTCCCCTTGCGTCTTGGTATCGACTTGGTTTCGCCTGCGCGGTGCGGGCGGTTCAGAGTTCCAAGCGTAGACGGCGCAGGGCTAACGTGGCGGCGTGCGCACACCTCATCGACTGCGTGTCCTTCGTCGCCCGCGTGGCGCAGCCCCCGCGACGTTGGCCGCCGTGGGCTTGATCGCCATCGCCACCGTCACACCGGCCCCGCCGATCGCGACCGCGGCGCCCGGCAGCATCGCCGGCATGATCGTGTTCCTCGATCCCGGTCACAACGGCGCCAACGACGCGTCGATCAGCCGTCAGGTGCCCACCGGCCGCGGCGGCACCAAGGACTGCCAGGCCAGCGGAACCACGACCAATGACGGCTACGCCGAACACACCTTCACCTGGGACACCACCCTGCGTCTGCGCGCAGCGCTCAACGCGCTGGGAGCACGCACAGCGATGTCCCGCGGCGACGACTCCACCGTCGGGCCGTGCGTCGACCAGCGCGCCGCGATGGCCAACGCACTGCACCCGAACGCGGTCGTCAGCATCCACGCCGACGGCGGTCCGTCGGGCGGACGGGGTTTTCACGTCAACTATTCGGCGCCGCCGCTCAACCAGGCGCAGGCCGGGCCCGCGGTGCAGTTCGCCCGGGTCATGCGCGACCAGATGCAGGCCTCGGGCATTCCGCCGGCCAGCTATATCGGCCAGGACGGCCTGTACGGGCGTTCGGATTTGGCCGGGCTGAACCTGGCGCAGTACCCGTCAATCTTGGTCGAATGCGGCAACATGAAGAACCCGGTCGACTCGGCGCTGATGGAAAGCCCCGAGGGGCGGCAGAAATACGCCGACGCGGTGGCCCGCGGTGTCGCAGCATTCCTCGGCGGCCAGGCCGCCGCGCACTAGCTCGGATTGCCCGACTAGTTCTCGATTTCCTTCTTCAAGTTGGCCAGCACTTCGCCCTGAATCTTCTTCAGGCCCAGCGGCGCGAAGGTCTTCTCGAAGAACCCCTTCACTCCGCCGGCGCCCGACCACGTCGTCGTGACGGTGACGCTGGAGCCCGGTCCCGCAGGAGCCACGGTCCAGTTGGTGACCAGGGTCGAGTTGGCGTCTTTCTCGATGACGGCGTGGCCGGCGACATCGACGCTGGCCTTGATGTCGCGCACGCGTGACTTGGTGGCCTGCAGCTTCCAGCTGGCGACGGTTCCCTGCCCCTGTCCGCCTTCGAGCACCTGATAGTCGTGATAGTGCGAGGACAGGATCTTGGGCCGGACTTCCCGGTAATCACCAACGGCGGTCAGCACGGCGGCGGGCTCAGCGTTGATCAGGATCGTGCTGGCGGCACTGAC
This sequence comes from uncultured Actinomycetota bacterium, assembly GCA_963750885.1. GTDB lineage: Bacteria > Actinomycetota > Actinomycetes > Mycobacteriales > Mycobacteriaceae > Mycobacterium. The sequence continues at coordinate 347,011 of CAVVSN010000022.1, forward strand.
GTGTCCCATTAGGCGTAACTCCTCTGCGCGGGGTGGTATCGCCGACCAGCGTATAGGTGGCCACCCGACACTCAGGCGCTGAGGCGACTCAACTGCGCGCTGACCGGCTGCACCCGCGACGACGCAGCCCGCTTCTTCAGGCCAAGCCGAAATCCTCTGGGCTTCAGCGTGATTGACTCCGATATCTGCAGCCGATAGTCGTTCTCAGCCGCGAGGTCGTAGCGGTGAAGAATCAGGGCGAGCGATAAAACGGCCTCGTGCAGGGCGAACTGCCGACCGATGCAGGCCCGCTGACCCGTCCCGAACGGCTTGTAGGCGTGCGCGCGGCTCTTCATCTGGCCGGGCGCGAAACGGTCGGGGTCGAACTTCTCGGGGTGGGGCCAGACCTTGGGATCGCGCTGCACGAGGGGCAGCACCACCAGCACCCACTGCCCCTTCTTGATGCGGTAGCGGCCGCCGAGCACGGTCTCCTTACGCGCGACCCGCAGGTAACCGGGCGCGGTAGGCCACAGCCGCAAAGCCTCGTCGAGCACCGCCCGCACATACCGCAGCTTCGCGACGTCACCATAGGCTGGTTCGGGGTTGTCCGACGTGCCCCACAGCGCGTCGACTTCCGCCTTGGCCCGGGCCATGACGTCGGGGTTCTGAGTGAGGTAATACAGCGCGAAAGACAATGCACCCGAAGTGGTCTCATGGCCGGCCACAATGAAGGTGATGACCTGCTGGCGGATGTTGACCGGGTCCAGCCTGCGTCCGGTGGTGGGGTCGGTGGAATTCAGCATCAGGTCGAGCAGGTCGCGGGACTCAGCGCCGTCGCCGTCGCGACGGGCTTGGATCACCTCGTCGACAATGCGTCCCATCACCGCACCGGATCGCCGGATGGCCGGCCGAAGCAACCTGGTCAGGAGCGGGAACGTCGACCAGCTGGCGTACTTCAGCATCCGGTTCATCGCCGAGATGAACGCGTGCGGCCGGCACCGGTCGAAGGAGCCGAAGGGGTAGCCGAAGCCCGCCCGTCCGATGGATTCCAGGGCCAACCGCGTCGCGTCAGCGGTGACGTCGACCCGGCGCCCGGTGTCCGCGGCGCCGTCCCACTGGTCGAGCATCTCGCGGATCGCCTGCAGCATGATCGAGTGGTAACCCTGCATCGCCTCGCGGCTGAACGCCGGCTTGAGAATGTCGTGGGCCAGTTTCCAGTTCGGGTTGTCGGTCTCGACGGTGATGAGCGCGTCACCGATTACCTCGCGCAGCGGCGTCAGGTGGTGCCCAACGTATTTGCCGAAGCGGGTTTCGTCGTGCACCTCGGCAACCAGGTCGAGTCCACTCACCGCAACCATCTCGGTGCCGAGCAACTTGCGCGCCGAGATCGGGCCCAACTTCTCCGTCTGAGGCAGCGAGGACTGGAACGGGGTGCGGGGATTCAGACCTAGAACATCACCCAGGAACGGCACCCGGTAAGGCGGGTGGGGTAGCTCGCAAGTGTCCACGATCGTGCGGCTGGGCAGCTTGAATATGTCTGCCACTTCAAGCGGAGCATCCGGTAGCCACATACTCGGCATGGTCATATCCGGAGTATTACATACTATTTGACTGATTAAACAGCTAGATCTCAGGTTATGGTCTAGTTCACGCTCAAATTACAGCTAAGTGACAGCAAAACACCGAGTTGACGTACGAACGGTCCGTCGATCGGCGGACTAGGCGTTGTCGATGCGCCGCGCACCCAGCTCGCTCTGCAAGAGCTCCAGGGCAGCTTCCTCGGGATCGCGGCGCGGGGCCGACGAGTCGTCCTGATTGGCCTCGGCGAGCATGCTTTCTTCCTCGGCCCGCTGAACGGACTCGTCGTCGACGGTCGGTTCGGCCGGCGGAGGTGGCGGCGGGACCACCCGGCGAGACGGTCGCTCGACGGGCCGGGGCGCGGCGGCCGGTGCTTCCGGCGCCGCCGCCGTTATCGAGGCGCCGGCTTCGCAGCGCACCCGCCAGTCCACACCCAGCGCATCTTTGAGTGCTTCGGCGATGACGTCGGCGTTGCGCTGTTCGCTCAGCCGCTTGGCCAGCGGTGCCGATTCGTGGCTCAACACCAAGGTGTTGCCCTCGACCGCGCGGACGGTGGCACCGGCCAGCATCACCTCCGTGGTTCTGCTGCGCTGACGGACCTTGTCTCGCACCGTCGGCCACAAGGTGCGGACCGCGGCCGCGTTCGGTTCGGCCGAACCCACCGCCGGCGGGCTCTCCTGGACCGCGGCGGGTTCCAGCGCGGCGGACTCAGCCGTTGCCGGCTCGGGCGGACTGGGCTCGGGCGCACTGGGCTCCGGTGGAGCCGACTCGGGCGCGGCACTGGGCTCCGGTTCGGCGGCGGCGACCGGTGGCGCTGGCGCCGACTGGACGGGCGTAGCGGACGGTCGCACGAATGCGGTTTGTTGCACCGGCTGGTCAACGTCCGGGATGGACATGTCCAGCCTGGTCTCGATCCGCTCGACCCGTTGCAGCAGAGCCGATTCGGTGTCGCTGGCCGACGGCAGCAGCAGCCGCGCGCAGATCACCTCCAGCAACAGGCGCGGCGCCGTCGCACCGCGCATCTCGGTCAGGCCAGCGTGGACGACTTCGGCGTAGCGGGTGAGCGTCGCGGGGCCCATCCTGGCCGCCTGCTCGCGCATCCGGTCCAGTACGTCCTCGGGCGCGTCGACCACGCCGCGGGTGGTGGCATCCGGAACAGCTTGCAGGACAAGCAGATCCCGGAACCGTTCGAGCAGGTCGGTGGCAAAACGACGGGGGTCGTGACCGGCGTCGATCACTGATTCGATCGCACCGAACATCGCCGCGGCATCTCCGGCGCCCAGCGCGTCGACGGCCTCGTCGATCAGGGCCACGTCGGTGGCGCCCAGCAGCCCCAGCGCCCGCTGGTAGTTGACCCGATTACCGTCGGCGCCGGCCATCAACTGGTCGAGTACCGACAAGGTGTCGCGCGGCGAGCCGCCGCCGGCGCGGATCACCAGCGGGAGGACGGCATCGTCGACGACCACGTCCTCCTGGGCGCAGATCCGCTCGACCAGGCCGCGCATGGTCCGCGGCGCCAACAGCCGGAACGGGTAGTGGTGGGTGCGCGAGCGGATGGTCGGCAGCACCTTCTCCGGCTCGGTGGTGGCGAAGATGAAGATCAGATGGTCGGGCGGCTCCTCGACGATCTTGAGCAGCGCGTTGAAGCCCGGCCGTGGTGACCATGTGCGCCTCGTCGATGATGAACACCCGATAGCGCGACTGGGCCGGCGCGTAGAACGCGCGGTCGCGCAGCTCGCGGGTGTCGTCGACGCGACCGTGGCTGGCCGCGTCGAGTTCGACCACGTCGATGCTGCCGGGCCCGTTGGGAGCCAGCCCGACGCAGGAGTCGCAGACCCCGCAGGGCGTTGGCGTCGGCCCCTGCTCGCAGTTCAGCGAGCGGGCCAGGATGCGCGCCGAGGAAGTCTTGCCGCACCCACGCGGGCCGGAGAACAGGTAAGCGTGGTTGATTCGGCCGGCGGTCAGCGCGGTCGACAGTGGCTCGGTGACGTGCTCCTGCCCCACCACTTCGGCGAAGGTCGCGGGGCGGTACTTGCGGTAGAGAGCCACGGACCAAAGGCTACCCAGCCCGACCGACGATGCGAACCGGGACCGATTCCGCCTAGTCGCGGCTTCAGCAGTGATTCGCTGGCAGCGAGCAGTGTGCAGGTCGCCAACCCGTCGATGGCGTCACGCAGATCGGACTCGGGCGGGAACGTCGGCGCGATGCGAATGTTCTTGTCGTCCGGGTCTTTCCGGTAGGGGAACGATGCGCCCGCCTCGGTGACCGCGATGCCGGCGTCCTTGGCCAGCGCGACCGTGCGCCGGGCTGTGCCGGGCAGTACGTCGAGGCTGATGAAGTACCCGCCCTCGGGTTCGTTCCAGGAGGCGATCTTGGACTCGCTCAGTCGCTGGTCGAGAATCTCCAGTGCCAACGCGAATTTCGGCGCCAGCAGTTGCTGATGGCGCAGCATCTGCAGGCGCACACCATCGGCGTCGCCGAAGAAGCGCAGGTGCCGAAGCTGGTTGATCTTGTCGGGCCCGATCGACTTCTTGCCGGCGTACTGCAGGTACCAGGCGATGTTGCCCAGCGATCCGCCGAAGAAGCTGACGCCGGCACCGGCGAAGGTGATCTTCGACGTCGACGCGAAGACGTACGGCCGGTTGGGGTTGCCCGCGGCGGCGGCCAGGCCGAGCACATCGATCGGACGGGGGAAATCCAGCGTCAGCGTGTGCACCGCGTAGGCGTTGTCCCAAAAAAGACGGAAATCGCTTGCAGCCGTTTGCATTTGAACGAGCCGACGGACCGTCTCCCACGAGTAGCTCAGGCCGGTGGGGTTGGCGAACACCGGGACCGCCCACAACCCTTTGATGGCCGGGTCGACAGCGACCAGCTCTTCGATAGCGTCGACGTCCGGGCCGTCCTCGTGCATCGGGATCGGGATCATCTCGATGCCGAGTGTTTCGGTGATGGCGAAGTGCCGGTCGTAGCCGGGCACCGGGCACAGGAACTTGACTGCTGCTTCGTCTTTCCAGGGGCGAGGTGAATCCACGCCGCCGTAGAGCATCGAGAACACGATCACGTCGTGCATCAGCTCGAGGCTGGCGTTGTTGCCGGCGATCAGGTTCTGCACCGGGATGCCGAGCAGCTCGCCGAAGATGGCCCGCAGCTCGGGCAGACCGTGTTGTCCGCCGTAGTTGCGGGTGTCGGTGCCGTCGTCGTCTCGGTAGTCCGTGCCGGGCAGGCTCAGCAGGGCGTTGGACAGATCGAGCTGCTCGCTGCAGGGCTTTCCGCGGGTGAGATCGAGAGCCAGCTTCTTGGATTGCAGCTCGGCGTAATCCTCTTGGTGGCGCGCGTGCAACGCCTCGAGGTCGGTACGGCCAAGGGAGCTGAAAGAGCCGTACGACACCATCCGCCTTCCGACGATTCCACTACACATAGGGGACCCCGCGCACCCGCCAGAGCCCATTGACCCTTGCTGCCTTCCGGCCCTGGGGGAGTTCACAGGATGGACGCCGCGCGGGGTCCACCGAAAGTCTAGTACCCGAGCCGGACGGGATCGCCCGAAGACCCTGACCTCGGGTAGGCCGCCCGGCCTCTCCTCAGGCCGTCCCGGCCTGCATCGTCGCCGAGCGGGTTTGACTGCCCGGCTCTCGGCTACCATGGCCGACGGAGGATTCGCCTAGTGGCCTATGGCGCTCGCCTGGAACGCGGGTTGGGTTAACGCCCTCGCGGGTTCAAATCCCGCATCCTCCGCACTTGGTCCGGGACGTGACCAGGCCTGATTGGTAGGGTCTGGTCGCTTCCGGATTACCAGCTCAAGGAGGAGCATGCGAGGCAGGGCCGCTATTTTCTGGCACGCGGCGCTCTCGGGCGTCGCCGGCGTCCTCTACTTCTTCTTCGTGCTGCCGCGCTGGCCCGAATTGATTGGTGACACCTCCCACGGCCTGGGCACCGTCGCCCGGATCGCCGCCGGTGTGCTCATCGCGCTGGCCGCGCTGCCCGTCGTGTTCACGCTGCTGGAGTTACGCAAGCCGGAGTTCGGCACGCCCGCCTTGGCCCTGACGCTGCGGACGTGGTCTGTGGTGGCCCACGTGACGGCCGGTGTGCTGATCGTCGGCACGGCGATCAGCGAAATCTGGTTGAGCCTGGACAGCGTCGGCCCGTGGCTGTTCGGCGTCTATGGCGCCGCGGCCGCAATGGCGCTACTCGGCATCGCCGGGTTTTATCTGTCGTTTGTCGCTGAGTCGCCGCCTCCGCCGCCCAAGCCGCTGAAGGCCAAGAAAGACAAGAAGGAAAAGCGGCAGCGCCGACGACGCGGCAAGCAGGACGACGATGCCGCCGACGCGGTCAGTGATGCCGAAGCCGACGACTCCGAAGCCGACAACACCGATGCCGAAGCGGCCGACCCGGAGACTGACGTCGCGGAAGCCCCGGAGGACAAGACCGAAGCAGAGTCGACGAGCGGTGGAAGCCGAGGCGACGACCGAAGAGCCTGCAGCTGTCGAGGACGCCGAAGCCGCCGACGAACCCGAGGCCGACGAGTCCGGCGGACTCCGCAATCGGCGCCCGACCGGCAAAGGGTCAGGAACGCATCGTCGCCGGCGGTCGCGCCGCGGCGTCGCCGTCGACGAGTAAGCCGTCCAGCCAGGTATCGATCGGTCGGCTGAAATGCCATTCCCGGTTCGCCGCCGCTTGCCTATGCTGAGCGAGTGCCAAACACTTATCGAGTAGTCCAGTGGAACACCGGAAACGTCGGCAAGAGCTCCCTGAAATCCATCGCGGGCAACCCGCTGCTGGAACTGGTGGGATGTTTCGCCTGGTCACCAGAGAAGGCGGGCCGTGACGCCGGCGAGTTGGTCGGCATCAAACCGCTGGGAGTCGCGGCCACCAACGACGTCGACGCTCTGCTCGCACTCAAGCCGGATTGTGTTGTCTACAACCCGATGTGGATCAACGTCGACGAGCTGGTCCGCATCCTGTCCGCCGGCGTCAACGTCGTGACAACCGCGTCGTTCATCACCGGCAGGAACCTCGGCGCCGGCCGCGACCGACTCGTCGAGGCCTGCGAGCAGGGCGGCTCGACGATGTTCGGCTCCGGCGTCAGCCCCGGCTTCGCCGAGCTGCTGGCCATCGTCTCGGCGATGGTGTGCAACCGGGTCGACAAGGTGACCGTCAACGAGGCCGCCGACACCACGTTCTACGACTCACCGGACACCGAGAAACCCGTCGGTTTCGGCCGGCCGATCGACGACCCCGAACTGCAGGCGATGGCCGCCAAGGGCACCGCGATCTTCGCCGAGGCAGTCGAGTTGGTGGGCGATGCACTCGGCATCGAACTCGACGACATCCGGTGTGAGGCCGAATTCGCCCAGACCACAGCCGATCTCGAGATGGCGTCGTGGACCATCCCCGCAGGATGCGTGGCGGGCGTCTACATCAGCTGGCAGGGAATTCTCGACGGCAAGACCGTCATCGACCTCAACGTCCGGTGGCGCAAAGGCCAGACGCTCGAACCGGACTGGAAGATCGACGGCGACGGCTGGGTCATTCAGATTGACGGCCAGCCCACGGTGACCACCAAGGTCGGCTTCTTGCCGCCGCCCTATTTCGAGGCGACCACGCTCGAGGAATTCATGGACCTGGGCCACATCATGACGGCGGTGCCCGCGATCAATGCGATTCCCGCTGTCGTTGCCGCAGCGCCGGGGATCGCGACCTACGCGGATCTACCGCTGACGCTGCCGCGGGGGTTCGTCAAAACCTAGCGCGCAGGAATGTTCTGCAGCTTGCCCTGGAGATCGGGGCAGTACTGGGCTATGGCGCTACCCAGGAACTGGTACGCCTGCACCTGCGTGGTGCCACGGGCAAGGTTGTCGGCGAGGAAATGAGCGGATGCCGCGGCGTCACGATCGACGCCCACACCCAGCCGGTGGCACACGATCTTGCCGAGATAGGGGTTGTAGTCGTGCGCACCATAGATGCCGAATTTCTGGAGCTGGTTGTCGAAATCGGTGTCCGGATCGGCGTACGCCGGGGCGGACAAGCTGACCGCAGCGGCTACGGCTGCGACCGCGAACCCTGTGAGCTTCATGGACCGAATCCTACCTTCGTCGAGTCTGCGTCCGCTGATCTTCATTGTTCCCCTTCAGCCCGCCGAGTCACCGGTCCGGGCTCGCGCTACGGTCTACAACAACCGCCCCGCCCGGTTTCTTTCTAGTCGCCTATTCCGATTAGAGTAGCTAAGGTTACACACAGGCTAATTAGTTGAGCAGCCTTCGCCTCTGGTTAGGAATTGAAGCGCCCATGACGACGACTGAGCCAAGGACCGAGCCGCTGAAGACTCAAGGCTCCGCAGGCAGCGGGGGCAAGACCGCCGCCAATAGCGCCAAGAACCGGGGGCTGCTTGGCCGCTACTGGCTGGTGCTCACGCTCGCGGTTGTCATCGCGCTGTCCGGGTTCGTCGTGCACCGGTTGCACGGCGTCTTCGGCATTCACAAGGGTACTTTCGGCGGCGGCACGTCGGGCGAAGTCCTCGACCAGTTCAACGCCAAGACAATCACCCTCGAGGTCTGGGGCTCACCGAACAGCACGGCGACCATCAACTACCTCGATGAAAACTCCCATCCACAGCAGGCCCTCAACGTGCCCTTGCCCTGGAGCAAAGTATTGAGTTCAACGAAGCCCGGCATCCCGGCCAACCTGGTAGCGCAAGGAGACGGCAGTTCGATCGCCTGCCGGTTCGTCGTAGACAACCACGACGGGCGCGGTGCCACCATCAAGGGTGAGAATCACTCGCCCCCCAACGAAAACATCAATGCCTTCGTTTACTGCCTGGACAAGTCCGCATGAGCGAGACCACCGAGGCTGCGCCGCGCGTCGACCAGCCGCTGATCCCGCCGTTCCTGCCGAAGTGGATCCATCGGCTTGCAGTGCCGATCGTCCTGGTGTGGTTGGCCATCGTCTTCGTCACCAACACGATTTCCCCGCAGCTGGAAGTCGTCTCGAAGAACCACTCGGTGTCGCAGAGCCCGAAAGACGCACCGTCGTTCGTGTCGCAGATGCGCGTCGGAAAAACATTCAACGAGTACAACTCCGACAGCTCGGCGATGATCCTTCTGGAGGGCGACAAGCCGCTGGGGGCGGAGGCGCACCGCTACTACGACGAGATCGTCAGGCGACTGGAGCGCGACAAGAAGCACGTTCAGCACATTCAGGATTTCTGGAGCGATCCGCTGACCGCCGCGGGCTCCCAGAGCCACGACCAAAAGGCCGCGTACGTCCAGGTCTACCTCTCCGGGAACATGGGTGGCGGTTTGTCCACCGAGTCCACCGAGGCCGTCCGCAAGATCGTGGACTCAGTGCCCGCTCCGCCGGGGATCAAGGCCTACGTCACCGGGGCGGGTCCGCTGATCGCCGATCAGTCGCACGCGGGTGAGAAGGGCGTCGCGAAGGTCACCCTCGTCACCCTCTTGGTGATCCTGGTGATGCTGCTGTACGTATACCGATCGGTGAGCACGGTTTTCATCATGCTGTTCATGGTCTTCGTCGAGTTGCTGGCGGCCCGCGGTGTCGTTGCGTCGCTCGGAAACTACGGCATCATGGGGCTTTCCACATTCGCCAACAACATGCTGGTATTGCTGGCGATCGCTGCCGGAACGGACTACGCGATCTTCATCGTCGGCCGCTACCACGAGGCCCGCGGTATGGGCGAGACGCGTGAAGAAGCGTTCTACACGATGTTCCACAGCACTGCGCATGTCGTGCTGGGGTCCGGGCTGACCATCGCCGGCGCGATGTACTGCCTGAGCTTCTGCCGGTTGCCCTATTTCGAGTCGCTGGGTGTGCCCTGCGCGGTCGGCATGCTGGTCGCGGTCATCGCGGCGTTGACCTTGGGCCCGGCGGTGCTGACGGTGGCGTCGTTCTTCAAACTGCTGGACCCTAAACGAAGGCTGCAGACCCGGGGCTGGCGGCGAATCGGTACTGCCATCGTCCGCTGGCCCGCACCGGTTCTCGCGGTGACGATCGCGATCGCGCTGGTCGGTCTGCTCGCGCTGCCGGGCTACGAGACGGACTACGACACCCGTCACTTCCTGCCGGCGGACACCCCGGCCAACGTCGGTTACGCCGCGGCCGACCGGCATTTCGACCAGGCCCGGCTCAATCCCGAACTGTTGATGATCGAGACCGATCACGACCTACGTAATCCGGCCGACTTCATCATCTTGGACAAGGTTGCCAAAGCGGTCTTCCACATCCCCGGTATCGGTCGGGTGCAAACCATCACCCGGCCGCTGGGCACGCCGCTCGACCACAGCACCCTCGGTTTTCAGATGGGCGCGCAGGCCGCGGGCCGGATCCAGACCCAGCACTACCAGGAAGAGCAGGCGAACAACCTGCTGAAGCAGGCGGACGAGCTCCACAAGACGATGGCAACTCTGCATGAGCAGATGCAGACCACCCAAGAGCTCAGTGACACCACGCACGAAACCACCAAGCTCACAAAAGAAACCGTGAAGATCACCGAGGCGTTGCGCGACGACATCGCCAACTTCGATGACTTCTTCCGGCCGATCCGCAGCTATTTCTACTTCGAGAAGCACTGCTACGACATCCCGGCGTGCTGGACGCTGCGGTCCATCTTCAACGCTCTCGACGGCATCGACGCGGTGAGTGAGAACATCGAGAATCTCAGCGCGAATCTGGACAAGCTGGACAAGATTCAGCCGAAGCTGGTGGCGCTGATCCCGCCGCAGATCGCCAGTCAACAGGCAAACCTCGACACCATCATGTCGAACTATGCGACAACGAAGGGCATCAACGACCAGGCGAAAGCGCAGTCCGACAACGCCACCGCCCAGGGCGACGCGTTCGACAAGGCGAAGAACGACGACACGTTCTACCTTCCGCCGGAGGCGTTCAAAAGCCCGGACTTCGCGCGGGGACTCAAGCAGTTCATATCACCCGACGGCCACGCCGTCCGATTGATCATCTCGCATGAAGGCGACCCGGCGACCCCTGAGGGCATCAGCCACATCATGCCGATCAAGCAGGCCGTACACGAGGCGATCAAGGGCACCCCGTGGGAGGGCTCCAAGGTCTATCTCGGCGGCACCGCCGCGACATACAAGGACATGCACGACGGCTCCAACATCGACCTGTTGATCGCTGGAATCGCCGCGGCCACCTTGATTTTCGTCATCATGCTGATCATCACCCGAAGCGTCGTGGCGGCCTTCGTGATCGTCGGCACCGTGCTGCTCTCGCTGGGCGCCTCGTTCGGGCTCTCCGTGCTGCTCTGGCAGTACATCCTCGGGATGAAGCTGCACTGGATGGTGCTGGCAATGGCAATCATCCTGCTGCTGGCGGTCGGGTCGGACTACAACCTGCTGCTGATATCCCGGTTCAAGGAAGAGATCCACGCCGGACTCAAGACGGGCACGATTCGCGCCATGGCCGGCTCGGGCTCGGTGGTGACTTCCGCCGGGCTGGTGTTCGCCGCCACCATGGGCACGTTCGCCTTCAGCCCCTTGGGAGTGATGGCGCAGGTGGGTACCACGATCGCTCTGGGTCTGTTGTTCGACACCCTGATCGTGCGGTCGTTCATGACGCCGTCGCTGGCTACGTTGCTCGGCCGCTGGTTCTGGTGGCCTCAGCATGTGCGCCCGCGCCCGGCCAGCATCATGCTCCAGCCATACGGATCGCGTCCGGCGGTGCGTGAGCTGATTCATCGCGGCACCGAAGACGAGACCGAAGCCGGAGTGGTGGAGAAGGTCTAGTTACCTTGTGCGACTTGCTGATTCGCTAGCGTAGTTGCGCGGGTTCCTCGTCAGGGAGAAGTCCGACGAGGCGCTTTGAGTCGTTCCACAAGGCCAGCGCGCGCTGCTCGTCGTAGGAGGTCTGCGACGACCGCGTCTCCGACAATTGGCCTTCCTGTGCCTGGAAGTACTTACCCGACCCCGATGCGAACTGCGGGTCGACGGCCAACTCCGCGAGCGCGGCACCGGAGAACGCGAGGGTGGACGTGGTGATGCCGATGCGCTTGGACACCCAGTGCATCAGCGACGTCTTCGCCACGCGCTGTACCACTTTGGGAAGATTGCGCGACAAGCCCGTCTCGGGGACCGAGCCCGGGTCGTAGGCGATCGATGCGATCGAACTGCCCGCGCGGTCGAGCCGCTTCGCGAGCTCATAGGCGTACATGACGGTGCAGAGCTTCGACGTCGAATATCGCTTGCCCACCGACAGCGGCTTATCGCCATCCTTGCCGACGTTGGCCAGCGCATCGGCGTTCGGCTCGGCGGCGGCGCCGACCAGCTTGCCGTCCATGGTGTTTGGGTCGTGCGTGCCACTGGCCGTGAACACGATCCGACCGTCCGCGGACACCAATGGAAGGAGCAATTCGACGAGAAGGAAATGGCCCAGGCAGTTCGTCGCGAACGTCAGCTCGTAACCCTCCGGGCTGTACTTGACCTCGCCGTCGAAGCGACCGCCGGCGTTGCAGATCAACGTGCGCAGTGGCTCGATTTCACCACGCTCGATCAGCTGCGCGCAGCTGGCCGCCGCGCCGCGCACCGACTCCAGCGACGAGAGATCGAGTTCGACTGTGGCGACCTCGATATCGCGTACCGCGCGCAGCTCGTCGGCGACCGACTGCATCGTTGCCGGGCTGCGGCCGGCAAGGATGATGTTGAATCCGCCGGCGGCGAGTTGCCTCGCGCACTCGAGCCCGATGCCGGCATGACCGCCGGTGATGAATACCGTTGCCATACCGGCTCCTTCGCCGCACTGACCTCGATGTGGCAGGGACCTGTCAGGCAGTCGATTTCGGTAACGGCGCGGTGTGCTCTTCTTCGCCGGGCTCGCCGAAACTCGGAACCGAGCAGCGAGCGCACCGCGGGGCGGGGCCCGCTGGACCTCAACATGGCGCTGGCCGGCCGCGGCCGCACCTTGATCGGCCACCAGAACCAGCGGCCGAGTAGCGCAGCGATGGACGGCGTCATGAACGAGCGGACCACCAACGTGTCGAACAGCAGTCCCAGGCCGATGGTGGTACCCACCTGGCCGATGATGCGCAGGTCGCTGACCACCATCGAGGCCATGGTGAACGCGAAAACCAAACCGGCGGACGTCACGACCTTGCCGGTGCTACCCATCGCACGAATGATGCCCGTCTTCAACCCGGCGGGGATCTCCTCTTTCAACCGGGACACCAGCAGCAGGTTGTAGTCGGATCCAACGGCGAGCAGCACGATCACCGACATCGCCAGCACCATCCAGTGCAGTTTGATGCCAAGCAGGTACTGCCACACGAGCACAGACATGCCGAAGGACGCACCCAGCGATATCGCCACCGTGCCCACGATCACCATCGCCGCGATCAAGCTTCGGGTGATGATCAGCATGATGATGAAAATCAGGCAGAGCGAACCGATTCCGGCGATCATCAGGTCGTACTTGGAACCGTCCTTCCAGTCCTTGAAGGTGGCCGCGGTGCCGGCGAGGTAGATCTTGGCGTCCTCCAGCGGCGTGCCCTTGAGCGACTCCTCGGCGGCCTCCCTGATCTTGGCGACGCGCGCGATGCCTTCCGGCGATGCCGGGTCTCCGCGGTGCGAGATGATCAACCGCACCGCCTTGCCGTCCGGTGAGAAGAAGTTGTTCAGCGCCCGCTTGAAGTCCTTGTTCTGGAACACTTCTGGCGGCAGATAGAACGAGTCGTCGTTCTTCGCCTGGTCGAACGCATGGCCCATCGCGTTCGCGTTGGTGCTCATGTCGTCCATCTGATTGAAGATCCCGGACATGGTGCTGTGCATGGTCAGCATCATCGTCCGCATGTTCTCCATGCTGTCGATCATCGGCGGGAACTCCGACGATCAGCTGCGGCATCAGCGCATCGAGCTGACCGAAGTCGTTGGTGAGGATCTGGAACTTGTCGTCGATCTCGTCGATACCGTCGACGGCGTCGAAGATGGACCGCAGCGAATAGCAGACCGGGATGTCGTAGCAGTGCTTCTCCCAGTAGAAGTAGCTGCGGATCGGCCGGTAGAGTGTCTTCGAAGTTGGCGACGTCGTCGCGCAATTCCTCGGTGACCGCCTGCATTTCCCGTGTCTCACCGATCATCTTGTGCGTGATACTGGTCAGCTGTCTGCATGAGGCCGTACATGTGCCTCATCCGGTTCATGGTGTCTTCGAGCTCGTCGGCCTGCTTGAGCATGTCGTCCATGCGGGCCTTCTGGAACTTCATCGTCTGCACTTGCCCGGCGTTCTGCATGCTCATCTGGAACGGAATCGACGTGTGCTCCATCGCCGTGCCCTCCGGGACGCGTAATCGATTGCACGCGTGAGACTCCGGGGACGCGGAAGATGCCCTTGGCCAGCTTGTCGAGCACCAGGAAGTCCGCCGGATCGCGCAGATCGTGGTCAGACTCGACCATCATGACTTCCGGCATCAGCCGGGCCTGGGAGAAGTGTCGCTCCGCGGCGTCGTATCCCTTGTTGGCGGCGATGTTGTGCGGGATGTACAGCCGGTCGTTGTAGCTGGTCTGGTACCCCGGCAGGGTCAACAGACCGACCAGCGCGATCCCGCAGGCAGCGGCGAGAATCGGCGCCGGCCAACGGACGATGGCGGTGCCGACGCGCCGCCATCCGCGCGTCGAGATCCGCCGCTTGGGATCGAACAATCCGAAGCGACCGCCGACCACGATGACGGCCGGCACCAGCGTCAGCGCTACCGCGACCGCGACGACCATGCCCACCGCGCAAGGGACACCGATGGTCTGGAAGTACGGCATCCGGCAGAAGCTGAGGCAGAAGGTGGCGCCCGCGATCGTCAGACCGGACGCCAGCACCACATGGGCCACACCGCGATACGTCGTATAGAACGCGGCTTCACGAGTCTCGCCGTGCTGGCGCGCCTCTTGATAGCGGCCGAAGAAGAAGATCGCGTAGTCGGTGCCCGCCGCAATTCCCAGCGAGACCAACAGGTTGACGGCGAACGTCGAAAGCCCGATGAGCTGGTGGTAGCCGAGAAACGCGACTATCCCTCTGGCCGCGGTCAATTCGATGAAGACCGTGATCAGCAGGAGTACCACCGTCACCACGGAGCGGTAGACCAGCAGCAGCATGGTGAAGATCACCAGCATCGTCACCATCGTGATCTTGACCAGCGTGCTGTCGCCACTGTGGTGCATGTCCGACACCAGCGCCGAGGGACCGGTCACATACGTCGTGACACCCTTGGGCGGGGGCGTCCGGTCGACGATGTGGCGGACCGCTGTGATCGACTGCTCCGCCAGCGTCGTGCCCTGATTGCCGGCCAGGTTGAGCTGAACGTAAACGGCTTTGCCGTCCGGACTTTGGGCGCCCGGCGCCGTAAGCGGATCGCCCCAGAAGTCCTGCACGTGCTGGATGTGCGCCGGGTCGGCGCGCAGTTGCTTGATGATGCTGTCGTAGTAATGGTGGGCATCGTCGCCGAGCTTGCTGTCGCTTTCCAGAACAAGCATCGCGAAGTTGTCGGAGTCGGACTCCTTGAACTTCTTGCCCGTGACCTCCATCGCCTGCACCGACGGTGCGTCCTTGGGACTCAAGGAAACCTGGCGTTCTTCGGCGACCTTCTCCAGCGGCGGAACGGCCACGGTCATCAGGACGATGATGCCCAGCCACGCGAAGATGATCAGCACCGCGAACCGGCGGATCAGCCGCGGGTCCTCGTGGCCGCGTGGTGTCCTCGGCGCTGGTCTGGTGGCTGGTCATGCGCCCTTGAGAACGCAGTAGGTAAAGGCGTTCACCTCGTTCGACACGTGCTCCGCTTTGACCACGTCATCGATGATGATGCGGCAGCCCAAGCTGTTGCTGTTGCCTTGCGCCACAACGTTTCCCACGACTGACGCCGCCTTCGTCGTCATGTTGAGGGTCCAGGGCAGCTTGGCGCCGTCCACGTGCTGCGGATCGGCGTTGGTATCGAAGTAGCTGATGTCCGCCGTGGTGCCGGGCGGCCCGTACACCTGGTAGGTGATCCGCTTGGGGTTGAAGGGCTTGCTGTCGTCGGTCGCGCTGTCGGAGTACTGGGGACGCCTCTCAGAGCCGAAGATGCCGTGGATCCGGGCCACGGTGAAACCACCGAGCCCGATCACTATCGCAATGACGAGCGGAATCCACACCCGCTCCAGCACCCTGAGAATCGAAAACCCCTTCACCCGTTGCCGCTTTCCTGGTCGGCGACGTCCCGACTACTCGAAGATATTCACTCGCCGATCGGCGGGGCGTTTCAGGGCGCTTGCGTGGGCCTCGCGGCACCGCCGGATCATGACGAGTAAACCATGCTCGCACCCCGGATTGTCGACTCCTTACCCCGCCGGAACAGCGATTCAGATATAACGCATGTTACGTGCGTAAGCGGACGGTACCGGGTTCTACAGCCGCCCGCAATGCGTCCGTGTGCGCTATCCTCGCGCGGTGCCGCAGCTTACGTTCCAGCGTGCCCGCACCGAGGACAAGAAGCGTCAGCGGGCGGCAGCGCTTGTCGAGGCCGCCCGCTCACTGGCTCTGGAATCCGGCGTGGCATCGGTGACCCTGACCGACGTCGCCAGCCGCGCCGGCGTGCACTACTCCGCCGTGCGCCGCTACTTCACCTCACACAAAGAGGTGCTGCTGAATCTGGCCGCCGAAGGTTGGGCCCGGTTCTCGGACACCGTGTGCGCGAGCCTGGCCGAGCCGGGTGACATGTCGCCGGCCCGGGTCGCCGAGGCACTGGCCCAGGGTTTGGCGGACGACCCGCTGTTCTGCGACCTGCTCGCCAATCTGCATCTGCACCTCGAGCACGAGGTCGAACTGGAGCGGGTTCTCGAGTTCAAGCAGGTCAGCAATGCCGCCGTGCTGTCGCTGACCGACGCGATCGAGAACTCGCTGCCGCGGCTGGGACGTTCGGGTGCGTTCGACGTCCTGCTCGCCTCGTACTCGTTGGCCGCGCCGATGTGGCAGATGGCGAATCCGCCGAAAAGACTCGCCGACGAATACGCGAAGCGAACGGACGTCCCGCCCGACTGGAAGATCGATTTCACCGCCGCGCTGACGCGGCTGATCACCGCTATCTGCGTGGGACTATTGGCCGAGGCCGCGGAATCAGACGATTCCGGTCAGACCCCTGGACCCTTAGGACCACTGCCACACCGACATGTCGCCCTTGGGGTAGTTCTGGCAGTTCTCGGTTTCGTGGGCGACGACGCCCTTGTTGTTGAAGAAGATCTTCATGTGGTTGGGCCAGGCCAAGTTCAGCGGATCGATCTGGGGAGCATAGAAGTTGGCGGAATAAGCCCGGCGGTCCGCCGGCGACAACCCAGTAGAACCAGTGCACCTTGTTTTGGACGTCCTGGTTGACGTTCGGGTGGTTGTTGAAGTCGATCATGTACCGCTGGTAGTACACCGGCGAGTAGTCGCGCGCGGCGGCGAGAATCTGCTCGGCGTCGCAGGTCGTCGAGATCATCCGCCGCGGGATCGGGAAATCGTCGGTGGAGTCGTTTGACGAACAGCCATTGCACGGGGTGAATCCCGGGCCCAGATCTCCCGGATCAGCCTTGGCGGCCTGCGGCACGAGCATCGGCGGCGGTGCAGAGCGCGAGCGCTGCGAGTCCGGCGCGAACGGCGAGGCTCAGACGATAAAGACGCATGCGGCTACTATAACGCTCCGATTACGGCAGCGCGCAACGCCTGGGAAGCCTGGCTAACCAACGGGCTGCGGTGATCTCCAGGCCCACGTGAACCTTGTCGATTCCACCCCGCACGACCGAGTGCACGTAGAACCACGGGGCGTGGTACCAGTACCGCTTCAGGACCGCGTTGTAGACCCGACGGGTCTCCGATTTCGGCAGCACCCGGGCAACGCCCTCGACGTCGTCGCTCTTGGGTTTGCCCAACGAGCCGCTCTTGGCGATCGTGACCCGCGGGGTGTTTTTGATCCGCTTGGTTTTCCACGACCCGTCGTCGGTGATCACCAGCAGCTTGCCGTCCTCCGGCACACCCCAGATCGCTGTCGGCTTCGCCCGACCGTCCTTGGTGAAGGTGGTCAAGAGCAGGTACTTGGACTTGATTACGTCCTGGAAGGTGGGGGCCACGCTCATCTTTATAGCCTGCCCGGTACAGCGGTCCTGCGCTGGTCGCGCCGAATGCGTGACGCCGATCCAGGCTCGGCTTACTGTGGCGTCATAGCCGAGGACTGGTGTAGATGAACCCACGCGACGAATCCGCCACCACGCTGGAGGACCTGCGCGGCGATCTGGCGCTGCGATACAAATGGACGCCCACTGGCGGCACCGCGGTGGACCCGGCGGTCGTCGAGGCCGACGCGGCGGCGCTGGACCGCGACGGTTACGTCATCTGGGAGAACCTGCTCACCCCCGAGCAATGCGGCGAAATCCGCGACGAGGTGACGCCCTGGCTCGGGCACACCGGACGCAACACCTTCGAAGGACGGCAGACCCAGCGCATCTACAGCGTGCTGAGCCGGACGCGGGTCTGCGACCCGGTGGTCGACCACCCGCGCGTGCAGGCCGCGCTCGATCGACTGCTGATGCCCAACTACCTGCTCTCGGCGTTGCAGGCGATCAACATCCAGCCCGGCGAGGCCGCGCAGCTGGCTCACCACGACGACGGCTTCTACCCGATCCCCCGCCCCCGGGAGCCGTTGGCCGCCGCGACGATCTGGGCGATCGACGACTTCACCGCCGACAACGGCGCGACGGTGCTCTATCCGGGCAGTCACCGCTGGGGCAAGCGCCGGCCGGGTCCGGACGACGAGGCGGTTCCGGTGGTGATGCCGGCGGGCTCGTGTGTGTTCTTCGTGGGCACGCTCTGGCACGGCGGCGGGGCCAACACCACCACCGCCGACCGGCTCGCTGTCACCGCGCAGTATTGCCAGCCGTGGCTGCGGCCGATGGAGGCCTTCACGTTGTCGGTGTCCCGGGACATCGCCCGCGCGGTGTCCGGCGACATCCGCCGCATGCTGGGCTACAGCATCCACCCGCCGTTCGTCGGTGCGGTCGACGGTCTGCACCCGCTGCGACTGCTGGAAGACCAGTAGCGCGCACGCCGCTCACCGGGGGATGGCAACATTCCCCCCATGACTAGTCGCAGCGTCGCTCGCATCGTTGCCGGTGCGCCACTGATGGTTCTGGCCTTTCTCACCGCTCCGGCTGCCACGCCGGCGGGTGCCGATGAATGCCCGAACGCCGAAGTGGTGTTCGCCCGCGGCACCGGTGAGCCCGTCGGACCCGGTGGACCCGGCCAGGCCTTCTACGACTCGCTGACGTCGCAGCTGCCCGGCAAGACGATCAATCTCTACCCGGTCGACTACCCGTCGACCACCGACTACGTGAACAGCGCGCACGCCGGTGCCGACAACGAAGTGGCTCACGTCCAGGCCACCGCCGCGAGCTGCCCGAACACCAAGATCGTGCTGGGCGGATACTCACAGGGCGCCGGTGTCGCGGACATGACCAGCCACCGACTGTCCCCGCAGGTCGCCAATCACGTTGCCGCCGTTGCCTTGTTCGGCAACCCGCAGAGCAGCTACGCAAAGAGCTTGTCGGACAGCCAAATTCCGGCGATCGACCCGAGCTACAGCCCTAAGACCATCGACATCTGCCTGCCCAATGACAACATCTGCGCCGAGGGTGGGAGCATCATCGCGCACCTGGGCTACGTCCCGGACGCGACGAACCAGGCCGCGACCTTCGTTGCGGGCAAGCTCTAGCGCTACTTCTTGCGGTCCGTATCCTTGCTCGGCTGAACACGTTTCGGCTCACCGGGCATCTTCGGATAGCTAGGCGGGTAGGGCAGGTCGCCGAGTCCACGCTCCTCGTCGGCGGCGACCATCTCCAGTAGTGGCTCGATCGACTGGTCGACCGAGTCGATGTCGGCCCACGGATCGTCGCGGTTGGCCACCAGCTCGGCCGCGGTGGCAATCGTGTAGTCGTCGGGATTTGCGCCGGCCAGCTCGTCCCAGGAAAGCGGCATCGACACCGTCGCGATCTGGGTGCGTCGCACCGAATAGGCCGAGGCGAATGTGCGATCACGGGCGTTCTGGTTGAAGTCGATGAAGATCCGCTTACCCCGCTCTTCCTTCCACCACGACGTCGTCACCGCATCCGGGGCGCGGCGCTCCACCTCCCGCGCGAGCGCGATGCCGGCGCGACGCACCTGGATGAAATCCCAATCGGTCTTGATCCGCAGAAAGACATGGATGCCGCGGCCACCGGAAGTTTTGGGATAGCCCACCAGCCCGAGTTCGTCGAGCAGCGGCCGCAGTACGTCGACGGCGACGGTGCGCGCTTCGTCGAAGCCGGTACCCGGTTGCGGGTCCAGGTCGACGCGCAACTCGTCGGGGTGCTCGGCGTCCGGGCAGCGGACCTGCCACGGATGCAACGTGATGGTGCCCATCTGCGCCGCCCAGACGATCGCGGCCGGGTGGGTCACCCGCAGCGCGTCGGCGGTCCGGCCCGACGGGAAGGTGATCCGGCAGGTTTCCAGGTAATCGGGATGGTGCTGCGGGATTCGCTTCTGATAGATCTCTTCGCCGTCGATGCCGTCGGGAAAGCGCTGAAGATGCGTCGGGCGGTCCTTCAGCGACGCCAGCATCGGGCCGGCGGCGACGGCGCGGTAGTACTCCACGAGCCGTCGCTTGGTGCCGTCGGAGCCCAGCTTCGGGAAGTAGATCTTGTCCGGGTTCGTCAGCCGGACCGCGATCCCGTCGACGTCGATCTCTTCCGCTGGCGATGCCATCCTCCGATTCCAGCACACGATTGCCGCCACAATGTGGGGATGGACTTGCCTGTCATGCCGCCGGTTTCGCCGATGCTGGCCAAATCGGTGAAATCGATTCCCCCGGACGCGTCGTACGAGCCCAAGTGGGACGGCTTCAGGTCGATCCTTTTCCGCGACGGTGAGCAGGTGGAGGTCGGAAGCCGCAACGAGAAGCCGATGACCCGGTACTTCCCCGAATTGGTCGCGGCCGCCACCGCCGAGTTGCCGAAGCGCTGCGTGATCGACGGCGAGATCGTCATCGCCACCGATCACGGCTTGGACTTCGAAGCGCTGCAACAGCGTATCCATCCGGCCGATTCGCGGGTCCGGATGCTGGCCGACAAGACTCCGGCGTCCTTCATTGCCTTCGACCTGCTGGCCCTCGGCGACGAGGACTACACCCGCCGGCCGTTCACCGAGCGGCGGGCCGCATTGGTCGACGCCCTGGGCGGGTCGGGCCCGTCTATTCACGTGACGCCGGCGACCACTGACCTGGCGACCGCGCAGCGCTGGTTCGACGAGTTCGAGGGAGCCGGCCTCGACGGCGTGATCGCCAAGCCGCTGACGATCACCTATCAGCCGGACAAACGCATCATGTTCAAGATCAAGCACGAGCGCACCGCCGACTGCGTGGTCGCCGGCTACCGGGTGCACAAGTCCGGTGCCGACGCGATCGGCTCGCTGCTGCTCGGGCTGCACAAAGACGACGGCACGCTGGCGTCGGTCGGCGTGATCGGGGCGTTCCCGATGGCCGAGCGGCGGCGACTGTTCACCGAATTGCAGCCGCTGATAACGAGTTTCGACAATCACCCGTGGAACTGGGCCGCTCACGAGGCCGGTGGACGCACACCCCGTAAGAACGAGTTCTCCCGCTGGAACGCAGGGAAAGATCTGTCGTTCGTGCCGCTGCGGCCCGAGCGGGTGGTCGAAGTCCGCTACGACCACATGGAGGGTGAGCGGTTCCGCCACACCGCTCAGTTCAACCGGTGGCGGCCGGACCGGGAGCCGGCGTCGTGCACCTATGCGCAGCTCGACAGCCCCGTCACGTTCAGCCTCGGCGACATCGTTTTGGGCCTCGGCTCGCCGGGGAACACCGCGTGATATGGGTCGCGCCGGCGACGATGCCGAGCGCGAGCGAGGAGGAGGAGTGGCGCACATGGGTGAAGAAAAGAGCTTCGACGAACGCAACATCGAGGAATTCCGGTCCAACCACGGCAGGGTCGGCGGTCAATTCGAGGGCGCGCCGCTGGTGATTTTGCACTCCGTCGGCGCCCGCAGCGGCGATCCGCGGACGAACATCATGATGTACCGGCCGGACGGCAAGAGATATCTGATTTTCGCCTCGAAGGCCGGCGCGGATGACAACCCCGCCTGGTACTGGAACCTGAAAGCCAATCCGGACGCCCGCATCGAAGTCGGTGACGAGATCGTCGACGTTCACGCCGCCGAATTGGACCGCGCCGAACGCGACCAGAAGTACGCCGAGCAAGCTGCGGAGTATCCGGGCTTCGCCGACTACGAGAGCAAGACCTCGCGGGTGATCCCGGTTGTCGCGCTCACGCCGACCGGTCCCGCAAAGCCACGCGAATGAAGGTGCTTGCGACCGGGGCCACCGGAACGTACGCCCATCACGTCGTCGCTGCCCTGACCGCACAAGGAGTCGAAGTCCGCGGCGCGGTTCGCGACCCAGACAAGACCGACGACGCACGCCGGGCAGGCGCGGCCGAAACGGTCGGCTTGGATCTGACCGACACCGGCAGCGTCGCCGATGCCCTGCGCGGCGTGGACGGGGTCTTCCTGATCACTCCGGCTTTCCACCCGGACGCCACCACGATGGCACTCAACGTCGTCACGGCCGCCGCGGACGCCGGTGTCGGCAAGATCGTTTACAACGGCGTCTACCACCCGTCGCTGAGCCTGCCCAATCACGCGGGAACACGGCCGATCGAGGAGGCGCTCTACGCGTCCGACTTGGACTTCACCATCTTGCAGCCGGCGATGTACTTGCAAGCACTCGCGGAGACCTATCAAGACGCGCTGCAAACCGGAGCCGTCGTAGCGCCGTGGTCCAGGCACTCGAAGATGAGCTACGTCGACTACCGCGATGTCGCCGAGGTCGCGGCACTGGCGTTCACAGATCCCCGCTTGGCACGTGGAACATTCGAGCTGGCCGCCGGCGGCATGGTCGACCGCATCGAGATCGCCGAGATGATGAGCGGCGTTGCCGGACGCAAGCTAGAGGCCGCGGACACCGACGAAGTGCCATCGGGTCCCGACGGTCTCGCCGTTATGTTCGCCGACTACGACCGGGTCGGCTTCCACGGCGGCAATTCCCTTGTCCTGCAGGCTATTCTGCAGCGTTCCCCGCGCTCGGTTGCCGATTTCATCACCGAACTCGGCCAGCCACGCGACTAGATCCCGACGTCCAGCGAGGCCATACCGCGCAAGGTGACGTTCGGCTTGTAGGCGGGCTCACCGACGAGTCGGGCGTCAGGGAAACGCGCGGTGACCGCCGACAGCGCAACGGCGGCCTCCAGGCGGGCCAGCGGAGCACCGAGGCAGTAATGCAAGCCCTTTCCGAAAGCCAAGTGCCGGAAACTTTTTCGGTCCGGGTCGAAAACCTCGGGTCGATCGAATTCGCCCGGGTCTCGTTGAGCCGCGGCCAGCAGCAACATCGTGGTATCGCCTTTGGCCACCTCCGCGTCGCCAATTGTCATGTCATCAGCGGCAATTCGAGCCACTAAGTGCACCGGCGGGTCGTAGCGCAGCGTTTCTTCGATGACCGCCGAGACCCGCTCGGGATCGGCGGCCAGCGCCGCCCACTGGGCGGGGTCGCGCAACATCGCCAGGATGGCGTTGGCGATCAAGTTCACGGTTGTCTCGTGGCCGGCGATCAACAGCAGGTTGCAGGTCGAGACGATCTCGTCTTCGGTCAGCTGATCACCGGATTCCTCGACGGCGATCAGCCTCGACATCAGGTCGTCTCCGGGCCGGGAACGCCGCTCGCTGATGAGACTGTGCAGATAGTCCCGCAGCCACTGGGCCGCGGCGATGCGTTGATCCATGCCCGCCGTCGGTTCGCCGGTGACGGCGAAGAAGGGGTCCAGCGCCTGCGCCAACAGCCCCGATGCCCGGCTGAACTCCGCCTCCTGCTCCAGCGGGACGCCCAGCAGTCGGCAGATGACGGTCACGGGCAGCGGATGCGCAAGGTCCGCGACGACGTCGAACTGACCGCGCTCGGCAACGCTGTCGAGCATGTCGTTGACCAGGTCGGTGATGTGCGGCGTCAGCTCGTTGACCACTTTCGGCACGAACGCCTTGCTGACGAGTTTCCGCAGCCGGGTGTGGTCGGGCGGATCGAGAAACAGGAACATCGGCGGCCCCTGCGGCCGCGGGCGCGCGTCGTCGGCGAACATGCGTTTGGCGAGCGTCGACTTGGCTCGGTCGACAGACGACAGCGAGTGCCGCAACGCCTCGTCACAGTCGCGGAAACGCGAGAACACGGTCACGCCGGCATCCGGCAATTGAATCGGTCCGCGATCGCGGAACTGCTGGTACACCGGATACGGGTTTGCCCGGTTGGCCGGATCCAGCATCTGCAGGAGCAGCTCCTGCGGCTCGGCGACACTCGGCGTGGCGGTCATATTTGTATTGTGCAGGCATCAAAGAACTTGCAGGTAGCTACAGTCGGCCGAGGATTCGAATGCGCCCGACCACGCCGGGCGATAGGTTTCGATCCGTGACCACCAAACTCCGCGCCGGTGCCGGGGCCGTGCTGGTCCTCGGCGCCATCGCGGGCTGCGCCGACAAGGCCGCCACACCGCCACCCGGCGTGCTGCCGCCCGGTACCGCGATGCTGTCCATCGATGGCAAAGACGTGGGCAAGACGTATTCGGTGCGCTGCCAGACGATCGACTGGATGACCCGCATCCACACCGGCATCGACAACTCCGGCGCGAACGCGATGGTGTCCAACGCCGGCAAGCTCGAGGCCGAGTTCGTCCGCCTGCACGACCTCGACGGCTTCACCGGCTCCTACGAGCAGGAACTGCAGGGCGAGGCCAAGGTCTCGATGACCGGCGCGACCTACCAGATTACCGGCGCTGCACTGGGTTTCAACAAATCCGAGCCCACCCGGCTCAAAGCCGAGACGTTCACCATCAAGGTGTCGTGCTGAGACCTCAGCTGCCCAAACCTCGGCTGCCCAAGAAGTCGACGATGTATCCGGCGAGCTCTTCACCGGCGTCCTCCTGAAGGAAGTGCCCCGCGTTGCCCACCACCGGATGACTGATGCCGTGGGCGCCCGTCATCTCGCGCTGCAGGATCGGCGCCATGCCACCGGTGATCGGGTCGCCGTCGCTGAATGCGACCAGCATCGGCGTCGAACTCGCGCGCAACGTTGCCCAGGCAGATCGGTTGGCCGGCGCCGCCGGATCCTCGGGTGACGTCGGCACCAGCCCCGGCATGGCGCGCGGCCCCGCGCAGTAGGTGTCGTCGGGAAAGGGGGCGTCGTAGGCCGCGCGGACCTCGTCGCTCATCGGCCGGCGACAGCCGCCCTGCACGAACCGGCCGACATCGATCGACGGCGCGGTCTGGATCGCCTGCCGGAACTGCCACCAGATTTCCGGCATCGGAATGTCGCCGGTGGGCAAGCCGCTGTTGGCGACGACCAGGTGGTTGAACCGTTCGGGGTGTTCGGCGGCCAGCCGCAGCCCGATCAAGCCGCCCCAGTCCTGTCCGACCAGGGTCACCCGCTGCAGGTTCAGCTTGTCGAACACCAGCTCGCGCACCCACTCGACGTGACGCGCGTAGCTGTGGTCCTCGACGCGGGTCGGCTTGTCCGAACGCCCGAACCCGACCAGGTCCGGGCAGACGACGCGATGCCCGGCCGCGGCCAGCACCGGGATCATCTTTCGGTAGAGGTACGACCACGACGGCTCGCCGTGCAACATCAGCACCGGGTCGGCGTCGGCCGGGCCGTCTTGCACCCAGGCCATCCGCAGCGTGTTGCCTTCCCCGTCAGAGACATCGGAATAACGTGCGCGATAAGGGAATTCAGGCAGTCCGGTGAACCGGTCGTCAGGTGTGCGCAGCCTCTGCATGACTGTGAACATACGCCAGGCCGGTCAGCCCTCCCGCAGACCGGCCAAGCCGGGGTCGGCCATCAGCTGATCGAGCAGGGCGAGTTGGCCTTTGAGCAGCTTGGCTCTGGCCCGGGCCACCGGAAACCATTCGACCCGATCGACTTCCGGGAAGGAGCGTATCTTCCCTGAGCCCCTTGGCCATTCGAGCTCGAAGGTGTTGCTGTGTGCCTCGGCCGGGTCGAGGTCGCCGGGTATCGCGAACGCGGTGACGACCTTGCCGCCGGGTTGTTTGACCGGAGCCAGATCGATGCGCGGGCCCGCCGGTGGCGCCGACCCGACTTCTTCTTCGAACTCGCGCTGCGCCGCGGCCCACGGGTCGTCGCCCTGGGTGTATTCACCCTTCGGGATCGACCAGGCGCCGTCATCCTTGCGCGCCCAGAACGGTCCGCCCGGATGCGCGATCAGGACTTCGACGACACCGTCGCGCACCCGGTACAGCAGCAGGCCCGCGCTGAGCTTGGGCACCGGAGTCAGACTCCGACCGAGCGTTCCAGATCCTTGAGGGAGGTTTCCAGGTGACCGAGCAGGCGCTGCAGGTGCGGCACGCTCCTGCGGCAGCCGACCAGACCGAAATCGATGTTGTCGGCGTTGTTGACCATCGTGATGTTCAGCGCCTGCCCGTCGAGCGCGATCGACAACGGGTAGTTGCCGTCGAGTCGGGCGCCATTCCAGTACATCGGTTCGGTCGGCCCCGGCACGTTGGAGATGACGATGTTGAACGCCGGCGGTGCCGTCGACGCCCAACCGGGCACCGCGGACAGTCCCAGCGGCGCGATGAGAGCCGCGGACAGCGCATAGGCCTGCAGCCGGGGCAATTCGGCGAACACCTTCTTGTTGCCGCGCATCGACGCGTTGATGGTTTCCAGCCGCTTTGCCGGGTCGTCCACGTCGGTGGCCAGGTTGCACAACAGCGCGCCGACCTGATTGCCGCCGCTGTCGGCATCGTCCTGCGAACGCATGCTCACCGGCACCATCGCGATCAGCGGGGTGTCGGGCAACGCGTTCTCGTCCTGCAGGTAATGGCGCAACGCACCGGAACACATTGCGAGGATGACGTCGTTGAAGCTCACCCCCGCGGCGGTCTTGATGTTCTTGAGCCGGTCGATGCTCCACGACTGGGCGGCCACCCGTCGTGCACCGCCGATCGGCACGTTGAACATGGTCCGCGGCGCAGCGAACGGCAACGTCAGCTGCTGCTCCACCAGCGCGGCGCGAGCCAGCGACCACGTCGAAGGACCGTATGCCGCAACGGATCCCGCCAGCTGCGACAGGCTCGGTCGTTTCGATTTCTCGGCGGCCTTGTGGCGGCGGGGCAGGTCCCAGATCGCCTGCATGTCGGTGTTCTCGGGGTCTTCCGACAACGTCCGCTGCATGAGCCGCAACGCGGAGACACCGTCGATCAACGAGTGATGGAACTTGCTGTAGAGGGCGAACCGGCCATCGCTCAGCCCCTCGACGAAGTGGGCTTCCCACAGCGGGCGGTGTCGGTCCAGCAGACCGCTGTGCCACCGCGAGGTCAGCTCCAGCAGCTCGCGGACCCGTCCCGGCGTGGGCAACGCCGAGCGCCGTACGTGATAGTCGATGTCGACGTCATCCGGGTCGTCGTAGGTCCACGCGACGTTGGGGATTGCGCCGAACGTCCAGGCCGGGTGCTTGCGGAAGGTGGGCTGGAAGTCGCGATTGGCGACCAGCGTGTCGCGGATTTCACGGGCGAACTCCGGTCCAGCGCCCTCTGGCGGCTGGAAAAGCTGCAATCCACCGACGTGCATTGGGTGCTCGCGCGATTCGATCGACAAGAAGACCGAGTCGAGCGGACTCATTAATTCCATCAGTTCATCTAAGGCGCTGCCGGCAACCGCGGCGGACGAATCCGATAATCAACTCGTGAACATTCCACCGAGCGATCCGACGAGTCCGAGCACCGGATCGAGCAGATCGGTCTGGATGCCGCTGAGATCCAACAGGTTTTGAATGCCGGCACCGATCGGTGCTTCCACATCGATGAACGCCGTGAACGGGTTGAAGCCGGTGTTGAGCTCGGTGACGAACTGGTCGTAGGGCACCCCGATGGACTGCTGCGACCAATCTTCCGCCGAGGCGAAGAAGCTCTCCAGCTGGTCGAAACCGGGCAACTGCGCGCCGAAGAGCTCGAAGGCGTTGTTGGCGCCCTGTACGAGGCCGTTGGCGAATTCGAGGGTGAACGTCGCTGGGTCCAGGGTGGGGATCAACTCGGCCGGTGTTGGATCGCCGAATGGGATGGACCGGTCGTAGCCGGCCTCGACGACGACCTGCAACGCCGGCTGGAAGATATTGAGCACCGGCTCTGGCACGCCCAGGCTGCGCAACGGGTCGAGCAGCGGCAGGTCGGTGGTCGGGATGAAATAGAACGTGGTGTCGCCGTCGACCTGCCTGACGACATCCGTTGAGCCAAGAACGTATTCGTCGGCGAATGATCCGGACAGCGGGGGCAGTGGGTCCGATGGCGGCCAGATCGCCGGAACGGGATAGGGCAGCGGGCCGTCCCCGTAGCCGGCGTGCTGGTAAACGAATCCCAGCAAGGCGTTGAGGTCGGCCACCACATTGACCGGGTACTGCGGGAAGTCGGCGTTGCCGTCGTACTGGTTGGCGATGTCGATGGTGGGGATGCCCGCGTCGGTCGGCTCGGCGCCGTTGAAGTCGAAGCCGGTCGCGCCCGGGATGACGAGTCCGGCGAAGCGCTCCAGGAAGCCGCCGTCGGGACGGTTGCCGGAGCCGAGCAGCAGGAAGGTGACGTCGGGCGGCGGATTGCCCGATGCGATGAGGTCGAGCTTCTCGTCAACCGCGATCTGCGCGCTCTGCGAATACCCCTCGACGAGGTAGGGCTGGCCGGCGGGCTGCTGGTCCATGATGGCCTGCAGATTCGCCAGGCCGACCGGAATCGATGTGCTCGCAGCCGATTCCGGTGTAGGAACCAGTACCGGTGTGTAGTTCTGGCCGGTCGCGGGGTCGATGTAGTCGGTGATGATGGTGTCTTGCCAGAATTCGCTGGGCGTCGGCATCGCCGTGCCGCCCATCATCAACGCGTTCAACGGGTCGTCAACGCCGCTGTCGGCCTGCGCAGTCGCGACAGCAAGCATCGACACGATCGAGGCGCCTGCGAATAGCGCGGCAATCTGTGGTTGAGGGCTCACCGCGACTCCCTGAGTAGAGGCCCCACTGTGCCCCAGCGGCGGCGAATTTGGGGGGAATTCCCCACGCTTTGCGCCCGGCCACCGTCGCAAGATTCCTACCATGAATCGAATCTCGTGGTTGGCCGCGGCGCTCACGGAGCCCAGCCGCTCCGCGCGGTCGGCTGTTCTGCTCTCCGCGGACTGGACTGGATTTACAACGAGATAACGCAATCACGATAAACCGGTACGCCACTTGGCCCTAAGCTCATGAGATGCGCGACCAGGAGACAATCGACTCCGAATTACGCCGCGTGGCAGCCGAGCTTCGCTCCATCCGCGAGCGTGGTGGGCGGCCGTCCAGCCAACAAGTCGACGCGCTTCTCGACGAACGCCTCGGGCACCCCGTCGACGTGCTGTCCGACACCGCAGTTCTCGACGAGATTCTGGCGCCGTTCGAGGAAACCATCGAGCGCCCGCGTCGACGCCGCCGTGGCCGACTGCTGCGTTTCGCGTTGCGCGCCGCGGTCCCGCTGTCGGTACTCGCGATCGCGGCGGTGCTGGCGGTTATGTTCACCATGCACCGGCATCACCCGCCGGCCGAGCCGACGGCGACCCCGATGGCGGACGAGCAACCCAGCCCAGCCGCTCCTTCGCCCTTCGTCCCGCCGCCGGCTCCCCCGTCGCAGACGGACATTGCTGAGAAGGCGATGGTCGACGCCTTGCAGCATGAGGGCGTGCCAGTGCCCAGCCGCGACTACGCGAGCACGCAGGGGCATGCGGTGTGCGACTTCCTCGGCCGGGAACCCAACTTCACCGATGCCACGCAATTCGTGCAGCGGTCGACGGTCTGGGACAACCAGCAGAGCGCCGAATTCGCCGCTGCGGCGGTCGTCACCTACTGCCCGCAGTTCGAGTCGACGACCAACGCCCAGACGCAGCAGGTGTTCCAGAAGTCGGAGACCAACCTGCAGACCATCGAGGGCGATCTGCAGGGGATCAACCACGATCTTCAGGGCATCAGCGACGGCTTGCACGGCGGAGCCTGAGCCGCTGACACCGAACTGCGCTACGCGACTGCCGTCGGGTAGCGCAGTTCGAAGAGTGCGCGGTTGTCGTCGATGAATTCTTCGACAGTGACCAGGGGCTGGCCGGCGATGTTGCGTGCGGCGTCATCGACGCCGGCCAGCAGACCTTCCTGTTGGTCGATGGTCACGGCCTCAAAGTGCTTGAGCTTGGCGTGGTCGTCGGGCTGGCCGATCAGTTCCAGGAACGTGGTCACGGTGACCTGCTCATAGGGCAGATCCTTGCCCAACACGCGACTGACCTCGGCGGCCAGTTCTGCGTGGCTGTATTCCCTCGGACCGGTCAGCGTGTAGGTCCGTCCCCCGTGTTCTCCAGGGTCGGTGAAGACCTTGACGGCAGTCAAGGCGATGTCGCTCGCGGCGATCGGCGCGAATCGACTGTCAGCGGCGTAGGGCATGGCGTAGCGGCCGTATCGGATCAGATCGGCGACGTAGAGCAGCCACTGCATGAAGAACGTGATCCGCAGGTGCGTCGTGGACACGCCGGACCAGTCGAAGACCTGCTCGGCGAGCCAGTGGTTCTGCGTTGCCTTACTGCGGGAGTAGGGCCGCGACTGGATGTGGGACATGTTCACGATCAGCTCGAGGTTCTGCTCCTTGGCGGCTTGGGCGAACATGACCGCGGCCTCCACCAGTCCCTCCCCGACCGGGTAGTTGAAGTACGCGCGTTGCACGCCGTCGAGCGCTGCGCGTACGTCGCCGAAGGTGAGCAGGTCACCGAGGACGACTTCGACGCCCTTGTCGCGAAGCTGCTGAGCGCGGTCATCGTCTTTACGGACCATGGCACGCACCTGAACGCCTGCTTTGAGTAGATAGTCGACCATCGGTCGGCCGGTATCGCCGTTAGCTGTGGTGACCAGAATCGTAGTCATGATCAAAAACCCTTGCCTGCAAGCCAATTCAGGGCGACCTCGGCGACCTCATGCCAGCCGCTGTCGATGGTCAGGGAATGACCCTTGCCTTCGAAGACGTGGAACTCAGTGTCGGCGGGGCCTTTGGAGTACATGTCGAAGACCTCCTTGGTGACCTTGAGTGGCACGGTGTGGTCCTTGGTACCCGAGGTCAGCAGCAGTGGGCCGCGGTCGGCCAGGTGGGTGTCGACCTTGGCTGGTGAGTGCGGGAAGAAGTTCGCGGCGGCGTCCTGGAACAGCGGCAGGCCGGCGCCGGGGATGGTCCAAGCGTCGTGCAAGGCATTGGACTCCTCCTCGGTCAGGGTGTTGCCGAAGGCATAGTGAAACTGCTTGGGCGTCAATGACACCGTGCGGTGCAGGTTGGCGGGGTTGCCCAGTACCGGGAACGCCGACTTCAGCTGAGCGAAAGGCAATGCCTTCACGCCCTTGATGGCGGCGGGGTCGATCGCGACCGCGGCAGCCACCACGCCGTTGGCCAACAGCTCCTGGGCGATCAACCCTCCGAACGAGTGCCCGACGACGACGGGCTTGACCTCGGGTGCGCCGATCAGTTGTGCGTAGTGGTCGACCATCTGCGGGATGCCCATGCCGTTGAGGGCATCCGGGTTCTCCCGGGTAGCGGCCACCGTGGGCCCGTCGCCCGGCCAGCCGGGCGCTGATGCTCTGTAGCCGCGGCTTTCGAACATCTCGATCCAGGGCGCCCACGCAGCGGAATGGATCCACAGGCCGTGGATGAAGACGACCGGGTTGGTCTTCGTCGGTGCCGTCATGATGTGCTCCTCAGTGGTTTGCTTTGCGAAAGCCGTTGAGCGGCTTGACTAGACAATGCGCCACCGGACGGGGAGGAAAAAGAGGCAATATCCGCACTCACTGATCGGCTGTAACGATCAATCGCGTCGGCGCCACGAAGCCCTTTCGTACCACCGTGGCCGTGAGAGCCGAATAGCGTTGTACGACAACCGAATCAGCTATTGGTGCCGTTCAGCACGTCTGCATGCGCGCGAGCGAACTCACCCACGGTCATCGATCGCCGTCCGGTCAGCTTTTCGACATTGTCGTCGGCGCCGGCCATGTGCCCGTTCTGATAGTCGATCATGGCGCCGCCCAGGTGCTGGACGACATATGGCGGAACGCCCATGTCCTGCAGGGACTTTACGTATTCGTCCACCGGTAGGTCCTGGAAAACGATGGTCCTGCACAGCGCCTCGGAGAGTTCAGCCGCCAGCTGTTCGTGGTCCATCTCGACCGGCCCGGAGATCGGGATGGTCGTGCCGATGTAACCGTCAGGGTCGTGCAGGAGCCTGGCGATTACGCGGCCCTGATCGTCTGCGGCGATCGGCGAATGCCGGCCCTTCCCGACGGGCATCCGCAGCACGCCCTGCTGCACGTACGGCAGCTGCCACGGATAGAGCAGCCACTCCAGGAAGTAGGTCGGCCGCAGGTGTACGACGTTCACGCCGGACCAGTTGAGGACCTCTTCGGCGACGAACGAGTCACGGCACGAATCGCTCGTCGACCATCGGTCCGCGGACCTTTGCGACAGGTTGATCACCGTCCCTACCCCCGCCTCCTTCGCGGCTTGAGCAAAGTTCACCGTGGCATGGATGAGACCGGGCGCTACCGGCCAGACGAAGTAGGCGGCATCGACGCCCTCCATCGCCGGGCGGACCGTATTTATGTCGAGCAGGTCACCCTCGACGATCTCGGCTCCGAGCTCCGCCAGCGCGTGCGTACGGTCGTCGACATTGTGAACGAGCGCGCGAACGTTGAGCCCTAGCTTGATCGACTCCGCCACCGCGGGGCGGCCGGTATCACCTGTGGCACCAGAGATGAGAACGGTCTTCGGACGAGACGGATTCGTCATTGCCACCCCTTACAGAGACGAGAGCGCTGTGCCGCACGCTCAACGATGCACTGGACTCCACCTGGTAAAAAGCCTCAATAGCTGATGACACTCATCGGTGGCGCCGATTAATCGAGTGGAGGCCAGGCCACCGTCGCTAGCCTTTAACGATCGGCGCCTATTCCGTCCGCAGGGGAGTCGGCGGCACCACCACGTCAAGGCGCCCGGTCGCGACGTCGTAGACCAAACCGGAGACGAGGAAGTCGCTGCCATGAATGCGGTCGAGGATCGTCTCGACGTCGACGCGCACGGACCCGAGCGGGTCGGCGACCGACTTGGCGGCGAGTTCGTCTTCTGAGATCTCGAAGTAGGCCGCGAGTAGATCCGGATAGGAGACCAGATCGGTCATGCCGCAATCGGTGTGGTGCAGGATCACGAGGTTCCACGTCCCGGGAACGTGGGTGTCGGCATTAGCTTGGCCCACCTTGCCCAGCATGGCCATCGTCCGCAGGGTCGAAGGTGTGATGCGGCCACCCACGTTGCGGATGACGGCCGCCTCGCCGTTGGCGAGACCGAGGACGTGCGCCGGGTCGACCCGCGGGTCGACACATCCGACAACCATCATGTTGCCGCGTGGGTTGATGGTCAGCCGCTGGTCGAAGCCGTCGGCGGCGAAGGTGGCGTTGCGTTGAGTCAGGTCTGCGGTACTGGTCACGGTTCCTCGGTTGGGTCGGTCGACTGGGCTCCGTCGAAGCGAAGATGACCTGGCTGAGCGACCCATCCCGGTGGGACGTCGACGGTGAGGATCAATTGCACGAAGCGTGCCGCGGCTGCAGTCTGCGTGCGCGCCGAGCTCCACTGCAACTTGTAGGTGAACACCCCCGATGGTGCGGCCGGTAGCACCGTCACGGCTTCGTTCGGCCCGCTCAGCGCCGCACCGGTCATGACCCACTTCACCTCGGACTGCCGCGTCCACCCCGTCGCACCGACGTCGGTCGATTCGAGCTCCACGATCGGCGGCGAGATGCCCGCCTTCTCGAGCAGCCGTTG
This sequence comes from uncultured Actinomycetota bacterium, assembly GCA_963750885.1. Lineage (GTDB taxonomy): Bacteria > Actinomycetota > Actinomycetes > Mycobacteriales > Mycobacteriaceae > Mycobacterium. The sequence goes on from CAVVSN010000022.1 coordinate 380,523, forward strand.
CTGCGCCATGGACCATTCCGGGAACAGGGACGCACTGGGGCTGCCGAAGGATTCTCCGGCCACGTCGGTCCACGCGATGCTGTCACGGCCAGCGAGGTGATGGTTCGATCGCAGGGCCACCAAGACGGTTTCGCCGCAGAACACCTCACCGACGACGCCTGGCGGATCGGCCACGTGGCCGCAGGTGATGGCGACGTCGACCGTGCCGTCGGTGACCGCTTGCTGCAAATCCGGCGGCCACATCCGTCGTACGTCGAGGGTGATGTCGGGAGCATGTCGCTGGAGCGCGTCGGCGACGTGCGGCGCCAAAACCGGCTCGACATTCGGCACGATGCCCAACCGAACTGTCCCGATCTCGCCATTGGCGACACGCCGCACCGCTGCGGTGGCCGAGGACACGTCGCTCAGGATGGCTTCGGCGCGAGCGAGAAGTTCCGCTCCGGCACTTGTGAGCGCCACCCGGCGAGTCGTCCGCGTCAACAATGGGGTGCCCATCTCGCGCTCGAGCCGCCGAACCAACTCACTCAACGTGGGCTGCGACATGTGGAGTGTCTCAGCAGCCCGACCGAAGTGAAGCTCGGTTGCTACGGCCACAAACGCCTCGAGTTGCCGGAACTCCACAGACGCACAGTACGACCACTGATTGATCGCTGCAGCCGATGAGTGCGATCAGGGATTGACGCTATATCCCCAGGAGAACGCAGAGCACTGTTGACGCAGCCACAACGACTTCGAGCGCGTCGCATCCGTGGCTTCGATGTGAGGAGTGGCCATGACCGACTCGGTACAGCAGTTGATACAGGGCAACGCCGGGTTCGCGACGCACCGGTTCGCCTCGGGGTTGAAGATCATTCCGTCGTTGAAGGTGTTCGTCATCGGCTGCGTGGACCCCCGGGTCGACCCGTCGAAGATCCTGGGACTCGACCTGGGTGAGGCGGCCGTGCTTCGAAACATCGGTGGACGGGTGACGTCATCGGTGTTGGACGAACTGGTGTTGCTGCGCAAGCTGACGCAGGCTGCCGGCGGAGACTTCGACAAAGGCTGGACATTTGTCGTCTTGCAGCACACCGACTGCGGGATCTTGCGCATGCAAGGCGAACGAGCGAGGCTGGCGGGGTTCTTCGGCGTCGACGATATGGGGCTCGACGCGAAAAGCGTGGCCGACCCGCACGCCGCCGTGCGAGTCGACGTGGCGGCCATCCGAGATGCCGACGGCCTACCAGACGTAATGCTTTGCGTGGGAATGGTTTACGACGTCAACACCGGACTGGTCGAGCTCGCGACGGCGGCAGACTGACGGCCTTTACGCGTTGGTGCCACCGTCGACGGTGAGGCTCGCGCCGGTGATGTAACCCGACTCTGGCCCCGCGATGAAGGCGACCAGCGGGGCGATGTCCTCGACATGGCCGTAGCGCTTGAGCGCGGTAGCCGCGAGCTGCGGCTCGGCCCACTCGTCGTCGGCCGGGTTGAGGTCGGTGTCGATCGGTCCGGGCTGAATGTTGTTGACAGTGATGCCCCGTGGGCCCACCTCACGCGCCAACCCTTGGGTGAACATCTTCACCGCGCCTTTGGTCGCGGAATACACGACCAGACCCGGTGTCATCATTCTCTCGCCGACGCAGGAGCCGATCGAGATGATGCGGCCACCCTCGGGCAGGTGCTTGAGCGCCGCTTGAGTGGCGATGAAGAGGCCGCGCACGTTGAGGTCGACGACCTGGTTCATCTCGTCAAGTGTCGTCTCCTCGAACGGCTTCGGAATGGCTGTACCGGCGTTGTTCACCAGGATGTCGAGCTGTCCGAAGGTCGACACAACATTTTCCACCGCCGACTGAACGGCGGTCGCGTCGGTGGCATCGGCCTGGATCGCGAGAGCCTTGCCACCCGCTGCCTCGATGTCGCCGACGACGTGGGCGGCATCGGCTGCGCCCCGGGAATAGGTGATCGCCACGCTGGCGCCATCCGCGGCGAGCCGCTTGGCGATGGCAGCGCCGATTCCCCGCGAGGCCCCGGTGACAAGCGCAACTTTGTTGGTCAGATCGGACACGGGATGCTCCTTCGAGGATGCAGCGATGAACGAAAGAATCACGGCCTGGCAGGTACCCGAGCGGACCTGCGGCCCGAGAGATGTGGACAAAGTGTAGGCACGCGGCGGACGAGGCTGCGTTCTGAAGCACAGAAATAGCGCCGCCGGCTGCCGTCGACTGCGGCGGCCTTGCTGGTCCGGCTAGTTGAACACCGCGGACTGTCGCACAGCGCCCGGTCCTTGCGGCAAGTCTTGATTTGCTGCGTACACCGCGAACGCCGCGCACGCACGAGTAACCAGACTCCCCGTCGGACGGCCCTCCCGCACCGCATGCGCGATATCCAGGAGGGTGAGTGTCAGTGTGAGGTCGAATGCCGAGCACAGCGGCAGCGGAACAGCGCCGGACTGCACGCGGTCGAGTGCATCTTTGAAGGCCTGCAGCCGTTCCTCGTACGAGGGTCGTGCACTTCGGTGTTCCATCGGGCGCTCCCCTACCTCAAGCAGGAAGAGGGCGGCTGAGCTGCTTAGCGCCCCTGATTGCGAACAAAAATACCCCGGTTGCGCCTACGCGAAACGTGGCCCGCCAGACGACTGGAGGACTCCGCTGACTCAGAGAGAGAGAGAGAGAGCGTGGCAGACTTGGGTAAAAACACCAACAACAACCCAACAATGTGCGGCCCTTGAATGCTGAAAGCACCGTGCGGGGAGCAGGGCCACACCATGTCCAATGGTTCAGACCACGACGACCAGATCCGGGCCGCGATGGCCGAACTCGTCACCAGTTTCCCGATCAACACCGACAGCGTCACCGACACGTTGGCCAGTGTCACGGCGGCTGCGGTTGACCTGATCGACGGCGTGGATCACGCCGACATCCTCCTCATCGAAAAAGACCGCTTCGAGTCGGTGGCCGCCACCGCGCCGATCGTCGAGGAACTCGACGCCGCCCAGGAGCGCCTCGGGCAAGGCCCCTGCCTGCAGGCAGCAGTCGCGGACTCGGTGATCCGCTGCACCGATCTGCGCGAGGAGGCCCGATGGCCCCAATTCGCCGCCGCGGCAACCAAACTCGGCGTGCACAGCATGCTCTCGTTTCAGCTCTACACCGGCCGGGGCGGTGCTGGTGCGCTCAACCTGCTCGGTAGCGCCCCGCGCGCCTTTTCCCTCGAAGCCGAAGCACTCGGCGCGATGCTGGCCACCCACGCCGCCGTCGCTCTGGCCGCCGTCAAACGCGAGCGTCAGTTCGAATCCGCCCTGGCCAGCAGAGACCGGATCGGCCAAGCCAAAGGCATTCTGATGGAACGCTTCACCGTCGATGCCGTGCAAGCCTTCGAGCTGTTGAAAAGGCTGTCCCAGACTTCCAACACGCCGCTTCGCATCGTCGCCGAGCGCCTCATCAGCACTTCTCGATGACGAAAACTCCGCACCGTCGTGAATCGGTGAGGAGCCTTGGCGGTGGCGGAGGGATTTGAACCCTCGGACGGGGGTTACCCGTCACACGCTTTCGAGGCGTGCTCCTTAGGCCGCTCGGACACGCCACCGCGGGTGAGCTTACCCAACGGCGGTCCGGCTATCCCAATCGCTGGCGGGTGAAGAAGGTCTCCAGCACCTCGGCGCACTCCTGCGCCAGCACGCCGCCCCGCACACCGGGCCGGTGATTGAGCCGGCGATCGCGCACCACGTCCCACAGCGAGCCCACCGCGCCGGTCTTGGGTTCCCACGCCCCGAACACCACCCGGCCGACCCGCGCCATCACCAGCGCCCCCGCGCACATCGTGCAGGGCTCCAGGGTCACTGCCAGCGTCGCGCCCTCCAGCCGCCAACCGTCGCCCAGCACCCGGGCGGCCTCGCGGATGGCCAGGATCTCGGCGTGCGCGGTGGGGTCGCCGAGCGCCTCGCGCGCGTTGACCGCGCGGGCCAGCTCGGTTCCGTCGGCCGCGACGACGACGGCGCCCACCGGCACATCACGGGGATCCGCGGTCGCGGCAACCGCCAGCGCCGCGCGGATCAGGTCTTCGTCGGAACTCACTGAACGGGCCTGGCAGTCACCGACCGAGCCCATGGCGGCGACCCGCTGCGCCCGGCTCCGCCGCGCTCGCGATCACCGACCGAGCTTGTCGAGCACCGACGCCAGTTCATCGGCGAAGCCCATTTCGCGGGCAATGCGGCCCAGCTGCTCGTCGGCATAGAGATCGGTCTCGTCCAAGATCACGCTGAGCACTGCCTCGGGCAGACCCACATCGGACAGCAACCCGAGATCGCCCTCTGCGAACGGGTCGGCGTCTTCAAGATCATCCGCTTCGATGTCGGCGTCGAGGTTGTCCAGCACTTCTTCGGCGATTTCGTAGTCCAGCGCCGCGGTCGCGTCCGAGAGCAGCAGCCGGGTGCCCGACGGTGCCGGCCGCACGATCACGAAAAAATCGTCGTCGACGTCCAGAAGACCGAAAACTGCTCCAGCACTGCGTAACTCGCGCAGTTCGGTCTCGGCTGCGGACAGACTGACCAACACCTTGGGCCCCATCGGTGAGCAACGCCATTTGCCGTCTTCGCGCACGACAGCCACACCGAATCCGTCCGGAGTATCGGCCTGCGCAGACGCCCGCTGTGCTCCCATGGGCGCCTACGCTAGTCGCGCTGAAGCCGGTTGACCAGCAAATGGGGGCCGCGTCCAGTGCCATAGCACGGTGCTATTTCGCCCGGATATGCCAACCTTGACGGGTGGCTCATCCCCTTTCGAAGGCTCAGTCGACGACCCCGGTGTGCGTGCTGGGCCTGGGCCTGATCGGCGGCTCGCTGCTGCGTGCCGCGACCGAGGCCGGCCGCGAGGCCTTCGGCTACAACCGCTCGGTCGAAGGGGCCCAGGCCGCCCGCTTCGACGGCTTCGACGCCACCACCGATCTGAACACGGCGCTCAGCCGGGCCGCCGACGTCGGCGCGCTGATCGTGCTGGCGGTGCCGATGCCGGCATTGCCGATCCTGCTCAACCACATCAGCCAGTCGGCACCGCACTGCCCGCTCACCGACGTGACCAGCGTCAAGGGCGCCGTGCTCGACGCGGTCACCACCGCGGGCCTGCAGGCCCGCTTCGTCGGCGGACACCCGATGACGGGCACCACGCACTCCGGCTGGGAGGCCGGACATACCCGACTGTTCGTCGGCACCCCCTGGGTGATCAGCGTGGACGACCACGTGGACCCCGCGGTGTGGTCGACGGTGCTGCAACTCGCGCTGGATTGCGGCTCGGTCGTGGTGCCGGCCAGGTCCGACGAACACGACGCCGCCGCAGCGGCCATCTCGCATCTGCCGCACCTGCTCGCCGAGGCCCTGGCGGTCACCGCCGGGGAGGTGCCGCTGGCGTTCGCCCTGGCCGCCGGGTCGTTCCGGGACGGCACCCGGGTCGCCGGAAGCGCGCCGGATCTGGTGCGTGCCATGTGCGAAGCGAACGCGAGCGAGTTGCTACCGAGGGTGGACCGGGCCATCGAATTGCTCAGCGAGGCACGAAAGTCACTGGCACACAACGATTCTGTGGCCATTCTGGTTGAGAGTGGGCACGCCGCCCGCGCTCGCTACGACAGCTTCTCCCGGCCGGAAATCGTCGGCGTGTTCGTCGGCGGCGAGAACTGGCGGGCCGAGCTTGCCGCCGCCGGACGCGCCGGCGGGGTGATCAGATCCGCTCTGCCAAGCCTGGGTAGTCCACGATGAACCCGTCGGCGTCGATGGTCAGCGTGGTGTCTGACGTCGGCGAGTGCACCTTCATTCCGTCGCCGATGCTGCTGTAGCTGATCGCCGCCGAGGCCACGCTCATCTCCGGCAGGTTCACGTAGACCGTGGGCACCGTGATCGACTCGGCGTGCTCATTGAGTCCGACCCGGCGAATCGGCAGCGTGTTGAAGAACGGGCTCCACACCACGTCGACGTCCAGTGCGCCTTCGTAGGCCGCTCGCGAGTCGCCCCGGTGGTCGGTGACCAGCCACATGTTCTCGTCATCGCGGGCGACGACGAGCTGCCGTTCCCGCTCAGCCAGCGTGACGGTCATGCCGAGTCGCTTGGTCGCGCCGGTTTCATCGGTCACCAGGTCGTAGTAGGCGGCGAAAGCCGGATTGTTGTCGGTCGCGGCGGCCACGATGCGGCCGTTGGCTTTGATTCGCTTGCCGGACAACTGGACCCGCACCGACTCCATCCGCCGGGAGTCCTGTGAACGCCAGGTCAGCATCGTTGACCGCGCGGTGCTCGTCGGGTCTGAGGGGGCTTGGCTCACGCGTCCACGTTAGGCGACGGCTGGACATATATCGACGGCTGGCGGTGTGGCATTCGGCGCAGTCGCCCGGTACCGGGCACCGACGCCCACACCGCGAAGGCGAGCGCGCCGTCGAGAATGAGCGCCAGTGCCACCACCATCAGAGCGCCGACCAGCGCGATGTGAAACTGGCGCACCTTGATGCCGTCGATCAGGTAGCGCCCCAACCCACCGAGGCTGGCATAGGCCGCCACCGTGGCGGTGGCGACGACTTGCAGCGTCGCGGTCCGCAGCCCACCCACGATCAGTGGCAGCGCGTTGGGCACCTCGACCCGCAGGAGCACCCGAAGCTCGCTCATGCCCATGGCGCGGGCCGCGTCGACCACCGTGCGGTCCACCGCCGAAACCCCGGCGTACGTTCCCGCCAGCATCGGCGGAATCCCGAGCAGCATCAGCGCGACGATCGGCGGTATCAAGCCAAGGCCCCACAGCAGCACGGCCAGCAGCAGCACGCCGAGCGTCGGCAATGCGCGCAACGCGTTCACCAGGCTGACTACCACCAGAGTGCCGCGCCGGGTATGCCCGACGATCAACCCGATCGGGATGGCCACCAGCGCCGACACCGCCACCGCGGCCGCGGTGTATTCCAGATGCTCCAGCGTCCGGGCCGCCAAGCCGACCGGACCGAACCAGTTGTCGCTGGTGAGCAGGTAGGACAGTGCCTGGTTGAGGAAGTTCATCGCGACCCGCCCACCACCGGTGCCGTCAGCAGCCGTCGGCCGGGACGCGATACCCGGTCCCACGGTGTGGCGAGCCGGCCGGCCAGCATCAGCACGACGTCGATCACGACGGCCAGCGCGAAGATGGCGACGATGCCGCCTACGATCTGGTCGCTCTTGTTGGTCTGATACCCCTCGGTGAACCAGGTACCCAGGCCGCCGATGCCGATCACCGCGCCCACCGAAACCATCGAGATGTTGGTGACGACGACAACGCGCAAACCAGCCACCAGAACCGGAACCGATAGCGGCAGTTCGACTTTGATCACCCTGGTGATCGGGCGGTAGCCGACCGCGCTGGCCGCGTCGCGCACCTGGGCCGGCACGGCATCGAGCGCCTCGAACACCGCCCGTACCAACAACGCCGACGTGTAAAGCGTCAGCGCGACAAGGACATTGGCTTCGTCCAGGATCCGGGTCGGAATGATCAGCGGCAGCACGACGAACAGTGCCAGCGACGGAATGGTGAACACCGCGCTGGCCGCCACCGTGGTCAGCCGCCGCAGCACCGGGTTGCGCCACGTCAGCACACCCCAGGGCAACGCCAGCAGTAGACCCATCAGCACCGGAACCAGCGAAAGCCGCAGGTGGATCACGGTGAGGGCCCACGCGCCATCGAGGTGATTGAACAGATAGTGCACAGCTAATCCCGCCGGTAAGAATCCAAGGCGGCCAACACATCGCCGGCGCGAACTCCGCCAGTGACCCTGCCCGCACTGTCGACCGCCACGCCCATGGCCGCCGGTGACGACAGCGCGGCGTCCAATGCCTGGCTGAGGTTGGCGCGCGGCCGGAAGACCGCGCCGACCGACGTCACGCTGTCGCGCAGCGATGCGCCGCCGCGATGCTTACGAAGACCGTTCGCGTCGATCCAGCCCAACGGCACGCCATCGGTTTTGACCACCAGCGCCCAGCCGTCGCGTAGCTGCTCATCGCCGATAGCGGCCGCGTCGCTGATCGTGGGAAGGTGGTGAACTGGCAGGTTCGTCGCATCAAGGAACTGCAGCCAGCGGTAGCCACGGCCGGCGCCGATCATCCTGGCCACGAAGTCGTTGGCCGGACGCGACAGCAGCTTGGCCGGCTCGTCGTACTGCTGTAGGACCCCACCCCGGGCGAACACCGCGACGCGGTCGGCGAGCCGGATCGCCTCGTCGATGTCGTGCGTGACGAACACGATGGTTTTGTGCAATTCGGCTTGCAGGTGCAAGATTTCGCGCTGCAACTCGTAACGCACGATCGGGTCCACCGCGGAAAACGGCTCGTCCATCAACAAAATCGGCGGATCCGCCGCCAACGCCCGTGCCACGCCGACGCGCTGCTGTTCGCCCCCGGACAGCTGCGCCGGGTAGCGCTCGGCCAATTTGGCGTCCAGTCCCACCCGCTCCAGCACGGTGTAGGCAGCCTTGCGCGCAGCCCGGCGCGACTGACCTTTGAGTACCGGAACGGTCGCGACATTGTCGATCACCCGCTGGTGCGGCATCAGGCCCGCACCCTGGATCACGTAGCCGATGCCGAGACGCAGCCGGACCGGATCGACATCCGCGACATCGGCGCCGTCGACCACCACGGTCCCCGACGACGGCTCGGCCATCCGGTTGATCATCCGCATCGACGTCGTTTTGCCGCACCCGGATGGTCCGACGAAAACCGTCAGCGTCCCCGGTGGCACTTCCAGGTTCAGCCGGTCGATGGCCACGGTGCCGTCGTCGTACACCTTGTGGACGTCATGGAAGCCGATCACGCTCAACTTCCGATCGGGTGGTCGAAGTTATTGGCACGCAGCCATCTTCGGGCTGCCTCATCGGGATCGACGCCGGCGTTGCCGGACACCGATGCGTTGAGATTGGCCATCTCGCGGCTGGTCAGCTTGGCCGACACCGCGTCCAGCACCTTGGTGAGCCGGTCTGACTTTTTCTGCGAATTCACCAGTGGGGCGATGTTTCCGGCCAAAAAGTTATGCTGTGGATCATCGAGCACCACCAAATTTCCCTGCAGGATCGCCGGCGACGTGCTGAAGATGTTGGCCGCGTTGACCTTTCCCTCGGCCAAGGTGCGGACAGTGACGGCACCCCCGTCGTCGCTGATCGCGATGAAGTTACCGGGTGCGATGTCGAGGCCGTAGCGCTGCTGCAGTCCCTTCAACCCGGACGGCCGGACTTGGAAGTCCGAGGGCGCGGCGAACTTCACCTGGGCCGAATGCGGGGCGAGGTCGCCGATCGTCTTGAGGTTCCACTTGGCGGCGGTGTCGGTGGTGACCGTGACGGTGTCGGTGTCACACGCGGGCGACGGCGTCAGGATCGACAGGTCCGGCGGCAGCCTCTTGGTCAGCTCACGCTCGACATCGTCGAGCAGCGTCGCGGTGGCGTCCGGCTGCAAGTACAGCAGCAGGTTGCCGACGTATTCGGGCACCAAATCGATCGAATGATCTTTCAGCGCAGGGACATACGTCTCTCGGCTACCTATTCCCATCTGGCGGCCGACGTTGAACCCGTTGGCCTGCAACGTTTGTGCATAGATCTCGGCGACGATCTTTGACTCCGGGAACCCGGCGGATCCGACCACGATCGAGTTCGGCCCGCTCGAGGCGCCGCCGAGCGGATTCGCGCTCCCGCACGCCGTCACGGCAAGGCATACGGCCAACCACGCCGCGACACGGTGGCCGCGCCATCGCAGCATGCTCATAGCAACCGACACTAGCGTTGAACGCCTTTCGCGGTGGTTCGGTTCACTTCGGGCGGTAAAAGGGTAAAGATGACAGCATGAGCAGCGATCCGTCGGTGTCCCCCGAAGTGCCGCCAGTAACACCCGCGCCGACCCCGGACCGGCTCCCGCCGCCTGAATCGGCGGTGAAATTCACCCGTACCGCCGGCCTATGGTCGTTCCTGGCAACCGGCTTCGTGATCCTGATCGTGTTGCTGATCTTCATCACGCAGAACACGGCTTCGGGCGACTTCGCCTTCCTGGGCTGGCATTGGAGTCTGCCGCTCGGGGTGGCGATCCTGCTGGCGGCGGTGTGTGGCGGCCTGATCACGTTCCTGGCCGGTACAGCTCGGATCTATCAGTTGCGGCGTGCCGCGAAGAAGAACCTCATCGCCGGCCGGTAGCCGGAGCCCCCGGAATCAAGACCGGTGCAGCTCAGTGAGGCCGGTCGCGATCAAGGGTGCCACCGTTTCGCCGACCCGGTCTGACGCGTCTTCAGCGTCGTTCGCGCCGCCGGACATCCGTCTGCGGAAGTCGATGCCGGCCGCGATGATGGCCAGCTTGAAGTAGGCCAGGCCCATGTAGAAGTTCCAATGCGCCAGCGCGCTTCCGGAGAGCTCCGAATAGCGGTGCGCCAGTTCGTCGGCGGCCGGCAACTGCGGTGAGGTCCACGCGGCTTGCGCGTTGATGATCAGGTCGAGCGATGGGTCGCGGTAGACACACATCAACGCCGCGTCGCTGATCGGATCGCCGAGCGTGGACAGTTCCCAGTCGACGACGGCGCGGACCTGCGACGGGTCGTCGGCGTCGAGGATGGTGTTGTCGATCCGGTAGTCGCCGTGCACGATCGACGTCCGGCTCTGCTGGGGGACCGCGTCCTGCAGCGCCGCACGCAATCGCGCGACGTCGGCGTCGCGGGAATCGTCGGGCAGGTGGACGTGTTCCCACTGCGAACCCCAGCGCCGGACCTGGCGTTCCAGATAGCCGCTCGGCTTACCGAAATCGGCGAGCCCCACCGCGGCCGGGTCGACGGCGTGCAGGTCTGCCAGCACCTTGATCAGCGCGTCGACGCTGGCGTCGATGACGTGCTGGTCCCCCATGGCCTCGAGCTCGGCCCGGCTGCGCACCACCTGCCCCGCAACGTATTCGACCATTTGGAACGGGGCACCGAGCACCGAGTCGTCGTTGCACAGCGTGACTGCGCGGGCCACCGGAACGTCGGTGTCAGCCAGCCCGGCGACCACGGTGTACTCCCGCGCCATGTCGTGCGCGGATGGCGTCAGCCCGTGCAGCGGCGGGCGGCGCAGCACCCATTTCGACGCGTCGTCGGCGACCAGAAAGGTCAGGTTGGAGCGGCCCCCGGAGATCAGCTCTCCCGTCAACTCCCCGTCGCGGGGCACCCCGGCCGATCGCAAATGCTTGTCCAACGCGGAGAGGTCGAGCCCGTCAAGAGTCACGGCTTCTGTTTATCAGGTCCGATTTGGGTGATTCCACGCCGATTGCGCGGCAGTAGGTCCCACACATGCTCGGTCTCGTTCACCGTCACCACGCTGGCCTGACCGGACCGGGAGAACAGCAGCCGGGTCACCGACACGTAGTCGATCGGAAACGACAAGATCCGCTTCGTCCCCAGAATCTCGTGCAGCACCACGTTGATCACCCCGCCGTGGCTGAACACCGCGACAGTGTCTTCGTGCGCGGCGGTGGCGGTGACGTTGTCGAGGGCCGCCTGCACCCGCGCCCGAAACGCGTCCTCGTCGACGGTGCTGGGCAGCTGCCCGTTGGCCATCCGGGCCCACTCCTTGGGGTTCTCCGCGCGGATCTGTTCGATCGGGATGTAGACCGGTAACTCGCGGTCGTATTCGGCGAAACGGTCGTCGATCTCGATGTCCAGCCCGCGCGACGCGGCGACCGGTTCCGCGGTTTGGACCGCGCGGCGCTGCGGGCTGCTGATCACCCGGGTGATCGGAAACCTCGCCAGCGCGTCCGGCAGCCGCGCGACCTGCGCCAGCCCTTCGTCGGCGAGGTCGGGGTCAGCTCCCTGACCGGGCTCGCTGCGCAGCGGCAACGCGTGCCGGACCAGAAGCAACTGCATCCGCACAGCCTTTCACGGGCCAAAACCAGCACGAGCCGGAACTTGCTCGCGACGCGGCCGGAGAATGCTATTCTCCATCCGGAGATTGGGGTGTGCGGATGCTGGACGCAGAGATACTCGGACGCTGGCTGGACACGAACGGCGCTCCGGGCGACGGCGAGTTGCCACGGCTCGAGCGTGTTATCCGGAGGTTCGCAGAACACGTTGTATCTGATCCACCGCGGCGCCGAGCGCATGGTGCTGCGCATGCCGGGCGAGCGCGCCGACACCGCCCGCATCGACGGCTTGCTTCGCGAGATCCGGCTGGTCCGCGCGCTGGGAGGGACCGACGTGCCCCATGCCGAGTTGATCGCGGAGGACGGCGGCGATCTGTTCGGCAAGCCGTTCTACGTGATGCAGGCGATCGACGGCTGGAGCCCGATGGACGGCGGCTGGGAGGCGCCGTTCGACAGCGACCTGACCGCGCGGCGCGACCTCGCGTTCGGGCTCGTCGAAGGCGCCGCCAAGCTGGGCCGGGTCGACTGGCGGGCCCAGGGTTTGGAAGGCTTCGGCCGCCCGGACGGATTCCACGACCGGCAGGTCGATCGCTGGCGGGCCTTTCTGGACAGCTACAAGGTGCGCGAGCTACCCGGACTCGACGAGGCCGCGGACTGGCTGACCCGCAACCGGCCCGCGCACTACACGCCGGGCATCATGCACGGCGACTATCAGTTCGCCAACGTCATGTTCGCGCACGGCGGCCCGGCCCGGCTGGCGGCGATCGTGGACTGGGAGATGACAACGGTCGGCGATCCTCTGCTGGACCTCGCCTGGTGCCTGCTGGGCTACGACGGCGAAAACCCAAAGGAGGACGGGTTTTATCTCGACATGTTGGGAATGCCGACGCGTAGCGAGCTGCTCGAGCACTACGAGAAGATCAGTGGGCTGTCGACCGAGAACATCGACTACTACCTGGTGCTGGCCAACTGGAAGCTCGGCATCGTGCTGGAAAAGACCTACGCTGCGGGGGTGCGCAGCGGCAAGGTCGACCCGAAGATCCAGGACGCGTTCGGGGCGATGGTCCCGCAACTGATCACCACCGCGGCCGCGATGGCCGGGTCGCTCAAATGAGCTGCAAATGAGTTATGCCGAAAGGCTTTTCGACCTCACCGGCCAGACGATTCTGATCACCGGCGGCAGCCGTGGGCTGGGCCGGGAGATGGCGTTCGGCGTCGCGCGCTGCGGTGCGGACGTGGTGATTGCCAGCCGCAAAATGGAGAACTGCGTGGCGGTTGCCGAAGAGATCGAAAGCGAGACCGGTCGCACGGCGATGCCTTATCAGGTGCACGTCGGTCGCTGGGATCAACTCGACGGACTCGTCGACGCGGCCTACGAGCGGTTCGGCAAGGTCGACACGTTGATCAACAACGCCGGCATGTCACCGCTCTACGACAAGCTGACCGACGTCACCGAGAAGCTGTTCGACACCGTCGTGAATCTGAACCTCAAGGGCCCGTTCCGGCTGTCCGCGTTAGTCGGCGAGCGGATGGTGGCGGCCGGTCGCGGATCGATCATCAACGTCAGCACCGCGGGCTCGCTACGCACGACGCCCGACATCATCCCGTACGCGTCGTCGAAGGCCGGGCTCAACGCGATGACGGAGGGCTTCGCACGGGCACTCGGACCGAAGGTCCGGGTCAACACGCTGATGGCCGGACCCTTTCTCACCGACGTCAGCAGGTCGTGGAACATCGAGCAGGCCGCACACAATCCGTTCGGCAGCCTGACGCTGCAGCGGGCCGGCAACCCGGCCGAAATCGTCGGTGGCGCATTGTTTTTGGCCTCCGACGCATCCAGTTTCACCACCGGCTCGATCGTGCGGGCCGACGGTGGATTCGCCTGACACTTAGGAGTATTCGATATGGCATGGGACTTCTCCACCGAACCGGAATTCGCGAAGAAGCTCGACTGGATCCGTGAGTTCGTCCGCGAAGAGGTCCAGCCGCTCGAGGTGCTGTTCCCCGGCTGCGAATTCCTGCCGCTCAACGACGAGCGGCGCCGAATCGTCGACCCACTCAAACAGCAGGTCCGCGACCAAGGCCTGTGGGCGCCGCACCTCGGCCCGGAACTCGGCGGCCAGGGATTCGGCGCGGTCAAGCTCACGCTGATCAACGAGATCCTGGGCCGCAGCCCGTGGGCGCCGATCGTGTTCGGAACCCAGGCGCCCGACACCGGCAACGCCGAGATCATCGCCCGCTTCGGCACTCAGGGTCAGAAGGACCGGTACCTGTCCGGCCTGCTGTCCGGCGAGATCTTCTCCTGCTTCTCGATGACCGAGCCGCAGGGCGGTGCCGACCCCAGGGTCTTCACCACCCGAGCAGTGCCTGACGGCTCGGGAAATGGGGACTGGGTGATCACCGGACGAAAGTACTTCTCCAGCAATGCATCCGTTGCCTCCTTCTTCATCGTCGTCGCCATCTCCAACCCTGACGTGGCGGTGCACCACGGCGCATCGACCTTCCTGATCCCGGCAGACACCCCGGGACTCAAAATCGAAGCGAACCACCATCTGGTCGGCGCCGACCCGCACGAGCCGGGCCATTCGCTGGTTCACTACGACGACGTGCGGGTGCCGTCGACCGCGTTGCTCGGTGAACCCGGACAGGGCTTCCTGATCCTGCAGACCCGGCTGGCCGGGGGCCGACTGCACCACGCGATGCGTGCGATCGGAATGGCCCAGCGCACTATCGAGATGATGGCGCGGCGCGCGAAAAGCCGCTTCACACAAGGCACGTTGCTGGCCGACAAGCAGTTGGTGCAGGAGTTCGTCGCCGACTCCTACACCGAGCTGACGCCGTTCCGACTGACCGTGCTACACGCCGCCTGGTTGATCGACAGCGGTGACGAGCACGGCGCTCGCGCCGAAATCGCGACGTGCAAGATCCTTGCCTCGCAGGTGCTGAAATCGATTGCACTACGGGCTATTCAGGTGCACGGCGCGCTCGGACTGACCGATCAGCTACCGTTGGTCAACGTCCTGATCGGCGGTATCGCGTTGGGCCTGGCCGATGGGCCGACCGAGGCACACAAAGTCAACCTGGCGCGCATGCTGCTCAAGAATGTCGAGGCCGAGAGCGCCGAGTGGCCCAGCGAGATGCTCGACGTGCGCCGCGAGGCGGTCCGCGCCAAATACGGTGCCGCCCTAGTCGGACAGAGCGTTGGCCAGTAGCCGCGTCACTGCAGCCGTCGAGCGCGCGCTCGACGATCGTCAACGGGAGGCGACCGAGGAGGTCGAGCGGATCCTGGCCGCCGCAGTTCGGGTGATGGAACGGGTGGCGCCGGAACCGCCACGGGTCAGCGACATCGTCACCGAGGCCGGTTCGTCGAACAAGGCGTTCTACCGCTACTTCGCCGGCAAGGACGACGTGATTCTCGCGGTGATGGAACGCGGCGTCGGGATCGTCGTCTCGTATCTGCAGCACCAGATGACCAAGGAGCGCACACCGGCGGGCCAGGTGCGACGCTGGATCGAGGGTGCGCTCGCGCAGGTCGCCGATCCGCACCTGATCAGTATGAGTCGTGCTGCTGCCGGCCAGGTTTCGGCCACCACGGACTGGCGGGCCGCTGACGATGCGATCATGCAGCCGATGCGTGAACTGCTGGTCGGGCCGATTACGGCTTTAGGCAGCAAGGACATTCAGCGCGATGCCGACGCCGTCTTCCATTGCACGGTGTCGGCGATGCGCCGCTACCTGGATTCGGTGCAGCGGCCCGCGGCGGCCGACGTCGATCATTTGGTGCAATTCTGCCTACGAGGACTGGGGGTCAGCTGATGCGTGCCGTGGTCTGCCATTCCTATGGGCCGCCAGAGGATCTTGTCATCGACGAGGTCGCCGATCCGGTGCCGGGACCGGGACAGCTGGTGGTTCGGGTGCACGCGGCGGCGGTCAACTTCCCCGACGTACTCATGATCGAAGGCAAGTATCAGGTCAAGGCTCCGGTGCCGTTCACCCCGGGTAGCGAGCTCGCCGGAGAGGTCATCGCGGTCGGTGAGGGCGTGTCTTATCACCCGGGCCAACGCGTTTCGTCTGCCACGTTCGTCGGGGCGTTCGCCGAGCAGACGCTGCTGCACTCGGCGGGGGTCGCCGAGATACCCGGCGACATCGACTATGCATCCGCAGCGGCGTTCGGTGTCACCTACCGGACGGCGTATCACGCGCTGCGATCCATCGCCGCCGTCGCGGCGGGTGATTGGGTCGTCGTCCTCGGGGCGGCCGGAGGCGTGGGTCTGGCCGCCGTGGATCTGGCGGTGGCGATGGGGGCGCGGGTGCTGGCCGCCGCGTCAAGCCCGGAAAAGCTCGAGCTGTGCCGGCAGCGCGGCGCGGAGGCGACGGTCGATTACGACCGGGAGGACTTGAAGATCCGCATCCGCGAACTGACCGGCGACGCGGCCCGCGTGGTTCTCGACCCGGTCGGAGGACAATACGCGGAGCCGGCGCTGCGGGCGCTTGCCCGGGGCGGGAGCTTCATCACCCTCGGTTACGCCGCCGGCTCGATCCCGTCGATCCGGCTGAACTTGATCCTGCTCAAGGGAATCACCGTCCGCGGCATGGAGATTCGCACATTCGTCAGCGACAGGCCGGACGATTCTGCGCGCGACATGCGGGAGTTGACCCAGATGTTCGCCACTGGGGTCATCCGGCCTTATATCGGTGCGCGGTTCCCGCTTGCCGAGACCGCGGCGGCGTTGCGGCTCGTCGCCGACCGCAAGGCGATCGGCAAGGTGATCATCGACGTCACGGTGTGACGGGGTTCTCTTGCGTCACATCTGCCTCTCGGTGTCGGGCCACTCGTTGTGCCCACCTCGGTACTCCCCCGGCGCGGGGAGCTGGTGTGGCGGATGTGACCAACACCCTGACTACGGCGTGACGATGTTGAACGACGGGTCGGGCCGGTCGAGCACGCCCAGAAATTGCTGCAGGATCGCCTGGTCGCCGGAGAGCTCGAAACCCGGTGAGGTGAAGTCCCCCATCCCGAGCATCAGCAGACGAAACGCATTGTCCAGCTTGATGTTCGCGGCTGCGGTCGCCGGATCCGCGGGCACCCGACGATGCACCAGCACACCATTGCGAAGTGCGAGCCGATAGTTCGCGTCGCGATCGCTCAACGTGACGTCGATGGCGATGTCGAGGTCCCAGGCCCGCGGCCCGTTGATGCTGATGGCCAACCCGTCGAAGATCTGCTCGGGCGTCAGCGCAGACATCAGCGTCGGCGAGTTGGTCTGGGTCGCGGTGCCGAAGTTCCCGTCGCGCAACTCCGTGGCGCCGGAGAGGAAGAAGTTGCGCCACGTCGCGTTCTCCGCCCCAAAAGCCAGCCGTTCCAAGGTATTCGCCAGCAGTGTGCGGGCGCCGGCATGCGTCTCGTCGGCGAAGACCGCGTGATCGAGCAGCGTTGCCGCCCAACGTAAGTCACCGGAGTCGAATGCCTGCTGGGCGAGTTCCACGACGCGGTCTGAACCGCCGATCGCCTCGACGTAGCGGGTGGCCAGCGCTTCGGGCGGGTGCGGCCATAACCGAGCCGGGTTTCCGTCGAACCAGCCCATGTAGCGCTGGTAGATCGCCTTGACGTTGTGGCTGACCGACCCGTAGTAGCCGTGGGTGTGCCAGGCCCGCTCCAACGCCGGTGGCATCTGCATCGTCTCGGCTATCTCGGTCCCGGTGTGACCCTGGTTGAGCAGCCGCAGCGTCTGGTCGTGTAGGTACGCGTACAGATCACGTTGCAACGCAAGGAATTCGACGAGTCGCTCACGTCCCCACGTCGGCCAATGATGCGAGGCGAACACCACCTCGGCCCGGTCGGCGAACGAGTCGATCGCCTCGGTCAGGTACCCGGCCCAGGCGTGCGGATCGCGGACCAGCGCGCCGCGCAGTGTCAAGCAGGTTGTGCAGGTTGTGGGTGGCATTCTCGGCCATGCACAGCGCGCGGAATTGCGGGAAGTAGAAGTGCATTTCGGCCGGCGCCTCGGTGCCCGGCGCCATCTGGAATTCGATCTCGACCCCGTCGATGGTGTGGGTCTCACCGGTGCTTGCAACGTCGACGGTCGGCACGATCAGGGCCACCTCGCCCTGCGACGGCACTTGGCCCAGACCGCAACCGACGTGACCTTCGCGGGCCGCGCGCCAACAGGGTGCCGTACATATAGCTGGCTCGGCGCGTCATCGCGGGCCCGGCATAGACGTTCTCCTGTACGACGTGCTCGGTGAATCCCTCGGGCGCCAGCACCGCCACCCTGCCGGCGTCGACGTCGGCCTGCGAGGTCACGCCCAGCACGCCGCCGAAATGGTCGACGTGGCTATGGGTGTAGATCACCGCGACGACGGGCCGCTCTCCCCGGTGGGTGCGGTACAGCTGTAACGCCGCGGCCGCCACCTCGGTGGAGACCAGCGGGTCGATCACGATCAGCCCGGTGTCGCCCTCGACGAAGCTGATGTTGGACAGGTCCAGGCCGCGGACCTGATAGATACCCGGCACCACTTCGTAGAGGCCTTGTTTGGCGGTCAGCTGGCATTGCCGCCACAGGCTCGGGTTCACCGATGGCGGCGCATCGCCGGCGAGGAACGCATAGGCGTCGTTGTCCCAGACCACGCGTCCGTCGGCGGCCTTGACCACGCACGGCGTCAGCGCGCCGATGAATCCCCGGTCGGCGTCGTCGAAATCGGCGGTGTCGTCAAACGGCAGCGAGTCCATCGGCTCATCCTTTCAGGCTGGCTGAGCCGGGACCGGCCAATCGAGAAGCCGGCCGGCAAACGTCGGGTAAAGCGCCGTCATGCCCTCTCAACAGGCAGCTCAAATTTTGCCCAAAGCGCTATCCGGGGTTTCAGCAAACCTGCATACTGCCGAAACGGCACGTCATTGCCGACGCGCCGCGAGAACAACAAAGGAGAACCGGGTGAAACGTTCAATAACGATCGCTGCAGCAGCGACGGCGATCGTCGTCGTGGGTCTGTCTGGCTGTTCGAGTGACAAGAAGTCGTCGGGCGGTTCCAGTAGCGCATCGAACTCAAGCAGCGGCGCCACCGCCTCGAGCGGTTCGTCGGCAGCGAAGGTCACCATCGACGGCAAAGACCAGACCGTGCAGGGCACCGTCGCCTGCACCTCGGCCGCCGGCACCGAGAACATCGCGATCGGTGGAGCACAAGCCGGCATCGGCGTCGTGCTGACCGATGCCAACCCGCCCGCGGTCAAGTCCGTCGGGCTGGGCAACGTCAACGGGGTGGTGCTCGGCTACACCCCGGGTACTCCAGGCTCGGGCAGTGCCACCGCCACCAAGGACGGCAGCAAGTACAAGATCAGCGGGACCGCGACCGGGGTGGACATGGCCAACCCGATGCAGCCCGTGAACAAGACCTTCGAAATCGATGTGACCTGCCCGTAGGGCTCATCTCGAGGTAGTCAGATCGCACGACAGCGACGACCCGGCGTCGCTGTCGTGCGGCTGTACCCTCAAGCGTCGTCGGCAAGTGGCAGGCGGACCGTGAAGTCGGTGTGGCCCGGCGCGCTCTCCAACGTGATCGTTCCGTGGTGTGCCTTCACCACCGCCGAGACGATCGCCAGGCCCAATCCCGTGCTACCGCCTTTGCGGGATCGCGACGTGTCGCCGCGGGCGAATCGCTCGAACACTTCTGACTGCAGCTGCTCCGGAATGCCCGGACCGTTGTCGCGCACGCTCAGCACGGCTTGCGTGCCGTCGACGCCCAATCGCGTGGTTACAACGGTGTCCGCACCGGTGTGCACCCGGGCGTTGGCCAGCAGGTTCGTCATCACCTGGTGTAGGCGGGCCGCATCGCCAAAAACCATCACCGGCTCTTCGGGCAGGTCCAGCTCCCATTGATGATCCGGCCCGGCGACGTGCGCGTCGCTGACCGCGTCCACGGCGACCCGCGAAAGATCGACCGCCCCGCGTTCCAGCGGCCGGCCGGAATCCAGGCGTGCGAGCAGCAGCAGGTCCTCGACGAGATGCGTCATCCGCTCGGTTTCGGACTGCACGCGGCTCATCGCATGCGGCCACCGCGTCGGTGTCAGTCACCCACCCGCTGCGCCAACTCGGTGTAGCCGCGGATGGCGGCTAGCGGGGTGCGCAGCTCGTGGCTGGCATCGGCGACGAACTGCCGCACCCGCGTCTCGCTGGCCTGCCGCGCCGACAGCGCGGCACTGACGTGATCCAGCATCTGGTTGAGCGCCGACCCGAGCTGGCCAACTTCAGTGCGCGGGTTGGCATCTGACTCGAGGACGCGCACCGGCAATGTCACCTCACCGCGGTCCAGTGTCAGGTCGACGACCTCGCCGGCGGTTTGGGCGACGCGGCGCAGTGGCGCCAGCGCCCGCCGGATGATCACAATGCCGGCCGTCGTGGCCGCGGCGACGGCGATCGCAGTGACGACACCGAAGATCAGCAGCACGCGGATCATGGTGGCGTCCACATCGGACATCGACAGGCCGGTGATGACGATATCGCCGGTGCGACGGGCGTAGGTGGCAACCACGCGGTATCGGCCCAGACCGTCGATGTCCCGGATCACCGGAGACCGGTCTACCGCTACCTTGCCGAGCTCACGCCGGGCCGCATCGGTCACCGCGGCCCGCCCACCGGCCGCTGTCAGGTAGCCGGCCTCGATCTCCCCGCCGTTTTTGATCACCGCCCCGACCATGCCGACCGGTTGCGCCGGCGCGTCCAGAAAGACCGGGCCGGGACCGGGCCGGGGGAACGGGCGCGGATGATGCCGCCACGGCGCGGTGGGCGGCTCGGCGAAGATCCGCGCAGAGCGTTGCGAGGCATCGTGTAGCTGGGTGTCGAGCTGCGCCAGCAGGTACTTGTACAGCGCGAGTTCGGTTGCCGCGCCGATGCCGACACAGACGATGACGAGAACGACCAACTGACCGACCAACAGACGGAACCGAAGGGACCAGCCTCCGCCCATGGCTAACGAGCCGGCTTGAGGACGTAGCCGGCGCCGCGCAGCGTGTGAATCATGGGCTCGTGCCCGTTGTCGATCTTCTTGCGTAGATAGGAGATGTACAGCTCGACGATGTTGGACCGACCACCGAAGTCGTAACTCCACACCCGGTCGAGGATCTGCGCCTTGCTCAGTACCCGCTTGGAGTTACGCATCATGAAGCGCAGCAGTTCGAATTCGGTGGACGTCAACGAGATCGGCTCACCTGCGCGGGTCACGTCATGGCTGTCCTCGTTGAGCACCAGATCGCCGACAACGAGTTGTGCGCCGCTGTCCTCGGTCGTCACCCCGGTGCGGCGTAGCAGCGCGCGCAGCCGAAGCACCACTTCTTCGAGGCTGAACGGTTTGGTGACGTAGTCGTCGCCGCCGGCGGTGAGGCCCGCGATGCGATCCTCGACCGCGTCTTTCGCTGTCAGCAGCAACACAGGCAGCTGCGGGGTTTCCTCGCGAAGTTTACGTAGGACGTCGAGCCCGCTCATGTCGGGCAGCATCACGTCGAGAACGACGACGTCCGGGCGCTGCGAACGGGCGGACTCGAGGGCCGCCGCGCCGTCACCCGCGGTCGCGATGTTCCAGCCTTCGTAGCGCAACGCCATCGAGACCATCTCGGCGAGAACGGGTTCGTCGTCGACGACCAGAACGTTGATCGGATTTCCGTCGGCGCGACGCATGACGACCCGCTCTACGGGGGCTTGGGGTTGGCTCACAACTACTTAGTATGCGCAACGCGATGAGGCATTGCTATGGCACTACTGTGTGCCTGCTGTGAGCCAACCCAGCCGCAGGTCAGCGGTTAGAACCAGACCTTTCGACCGCCCACCGGACGCCCAACCGCACCAAGGATCCACAGAATCACACCGATGACGACGAGGATTCCGCCGATCGTGTACAAGATGCTGAGGCTTGGGACGAAGTATCCGATGACGAGCAGAACGATTCCGAGCACAATCATGATGACTCCTTGTTCAGTTGTTTTTTTCCGTTAATCAGCTGATTTCGCACGAATCGGCGTCAGTACCAATAACGCCTACCGCCCACAGGGCGTCCGACGGAACCGAGAACCCACAACACCGCACCGATAACCAGCAAGATCACGCCGATTGTTTGCAGCACAGCCACTTTCAAGACGTATCCCAATATCAGCAAGATGATGCCGAGACCGATCATGACGCCTTCACTCCAATCAGTTGGTCGATGTCAACAGCAGGCATCGAACTGGGTTGCGGTAAATGGCATTCAGCCACCTTCGGGTTGACCCCCGCGTAATTCAGGGGGCCTGCCAGAACAGTGACTCCGATAGTGCTTAAAGTGGCACAATTCTGATCGGTGTTTTTCAGGTAGTCCCGCTGGAAAGCGGCGATCACGCCGATCACCAACCAGACCACCACGATCGAACTGATCAAACCTCCACCACGCATCCTGACCTCTTTTCTTGGGGCAAAATCGTAGAGCTTAGCTAAGGTACCCCAGCCTACAAACGTCCAAACATTCGGACGCAATATCTGAAATACCGGCAGATGAACAATTCGCCTTGATAGTGTCTTCCAGCGGATATGCCGAAATGGCGGAGTGAAATGGGTACTCGAGTACCAACTAGCCGCAGTCGCGGAGCTCAGCCGCGCCGAGGCGTCAGCAAATCAGTGCTGCAGGGCTTCAGGGACGCCGGGCCGAGGTGAAGACCACGGGCGGCATCACGTCGTCCGCCGGCACATTCCGGCCGTGCCTGGCCAGCAGATCAGCCATCCCGATCGCCGAAGCTTCCCAGCCGTGCGCGCCCATCCAGTCGACGATCTCGGTGCGCTCCTCCGGGTACCAGAGCTCGTCCACATTCGGGATCTCGGTGCCGAGCACTTCAGCGGCCGCGGCCCGCAGGCGTTTCGACTGCTCGTGCTGGCTGGCCAACAGATCCGGGTTCACCGCGTTCTTGGAAGGCCCGTTGGTCGCCAGTCTGCTGCCGGGCGCGCTGAGCGAATCGATCCGCTCGAACAGCAGGTCCTGCGCCGCAGCAGGCAGATAGCGCAGCAGCCCCTCAGCCGACCACATCGTCGGCGCCGACACGTCAAAGCCCGCTTGCTGCAACGCCGTTGGCCAATCCTGGCGTAGGTCCACCGCGACGCTCACCAGATTCGCGGTCGGCTGCGCACCATGGTTGTGCAACGTGTTCGACTTGAACTCCAGCACCTTCGCCTGATCCAACTCATACACCGAGGTCCCGTCGGGCCACGATAACCGCCAAGAACGCGAATCCAGGCCAGACGCCAGGATCACCACCTGCCGGATACCAGAAGCCACCGCGTCGAGGAACAACTCGTCGAACCACTTGGTGCGCACGGCCATGAAGTCGACCATCGCCTGCGCGTGAGCGCCGAGATCTGGAACCAATTCGGTGAGCGCGGCCGACAGCTCGGGGTCCGACGTCAAGCTCCACATGCCCGGACCGGCGGCGTCCAGAAAAACGCGGGCGAACGGATCCTGGATCAGCGGGGTCGCGCTGTCGGTCTCAGCGGCTCGCGCCGCCGCCACTCCGAGCGCGGTAGACCCCACACTCTCGGTGATCTCCCAGGAATCGTTGTCGGTCCGCGCCATCGTCGCCCTCCCGTTAGTAGCCAGCATCGGACCTTACGTGGGCCGGCTGTGAGGACGCTGCGGTAGCTTCACTTCCGTGGAGGAGCTCAAAGCCCCGGACGGCCTCGCCGAGTGGATGTCGGACCAGGGGTTGGGAGATGGCCCGCTGGAGGACGTCTCCAAGATCACCGGCGGAACGCAGAACATCATGCTCCGCTTCATCCGCTCTGGCCGGCCCTACGTGCTGCGCCGCGGGCCGACGCATCTCCGGCCGCGCAGCAACGTCGTGATCATGCGGGAAACCGAAGTGTTGGCGGCGCTGGCCGGCACCGACGTGCCGCATCCCCACCTGATCGCCAGCTGCGCCGACACCGACGTGATCGGCGACGCGGTTTTTTATCTGATGGAGCCGATCGACGGGTTCAACGCCGGCCAGGAACTGCCAGAGTTGCACGCCGCCGATCCGGCCGTACGTTTCGCGATGGGGTTGTCGATGGCTGAGTCCTTGGCCAAGCTCGGCGCGGTCGACTACGCGGCGGCGGGTCTGAGCGGCTACGGCAAGCCCGACGGTTTCCTGGAACGTCAAGTGCCACGCTGGCTTTCAGAGCTGCAGTCGTACCAGGAGTTCGACAACTACCCCGGCCCGGACATCCCCGGCGTCGACGACGTCGCCAAGTGGCTCGACAACGGCCGGCCAGCGCAGTGGACGCCGGGCATCATGCACGGCGACTACCACGCCGCCAACGTGATGTTCTCCCGCACCGGCCCGGAGGTCGTCGCGATCGTCGACTGGGAGATGTCCACGATCGGCGATCCGCTGCTCGACCTCGGCTGGCTGCTGGCCACCTGGGGTGGGTCCGCGGCATTCGGCGGCGTGCTGTTCGAGAAGGGTGGGCTGGCCGCCCCCAGCGATCTGGTCGAGCAGTACGCCCGCAACACCACCCGCGACCTGTCACACATCACCTGGTACACCGTGTTGGCGTGCTTCAAGCTCGGCATCGTGCTGGAGGGCACCCATGCGCGGGCCTACGCCGGCAAAGCACCCAAGGAGATCGGCGACTTGCTCCACGAGGCCACCGTGCGATTATTCGAGCAGGCCCTGACCCTGATGGACACCCGATGATCGACTTCGACATACCCGCCGACACCGCCGCGCTGCGCGACCAGATCCGCGCCTTCGTCACCGACAAGATCGTGCCGTACGAAACCGATCCCCGACTCACCCGGCACGGTCCCAACGACGACCTGCGCACCGAGTTGGTCGAGCTGGCCCGCGAAGCCGGCCTGCTGACTTTCCAGGCGCCCAAGCGTTTTGGCGGGCGCGAGCCGTCGCACCGCGACCAGGCGGTGCTGTTCGAGGCGGCCGGTTGGTCGACGCTGGGCCCGATTGCGCTCAACTGCGCGGCGCCCGACGAGGGCAACATGTTCCTGCTGGGCAAGGTCGCCGACCCCGAGCAGGTCGATCAATACCTGCGGCCGGTGATCGACGGACGGCAGCGCTCGGTCTTCGCCATGACCGAGCCCGGCGGCGCCGGTTCGGATCCCAACCAGCTGAACACCACAGCCGAATTCGACGGCAGCCACTACGTCATCAACGGCCGCAAGTGGCTGATCACCGGCGCGAACGGCGCACGGACCTGGATCATCATGGCCCGCGTGGCGCCGAATCCGGATGGTCCCGACGGCCCGACCCTGTTCCTCTGCGAGGGCCCGGGCGCCCCGGGTGCGGAAGGCCTTGTGATCGAGCGGGTGATGAACACGATGGACCGCAACTACGTCGAAGGCCATGGTGTGGTGCTGTTCAAAGACCTGCGACTGCCTGCCTCGGCGGTACTGGGTGAGGTCGGCCAGGCGCTGCGCTATGCGCAGTTGCGGCTGGCGCCGGCGCGGCTGACGCACTGCATGCGCTGGCTGGGCGCTGCCTCACGCGCGCAGTCGATCGCGATCCACCATGCCCGTGAGCGCACCGCGTTCGGTAAGACCCTCGGTGAGCATCAGGGTGTGAGCTTCATGATCGCGGACAACGAGATCGCCTTGCAGCAATGCCGACTCGCCATCTGGTGGGCGTGCTGGACGCTGGACATGGGCGATCGGGGCACCGGTCGGCATGAAAGCTCGATGGTCAAGGCTTACGTGTCCGAGGAGCTGTTCAAGGTCGCCGACCGTTGTGTTCAAATCCTTGGCGGCATAGGCATTTCCGACGAGACGCCGGTCGGGATGATCTTCTCCGACATCCGGGCCTTCCGGCTTTACGACGGACCGACCGAGGTGCACAAGTACGCGATCGCCCGACAGGTGCTGCGCCCCTAGGCGTTACCCGCTCAGCCCGGCAAGTGCTTCATCGAGTGACGGGTACAGCGCGACGACAGTGTCGAGGCCGGTCAGCTGGATCGGTCTGGCGGCCGCCTGATTGTCAGCTATCACGGCGATCCGGGTCGTTGCGCCGATCTTTTCATTGGTGGCTGCCAAGATCCTCAAACCCACCGACGCCATGAACGTCACGTCGGACAGTTCGATCGCGAGGACGGGCGGATTCGCTTCGAGAGCCTCCGCGATGGCCTCTTCGAAAACGGTTGCGGTACTCAGATCGATCTCGCCGCCAACGCTCACCACCGCGGCACCGGCCCGATGCGCGACGGAAGCAGTAATCGGATCCGCAGCTGACAACGGCCATCCTTCGTCTGAAGTGGTGCAGCTCCCGGCGGATCCGGTGCCGACCCGAGCCGCCTGGCAAATTCGCAGAAATCGTACTGCAACCCTGCGCGCGATGGGGCTCGGTTAGTGTGAGGCCGAGACTTTTGTCTGCCGCGGAGAACCGGGAGGTTCAATGTCGACGTCGCCGCGCCGGCTCTGGTGATGGTCGCGCCGGTGCTTTGCGCATGACATCCGACGACTTCCACACCCAGTACGCGGCCGCGTTGCGCGCCTACCTGCAGGCACCCGGCGAAAAAGACCTCGGGGCCGGCAACGAGCTGGGCCGCCAAGCGCTTAACGACGACGTCAGCATGCTGGGGATCGTCGCGCAACACTCTGAGCTGGTCCGCCAACTGGCGCAAGACATTCCGGACTTCGACGGCTCGGAGGCGCTGGCTTTCCTGCTCCACACGCTCGCCCCACTGGACGCCGCGACACGGCGATCCGAGGAACAGCGGGCCCGCGCCGACGATCTCGCCGATCGCGACGAGTTCCGCAATGCGGTGGTGAACTCACTGCAGGAGGGCTTTTTCGTCTCCGACCGCTCCGGATCGGTCATCGAACTCAACGACGCCTTCGCCAAACTCACCGGCTACCCGGCACAGGGCCTGCCCTACCGATGGCCGCATCCCTGGCTGGTCGATGAAAAGGCCGCTCGGCTGCAACAATCCAGGCTGCGCGATGAGACCCAGGTCCAGTACGAGACTCCGATCCGGCATCGCGACGGCCGACTGGTGTGGGTCGCCGCCAACGTCAACCGGGTCACACCTGACCACGCCGACGACGACGTCTATGTGGGCACACTTCGCGACATCACCGCCGAACGCGCGTTCGCCGCGCGGGAAAGCGCAGTACTGCGCCTCGCCACGGCGGTCAGCGTGGCCAAGAGCATGTCGGAAGTCTGGACGATCACCCTCGACGAGTGCCGCCTCGCACTCGATGTGCATCGGGTGGTGGCCGCGGTGTGGCCGACCAGCGGAGCAGAACCCACGATTCAGGTCGCCGGCGAACGGCTGTCGCCGAACTGGAAGCTTCTCGATCCACCACTCCGGGAGATCTTCGAGCAGGCCCGACATCAGTTGCCGCTCACTGTCCAGCCGATCGAAAGTCCGGATGCCCCAGGCCAATCGCGTGGAATCGTAGCCGTCCTCACCGGCGGGGGCGGTGTCGCCTTATGGCTCGAGCTTCGGGTGCCCCGACGGATCAGCGGTGAAGACCGCCTGCTGGTCACCGTGCTGGTCGGCCACCTCGGGTTGGCGATCCAGCACGTCCGCCAATTCGAGGCCGCCCGGGAAACCTCGCTCACCTTGCAGCACGCCATGCTGGCGCCCACCAAGCTTCCGCCCGGCTTCGCGGTTCGCTACGAGCCCGCGGTGACGCCGCTCGAAATCGGCGGCGACTGGTATGACGTGCTGCGCGTCGGCGACCACCGGATCGGCATCATCGTCGGCGACTGCGTGGGACGTGGACTGTCGGCCGCGGCGGTGATGGGCCAGCTTCGTGCCTCGGCACGGGCGCTGCTGCTCACCGGCGCCGAGCCCGCAAGGTTGCTCGAAGAGCTCGACGCGGTGGCCGAGCTGATCCCAGATGCCTTCTGCACCACGGTCTTTCTGGCTGTCCTCGACACCGAATCCGGCGAGTTCTCCTACAGCTGTGCCGGCCATCTGCCTGCGGTGCTGGCCGCGCCGGGGGTGGCGCACACCCTGATCCTGGACGCTCGCTCGGTGCCGTTGGCTGTGCAGCGCAAGGCTTCTCGCCCGCAGGCGTCGGTGACGCTGCCGCCCGGTTCGACGCTGATGCTCTACACCGACGGTCTGGTCGAGCGGCGCGACGTGACGCTCGACGACAGAATCGCGCACCTGGGCGCGACAGTGGAACGCGGCCTGAACCTGACCGCCGACGACGTTGCAGACGCTGCGCTCAGCGAGATGGCACCGCCGGCCGGGTACGACGACGACATCGCGATCGTCGTCTACCGGCGGCCGTACCCGCCGCTGGCGATCCACCGGACCGTCAACGCCGGCCAGCTCGGCGAAATGCGCAACCAACTCTCGGGATGGCTACGCGGCGCCGGTGTGGCCGAAGAGAGGGTCGCCGACATCGTGCTGGCGGTCAACGAAGCCGTCGCCAACAGCATCGAACACGGTTACCAGGGCCGAAAGCTGGGCAAGGTCCGGGTCAACGGCGAAAACGACGGCGCGCGGGTGGATCTCAAGATCACCGACAAGGGTCAGTGGCGGCCGGCGGCCGCCGACCCCGGCGTACGCGGACGCGGGTTGGTGTTGATCCGCGCAGTGAGCGACTGGCTGGAATTGGATTGCACGCCAAAAGGAACGACGGTCTCGATGAGCTTCAGCCTGAACTCCTGACTAGGGCAGTACGGTGTGCATCAGCATCACGTCGTAGGCCGACCATAGCGACAGATTGAAGTACAGGTCTTTGCCGCTCGACCAGGGGTGGATCATCGGCGCATAGATACCGCCGGGCATCGAGAACGACGACACGAGCGGTTGCTCGGGACTCCACGGCCCCTCGGGCGACGGCGCGGTTCGCGCAATGACGTCGTTGTTGCCGCCGTTGGTGTAGAGCACCAGATACTGCTTCAGGTAGTCGTTGTACTGCGCCGACATCTCGCCGACCGGCCCGGGGAAGATCGGCGTCGCGGCTCCCGGGTCGGCCGGAACCCAGCCGCGCCCCTCGCCGTTCCAGTACTGGTACGTGCCGACATCGGGCAACGTGTTTGGTTGGACGCGGGACAGGAACGCCGCACCGCTGCGGCCGGCGGGGGTCCCGAACGAGTACAGGTATCCGTCCTTGCCGCGCATGAACGCGGCCATCTGGAAGTTCTCGTTACCGGGAACGAAGCGCCCGCCGGGGACGGTGTCCGCCCCGGCCACGCGGACGCTGCTGGGGTAGACGCCCCAGGTCTGACCGTTGTCCAACGAGCGCGCGATCCCCGAGTAGTTCGTCGACCAGTCGCCGTCGCGGCCCCAGTTCTTGATCGACATGAAGCTCATGTACTGGGTTCGGCCGAGCGAGAGTGCGGACGTCGGGATGATTCCGGTCTCGTGCCCCGCTTTGTGGATGCTGTTGAGCACCTGCTTGGACAGACCCGGCGCCCACACCGGCGACCCGGAGTAGGGGCTGTTGGGTACGCCGTCGGCCACGTGGATGCCGTGCGACAGATCGTGGTCCTGGCTGCGGAACAGCACGTTGTATCGCCACTGCTGACCGTGCACGGCGCAGTAGCCGAAAGTGTCGCCGAACGCCATCAACACCTGACGGTTGGCGGGATCGCCGTTGTCCCAGGGAATCCCGAGGTCGGTCCCGGAGATACCGAACCGCTCCAGGGTCCGGTTCGGGCTGTTGGGTCCGGTCACGTATTCGACGAGGGACGTCGGCGCACCCGCGATCCCGGCGGGAGGCGGCGACGGCTGGACCGGAACAGCCTCCGGGACAGCCTGATTGGCATTCGGTGATTGCGGGACAGCCGCACCGGGAACCGGCGGAACCGGCGTCACCGCTGCTTGAAGCTGCGCCCCTGGCCGGGTGGGGATGGCCTTGAGCAGTCCCGAGATCAGCGGGCCCAGTTTGGGTAGCGGCGCGTTGTCGTTGGTGCCGCGGGGCCTGCGCCCGGTCGGCGGCGCAACCGGGCCGGGCGACGGGATGGTTGGCATTCCGGCAGGTGGAGGCACGTTGGCCTCCGGGGCTGAGCATGGCAATGCTGCCGCCGGAGGGGCGTAGCCGACGGGCACGATGAGTCCGACCACGGTGGTCGCGGCCACCGCTACCGAAAGGGTTCGACGAATCGCCGACATGTCCCACCTCTCCAGGGGAAGAGCCGTCGCCGTTAGCCCGCCTTGGATTACGTTGACGTCCGAAGTTGCTCATGTGACGATAGAGGCGGATGTGACAGTTGAACCCTCTGCGCTTTCAATAGGTATGGATCCGTGACCGTGTCGAGACAAGTGCTGTTAAATCACTTGCCATGGCACGCAGAGCATTTGCCCACGATGCCGTGGTCGCCATGCGTCACGGCGACAGCCCCGATGCGCTCGGTGGCGCGATCACGAAGGTGTTGTGCGGCGGATGGGACCACCAACCGCCGTGCCCGCTCGCGCCGCATTACGTCAGCAATGTCGCAGACGGTGAGACCGTCTCGCTGAGAGTGGTTTTCGCCACGCAACCAGCGGACGAGCAGCGGGTGCGTGCTCTGATCGGTGAGGCGCTTGCCGCCGGACAACTGAGGGTTCCGGACGGGGGTGTCGCGCAGTGGGAATTACGGTCGCAGTGTCCGGGACGTCTGCGCGCCGACGAAGAAGCCCTCGCGGCCGATCTGATCGCGCACTGAGGCGACGGCACTGGGCACGACGGCACTTGGCAAGACTGCCTTGCGGATCTCCGCCAAGATCGCCGGGTGATGCCCGGAATGGTCGCCGGTGGGTGTGGCGATCAGGCGGGGTGGCCGTGCCGAGCCTTGCAGTCGGTCCAGGGCTGCCCGACCGCCTTTCGCAGTGAACTGCTCGGCATCCTCAGGCGAGGCGATCAGCGTCACGTCGACTCCACGGCGGGCCAGCGTCGTGAGAACGACCTCCGGCCGCCACACAAGTCCGACCCAACTCAGGAACCGCAAGATTGATCGCGGGAAACGCTTGTGCATATATGTCTTCGCCGAGCCCCGACCCGGGTTGAGGAGTGTCTTGAGACGGCTCATGGTGGACTCGCCGGAACCGCCAGAACCGCCAGTCGGATCAGCGGGTGCGCTCGCGTCCAGCGCTTTCTTCCGGTTGTACCACTGCGACGGCACGGTTGAGGTGGTGTGCCAATTCCACACCATCACGTTGACCAGGACCGCCGCCCGCGCACCGATATTGCGAGCGGTCTGAGCGGCATACCATGAGCCGGAACAGATTCCGACGACCTCGAGTTCGCCGGCATCATCGGCACGCATGTCTGGCGGCCGCTATCGCGTCGGTGACGTCAGCCTTGAAATACACACTGCGCCAAGGGTCTCGGCTGATCTGGTCCGACAGGCCCAGTCCAGCCGGGTCCCAGCGGACGGCCTGTGACCCGGTCGCCGCGATGCGACGGGACAATTCGACCCACTCCCGGGCGGGTCCGACGTGCAAGTCCTTCGCCGTGACGAAGAACAACACGGTCTTTGCCGGCGCGGGGCTGGGAGGCCGGGGCAGCGTGCGAATGGCGAACAGGCCGCCCGGTTCGATTCGTTCGATGCGCTCGACGACGTCGACGCCGTCGGGCCCTTCGGCCGGCATCCTCACCGTCGTCAGGTAGTCCGGCGCGGCGTCATGGATGCGGGTTGGGGCTTTTCCGTCGATCCACTCGACGATGGAGTCGACCGCGTTGACCGGGACCGGTAGGAAGATCTCCTGCGGCCGTGCACATTCCGGCAGACCGCTCGACGCGATCGCATCGACTCCCTCACCCGACGCCAGAGCGGTCAGCTGCTTGTCGGCCTCGCCTGGCCGTCCCACCAGAAGTACGTTGTCGACGCCGTAAATGTCGAGCGGATCGGCAGCCATGCGCAACGCGGCGAATTCTGCCGCGGCGTGCTCGCTGAACCGCCCGCCGATGACTGTCACCTCGCCGAGCGGGGTGGCGTCAGCTCCCACCGCCAGCCGGTACAGCGCGGTGTGTTCGCGGAGATAACGCCGACCCGTGCCGGCCGGATCGAGGTAGGCCACCCGCTTGACCGGGTGAGACCCGGTCAGGTAGTCCTGCAGGATCAGGCATCCGGCACGTATGCCGATAGCCGTCGTCGGCTCCGCGCCAATCAGCGTGAGGTAGTCCAGCGCGTGGCCCACGCTCGCCACCCAGCCGGCGACCGCGTCATTACGTCCCTGAGCGTGTGCCGAATCGCCGGTACCCAGGTAGTCGAAACGCAACACGCCAAAACCGAGGCGGGCCAGGCTGTCGGCGAGGGTGCTTTGTAGCCGGGCACTGTCCATCCCCTCTTTGCCGAGCGAACCACAGATCAGCACCCCGCCCCTGATCTGGTTGTCGGCCGGCAGATGAACGACGCCGAACAATGGCGACTCGGGCGGTCCGAAAAATGTCGGCACCTCGGTCGTCGTCAAGGGCAGCGTCGTCAAGGGCACCGGCTCCCGGTCGCGTTCGGCCGTCGACGGGGCGGAACGCAGATTGGTGCGCTGTCGAAGCAGCGCGATAAGGCGCAGCGGAATTGCGATAAGGCTCAACAGCGCGAACGGCACGTACTCGGCGGCGTAGACCCAGGACCATGCCTTCGCGTCGAGGACGCCCAGCACGAAGTCCCGGCCGAAGGCGATCAGAATGTACGTCGTCCCAAGCAACAGCAGCGGTCGCCACAGCCGGCCCAGGCTGGATATTCCGATTCCGAAGGACAGCAGCACGAGTAGATCCGCGAACAGCAGCGCGATCACGAAGAACCACAGCAGGCCGCCCTGCAGCGGGACGTGGCCGGTGACAACGCCCAGCCAGACGACAAGTCCGATGTGAACCTGAAGAGCGGCGGCGAAAGCCAGGCCCGCGGATCGTGCGACGCGGGCGAGCTTGGAAAAGGCCGGGCCGAACAGGACGGCGGTCGCCCCGCCCGCATAAGAGAGCCAGAAATACAGGAACGACCAGCGCGCCGTGACGCGCACCGCGAGCCCGAGTCCGTCGGGACCGGTGCCGTCGGCGGCCAGGATGGCTGCGGCAATCGCGAGCGCTCCAACTAACGCGCCGACCACCCACACCCGGGCCGGATCATCTCTGCGGATCACGGCCCACTCAGCCGTTCCGGCGGCATCGCAGACCACGACGACAACAGCCATGGCGTGGCAGTCGGCGTGCGAAAGCGACAACGACGAGCTGAGCCAGCCTTGTAGGCGGGCCCGCTCGGCGACCGATCCACTCAACCGCAGCCGAGGCAGCGGACCGTCCCGCGTCACCTCGATCTCGCGCAAGGGAAATGGCATGTCGGGTTCGGCGAATGCCTTGATCACTGCTTCCTTGGCCGCGAAGCGGGCCGCAAGTCCGTGCACCCGGTTGAGACCCTGACAGTCGTCGATCTCGCCCGTCGTGAAGACCTTGCGCAAGTAGCGATCACCGAAGGACGCCAGCGAGTCCTGAACTTCTTGGACGTCTTGGACATCGCATCCGGCGCGGACGCGGTGCCCGTCGACGTCGTCCGGCAAGGTGATCATCAGGCAGCTGTCTTGACCAGCCCTGTGATGACCTGCGAGATGTTGTGGACGGACTCAAAGGTCGACTTCTTGAGCACTTCTTCGGGGAACTCGATGTCGAATTCATCCTCGAGGGCGAGCATCACATCGACCGACGCGTGCGATGTGAGGCCGAGCTTGTAGAGGTCTGCGTGGTCGTCCACCTCGTGTGGATCGACCGCCATCCGGCCATGCGCAGCTAAGACGTCACGAACCTGGTTCTCTATCACGCTTCCTCGTATCTCTGCCGTGGCTCAATTCAGTTGAGCCAGTGTGGGTTCCAGCAACTGTGATGGGTTCAGCCGGGCAGCAGCTCTGCCGCCGGGACGTAGCTCCCGGTCTCCCTGAGCCGCTTACGGGCGGCGCGTCGGTAGCCGTAGAAGTCCGAGATGTGGGCCGGGCTGTCATACAGCCAGTCGAGCGGTTCGCGCATGTTGTCCACGTAGCCGATCGAATAGGAGCCCCGCTGGTAGCCCATCAGCCTGAGCAGGCCCTCCGGAAGGGTGCGAGCGATCTCGGGAGGGCAGGCGAGGTATTGGTTTTCCTCTTGTCGCAGCCACCCCAGCGAGTAGCCCACGTTCATCCCGATCCGGCTGGCCTCGGTGGTGTTGGCGCCTCCGCCGTGGAATATCGATCCGGTGTACAGCAGAACCGAACCCTTGGTCATGATCGCGGGCGACGAGAGCGCCTGATCCACCTCATCGGGATCGTCTTCCCACTGGTGGCTGCCCACCACCATTCGTGTCGCGCCCGACTCTTCGGTGAAGTCGGTGACAGCCCACATGGTGGCGACTTCGGCCTCGAAGCCCCTCGGGAACTGGAAGCGATCGAACGACCACTGGTCGCGGTGGATCATCTGCGCCGGCTCACCGGGTCCGATGGTGACCAACTGGGTCAAGTCGATCTGGAAGGTGCTGGCGTGGTCGCCCAACACCAGGTCGAGCGCGTCGATGATCGTCGGGTTGGTGATCAGTGAGCGAGCGGTCGGCGACCGGGCGATCAGGGCGCCGGTGCGGCGGGTGGTTGCGCCCAGGAATTCAGTGTTGCCTCCGCCGGTGGCGATGATGTGCGGCTCGACCTCGGCCCGAATCCGGTCCATCGTCTCGGCCGGTGCCAGGCTTTCGATGACTACGCATCCGTCTTGCTTGAGTACCTCCGCGATATCCGCGGGCGAGGTTCCCGAACCGACCGAACGTACAGCTTTTGGCATGAGGCGTACTATACGGGATGATATTGAGACATTTCAATGACTATCGGTTTGTTAGGCTCGCCTTCACGATCGGTAGCGAAAGGCGGCACAGATGCTCCCGTACCGGTTCGGCGTTCACGCCTCAGTCGCGCCCACCATGTCGGCTTGGCGGGATCAGGCCCGGATGGCCGAGGACCTCGGCTACTCGACCCTGTACGTGGCCGACCATCTCGGCGATCAATTCGGGCCTCTGGTCGCCACGACCGTGGCCGCCGAAGCAACCTCGACCCTGCACGTGGGGACGGTGGTGCTGAACAACGACCTCCGCAATCCAGTCGTGCTGGCCAAGGAGATGGCCACGCTCGGCCTGGCCGCCGAAGGGCGGGTCGAGGTGGGTCTCGGCGCGGGCTGGCTGGCCAGTGATTACGCCCAAGCTGGGATCGAGTTCGACAAGCCATCGGTGCGCGTGGACCGCTTGGCCGAGAGCCTCGCCGTGATGAAGAGCCTGTGGAGCGACGGTAAAACGACGTTCACCGGCGAATATCACACGGTGCGCGACGCCCGTTGTGAACCTCGGCCAGAGTCGCTCCCGCGCGTCATCGTCGGCGGTGGAAGCAGGCGAATCCTCACGGTTGCCGCCAAACAAGCGGACACCGTCGGTATCAATACCAGTCTGGCTTCCGGCCTCAACGCCGGCGACCTGGCGAGCCAGGCCACCTTCGACCACTACGACCGCTGCCTGACCTGGATACGCGAAGCGGCCCCGGACCGGTTCGATTCGATCGAGCTGCAGCTCATGGCCTTCGCGACCAGGATCGTCACCAGTCGCCGCGCGGCCGCGCGCACCGCAACCATGCTTGGCCTTCCGGGTGAAGACGCCCTGGAGCTGCCCATCGTCCTGATCGGCACCGTCGACGAGTTGTGCGAGCGGCTGTTGGAGTACCGCGCGAGGTGGGGCTTCACCAACATCGTGGTGCCGGGCGAGGCGATGGAGTCCTTCGCGCCCGTCGTCGCCCGACTGGCGGGCACCTAGCGGCGAATCTCCGCGATCCGCCGGTGCCCGGCCGCCGGAATCGGCAGGCAGTCGCGATGGTCGTCCAGAAACTGAAAGTTTTCTATCAGGTTGTTTTCCCTACCAAACGTATGTATTCTTCGCCTTAAGTAGAACATCGGTATTTAACGAACCCCAGCGTCGGCGCAACAACTTGCTTCTAGCAGGAGGAGCACATGTCAGTGGTCGCCACCGAGGCAGAGATGCCCGTCAGAGGCCTGACAACGTGCGGCTGACCTGGTGCCGACGTCGGGCATTCACGACGATCGGACCCGTCCAATGATCGAGATGGCCATCATCGGGCTCGGCTCGTGGGGTCTATGCGTGTTGGAGCGGACGGTGAGCCGGGCCCGGACGCTGGGGACGCCGGTGCGGCTGCATCTGGTCGAGCCCGCCCAGCTCGGAGGCGGGGTTTACTCCGCCGAGCAGCCCGACTTCCTGGTGCTCAACAACGCCTGCGGTCAGCTCTCCCTCTACGTCGCCCCCGACGGGAATGCCCTTCCTCCCTACGCTGTGGGCCTGCACGCGTGGGCGGTGGTCCGCGGCTACCGCTGGGTGGGTTACGAGTGCCGCATCGGCGCCGGTGGTGACCCCATCCTGCCCACCGATTACCTGCCGCGACGGTTGATGGGCGAGTACCTGGCCTGGTTTTACGACACGCTGGTGGCCTACGCCCCGGCCAACCTCGAGATCGTCCGGCACTATGCGGCAGCCGTCGATATTTCGCCGGCGCTGGCGGGCCGCGAAGCGGTGTTGCTCGACAACGGCGCCACCCTCACTGTCGATCACGTGGTGCTGACCTCGGGCCACACCTGGAACCAGGAGCGCGGGGCCGACGGGGGCGTGCGCTACCTGCAGCCCTACCCCGTCGAGTGCCTCGACCGAAGCGCTCCGGCCGGATCCTCGGTGGCCGTGGCCGGCATGGGCCTGGTCGGCTTCGACGTCCTCACTGCCCTCACCGTCGGGCGGGGCGGGACGTTCGAGGAGCGACCCGACCGGGCCGACCGCCTGCGCTATGTGCCCTCGGGCCGGGAGCCGGTCATCACCCTCTACTCGCGCTCGGGTGCGCCGTACTGCGCCAAGTCGGCCACCGGCGTCGATCCCTACGGCCAGTACCAGCCCGTCGTGTGCACCACCGAAGAGTTTGCGGCGCTGACCAATCCGGGCGGGTCGCCGGTGCGTCGACACGTGGACTTCCGCGCCGAGCTTCTCCCGCTCATCTTCGCCGAGATGCAGGCGCGCTACTACATCCAGGCCGCCTCGCTGGCCGGGGGCGACGTCGAGTCGACCGAGGTCCGCACCGTCCTACGCCAGGGCTGGGTCAACGGGCACTACGAGAAGGTCGTCGACGGTCTCGAGCCGCGTTACGGGCGCTTCGACCCGGCCGCGCACCTCTTCGCCGGTGCAGAAGGCCGATACACGTCGGCCGCCGACTACCAGGGCCAGGCCTACGACATGATCGACGACGACCTCACCGAGGCCCTGCGGCCCGGGGGAAGCCCGGTCAAGGCGGCCCAGGAGGTGTTGCGCATCCTCCGGGACCAGCTGCGTTCGGTCATCGAGTTCGGTGGTCTGTCGCTGGACTCCTACGTCGAGTTCCAGTCCAACGTCCGCGGCCGCATCAACCGGCTGGAGGCCGGCGTGCCGCCCATGCGCTCCCAGCAGCTGCTGGGCCTGCTCGACGCCGGAGTGGTGCGCATCCCGCTCGGGCCCGACCCGGAGGTAGCCCCCTGCGCCGACGGCGTCCGCCTGAGCTCGACGGCCCTCGACGAGCCGTCGGCAGTGACGGTCGACGGCGTGGTGCGGGGCTATCTCGACATGCCCTCCCTGGCCCGGTCGGGCTCGCCCCTGCTCAGCCGTCTGTACGCCAAGGGACGACTGACCCAGCTCAGCTACGGTGACACGCCGGTCGGCAGCGTGGCCATCAACGAACAGTTCCACCCCTACGACACCGAGGGCCGGCTCCAGTCCAACCTCTCCGTGCTGGGCGTGCTCACCGAGGGCGTGCGCTACTTCACCCACTACCTGCCATCGCCCCGAAGCCGCCTCCGGGCCGTCTATGACGCGCAGGACTGCGTCGAGTCCGTGATCGGTTGAGCGCATGACGAATACAGATTCAGCGACCGGGCGGGCTCGGCCATTGGTGGCGGTGGGCTACGGGCCGCGCTGCGTTCCGGTGATGCAGTTGGCCGAGGCGGCCGCGGGCGTCTGCGACCTGATCTGGCTGATCGACACATCCGTGCCGGGAATGGGCGAGATGACCGATCTCCTGACCCGGTTCGGCGCCGTAGTCGACTTGGAGGGCCAGAGCGTCGAGCAGGCAGTCAAGGTCCTGGGCGACTGGGAGCCCGACGGCCTGACCACCTTCCTCGACGCCGGGATGGTCGAATTGGCCTGCGTCGCAGAGAGATTGGGCCTGCCCTTCCACAGCCCGCGGACCGCCGCCACCCTCACCGACAAGGCCCGCCAGCGCCAAGCCCTGGCCGATGCCGGCCTCGACATGCCCCGCTGCCGCCTCGTCCGTCCCGATCACTCCGAGGCGGGGCTGTCGACGGTCGCCGCCGAGGTGGGTTGGCCGGCCGTCCTCAAACCTCGCTCGGCCCAGGGCAGCCGCTATACATTCCTGGTCCGCGACGGCGAAGAATTCAAGCAACTGCTCGACACCCTCGGCCCGGATCGCCCCGAGATGGTGCTCGAGGGTTATCTTCCCGACGATCCGGCCCGGGACGGCGACCCCTACGGCGGCTACGTGTCGGTCGAGAGCGTGGTGGCCGACGGCTTGGTCAGCCACCTGGCCCTCACCGGCCGCTTCCCACCGGCCAAAGACTTCCGCGAGACCGGATTCTTCATCCCCGCCTCCCTCGACGACGAAAGCCGTTCGGCCGTACTGGATCTGGCCACCCGGGCGATCGCCGCCCTCGGGGTACGCACCGGATGCCTGCACACCGAGGTCAAGTTCACCCCGGACGGACCCCGCATCATCGAGGTCAACGGGCGGTTGGGCGGTGGTGTGCCCGAGATGCTGGAGCGGGCCGCGGGTGTCAGCCTGCTCGACCTCGCCCTGCGCGTGGCCTTGGGCGAGCCGGTCGCCGTCGACAGTCCGGTGGCCACCACCCGCATCGGCTACCGCTTCTTCCTCCAGCCGCCGACCGTCTCGGCCACGGTGACTGCCGTCGAGGGCATCAACGACTTCAGCGACCGCGCCGAGGTGGACACCGTGAGCCTGCACCAGGCGCCGGGCGCCGCGCTCGACTGGCGCGACGGCTCCGGCAACCACATCGTGGCCGTGGTCGGCTCGACCGACAACGAGGAGCAGTTGCAAGCGGCCTACCGGTTGCTCCACCAAGAGGTCACGGTCTCCTACTCCGACGTGAGGTATTGACCGGTGACCGTTCAACTGGCCGGATTCCTCGACGCGGGGACGGCGCCGAACGCGGCGCAGCGATCCGCGCGGTGGCGGTGCGCTCTGGTCAACAACATGCCCGACACCGCTTTCTGCGCCACTGAACGACAGTTCGCGGGCTTACTGGACGCCGGGTCCGGCGGCGAGACCGTCACACTGACCCGCCACACCATGGCCGGCGTGCCCCGCGGCGAGTCGGTCCGGGACCGCGTCGCCGCTACGTACCGTCACCTCGAAGACCTCCGATCGGACCCACCCGACCTCCTGGTGGTCACCGGCGCCAACCCCGTCGAGCCCCGCATCGAAGACGAGCCGTACTGGTCCGACCTGTGCGATCTGTTGCGGTGGGGCAGCGAGAACGTGCCGGTGATGGTGCTGTCCT
Organism: uncultured Actinomycetota bacterium; assembly: GCA_963750885.1. GTDB lineage: Bacteria > Actinomycetota > Actinomycetes > Mycobacteriales > Mycobacteriaceae > Mycobacterium. The sequence continues at coordinate 419,836 of CAVVSN010000022.1, forward strand.
GCCTGTCGGCCCACGTCGCTCTGAGCTGTTTTCGACGGCATCGAGCGGACCGCCCTGCCGGCCAAGTGCACGGGCGTCTTCGCCCAGCAGCCCGATCCGGCCCACCCGCTGGCCGCTGGGCTGGGAAGGCCCGTGTTCCTGCCCCACTCACGGTTCAACGCCGTGCCGGTGGAAACGCTGGTCGACGCCGGCTACGCGGTGGCGCTGCAGTCGCAGGAGGTGGGTTGGAGCGTGGCCACCAAGACGGTGGGCCAATCCGACGTCGTGCTCGTGCAGGCCCATCCCGAATACGACGCCTCGAGCCTCGTGCGCGAATACGTCCGGGACGTGCGGCGCTACGTCAGCCATGAGCGTGACGAATTGCCATGCCTCCCAGAAGATTGCGTCACCGGCGCGGACTGGGCCGAACTCCGCCAGCTGCACGAGCGGGTGGTTGGCGGCGAGCGGAACCCGGCCCTGGTGGCCGGCTTCGCCTTCGACGAGATCGGCGCCCGCGCGCCCTGGCCGTGGCGAGGCGCGGCCCTGCGTTTGTTCGCCAACGTGTTGGCCACCATTCCGACGAGGAGCGCCTGAGCCCATGCACGACGAGACCATCGCCATCCACGGCGGCTACACATCCGACGGGACGCGCGCTGTTGCCGTGCCCATTTACCAGACCGTGGCCCATGACTTCGTCAGCGCCGAACACGCCGGTGCCGTGCTCGACATGGAGACGCCGGGCTTTCACTACAACCGGCTCAACAACCCGACTCTCGACGTCCTCGAGCAGCGCATCTGCGCCCTCGAAGGGGGGACGGCGGCCCTGGTGGTGGCCTCGGGCATGGCCGCCGTCAGCTACGCCATCCTGACGGTGGCAACTGCCGGCTCGAACATCGTGGTGGCCCCGCAGCTCTACGGCGCAACCTTCACCTACTTCGCCCACGTGCTGCCCACCCTGGGCATCGAGGCCCGCTTCGCCGACGACGACCGAGCCGAGTCGATCGGCCCCCTCATCGACGAGAACACCCGCGCCGTCTTCTGCGAAACCATCGGCAACCCGGCCGGCAACATCGTGGACCTCGAAGCCGTGGCCGAGGTGGCCCACGCGGCCGGGGTGCCACTCATCGTGGACAACACCGTGGCGACGCCGCTCATGCTCAAGCCCTTCGAGCACGGGGCCGACGTGGTCGTCCACTCGCTGACCAAATTCGTCGGCGGCCACGGCACCACCCTCGGTGGGGCCATCGTCGACGGCGGCCGGTTCCCGTGGGCCGACCATCCCGGACCGCTTTCCCATGTTCAACCAGCCGGAGCCCGCGTTCCACGGCGTCGTCTTCGCCCGCGACTTCCCCGAGCGGCCGTTCACCGTGCGGGCGCGTTCTACTCAGTTGCGCAACAGCGGCGCGACGCTGTCTCCCTTCAACGCCTTCCTGCTGCTCCAAGGCCTCGAGACGATGGCCATCCGGCTCGAACGCCACGAGGACAACGCCCGCGCCGTGGCCGCTTATCTGGCCACCGACCCCCGGGTGGCCTGGGTGAGCTTCGCCGGCCTCCCCGACCACCCGTATCACCACCTGGTCGGGCGCTACCTCAAGGGGCGCGTGCCGTCGATCCTCACCTTCGGGGTCGAGGGTGGCGTCGAGGGGGGCTATGCGGCGGGCCTCGCGTTCTTCGATGCACTCCAGCTCATCAAGCGGCTGCTCAATCTGGGCGATGCCAAGACGCTGGCCATCCATCCGGCCTCGACCACCCACCGGCAACTGTCCGATGAGGAGCTGGTGAAGGCCGGCATCCGGCCGGAGACGATCCGGCTGTCGATCGGGATCGAGCACATCGACGACATCATCGAGGACATCGACCAGGCCCTCGCCAAAGCCACCACCGGCTAGGTCGACGGAGCCGAGTGTGCAACAACTGCTGGAAGCGCTGCGTGGTGGGTGCGGTGCTGGACCATGCCGATCTCGCCCCGGATCTGCCTGCCGTCAAGGACCTCGATCGCGCGCTGACCCGGGGGGAGCTGCGCGCCGAAGCGGCGCGGGTGGCTGCTGGACTGCATCAGCAAGGCGTCGAACCCGGAGCGCGGGTCGCCCTGCTGATCGGCAACTCGGTGGACTTCGTGGTGGCGGCGCTGGGCTGCCTATGGGCCGGAGCCACATTCATTCCGTTGGCGATCACCGATCCCGAGGTCCGCCGCAGGCAGATCGTGGCCGACTGTCGGCCGGCGCTGGTGATCACCGCGGGCTCCGATGACCCGGGGCTCCCTGCCGGAACCGAGTGGAGCTCGCTGTCGGAGCTGAGCGCGACAGACGGGCCAACGCCGGAGCCGGTAACGGGCCCGATTTCGTACGTCATCTACACGTCCGGCACGACCGGTGTCCCCAAGGGCGTGCAGATCCCCGCGGAGGCATTTTTTACCGCGGCCGAAGCGTGTGCGGACGCCGTGGGGCTCACTGCGGACGACCGCGCACTGTGCGTGTCGCCCGTGCACTTCGACGGGTCGTTCTCCGCGATCTTCCCCCCGCTCGTGCGCGGCGTGCCGCTCGTCATCCCCGACCGGGAAGCTCTGCTGTTCCCGCGCCGGTTTTTCTCGATCGTCGCCGCCGAGGGGATCACGGTGACCAGCTTCTCGCCGAGCTACCTTCGGTTGCTTCGGTCCAGCGGCCGCCTGGACCGGTTGGCCGATACGCCACTGCGAGTGATGGCCCTGGGCGGCGAGGCGCCGTCCACCGCGGACATCAAAGCGGTGTGGGCCGGCAGTCCGGGACTGCAGGTGGTGAACCGATACGGGCCGACCGAGACGACGATCGCCGTCGCTCATCTGAACCTGACGCCCGAGTTGCTCGACGCAAGGGTTGGTACCGATCGGCCAGCCGCATCCTGGCAGCTCGTTCCATCTGATCGATGAGCACGGGAGTCTGGTGGACGAAGCCGGAGTGGTCGGCGAGCTGTACATCGGCGGACGGCAGCTGATGGCTGGATATCTGAACGACCCGGGTCACAGCGCGGCCGTATTGCGGACCGACGTCGTCGAGGGAACCACCGTCTACCGCACCGGTGACCTCGTCTACCGCGACGACCGCGGCAACTACGTCTACGTGGGGCGTTCGGACCGCGTCATCAAGAGACACGGCGTGCGGATGTCGCTGGTCGAGGTGACCGAGGCGCTCGGCGATATCGACGGGGTCGCATCGGCGGCATGCACGACCTTCGATCTGGAGGGACAGTCTCGGCGTCGTCGCGTTCGTCGTGCCCGATGGCGAGCTGACCCCACTCGCGGTCCGCCAGGCCGCCGGCGAACGGCTCCCGACGACGATGCTGCCCGATCAATTCGTCTTGGTGGCCGAGTTGCCGTTGACGTCGTCCAGCAAGGTCGACGAGCGACGCCTGCTCGAAGATGCCGGCTTGTCGCCGCCGAACTCACAGATACCGCTCACGAAAGGAACCAGACGTTGACGATCACTGACGTGACGCCGGACAGCCACTACAAGGAGCTCGTCCGCCGCCAGCGCGCCGAATTGCAGGACGCGTACCTCAAGGGGGTGCGCCGGTTGCGTTGGGACGCAGGGCGTCTCGCCGCGGAGCGCGAACGGCGGCTTCGGGAACTGCTGCTGCACGCCGCCGACCGCTCGCCGTTCTGGAAGGAACGACTGGCCGGCCTCGATCTCGCGAATTTCACCGAGGCCGACCTTCCGTCGCTGCCGATCCTGAGCAAGGCCGAGATGATGTCGGAGTTCGACCGGCTCGTCACGGTCCCCGGGCTGACCCGTGCGCGGGTCAAACAGCACCTCGACGAGTTGACCGGCGACGGCTACATGGACGACGAGTACCGGGCAATCGTCACGTCCGGCTACACCGAAGACCCGTCGTACCACGTCTACGGCTGGGACTCGTTCGTCACCTTCGTCATGCAGGGCTCGCGCTGGACCGGGCGACGCGGCGAAGACCCGGATGCGGTTCTGGCGCAGTGCTTCAGCGGCAGTCCCAAGCATGAGTCGGGAATCTTCTACGCCTTCAGCACCTTCGAGAGCGGCGGGCCGACGTCGCACTGCTTCGATGCCACCCTGCCGCTGGACGAGATCGTCGACGGTCTGAACAACGCCAGTCCCGCGGTGACGGCGCTGCAGGGGTGGCCAAGCCTGATCTGGGAGCTCGCGATCGAGGCGATGCAAGGCCGGCTCACCATCACCCCGACCTGGGTCAGCATCGCGGGCGAGGTGTCCACTCCGCCGGTGCGAGAAGCGGTTCGGGCCGCGTGGGGAATCGAGCTATCGGAGTTCTGGGGTTGCTCGGAGGGCACCTACGCCTTCCCGTGCGGCGTCGGCGAAGGCATGCACGTCGCCGACGATCTGGTGATTCTCGAGCCGGTGGACGCCGATGGCAATGTGGTCCCCTTCGGTCAACCGGCGGATCGGATGCTGCTGACCAACCTGTTCAACTTGGAGCAGCCGCTGATCCGCTACGACATGGCGGACGCGGTGACGATTTCCGACGAGCCGTGTGAGTGTGGTTGCGCGCATCGCCGCATCACGTCGGTCAACGGTCGGATCAACGGAGCGTTCGCAGTACGACAGCGGTGCCAGGGTGCCCCGCGCCGAACTCGAGCAGACCGTCCTTGCCACCCCCGGCGTCGCCAACTTCCTGGTGGGCAAGACGCCCGGCGGCGTCGACGTGTCCGTGGTGACCGACGGTTCGAGTGACCGCGAGAAGCTGCAGACCGAACTGATCGACGTGCTGCGTCGACACGGCGGGCCGGAGTCGGACGTCATCGTGCGGGAAGTTGATTCAATCGAACGACTGTCGCGGGGCAAGTGCCGGCAGTTCGACGCCAGGTAATTCTTGGTGCGCCCGAAGGGATTCGAACCCCTAACCTTCTGATCCGTAGTCAGATGCTCTATCCGTTGAGCTACGGGCGCATGTCTTCAGTTATGTCTAGTACTGGCGGAGGCGAGAGGATTTGAACCTCCGGTCCCCTTTGAGGGGGACAACTCATTAGCAGTGAGTCCCATTCGGCCGCTCTGGCACGCCTCCTTGGACGGTCTGAGGGTACCGGACACCGCTCAGGTGACGACGCGGGCCGGGCAACGGGCCGGAGGAACCTGACCTTCCACAGCCGAGCTCCCGGGACCGCCGCGGAGCACAGCGTACACAGGCCAGACATATGCTGTCGAAATGACCGCTCGCCTCCGCCCCGAAATGGCCGAGCTGCCTGCGTACGTTCCCGGCAAGACGGTCCCGGGCGCGATCAAACTGGCCAGCAACGAGACCGTCTTCGGGCCGCTGCCCGGCGTCCGCGCCGCGATCGAGCGCACGGCCGACGCCATCAACCGCTACCCGGACAACGGCTGCGTCGAGCTCAAGTCGGCGTTGGCCAAGCACCTGAACTCCGGCCGGGTGGGCAGTGCCGGCGGCTGGGGACCCGAGCACATCGCCGTCGGTTGCGGATCGGTGAGCCTGTGCCAGCAGCTCATCCAGATCACCGCGACGGCGGGCGACGAGGTGCTGTTCGGCTGGCGCAGCTTCGAGATCTACCCGCTGCAGGTTCGCCTGGCCGGCGCCACCCCCGTCCAGGTGCCGCTCACCGACCACACCTTCGATCTGGACGCGATGCTGGCCGCGGTCACCGAGCGGACCCGGCTGATCTTCGTCTGCAATCCCAACAATCCGACCTCGACGGTGGTGGATCCCGACGCGCTGGCCCGGTTCGTCGAGGCGGTGCCGTCGCACATCCTGATCGCGATCGACGAGGCCTACGTCGAATACATCCGCGACGGCCTGCTGCCGGACAGCCTGGCCCTGGTGCGTGACCACGCCAATGTCGTTGTGCTGCGGACATTTTCGAAGGCGTACGGTCTGGCCGGCCTGCGGGTGGGGTATGCGGCCGGGCATCCGGACCTGATCACCGCGCTGGACAAGGCCTACGTGCCGTTCACCGCGACCAGCATCTCGCAGGCCGCGGCGATCGCGTCGCTGGACGCCGCCGACGAGCTGCTGGCCCGGACCGATGCGGTTGTCGCCGAGCGGGCGCGGGTCAGCGACGCGCTGCGCGGCGCCGGATTCACCCTCCCGTCGTCCCAGACGAATTTCGTGTGGCTGCCGCTCGGGCCGCGCACACTGGACTTCGTGGAGCAGGCCGCCGGCGCCCACGTCGTGGTCCGGCCGTACGGCAGCGACGGTGTCCGGGTGACCATCGGCGCACCGGAGGAGAACGACGCCCTGCTGAAATTCGCCGAGAACTGGATCTAGCCACCGGATATGAAACGAGGAGAAGCAGATGACTGAGACGTTGGCGCGCAAGAAGTTCACCGAGTTCAAGGAACGCACCGCGGCGATCGAGGACGCCGAACTGGACGACTACTGGGCGAGCCTGCCACCGGCCACCGTCGACGGCATGCTCGGCGAGTGGAAGGGCGGCGAGTTCGTCACCGGCCACCGGATGAACGGTCAGCTGGAGAAGATCCCGCTGGTTCGGCAAGACGTTCAACTCCCCCGCCGACGTCCAGCCGCTGGTCTGCCTCGATGACGACGGCAACCGCTTCTCCAACGTCAAGATGGGCAAGGGCGAAGCGAGCCTGTGGCTCGAGGAATTCCGCGGCGAAGTCACCGCCACGATGGTCTACGACGGCCAGCCGGTGCACGACCACTTCAAGCAGGTCGACGACCGCACGGTGATGGGAATCATGAACGGCAAGGGCGTGATCGATCAAGACGGCGTGGCCGCTACTTCTACTTCTACCTCGAGCGCGTCTAACTCTTGCGGCCCGCGGCCGCCGGATCGCGGCCGGTGAAGGCAACCAGCCGGTCGATGGCCGGTGCATGCTCGTCGACCTCGACAGGATCGCCGAACTCTCCGTTCGCGCGGCGTTCGGGCGTGATGATCTTCTCGGCCATGTCCAGCACGTAGTTCGCCAACGAATCGGGGACCTCGGCCGGGTGGCCGGTGCCCGCGGCGTAGTCCCATCCGTGCACCAGCAAACCGAACGCCAGAACGCTCGCCAAGATCCGCACCGGCGTCTCGTTGCCGCGCCAGGTGACGGCGCCGTCCAACCCGTGGCGACGATGGAAGGCGTCCAGGGTGGGCCGGCCGACGGCGATGATCTGACGCTCGACGGTGTCGTCGGCGTCGCGCGGCGGTAGGTCGGCGTCCAGCGCCTCGCCGACCGAGGTGATCGTTTCGACCAAGTGATCGGTCAATTGGGCCACGTCGAAGTCGCCGCTGGGCGTCGGCTTGGACAGGTCATCGCGCGAGATCGGATGCACGATGTGCTGCAGCACTCCCAGCGAGGCTTCGGCGGCGCGCAGCTCGTCAGCGGGAGGTGAATCAGGTCCGGGGCGTAGGTCGGAAGGCATGCAGTCCACGGTACGGTTCCGCCATGGGTGAGCCATACGAATCAGTCACCGTTGAGCACAAGGATCACGTCGCGCAGGTGACGTTGATCGGGCCCGGCAAGGGCAATGCGATGGGGCCGGCGTTCTGGTCGGAGCTGCCGGAACTCTTCGCCAACTCGATGCCGATCGCGACGTGCGGGCCATCGTCCTCACCGGCTCGGGCCGCAACTTCAGCTACGGCTTGGACCTGCCGGCGATGGGCGGGACGCTGGCCCCGGTGCTGGCGGACGGCGCAATGGCCCGGCCCGCGCAGCGAGTTCCACCGCGAAGTGCTGCGCATGCAGGACAGCGATCAGCGCGGTCGCCGACTGCCGCACCCCGACGATCGCGGCGATGCACGGCTGGTGCATCGGCGGTGGCGTCGACCTGATCTCCGCGGTCGATATCCGGTACGCCAGCGCCGACGCGAAGTTCTCCGTGCGCGAGGTCAAGCTCGCGATCGTCGCCGACGTCGGCAGCCTGGCTCGGCTGCCGTTGATCCTGTCCGACGGGCACCTGCGCGAACTCGCGCTGACCGGCAAGGACATCGACGCCGCCCGCGCCGAGAAGATCGGGTTGGTCAACGACGTGTTCGCCGATCCCGACGCCACCCTGCAGGCTGCGCACGCGACCGCCGCCGAGATCGCCGACAACCCGCCGCTGACAGTACGCGGCGTCAAGGATGTCCTTGACCAGCAACGGATTTCGCAGGTGTCGGCGAGCCTGCGCTACGTGGCGGCGTGGAATGCAGCGTTCCTGCCGTCGAAGGATCTGACCGAGGGCATCTCGGCGACCTTCGCCAAGCGCCCGCCGAAGTTCACCGGCGAATAACGCGATTCGGCACGCCCGCAGCGGGTAACCCCCGTGGATGGCTACCTACCGAGTACTCGATCCGCACGGCGACGTCGTCGACACCAAGGACATCGAAAGTGCCGAAGACGCGCACGCCTGGTTCGTCGACTCCAAGGCCGACAACTCCGAACTCGGCTGGCGGATGGAAGTCGAAACCGACGGCGACTGGCAGTTCTTCGACGACACCGAAGGCGACCGGTCCTGACGGCCGCACACAGCCTCGTCATCGCTGCGTTGTAGCAGCTTTTACGGGTGGTCCGGGTCGCGTTCCGTCGACATCGGTGTAACCCTTAGCCATGGTCGTCAACTCGTTGGCCCGGCTGGCCACCGTCGTCGCAGCAGTGCTCGTCACAGGGGCGGTCGCCCACGCTGACGCGCCGGACGACCAGTTTCTTGGGTTGGTGTCGAAAGACGGGATCACCGCCGGCCCACCGGATCAGCTGATCGCCCTCGCCCATGAGCGGTGTCAGATCGACAATCTTTCTCGCGACCAAGAGCCCGCCCTGCGCTTCGGCCCGCTGCCAAGCCCGTTCAGTACTTCTTTGCGCCAGCTTGCCGCCAAGCTGGTCACTCAAGGTCTGACCGACACTCAGGTCCGGCCATTTCTGCTCGACGCCATCAGCGTCTACTGTCCCAGCGCAGACAGCTAGGGCGCCTCGTCGTCTTCTTCTGCCCTCAGCAGCTTTTCGGGGTGGTGGAAGGTGTTGATGCGGGGTTGTCCTCGGTCGAGGTGTGGTGGTGGGATCCATTCGGTGTCGTTGCGGTTGTTTTTGCGGGTGGTCCAGCCTTGTTCGGCGAGTTCGTGGTTGGGGTGGCAGTCAAGGTGAGGCTCGTTGACGTCGGTGACGGGGTTGGTGGCGTAGGGGTCGCAGTGGTGGACTTCGCAGAGGTAGCCGGGCACGGTGCAGCCGGGGAAGGTGCAGCCGCGATCTTTGGCGTGCAACACAATTCGTTGGGCCGGTGAGGCCAGGCGTTTGGTGTGATAGAGCGCCAGGGCTTTGCCGTTGTCGAAGATGGCCAGGTAGTGGTGGGCGTGGGAGCCCAGCCGGATCACATCCGACATCGGCAGCAGGGTGCCGCCGCCGGTGAGCCCGCGGCCGGCGCCGGCTTCGAGTTCCTGCAGTGTGGTGGTGACGATGATGCGATGCCGGTAGACCGTTGTGTTGACCGAGGTCACCGGAGGCCAGCAGCGCGCGGGCCGCGGCCAGCAGCGCGTCGTGGTTGCGTTGCCCGAGGCTGCGGGTGTCGCCCTGGATGGCGGCTTGTGACGGGGTGCCGCTGATGCAGGGCGTCTCGTCGGCGGGGTTGCACATGCCGGGGGCGGCGAGTTTGGCGAAGCACCGCGTCGATGGTGGCGCGGGCTTCGGGGGTGAGCCAGCCGCTGATCGGGCTCATCCCGTCGATGTCTTGGCGGCCGATGCACAAGGCCGCGGCGTTTGGCGCGGTCGATGTCGGTGAAGTCGCCGTCGGGGTTGAGGCAGTCGGTGAGCTTGTCGGCCAGCTTGGCCAGCTCATCGGGGCGGTGCTCGCCGGCCAGCCCGGCCAGCTGCGCTTCGGCCTTGGCGCGGGTCTCGATGTCGACGAAGTCCGGCAGCCGGTGGAAGAAGCCGCGGATCACCGCGACATGCCCGGCACCGAGCTCGCCGTTGCGCTGCGCGGCAGCGGTGGCCGGCAGCACCGGCGGCAACGGGTTCACCGTTCAACGCCCGCCGCTCACCCAGATCGGCGGCCTCGTGGACCCGCCGAGCCGCCTCGGCGCGGCTGATCCGCAACCGGTCGGCCAACGCCGGGGCCAGCTTGCCACCCAACTCGCTCGGCATCAGCCTGGGCGGCGAGCTGGTTGATCAGGGGTGCTCGACCGCCGGCTGCACGGCGGCGAAAACCCTCGAACCGCTCCAGCACAGCCCAGCCGCTCAGGTGTGGTCAGCACGTCGAACGTCAGATCCAGGGCGCGTTTGTAGCCGGCCTCGAGCGCGTCGAGAACCTCGACGATCTCCTCACGACTACTAGAACGCATGTTCGAATAATAACGTGTCCAGCCGACGTAAACCCACCGCAAACAGCCCCATCTGTGGATAACCGTCCAACTGTGGATAACTCGGCGATCGCGGCCACCCACGTACCCTCGCGCGCATGGACGACTTGCAGGGCAGAATCCGGGTGCCCGACAGACCTCGACTCGGTCACCGCGATCGGCGACGAGGACCACTCCGGAATCGACCCGCGGGCCGTCGAGCGGATCTGGGAGGCCGCCCGCCACTGGTATCGGGCCGGCATGCATCCGGCGATCCAGGTGTGCGTGCGGCACGAACGGCAGGGTGGTGTTGAACCGGGCGATCGGGCATGGCTGGGGCAACGGCCCCACCGACGAACCGGACGCCGAGAAGATCCCGGTCAGAACCGATACACCGTTCTGCGTCTACTCGTCGGCCAAGGCGATCACCGCGACCGTCGTCCACATGCTCGTCGAACGCGGTCAGCTTCTCGCTCGACGACCGGGTCTGTGAGTACATCCCGACCTACACCAGCCACGGCAAAGACCGCACCACCATCCGGCACGTGATCACCCACAGCGCGGGTGTCCCGTTCCCGACCGGACCAAGGCCCGACCTCAAGCGCGCGGACGACCACGAATACGCGCAGGAGCAACTCGGCAACTTGCGACCGATCTACCGCCCGGGCCTGGTGCACATCTACCACGCGCTGACCTGGGGGCCGCTGATGCGCGAGATCGTCTACGCCGCCACCGGCAAGGACATCCGCGAGATCCTGGCCACCGAGATCCTCGATCCGCTGAACTTCCGCTGGACGAATTTCGGTGTGGCAGAAGAGGATATCCCCCTGGTCGCGCCCAGCCACCCCACCGGTCCGCAGCTGCCGGCCCCGATCGCGGCGGCTTTCCGCAAGGCGATCGGCGGCACGCTCTACCAGACGATCCCGATCACCAACACGCCGCTGTTCCTCAAGACCGTCATCCCGTCGTCCAACACGATCTCGAACGCCGACGAGATGTCGCGCTTCGCCGAAATATGGCGCCGCGGAGGCGAACTCGACGGTGTCAGGGTGATGAGCCCGGAAACGCTACGCGGCGCGGCCAAGCAGGCCCGTCGGCTGCGGCCGGACGTCGCGACAGGCCTGCTGCCCGCCCGCTGGGGCACCGGCTTCCAGCTCGGCACAAAGAGATTCGGCCCGTTCGGTCGCGACGCACCGGCGGCGTTCGGTCACCTGGGGCTGGTCAACTGCGCGATCTGGAACGACCCGGAGCGCCAGCTGGCCGCCGGCGTGGTGAGTAGCGGCAAGCCCGGCAGAGACCCGGAGGTCAAGCGCTACACCGCTCTGATGGACCGCATCGCCGCGGAGATACCGCGAGTTTCGTGATCCTGCGCCATAGTTAAGCGGTGGAGCCGCAGTACCCAAATCCGTACTACCCGGGATACCAGCCGGGTTATCCGCCGCCGGCGCCGCCGCGGCGGCATTCGGGCGTCGACATCGCCCTAACGGTGATCCTGTCGGTGCTGGCCGCGGCGTTCGCGCCTGGGCGCGGTGTCGTTCTCGTTCTTCTTCGTGATGGCCACCGATTCGTGCGGGTCGCGACACTGCGACTACGACGCGCTCGGAGCCGCGTATCTGGTGACCTGGGGCGGGATCGGGCTGGCGATCCTGGTCGGCGCCGTGGGGATCATCGTCGCCGCGATACGCAAATTGACGATGTGGTACTGGCCGGCGGCGTCCTTGCTGATCATCATCGCCTCGACCGGAGCCGGCTTGTCGCTGGCCAACTCGGTGATGCACCACGAGTTGATGGCGGTGGCGGAGGGATTTGAACCCCCGGACGGTTTTAGCCGTCTCTCGCTTTCAAGGCGAGTGCATTAGGCCGCTCTGCCACGCCACCGCGGACAAGGGTAGCGGGGCCGCCGGGGTCGGGTCAGCCTGAGCCTTTCAGCGCGGCGCTGATCCGACGGCAGTTCTCCCCGACCGCGACCACCTGCGAGCGCGACAGCGGGCCGAGGAAGTGGGCGCGGATGCCGTCGGCGTACGTCGCCACGGCCTGTCGCGAGATCGCCCGGCCGTCGTCGGTGATCGCGGCGACCACCCCGCGCCGGTCGTCCTGGCTGGCCTCGCGGCGCACCAGCCCCTGCGCCTCGAGGCGACGAACCTGGCGGGTGAGCCGACTCGGCAGCGACGCCAGCGCCTCGGCGAGGTCCCCCATCCGGACGCGTCCGGTCGGCGCGTGGTCCAGCATGTCGAGAACTCTGCACGTCGAACAGCGACAGTTGGTGCGCTTCGGTGAGTCGACGGTTGAGCGTCGCATACAACCGCAGGGTGGAATCCAGGAAGTTCTGCCACGACTTCTGCTCAGCAATATCCAGCCCGGGCATCTCACTGGCTGTCCGGCCGGCAATCAGGGCCGCCATCACGTCATGCTATGCCTCACATCGCCTTTGGAACAGACAGCAATCCGCGGCTAGTAGCGTGGCGAGCATGTATGCCATCGTCGCCGAATCCGCCGATCGACTCGTGTGGCAGCAAGTCCCCGATGTCGCCGCCGGCAAGCGGTGAGGTGCTGATCAAGGTCAGCGCCGCCGGGGTCAATCGGGCCGACCTGTTGCAGGCCGCCGGGCTGTATCCCCCGCCGCCGGGCGCCAGCGAATTGCTGGGCATGGAGGTCTCCGGGGTCATCGAAACGGTCGGCGACGACATCTCAGGGGACTGGTCGCCGGGGCAGGAAGTCTGCGCCTTGCTGGCGGGCGGCGGCTACGCCGAATACGTCGCGGTTCCGGCCGGCCAACTGCTGCCCCATCCCGTCGGCCTGGACCTGACGGACTCCGCCGGCGTGCCGGAGGTGGCGTGCACGGTCTGGTCGAACCTGGCGATGACGGCCCACCTGCAGCGAGGGCCAGCTGCTGCTGATGCACGGCGGCGCCAGCGGCATCGGCACCCACGCCATCCAGGTCGCCCGCGCACTGGGCGCCCGGGTCGCCGTCACCGCGGGCTCGACGGCCAAGCTGGATTTCTGCCGCGAACTCGGCGCCGAGATCTTGATCAACTACCACGACGAGGATTTCGTCGAGCGGGTGAAAGAGGCGAGCGACGGCGCGGGCGCCGACGTCATCTTCGACATCATGGGTGCGTCTTACCTCGACCGGAACATCGACGCGCTGGCGACCGAAGGCCGGCTGGTCATCATCGGCATGCAGGGCGGCATCAAAGGCGAACTCAACATCGCCAAGCTGCTCAGCAAACGGGCACATGTCATCGGCACCACGCTGCGGGGCAGGCCGACGAACGGTCCGAACAGCAAGAGCGAGGTCGTCGCCGCCGTGACGGAATCGGTCTGGCCGATGATTGCCGATGGCCGGGTGCGAGCCAATCATCGGGGCGCGCCTACCGATTCAGGACGCGGCCGAGGCGCACCGACTGCTGCAGGCGGGCGAGGTGACCGGGAAAGTCGTGCTGACGGTCTAGCCCCGCCCGGCATCAGCCCAGCGAGGCGAGGGCGCGCACCAACTGGTCGACCTCAGCCATCGTCGAATAGTGCGCCAGACCGACGGTGACCGCGCCGCCGACGTCGTTGACGCCGATCACGTCGAGCACGCGCGAGCTGGCGTTGGAGATCGCCAGGATCCCGTTGTCCGCCAGCCGCTGGACCACCCGCTCGGCCGGCACTTCATGCACGGCGAAGCTGACCACCGGTATCCGGGACTCGGGCCGGGCGATCACGACCACCAGCGGCAGCGACCGCAGCGAGCTCATCAGGTAGTCGAAGATGCTGTCCAGGTAGGTCGTCGCGGATTGTATTGAGGTGGAGAGCCTTTCGCGCCGAGTGCCGCGTGCCGACTCGTCGAGCGAAGCCAGGTATTCGATGCTGGCGACGAAGCCGCCGAGCAGGCCGTACTGGTGCACGCCGACCTCGAGGCGGGCCGGGCCGGTGGCGTACGGGTTGGTCGACACCGAGGTGAAGGTGTTGATCATCGCCGGGTCGCGGAACACCAGAGCGCCCACCGGCGGACCACCCCACCCGACGGCGTTGATCGCCACCACGTCGGCGTCGATGTCGTGGATGTCGATCAGTCGGTAGGGAGCGGCGGCGGAGTGGTCGACGATGACGAACCCGCCGACGTCGTGCACCAGCTTCGTCACCGGCCGCAAGTCGGTGACCGTGCCGAGAGTGCCCGACGCCGAGGTCACCGCGACCAGTCGGGTCGCCTGCCCGATCAGCCCTTCCCATTGCCAGGACGGCAGGTCACCGGTTTCGATGTCGACCTCGGCCCACTTCACCTTGGCGCCGAACCGGTTGGCAGCGCGCAGCCAGGGTGCGATGTTCGCTTCGTCGTCGAGCCGGGTGACGACCATCTCGTAGCCCAGACCGGCGCGCGTCGACGATGCATCAGCCAGCGAGGCCAGCAGCACCGCGCGGTCAGCGCCCAGCACCACGCCGCGGGGGTCGGCGTTCACCAGATCGGCTGCCGCCTGTCGCGCCGCCTCCAGCACGGCCGCGCTGCGCTTGGCCGAGGGATGCGGACCGGCGGTGCTGGGGAACGATCCGCGGAAAGCCGTCGAAACGGTGGTCGCCACCGAGTCGGGGATGAGCATCCCGGACGGGGCATCGAAATGCACCCAACCGTCTCCGAGTGACGGGTGTAACCCGCGCACTCGGGCGACGTCGTAGGCCATACCAGCCACCTTAGAGCCATGCACAATAAGACGAACCGCGACGGTAGCGGGCGCCCGGATACGTCCCCACCGTCCCGGGCCGGGTCACCCGGCCAGCCATACTAGTCGCGTGGGGCTGTGCTTCGGAATGCTGATCGCATTGTTTTTGCTGATCGTGCCGGGGGCAATCATCGGGCGGATCACCCAGCTAACGTGGCCGATCGCGATCGCAGTTGGCCCGGCGCTGACCTACGGCGTTGTCGCCCTGGCGATAATCCCGTTCGGCGCCATCGGAATCCCTTGGAACGGTTGGACAGCGCTCGCCGCACTCGCGGCGGTGTGCGTCGTGATGATCTGTCTGCAGCCGTTGCTCGCCGGCTACCGCGACGCCGAGGCGCAAGCGCGCGGGATCGACCGCCGGCAGGCGCTGACCGTCGCGGCCGGGGTGTTACTCGGCGGGTTGCTGATCATGTGGGCGGCCTACCGCGGCGTCGTGCATTGGCAGTCCATCCCCAGCACCTGGGACGCGGTCTGGCACGCCAACACGGTCCGCTTCATCCTCGACACCGGCCAGGCGTCCTCGACCCACATGGGCGAGCTCCGCAACGTCGAAACTCATCAGCCGCTCTACTACCCGTCGGTGTTTCACGCGCTGACCGCGGTCTACTGCCAGCTCACCGGAGCGGCACCGACGACCGGCTACACAGTCAGCTCGGTGGCGGCATCGGTCTGGCTGTTCCCGTCCAGCGCCGCGATGCTGACCTGGCACCTGCTTCGGCCTCGCACCGAGCACGCCGCCGGTGTGGCCGCCACCGCCGCGGCGCTGTCGGCGTCGTTCACGTCGGTGCCCTACGTCGAGTTCGGGACTGCGGCGATGCCGAACCTGGCGGCCTACGGGGTGGCGATCCCGACGTTCGTTCTGGTCACTTCGACGCTGGCGGCATCGCGACCGCGTCCCGGTGGCGGTGCTCGCCCTGGTCGGCGTCTTCTCGGTGCATCTCACCGGTGGATTCGTGGTGATCCTGTTCGCGGCGGCCTGGTGGCTGATGGATGCGTGGTGGCATCCGGTGCGCGGGCGGCTCGCCGACGTGCTGACGCTGTCCGCGGCGGCGGTGCCGGCGTTGTTGATCCTGGCGCCGCAGTTCATCGGGGTGGCCCAGCAGGCCGACATCATCGCCGGGCACGCGTTCCCCAGCTTCAAGACCGTCAAGCAGGGTGTGATCGACGCGCTGCTGCTGCACACCCGCCACCTCAACGACTTCCCCATCCAGTACGGCCTCGTGGCGTTGAGCGGCATCGGCATGGCGATCCTGCTGTACAAGAAAATCTGGTGGCCGCCGGTGATCTGGCTGGTGCTCACCGTGGCGACGATCTACTCGGGGGCGCCGTTCCACAATCCGCTGGGCAGCGCCATCGAGCAGTTCAGCCAGTTCTTCTACAACGATCCGCGCCGGCTGTCGGCGGTGGTGACGATGCTGGTGACGCCGATGGCGGCGGTCGCGGTGTTCGCGTTGGTGGTCGGCGCCGTCGACGTCGCCAGGCGGGTCGTCACCGGGAAATTCGCCAGAGGGCCTGACGCCGTGTGGGTTTCGGCGATCGTGGCGCTGCTGGCGCTGACCACGACGCTCACCGCACGGCATTACCTGTACCGGCATCTGGTGTTGTTCGGCGACAAGTACGACTCGGTGATCATCAACCAGAAAGACCTGGACGCCTTCGCCCACCTGGCCACGCTGCCCGGCGCGCGCACCACGCTGATCGGCGACTCCAACGTGGACGGCACCGCGTGGATGTACGCGGTCGCCGACCTGCACCCGCTGTGGACCCACTACGACTTCCCGCAGCAGATCGGTCCGGGCTACAACCGCTTCATCTTCTGGGCGTACGCCGATGCCGACGCGCTGCCGGGCGTTCCCGAGGAGACGCGGGCGCTGGTGCCGGAAGCGATCCGGGCGCTCAACATCCGCTACATCCTGACCAGCGCGCCCACGGTCCGGGAAGTTCAAGGTGCCCGACGGACTAGTCTCGATAGACCGATCGAAGTGGTGGACGAAGATCTACGACAACGGTGAAGCCTGGATCTACGAATGGCTGGGTCCTCAGCGCACTCCGACAACTCCCAAAGGTGACAAGCATTGAGTAACGACGACGACATCGAGGTCATCGGCGGCGTCGATCCCCGACTGATGGCGGCGGCGCACGACTCCGCGCGACTGACCGACCGGTCGATCACCGACCTGGTCGAGCAGCCGGCCAAGGTGATGCGGATCGGCACCATGATCAAGCAACTGCTCGAAGAGGTGCGCGCGGCTCCGCTGGATGAGGCCAGCCGCAGCCGGTTGCGCGAGATCCACGCCACCAGCATTCGGGAACTCGAACAGGGACTGGCGCCGGAACTGCGCGACGAACTCGACCGCCTCACGCTGCCGTTCACCGAAGGTACGGTGCCGTCGGACGGCGAACTTCGCATCGCGCAGGCCCAGCTGGTCGGCTGGCTGGAGGGACTGTTCCACGGGATTCAGACCGCGTTGTTCGCGCAGCAGATGGCCGCCCGCGCGCAGATCGAGCAGATGCGCGAGCAGCGTGGCCTGCCGCCGGGCACCGGCCGGTCGGGCGGAAACGGTGGCTCGGCTTCCGGCCAATCCGGTTCCGGCACTGGGCAATACCTGTAGGCAACCGGTGACGCCAACTGGTCCACACATCGAAACCCACGACGCGTGGGTGGAGTTTCCGATCTTCGACGCCAAATCGCGCTCGCTGAAGAAGACCTTCCTGGGCGGCTCGATCGGGCGCAATGCGTCCAACGTGGTGGTCATCGAGGCACTGCGGAACATCACCATGTCGCTGGAGCATGGGCGACCGGGTCGGACTCGTCGGCCACAACGGCGCCGGGAAATCGACTCTGCTGCGGCTACTTTCGGGTATCTACGAGCCGACCCGCGGCTCGGCGATCATCCGCGGCCGGGTGGCGCCGGTATTCGACCTCGGCGTCGGGATGGACCCGGAGATCTCCGGCTACGAGAACATCCTCATCCGCGGGCTCTTCCTCGGGCAGACCCGCAAGCAGATGCTGGCCAAGGTCGACGAGATCGCCGACTTCACCGAACTGGGCGACTATCTGTCGATGCCGCTGCGGACCTACTCCACCGGTATGCGGGTGCGGTTGGCGATGGGCGTGGTCACCAGCATCGACCCGGAGATCCTGCTGCTCGACGAGGGGATCGGCGCCGTCGACGCCGACTTCCTCAAGAAGGCGCAGACGCGGCTGCAAAAACTGGTCGAACGCTCCGGAATCCTGGTGTTCGCAAGCCATTCCAACGAATTCCTGGCCCGGCTGTGCAAGACCGCGATGTGGATCGACCACGGCGTGATCAAACAGACCGGCGGCATCGAGGACGTCGTGCGGGCCTACGAAGGTGAAGACGCCGCCCGGCATGTGCGCGAGGTGCTCGCCGAAACCGCACGCGACGAACTCGCGAGTAAAGCCGCCGCGGATGAGCCAGCTGGTGTGCGCCGTCGTGGTGACCCACCGGCGACCCGACCAACTCGCCAAGTCGCTCGGTGTGCTGAGCACCCAGAGTCGGCTGCCCGACCAGCTGATCGTCGTCGATAACGACGCCGACGAACGAGTTCGCGACCTGGTAGCCGGTCAACCCATCCCGACGACCTATCTGCCGTCGCGCCGAAACCTAGGCGGCGCAGGCGGTTTCGCGCTCGGCATCCTGCACGCACTGGCGCTCGGGCGCGCAGTGGGTGTGGCTGGCCGACGACGACGGCCACCCGCAGGACAGTCAGGTACTGGCCACGCTGCTGGCCTGCGCCGACAAGCATCGGCTGGCCGAGGTGTCGCCGATGGTGTGCAACGCCGACGACCCGGAGAAGCTCGCCTTCCCGTTGCGCCGCGGCCTGGTCTGGCGCCGACTGGTCAGCGAGTTGCGCACCGAGCCCGGCCAGGAACTGCTGCCCGGAATCGCGTCGCTGTTCAACGGCGCACTGTTTCGCGCGTCGGCATTCGAGGCGATCGGGGTGCCCGACCTGAGGCTGTTCGTCCGCGGCGACGAGGTGGAGATGCATCGTCGGCTGGTCCGGTCCGGGCTGGCGTTCGGGACCTGTCTGGACGCGGCCTACCTGCACCCGTGCGGCTCGGCCGAGTTCAAGCCGATCCTCGGCGGGCGGATGCACACGCAGTACCCCGACGACGCCACCAAGCGCTACTTCACCTACCGCAACCGCGGCTACCTGATGGCGCAGCCGGGTCTGCGCAAACTGCTCCTCCAGGAATGGCTGCGGTTCGGCTGGTTCTTCCTGATCTCCCGTCGCGACCCGAAAGGTCTGGCGGAGTGGCTGCGGCTGCGCCGGCTGGGCCGCCGGGAACAGTTCGAAAGGCCCTCGCCATGACGACCGTTGACATTGCGGCACAGTCGAAGACGATGACCCGGGCCTGGGGCGACCTGGTCGACGGGTACCGCCGCCGCGAGCTGTGGCTGCACCTCGGCTGGCAGGACATCAAGCAGCGCTACCGCCGCTCGGTGCTGGGCCCGTTCTGGATCACCATCGCCACCGGGACCACCGCCGTCGCGATGGGCGGCCTGTACTCCAAGCTGTTCCACCTGCAGCTCTCGGTGCACCTGCCCTACGTCACCCTCGGCCTGATCATCTGGAACCTGATCAACGCGTCCATCCTGGAAGGCGCGGACGTGTTCGTCGCCAACGAGGGATTGATCAAGCAGCTGCCGACGCCGCTCAGCGTGCACGTCTACCGGCTGGTGTGGCGGCAGATGATCCTGTTCGCGCACAACATCGTCATCTACCTCGTCATCGCGATCATCTTTCCCAAGCAGTGGTCGTGGGCCGACCTCTCGGTGATCCCGGCGCTGGGACTGATCGTGCTCAACTGCGTCTGGGTGTCGCTCTGCTTCGGCATCCTGTCGACGCGCTTCCGCGACATCGGCCCGCTGCTGTTCTCCGTCGTGCAGTTGCTGTTCTTCATGACGCCGATCATCTGGAACGACGACACGCTGCGGCAGCAGGGCGCCGGACAGTGGTCGAAGATCGTCGAGCTCAACCCGCTGCTGCATTACCTGGATATCGTGCGCGCCCCGCTGCTGGGTGCCCACCAGGAGCTGCGGCACTGGGCCGTGGTGATCGGGCTGACGATCGTGGGCTGGCTGGTGGCGGCGTTCGCGATGCGCCAGTACCGCGCGCGAGTGGCCTACTGGGTCTAGCGCCGGCCGGTTGCCCTGATCTCGTGCGGGTATCCGATCGCGAGAGCAGAGGAGGCTGGCCATGAGTGCGATCAACAAAATCAGGAACAAGCTGCAGAAGGTCGGCGGCAGAGCGAAGGAAACCATCGGCCGAGCGACCGGAAACCGCAGGCTGGAAAATCGCGGGGTACGTGATCAGGTCGCATCCGACGTGAAGGACGTCGGCGAACGGGTCAAGGACTCGTTCGGTGGTCGGTGGGGCGGGGCGGCCGTCGAATCTGACCGCTGCCGTTGAGCGTGAAGTTCCCGTGCTGACACCCGTAGACTTCCCGCCGATGGCTGAGATCGCGGCGAGCGCACAGTTGCCGCTGAAGACACAGGCGTGGCGCTTCATCGTCACCGGCGGGCTGTCGGCGATCGTCGACTTCGGCCTCTACGTGCTGCTGCTGCGACTGGGACTGCAGGTCAACGTCGCCAAATCACTCAGCTTCATCGCCGGCACCACTACGGCGTACCTGATCAACCGGCGCTGGACATTCCAGGCGCCGCCGAGCCGGGCCCGGTTCATCGCCGTCTGCGTGCTGTACGCGCTCACCTATTGCGTGCAGGTCGGCATCAACTACGTCTTCTACCTGCAGTTCGCCCACGAGCCATGGCGAGTGCCGGCCGCGTTCGTGATCGCCCAGGGCACCGCGACGGTGATCAATTTCGTCGTGCAGCGTTCGGTGATCTTCCGGCTGCGCTGAGCACGGCGAGCGGACGGGTACCCTTTCTGACGATGTTGAGCAGCGACATTCCGACCACCAAAACCCCCCTGATGGGCTTTGGCCGCACCGCGCCGTCGGTGGCGGAGGTGCTGTCGACCCCGGACGCCGACCTGATCGCCAAGGCCGTCGGTCAGGTCGCTGACGCGGGCGGGCAGCTGAACAGCAGAGGCGTGATCGCCCGCGGGCTGGGCCGTTCCTACGGCGACAACGCCCAGAACGGCGGCGGGCTGGTGATCGACATGACGCCGATGAACAAGATCCACTCGATCGACTCCGACACCCGACTGGCCGAAGTGGACGCGGGCGTCAGCCTCGACCAGTTGATGAAGGCGGCGCTGCCGTTCGGACTGTGGGTCCCGGTGCTCCCGGGCACCCGGCAGGTCACTGTCGGCGGCGCGATCGCCTGCGACATCCACGGCAAGAACCACCACAGCGCCGGCAGCTTCGGCAACCACGTCGTGTCGATGGATCTGCTGACGGCCGACGGGCAGATCCGCCACCTCACACCGGACGGTGAGGAGGCCGAGTTGTTCTGGGCCACCGTCGGCGGCAACGGGCTGACCGGCATCGTGCTGCAGGCCGTCATCGCGATGACGCCGACCGAGACGGCGTACTTCATCGCCGACGGCGTGGCCACCAAGGACCTCGACGAGACCGTGGCCGTGCACCTCGACGGCAGCGAGGACAAGTACACCTACTCCAGCGCCTGGTTCGACCTGATCAGCCCGCCCCCCAAACTCGGCCGGGCTTCGATCAGCCGCGGGCAGCCTGGCCAAGCTGGATCAGCTA
This sequence comes from uncultured Actinomycetota bacterium, assembly GCA_963750885.1. Lineage (GTDB taxonomy): Bacteria > Actinomycetota > Actinomycetes > Mycobacteriales > Mycobacteriaceae > Mycobacterium. The sequence continues at coordinate 441,446 of CAVVSN010000022.1, forward strand.
CCGGCGAAGCTGGCCAAGAATCCACTGAAATTCGATGCGCCACAACTGCTTTCGGTGCCGAACATCTTCCCGGTCAGCGCGATGAACAAGCTGTCGTTCATGGCGATCGGTGAGGTGTACTACCGGCTGGGCGGGACCTACAGCGGCAAGATCCAGAATCTGTCGCAGTTCTACCACATGCTGGACCTGGTCAGCGGCTGGAACAATGCCTATGGCCCAACGGGTTTCGCGCAGCATCAGTTCCTGGTGCCGCCGGATGCTCTCGACGAGTTCAAGGCCATCATCCGGTGGATCCAAACCCAGGGCCATTATTCGGCGCTGAACGTCTTCAAGCTTTTCGGTCCGGGCAACCGGGCTCCGCTGAGCTTCCCGATGGCCGGCTGGAACGTGGCGATGGACTTCCCCAACAAGCCCGGCGTCAACGAGTTCCTCAACGAACTCGACAGCCGGGTGATGGAATTCGGCGGCCGGGTCTATACGGCCAAAGACTCGCGGGTCAGTGCCGACAACTTCCATGCCATGTATCCCCGCATCGACGAATGGATTGCGGTGCGCCGCAAGGTCGATCCCACCGGGGTCTTCGTCTCTGACATGGCCCGACGTTTGGAGCTGCTTTAAATGGTGCTTGACGCCGTAGGAAACCCCCAGGCCATCCTGCTGCTGGGCGGCACATCCGAGATCGGGCTGGCGATCTGCGAGCGCTATCTGCGAAACGCCCACGCACGAATTGTGCTGGCCGATCTGCCCGACCATCCGGGCAAGGACAAGGCCATCGCGCAGTTGAAGGCGGCCGGTGCCAAGTCGGTCGAGTGGATCGACTTCGACGGCATCGACACCGCCAGCCACCCAGCGGTGATCGATGCCGCTTTCGCGGGCGGAGATATCGACGTCGCGATCGTCGCGTTCGGCCTGCTCGGTAACGCCGAGGAGCTCTGGCAGGACCAGCGCAAAGCCGTGCAGATCGCCCAGATCAATTACACGGCAGCGGTTTCCGTCGGCGTGCTGCTGGGCGAGAAGCTGCGGGCGCAGGGCTTCGGGCAGATCATCGCGATGAGCTCGGCAGCCGGCGAGCGGGTCCGGCGGTCCAACTTCGTCTACGGCTCCACCAAAGCCGGCCTGGACGGCTTCTATCTCGGACTCGGAGAAGCGCTGCGGCCCAGCGGAGTTCGCGTGCTGGTGATCCGGCCCGGACAGGTCCGCACCACCACGACAATCGAGCACTGGAAAGCGACCGGCGCCAAGGAAGCCCCCTTCACCGTCGACAAGGAAGCAGTCGCCGAACTGGCCGTCACATCGGCGGCCAAGGGCAAGGAACTCGTTTGGGCGCCAGGCACTTTCCGTTATCTGATGATGGTGCTGCGACACATCCCAAGGCCGATCTTCCGCAAGCTGCCCATCTAGATGCGCAACGCGCTGGCCACCGTCGGCCACCTGGTGATCGCGGCCGCGATCGCAGGAGCGGTTTCGGTGATATCGCTGACCGCCATTGCCCGGGTGCAGTGGCCGGCCTACCCGTCGTCGAATCAATTGCACGCGCTGACCACGGTCGGCCAGGTCGGCTGCATCCTCGGATTGCTCTGCGCCGGTTGGGTTTCACGGCGCGGCCGACAGACAGTGGCGCAGTTGCTGGCGTTGGTGTTCGTCTCCGCGTTCTCGGTGGTGACGCTCGGGATGCCGCTGGGCGCCACTAAGCTCTACCTGTTCGGCGTCTCCGTCGACCAGCAGTTCCGCACCGAATACCTGACCCGGTTCACCGACAGCTCGGCCCTGCACGACATGACCTATACCGGCCTGCCGGCGTTTTATCCGCCGGGCTGGTTCTGGGTCGGCGGCCGGGTTGCCGCGCTGACCGGCACGCCGGGCTGGGAAACGTTCAAGCCGTGGGCGATCACCTCGATCACGATCGCGATCGCCGTGGCGTTGGTGTTGTGGTCGCGGATGATCCGCTTCGAGTACGCGCTGCTCGTCACGACCGCGACCGCCGCGGTGACGCTGGCCTACAGTTCGCCGGAACCGTACTCGGCGATGATCACCGTGCTGCTGCCGCCGGTGCTGATCCTGACCTGGTCGGGTCTGCGCGGCGCTGTTCGCGGCGGCGGTTGGGCCGCGGTGATCGGCGCCGGGGTGTTCCTCGGCGTCGCCGCGACCTGTTACACGCTGTTGCCGGCCTACAGCGCCTTCACCGTGCTGATGATGGCACTGGTGCTGACGGCGGCGCGACGGCGCGACGGGCGCAAAGCCGCGCTGGATCCGCTGCTACGGCTGGTCGTCATCGGTGGGATCGCGGCGGCCATCGCGGCGACGACCTGGCTGCCCTTTCTGCTGCGCGCGGCCCACGACCCGGTCAGCAACACCGGCAGCGCCTTCCACTACCTGCCGGCCGACGGCGCCGAGCTGACCTTCCCGATGCTGAAGTTCACCCTGCTCGGAGCGCTGTGTCTGCTCGGGACGCTGTGGCTGGTCGTGCGGGCGCGAACCTCGGTGCGGGCGGGCGGTCTGGCGATCGGCGTGCTCGCCGTCTATCTGTGGTCGCTGCTGTCGATGCTGACCACCCTGGCCCGCACCACGCTGCTGTCCTTCCGGCTGCAGCCCACCCTGACGGTGTTGCTGACGGCGGCGGGCGTCTTCGGCTTCATCGAAGTCACTCAAGCTCTAGCTGCCCGCGGCCGCAAGCAGGCCTGGGGCCGGGCCGTACTCCCGGTGGCGGCGTCGATCGGGCTGGCCGCCGCGATCGCGTTCAGCCAGGACATCCCCGACGTGCTGCGCCCCGACCTGACCATCGCCTACACCGACACCGACGGGCACGGCCAGCGCGGCGACCGGCGTCCGCCCAGCTCGGAGAAGTTCTACACCGAGATCGACGCCGCGATCACCAAAGCGACCGGCAAACCGCGCGACGACACGGTCGTGCTGACCGCCGACTACAGCTTCCTGTCCTACTACCCCTACTACGGCTTCCAAGGCCTGACGTCGCACTACGCCAACCCGCTGGCCCAGTTCGACAAGCGCGCGGCCGCGATCAAGGACTGGGCCAAGCTCAAAACCGCCGACCCGTTCATCCACGCGCTGGACACGCTGCCGTGGGCGCCGCCGACCGTGTTCCTGATGCGCCATGGCGGCTCGGCGGGCGCTACGTCTTCTGGTATGGGCAGCAGCTACACCCTGCGGCTGGCCGAGGACGTCTACCCCAACCAGCCCAACGTGCGCCGCTACACAGTGGAGCTCAATGCCGCGATATTCGCCGACCCCCGATTCACCGTGACCAAGATCGGCCCGTTCGTCCTGGCCGTCCGCAAACCCTGATGGCTACCGAGGCAACCGAGGGGGAGCAATTAGCATCTAGCTCCGTGGGCAGCCAGGCAGTCAGAAGCTATCGGGCCGCCCGTCTCGTTGCCATCGTCGCCGGTCTGCTGGGCACCCTGATGGCCATCGCGACACCGCTGCTGCCGGTCAAACAGACCACCGCCCAACTGAACTGGCCGCAAAACGGCGTGCTCGGCAGCGTCGAAGCCCCGCTGATCGGCTACGTCGCCACCGATCTCAACATCGAGATCCCCTGCCAGGCCGCCGCCGGCCTGTCCGGCACCGGCAGGACCGTGCTGCTGTCGACCGTGCCCAAGCAGGCGCCCAAGGCCATCGACCGCGGCCTGCTCATCGAACGCGCCAACGACGACCTGGTGCTGGTGATACGCAACGTTCCGCTGGTGGTCGCGCCGCTGAGCCAGGTGCTCAGCGACTCGTGCCAGAAGCTGGTCTTCACCGCGCACGCCGATCGGGTGGTCGGCGAATTCGTCGGGCTCACCCAGGGGCCCAACGCCGAACATCCCGGCGCGGCGTTGCGCGGCGAGCGCAGCGGGTACGACTTCCGGCCGCAGATCGTGGGTGTCTTCACCGACCTGAGCGGACCTGCCCCGCCGGGCCTGACCTTCTCCGCCACCATCGACACCCGCTACAGCAGCTCGCCGACACCCTTGAAGATGGCCGCGATGGTGCTCGGGGTGGCGCTGACGCTCGCCGCGCTGATCGCGCTGCACATCCTGGACACCTCCGACGGCACCCGGCACCGCCGCTTCCTGCCGCCCCGCTGGTGGTCGCTGAGCGGGCTGGACGGCCTGGTCACGCTGGTGCTGGTGTGGTGGCACTTCGTCGGCGCCAACACGGCCGACGACGGCTACATCCTGACCATGGCCCGGGTGTCCGAGCACGCCGGATACATGGCCAACTACTACCGCTGGCTCGGCACGCCGGAGGCGCCGTTCGGCTGGTACTACGACCTGCTGGCGCTGTGGGCGCACGTCACCACCGCGAGCATCTGGATGCGGCTGCCCACCCTGCTGATGGCGCTGGCTTGCTGGTGGGTGATCAGCCGGGAAGTCATCCCGCGGCTGGGTCACTCCGTCAAGATCTCCCGCGCGGCGGCATGGACGGCGGCCGGCACGTTCCTGGCGGTGTGGCTGCCGCTGGACAACGGTCTGCGGCCGGAGCCGATCATCGCCGTGGGCATCCTGCTGACCTGGTGTTCGGTCGAGCGCGCGGTGGCCACCAGTCGGCTGCTGCCGGTGGCGGCGGCATGCATCATCGGGGCGCTGACGCTGTTCTCCGGCCCGACGGGTATCGCCTCGATCGGCGCGCTGCTGGTGGCAATCGGCCCGCTGCGCACCATCATTGCGCGCCGCTCAAGGCAATTCGGCGTATTGGCGCTGCTGGCACCCATCGTCGCCGCGGTGAGCGTCAACGCGATCCTGATCTTCCGCGACCAGACGCTGGCCGGAGAGCTGCAGGCGACCTCGCTCAAGCGTGCGCTCGGGCCGAGCCTGAGCTGGTTCGACGAGCACATCCGCTACGAGCGGCTATTCATGGCCAGCCCCGACGGATCGGTCGCCCGACGCTTCGCGCTGCTGGTGTTGCTGGTCGCACTCGCCATATCGGTGGCAATGACGTTGCGCAAGGGCCGAATTCCGGGCACAGCGGCCGGACCCAGCCGCCGCATCATCGGCATCACGGTGATCTCGTTCATCGCGATGATGTTCACGCCCACCAAGTGGACGCACCACTTCGGGGTGTTCGCCGGGCTGGCCGGCTCGCTGGGGGCGTTGGCCGCGGTCGCGGTGACCGCGGCGGCGATGCGCTCGCGACGCAACCGGACGCTGTTCGCCGTGGTGGTGTTGTTCACCGTGGCGCTGTCCTTTGCCAGCGTCAACGGCTGGTGGTACGTCTCCAATTTCGGTGTGCCATGGTCAAATGCGTTCCCGCAGTGGCACTTCGGATTCACCACCGGTTTCCTGGCGCTGACCTTGTTGGTCGCGCTGGTGGCGGCCTGGTTCCACTTCGTCAAGAGCGGTAGCGACGCCGATCCGCCCAGGGACTCGCGGTTCGGCCGAATCATCCGGTCCCCGTTGGGGATTGCCGCGTGGGCGATCGTCTTCTTCCAGGTGCTGTCGCTGACGCTGGGGATGACCGACCAATACCCGGCGTGGTCGGTCGGCCGCTCCAACCTGCAGGCGCTGGCCGGCAAGACGTGCGGGCTGGCCACCGACGTCCTCGTCGAGCAGGATCCCAATGCCGGCATGCTCACACCGGTCTCAGCGGACGAGAATGACCCGCTGGCAGACGGTTTCGCCGAAGGCTTCGACCCCAACGGCATCCCCTCCACGGTGTCCGCCGACCCGGTGATGGAACGCCCCGGCGACCGGAGTTTTGTCAGCGACGACGGCAACGTCACCAACGGCGAAGCCGGCACCGAAGGCGGCACCACCGCCGCCCCCGGCATCAACGGCTCCCGCGCGCGGCTGCCCTACGGTCTCGATCCGGCCCACACCCCCGTAATGGGCAGCTGGCGATCCGGCGTCCAGGTGCCGGCCCGGCTGCGGTCGGCCTGGTACCGGCTGCCCGACCAAAACCAGCGCAACGAGTCCGGTCCGCTGTTGGTGGTTTCCGCAGCGGGCCGGTTCAACTACGGCGAAGTCGAGATCCAGTGGGCCACCGACCAGCAGGCCGCGGACAACAAGCCCGGCGGGTCGACCGGACTCGACGACGTCGGCGCGGCGCCGGCCTGGCGCAACCTGCGGGCGCCGCTGTCCGCGCTGCCGAAAGACGCCACCCAGGTTCGGGTGGTGGTCAGCGACGAGGACCTGGCGCCGCAGCACTGGATCGCCGTCACCGCGCCGCGGATCCCGCGGTTGCGCACGCTGCAGGACGTGGTCGGCTCGTCGGAGCCGGTGCTGTTGGACTGGCTGGTCGGCCTCGCCTTCCCGTGCCAGCGGCCGTTCGGGCACCAGAACGGCGTGGAGGAAGTGCCTCGGTGGCGCATCCTGCCCGACCGGTTCGGCGCCGAGGCCAACTCGCCCGTGATGGACAAGAACGGCGGCGGACCGCTGGGCGTGACGGAATTGCTGGCGCGCCCAAGCACGGTCTCGACGTATCTGAAGGACGACTGGTCTCGTGACTGGGGTGCGTTGCAGCAGTTGACGCCGTACTACCCGAGCGCCGGACCCGCTGAACTCGACCTTGGCTCGGCGACCCGCAGCGGCTGGTGGAGTCCAGCGCCGCTGCGGCGCGGTTGATCGGCGGGCTAGAACGCGATCTGGCGACGGCCGGCGCGGAAGGCGGTAATGCAGGCGGTGGCCGCAAGAAGTGCGAACACGGCGAACGCCCACCGTGCGGCTGAAGCTCCGCCGCCGTCGACGAGGTTCACCACGACACCGGCCAGACCGGCGCCGAAGGCGCCGAAGATCAGCTGCACCGAGTTGATCGCGGTGGCGGCTGCGCCGCCTTCGGCTGGATCGTCGACGTCAGCTCATCGCCCACGCCGACAGGTGCGGCCAGGCGGCGCCGATACCGACCCCGACGGCCAGCAGCCCGAACGCGCAGATGATGACGATGCCTGCCGTCGCGTCCTGCACATGGGTGATCCCGGCCAGTGCCAGACCGCCCGCCATCACCAGCGGCGCGGCGATCACCACGGCCACGATCGTGCGGGCCTTGTTCAGCGAGCCGCTGCCGAATCCGCTGATCGTCCAGCCCAGCGACAACGCAGCGCCGAGTAGCCCGGCGACGATCGGCCCGAGGTGCGCCAGTCGCTGGCCGAACAACGGCACGTACAGGTCGACCTTGGTCGCGGCGACCAACAGTCCCAAAGTCAGGTAGACCCACTTCAGCGGGCCGAAGCCGTAGACGCTGGCGGGCAGCACAGCGGTATCCATCCGGCGGTCGACCACCAGAAACACGCCGATCAGCAGACCGCTGAGGATCAGCAGCCCCGTCGTCGCGAGAGTGTTGTGCGGCAGCGACGCCGAACTGACCGTCAGCGCGGCCGCGCCCAGCAGAATGACCGACGGAATCGGAATCCGGGCCGAATCGCGGTCGGCGGGCTGCTCGGTGCCATCCGTCGTCAGCAAGCCGGGTGCGAGCACGGCCATCCCCATGCTCAGCATCGCCAGCAGGCCGAACGCCCAACGCCACGCGCCGAACTGCGCGAAGAAGCCACCCAGTGCGGGACCGACCAGCGCGCCGATACCCCACGTCGACGCGGTCAGCGCGGAACCTCGGCTCCAGAGTCTGCGCGGCAGCACCGTGTTGATCACCGCGAAGCTCAGGCCGCACAGCAGTCCGCCCGCGAGTCCCTGGAAGAGGCGACCAACCAGCAAGATCCCCATATTGGGGGCGACCGCGCAGACCAGGCTGCCGGCGCCCAGCACGGCGAAACCCGCCACGAAAGAGATGGCAGCGCCGATGCGGTGCAGCACGGCATTTACCGTCGCCGCAGCGACCACCGACCCGACGAGGTAGAGCGTCGTCACCCACGCATAGATCCGCTCGCCGCCGATTTCGTTGATCGTGCTCGGCAGCATGCTGATCGTCAGGAACTCGTTGGTGGAATACAGCACCACGCCCCCGGCGACCAGGGCGGTCGTTCGCGAATAGGGCGAACTCCACAATTCACGCCAATGGCCGGTGGTGGATTGTTTCTGCTCCGTTAAATTCACCACCGCGGGCCACTAAACCATGTTTCATACGGGGAGTCGAACGGCCCTCACGGGTGTATCGGGCCTCGTCGGGCGGGTGGAGCCGACGAGGATGGCGCATTGACCTGCGCCGTCGTCGGCAAGATTTCTATGAATTCAGTTTGGATCGCGGGCAGAGTTTTTTTCCGGCGAGCATCGTCAGCGCCCGATTAGATTGGCCGCCTCCTCCTCAGCCCGCCGCGCGGGCTGGATCGTCGGCGCCCGTGCCAACGTCGCATACGATCGTGCCTCGTGACCCTCGACGACAGCGAGCGATCGCCGCATCGGCTCGCCCGACTGATCGCGATCGTCGCGGGGATCGCCGGCGCCCTGCTGTGCTTGGTCGTCCCGCTGCTCCCGGTCAAACAGACAACGGCGACCATCCTGTGGCCGCAGGGCCTCAACACCGACGGCCACGTCACCGACATCACCGCGCCGCTGGTGTCCGGGGCCCCGCGAGCGCTGGACATCTCCATCCCGTGCGCCGCGATCGCCACACTGCCCGCCGACGGCGGGCTGGTGGTGTCGACGCTGCCGGTCAACGGGTTCGAGACCGGCAAGAACGGGCTGTTCGTCCGGGCTAACAAGGACACCGTCGTCGTCGCGTTCCGGGACTCGGTTGCCGCGGCCGCGCCTCGCTCCGCGGTAGCCGCCGGCGCCTGCAGCGCGCTGCACATCTGGGCCGACGCGGGCGGTGCCGGCGCGGACTTCGTCGGAATCCCCGGCGCTACCGGCAACCTGGCCGCCGAGAAGAAGCCCGCGGTCGGCGGGATCTTCACCGACCTGGCGGTGCCTGCCCAGCCGGGGCTGTCGGCGCGCGTCGACGTCGACACCCGGTTCATCGTCGCTCCCACGCTGCTGAAGTCGGCGGTGATGGCCCTGGGCGGGCTGGCCGTGCTGGCCTCGATCGTCGCGCTGGCCGTCCTGGACCGGCAATCTGGACGACGGACACCGCGCGGCTGGCGGCATTTGTTACAGACAGGTTTCGCGACTTGGCTGGCCGACGCCGGGGTGATCGCCACGCTGCTGCTCTGGCACGTGATCGGCGCGACCTCGTCGGATGACGGCTACAACCTGACCATGGCCCGGGTCGCCGGGGACGCCGGCTACGTGACCAACTACTACCGCTACTTCGGTACCAGCGAGGCGCCCTTCGACTGGTACCAATCGGTGCTGGCCCAGCTCGCGACCGTGAGCACCGCCGGTGTGTGGATGCGACTGCCCGCCACGCTGGCCGCGATCGGCACCTGGTTGATCATCAGCCGCTACATGCTGCGGCGGCTGGGTCCCGGCCGCGGCGGGCTGGCCGGCAACCGTGTGGCGGTCTGGACCGCGGGCGCGGTGTTCCTTGCGGCCTGGCTGCCGTTCAACAACGGCCTGCGGCCCGAGCCGCTGATCGCGCTGGGCGTAGTGGTCACCTGGGTGCTTGCCGAGACCTCGATCGCCACCCGCCGTCTGGTACCCGCGGCGGTGGCGATCATCGTCGCGACGCTGACGGCGACCTTGGCGCCGCAGGGTCTGATCGCGGTCGCCGCCCTGCTGGCCGCCGCTCGGCCGATCGCGCGGATCATCGTGCAGCGCAAGGCAACTGATGGGCTATTGGCGCCGCTGGCGGTGCTGGCTGCGTCGCTTTCGCTGATCATGATCGTGGTGTTCCGGTCGCAGACGCTGGCGACCGTCGCCGAGGCGGCGCGGATCAAGTACAAGGTCGGCCCGACGATCGCCTGGTACCAGGAGTTCCTGCGCTACTACTTCCTCACGGTGGAAAGCAACGCCGAGGGTTCGATGACGCGGCGGTTCGCGGTGCTGATCATGATGCTGTGCCTGTTCGGGGTGCTGGTCGTGCTGTTGCGGCGCGGCCGGGTGCCCGGCGTGGCCAGCGGGCCGGCGTGGCGATTGATCGGCACGACCGCGATCGGCCTGCTGCTGCTGCACTTCACGCCGACCAAGTGGGCGATTCAGTTCGGTGCGTTCGCCGGACTGGCCGGTGCGCTCGGTGCGGTCACCGCGTTCGCGTTGGCGCGGATCGGGCTGCACAACCGCCGGAACCTGACGCTGTATGTCACCGCGCTGCTGTTCATGCTGGCGTGGGCGACCTCGGGTATAAACGGCTGGTTCTACGTCAACAACTACGGCGTCCCATGGTTCGACATCCAGCCGGTGATCGCGAGCCACCCGGTCACGTCGATGTTCCTGGCGCTGTCGATCGCGACCGGATTGCTGGGCGCGTGGCAACACTTCCGGATGGACTACGCCGGGCAAACCGAGGTCACCGACAGCCGGCGCAACCGCGTGCTGGCGTCCGCGCCATTGCTGGTGGTCGCCGTGATCATGGTCTTCGGCGAGGTCGCATCGTTGGGCAAGGGCGCGGTGCTGCGCTACCCGATGTACACCACCGGTAAGGCCAACTTCGGCGCGATCACCTCCGGACTCTCGTCGTCCAGTTGCGCGATGGCCGACGACGTACTGGCCGAGCCCGACCCCAATGAAGGTGTGCTGCAACCGGTTCCGGGACAGCAGTTCGGCCCCGACGGCCCGCTTGGCGGGGTCAATCCGGTCGGATTCACACCGCAGGGAGTCGGCGACAACCTGCAGTCCGACCCGGTGGTGACCAAGCCGGGCGTGGTCAACTCCGACGCATCACCGAACAAGCCGAACGCCTCGATCACCGACTCGGCCGGCACCGCCGGCGGCAAGGGCCCGACCGGCGTCAACGGCTCGCAGGCCGCGCTCCCGTTCCTCCTCGACCCCGCACGCACGCCGGTAATGGGCAGCTACGGCGAGAACGCCCGCGCCGCCACCGCCACCTCGGCGTGGTACCAGATGCCGCCCCGCTCACCGGACCGGCCGCTCGTCGTCATCGCCGCCTCGGGCGCCATCTGGTCCTACAAAGAGGACGGCGACTTCATGTACGGCCAGTCGCTCCGGCTGCAGTGGGGCACGGCCAAGCCCGACGGCAGCGTCGCGCCGCTGGGGCTGATGTTCCCGATCGACATCGGGCCGCAGCCCGCCTGGCGCAACCTGCGTTTCCCGATGAGCTGGGCGCCCCCGGAGGCCAACGTCGCCCGCATCGTCGCCTACGACCCCAACCTCAGCGAGGACCAGTGGTTCGCGTTCACGCCGCCGCGGGTGCCGGTGACCAAGACCCTGCAGCAACTGGTCGGCCCGCAGCAGCCGGTGCTGATGGACATCGCCACCGCCGCGAATTTCCCTTGCCAGCGGCCGTTTTCCGAGCATCTCGGCGTCGCCGAACTACCGGACTACCGCATCCAGCCTGATCACAAGCAGACCTCGGCGTCGTCGAACCTGTGGCAGGCGTCGAAGTCCGGCGGGCCGTTCCTGTTCACCCAGGCGCTGATGTGGACGTCGACCGTCCCCACCTATCTCAACGGGGACTGGTACCGCGACTGGGGTCAGGTGGAGCAGTACCACCGCTGGATCCCCGACGACGTGGCGCCGATCGCCGCCATCCAGCAGGGCGTCACAGACGTGTACGGCTGGAGCCGACAAGGACCGATTCGAGCACTCCCGTGAGCACACAGATCGAGCACCCCCAGACCTCCGCCGCGGGCGACCACATGAAGGCGACCCGATGGGTGGCCACCATCGCCGGGTTGATCGGCTTCCTGTTATCGGTGGCGACCCCGTTGCTTCCCGTCGTGCAGACCACGGCCGACCTGAACTGGCCGCAGAATGGTCAGCTGAAAAGTGTTACGGCGCCGCTGATTTCGCTGACGCCAGTCAACTTCCACGCAGAAGTGCCGTGCGAGGTGGTGCGGGACATGCCGCCGACCGGCGGAGTGGTGCTTGGCACCGCACCGCGAAAAGGCAAGGACGCCAACCTCGACGCGCTGTTCGTCGTCGCCACCTTGCAGCGGGTGGACGTCACCGACCGCAACGTGGTGATCCTTTCGGTGCCGCGCGAGCAGGTCGCGTCACCACAGTGCCAACACATCGACATCACCTCGACGCTGGCCGGGACCTACGCCACCTTCGTCGGGCTCAAGGATTCGGGCGGCGCCGACCTCCGCAGCGGCTACCCCGACCCCAACCTGCGCCCGCAGATCGTCGGGGTGTTCACCGATCTGATCGGGCCCGCCCCGCCGGGGCTGAAGATGTCGGCGACCATCGACACCCGGTTCTCCACCACCCCAACCACACTGAAGCTGCTGGCGATGGTCGGCGCAATCCTGGCGACGATCGTCGCCTTGATCGCGCTGTGGCGTCTCGATCAGCTGGATGGTCACCGGATGCGCCGGTGGATACCGGCGAACTGGCGGACCTTCACCCTCGCCGACGTAACGGTGATATCCGGGTTCGTGCTCTGGTGGGTGATCGGGGCGAACTCGTCCGACGACGGCTACATCCTGGGCATGGCCCGCGTCGCCGACCGGGCCGGCTACATGTCCAACTACTTCCGCTGGTTCGGCAGCCCGGAGGATCCGTTCGGCTGGTACTACAACCTGCTGGCGTTGATGACCCACGTCAGCGACTCGAGCCTGTGGATTCGGTTGCCCGACTTGGTCGCCGGGATCGCGTGCTGGTTGCTGCTGTCGAAAGAGGTGCTGCCCCGACTCGGACCGGCAGTGACCAAGAGCAAGGCCGCCAACTGGGCGGCCGGCCTGGTGCTACTGACTGCGTGGATGCCGTTCGACAACGGCCTTCGGCCAGAACCCATCATCGCGGTCGGCTCGCTGATCACCTACGTGCTGATCGAGCGGTCGATGCGCTACAGCCGGTTGACGCCCGCGGCGCTGGCGGTGGTGACCGCGGCGTTCACCTTGGGCGTGCAGCCGACCGGGCTGATTGCGGTGGCCGCGCTGGTAGCCGGTGGTCGTCCGATCCTGCGAATCCTGGTGCGACGTCACCGCGTGGTCGGCACCTGGCCGTTGGTGGCGCCGATGTTGGCGGCGGGCACCGTGATCCTGACCGTGGTGTTCGCCGACCAGACGCTGTCAACGGTGTTGGAGGCCACCAGGATTCGTACGGCGATCGGCCCGAGCCAGGCCTGGTACACCGAGAACCTGCGCTATTACTACCTGATCCTGCCCACCGTCGACGGTTCGCTGTCGCGCCGGTTCGGCTTCCTGACCACCGCGCTCTGCCTGTTTACCACCGTGTTCATCATGTTGCGGCGCAAGCGAGTTCGCGGCGTTGCCCGCGGCCCGGCGTGGCGGCTGATGGGTGTCATCTTCGGCACCATGTTCTTCCTGATGTTCACCCCGACCAAGTGGGTGCACCACTTCGGCCTGTTCGCCGCGGTGGGCGCGGCGATGGCCGCGCTGACCACAGCCTTGGTGGCGCCGACGGTTTTGCGCTGGTCGCGCAACCGGATGGCGTTCCTGGCCGCGGTGCTGTTCCTGCTGGCGCTGTGCTTCGCCACCACGAACGGCTGGTGGTACGTGTCCAGCTACGGCGTCCCGTTCAATGCCGCGATGCCGAAGATCGCCGGAATCAGCATCAGCACAATGTTTTTCGCGCTGTTCGTCGCGGTCGCGATCTACGCCGCGTGGCTGCACTTCGCTGCCCGAGATCGGGGTGAGGGTCGACTGGCACGCGCACTGACCGCCGCACCCATACCGCTCGCCGCCGGCTTCATGGCGCTGGTGTTCGTCGCATCGATGACGACCGGCATCGTCCGGCAGTACCCCACATTCTCCAACGGCTCGTCGAACATCCGGGCGTTCGCCGGTGGCTGTGGGTTGGCCGACGACGTGCTGGTCGAGCCCGACACCAACGCCGGCTTCATGCAGGCACGGCCCGGCGACTCCGGCCCGAACTCATGGGGCGACCTCGGCCCGCTCGGCGGGGTCAATCCGGTCGGCTTCACCCCCAACGGCGTCCCGGCCCACACCGTCGCCGAGGCGGTGGTGATGCATCCGAATCAGCCCGGCACCGACTACGACTGGGATGCACCGGCCAAGTTGAAGGCCGCCGGCGTCAACGGGTCGACCGTGCCGTTGCCGTACGGCCTTGACCCGCAACGGGTTCCGGTTCTCGGCAGTTATACGACCGAAGCGCAGCAGCAGAGCAAGCTGGCCTCGGCGTGGTACCAGCTGCCGCCCGCCGACCACGGCCATCCGCTGGTTGTGGTGACGGCCGCCGGCAAGATCGCCGGCAACAGCGTGCTGCACCACCACACCGACGGCCAGACCGTGGTGCTGGAATACGGCCGGCCCGGGCCGAACGGTGACGTGTTGCCGGCGGGGCGGTTGGTACCCGACGATCTCTACGGCGAGCAGCCCAAGGCCTGGCGCAACCTGAGGTATCCCCGGTCGGAGATCCCCGCGGACGCTGTCGCTGTCCGGGTGGTGGCCGAAGACCTGTCGCTGACGCCGGAAGACTGGATCGCGCTGACCCCACCGCGGGTGCCCGAACTGCGCTCGGTGCAGGAATACGTGGGGTCGACGCAGCCCGTGCTGCTGGACTGGGCGGTCGGACTGGCATTTCCATGTCAGCAGCCGATGCTGCACTCGAACGGCGTCACCGATATCCCGAAGTTCCGGATCACGCCTGACTACACGGCAAAGAAGATGGACACCGATACCTGGGAAGACGGCATCAACGGCGGGCTGCTCGGCATCACCGACCTGCTGCTACGCGCACACGTGATGGCGACCTACCTGTCCCACGACTGGGCGCGTGACTGGGGTTCGCTGCGTAAGTTCGACACGCTCGTCGACGCCCCGCCCGCTGAGCTGGACCTTGGCACTGCCACCCATTTTGGCTGGTGGTCGCCAGGGAAGATCCGGATAAAGCCCTAGCCGAGCAGTCGGGCCGTAGCTGGTAGGCGGCTTTCGTGAGCGCTCTCACAGTCGCTATACGTTCGGTCTCCGGTGGTGCGGGGTACGAACACTGCATCCCCCCGATCGAAAGGAAAACAACAATGGGCAACAGTGGACCCGAAGAATTAGTCCGAGGCATCATCGAGGACGTCGTAGGCAAGGTCAAGGAAATCATCGGCATCGTTGCCAACCGCGATGGCTTGCGCGAAGAAGGCCGAGCTCAGCAGGACAAGGCCAAAGCCGCGCGCGACGTGGCCAAGAAAGAAGCTGAGGCAGAGTCCTCCCGCGCCGCCGAGAAGGCCGCCGAGGCTCGCCAGAAGGCTAGCAAGTAACTGAACTCCCTGGGCGGCAATGGCACTCGCCATTGCCGCCCAGTCTTATATATCTGCTTATGGAGTGAGCACGACCCGCGCCGCATCGTCGGCGTCCTGCCACACCGTCGCGACATCGGCGAGCGGCACCGCGCGGACGTCGATACGTAGAGCGCCACTGCCGACCGCCTCGGCGATCGCGGGCAGCTCGGACAGGATCTCGCGGGTCGACACCGAACCTTGCCCGCTGCCGAGTATCTGCAGTGGTAGCGCGCGTAAGGCCGCGGCCGGGATGTCGGCGGTCGCGCCGGCGACCGCGCCTATCTCGATCCAGGTGAGCGGGCGGGAATCATCCTTGCGGTGGGTGGCGATCGCGGTCATCGCCTCTGCGGTGACCGGCCCCCAGAGATAGTCGATGACCACATCGACCTTGGCTGCCACCTCGCCCAGACCCGGGCCTTCGCCGAGTCGCACAATCGTGTCGGCGCCAAGATCCCGACACGCGGCCAACCGCTGCGGATCGCGGCCCGCGGCGATAACCTGCCCTGCACCAAGCAGTTTGGCGACTTGGACGGCCATCTGTCCGGAGCTACCGGTCGCGCCCAACACCAGAACGCTCTGGCCGCTCACGAAGTCCGCCCGCCGCTTGAGCGCCACCCACGACGACAGCGCCGGGTTCATCGCCGCTGCCACCTGTATCGGATCGACGCCCTCGGGCAGTTCGAAGCTCTGGCGCAGGTCGATCACCGTCTGTTCCGCCATAGCGCCGAACGTCGTGTCACCCAGCGCGAAGTAGCGCAGCGACCCGTCGGGCAGGCGTGCCACGCCGTCGACGCCGGGAATCAGCGGCAGTTCGCCGGTACTCGTGTAGTGCGAGCCGTCCGCCTGTGAGCGGACGCGCCGGTGCAGCCCAGATGCAACAACGTCGACCAGCACCTTGTCGGTGCCCTGCGGTGTCGGGACCGTGAATTCCCGGTAGGACGGCGGCGCATCGAACGACGTGACGACGGCGGCGTGCATGGCGATCTCCTCAGCGGGCTACCCACTAGTTCGTATTACGATCTAAATATAGATGGTTTTACGAACTACAGCAACGGGCTTTTGATTCAGAGTCGCCGATCTCGGGTAGTAGGACCCGAGGAGGTCATAACTATGCGCGCTGAAGAAGGCGACGAAACTATCGGCGAGATGGCCGACGAGGCTGCCAAGACGAAGAAGGAACTCCGGGAGTCCACCGAGACTGGCGCAGAGGTGCAAAAACAGCAGAAAGACGCTGGTAAGTAGCGCTTAGCAGTGTCGCCCGTCACATACCTGCGTCCCATGTAAGGCGATTCTCCCCGTTCGGCTGTGGCGAGTTAAGCCAGTCGAGCGGAATGATTGACAAAATGTCACTAACGATTTCCGCTCTGGTCCGCTGCGTCGTGCCCGTCACCGTCGCGCTGGCCGGATTCGGCCATTCCCGGCCAATCTGGTGGCTACGGCGGACGAGCGGGACGGTGGTGCCGATGCGTGGCAACCTCGCGCAGCTTGCGATTTCAGTCCGCATCCCCGACTTCTCGTCGATCAACAACGCGACCGCGTCGGCGTTCATTCACAACAGCGGTGGCGCAGTGACCGCAGACATCCACTTCGCGGAGGCTGGTGATCCCAACGCCCACTACGACGTCAGCTTGATCCAGCTGCCGCGTCCCGCGACTGCACCTTGTGACGGTCCCGGGACCGGGCGTGGCGGTGGGCGCGCTGAACACTGACGGCGTGAGGAGTCGGGAATGCCACAATTCGGGACACGCTGCAATCCGGCACAACCGGAGTCTGGGTATTCATCCGGCAGCCGAGCCCACGTTCGCAGAGTCCGGCCGAGTTTTACACTTCCGACTATCCGGCGAAGGTCTGATAGCCCGGTTCTAGATCGGCAAGAGGCCGTGCTTGCGCTGAGTGCGCCAGTTAGTCTGCTTCTCCCGCAACAGGTGTAGCGATTTGCGAATCAGCAGCCTGGTCTCGTGCGGTTCGATGACACCGTCGATGTAGCCACGCTCGGCCGCGGTCCACGGGATCGCGATGTTGAGGTTGTAGCCGTCGATGAAGTCTTTTTTGATCTGCTGAACCTCGGGAGCGGACGGGTCGGGGAACCGCTTCACCAGCAACTGCGCGGCCCCGTCGGCCCCGATCACCGCGATGCGCGCGGTGGGCCAGGCGAAGTTCAGGTCGGCGGACAACTGCTTGGAGCCCATCACCGCGTAACCACCGCCGTACGCCTTGCGGACGATGATCGTCACCTTCGGCACCTCGGCTTCCACGATCGCGTTGAAGAACCGGCCACCGCGCTTGATGATGCCGCCCTTTTCCTGCTCGACGCCCGGCATCGCGCCAGGGGTGTCGACCACGAAAACCAGTGGCAGATTGTAGGAGTCGCAGAATCGGATGAAGCTGGACGCCTTGTCCGATGCCTCGTTGTCGACCGCGCCGGACATGAACATCGGCTGGTTGGCGATCACGCCGACTGCTCTCCCGTCGACCCTCGCGAACGCGGTGATGATCGCCGGGCCGCGCTGGTCGGCAATCTCGAAGACATCACCGTCGTCGAAGATTCGCAGCAGGATCTCGTGCATGTCGTAGGCAGTGTTGTCCGCATCCGGGACGATGGCGTCCAGTTCGAGATCGGTCGGGGTGATCTCTGGTTCCAGGCCCGGATTGACGATCGGTCCATCGTCGAATGTGTTGGCGGGCAGGAACGACAGGTAGTCGCGTACGTACTGGAACGCCGCGGCCTCGTCCTCGACGACCTTGTGGATGTTGCCGCGCTGCGCCTGGACGTCGGCGCCGCCCAACTCATCGAACGTCACGTCTTCACCGGTGACGTCCTTGATGACGTCGGGGCCGGTGATGAACATGTAGCCCTGATCGCGCACCGCCACCAACAGGTCTGTCTGGATCGGCGAATAGACCGCTCCTCCAGCACATTTGCCCAAGATGATCGAGACCTCGGGCACGAAGCCGCGCAGCATCTCGTGCCGGCGGCCCAACTCGGCGTACCAGGCCAGTGAGGTGACCGCGTCCTGAATCCGGGCGCCCGCGGAGTCGTTGATGCCGATGATCGGGCATCCGACCATCGCCACCCACTCCATCAGCTTGGCCACCTTGCGGCCGAACATCTCACCGACCGAGCCCTGGAACACCGTCTGGTCGTGGCTGAACACCGCGACCGGCCGGCCGTTGATCCGGCCGTGTCCGGTGACCACACCGTCGCCGTAGAGCGCGTTCGGGTCACCCGGAGTGCGGGCCAGCGCCCCGATCTCTAGAAAGCTCCCCGGGTCGAGCAGAGCGTGGATGCGGGCACGGGCGCTCGGGATTCCTTTTTTGTCGCGCCGTGCGATCGCCTTGGGATCACCGGGTTCCTTCGCCAGTTCCAGCTTTTCACGCAGTTCGGTCAGCAGCTCAGCGGTGGTTTTGGTGGTCACTTAGGCTCTTCCTGCTCGGCGTGGATCTTGTTGAGCGCCTGCGTCATATGAGCGCCGACTTTGGCGATGATCGGCTCGTCGATGGCCTGGATGTGCTCGCCACCGATCGGCACGACCTCGAGGTCGGCGACGTACTCGCCCCAGCCGCCGTCGGGCTTGCGGGTCGCATATCGCGGCTCGAAGGTGATGGCGTCGTCGTGATAGCGGTCGGCCATGTACAACGTGACGTGTCCGTCGTAGGGCTGGATCCGGACCGTGTCGATTGCCCGGTTGTCCAGATACGAGGTCCGCTGGTGCTCGATGATCCCGCCCGGGATCTGCACACCGGCCTGCTGGACGGCCTCGAGCACGAACCTGACCTGGCCCTCGTCATCGAGCGTTTCGAGGTGCTCGTAAGGGATTTCGGGGACCTCCACGTTGAAGGTCCGCTCAGCGAAGCGCGCGTAGCGATCCCAACGCTTGCGGGTCTCCTCCTTGGTCTGCGGGACTTCCTCGCCGGCGCGCACCGCGTCGATCAAACCAACGAAAGCCACATCGCAGCCCTGCTGCTTCAGACCGATCGCGCAGGCGTAGGCCAGCACGCCACCCAGCGACCAACCGGCCAGGATGAACGGCCCGTTGCCGCCGAGCTCGCGCAGCTTCGGAACATATTGCGCGGCACGCTCTTCGACGGTTCCCTCGACGCGCTCGAAGCCGTACATCGGAGTAATCTGCCGGCAGTCGCTTGAGCAACGGCTCGTATACGACTGTCGATCCGCCCGCGGCGTGGAAGACGAAAACCGCCGGCTTGGTGGAGCCTTCAGGCCTGGGCCGGATGGTCCGCACGAAGCCGTCGATCTCGCCGGCCTCCAGGAATTCACGGACCGTGCTCGCGAGATCCTCGATGGTGGCAGCGGACTTGACCGCATCGGCCGTGATCGAAGCTTCCGCGCGCTCGGACAGCCGCTCGGCCATTTTGGTAGCGGCGGCGTCGTCCAGCTTCGGCAACGGGTTGAAGATGCCGCCGGGGGACTTGCCGGTGACGATCGCCCAGGTCGCGAACGCGACTCGCTCGGCCGCGTCCCGCGGCGGTATGTCCGAGTTGAGTGCCGCGGCAAGGGCTTCCTGGTTGAGCGCCTGGGCGGCGCCCGCCAGGTTGGGCGTCGCAGCCGACGGGCCGGCAGGATTGGTCGGCGGCGGCGGGATCGATGATTCCGGCTGAGTCTCGGGCTGGGCTTGAGTCTCGGGCGGGGCCTGAGTGTCCGGTGCAGGAGCCGTCAACGACGCCGGCGTCGCGCCGGACAGAATGGCGGCCTGCTCGGCGGCTATCTCGTCGGCGGTCTGCGTCTTCTGGCGCTCGTGCAGGTTCTGCACCTCGTCGCGGTTCTCGATCGCGTATTCGACCAGCTTCTCGACGTTGTAGAGGTTGGCGTCGCGGACGGCCTGCAACTGAATCGGCGGCAGGTCGAAGTCGTACTCGACGCGGTTCTTGATCCGCACCGCCATCATCGAATCGAGGCCGAGCTCGACCAGCGGGACCTCCCACGGCAGGTCTTCGGGCTCGTAGCCCATCGCCATCGACACGATGGAGGCCAGCCGGTCACGAATCGTCTCACCGGAATCCGGTGTCCAGCGGTTCAATCCGCCGAGCTGCCGAGCGGCGAGGCTGTCGGTCACGATTTCGGCCACGTCGGTTTCGTCGGTTGCCGGCTCCACTGTCGGGGCTGCCACCGCGGTCTGCACTCCGGTGACGGCCGGGGCGATCGCCGCAGCAACGACCCCTGAGCCGGTGGCTACAGGCAACACCGAGGCTTGGCCGGCACGCGACACCAGGGCGTCGTACACCAGCGTGAAGGACTCGTCGATCCGCGCGTGGATCTGCACCGCGGCGCCACCGGGATGGCGGGTCAGCGTGGTCACCAGCCGAGCGTTGTCAGCCGGGACCGCGCGCTGCTCGGAGGCGGTCAATACGGCATCCGGAAGTACATGTGCCGCAGCAGCTTTCACCAGCGCGGCGAGATCGGTCTCACCACGCGGCGCGTACTCCCACACGTGCCGCCCGTCCGGCATCGCGACGTGCGTGCCAGGCATCATCACCGAGCCATCGCCGGAGAAACGGGCGTCCAGCCAGTGCTCCTTGCGCTTGAACCGGGTCGGCGGCACGTTCGCATAATCCTCGGGACCGAGTGCGCGGCTGAAAAGCGTGCGGATGTCGATGTCGTGGCCGAACACGAACAACTGCGCCATCGCCGAGATCATCGACTCGATGTCGTCCTGCTTGCGGGCCAGCGTCGGAATCAGCTGGGCGTCAGGCAATCCCGCGGCCGCCGTGGTCAACCCGATCTGCATCAGCGCGACCGGGTTGGGCGCGAGTTCCAGGAAGGTGGTGTAGCCACTGTCGACGGCGTTGCGAACGCCGTGGGTGAAGTACACCGAGTGCCGCATGCCCTTGATCCAGTAGGCGACGTCGTGAATCGGCTCGCCACCGGGCCGGACGTAGGTTCCCTCGTGCACGGTCGAGAAGATCCCGACCTTCGGGGTCATCGGCGAAATACCTTGCAGCTCAGCGGAGAACTCGCCCAGCAGTGGGTCCATCTGCGACGTGTGACCGGCGCCTTTGGTCTGCAGTTTGCGCGCGAAGCGACCCTCGGACTCGGCCCGGGCGACGATTGCATCGATCTGGTCGGGCGGCCCACCGATGACGGTCTGGCTGGGCGCGGCGTAGACGCACACCTCCAGGCTGGGATAGGGGTTGGGGACCGCAGACAACAGAGTCTTGAGCTCGTCGGCGGAGTACTCGACGAGCGCCATGAACCGGATGTACTCGCCGAACAGCATCGCCTCGCCCTCACCCATCAGGTGTGAGCGCGAGCAGATCACCTGGGTGGCGTGGGCCAGCGAGAGTCCACCCGCGAAGTAGGCCGATGCGGGCTCACCCAGCGACTGGCCAATCACCGCAGCGGGTTTCGCGCCGTGGTGCTTGAGCACCTCACCCAACGCGATCTGGATCGCGAAGATGACGACGTTGCTGGTTTCGATGCCGTAGTCCACCGAGTCGTCGAGGATCAGCTCGAGCACCGAGTAGCCACGCTCGTCCTGAATCAGCGCGTCGACCTTGTCGATCCACTCGGCGAAGACCTCGTTGCGCAGATAGAGGTTCTTGCCCATCTTGCGGTGCTGCGCGCCGAAACCGGCCATCGCCCACACCGGGCCGTTGGTGGCCGGCCCGTCGGTGCTGAACACATAGGGCTTCTGCTTGCCGTCGGCGATCGCGCGCAGTCCCTTGATGGCCTCGTCGTGATCGTGGGCCAGCACCACCGCACGCGAACGGCCGTGGTTGCGGCGCGACAGCGCCCGGCCGATCGATTCCAGCGACGATGCCTGGCCTTCAGGCGATTCCAGCCAGTCGGCCAGCTCGGCTGCGGCGGCCCGCTTGCGCGATGTCAGGAACGCCGACACCGGCAGCGGCACCACCGGAGTCGGAAGCTCTTCTCCCGCAAGCTCTTCCAGCGCAATCTCTTTGAGGCGCAGGGCTTCGTCGGTGATGCCGGGCAGTTCGTATTCGTCGTCGGCCGCCGCGGTGCCGCCTTCGGCGGCATTCACGAACTCGCCGTACTCGTCGAATTGCAGACCGCCGACCAGCTCGACCTGCTCTTCGGCGGGGGCAGCAGCGGCGGCAGCAGTGCCCTCTTGAACTTGCGCCTCAAGTTCCCGCTCGACAACATCGCGGGGCAGCACCTCGCGCAGCACCACGTGTGCGTTGGCCCCACCGAAGCCGAAGCTGGACACGCCCGCGATGGCGTAACCGCTGTAGCGCGGCCAGTCGGACACAGTGGTCTGAACTTTCAGATGCGACGCGTCGAAGTCGATGTAGGGGTTGGGTCCGGCGTAGTTGATCGACGGCGGCAGTTTGCCGTGCTGCAGCGAGAGCACCGTCTTGATCAGGCTGGCCGCACCGGCCGCCGACTCCATGTGCCCGACATTGGTTTTGATGGCGCCGAGCAGAAGCGGCTTGTCGTCGGGACGGCCGCGACCGGCCACCCGACCCAGCGCCTGAGCCTCGATCGGGTCGCCCAGCACGGTGCCGGTGCCGTGTGCCTCGACGTAGTCGATGGTGCGCGGGTTGATGCCGGCGTCCTTATAGGCCCGGCGCAGTACGTCGGCTTGCGCATCGGGGTTGGGCGCGATCAGGCCGTTGGAACGTCCGTCGTGGTTGACCGCGCTACCGGCGATCACAGCGAGGATCTGGTCGCCGTCGCGTCGCGCGTCGTCGACCCGCTTGAGCACCAGCATCGCGCCGCCCTCTGAGCGGGTGTAGCCATCGGCGTCCGACGAGAACGACTTGATCCGGCCGTCGGGCGAGAGCACCTGCCCGATCTCGTCGAAGCCCAGCGTCACGGCGGGGGTGATCAGAGCGTTGACCCCGCCGGCCATCGCCACGTCGCATTCACCGCTGCGCAGCGCCTGCACCGCCTGGTGGGTGGCGACCAGCGAGCTCGAGCAGGCGGTATCCACCGCGACCGACGGGCCGTGGAAGTCGAAGAAGTACGAAACACGGTTGGCCACAATCGAACTCGCGGTACCGGTGATGGCATACGGGTGGGCGATGGTCGGGTCCGACATCGCCAGGTAGCTGTAGTCCATCACCGAGGTGCCGACGAACACACCGACGGATTCGCCGCGCAGGCTGGACGCCGGAATACGGGCGTGCTCGAGCGCCTCCCAGGTCAACTCCAGCGTCATCCGCTGCTGCGGGTCGATGTTGTCGGCTTCGGTCTTGGACAACGCGAAGAACTCCGAGTCGAAGCCCTTGATGTCGCTGAGGTAGCCGCCGCGGGTGCGGGCCTTCTTGATCGCCTCGGCCAGCCGCGGTTCCTCCATGAACTCCGACCAGCGGCCCTCGGGCAGGTCGGTGATCGCGTCGCGACCCTCCAACAACGCCTGCCAGGTCTCGTCGGGGGTGTTCATATCGCCGGGCAACCGGGTGGCCAGGCCCACGACGGCGATGTCGACGCGCTCGACCGGTCCCTTGCGGGTCCAGTCGGTGTCGTCATCGACGGCGGAGTCGAATTCGGGGTCGCCCTCGACGATCCAGGTGGCCAGCGCTTCGATCGTCGGATGCTCGAACGCGGCCGCGATCGACACGGTGACCCCGGTGTGGTCTTCGATGTCGGCGGCCATCGCCACCGCATCGCGCGAGGACAGACCCAGCTCGACCATGGGTGTCGACTCGTCGATCGCGTCGGGCGAACGCCCGGTGGCGCTGCCTACCCATTGCCGCAGCCACAGCCGCACCTCGGCGATGGTCATGTCGGTGCGAGCCGGGGCGGCTCCGCCGACGGTGGTCGGGGGCTGGGTGGTCGAAAGCTCTGAGTCAGTCATGTTCGCGTTCAGTCAGCTTGGTCGGGGAAGGAGTTGGGGACCGCGGTACCGCTGCGCAAGGTGCCGTCGATGTAAGCGGCGCGGGTGGCGCGGCGGCCGATCTTGCCGCTGGAGGTGCGGGGCACCGATCCGGCCGTGACCAACAGCACGTCGCGCACGGTGACTCCGTGCCGGACTGCGATGGCCGCCCGGATGTCGTCGGCGATGGGCTGATAATCGAGCTTGTGCGCACCGGCGGCACGCTCGGCGACGATCACCAACTGCTCGGAGCTGTCATCCGCGTCGTATTTCAACCCGGCGTGCGGGTCGTCGAAAACCGCTGCGGACAACTGGTTTGTCGGCACCGAGAAGGCGGCCACGTAGCCCGTGCGCAGGGCCCGGCTGGATTCCTGTGCCGAGTACTCGAGATCCTGCGGGTAGTGGTTACGTCCGTCGACGATGACCAGATCCTTGACCCGGCCGGTGATGTAGAGGTGATCGTGGTGATAGGTGCCGTAGTCACCGGTGCGCACCCACGACCCGTCGTCGGGAACACCGCTCGGCACGTGACGGATCGGTGCGCGACTTGAGGATGTTCCTGAACGTCTCCTGCGTCTCTGCTTCGCGGTTCCAATATCCGGCGCCCATGTTGTTGCCGTGCAGCCAGACCTCGCCGATCTGCCCGTCGGGCAGTTCGGTCGCGGTGTCGGGGTCGACGATGATCGCCCACTCGCTGACACCGATGGTGCCGGCGGAGGCCTGCGCGACGCCGTTCTGCGCATCGGCGGCCACTTCGGCGAAGTGCCCGTTGTTCAACTTCTCCCGGTCGACGTGGATGATCGTCGGGGCCTCTTCCATCGAGGTGGTCGAGACGAACAGGGTGGCCTCGGCCAAGCCGTAGGACGGCTTGATCGCCTTCTCCTGGAAGCCGTAGGGCCCGAATGCATCGTTGAATTTTCGGATCGATGCCGCCGACACCGGCTCGCTGCCGTTGAGGATCGCCTTGACGTTGCTCAGGTCCAGCGGCGGCTCGCCGTCTTTAGGCAGTCCGCGCAGCGCCGCGTGTTCGAAGGCAAAGTTCGGAGCGGCCGAGAAGACCCCGCCGGTTTCGCCCTCCTTGCGCGCGAGCTCGCGGATCCACCTGCTGGGCCGGCGCACGAAGGCGGCGGGCGTCATGAAGGTGAACCGGTAGCCGACCAGCGTCGACAACAAAGTCGTGATCAGGCCCATGTCATGGAAGAAGGGCAGCCAGCTCACACCGCGGTCGCCGTCCTGACCCTCGAGGGCGTGGATCACCTGGACACAGTTCGTCGGCAAGTTCAGATGCGTGATCTGGACGCCGGTCGGGGTGCGGGTGGAGCCGGAGGTGTACTGCAGATAGGCGACGGTTTCAGGGCCTGCCGGGATGGGCTCCCACGTGCTGGCGACGTCATCGGGCACCGCGTCGACGGCGATCACACGCGGACGTTCCTTGGCCGGGCGGCTGCGGAAGAACTTGCGGACTCCCTCGGCGGAGTCGCTGGTGGTCAGGATCGCCGATGGGCTGCAATCGTCGAGCACCGCGTGCAGCCGGCCGACGTGGCCGGGTTCGGCGGGGTCGAACAGCGGCACCGCGATCCGGCCGGCGTACAGCGTTCCGAAGAATGCGGTCAGGTAGTCCAGGGTCTGCGGGCACAGGATGGCGACGCGGTCACCCGGCTGGGTCACCTGCTGGAGGCGGGCGCCGACCGCGCGGTTGCGGGCACCGAACTCGGACCATGAAATGTCCTTCGCGACACCGTCGCGTTCGGTGGAGAAGTCCAGGAACCGGTACGCCAGTTGATCACCGCGCACTCTCGCCCATTTTTCGACGTGGCGAACGATGTCGGTGTTCTCCGGGAATTTGATCTGGCCGGTCCTTGATGAACGGATTGTGATAAGCCATGCCGTCTCTCCTTCATCGCGTTTGCTCGGGCTAGGTCTGTTTGAGCGTCACCCAAGGGTCGCATCGGACTCGGGCGGGGTCTGATACCGCGCTTTCGCCTGCGTAGGGCAGTCGCGAACGGCAAACCGCACAGATGCTACCGATCCGCGCTGAGTGGACCATGAGGCATCGACGCGATAGGTCGACCATAGCTGCTCTTAAATTTCTCTTAATGTTAGTGGGCGATGCGCCGCCGACCAAATCTGAAGGTACCGCGTATCACAACCGTGACCTGTGATGCCGTGCCGCTGTGTCGAATAGCCAGAACGTGTTCGGTCCTGGTCACCCGTGTTTGGGGTGGGGCGCGTTCTCGATGGCGCCGTGCGCCCAATTCAGCGTCCACTCGGTCGCCGGCTGGCCGTCGAGGCTCCAGAACTGGGTGGTGGCATAGAGCGCGTGCACCGGCGCGCCGGCCCCGCCCGCCAGGATGTCCAGCGTTCTGGGCAGATTCGCCAGACTGAAGGCCTCCGGAGGGGCCGCACAGATCAGGTCGCCGGGCCCGCAGATCTCGTTGGTCCGGGCGGCGAGCGTGCCGAAACCGTCCGGCCGCGGCCCCGTCATCGTCAAGCCGAGATTGGACAGTACGGGCACCTCGTGCAGGATGATCTCCGCGCCTTCGCCCGGCGGATTGGGTCCGATTTCCTGGCCCACGCCCTGCTGGCGGCGGCCATCGGCAATCAACGTCACACCGAGCACCAGGTCGTCATCCACCGGGCCGCGTCCGTTGCCGACGTCGCTGGCGATGTCGCCGGCGACGATCGCGCCCTGCGAGAACCCCACCAGCACGTAGCCGGTCAGTGGGCACTTGGCGTTCATGTCCGTCATCGCCTTGACCGCCGCACGGGTGCCCTCGGCCCGGCTCTGGTCATAGGAGATCTGCGTGTCGCCGCTCAGCGGGTTATGGAACTGCGCGGTGTAGGGGACGGTGTAAGTCTCCACCCGGCTGGAGTTGAACTGCTCGCGGATCGGCCGGGTGACGTTGAGCAACAACGCCTTCGGGAACTGGACCGGGTTGAGCGGGTCGTCCTGCAGCGACGACTCCCAGGTGCCGGGAATCGAGATCAGCTGGACGTCGGGGCAGCTGGAATCCTGCGAAGCCGGCCGCGGGTTGTGCGGGCGAGCCGAACCGCTGCTGGTCGGCGGAACGATGCTGGGCGGCACCGCGCTCGGCGCGGTCTGGCGTTGCCGCAGCACGCCGACCACAGCCAGGATGATCAGCCCCACCACCAATGCCACCGCGGCGGCGGCGATCAGCGCCAGTATTCGACGGCGGCGTTTCCGCCGCGAGTTCACAGCCATGGTCTCCTGCTAGCAGAGTCGGTCGATTGCGCAGCCGAGCCGCCGCCGCAGCGTTCTACGTACGGGGCTCTCGTGCTTTGTTCACGGTACCGGGTCGTGGCACCGTGGCCGGGCGACCAGCTAGCGGATCGCCCCGACGATGTCGCCGGACATCGCGCGCAGCTGCCCGCTCCACGAACCCCAGTCGTTCTCGCCGCCGGAGAAGTCGAAGTGGCCGTTGTGCCCGCCGACGTTGCGGTACTCCTGGTAGAAGAACCGCGAGTTACCCATTGCTTCGCCGGACTGGCCGGCCATCGCCGCGGCGTCGCCACCCGTGCTCAGCGGGCTCCAGACCCAGATGCGGGAGTTGTTCTGCGCCAGCAACATCGCGTGCACATCCGGGTCGTGGAACTTCCACCGGCCCAGCTGCGCTGCACCCCACATGCCGTTTGTGTCGACTCCACCGAATTGCGCCATGCCTGCGGTGATGGCGCCGTTGGTGGTGGTGTTGGACGGGTAGAGGAATCCGGACAGCGAGCCGGCGAAGCCGAACCGGTCGGGGTGGAAGCAGGCCAGCGCCATCGCGGCATACCCACCCTGGGAGGCGCCGACGACACCGTGGCCTCCAGGGGCCAGCCCCTTATTGGCGGCCAGCCAGTCCGGCAGCTCCTGCGACAGGAACGTGTCCCACTGCTTGCTGCCGTCGCGCTCCCAGTTGGTGTACATGCTGAAGGCGCCACCGGCTGGTGCGGCCACCGAGATTCCCTTGCCTGCCAGGGTGTTCATCGCGTTGCCCGCGTTCACCCAGTTGCTGACGTCCGGTGCGGCGTTGAAGGCGTCCAGCAGATAAACCGCGTGCGGGCCACCGGCGAGGAAGGCCACCGGGATGTCGCGGCCCATTGCCGCGGAGGGAACCATCAGCGTCTCGTAGCCGGCCGCGCGGGCTGCGCTTATGTGCGTCCCGACGAGGCCTCCGACAGTCAATACGGCGGCACACACGAGCCGTAGCAGCATCGACAGACTTCTCATCACTGACCTCGCTTGTCGCTCGACCGCCCATTGGGGAGCCGCAGATCTGCCCCCGGTTCCGCAAGGTAGCTAATCACACCCGGTCGGACGCCGACGCCGGAAACGACGAACGGCGACGACCCCGCAAGGTCGTCGCCGCTCGGCGCGTGCTGTTCTTAACTCAGGCGTGCTGGCCGGTTGCCGCGGCAGCCGGAGCACCGGCGCCGGGGCCTGCGCCCGGAGTGGCACCGAGAGTCGCCTGCAGGTCGGGCAGCATGGCGTGCAACTGCGCGCCCCAGTACGGCCAGTCATGCGTGCCGTTGGCATCGAAGTGGAACTGCGCGTTGTGACCGCCGGCCGCGTTGTAGGCGTCCTGGAACTTGATGTTGCTGGTGCGCACGAAGCCCTCGAGGAACTTGGCCGGCATGTTGTCGCCACCGAGGTCGGACGGCTTGCCGTTACCGCAGTACATCCAGAGCCGCGTGTTGTTGGCCACGGTCTTGCTGACATTCACCAGCGGGTCGTTGCGCTGCCAGGCCGGGTCCTCCTTGGGACCCCACATGTCAGCGGGCTTGTAGCCGCCGGCGTCACCCATCGCGAAGCCGATCAGTGTCGGTCCCATGCCCTGCGAGGGGTCCATCAGACCGGAGAACGAGCCGACCTCGATGAACTGCGCGGGGTGGTAGTTGGCCAGGTTCAGCGCCGAAGCGCCGGCCATCGACAGACCGACAGCCGCACCGCCGGTGCTCTTCACACCTTTGGAGCCCAGGAATGCCGGCAGCTCGCTGGTGAGGAAGGTCTCCCACTTGTACGTCGAGCAACCCGCCTTGCCGCAAGCCGGCTTGTACCAGTCGGTGTACCAGCTGGACTGGCCGCCGACCGGCATGACCAGCGACAGACCGGACTGCAGATACCACTCGAAGGCGGGGGTGTTGATGTCCCAGCCGTTGAAGTCGTCCTGCGCACGAAGACCGTCGAGCAAATACACGGCGGGCGAGTTGGCGCCACCGCTCTGGAACTGGACCTTGATGTCGCGACCCATGGCTGCCGACGGCACCTGAAGGTACTCAACGGGCAGACCCGGGTGGGAGAATGCACCGGCGTCGGCGGTTTGACCCACGACCCCGATCAGGCCCGGCAACAGAGCCGCAGCGGCGGCCCCGATCGCGAGCCGACGTGGCAAATTGCTTGCCACACCGCGAATCCTGTCAACAAGCCTCATTCTTGCTTCCTCATTCTTTGTCGGGCCCAACATTGTGGGTCGGACTGCATGCCCTATTGCTCAGCTTCCGGGGAGCCGCTTCTTGGCCCGCATCGTTGCTGAGCGCGCCGGCCTTCGTTGCCCGGCTCTAAGCAAGTCATTCGGACCCGCTTCGATGCCGGACGGCGCAGCTGTGCTTCCGTAGTCAACCACATCTCGCGGTGTGGCTACTCATCGGCGTGAGCCCGAAACCGGGCCTCGCGCTGCGGCTGAACACGCTCAACTCGGCTGCGGATCACCACGTTGTGAATATGCCGATGAACGACTGTTCGCCGGTAAGAATACATATTTGGCGTTGCTGGACGCTAATCGGGGCGTCCGGCGCCACGCCAGACGAAGCCCAACCGAATGGCTGACAGAATTCTTCTGGCGATAAGGCGCCACGGCCGACATTCCCGCAGCGCTACGGCCCGGTGGCCGGCAGACCCGTATACGGAGCGCCGCCCGACTCCGGTATGGCCAGCCCGCATCTGATCAGCTCGTAGCGCGGAACGCGGTCGATGCGATAGCGGGTGAACTGCACGGAGTGCAGCACATTCGACACGAACCGGTGCAGGCCCATAGGTGCCCGCACGGAATTAAGCACCTGTTGAGTGCCGTCGCATTTCAATGCCGCCTCGGCCTGCTGAACGAATTTCTGGTCGAGGTAGCCCGGGACTCCCGGGTACCACTTCACCCACGGCCCGTCGGCGATCACCCAGTCCGGGAACAGGTTCTTGTCATGACCGATGCGGCCGTGCTGCAACCGGGCGGTGTGGGCCGCCAACGGATTGGCCAGACCGATCTGATCGATCACCCGGACATCCAGTGCGACGTTCATGCCGACCATGCCGAGGTTGGTGAAGAAAACGGTGTGTGGCCCGTTTTGCGGGGCTGGGGGCGGGTGCCCGTCCTTCGGCAGGATCGGGGGGACGAGGTCCCACTGGTCGTAGTTCCCGGACGGCAGCAGCAGGGCCCCTTCCGGGGTGTTGTTGAGCGCCACCAGGACTGCGCGCATCCGCGGGTAGTCGAGATAGTCGGCGGCCGTCAGCGGATGCGCGTGACCCGTTGCCTGCGCATAGAACCGGCGTTCGTCGACGATGCCGGTGTAGGTGACGCGGGTGGCGTCATCGCCCAGGCCAGACGAATTGGCGGCCCACAGCGCCCATCCCGCCACCGACATCCACAGCGCGCTGACCCCGCCGGCCAGCCAATACCCTGCCTCGCGGGACAGTCGGGTTCCCTCGGGGACCACCACCGGAACCACCGCGACCGGCGCCAGCAGACACAGCAGCGGAACCAGCAGCACCCGACCGTGCATGAAGTCGCCGCCCTGGCGGATCCAGTACAGCGCCTGCAGGAGCCCGCTGACCAGAATGAACACCACCACTGCCGCCGGGCTCTGCACCGGTCGAGCCCGCGGCGCGCCGCTCGTCGACGGCGCGACCGTTCCCCTGTGTCGACGCAGTGAGGGCCACAAGACCACGCCCAGCGCGGCCAGTAGCAGCAGCGGTACCCACAACACGTAGGGCCCGTTGAAGTTCGACAGATAGATCAGGCCCTGCGACCACTTGTCGCCGCCGGCGTCCTTGGCCAGCGCGGTGCCGGGAAACAGCAAGCCGTAGTAGCCCATTCGGAATATCTGGTACCCCACCGGCAGCAGGCCACCCGCCACCACGATCTCCAGCCGGCGCCGGCCATCCTGCGCGGCGATCAGCATCATGATCAGCGCTCCGCCGCCGATCAGAGCCAACTCCGGGCGGACCAGGACGCTGAGTCCGGCCACGAAGGCCAGCGCGATGATGAACACTCGCCCGTGTGGATTGGCCAGTCCCGGCGGGCGACCCCGTTTGGCCTGCGACCAGCAGACCATCATCCACCAGAGCAGCCCGAGATAGGCCATCACCAAACCACTTTCGAGGCCGGAGGTGGCGAAGTCGCGCGCCGGCGGTACCGCGATGTACACCAGCGCGCCGGCCGGCAGCATGATCGCGCGCCGGCCCACCAAGCTGGGTGCGAACAACCGTCCAGTGCCCAGCATCAGCATCGCGAGGCCGAGCAGGCTCAGTCCCAGGGCCAATGCCAGTGCCACGTATTCCAATTGCAGCGGCCGGGTGACAGCGCTGGCGAGATACACCAGATACGTCCACACCGCCGACGTGTTGGCCTCGACCCGCTCGCCCTGGTTGAACACCGGCCCGTTGCCCGCCAACAGGTTTCGGACAGTGCGCAACACGATCAGTCCGTCGTCGGCGATCCAGCGGCGCTGCCAGGCACCCCAGCCGAACAGCATCGCGACCACGGCGACGCTCACCCAGAGGCTGGTCCGGACCGTGATGTCGTACGGGAACGAGACTTTGCCAACCGCCTTGAGCGCCGGCCAGCGCGGGTTCGGGGCTGGGGCCTCGACGGCCGCGTCAGCCGAGGAAGACGGCGACACCAACGGTTCCGATCAAGGCCAGGAACAGCAACTGCAGTACCCGGTCGCGCAGCGCGATGTCCTCGGGCTCGCCGGCCAGGCCGCCGTCGACGTCGACCGCGTAGCGCAAGATCGCGATCGTGAACGGGACCATCGACACCGCGAACCAGCCGGCCTTGCCGTGGTCGCGCTCGAACGCCCAGAGCCCGTAACAGACCACCACCGCGGTGGCCGACATCGTCCACACGAACCGCAGGTAGGTGCTGGTGTAGCTCTCCAGCGACTTCCGGATGCTGGCCCCGGTGCGCTCGGCCAGTTGCAGCTCGGCGTAGCGCTTGCCGGCGGCCATGAACAGCGAGCCGAACGCCATCGTCAGTAAAAACCATTGCGACAGATGGGTATTGGTGGCGGCACCGCCGGCGATCGCGCGGATCAGATACGCCGACGAGACGATGCTGATATCGATCACCGCTTGGTGTTTGAGGCCGAAGCAGTAGCCCAGCTGCATCACGATGTAGACGGCCATCACCAGCGCCAGGTTGGGGGTGAGCAACCACGCGATGCCCAGCGAGCGGCCGCCGAGCACTACCGCCAGCGTGTAGGCCAGCCACTCGGGCACGACGCCGGCGGCGATCGGACGGAATCGCTTGGTCGGATGCTGGCGGTCGGCCTCCACGTCGCGGACGTCGTTGACCAGGTAGATCGACGAGGCCGCCAGGCTGAACACCACGAAGGCGACCGCGATCTGGATGAATACGCGTGGTAGTCGTAGTGAGCGTCGGCGCCCAGCGCGGCCAGCGGCGCGGCCAGCACCAGGACGTTCTTCACCCATTGCCGCGGGCGCATCGCCTTGACCACGCCGAGGAACAGGTTCGGCCGGGCGGCGTCGGACCCGGTCACCTTCCCGTCGATGTCGTCAACGTGCTCACTCATGTTCAGGCTCCACCTATCCGGGCGTCTGCCCACTCAGCGACAGCCGCGACCGCCGCGCCGACCGCCACACCGGTGGCCACGTCGCTGGGATAGTGCACGCCGAGCAGCACCCGGGAGAGCGCCATCGGCGGCACCAGCATGACAGGCAGCGGTAAACCGGTGGCCCGGCCCAGCAGCACGGCCGCCGCGGTGGTCGAGGTGGCGTGCGCCGACGGGAAGCTCAGGCTGCTGGGCGTACCGACGTTGACGGCTACCGCGGGATGATGTGGACGCGGACGCCGCACGATCCGCTTGATCACCACGGCGGCGGCGTGCGCGGCGAACGCGCCTGCGCCGGCCAGCAGCCAGCTGCGGCGCTTGGCCGGCTGCGCGATCGCGCCGATGGCCGACACCGCCAGCCAGCCCAGGCTGTGCTCACCGAAATAGGACAGGGCCCGAGCGACCGCCAACGCGCCCGGGCGATGCGCCAGCGCCGACTGCACGGCGACCAGTACGGCGACTTCGCCGCTCGGCGAAGCCGACTCAGCCGCGATGTCGGCCATTGCCAGCCGCGTTGTTCTGGGTCGGCAACAGCACCGTCTCCCACTTCTCCTTGCTGGACAGCACCGGCAGCGCGTCGCGGTAGGCGCGGCGCATCTCGTCGAAGCGGCTCAGCAGTTGTCGCTGGCGTCGCAGCGACTGCCACAACAGCGCGAGCATCTTGTCCCGGTCGCGCTGGCGGTAGACCGCGCCGCGGCCGTCCGCCGTCGTGACGGTCGCGCCGTCCAGTGTGGACAGCCGGAACCAGCGGGCGTCCTGGGTCGGCACGTTGAGCTGCGGGCGCTGATGGTGCTGCGGCTCAGTCTTTTTCAGCTGGTGCAGCGTTCCGCGGATCAGCCGGTAGCCGATCGACAGTGGGTGCACCGGCGGCTTGATCTCGTAGTTGCGCTGCGACGGCTCCGGCAGCTGGTCCGACGATGGCAGCACCACTGCGTCCGGGTATTCCTTGCGCATCCGATGCACCTCGGGCAGACCGGATTCCAGGATCGAGAAGATGTGCTCCGGGCCGGCGAGGAAGTCGTCGATCGCCTTGTTCTGGATGGCGACAGTCGAATATTCAAGGCAGGAAAGGTGTTTGAGCGTCGCCTTGAGGTGGCTGCGGACCAGACCCTTGACGTCGCCGTCCCAGTGTATGGCCGCCACCACCAGCCGGTTGCGCAGGTGGAAGTAGGCCTGCCAGTCGATGGCGTCGTCCTTGTCGCTCCAGGCCATGTGCCAGATCGCCGCGCCGGGCAGCGTCGCGGTCGGGTAGCCGTGTTCGGCGGCGCGCAGGCCGTAGTCGGCGTCGTCCCATTTGATGAACAGCGGCAACGGCTGGCCCAGCTCTTCGGCGACGTGGCGCGGGATCATGCACGTCCACCAGCCGTTGTAGTCGACGTCGATCCGCCGGTGCAGCAGCTGGCTGCGAGCGTTGTTGTCGCTCAACGGGAACTCGGCGAAGTCGTGGTCGTACTCGGTGTAGGGAGCCGCGGTCCACATGAAGTTCGCCCGGTCGACCATCTCGCCCATGATGTGCAGGTGCGAGGGCTCCTGCAGGTTGAGCATCTGGCCGCCCACCAACATCGGCGTCTTGGCGAAACGGTGCATCGCCAAGATCCGCAGGATGGTGTCCGACTGCAGCTCGATGTCGTCGTCCATGAACAGGATCTGTTGGCAGTCGGTGTTTTTCAGCGCCTCGTACATCACCCGGCTGTATCCGCCGGAGCCGCCGAGGTTGGGCTGGTCATGGATGACGAGCCGGTCACCCAGCGGCGCTGCGGCGGCGGCGAAGTCGGGGTGGTCGCGGACTTTCGACGTGCCTTGATCGGGCACGATCACTGCGCCGATCACCTGGTCCACCAACGGGTCTGCGGTGAGTTCCCGCAAAGCGTTGACGCAGTCGTTCGGCCGGTTGAAGGTCGGGATGCCGATCGCGACGTTCGCGACGCCCGGAGCGGGCTGGTCGGAGTACCAGCCGGCGCTGCGCAGCGTCACGTCGGAGTCGGTGGTGATGTCGAACCAGATCCACCCGCCGTCCTCGAAAGGCTCGCAGGCTGACCTGGAATTCGAGGACTCTCCGGGTCACTGCCCGTCGAGGCGAAGTTCAAGCCCTCCACGAAGATCCGGGCGCCGGTGGCCTTGGTGCGGTAGACGTCGACGCGGCCCTTACCGGTGAGCTCGATGCGCAGCACCACCGACGTGCACGTCGTCCACCGCCGCCAGTAGCTGGCCGGGAACGCGTTGAAGTACGTCGCGAAGGACACCTCGGATTCGGAGGGAATCTGCAGCGAGGTGCGATTGCTGGCATGGGCGCGACGGGAATTCGTCTTCGACTCTTCCAGGTACAGCTTGCGGACATCGAGGGGCTCGCCCGGGCGCGGCAGGATGACGCGCGCCAGCAAGCTCACCGCCTTGCTGGACTGCTGGGTCGCAGCGTCAGTTGCATCGTCGACCGTGGTCTTACTCATCCCCGGGTACTTCCTCCGCTGTTTTCGTCCAATCCAGTGCCGTCACGTAGGTGCGGCGCAAGGACGTTGTCGTACATGTTCAGTGCGCTGGCAATGGCCATGTGCATGTCGAGATATTGATAGGTGCCCAGGCGCCCGCCGAAAAGCACTTTCGCCGAAGCGGTTTCGTTCGCGGCCCGAGCCCGATAGGCGGTCAGCACCGTGCGGTCGGCTTCGGTGTTGATCGGGTAATACGGCTCGTCATCGTGCTCGGCGAAGCGGGAGTACTCCCGCATGATCACCGTCTTGTCGGCCGGATAGTCGCGCTCCGGGTGGAAGTGCCGGAACTCGTGGATACGGGTGTAGGGCACGTCCGCGTCGTTGTAGTTCATCACCGGAGTGCCTTGAAAATCCCCGCGTCGCCAACACATCCATTTCGAAATCCAGTGTGCGCCAGCCTAAATGGCCTTCTTCGTAATCGAAGTAGCGGTCCAGCGGGCCGGTATAGACAACCGGCGCGTCCGGACTCGCGGCCCGCAGTTCGTCGCGGACGTCGAACCAGTCGGTGTCGAGCCTGACCTCGATACGCTCGTCGGCGGCCATGTTCTGCAACCAGGCCGTGTAGCCGTCGACCGGCAGACCCTCGTAGGTGTCGTTGAAGTAGCGATTGTCGAAGGTATAGCGCACCG
Source organism: uncultured Actinomycetota bacterium (assembly GCA_963750885.1). GTDB lineage: Bacteria > Actinomycetota > Actinomycetes > Mycobacteriales > Mycobacteriaceae > Mycobacterium. The sequence goes on from CAVVSN010000022.1 coordinate 477,338, forward strand.
GCAGCCGTGCGATGTTGGCCGCCGGCAACTCCTTGGGATCGGTCTGCCACTGCTTGGCGGTGTAGTGCTTCACGAACGCCTCGTAGAGCGGTCGGCCGATCAGCGAGATCGCCTTCTCTTCGAGGTTCTGCGCATCCTCGGTGTTGATCTCGGTCGGCCTGCTCAGCGATCAGCGCCCGCGCTTCGTCGGGGGTGAAGTACCGACCGAAGAACTGGGACACCAATCCCAGCCCCATCGGGAATTGGTAGGCCTGGCCGTCGTGCATGGCGAAGACGCGGTGTTGGTAACCGGTGAAGTCGGTGAATTGCCGCACGTAGTCCCATACCCGCTGGTTAGAGGTGTGGAAGAGGTGGGCACCGTACTTGTGCACCTCGATGCCGGTCTGCGGCTCAGCCTCGGAGTACGCGTTCCCGCCGATATGCGGGCGCCGGTCGACGACGAGCACCCGCTTTCCGAGCTGCGTAGCCACGCGCTCGGCGATCGTCAGACCGAAGAAGCCGGAGCCGACGATATAGAGGTCAAAGCGACCGGAAGGAGAAGCCATCGGTTGCCTAGGGTATCGGACTGCGAGACCGCAGCCCGTTTCGCGGCGGCGTTGCGCCGGGGTCTTATTAACTCGAGGCCCCTGGGAAGCCCAAATACCGGCGTGGCGGATAACGATTGGGCGATTTTTGGTGACGAAAGTCGCGATCTGTTCACGATTAGGTCTCGCCACTCCAGTAACAACATTCACGTAAGTAACATCGGCCAGGTGCCCGAATAAGCACTAGTCGGGCACCGTGCACGCTCCCGGCGCGCATGACGACCGCAGTCCAGATTGAGGAGACTTCCGTGCCGAACCGACGTCGACGCAGGCTCTCGACAGCCACGAGCGCGTTCGCCGCTCTGGCGGTCGCGAGTCCTTTTGCTTACATCGCTGTTAGCGATTTGACCGCCAAGCCCGCACCCCAGCACCAGGAGTTCGTCCGGGCCGCCGCAATGACCGATCTGCCCGGTGAACTGATGGGCGCTCTGACGCAGGGGCTGTCCCAGTTCGGCGTCAGCCTGCCGCCGATTCCGAGCCTGACCGGTGCGACCAGCCCCGACAGTGCCGGTCTACCCGGCCTGGGCGGACTGACCTCGCCTGGCCTGGCCAGCCCCGGTCTGACCTCACCGGGTCTGACTTCACCGGGTCTGACTTCACCGGGTCTGACGACGCCGGGCCTGACGACGCCGGGTCTGACGCGCCACGCCGGGCTTGACGACGCCTGGTCTCACACCGGGTCTGGCTACTCCGGGCCTGACACCGGGCCTGACGTCGACCACTCCGGGGCTGAGCACGCCCGGTTTGGCCAGCCCGGGTCTGACCTCACCGGGGTCTGACGTCGCCGGGCTTGACGACGCCGGGTGAACTTCCGATCAGCGACCCGGGCGGACTGGATCCGTCCAGCGGTACCTACCCGATCCTGGGCGATCCGTCGCTCGGCGCGGGTCCGGCACCGAGCGGCGGGCTGGTCAGCGACATGATGAGTGCGGCCAACCAGTTGGGCGCCGGCCAGGCCATCGACCTGCTCAAAGGCATGATCCTGCCGGGTCTCACCCAGGCGGCGCATGGTGCGGCTGCTCCGGTTCCCCCGCCACCGATCCCCTGATCGGACGTTCGGCCTCGGATTTCCCCCGAAACGGCACCGCAGAAGTGGAACCCCGGTCTGACCGGGGCCACCCAAACTCTGCGGTGCCGTGCCATGCGTAAATCACTTTGTTCACTTAAGTAGCGTGTCGAATCATTTGCACCACTAGACACATACGTAACATCGGTTCGTGCCGTCCCGCCGCTCCGCGCCGACGATGTTGTTCACCGCGATCGCGGCGACCGTCGTCATCCTGCCGTTGGCGGTCGGCTCGCCGGCCGGGCATCGTGGCATTCACCCGGACCTGGCGACACTCACCTTGCGCAGCAGCCGCTGATCGGTCTCGGTGGCGGTGTCACGGTTCGCGAAATCAGCCAAGCCACACCCTTTTCCATGGTCGCGCTCACCGGCGGCGACCTGACCGGCACTTCCGCCCGGATCCGCGCCCGCCATGCCGACGGCTCGTGGGGCCAGTGGTACGAGACCGAGACGTTGACGGGCCACGGCCGGAACAACGGGACCGCGCGGCACCGACCCCGTCTTCGTCGGCAAGACCACGACGGTCCAGATCTCGGTCAACCGCCCGGCCGGCGCACCCCGCACGTCGGCGCCGAAGACCAAGCCGCGCAGCCGACCTGGGTTACATCCCGGCGACCGCGGAACAGCCACTGGCGCAGAACATCTCGGCCGATTCTCATTACCCCGCCTCAGGCACCGGCCGACACCCAGTGGAACCCACCGACCGCCGCCATCGGTGCCGGGCAGGCGCCCAACATCATCTCTCGCGCGCAGTGGGGCGCCGACGAAGCGGTGCATTGCGGCAACCGTCCGTTCGACCAACCCATCCGTGCCGCGGTGGTCCACCACACCGCCGAGAGCAACGACTACCAGCCGCAGGATTCCGTGGCGATCATGCGGTCGATTTCGCGTATCACACCCAGATCCTGGGCTGGTGCGACATCGCCTACAACGCCGTCGTCGACAAGTACGGCCAGGTATTCGAGGGCCGGGCCGGCGCACTGATGGGACCCGTGGCAGGGTGACCACACCGGCGGATTCAACCGCGACAGCTGGGGTGTGGCGATGATCGGCAACTTCGACGACATCGCGCCGACCCCGATCCAGCTGCATACGCTCGGCAGGCTGATCGGCTGGCGGCTCGGGCTGGACAACATCAACCCGATGGGGACCGTCGCACTGCCGTCGGCCGGCGGGGAGAACACAAACTTCCCGTTCAACGCCGTTGCGACGCTGCCGACCGTCTTCGCCCACCGCGATGTCGGCGCCACCGACTGCCCCGGCAACGTGGCGTACGGACTCCTCGACGAGATCCGGGAAACCGCAGCGCATTTCAGCGGCCCACCCCGGCCAGAAGACCTGATCCTGGCATTGCAGGGCGGCGCCATCTACGACCGGTGGCAGGCCATCGGCGGCCCCAGCAGCGTCCTGGGCGCGCCCACCTCGCCGGAAGGGACCGGCGAAGGGGACTCGCGCTACGCGAACTTCGAGAAGGGCGCGATGTACTGGTCGCCGGCAACCGGTCCGCAGACGGTCACCGGCGCCATCTACGACGCGTGGGCCTCACTCGGCTTCGAACGAGGGGCGCTGGGCCTGCCGACGAGCTCGGAATTCCAAGAGCCGCAATGGGTCAAGCAGAACTTCCAGCACGGCACGCTGAACTTCGACCGGCTCAGCGGACGGGTCAGCCGCGTGATCGACGGCATCGTCGAGGAACTGCCGCCGACGTCCGCGAGCGGCCCGCCGGTGCAGCTCGAGCGGTTCACGCCCGTCGCACCGGCGGCCTGAGGGCCGAGAGGCTGGTCAGTCAAAGAGCGTGATGCCCGGCAGGGAGTCGAACAACCCGAGGATGATGGCGTCGGTCGCGTTGCTGAAATCGATGCCGATACCGCTGATGCCGACCAGACCGTCATAGCCGTCGCCGGCAGCGAACGAGGTCAACGCATCGCTGAAGACCGTCTGGACCTCGGAAAGGAACCCTTGGGCTTCCGTCAGGCCCGCGGTGAAGTTCGCCGGCACGATTATGGGGTCCAGAGCATAACCGGCGTTGCCACCATCGCCGGTGAGAGCGGCGTAGCCGTTGACCAGGAGGTCGCTGCTCACTCCGGTCGTCAGATTGTTGAACCCGGCCAGCGCGTCGTCCAATGCCACTGGGTAGTTGCCGTTGGCGAAGGCCGACTCCGCCAAGCTGAAGAAGTGCTCTCCGGCAGTGGTGGTGGACTCGATGGACAACAACAGGTCTGAGAATGGATAGGCCGCAGCTGGGACTGCGGCTGCAGATCTCGGGGCGCCCGTCAGCGAGTCGAACAAGCCGAGAATGACGGCGTCGGTCGCGTTGGTCGAATCAATGCTGATCTGACCGAGGTTGACCAGTCCGAAATAGGAATCGCCGTTGGCGAATTCGGTCAATGCGACGTTGAGATCCTGCTGGATGTCCGCAAGGTCAGTGTGAACTTGAATCAAGGCTGAGGCGAAGTCCACCGGCTGGCCTGGGTTGATCAGGTCGTAGCCGGCGTTGCCGTCCGAACCCGTCAGGGCGGCGTAGCCGTTCGTCAGGAGGTCGTTGCCCACGCCGACCGTCAGATTGTTGAATCCGGCCAGTCCTTCGGAGAGCGCCAGTGGATACTCGCCGTGGCTGAACGCCGTCTCCGCCGAACTGAACCAGCCGTCGCCATAGCTGACCGTGTTCTGTACCGATGTGATGAGGTCTGCGAAGGAGTAGCCGTCAGCCTGCGCGGCGCCGTCGATCGGGGCGATCAGTTCGGATTCGCCGGACGTCAACTGGACTGCCAGGGTTTGAGCGGGCGGAGAAGAGGCTTGCGGCAGCGCGGCGAAGCCGATCAGGCTGGCGCTGATCGCGACGGCACCCGCAAGGGCGACAGGCTGAAATAAGGGGCGGTTGGGCACGATTGTTCTCCTCCGGGGCGGAAGCCGACGTTTGTAGGCGTCGGATAAGCAAATGCTTAGAACATCCTGTGTGAAACCAGCTCGCTTATCTATAGGGGTTTTCCCTACAGTTTGGCGCTGTTGCGGTCAGAATCCCCAGCGTGCGAGCACTCGCGCCACTCCGTCGTCGGTGTTGGGGGTGGTGACCTCGTCGGCGGCTGCGAGGGCGTCGGGGTGCGCATTACCCATCGCCACCCCGAGGCCGGCCCGCAGCAGCATCGGCACGTCGTTGGGCATGTCGCCGAACGCGACCCAGTCGGCTTCGGCAATGCCCAGCGGCCCGGCGATCTCGGCGATGCCGTTGGCCTTGTCGACGCCGATCGGCACAATCTCGATGAGCCCGTTGTTGGTCGAGTAGGTGATGTCTCCCTCGAGGCCGACATGCTTGGCCAGCGCGGCCACCATATCGGCGCTGCGCGCCCCGGCCTTGCGGACCAGGAGCTTGATCGCGGGCGCGCTGAGCAGGTCATCGAGAGAGACCTCGGTGTTGTCGGGGTTGAGCCACGCGTGCTCGTAGCCCGGCGAACTGACGAATTGCGGTGTCGCGCTGTCATGCGCGCTGGCCCCCACCCGCTCGACGGCCAGACCGGCGCCCGGGATGGCGCGAGTGGCGATCTCGGCAAGCTCGCACAACGCGTCGACGGACAGCGTCTTGGCAGACAGCACCCGGTCGGTCTCCGGGTCGTAGATGACACCGCCGTTGGCACACACCGCAATCGGCGCAAACCCGAGCCCGTCGACCACCGGCGGAATCCACCTCGGCGGCCGACCGGTGGCGATCACGAACAGCACACCGGCATCGATCACCGCTCGCACGGCGTCCCGAGTGCGCGGACTGACCTTTTCGTCGTCGTCGAGCAAGGTGCCGTCGACGTCGCTGGCGACAAGCGCGGGCGGGATCAATGCGTTCCGCTCTGGTCCTGCCCCGGGCGCGTCACGCCATCGGTGCCGAATTTGTTTAGGCGCTCTTGCAACTCGTGCAAACGGATCTTCTGCGAATCGTCGCGCGTCGGCGCGGTGCCACCGAGCCGGCGCGGCACCCAGTACTCGCCTTCAGGATGCGGATACTCCTCTTGCACCTGATACAGCAAATCGTTCATCGCCCGGCGCAGTGTGACGTTGAGCTCTTCGGGTGTCCCGTGCGGGGGCAATGGAGGCCCGGCGGCGACGGTGATCGGAACCCTGTTGCGGAACAACTTCTTTTCGTGGTCTTTGGGCCAGATCCGGTGCGCGCCCCAGACGATCACCGGGACGATCGGCACCTGCGCCTGCACGGCCATCCTGGCCGCGCCGGTCTTGAACTCGCGCAACTCGAAGCTGCGGCTGATGGTCGCCTCGGGGTGCATCCCGATCAGTTCACCCTCGCGCAACCGCTGCACCGCGGTGTCGAAAGCGCCGTGCCCGTCGCGGCGGTCCACCGGGATCAGCCGGGCGTGCTTGATGACGAAATTGACCGCCTTCACGTCGGCCATCTCGGCCTTGATCATGAAGTACATCCGGCGACCGCGTTCGCGGGCGGCGAACAGCGGCGGGAGCCAGTCGAGGTAACTGGTGTGGTTCTGGGCGAGCAATGCGCCGCCGCGCTCGGGAATGTTCTCCAGCCCGCGGAAGCTCAACTTCGTGCCATTCATCGCGACGACCGGCGGTACGACCCACTCTCCAAACCGGTAAAACGGCTCCGGCATGACGGGCTCCTTCTAGTTACTGATTTGCCGCTCGCCTGCGCATGCGCTCGGCTTTCTCAGTGTCCTCAATAATTTTTGCCTCCGCTACCGTAGGTGCGCTGCCGCCGAGTCGCCGTGGCACCCAAAAAGCACCTTCGGGGTGCGGATATTCCTCTTGAACGCGATGCAGCAGCGATGTCATTCCCTCGCGCAGCGCAGCGTCGAGTTGCTCGGCGTCACCCATAGGTGACAGCGGCGGGCCCGCCGCAACGGTCACCGGGATCTTTCGGCGACCGACGTCGCGGGGGTAATCCTTGGTCCAGATCCGCTGGGTGCCCCACACGATCAGCGGGATGATCGGCACCTCGGCGTCCAGGGCCATTCTGGCTGCGCCGTTCTTGAACTCCTTGAGTTCGAAGCTGCGGCTGATGGTCGCCTCCGGCATCACGCCGACGATTTCGCCGTCCCGCAGTCGCCGGACGGCTTCGGCATAGGCCTCGGCTCCGGCGTCGCGATCGACCGGAATGTGCTGGCAGTGCCTGATCAAAAAGTTGACGAACTTCACCTGCTGCATCTCGGCTTTGAGCATGTAGCGCGCGTACCGCCCGCGGGCAGCCGCGGCGAGCCCGGCCGCCACCCAGTCGACGTAGCTGGTGTGGTTGATCGCGATCACCGCGCCGCCGGTGCGCGGGATGTTTTCAAGGCCTTGGTAGTTGATCCTGGTGCCAGTCGCCGCGACCAGGGCCTTAGCCGCGATCACAACCGTGCTGTAGACGGGCTCCATGGCGGTTATTCGGGCCGACCCGCGTCGCGGGCGGCCCTCGCGGCTGCGCGCTGACTGGCTTCTTCGGCGTCGAGCTCGGCGGCCTCGGCCAGGGTCGGGGCGCTGCCACCGAGGCGGCGGGGGACCCACCACTCGCCGGGCGGATGCGAACCGTAGGCATCTTGGGCCCGCTCCAGCAGGTGCTGCATCCGGGAGTGGAGCAGCGAGGTCAGCTCGGGGGCGGGCAGCGTGGGCTGAATCGGCTCGCCGACCAAGATCACGACCGGCACCTTGGGGCGGAACATCTTCTTGGGATGGCCCTTGGTCCAGATCCGCTGGGCGCCCCAGACGATGTGCGGAATGATCGGCACATTTGCCTCGATCGCCATGCGGGCAGCGCCGGATTTGAACTCTTTGATCTCGAAGCTGCGGCTGATGGTCGCTTCGGGATAGACACCGACGAGTTCGCCGGCCTTGAGCCGCTCGACGGCGGCCTCATACGACGCGGCGCCGCTGGATCGGTCGACCGGGATGTGCCGGCAGCCCCGCATGATCGGCCCGGTGATCTTGCTGTCGAAGACTTCCTGCTTGGCCATGAACCGGACCTTGCGGGCGCGGTGCTCTCGGAAGGTCGGTAGTCCGGCCAGGGTGAAGTCCATGTACCCGGTGTGGTTGATGGCAATGACGGCGCCGCCGGCGGCCGGGATGTTCTCCTGCCCGATGACCGTGAAGCGCAGACCCTGCACCCGCCACACCGTTCGCACGAGCGCTATGACCGTTCCGTATACCGGTTCCACGGTGTTCAAGCCTAGTGTTCGCGGCTGTGCGGCTCTAGCGGGTCGGGCTTTGCCGGCTCTCCCGCTGGGTTCTCGGGCGGCGACCCGCTGCGCTCGGCTTCGCCGAGCTGGCGATCACCGCTAGGCTCGATGCGGCAGACGAGCGTCGCCAAAACCGTCCCCGAAGGGTGTCAGTGCAGGTCACAAGCATCGGCCACGCCGGCTTTCGGATCGATACGCCGGCTGGCAGCATTCTGTGCGACCCGTGGGTCAACCCTGCCTACTTCGCGTCGTGGTTTCCGTTTCCGGACAACAGCGGCCTGGGCTGGGACGCGCTCGGCGACTGCGACTACCTCTACGTCTCGCATCTGCACAAAGACCACTTCGACGCAAAGCTGCTGACCGAGCACGTCAATAAGGACGCCATCGTGCTGCTGCCGGACTATCCCGTGCCGGATCTGAAAAATGCGCTGCAGATGCTGGGATTCCACCAGTTCTTCGAAACCACCGACTCGGTGAAACACCGGCTCAGCGGTCCGAAGGGCGAGCTGGACATCATGATCATCGCGCTGCGCGCCCCCGCCGACGGCCCGATCGGCGATTCGGGGCTGGTGGTCAGCGACGGCGTGACGACGGCGTTCAACATGAACGACGCGCGGCCGGTCGACCTCGATGTGCTGACGGACGCGTTCGGCCACATCGACGTGCACATGCTGCAGTACTCCGGCGCCATCTGGTACCCGATGGTCTATGACATGCCGGAGCGGGCCAAGGAGACATTCGGGATCCAGAAGCGTCAACGCCAGATGGACCGGTCCCGCCAGTACATCGCTCAGGTCGGCGCGACCTGGGTGATCCCGTCCGCCGGCCCGCCGTGTTTCCTGGATCCCGAGCTGCGAGACCTCAACGACGACCACGGCGATCCGGCCAACATCTTTCCCGACCAGATGGTGTTCCTCGACCAGCTGCGCAACAACGGTCACGACCACGGTCTGTTGATGATGCCTGGGTCTACGGCGGAATTCACTGGTAGTCAACTGAACTCGCATCAGCACCCGCTGCCCACCAAGCAGGTCGAAGCCATCTTCACCACCGGCAAGGCGGACTACGTCGCCGACTACGCCGCCCGGATGGAACCGGTGCTGGCAGCGGAGAAGGCCCGCTGGGCGCCCGCCACCGGCGACTCGCTGCTCGAGCCGCTGCGCGCGGTGTTCGAGCCGATCATGCTGGCCGGCAACGAGATCTGCGACGGCATCGGCTACCCCGTCGAGCTCGTCTTGGGTTCACAACAGGTGGTGCTCGACTTTCCGAAACGAGCTGTGCGAGAAGCGATTCCCGACGAGAAGTTCCGCTACGGGTTTGCCATTCCGGCCGAGTTGGTGCGGACCGTGCTGCGCGACAACGAGCCGGACTGGGTCAACACGATTTTCCTGTCCACCCGGTTCCGGGCCTGGCGGGTCGGCGGCTACAACGAATACCTCTACACATTCTTCAAATGTCTCACCGATGAGCGGATTGCCTACGCCGACGGCTGGTTCGCCGAAACCCACGACGACTCCGCGTCGATAACCATGGACGGCTGGGAGCTTCAGCGGCGTTGCCCACACCTGAAAGCCGACCTGTCCAAGTTCGGCATCATCGAGGGCAGCACGCTGACCTGCAACCTGCACGGCTGGCAGTGGAACCTGGAGAACGGCCGCTGCCTGACCGCGCGTGGTCACCAACTGAGGAGCTCCCGGCAATGAGCGCAGACTCCTACGATGACGGCCTGGTCCAGTTGGACCGAGAGGCGATCACGTTGCGCCGCTACCACTTTCCGTCCGGCACCTCGAAGATCATCGCGTTGCGACACGTCCGCGGCTACCGGGCTGAATCGCTGGGATGGTTACTGCACCGCTTCCGCATCTGGGGCAGCTCCGACCTGCGTCGCTGGCTGCAGCTTGATGTCGGACGGCCGTTCCGGTCGACCTTGATCACGCTGGACGTGCCCGGCACCCGGCCCAGCCCCGCGTTCACCCCGGCCGACGCCGACGAGTTCACCGCGCTGCTGGACCGGCTGCTCGACGAGCGGGATTAGCGCCCCGCGTCGGCCAGTGCCTGATGGGCCGCGTTGTAGCCCGGAATGAACGTGATACCCGGTCCGCCGTGACAGCCCGTGCTGGCCAGGTAGAGCCCTTCGACCGGAATTGGCTGTCCGAGAAAGCCTCTCGGGCCAGGACGGTTGGGTCCGACTTGGTTCGCGTGGAACAGCCCGTGGCAGTAGTCGCCGCCCGGCGCGCCGAACATCACCCCCATGTGCTTAGGCGTGAAGGTGGTGTGCCGGCTGATGCTGCGTTCGAAGTTCGGCGCCAACCGGGTGATCTTGTCGATCACCCGTTGGCCCATCTCGAGTTTCGCGGCGCCGTAGTCGACGTCACCTTCGATGGGGAACCACAGCGCGAAAGCCGACGCGGCGTGTTTGCCGGCGGGCGCGAGGTCGGGATCGTTCTGCGAGGGAACCTGGAAGACGACGGTCGGGTCGGCGGGCACGATCCCACGACGGCAGTCCTCCCACTGCTGCTGCACTTCTTCGGGGGTGCAGAAGATTCCGATCGATGCCTGCATGCTCGGTTCGTTCAGCGCGGTGTACGGCTCGGCGAACTCGGGGGCCTCATCCAGCGCGAAGTGCATCTGAATGTAACTGCCGCGGTGGTCGATTCGCGCATAGCGTTCGCGGATGTCGGCGGGCAGCACCGCAGGATCGATCAGGTCGTTGACGGTCAGGTCGGGCGCGACCGCGGAGATCACGATCGGCGCGGTGACGGTCTCGCCCCTTTCGGTGCGCACCCCGGCCACCCGGGCATCGCTGACCAGGATTTCGGTCACCTTGGTGCGCAGTCTGACCTCGCCGCCGGCGCGCTCGAGCACATCGACCAGATGCGCGGTGAGCGCACCGATTCCGCCGCGTAGCTTCTTCATCTGCATGGTGGTGCCGTCGGGTATGCCCAGCCCGAAGGCCAGCGCCGCCGCGCTGCCCGGAGTGGCCGGCCCGCGGTAAAGCGTGTTGACCGCCAGCACGGTCATCGAGCCACGCAGCGCGCCGTGCTTCTCGCGGTCGGGCAGGTAGCGGTCCAACACATCGGTGACCGAGCCGAACAGCATCTCGTCGATTGCCGACCGCTCGAATTCACTTGTGGCACAGGCATACATCTCGTCAAGAGTTTTAGGTGGCGCGCCGGCGTCGAACCTGCCGAGCGCGCGCGTCGGCGCCTGTGCCCAGGCCATCAGGCCGGCCATGCCGTTGACCGCCTCGGCCCCATGAACCTCGTTGAGGTGGGTGAACAGCTTGATCGGATCGCTGTACTGGATCATCGGGTCGTCGCCGACACCGCGCAGCGCCACCGACATCACGTCCAGGTCGATGGTCGGGATCGTGTCCAGCCCCAGTTGCTCGCGGACCACCGGCGCTGTGGGGAACTGCACCGAACCGGCGATCTCGAAGTGGTAGCCGTCGAAAAGCTCCACGGTCGAAGCCATTCCGCCGGCATACAGTTTGGATTCCAGGCATAGCGTGCGCAGTCCCGCCTTCTGCAGCAGCACCGCGGCGGCCAGCCCGTTGTGTCCGGCGCCAATCACTATCGCGTCGTACCTTGTTTGAGATCTAGTCATGCTCTATGCCCTCCACCCATGGAGGCTGACACGCAGCCAAAGTTTTGTCAATTATGACGAAACTTCTCCCGACCACGACCCAGTGATACCCGCCCGCAGCGTCTCCAGCGCCAGATGGCAGACCCGGGCCAGCTCGCCCAGCGAGCGGTCCTCACCGAGCATCCAGACTTCCATGGCGCCGAACACCCCCGCCGCGATCGAGCGCGCTGTGACCGCGAAGCGCACCCGGTCGTCCGGTGTAGGAGCGGGCGCACAGCTACGGCGTTGCAGCTGGGTCGCGATGGCGTCGGCGAAGTCGGCCTGCACATCCCGGATATGCCGCAGGATGCGGCCCGGATCGATCTCGTGATCGCGCAGCGCGGCGATTTTCGCAACGGCGTCAACGTCATACGGGAACGCGAAGATCGCCGCCTGCACCGAGTCGACGATCGATTCTCCGGCCGGCCGGTCGTTGAGTGCGGAGCGAAACCAGTTCAACCCGGTGTAGTCGGCAAACAGCAGATCGTGTTTTGACGAGAAATGCCGATAGAACGTCCGCAGCGTCACCCCGGCGTCCGCAGCGATCTGCTCGGCCGAGGTGTCCTCGACTCCCTGCGCCAGGAACCGCACCAGCGCCGCCTGCCGCAGCGCCTCACGAGTGCGCTCGCTGCGTGCCGTCTGGGCAGGCCGGATCATGTCTGTAAATTACCCCAGAACCTGTTATGTCAATATTGACAAAACTTGACCGAGCGGGTGAGACTGCGGCGATGGTCTCGCTTCTCACCCACGCAATTCTCGGCCTCGCGGTGATCACCTGGATCGTCACCTCCAATCGCCAGGTCTTCTCCCGTCCCGCCGGCGGCGCGCTGTTCTCACCGCTGGAGGGGCTGTATTACGTGATCGGTATCGCTTCGATCGGCTTGGGGTGGTACTTCAATATCCGCTTCGTGCAGGAGTATTCGCAGGGTTCGACCAACCCGCTCTGGGGAGAGCACGGCAGTTGGGCCGAATACATCCGGCTGATGTTCACCAACCCGGCTGCCAGTTCGGCGAGCCAGGACTACACGATCGCCAATGTGATTCTGCTGCCGCTGTTTACGATCGTCGACGGACACCGACGCGGGCTGCGGCGGCCGTGGCTGTACTTCGTCGCCAGCCTGTTCACCAGCTTCGCGTTCGCGTTCGCCTTCTACTTCGCCACCATCGAGCGCCAGCACCGGCACGCGCAGACCTCGACGCCCGCGCCCGTCAACGCCTAGCTAAGCGCTGATCCCGTCGCGGTAGTCGGTTTCGTCGTCGGCGAAATTGGCCAGCGGCGGCGGCAGCGGCCACTCGTGGTGGCCTGCCTGGTTGCCGCCGCGCCGTTTGGCGGCGTACATCGCCGCGTCGGCGGCCGCGATCAGCTCGATGAGCAGGTCGCCGCGGTCACCGGTTCGGTAAGCGGGGTGGATGCCGGCCGTGCCGATGCTGGCGGTGATGCCGAACGGCAGTGCAGCGACCTCATCGCAGAGTTGCTGCGCTCGCCGGTTGACCTCGTCGGGGAGCCAGACGTCGGCGATGACGAATTCTTCGCCGCCCGAACGGCCGATCACCGCAGTGTCGTCGGTGGTGTCGCGCAGCGCCCGTGACACCGAGACCAGCGCGTCATCGCCGGTGCTGTGCCCGTAGCTGTCGTTGAGCTGTTTGAAACGGTCCAGGTCGATCACCGAAACAACGACGTAGGCCTGCTGCTGGCCGGCCCGCTCCAGGCAAGCCTTGGCCCGCCGGTGGAACGCGCGCCGGGTGAACAGTCCGGTCAGCTGGTCGCGCTCAGCCCGCACGGCGTCGGCGCCGAGGACGTGCACAACGACTTGGATGCCGAACGGCACGGCCAGGTTGAGTAGCAACAGCAGCAGGCAGCAGCCGAGCGCGGTCAAGCCGTTGTAGCGCTCGGCAATCCGAACACCTTCGAAGCCGCTGATGGTGGCGGCGACGGTGAAGTTGTAGGCCATCAGCCAGGCCCGGTGGAACAACGCGATGTAGCTGGCCATGGTCGCGAAGGTGGCGCAGCTGAGCATGGCCAACAACGGATCGCTCTGCACAACCGAGATCAACGCGATGCATGCGGTAGACCCCAGCGCGAACCGGATTGCGGTAATGCGGGTGGGCCATCGCATCGCCCAGAGCAGGGCGCCGGCCGCCGCGCCAACGGACGACACCACCGCGCAGGTCACGGCCACCGGGCCTTTCGGTCCGGTAGGAGTCCAGATCGTCCCCAGCGCGACCAGCGCCAAACCGCCCGCAACAATCGAGACGGTGATCCGGGTCAGGGTGTCCATCCGGCGGGCAGCCAGGTGCGCGCCCAGCCGGTCATAGTGATCGGACTGGCGCCACCATTGCGCAAGCCAACCCATCGCGTTCTCGCCCTCCGACGCGATTTGATGTCGCCACCTTCTGGGACGACGGTCAGCAAATGATAGATCAGCGAAGAAAGCGCCAGCTGGACTTTGCCACCCGCAGGCGGGACGCTCAGATTTCGCGCGGCCTGACCCGCCTGGCCGCCTCGACCGCGTTCTGCCGCGCGGTGTCGAGGTTTTCGTCGTAGGCCAATGCGACACCCATGCGCCGTTTGACGAAACTTTCCGGCTTTCCGAACAGACGCAGGTCGGTGCGCGGCACTCGCAGTGCATCATCCACACCGTCAAAGACCACGCCCTCGGCGTCCACACCGCCGTAGATCACCGCGCTGGCGCCCGGCGTCTTACACGTGGTGTCGACCGGAAGCCCGAGAATGGCGCGGGCATGCAACTCGAATTCGTTCTGCCACTGGGTGATCATCGTGACCATACCGGTGTCGTGCGGCCGTGGGCTGACCTCACTGAACCAGACGTGGTCGGCCTTGACGAACAGCTCGACCCCGAAAATGCCCTGTCCGCCAAGCTCTTCCGTGACGACCAGGGCGATTCGCTGCGCGTTGGCGAGCGCGGCGGCTGACATCGGGTGCGGTTGCCAGCTCTCGACGTAGTCGCCGTCGACCTGTTTGTGGCCGATCGGTGCGCAGAATTGAGTGCCCACCTCACCGTCGCCACCGCGCGCCCGGACGGTCAAAAGTGTTATCTCGTAATCGAAGTCGATGAAACCCTCGACGATGACGCGGCTGTGGCTGACCCGGCCGCCGGCCATCGCATGAGCCCAGGCCGCCGCGACGTCGTCGGGTCCGTCTAGCTTGCTCTGGCCCTTGCCCGAGCTGCTCATCACCGGTTTGACGACACAGGGGTAGCCGATGGTGTCCGCGGCCACCTGCAATTCGGCCTGCGAGTCGCAGAACCGGTACGGGCTGGTGGGCAGGCCGAGGGTTTCGGCGGCCAGACGGCGGATTCCTTCACGGTCCATGGTCAGGCGGGCCGCCAGCGCGGTGGGGATCACCCGCACGACGCCGGCCGCTTCCAGTTCCTCGAGCGCCGCGGTGGCGATGGCTTCGATCTCGGGAACGACGATGTCCGGTCGCTCGGCCTCGATCAGCGCTTTGAGCTGGTCTGGATCCGACATCGTGATGGTCCGCGCGTGGTGGGCGACCTGCTGCCCTGGGGCGTTGTCGTAGCGGTCGACGGCGATGGTCTCCACGCCCAGGCGCTGCAGCGCGATCACCACCTCACGGCCGAGTTCGCCAGAACCGAGCAGCATGACTTTGGTCGCGGTTGGCGACAGTGGGGTTCCGATGGTGGTCATCGGTTGGGCGGTTCCAGCACCTCGGTACCGACGAAGGGCACCAGCGCCGCGGGGACCCGCACGCTGCCGTCGGGCTGCTGGTGGTTCTCCAGGATGGCGACCAGCCAGCGGGTGGTGGCCAGTGTGCCGTTGAGCGTGGCCGCGGTCTGCGGTTTGCCGCCCGGATCGCGGTAGCGGGTGGCCAGCCGTCGGGCCTGGAACGTGGTGCAGTTCGACGTCGAGGTGAGCTCGCGGTAGGCCTGCTGGGTGGGCACCCATGCCTCGCAGTCGAACTTGCGGGCCGCTGACGAGCCGAGATCGCCCGCCGCCACATCGATGACCCGATACGGCACCTCGATGCGGGCCAACATCTCGCGCTGCCAGCCCAGTAGCCGCTCGTGCTCGGCCTCGGCGTCGGCGGGGTTGCAGTAGACGAACGCCTCGACCTTGTCGAATTGATGCACCCGGATGATGCCGCGGGTGTCTTTGCCGTAGCTGCCGGCTTCGCGGCGAAAGCACGATGACCAGCCGGCATAGCGCAGCGGCCCGTCGGACAGGTCCAGGATCTCGTTGGAGTGGTACCCGGCCAGCGGAACCTCCGAGGTACCGACGAGGTAGAGGTCGTCGGCCTCCACCCGATAGATCTCGTCGGCGTGAGCGCCGAGGAACCCCGTCCCGGACATCACCTCTGGACGCACCAGCACCGGCGGGATGATCGGCACGAACCCGTTGTCGGCAGCCAGTCGGATCGCCATCTGCAGCAGGCCCAGTTGCAGCAGCGCACCCTGGCCGGTCAGGAAGTAGAACCGGGAGCCGGACACCTTGGCGCCGCGTTCCATGTCGATCAGACCGAGCTTCTCGCCGATCTCGAGGTGATCCTTGGGGTCGGCGATCACGGGCAGTTCGCCGACGACGTCGAGAACGGCGTAGTCGTCCTCCCCTCCGGCGGGGACGACGTCGACGATCACGTTCGAGATCGCCATGTGCGCGGCGGTGAACGTCGTTTCGGCCTCGGCCTGTCGCGTCTCCGCTGCCTTAACCTCGTCGCCGGTATCGCGCGCCTGCTGTAACAGCTTCGGCCGTTCGTCCGGCGATGCTTTGCCGACCGCCTTGCTGATGATCTTCTGATCGGCGCGCAGCGAGTCGGCGCTGGCGATCGCGGACCGGCGCGCGGTATCGGCCGCCAGCAGGGCGTCGACGAGCGTCGGGTCCTCGCCCCGCTTCTGCTGCGACTCGCGCACGGCGTCCGGATTCTCCCGGAGCAACTTCAGGTCGATCACGGGCTAAAACCCTACGCGGTGGGCATCCATCGACGGCAAACCATTTCACTTCTGTAACAGCCGTCACGTTCCCGAGTTCGCCTGTCAGAATGGGTGAAATGTGGCATCAATCCGAGGGCGACGAGCGTGAGGCCCCAGAGGCGTCGGTGACGCCGCGCCCCGGGCGTCGGCTGCCGCGCGTCGTGCGGATGGGCGGGCCGAACGGGACGCTGCAAGCCTCGGCAACCCGGCGAGCTCTGCTGCTGACCGCGCTGGGTGGTCTGCTGATCGCCGGCCTGGTCACCGCGCTGCCGATCGGCGGCGGTCCCGGGCGGCTGGCCGGCTACATCGACCCGGTGCCTCCGACCGGCTCCAAGGGCAATGACGCGTTCAACCGTGCGGCCAGCGGCAACTGCCTGATGTGGCCGGACCGGATGCCCGAAGCCGCCAACGTCGTCGACTGCAAGGACGAGCACCGCTTCGAGGTCTCCGAGTCGATCGACATGCGCACCTTCCCCGGCTCGGAGTACGGCCCTTCGGCACCGCCGCCGACGGCCACCCGCATCGAGCAGATCAGCCAGGAGCAGTGCGAATCGGCGGTGCGCCGCTATCTCGGTGCCAAGTTCGACCCGAACAGCAAGTTCGTCATCAGCATGCTGTGGTCGGGCGACAAAGCGTGGCGGCAGTTCGGCGAGCGACGGATGCTGTGCGGGGTGCAGCTGCCTGGCGCTGGCAACCAGCAGGTCGCGTACAAAGGCAAGGTCGCCGACGTGGATCAGTCCAAGGTCTGGCCGGACGGCACTTGCTTGGGCATCGACCCTGCCACTAACCAGCCCACCGACATCCCGGTCGATTGCGTCGCGCCGCATGCGATGGAGGTCACCGGCACGGTCAACCTGCTGGCCCGGTTCCCCGAGGGATTGCCTCCGGAGCCCGAACAGGACGGGTTCATCAAGGACTCCTGCACCAGGCTGACCGACGCCTACCTGGCGCCGGTTCAGTTGCGCAGCACCACGCTGACGCTGATCTACAGCACACTGTCGTTGCCGAGTTGGTCGGCCGGCAGCCGTCAGGTGGCGTGCAGCATCGGGGCGACCCTGGGCAACGGTGGTTGGGCGACTTTGATCAACAGCGCCAAAGGGCCGTTGAAGATCAACGGTCAAGCTCCCGTCCCGCCGCCGGACATCCCGCAGGAGCGACTCCACCTGCCGCCGATTCCGACCGGACCCACGCCGCCGGAGACCGGCGGCGGCGCCTCGTCGACCGGATCGAACGGCTCGTCCAGTTCCAGCGGATCCTCGGGTTCGAGCAGTTCCTCGGGGTCGTCGGGATCGTCCAGCAGCCAACGGCAGGGCAACCAGCATCTGCCGGGCCAGCCCGCTCCGGCCCCGCAGGCGCCGGCCCCCGCACCCGCGCCCGCGCCCGAACCCCAGGCTCCGGCTCCCGAGCCGCCGCCAAACCCGTTCGCGCCGGCACCGCCCGCCGCGGAACCTCCTCCGCCGCCGGGCCAATAGTCGGATGGCCGTTCGGATGGATCCGCAACGGTTCGACGAACTGGTCTCCGACGCGCTCGATCTGATCCCGCAGAAGCTTGCCGCGGTAATGGACAACGTGGTGGTGCTGATCGCCGACCGTCACCCCGACGACGACGAGCTGCTCGGGTTGTACGAGGGCGTCGCGTTGACCGAACGCGACTCGCACTACGGGGGGTCGCTACCGGACACCATCACGATCTACCGCGACGCGCTGCTGGAGATGTGCGAGGACGACGAGCAGGTTGTCGAGGAGGTCAAGATCACCGTGATGCACGAGATCGCCCACCATTTCGGCATCGACGACCAGCGGCTGCACGAATTGGGTTGGGCCTGACGAATCTGCCCGGCGCGGCATCATGGATCTGTCCGCCGTCGGTGCTATGACTGCCTGATGAACACGCGCTGCCGCGAGTGCCTGGCAGGGTTGGACCACTGTCACGGCGCGCTGATTCGCCATCAGCTGCATCGATCGGAGTGCACCGACGAGAGCTGCACCGGTCCGGAGCTGACGCTTCACGCGTTCGTGCTGGACTGCGATGCGGTCGGGTGCGACTGTGCGAACACCGACGCGCCGTCGGCAGTGGCGATCTAGCTCAACCCATCGGGTCGGAGATCGATTCGGCCGCAACGTCTTCCGGCGCCAACTCAAACGGCGGCTTGTGTGCGCCCCATTGCGCGCAGCTCCAGCCGCCATCGGCCGCCGGCAACAGCACCAAGGCCTCGGTGTTGGCGAGGTGGTGTTCGAGCGCGAAGCCGCTGTCGACGTCGCCCAGCAGGGCGCCGGTCAGCCGGATCGCGGCGCCGTGGCTGACGACGACGATGTCGCTGGTCCAGTTCTCGTCATCGAGGTAGCGGACCCTCAATTCGTCCAGCACCGGCAGGTAGCGCTCGAGCACATCGTTGGCGCTTTCCCCGCCGGGCATCGACACATCGCGTTCGCCGTGCAACCAACGCCGGTAGGTGGCGTCGAACGCGTCGACCGACTCCTGGTCGTTGCGGTTCTCCAAGTCGCCGACCTGCACCTCGTGGATACCGACCACTTCTCTGGCGGGCACGTCGAGTTCGGCGCTGATCTCCGCTGCGGTCTGCGCCGCGCGGGTGGCCACCGAATGCAACAGCAAGCCCGGAAGGGACGCAGCGGCGCGGGCGAAGGCGCGCGCCTGCTCGCGGCCCAACTCGGTCAGATCCGCACCGGGCGGGCGGGTGTCGAGTCGTTTGTCGACGTTGGCCACCGACTGCCCGTGCCGCACCAACACCAGGCGGCCGCTCACTGGGCCGGCCCTTCACGCAGGCCGGAGAGCCAGCGCGCCGCGTCGTCCGACTGCGGCGGCGGCGCACCGGCGATGTCTCCGGTCGGCCAGGAACCCAGATACCGCACATCGGTACAACGCCGGTGCAGCGCTTTGAGTGCCTCGGCGACGGCGTCGTCGTCGATATGGCCGACGCAGTCCAGGAAGAACACGTAGGTGCCCAATTCGGTTCGGGTAGGTCGGGATTCGATGCGGGTGAGGTCGATGCCGCGGATCCCGAATTCGGTGAGCGTCGAGACCAGGGCGCTCGGCTCATTGAGGATCCGCAACACGACCGAGGTGCGGTCGGCACCGGTTCGGGCCGGCGGCGGGCCCGGCCGGCCGGCAAGCACGAAGCGGGTGCGGGCATTCGCTTCGTCGACCACGCCATCGGCCAGCGTCGACAGGTTCCGGTAGGCGACGGCCAGCGGGGAGCTGACCGCGGCGTCGACCAGTCCGTCGGCAACCTGTTGCGCCGCATCGGCGTTGGAGATGGCCGGACGAAGCTCCGCGGCGGGCAGATTGGCGGCCAGCCACTGCCGCACCTGCGCGGCGGCCACCGGAAAGGCGGCCAGGGTGCGGATGTCGGCGGCCGTACGACCGGGCTGGACGGCGATGCTGAAGGCCACGTCCAGTGTCAGCTCCGCGAAGATCTGTAGCGGCGTCCCGATCGCCAGGCTGTCCAGCGTCGGCATGATCGAACCGTCGATAGAGTTCTCGATCGGCACACAGGCGAATTCGGCGTTGCCGTCGCGCACCGCGTCGAGTGCGGCGATCGTGCTGTCGACCGGTAGCGGCTGCCAGGCGCCCGCCGAAGCCTGCGGAACCAGGCCGGCTCCGGTCATCTGCAAAAGCGCCGCTTCGGTGAAGGTCCCCGCCGGACCGAGATACGCGATGCTGGCCACGACCAAAACCCTATCGGTCGTAGGTCTTGCGCCGCGCGATCGTCTTTAGTTAAGTAAGGCTTACCTCACTTACAAGGACGGTCAACGATGACACTCGCCCACTGCCCGGCGCCGACGACGGCCGAGCGGATCCGCAGCACCTGCGTCCGCGCCGGCGGTGCGCTGCTCGCAGTCGACAGCACCGAGCCGCTCACCACTCCCCTGCATCACCTGCTCGCCGACGGGTCCTTTGCCGTCGGCGTCCCAGCCGGCGGCGCGGTCGGCGAACAGCTGAGCGACTGCGGCGTATCGGGCGCTCAGACCGTGCTGGAGCTGGCCGACTACGCGCCGTTGGCGCTGCGCGAACCGGTCCGCTCCCTGGTGTGGATCCGCGGCCGGCTGCATCGGGTGCCGCCACCGGAAGTGCGCGAGATGCTCGACCTGATCGCCGCCGAGCACCCGCACCCCGCACTGCTCCAGGTGCAGACTCCGGCGTCTGCGCCGCTTGCCGAAGGCGACACCCAGTACCTGCTGGCCCGGCTGGAGATCGAATCGGTGGTGGTCACCGATGCGACCGGCGCCGAGGCCGTCGACGCGGCGGCGCTGCTGGCCGCCCGACCGGATCCATTCTGCGCGTTCGAATCATGCTGGATCCGCCACCTCGACACCGCCCACCGGGACGTCGTTGCGCGGTTGGCCTCCAGGCTGCCGGCGAGGATGCGGCGCGGAGATGTTCGCCCGCTCGGCATCGATCGATACGGCATGCGGTTGCGAGTGGAAAGCGCCGAGGGCGACCGCGACGTTCGACTGCCGTTCCGTGCGCCGGTCGACGACGTCGTCGGGCTGGGCAAGGCGATCCGGATCCTGCTGGGCTGCCCGTTCGTGAACGGTCTGCGCGCGCGGCAGGACTGAGCACCCGCGGCTGCCGGTTACCGTGTCGGGGTGGTTGCGTCCCGCAGTGACTCCGACGATGGGACGACCGAACGCCGGCCGCTGCGCATCGAGCTGGTGATCGTTCTCGGCGTGACGTTCGGCCTCAGCGCCGTCACCGCAGCGCTGCAGCTCGCGGATTCGGTGCTGCGAGGCCTGAGCGATCAACGGATCCCGCTCAACCCGAAGCGGTCCTACTTCGACGTGATCGACTTCGGTCTCAACGCGTCCGTGGTCGTGCAGCTGTTGGCCTGGGGTGCGCTCGGTTTGTACCTGTTGTGGCGCACCGGGTTACCGCCCGCCGGTGTCGGGCTGGCCCGTTTCAGGTGGCGTCCCGATTTGCTCGGTGGCGTGGGGCTGGCCGCCCTGATCGGGCTGCCCGGGCTGGCGCTGTACCTCGCGGCGCGGGCCCTGCACATGAATGCCTCGGTCATTCCATCCGGGTTGGGCGACACCTGGTGGCGGGTTCCGATGCTGATACTCACCGCCTTTGCCGACGGCTGGGCCGAAGAAGTCATCGTGGTCGGCTATCTGCTCACCCGGTTGGGTCAGTTGGGGGTCAGTCCGCGTGCGGCACTGGTGTGGTCGAGCCTCCTGCGCGGCGGGTATCACCTCTACCAGGGCTTCGGCGCCGGGCTGGGCAACCTGGTGATGGGGCTGGTGTTCGGCTACGCGTGGCAGCGCACCGGCCGGCTGTGGCCGTTGGTGGTCGCACACGGGCTGATCGACACCGTGGCGTTCGTCGGCTACGCCCTGCTGGCCGGCCATCTGCGCTGGCTGCACTGACATGAGCGACATCCGCCGCCGCCGGCCACCACCGCCGGGCACACCACCGCCGCGGCCGGTGGCACCCAACCGTCGGGGCGCCCGTGCGCTCAAGTCGCCGCGCCGTAAAAGAGCTCGACTGCAGGTCATTTCGCTGAGCCTGGTGATCGCCGCGCTGCTGGGCTGCGCCGCGATACTCGGTGGCGCGCTATGGCTGGAGACGGCGCTGCACCGCCAGACAGTCCTCACGGATTACCCGGACCGGCCGGCATCCGGACCCGGCAGCACCTGGTTGCTGGTTGGCTCCGACAGCCGCCAGGGCCTGACCACTGAACAGCAGGAAGCACTGGCCACCGGCGGCGACACCGGCAACGGCCGGACCGACACCATTCTGGTGGTGCACATGCCCGCGTTCGGATCGAGCGGCCCGACGACGATGGTGTCCATTCCCCGCGACTCCTACGTGCCGATCCCCGGCTACGGCCGCGACAAGATCAACGCGGCGTTCGCGATGGGGGGCGCCCGGCTGCTGGCCGAGACGGTGGAGCAAGCGACCGGCCTTCGGGTCGACCACTACGCCGAGATCGGCTTCAGCGGCTTTGCCGGCCTGGTCGACGGACTGGGCGGCGTGACGGTGTGCCCGAAGTCCCCGATCGACGACCCGTTGGCAGGCGTCAATCTGCCCGCCGGATGCCAGCAATTGGATGGCCGCGATGCGCTCGGCTACGTCCGCAGCCGGGCCACCCCGCGGGCCGACCTGGATCGGATGATCGACCAGCGGCAGTTCATGTCGTCGCTGCTGCATCGGGCAGTGAGCCCGGTCGTCTGGCTCAACCCCTGGCGCTGGTACTCGGTGCCGCACGCCGCGGTCGGTGCACTGACCGTCGATCACGGCGATCACGTCTGGGACCTGGCCCGGCTGGCCTGGTCGCTGCAGGGCTCGACCATCGAGTTGACCGTGCCGATCGGCGAATTCAGCAGCACCAGCTCCGGTTCGGTGGTGGTGTGGGATCACGAGAAAGCCGCCGCGCTGTTCGACGCTCTATCCGCCGACCAGCCGGTGCCGGCGACTCTGCTCGGCGAACAGCCCTGAGCCGATCACCGCGCTCATTCCGGAAGCCGAAAATGGCGGCCGGCAGGTGGTGAATATAGCCTTTGTTTACTTAGGGGAAGCTGGCCTCAGTAAGTATCGCCTTGGGTGACAAGGCTTTTCGGTCACGCTACGTTGGCCGTCATGAGCGATCACGACACCACCAAAACGAAATTTCACGCGCTATTGCAAGAACAGGTCCGCCACGAATTCACCAATTCCCAGCAATACAACGCAATGGCTGTTTATTTCGACGGCGCCGAGCTTCGTCAACTCGCCGGGCACTTCTACGCCCAAGCCGTCGAGGAGCGTAACCACGCCATGATGGTGGTGCAGTATCTACTCGATCGCGATGTGCGAGTAGAGATCCCGGGTGTCGACGGAGTACGCAATGCGTTCGAGACTCCGCGCGAAGCGTTGGCCTTGGCGCTGGATCAGGAGCGGGTGGTCACCGAGCAGGTCAGCCGGCTCACCGCGGTTGCCCGCGACGAGGGTGACTACCTCGGCGAGCAGTTCATGCAGTGGTTCCTCAAGGAACAGGTCGAGGAGATGGCGCTGATGACCTCGCTGGTGCGGGTCGCCGATCGCGCCGGGGCGAACATGTTCGACCTGGAGAACTTCGTCGCCCGCGAAATCGATTCGCGGCGCAACTCGGGCGAGGCGCCCGCTGCCGCCGGGGGCCGGCTCTGAGGCTGACGCGCGCTAGTGGGGGTCGGCGCCGGTCAGGCCGTCTTCCAGCCAGGCCTTGACGCGGCCGGGGTAGTTGGTGGCCAGCCACGCCACTCCCACATCTCGGCAGAAGCGGACGTCGTCGTAGTCGTCGGGTGTCCAGCAGTACAGCGCCCGGCCCTGCGCGGCCGCCTGGTCGACGAGCTCGGGGTGTTCGCGCAGAGTGGCAATCGACGGGCCGACGGCGGTGGCCCCAATCGTGCTGGCCGCTCTGCTGGCCAAGTATCGATGGTTGCGGCCGAGCAGCACCGTCGGCAGCAGCGGTGCGGCCCGCCGAACGCGCCACAGCGCCGCCGCGGAGAACGACATCACCACTACACGAGATCGGTCGGCGGACGCCGGCGAGGCAATGCCGAAGCGGTGCAGCAGCGCGAGCACCTTGCTTTCGACGAGCGCGCCGTAGCGGACCGGGTGCTTGGTCTCGATGAAGATCTTCACCGGCCGCTTCCAGTCCAGCACCAGCGAGATCAGCGCGTCCAGGGTCAGTAGACCGGTGTCGCCGTGGGTGCCGTCGGGACGCCAACTGCCATGCCAGGAACCGAATTCCAACTCGCGAAGCTGAGCCAGCGTCATCATGCTGACCAGGCCGGCGCCGGTGGACGTCCGGTCGAGTTTGCGATCGTGCACGCAGACCAGGTGCCCATCGCGGGTGAGGCGGACGTCGCATTCCACGCCGTCAGCGCCTTCGCGCAGCGCCAGATCGTAGGCGGCCAGGGTGTGTTCCGGGCGGGACGCCGAGGCCCCGCGGTGGGCCACTACGAACGGATGCCGAGAGACCACTTCCTCGGCGTGCGACATGTCCCTATGCTGCCGGTACTTCACCCGGCAACTCAACCGCTGCAGCAGATTCCGTCGTAAGGACTGGACCGCTGTCGTCGTTACCGACGATGACCCAGCGGTGGGCGGGCCGCTCGACGGGTTTGCGCTCGAATCCTTCGAAGAGCTTCGCCGTCGCCAACACCGAGGCCAGCGCGACCAGGTAGGCGACGATCATCGCCACTGTG
The DNA here is from genome assembly GCA_963750885.1 of uncultured Actinomycetota bacterium. Lineage (GTDB taxonomy): Bacteria > Actinomycetota > Actinomycetes > Mycobacteriales > Mycobacteriaceae > Mycobacterium. The sequence continues at coordinate 501,915 of CAVVSN010000022.1, forward strand.
TTGTTGGCGATGCCCTGGACGTCCGGTGCACCACTGGTGATCGACGCGAATACCGAGGTCAAGCTGCTGATCAACCACATCAGCCACCAGCCCCAGATGACCGGCCGCAGTTGGCCGTAGTGGTCTTCGGTCCGGGCCAGCTCGATCACGTAGACCAGCGCCCAGACCGACCCCAGCAGCGGCAGACAGCTGAACGTCACGCATGCCGCCATCAAGGACCAGCTAGCCGAGTGCTCGGTCGTCGCCGCGACCACGGCAAAGGCGATGGCCAGCGCCAGCGCGGCCGACGGCGGCAGCAACGTGCCGATCCACAACGCCCGCCGAGTTCGGGAATCCGATCGCCCGGCATGTTCGAATGCCGCGGCGCGGCGGGCGATCAACCACCGGGTCAACAGGTACGCCGTGGTTATCGTCGCCGCAATCGCGGCCAGGCTCGCCAACACGCTGAGCAGCGCCGCCGCATCGGCCACCAGCCAGTTCAGCAGGGTGTTGCGGTTGATCACCAGCAGTAGGTATCGCAGCAGGTGCACCAGCGCCGCCGCACCCAGCGCCACCGCCGACACGAAGAACGAGGTCCGCACCCGATCGGCGGGCGGCGCCTGACGTGAGTCACGTCCGGGCCCGCCGTCCTGGTCGATCCGGTCCTGCAGGCCCCAACGCGGGATCACCGGATACCGCGGGGTCGGCCCGAGTGGGCGGCGGCGACGACGCGGTGGTGGGGGCGGGCCGGGCCGGACGGCGATCCATCGGTAGCCCGGCGGCAGCCGCGGCGCGTTGCGCGGGCCGGCGTTCCAGCCGGCATTGGGACTTGTCGCTGGGGACGCCTCGGTTGCCGTCGGAGCCAACAACGTGCCGTTGCAACGCGGGCACCAGGAACGCTGCTTGTCGCGGACATTCCAGCGTGTGCCGCATTGGGAGCACACTTGAATCATTGGCGCCGCTCCTCCTCATCGCTGCGCTCTGCATCGTCGATGGCGCGGATCATCGGCGCCGCTCCTCCTCATCGCTGCGCTCTGCATCGTCGATGGCGCGGATCATTGGCGCCGCTCCTCCTCTTTGGCGCGGCTCATGCGCCGTTCTTGGGCACCGGCGCGGATCATCAGACAAGCCTAGCGGGATTGAGGACTTCGACCGGTCAGATGCTTCCGGGGCTACCGTCGCCGGCGACCACCGGGCGTCCGGCTTCCGCCCAGGCCAACATGCCGCCGTCGACGTTGATGGGTTCGAACCCGTCGCGCGCCAGGAACTGGGCCACCTTCGCCGAACGGCCGCCTGCCTTGCAGATGACGTACAGCGTCGCCGACCGGTCGATTTCGTCCAGGCGGCCCGGCACCTCACCCATCGGGATGTGCTGCGCGGCGGCGGCGTGGCCGCGCTGCCATTCGTCGTCCTCACGCACATCCAGCAACACTGCCGACGGTCCGAATTCGGCGGGCAGGTCGGTAACGGTGGTTTGCCCGATCAACGGTTCTGAACTCACGGTGTCGATCTTGGCACGCGCACTGAAACGGTGCGCCGCTCTGGGGCCAGCTAAAACCGGGTATCCACAGTTTCCACAGGTTTATCCACAGGGCGACGTGAACGCTGGTGACGCATCGCCGCACGTGCTCGTGGCCTAGTCGTCCGTTCGGCTGTGGATAACCAGCGACCGTAATCAGTTCGTGATCGACAGTCCGTTGCGGCGCTCAGCGAATTCTTAGCCGGGCTCACGGTGCCCGTCCACGTCGCCGTATGGGAGATGTCACAGTGAACGCACGCGTGTCGTTGCCGCGCCGCCGCGTACCTTCCGCCCTTGTTCGGCACGCGAAAAACAATATCTCCAGCAACAATGCGCTGGTCAACGCGCCGACCTGGGCTCAATTTCTCAGGCGGTACAGAAGAGGTTATGATCGCGATCAGCGAGTTGATTTGTGACTCATCTCACTGGGGGAGTAATTGGACAAGCAAGGCGGAGCCGCCCGATGACGATGCAGCCGTTAGGACCGCAGTCGGCGCGATCGTCGACGCACTGGTACACGACGTCGGCGACGTGCAATCGCTCCTACTTGCTTGCCGGCCTGCGCGCCGGACTCATCGCCCTGGTTTTGCTCGCGATCCTCGCCGTCATCGTTTGGTTCTGAAGTCACGCTTGCGGGTACCCGCCCCACGCACTCGCTCTTGCGGCGCGCTTGGTGATGGAGCAGGGTTACTTCCGATAGACCCGCGTCGCTAACAGCCTGCGAGTGGAGCGTAAGAGTAGATCGGAAACGATCATCATCAGGAAGGAACTTCGTGTCTGATTACACCTTGCCCGATTTGGACTGGGACTACGGAGCGCTGGAACCCCATATCTCGGGTGCGATCAACGAGCTTCACCACGACAAGCACCACGCCACCTACGTCAAGGGCGCCAACGACGCGGTTGCGAAATTGGAAGAGGCACGCAGCAAGGACGACCACTCGTCGATCCTGCTGAACGAGAAGAACCTGGCATTCAACCTGGCCGGCCACGTCAACCACGTCGTGTGGTGGAAGATCTTGTCCCCCAACGGCGGTGACAAGCCGACCGGTGATCTCGCTGCCGCCATCGACGACGCCTTCGGATCTTTCGACAAGTTCCGCGCGCAGTTCAGCGCCGTCGCCAACGGTATTCAGGGTTCCGGCTGGGCGGTGCTGGCCTACGACAGCCTCGGCGACCGACTGCTGACGTTCCAGGTGTACGACCACCAGACGAACTTCCCGCTCGGGGTCGTCCCGATCCTGTTGCTCGACATGTGGGAGCACGCCTTCTACCTGGATTACAAGAACGTCAAAGCCGACTACACCAAGGCGTTCTGGAACGTCATCAACTGGGCAGAGGTGCAGTCCCGTTACACGGCGGCGACCTCGCAGGCGAAGGGTTTGATCTCGGCCTGATTTCCAGCTGACCTGATCTGGCCGTTCGGGGCGTCGCGCATCTCGCGTGGCGCCCCGAATGCTATTTCGGCCGTGTTTCTTTTCGACTTCATCGCTCGTCATCTGCCGTGTCCGCTTGCGGGCACTGCCGGCCTGCCGCATGCTGAGCGGATCGACCCACCGGCGTATCGCTGATACCCGAATCGAGTGTGGCGGAGGGCGAAATGGAAACTGGTTCAGGCCGGGCCATCGAGGTGGCCCCGTTCCATTCTCGTGGTGCGCTGAAGGGCTTCGTGATTTCCGGTCGATGGCCCGACTCGACCAAAGAGTGGGCGCAACTGCTGATGGTCGCGGTCCGGGTGGCATCGCTTCCCGGATTGCTCAGTACCACAACGGTCTTCGGTGTTCGCGAGGAGTTGCCCGACACCCCTGCGCCCGGCACGGTCGGCCTGGTGCTGGCCGAAGGTCCGGTGGTCGGCGAATCCGCAGTTACGCCAGGCTATTTCGCCGACCACCAGCCACCGGCACTGTTGATGCTGCATCCGCCGTCGGAGACGACACCGTCGCTGCCGGAGTGCAATGGCGCGGCATCGGGCTGCGTATTGCTGCCTGGCCTGCCGTATCTGGGGCTCGAGCACCGGGCAGCATGGGTCGAGGCTGAAGCCGACGGCACGATCACGTCGATGGTCAGCCGAGTTGGCGTCGACCCGATCAGTCATCCCGACACAGCAATCTTGGCGATGCTGCTTGCCGCGTAGGCATTCCGACCGCCGGAGGCCTCGAGACGCCTGCTCCGGCCGAGACTTCTGAACCTCCGAGCGCATCGACCGGCGTTCCGGACGCCCGGTCCAGCAGGTGCCTGATAGCCAGTTCGCGATTTCGCGCGAAAACGGGCTGGCAGCCGACTCTATGGCGCTCTTCAGCAAATTCGGTTTGTACTGCGACCAGCCATCAGGCAAATAGCCACGGACGCTACGGTTCGCGGTGGTGCACAAGCCAATAGTCCCCAAAGCGATGAAACTTCACACAATTTCCTTAAAATATCATGTGTATACGCTGGACAAAGCCTTGAGCGCAGCGCAGTTGCCGCGCACCGGCGCAGAAATACCGCCAGCGTCAATTATCTCCAGGTTTTGTACTTGGTTGCGGCGTTAACTCTGGCTACGATAGTCAGCAAATACTTTGAAGCAGTCTTAAGATCTACCAACCTGGTGGAGGTCATATCGATGAGCACGACGTTTTCCGCCCGCTTGAACCGCCTGTTCGACTCGGTTTACCCGCCGGGACGGGGTCCGCATACCTCGGCCGAGGTCATCGCGGCACTCAAGTCGGAGGGAGTGACGATGTCGGCTCCGTATTTATCGCAGCTACGTTCTGGCAACCGCACCAACCCGTCGTCCACCACCATGGCGGCGCTGGCCAACTTCTTCCGGATCAAACCCGCCTACTTCACCGACGACGAGTACTACGAGAAGCTCGAGAAGGAGCTGTCGTGGCTGCTCGTCATGCGCGACGAAGGGGTTCGCCGCATAGCGATGGGCGCCAGTGAGCTGTCTCAAGAAGCGAGGGAGGACGTCGTCCACCGCGTCGACGAGCTTCGCCGTAAGGAACACCTGGACGCCTGACGGCGATCGGCCTGACCGCCACGGTTAGGGTTTTCCCATCGGTGCCGCACAGGCACCGCGACAGTCCGGGGAGGTAGTGCGCGAATGGGCCTGTTCGGCAAGCGAAAACCCCGCGCGACCCGTCGAGCCGAAGCTCGCGCGATCAAGGCCAAGGCCAAGCTCGAGGCCAAGCTGTCGGCGAAGAATGAGGTTCGCCGTTTCAAGGCCGAACATCGGGCCGAGACCAAGGCGCTCCGCGAGAAGCTGAAGGTGCAGCGCAACACCGACCAGACCGCACTGAAGGTCGCCGAAGCCAACCTGAAGGCCGTGCGCGAGGGCGCGCTGCTGTCGCCGACCCGGATTCGCCGGCTGCTGACGGTGTCTCGGCTGCTCGCTCCGATCATCGTGCCGGTGGCCTACCGCGTCGCGATCGCGGCGCGTGGGCTGATCGATCAGCGACGCGCCGACCAGCTCGGGGTGCCCCTGGCCCAGATCGGAAAGTTCTCCGGCAGCGGCGGCCGATTGTCGGCGCGCGTCGCCGGCGCAGAACGGTCGCTGCGGACCGTGCAGGAAAACAAGCCCAAGGACGCCGAGACCAAGCAGTTCGTCGCGGCCATCTCCGCACGGCTCGCAGACCTCGCGGCCGCCGTCACCGCCGCGGAGAACATGCCCTCCGCGCGACGTCGCGGCGCGCACGCCGCGATCTCCAGCCAACTCGACGAGATCGACGCCGACCTGATGGCTCGGCTCGGATTGACCTGACTCCCGGCCCTTTCCAGACAGGAACTGCTACCCCGATGCCCTCTCCGCACAGGATCATTCGCCGCAGCCTGATCGGAACGGCTGCCGCGGCGATGCTCTACCTCGGACCCCTCGCCGCGATCAGCACGGCGTCGGCGCACGTTCAGGCCAGCAGTGACGACGCCACCCGCGGCGGCTACGCGACGGTCAGCTTCCAAGTGCCCAACGAGTCCACAACGGGCGCGGACACCACTGTGCTGACCCTCGATCTGCCCAATGCCTCAGCGGTGCGAACCGAAAGCAAACCCGGCTGGGCCGCCAAGATCGACCGCGACGGCGACAAGGTCCGGTCGGTGACATGGACCGCTGCGCCCAACGGCGGAATTCCGGTCGACCAGTTCGATGTGTTCCGGATCGCGGTGAAGCTTCCCGACGCCGACTCGGTCAGCTTTCCGGCGACTCAGACCTACGCCGACGGCGTGGTGGTGAAGTGGGATCAGCCGATCGTGCCCGGGAGCCCCGAGCCGGAGCACCCCGCGCCGACGCTGGTCCTGACCGCAGGCTCCACCCCAAAGGCCGCCCATCACCCGGCGCCGACCGCCTCGGCCGCGCCCACCCCCACCCCGGCTGCACTGCAGCCGCACAAGGTGGTGGACAACACCAGCCGAATCCTGGCCGGCGCCGCACTGTTGGTCGGCGCGCTCGGCGTTGGTCTCGCGTTGATCGTGCGGCGACCATGACCCGTCGGGCGCGCCTCTGTATCGCGGCGTTGCTGCTGGCAGCGGGCGCGTTCGTGACGACGCTGACGGCCGGTGCGGCCAGCGCGCATGCGGCCCGGGTGGCCGCCGATCCGGCGGACCACGCCGCAGTCAGTACCGGTCCGGTCCAGGTCAGCGCTACTTTCAACGAGGACCTGCAGACCACGTTCGCGGCGATGACGGTGGTCGGCCCGGACGGCAATCTTTGGTCGGCCGACGGGCCGCGCGTGCACGGCACGGTGGTCAGCGTCGGCGTGCGTCCGTTGGGCCCGGTCGGTGACTACACGGTCAACTACCGGGTGACGTCCGCGGACGGGCACGTGGTGGCCGGGTCGTGGTCGTTTCGGCTGACAGCACAGGGCAAGGGAACACCCGGCCCCGCGGCACAGGCTCCCCAGGACCCGGCCGACGAACTGCCGATCTGGCCATTCGTTCTGGGCACCGTCATTCTTGTCGGCGGCGGGGCCCTGTGGTCGATGCGAAACAAACACTGACCGGCCGAAACCGACGACCGCCAGCCCACCACCCCGGCCCTGGCAAGATGGATTCGACTCCACCGCGCCGGGGTACGCGCGACGAGATACGGCAAAGGAGCAGCCGGATGGCACATCCGCAGGACCGACCGCACGAAACGCCCGACCCCGCGCCCGAACCACCTCTGACTGAACCGCCCTTGACCGGGCCACCACCGCACGAGCCGCCTGCCGAGCGCCTGCGCGATCAAGCTGCATGACCGCACGGCCGGCGAAGAAGGCTCCCGCGCCCGCGAAGGCGGCGAAGAAAGCCGCGCCCGCAAAGGCCGCGAAAAAGCAGGCAGCCAAGAAGGCGGTGTCGAAAAAGCCGCCCGCCAAGCAGACGCCCGCCAAGAAGGCCCCCGCGGCGAAGAAGGCACCGGCAAAAAAGGCAGCCGCCAAGAAGGTCGTCCCCCCAGCACCGGAGTCCAACGGGCACCTCGCTGCGGCCGCCAAAGATGCTGCGGCACATGCGAAGTCGACCGTGGAGGCGGCCCGCAACCCGCTGCCCACTCAGCCCGCCCCGGCGTCAGCCGGTCGGTCCCCGGTGCCGTTCGTGGTGGCCATTGCGATCAGCGTGCTGGCAGTGCTGCTGGTGCGGCGCATCCGGCAGCAGGACGAGTGGTGATGATTAACATGGCCCGGTGACCCTGATATTCCGGCCGACAGCCGACCTCGTCGACGACATCGGGCCCGAGGTCCGCAGCTGCGACATCCAGTTCCGCCAGTTCGGCGCGCACACCGAATTCGCCGGCCCGATCAGCACCGTGCGCTGCCACCAGGACAACGCGCTGCTGAAGTCGGTGCTCTCGGAGCCCGGCGATGGCGGCGTGCTGGTGATCGATGGCGGCGGCTCACTACACACCGCGCTGGTCGGCGACCTGATCGCCGACCTGGCGCGCACCAACGGCTGGGCCGGGGTGATCGTCAACGGCGCGGTGCGCGACTCCGCTGCCCTGCGGGACATCGAACTCGGCATCAAGGCGCTGGGCACCAACCCGCGCAAGAGCAGCAAGACCGGGTCCGGCAAGCGCGACGTCACGGTCGACCTCGGCGGAGTGGAATTCATCCCAGGCGACATCGCCTACAGCGACGATGACGGGATCGTCATCGTCGCCGCGGCTGAATCGAGCGCGTAGGTCTCTGAACTAAACTGCCAGGGCAGCAGGCTTTTTGGCGAACTGCAGAGCTTCGTCGTCGACCTTGCCGCGCCGGATCAGCTGCAGGTCCACAAAGTAGTTCTGCTTGAGCTTCCACGGCGAGACCGACCCGGCCTTCGGCAGATAATCCAAGGCACGCAGCACGTAGCCGGGCGTGAAGTCCATCAGCGGACGCTCGTCGACCGAGTTGCCCGGGTGCTGCGGCACCACGGTGTCGTAGTGATTCTCGTCCATGTAATTGATGACGCGGCAGACGAACTCGGACACCAGGTCGGCTTTCAGCGTCCACGACGCGTTGGTGTAGCCGATGGTGAATGCCATGTTCGGCATCCCGGTCAGCATCATGCCTTTGAAGGCCATCGTGTCGTTGAGTTCGACCGGTGATCCGTTGCGCCGGATGGCGGCGCCACCGAACAACTGCAGGTTCAAACCCGTTGCGGTGATGATGATGTCCGCGTCCAGCTCCGCTCCAGAGCCGAGCTTGATGCCGGTCTTGGTGAAGCGGTCGATGGTGTCGGTGACGACGTCGGCCTGGCCCTTGCGGATGGTCTTGAACAGGTCGCCGTTGGGTGCCAGGCACAGTCGCTGGTCCCACGGGTTGTAGCTCGGGCCGAAGTGCTTCTCGACGTCGTAGCCCTTCGGCAGCCGCCGCTTGGCCATGGTCAACAAGGTCTTGCGCATCTGGCGCGGGAACTTCCGGGAGAACTGGTACTGGAAGGTGCTGAACGCGATCCACTTCCACCGGTTCGCGGCATGCGCGGCTTTGGTCGGTAGCCACTTGTTGGCCTGCTCGGCGAACGGGTCGCTCAGCGGCAGCGATCCGATGTAGGACGGTGTGCGCTGCAGCATCGTCACGTGGCCGGCGCCCGACTTCACCAGCGAGGGAATCAGCGTGATCGAGGTGGCGCCCGAGCCGATCACCACGATCTTCTTGCCGGCGTAGTCCAGATCCTCCGGCCAATGCTGCGGATGGATGGTGGTGCCCTCGAAGTCGTCGTAGCCCTCGAACTTCGGCAGGTAACCCTCGTCGTAGTTGTAGTAACCACTGCAGGCGAACAGGAACGAACAAGTGAGCTCTTGCTGCTGGCCGTCGTTGTCGATGGTCAGCGTCCAGCGGTTATCGGCGTCCGACCAATCGGCGGCGAGCACCTTCTGGCGGTAGCGGATGTTCTTGTCGATGCCGTTCTCGGTCGCGGCTTCCCTGATGTAGGCCTTGATCGAGGCGCCGTCGGCGATGGACGTCGACGATTCCCACGGCTTGAACCGGAATCCCAAGGTGAACATGTCCGAGTCGGACCGAATCCCGGGATATTTGAACAGGTCCCAGGTACCGCCGAGGTCGTCGCGGCGCTCGAGCACCGCGTAGCTCTTGGACGGGCAGCGGTCCTGCAGATGCCAGGCCGCGCTGATACCGGAGATACCGGCGCCGACAATCACTACGTCGAGATGTTCTGTCATGGCGGACACGCTATCAACGCCGTGTTGATTGAGTCAACACCCTGTCGAGTCTCTCAACACCATGTAAAGTAACGCGGGTGGCGACCGTCAGCTCCAACCGCACCTCTCGGGGGCGGCGCTCGGCGCGCCCGTCGGGAGATGACCGCGAGTTCGCCATTCTGACCACCGCCGAACAGCTGCTCGAACACCGCCCGCTTGCCGACATCTCGGTCGATGATCTGGCCAAAGGGGCCGGGATCTCCCGCCCGACGTTCTACTTCTACTACCCGTCGAAAGACGCGGTGCTGCTGACGCTGTTCGAGCGGGTGATCGTCGAGGCAGACTCCGCGCTGGAGAGTCTGGTCGCAAACCCTCCGGCTGACTTGAAAGCGTTGTGGCGCATCGGTATCAACGTCTTCGTCGAGACGTTCGGATCGCACCGCTCCGTCTCGCTGGCCGCCGACTCCGCGCGCACCAACTCCGACATCCGCAAACTCTGGTCGCGGTTCATGGAGAAATGGGTCGGCCACATCGCCGTGGTGATCGAGGCCGAGCGGGCCCGCGGCGCGGCGCCGGTCACGTTGCCGGCCGACGAACTCTCGGCGGCGCTGAATCTGCTCAACGAGAAGATGATGCTCAGCTCATTCGCCGGCGACAGCCCATCGGTTCCCAAGGAGCGCCTCCTCGAGACGCTGGTGCACATCTGGGTGAGCAGCATCTACGGGGAACGGGCCTAAACCCGGCCTGAGTGTCACCGGTTGATGCGAACATATGTTCGTGCGTGTCTCTGGCGGTGACGCCACCATCCTGCACGCGGACCTCGACTCGTTCTATGCGTCCGTCGAGCAACGCGACGACCCGGGGCTGCGCGGCCGGCCGGTGATCGTCGGCGGCGGCGTGGTGCTGGCGGCCAGCTACGAGGCCAAGGCTTACGGGGTGCGGACCGCGATGGGCGGCGCCCAGGCCCGGCGGCTGTGCCCCCAGGCGGTGGTGGTTCCGCCGAGGATGTCGGCCTACAGCCGGGCCAGCGACGCGGTGTTCCAGGTTTTCCACGACACGTCCCCGCTGGTCGAGGCCATCTCGGTGGACGAGGCGTTCCTGGATGTCGGCGGACTGAGGCGGGTCTCGGGGACGCCGGTGCAGATCGGGGCCCAGCTGCGCGACGAGGTCCGCGACCGGGTCGGGCTGCCGATCACCGTGGGCATCGCGCGCACCAAATTCCTCGCGAAGGTGGCCAGCCAAGAGGCCAAACCGGACGGTCTGCTGATGGTTCCGCCCGGGCGTGAGCTCGCCTTCCTACATCCGCTGCCGGTGCGGCGATTGTGGGGTGTCGGAGCGGTGACGGCCGACAAGCTGCAGGTGCACGGCATCGAGACGGTCGCCGAGGTGGCCGAGCTCAGCGAGTCCATGCTGGCGTCGATGGTCGGCGGCGCGATGGGCCGGCAGCTGTACGCGCTGTCGCGCAACATCGATCGCCGTCGGGTGACGACGGGGGTTCGCCGGCGGTCGGTGGGGGCGCAGCGGGCACTGGGTCGCGCCGGCAACAGCATGTCGGCCGCCGAGATCGACGCGGTGGTGATCGGCTTGATCGATCGGATCTCGAGCCGGATGCGCACGGCCGAGCGGACCGGGCGGACCGTCACATTGCGGTTGCGGTTCAACGACTTTGGCCGGGCCACCCGCTCGCACACCCTGCCGTGGGCGACCTGCTCGACGCAGGCCTTGCTCGGCACGGCCCGCCAGCTGGTCGCGGCCGCTGCGCCGCTGATCGCCGAACGGGGGCTGACGCTGGTGGGATTCGCGGTCTCCGGGATCGACCGCGACGGCGCCGAGCAGTTGGCGCTTCCCTTCACGACATCGGGGCGGCAGCCCACGGACGTCGAGGCCGTCGATGCGGCGGTCGACAGCGTGCGTCGTCGCTACGGCAGGTCAGCGTTGACCCGCGGCGTGCTCGTCGGCCGCGATGCCGGCCTGGAGATGCCGCATTTGCCGGACTGACGCGCCTCAGCGCCGAGCGACGTCACGTCTGGTGGGTTCGAGCCAACAGCTTGTCCACCGGCCAGGTGTTGACGATGCGCTCGACGGGGACACCGGCGTCCAGTGCGCGCTGAGCCCCATAGCCGAGGAAATCCAATTGGCCCGGCGCATGCGCGTCGGTGTCGATAGTGAAGTCGCAGCCGATCTCCAGCGCCAGGTTCAGCAGCCGAGTCGGCGGATCGCGGCGCTCGGGCCGCGAATTGATCTCAACAGCGGTGCCGTTCTCGAGGCACGCGGTGAACACCGCTTCGGCGTCGAACGTCGACTCCTTGCGGATGCCGCGATTTCCGGCGACCAGCCGCCCGGTGCAGTGCCCGAGCACATCGGCGTGCGGGTTGCTGACGGCGCTAACCATCCGGCGGGTCATCGCGGCGGAATCCATCGACAGCTTGGAGTGCACGCTGGCCACCACGACGTCGAGACGCTCCAACAACTCCGGTTCCTGGTCGAGACTGCCGTCGTCGAGGATGTCGACCTCGATGCCGGTCAGAATACGCATGGGCGAGAACCGATCTCGTAACCCGTCGATGACGTCGAGTTGCTTGCGCAGACGCTCCGGGGAGAGTCCGTTGGCGATCGTCAGGCGCGGCGAATGATCGGTCAGCGCGCAGTACTCGTGACCCAGCGCCACTGCCGTCGCCATCATCTCTACGATGTCCGCCGAACCGTCTGACCAGTTCGAATGCAGATGCAGGTCGCCGCGCAGTGCCGCGCGTATCTCGCCCCCGCCGAGATCGGTTGCCGTCGAACGCAATTCGGCCAGCGCGTCCGGCTCGCGGCCGGACCAGGCCTGGGCGATCACCTTGGCGGTTTTCGGGCCGATGCCCGGCAGCGACTGCCAACTGTTGGCCTGGCCGTGCCGCTCGCGCTCGGTGTCGTCGAGACGCTCGACGATGTCGGCGGCGTTGCGGTACGCCATCACCCGCCGGGAATCCTCCCGCGCGCGGTCTTTGAAGTAGGCGATCTGTCGCAGAGCGGCCACCGGGTCCATCACTCCAGTGTGCCCCGCCGGCTAGAACTGCCCGGCGATGAATCCGGCCAGCAGCACCCCGAAGCCGCCGACCTCGCCGACGACGAGCGCGATCATGCCCATCCGCAGTGCCCGGTCGGGGTTGGCGAACTGGTTGTCGGTGTCCTGCTTCAGACCATGAGCGATGTAGCTGAGGATCGCGAACACGAAGAAGAACACCAGCACCATCGCCGCGGTCAGGTTCACCCACACCGGCCAGGCGCTCAGCTGAACGAACACCGCGACCAGCAGGGCGGCGAAGGAGTACAGCAGCGCCGCGCGGTGGGCGATGTCGACATAGGGATGCGCGCGGTGTTCCGGGGAGATCAGCACTTGTCGGTACTTCCAGACGCCGAGCACCAAGGCGAGCAGAAAGATCAGACCGGCGGACAGCAGGGTGATCTTGACGTCGACGGACAGCGCCTTACCCACCGTGGGGTCGGCGTACTCGCGGGCGTCGCGCCATGCTTGCAGAACCTGGACTACCGTCGGGCTCATGCGATTTGCATTCAAAACCTCACCCCAAAACACCACCTGGGCGCAGATGCTGGCAGTCTGGCAAGCCGCCGACGATATCGACGTCTTTGAGTCCGGCTGGACCTTCGACCACTTCTATCCGATCTTCAGCGACAGTACCGGGCCATGTCTAGAGGGCTGGACCACGCTGACCGCGCTTGCCCAGGCGACCACTCGACTGCGACTCGGCACCCTGGTGACCGGCATTCATTACCGCCATCCCGCCGTGCTGGCCAATATGGCTGCGGCCCTTGACGTCATCTCCAACGGCCGACTGGAACTGGGCATCGGCGCCGGCTGGAACGAGGAAGAGTCCGGCGCGTACGGCATCGAGTTGGGCAGCATCAAGGAGCGCTTCGACCGGTTCGAAGAGGCCTGCGAAGTGTTGACCAGCCTGCTCAGCAAGGAGACCACCGACTTCGACGGGAAGTTCTATCAGTTCAAGGACGCCCGCAACGAGCCGAAAGGCCCACAACGTCCGCATCCGCCGATCTGCATCGGCGGTAGTGGCGAAAAGCGCACCCTGCGGATCACCGCCAAGTACGCCCAGCATTGGAACTTCGTTGGTGGACCACCGGATGTCTTCAAACACAAACGCGAGGTGCTGGCGTCGCACTGCGCCGATATCGGGCGCGACCCGAAGGAGATCATGACGTCGGCGCACCTGCGCCTGGAGGCTGACCTCGACTACGCGAAGGTCATCGAAGATGCGGCCGGACTGGCCGCCGAGGGCCTCGATCTGGGCATCGTGTACATCCCGCCGCCGCACGACCCGGCCGTCCTGGAACCGCTGGCCGAGGCGATCCGGGAGTCCGGGCTGATCACCTGAGTCCCTTGCGCGCACGCAGTGCTTCGATGAGCGAATCGGGCCCGGACACGCTGATTCGTAGCAGCTGAAGCTCGACTGGGCGCCGGGCCGCGCGAGCTTGGACCGGCGGATCGATCGCGAGCTCCACAATGTCGTTCTGCGAGCAGTTCACCACCCAGATGCCTTGGCGCCCACGCGCTCCCCAGCCATCGATGACTCGCTGGCCACGGCGTATCTCGGCGATGGACGTCAACGGTATGTCCGCCTCGAAGGACCAGCCCAACTTGATATGCAGGTGGGTGGCGCTCATCCGGATGACGGCGCGTTTGGGGCCCAGCCCCAGCGGCGCCGCCATCCAGCGATACCAACGATCGAAGCTGAACTGGAACGCCACGCAGTCAGCCGCCAATGGCCCAGCTCACCTCGGGCACACCTGATGGACCCATTTGTCGAGGGCATCGTTGGACTTCTTGTAGTCCGGGTCGTCGAACTGGGCGCCCCCGGTCTGCACGAAGTGTTCGATGGCGTCCTTGGCCGACTCCGACGGCTCGTACTTTTCCAGGATGTCCGCGGCGGTGCGGGCATCCTGAGTGTTCGACGCGGCCGACAGATCCAAGTTCGCCTGGGTGACCGCGAGGCACCCTTCGCCGTCCAATCGTGTGCCGCCCGCGTCGTCCGCCGGTGCCGGGGCCTCGGTCGCCTGAGCCTCGGTCGACTGAGCCGCGGCCGCGGACGTCTTCGTGTCCGACGTCGGCGGGCGGATCGTGACTTTCGGGCTGGAGCATCCGACGAGTATCAGCGCCGCCACTCCCGCAATCGCGACGCGGCGACTGTTGGGCAGCATGTCCGCGGGCTCAGGTGATGGGTAGGCAGATGGTGGACAGGATCTTGTCGGCAATCGTCTGCCGCTTTGCGTCCCACAACGGGAACAAATAGCCGATGTAGCAGATGACCCCGTCCACGATGTGGGCGAGTTGGCGCAGGATCGACGGGCCGAATCCGATCGGCTGACCGGTCTGTTCGCTGACGACCTTGAATTTCATGATCGACTTGCCGATGCTGGAGCCCGTGGTGCCCTGCTTGTAGCCCAGATTCCAAACCACGTACGCGAGTCCGGCCAGCGCAGAGACGAGGACCGCCGCCACGCCGAGCGTGGAGTTTCCAGTGGCACACACGTCACCGATGTTGAGCCCCGAAGTATCTGTGAGACAGACGGTCTCCTGCGTCGCAGCCTCGATGCCTAGACCGATCCCTAGCAGAACGGCGTAGGGCGCGTAATCGATGAGCGCTGCGAGTACCCGCGTGAGCCACGGCGTGTAGCCGTCGGTGGGCAGCGGTGCGCCCGGCTGGCCGGCGCCCTGCGGTGCCGGGTACCCGGATGGCGGCGGGTAGTTGCCCGGAGGCGGCGGCGGGTAGTTGCCTGGAGGGGGCGTGGTGGTCATGAACACCTTCCTGTGCGGTCTCGGCCGTGATGCCCAGCAAACCTGAGTCGGTTGCCAGTCGACGGCGCACGCTAACAACGCCCCGTTGGAATCCGATTGGACGCTTGTTGCTCCCGCGCCGACGTCGACGCAGGTAGCAGCGCCGCGCGATACGCGTAAAGGTATTGAGTCGGCCAATTCCGCGGCTCAATGCCCGGGCCGACCTAATCGGCAGTCGGGCGACGATGCGAGTGTCTACCGCATCTCGTAGAAGTCACGAGCCGACAACGGCGAGCAAACGTTCGCAGTTATCGCCGGGCTGCCCGAAGGGCAGTTAGACGCCGAAGCGAACCATGTCGTCGGCGGTTACCAGGCGCTCGAGCCTGGCCGGGAATTCACGGCTCTTGACTGGGTGGCGGAACAATGACCAGGCCATACGTCCGACCCGATAGCGGGTCACTGGGTTCATAGACACAGCGCTTACTCCTGCGGTCGATCAGCTCAACCGGACGTCACACCCCGCGTCGCCCGTATCGAGCAATTAGACAGCCTTCGGCTGGCAAACAGTGTAAGACTCGCCGCAGTGTTTATCAAATGTTTCTGCTGTGACGAATGTGACTAACGTTGCGGCGCGGCGGTCGGGACGATCGGGGCCGGCAGGGCGGTTTCGCCCATCAGGAAACGATCCACCCCCGCAGCTGCGGCGCGGCCCTCGGCGATCGCCCAGACGATCAGCGACTGGCCCCGACCTGCATCGCCCGCCACGAACACACCCGGTACCGACGTCTCGAAGTTGGTAGCGCGTGACACGTTCCCACGATCGGTGAGGTCGACACCGAGGTCGGTCAGCAGGCCCTCGCGCTCCGGACCGACAAAACCCATCGCCAGCAAAACCAGGTCGGCCTCGAGTTCGAAGTCGCTGCCCTCGGTCTTGACGAACTTGCCGTCCTGCATCGTCACCTCGTGCACCTTCAGCGCAGTGACGTGCCCGTCGCGGCCGACGAATTCCTCGGTGTTGACCGAGAAGATGCGCTCGCCGCCTTCTTCGTGCGCCGAGGACACCCGGAACATCATCGCGTAGGTCGGCCACGGGGTGGATGACGCACGTGTCTCCGGTGGCCGCGGCATGATCTCGAACTGGTGGATGCTGGCCGCGCCCTGACGGTGTGCGGTGCCCAAGCAGTCGGCGCCGGTGTCACCGCCGCCGATGATGACGACCTTTTTGTCCTTGGCGGTGATCGGCGGCTGCCCATCGGCGCCGAGCACTGAGTCGTCCAAGTCACCTGCTGCATATCGGTTGCCCCAGGGCAGGTATTCCATCGCCTGGTAGATGCCCTCGAGCTCGCGCCCGGGGATCGGCAGGTCACGCCATGCGGTTGCCCCGCCGGCCAGCACCACCGCGTCGAAGTCGGACTTCAGCTCCTCGGGGGTGATGTCGACGCCGACGTCGACGCCGGCGCGGAACTCGGTTCCCTCGGCCCGCATCTGGTCGAGCCGGCGCTCCAAGTGGCGCTTTTCCATCTTGAACTCGGGGATGCCGTAGCGCAGCAGGCCGCCGATGCGGTCGGCGCGCTCGAACACCGTCACCGCATGACCGGCCCGGGTCAGCTGTTGCGCTGCGGCCAGACCAGCCGGCCCGGAGCCCACCACGGCCACCTTCTTGCCGGTGTGCTCGTCGGGCGGCAGCGGGACCACCCAGCCTTCGTCGAAAGCGTTGTCGATGATCTCGACTTCGATCTGCTTGATCGTCACCGCTTCCTGGTTGATGCCCAGCACGCAGGACGACTCGCACGGCGCCGGGCAGAGCCGGCCGGTGAACTCAGGGAAGTTGTTGGTCGCGTGCAGCCGTTCGATGGCTTCGCGCCACCGGTCGGTGCGGACCAGGTCGTTCCATTCCGGAATCAGGTTGCCCAGCGGACAACCGTTGTGGCAGAACGGAATCCCACAATCCATGCAGCGGCTCGCCTGGTGCTGCAGAGACGAGTGCGGGAAGTCTTCGTAGACCTCGTTCCAGTCTTTGAGGCGCAGGTCCACCGCCCGGCGTTTGGGCGTCTCGCGGTGGGTGTACTTCAGGAAACCCCTGGGATCAGGCATTGGCCGCCGCCATGATCGCTTCGTCGGGATCGGTGCCGTTGCGCTCAGCCTCGGCGATCGCCTCCAGCACCCGCTTGTAGTCGCGCGGCATCACCTTGGCGAAGTGTTGCTGCTCGGCGTCCCAGTCGGCCAGGATGCGCTGTCCGACAGCGGAGTCGGTGGCGTCGACGTGTGCCTGCAGCATTCCCTGCAGCCATTCGAGGTCGTCCTCTTCGAGGGCCTCGATGCCGACCATCTCGGAGTTCAGGTTGGCTTCCAACGCATCCTCGGGGTCGTAGACGTAGGCGATTCCGCCGGACATGCCCGCCGCGAAGTTGCGGCCGGTGCTGCCCAGGATCGCCACCTTGCCGCCGGTCATGTATTCGCAGCCGTGATCGCCGACGCCCTCGACCACCGCATGTGCGCCGGAGTTGCGCACGGCGAACCGCTCGCCGACCGCGCCGCGCAGGAACGCCTGACCACTGGTGGCGCCGAACAGAATGACGTTGCCGCCGATGATGTTGTCTTCGGCGACGTAGTCCGGCGGCGCGTTGTCCGGCGGCCGAACGACGACGCGTCCGCCGGAGAGGCCCTTGCCGACGTAGTCGTTGGCGTCGCCGTAGACCCGCAGCGTGATGCCGTTCGGCAGGAACGCGCCGAAGCTGTTGCCGGCCGAGCCGTTGAAGGTGATGTCGATGGTGCCGTCCGGCAGGCCTTGGCCACCATAGGCTTTCGTCACCTCGTGGCCGAGCATGGTGCCGACGGTGCGGTTGACGTTGGCGATGGTGGTGGTGAAGCTCACCGGCTTCTTGAGAGTCCAGCGCCTCGCGGCTCATCACGATCAGCTGCTGGTCCAGCGCCTTGTCCAGGCCGTGGTCCTGCTTGGAGCTGTTGTAGAGGTCCTGGTTCATGAAGGCCGAATCCGGCTCGTGCAGCACCGGCGACAGGTCGAGCTTGTGCGCCTTCCAGTGCGCCCGGGCCAGCGTGGTGTCCAGCGAGCCGACCTGACCGACTGCCTCGTTGACGGTGCGGAAGCCCAACTGCGCCATGTATTCGCGGACCTCTTCGGCGATGAACAGGAAGAAGTTCTCCACGAATTCAGGCTTGCCGGCGAACCGCTCGCGCAGCACCGGGTTCTGGGTGGCCACCCCGACCGGGCAGGTGTCCAGGTGGCACACCCGCATCATGATGCAGCCGGATACCACCAAAGGCGCTGTGGCGAAACCGAATTCCTCGGCGCCGAGCAGTGCGGCGACCATCACGTCACGCCCGGTCTTGAGCTGGCCGTCGACCTGGACGACGATCCGGTCGCGTAATCCGTTGAGCAGCAACGTCTGCTGAGTCTCGGCCAGGCCGAGTTCCCACGGCGCGCCGGCGTGCTTCATCGACGTCAGCGGGGTGGCCCCGGTGCCGCCGTCGTGACCGGAGATCAACACCACGTCCGCGTGCGCCTTGGACACACCGGCCGCAACGGTGCCGACACCGTTCTCCGAGACCAGCTTCACGTGGATCCGGGCGGACGGGTTGGCGTTCTTGAGGTCGTGGATCAGCTGGGCCAGATCCTCGATCGAGTAGATGTCGTGGTGCGGCGGCGGGGAGATCAGGCCCACACCGGGGGTCGAGTGCCGCACCTCGGCGATCCACGGGTAGACCTTGCTGGCCGGAAGCTGGCCACCCTCACCGGGTTTGGCGCCCTGGGCCATCTTGATCTGGATGTCGGAGCAGTTGCTCAGGTAGTGCGAGGTGACCCCGAAGCGGGCCGATGCGACCTGCTTGACCGCGCTACGGCGCCAGTCGCCGTTGGCTTCGCGATCGAAACGGGTGACGCTCTCGCCGCCTTCACCGGAGTTCGACCGGCCGCCGAGCCGGTTCATCGCGATGGCCAGCGTCTCGTGTGCCTCGGCGGAGATCGAGCCGTAGCTCATCGCGCCGGTCGAGAAGCGCTTGACGATCTCGCTGGCCGGCTCCACCTCGTCGAGCGGTACCGGCGGGCGCAGCCCGTCGCGGAACTTCAGCAGGCCGCGCAGTGACGCCATCCGCTCGCTCTGGTCGTCGACCAGGGCGCTGTACTCCTTGAAGATCTTGTATTGGCCGGTGCGGGTGGAGTGCTGCAGCTTGAACACGGTGTCCGGGTTGAACAGGTGGTACTCGCCTTCGCGGCGCCACTGGTACTCCCCGCCCACCTCGAGTTCGCGGTGCGCGCGCTCGTCGGGCCGGTCCAGGAAGGCGAGCGAGTGACGGGTCGCGACGTCGGCGGCGATGTCGGCCAGGTTGACTCCGCCGGTGGGACAGGCCAGCCCGGTGAAGTATTCGCCGAGCACGTCCTCGTCGACACCGACGGCCTGGAACAGTTGCGCGCCGGTGTAGGAGGCCAGGGTCGAGATGCCCATCTTGGACATCACTTTGAGCACGCCCTTGCTGGCGGCCTTGATGTAGTTGTTCAGCGCTGTCTGGCGGTCGAGGTCTTTGAAGTCACCCCGGTCGAGCATGACCTCGATCGACTCGAACGCCATGTACGGGTTGATCGCCGCCGCGCCGAAGCCGATCAACGCGGCCATGTGGTGCACTTCGCGGGCATCACCGGTCTCCACGACCAGGCCGACCTTGGTGCGGCTGCGTTCCCGGACCAGGTGGTGGTGCACTGCCGAGACGGCCAGCAGCGACGGGATCGGCGCCAGCTTCTCGTCGGACTCCCGGTCGGACAGAATGATGATCCGCGCCCCGTCGGCGATTGCCGCCGACGTCTGCTGCCGCACGTCGTCGAGGGCAGCCTTGAGCCCGGCGCCATTCTCGGCGACCGGGTACAGACAGCGAATCACCTTGGACCGCAAGCCATGCCGACGACCGTTGACTTCCACGTCGGGGTCGAGGTTGATCAGCTTGGCCAGTTCGTGGTTACGCAGTATCGGCTGCGGCAGGATGATCTGGCGGCAGGAATCCGCGTTCGGGTTGAGCAGGTCGCCCTCCGGCCCGACCGTGCCCTGCACGCTGGTCACCACCTCTTCGCGGATGGCGTCCAGCGGCGGGTTGGTCACCTGGGCGAACAACTGCTGGAAGTAGTCGTAGAGCATCCGCGGCCGCTGGGAGAGCACCGCGACCGGCGTATCGGTTCCCATCGAGCCGATCGGCTCGGCGCCGGTGCGCGCCATCGGCGCGACCAGCATGTTGAGTTCTTCGTAGGTGTAGCCGAATACCAACTGCCGCAACACAACCCGGTGCTCCAGCATCCGCTCGTAGTCGCCCTGCGGCAGCTCGGCCAGCGGGATCAGGCCCTTGTCGAGCCACTCCTGATAGGGCTGCTCGGCGGCCAGCTCGGCCTTGATCTCCTCGTCGGAGACGATGCGGCCCTCGGTCATGTTGACCAGGAACATCCGGCCGGGCTGCAGCCGCATCCGGCGCACCACCTTCGACGGGTCCAGGTCCAGCACGCCGGCCTCGGAGGCCATCACGACCAGGCCGTCCTCGGTCACCCAGATGCGGGACGGGCGCAGGCCGTTACGGTCCAGCACGGCGCCGACGACGGTTCCGTCGGTGAACGTCATCGACGCCGGGCCGTCCCACGGCTCCATCAGCGACGCGTGGTACTCGTAGAACGCCCGGCGCGCGGGGTCCATCGACGGATGGCGCTCCCAGGCTTCCGGGATCATCATCAGCACCGCATGCGGGAGGCTGCGACCGCCCAGATGCAGCAGCTCGAGCGCCTCGTCGAAGCGTGCGGTGTCCGAGGCGCCCGGCGTGCAGATCGGGAACAGTTTGACCGGATTTTCAGTCGTCCGCGGGACACTGAAGACGTCGGTGTCGATCAACGCCTCGCGGGCGCGCATCCAGTTCTCGTTGCCGGTGACGGTGTTGATCTCACCGTTGTGCGCGATGCGCCGGAACGGGTGCGCCAGCGGCCACGACGGGAAGGTGTTGGTGGAGAACCGCGAGTGCACGATGCCCAGGGCGCTGGTCAGCCGCTGGTCTTGCAGGTCGAGGTAGAACGCCTTCAGCTGCGGCGTGGTCAGCATGCCCTTGTACACGAAGGTCTGGCCGGAAAGGCTTGGGAAGTAGACGGTTTCACGTCCGGGGCCGTCCTGGCCCGGACCCTTGGTGCCCAGCTCGTGCTCGGCGCGCTTGCGGATGACGTAGGCGCGCCGCTCCAGCTGCATGCCCTCGGCGCCGGCGATGAAGATCTGCCGGAACGTGGGCATCGCGTCGCGGGCCAGTGCGCCCAGGGAGGAGTCGTCGGTCGGAACGTTGCGCCAGCCCAGTACCTGCAGGCCCTCGGCCTCGACGATCTTCTCGACCGAGGCGACGGCCGCTGCCGCGTCTTTGGACGACTGCGGCAGGAACGCGATGCCGGTGGCGTAGCTGCCCGCCTCGGGCAGCTCGAAGTCGACCACCTGACGGAAGAAGTCGTCGGGAATCTGGATCAGGATGCCGGCGCCGTCACCGCTGTGCGGCTCGGCGCCCTGGGCACCGCGGTGCTCGAGGTTGACCAGCGCGGTGATCGCCTTGTCGACGATGTCGCGGCTGCGGCGGCCGTGCATGTCGACGACCATGGCCACCCCGCACGAGTCGTGCTCGTATGCGGGGTTGTAGAGCCCGACGCGGTTGGGCGCCATTCGCACCTGCTCCTTCACCAGAATTCTGTCGCAGCACTCACCAAGCTGTCCGTTGGAGGCCGCGCCCTGAAGGCTGCGGGCTGGGCCCCTTCGGTCCTGTCGATGTGCTGCTCGCCGGATAACGACGATCCCGGCTGGGGAGTATCCGTACGGCGCTGAACGGTGGCCCGGTTACCGGTTCTCGACAAGTCGTAAAACGATATGACAAAACCCGCCTGACATGCCAACTTGGCCCATGATAACCCGACGGCGCCCGGCGCCGCGCGGTTGTGACGTCATCGACCTCCGGGTGGGTCAGGTCCCGCTGTGCCGCAGGGCAATTCGGTGCGGCGAAGTCCGCTGCGCAGAGCGGGACCGACGGCCGCATTTCGCCCATTCCGGACGGGCAGTTTGCTGTGACTACCCCCGCCGCGGAGCCCAAAAACCCGGCTGGCTCACAAACCCGGCGCCCAGTGGTGACCCAGCTCACCAAAAGGCGTGGCAGCAGGGTTGAACGGCCCGCTGCGCCGGCCTGGGCCACGTGGGATCACCGTTGCCGCAGCCGGTCGGGTCGCCGCGGGCAAAAGTTGCCGAGATTTTTTGGGCCAACGCTGCCCTGGAAGCTCGTGACCTGCGCGATCACCGATCACGGCGCTGGCAGCTCTACGATGCTTCCATGAGCTTGGGCGGGCCCGACGTGATGATTCCGAGGGCATCATGACCGAGCCGGACGACTTCCTCACCGGCGACCGGCAACGGTCCGGGCCACCTCCGCCGCCCCGCCCGCACACCGGCGATCCCCGCCCGGCTCCGCCCCAGTGGTCTGCTCCCCCTCCACCTCCCCCGGCATCGGAACGCACCGCGCCTCCCCCTCCGCCGGAGCGCACTCCGTGGAGCAACATCGACTTCACCCCGCGCGGTGAGCAGGCCCGCCCACCGGGCCCCGGTTACGGCTGGCGGCGCGCGGTCTTCAAGGCCACGTTCGGGCTGGTCAACCTCGGCCCGTCGGCCGGCGAAAAGCAGGATTCCGCCTACGAGGCCACCATCGGGTCGGCGCTGCGGGGTAACTACAAGGTCGGCGTGCTGGGCAAGGGCGGTGTCGGCAAGACGACCGTCGCCGCCAGCGTCGGGTCGATCTTCGCCGAGCTTCGCCGCCAGGACCGCGTGGTCGCCATCGACGCCGACACCGCCTTCGGTCGGCTCGGCAGCAGGATCGACCCAGCGCACCAACGGCTCCTACTGGGAGATCGCCTCAGACCAGAACCTTCGTTCGTTCGCCGACGTGAGCAGCCGCGTCGGCAGCAACTCGGCGGGCCTCTACGTGCTGGCGGGAGAACCGACCGCCGGCCCTCGGCGGGTGCTCGACCCCGCGCTGTATCGCGAGGCCACCTCGCGGCTCGACCGCCACTTCACGATCGCGATCATCGACTGCGGTTCGACGATGGACGCGCCTGTGACCCAGGAGGCGCTGAGCGACCTCGACGCGTTGATCGTGGTCTCTTCGCCCTGGGCGGATGGTGCCGGTGCCGCGGCGCAGACGATGGAGTGGCTGGCGGCGCACGGCCGCACCGGCTTGCTGCAGCGCACCGTGGTGGTGCTCAACGACTCGGACGGTCATTCGGACAAGCGCCACCGATCGGCGCTGGCGCATCAGTTCGTCGAGCGCGGTCAGACGGTGGTCCAGGTGCCCTTCGACCCGCATCTGCGGCCCGGCGGCGTCATCGACGTCCGGAGCGAGCTGGCTCGCAGGACCCGCCGCACGTTCCTGGAGATCTCCGCCGCGGTCGCCGGGTTCTTCGCCACCCGGGACAAGGCGCGGGAGACCCGCTAAAAACGTGCCGACGGGTCGGCGGTGGCTTCGATCTTGGTCACCAGGTGGTCGCCGATGGTCAGCACGATGACGGCGAAGAGCCGTCGCTCGGCGAAGGCCAACAGCACCGGCTGACCGGCCGGACCGCTGACCACCGTCGCACCGGGCCCAGGTAACGCAGCAGATTGACCGCGACATCGTGTGGCCCGTGGTTGATTTGCGGGGGCGGCGCGGGATCGGCGAGGATCGTGCCGACCCCCCACACTGTCGGATCCAACACCTCGACCAGCGCCTGCAGATCGCCGTTCGCGCACGCGGTGATGAACTTCTCGGTGACAAGCTGGTGCTCGACCTTCGACACCTGGGCGGCCGACACCTCACCCGGCTTCGGTTGCGCAAGAGCGATTTTCGTCCGCGCCCGCCGGGCGAGCTGCCGGCAGGTGCCGACCGGGCGACCGACGGTCTCCGCGATCGAGTCGAAGGGCACCCCGAACACGTCGTGCAAGACGAACGAGACCCGCTCGCCGGGGCTTAGCCGCCGCAGCACCTCCAGCAGAGCGGTGCGCACCTCGTCGTCGAGGGTCACCCGGTCGGCGGGACTCAGCCGGCCGGGCTGGTTGAGCGTGACCGCCTCTGAGCCGATGTCGTCGGGCCGCTCGTAGCGGGCCCGCGCAGAGCGCACCTGATCCAGACACAGCCGGCCCGCCACGACGGTCAACCAGGCGCGAACATCGTCGATCGTGCTGACGTCGGTCCTCGAAAGCCGCAGAAACGCTTCCTGCGCAACATCTTCGGCGTCGCCGACATCGCCGAGCATCTGGTAGGCCAGGTTCACCAGGTAGGGGCGATGGTGTCGCCAGACTTCGGCGATCTGTGCTGAAGCGGAGTTGGTCATGTGTTCACGACGATCTGGGTGGGCGAAAAGTTACCGGGTGCAGCAGTAACTTTCCCACCTCGCGGCCCGTCCTTGGTGAAAAGAACCCTGACAAGGAGGCCACCATGACCATTGTTGTGACCGGCGCGACCGGCAATGTCGGACGCCCGCTGGTATCGCTGCTCGCCGCCGCGGGCGCACAGGTACGCGCCATCACCCGTAGCCCGGAGACCGCGGGGTTTCCCGACGGCGTGCAGGCGCTGAGTTCGGCCGTCGACGCGCTGCCCGGGGCATCGGCGGTGTTCCTGAACTCCCGTGCGCTCGGCGACGAACTCGCCGACGTGGTGGCGGTGGCACGACACACCGGGGTCACCAAACTGGTCGCGTTGTCCGCCATCAACGCCGATGACGATTTCGCGCGACAGCCGTCGCGCGTTCGCGGCGACCGCAACAAGGAAGTCGAGCAACTCTGCGTCGACTCCGGCCTGGCGTGGGTGAGTCTGCGGCCTTCGGTGTTCGCGACGAACTTCGCCGGCATGTGGTCGGCGCAGATCCGGGCAGGCGACGTCGTCGGTGGGCCGTATCCCGACGCCTCCAGCGCGCCGATCGTCGAGGCCGACATCGCCGCGGTCGCCGCCCGCGCGCTGCTGACCGATGAATTCGTCGGACAGCGGATTCCGCTCACCGGGCCGCAGGCGTTCACCAATGCCGAGCTGGTCGACGTCATCGGCACCGTGCTGGGTCGGCGGCTGCGTTACGCCGAAGCCCCGCTTGACGCTGTGCGACAGCGCTTCATCGGCATCGGCCTGGGCGCCGAATTCGCTGACGCATACCTGCTGATGCTCGCCGACGCGGTCGACAAGCCGGCACTGGTCACCCACGACGTCGAGAAGATCACCGCGCAACCGGCGACGCCCTTCGCGCACTGGGTTGCCGATCACCGTCAGCTATTCACCAACTAGCCAGGGAGACAACACATGTCCGATCCGCGTCCGCCGCGATACCTCAAACCGATGAACAAGCTGATGATGGCGGTGCAGAAGCTCGGCATACCGACCGGACCCGCCATGGTGCTGACCGTGCCCGGCCGCAAGTCGGGTAAGCCGCGCAGCACGCCGATGACACCGTTCCGATACGACGAGGGCCTCTACGTGGTCGCCGGCTATCCCGGGGCGGACTGGGCCGCCAACGCCCGGGCTGCCGGCACCGGCACCCTGAGTAAGGGCCGACGGTCGCGGGCGGTCAAGATCGTGGAACTGACTGCGGCACAGGCCCGCCCGATACTTCGCGCCTTTCCGGTCGAGGTGCCGGTCGGGGTCAGTTTCGCGAAGAGTTCCGGCATGGTGGTCGACGGAACGCCCGACGAGTTCGAGGCGTTGGCGGGTCGCATCGCGGTCTTCCGGTTCGACCCGATCGCGCCACGGTGATCAAAGCTGCAGCGGCACATGCTTTTCCGCGCAGGCGTCGGTGACGGCCGCGACGATGTCCTGGGTGCGTAGCGTCTCGA
Source organism: uncultured Actinomycetota bacterium (assembly GCA_963750885.1). GTDB lineage: Bacteria > Actinomycetota > Actinomycetes > Mycobacteriales > Mycobacteriaceae > Mycobacterium. The sequence continues at coordinate 527,642 of CAVVSN010000022.1, forward strand.
GGTCTTCGACGGTCACCGAGCCTTTGTCGGTGCGATGCTGTGCGGCCACCCGGGAGTCGCGGAGACGCTCGGCGCGCTCGACGACGTTGCGGGCGAAACGGCCGTTCTGCATCACGTCGATGCCGTGCAGGCCGTCCGGCGCCAGGTAGGCCCGCAGACGTCTTGCAGGCCATGTTCAACGCCTCGCGGGCCGCGGGCTCGATCACCGTCGCCCGCGGTTGCGCCGTAGCGCACCGCAATCTCCACCAGCTCGTCGGGCGCGTAGGACGCGAACCGCAGCTTGCGGTTGAACCGGCCCGCCAAACCCGGGTTGACGGTGAGGAACTCGTCGACTTCCTTCTCGTATCCCGCGCCGATGAAGCAGAAGTCGAACCGGTGCACCTCCAGCGCCACCAGCAGCTGGTTGACCGCCTCCATGCCGATCATGTCCGGCCGCCCGTCGTGGTGACGCTCCACCAGGCTGTAGAACTCGTCCATGAACAGGACGCGGCCGAGCGAACGGGCAATCAGCTCATTGGTTTTCGGGCCGGAGGCGCCGATGTGCTCACCGCAGAAATCGGCGCGTTTGACTTCGACGATCTCGGGATGCCGGACGATTCCCAGCCCGGCGTAGATCTTGCCCAGCGCCTCGGCGGTCGTCGTCTTACCGGTACCGGGTGGTCCGACCAGGACCATGTGGTTGGTCTGATTGGTCACCGGCAGCCCGGCCGCCAGCCGCAGGGCCCGGACCTCGATCTGGTCCTCGATCTCAGCCACCGCACGTTTGACTTCGCTCAAGCCGACCTGGTTGTTCAGTATCGCGCGACCCTCGGTCAGCAGTTCCTCACGTCGCTCCTCGTTCTGCTCTTCGCGGCGATCCTGCGCGGAGCGCTCGGTGCTGACGTCCCACCTGTTGCTGCGGGTGTTGATGGTGTCCTCGTCGGTGACCACCAATTGCAGCTGCGGGTCGGCCAGCGCGTCCTTGGCCGGCTCGATCAGGGCGCCGTTGATCGTCGCCTTGGACAGCCAGATCTGGGCCTTGTCCTCCTCGTCGAGCTGGCGATGCGCCATCCCCCGTACGTAGGCGAGATCGGCTGCAATCAAAGGGAATTCGTTGGGGTCGATCGCCGTCACCGCGGTGTCGGTCAACTGGTGGCGACGCGCCTCGGACGAACCGCCGGCCCGCATGTCGACCCGGTCGGCCCAGTCCAGCGCGACCCGGGCCTGCCCGAGATGGGCCGCCGCGTGGGCCGCCAGCGCGTTGGTGGCCGCGGTCACCGCCGACATGATGATCGCCTGCGGCGGCAGGATGGTCGCCGCCACCGAGATCACGTCCGGCCAGCGTTGGGTGGCGAACATCAGGTATGCCCGCACATACTGCTGCCACTGGTGGTTCTCCCAGGTGTCCAGCAGCGCCGAATCCTTCAGCAGCGCTTCGGCTTTCTCGAACTGGCCATCGTCGATCAGCGCGCTCGCCAGCGCCAGGCCTGCGTGCGAGGACTCCGTCACCGAGATGGCCAGATAGGGCCCGGCTTTGATCGACGCCGACAACCGGGCACCGAGCCGGTTGGTCTCGCGGTGTAACCGGGCACCGTAGGCGTACAGCTGCTGCAGCGACGCCAGCTCGTCGTCGCCGGCCGCGATCCGGCCCAGCCAGGCGTCGGCCATCGACGGATCGATCTCGGTGGCCTCGCGAAACCGCCCCTGGGCAGCGTGCTGGTCGCCGTCGAACAGATCCATCGCCTGATCGAACCGCTTGCGTGCCGCGGCCGTATTGGTCGTGCTGCTGGTCATTGTCAGTCCACCGGTTCGAGCTCGGATGTCCTCAGGTTCGTCGGCTCCGACGAGATGTATCGATTCTCGGCGCGGAACAACTCGACCTCAACCGTATGCAGTTGTCCGGCTGCCGTCACATCGACGGTCGCCGGACCGATCTGGGTGATGAGCACATCGGCCGATCCCCGATAGGGCGTTCCGGGCTCGCCGATGGAGATCAGGGTGTTCGGCCGCGGCGCCGGAGTGATCGTGCCGTCGACCACGCTGACCGTGGTGCCGGCCATCGGCCTGACCTGAGGGCCGACCGCGATGTCGGGCATCCGGACGCTCGCCCAGCGCTGCTGGTCGCGGGTGTGCACGGTGATCCGTTCGCCGGCGCCGGCCAGCCGCACCACGATTCGTTTGGCCAGCGCGTCCTGGGCGGCGATGTGCACGCGACTGAACTCCCCCGGGTCGTCCAGCGGCATCGTCAACCGGTTACCGGCGTCGACCTTGCCCAGCAGCACACCCGGACGGCCCGATCGGAATGACCAGCGGTGCCGCCAGCACACCCCGGCGCAGGCCGTGCAGCGCCGGCATCGGCCCGCAGAGGTTGGCCGAGATCGCCCGGGCCTGCTCCCCCGGCAGCGTCTTGAGCATCACGCTCGGCGGGGCGGTCGGCGGCTGGGCGGTGCGCACGGTGACCGTGGCAGTCATGCTGCCGTCGCCGAAAACCGTGATGTTCTGGATGACTCCGTCAGCCCGCAGCGCCCACGCATGCTCGAGGTTTTCCGCGGTGATGTCGCTGGGCCGATACCAGTACGACGTCAGCCAGCCGCCTTCGCCGCGCGCGGTACGCCAGCGCTGGTGATGCGCATTCAGCGCCGAGGAGCCCAGCCGGCGCTCCAACTCGACGATGTCGATCGCGGTCGCGACCTTCGCGCGAATCCCGTGCTGCCGCAACGCCGCTGCGATGCGCTGGGCCGCGGCCAGCGTGGCGGTGCCCGCCGAGGTACGCCATTGCAGCGCGCTGGCATTCGGCATCGCCAGGATCCGCACGATCAGCCAGGTCTCGCGCTGACCGGCGTACGGTGGCGTGCCGATCAAGGTGTCGTAGACCCGCGGGTAGTCGCCGCTGCTGCGGCGCCGCGCGCCGACGCTGACCACGCTGAGCGAGTCGATCGACAGGCCCAGGCTCTGGTGCAGCAGCGGCAGCAGCTCGGCGATGTCGACAGTGTTGTCGGTGTAGGTCGCCGTCGAGCCGGTGAACAGCGTCGGTCGGTGCGCCTTGCCCAGCAACTGCACGGCCACCACCGCGACGCCGTCCTGGTAGCGGACGCCACCGCCGGCCCGGTCGTTGGCCACGGTGATGGGCTCGCTCAACGTGATCGCCCGTTTGCGCTGACGCCACAGCATCAGCCACGACCACGCCGGCTGGCGCCACCAGCGGACCACGCCGGCCGCGATGCCCAGGACCACGCCGACTGCGGCGCCGGGGTATCCGGCCACTGCCCAGCCGAGAAGGCCGGCGGCGAAGATACCGACGATGATCGCCAGCCGGATCGTGGCCGTCATCGCTCTCGCCGAGCCCGCGCGACAAGCGATGCGATCAGCACGGCCGCGACCACCAGGCCGGCGAACACCAGCGCCACGGTGCGGGCACGGTGATCCGGCGGTGGCGGCGGCGCGGCCGGCACGATCACCCGGCTCTGCGCACCGGGCGCGAGGCGGTCACCGGGCGGCACATTGAACGTCAGCGCCGCCACCGCATCCACCACGCCGTAGCCGACTTGGTTGTCCACGCCGCGCGGCGGGTTGTGCGCCGTCTGCAGAATCCGGTTGATGATCTGGTGCGCGGTCAACGCCGGATACTTGGCCCGCACCAGGGCGGCCACCCCGCTGACGTAGGCCGCCGAAAAGCTGGTGCCCCAGAACGGATTGTTCTTCTCGCCCGCGCGCAGCGGCGGGTAGGCGTTCACCGGTCCGCCGGTCTGCGGTGACAGCCCCATGATTCCGACGCCGGGCGCCGCGGCGGCCACCCACGGTCCGGACAGGCTCTTGCTGACCGGAGCGCCGGTGTTGTCGACGGCGCCGACGGACAGCACGTAGTCGGAGAACCAGGATGGCGACGAGACCGTCTTGACCTGGTGCCAGTCCCGCGGATCCGCCGTGTCCAACGGGTCGAAGCCGGGGTTCTGCGCGCACTCGTCTTCGCCCTCGTTACCGGCGGCCGCGACGATCACTGCGTCCTTCACCGTCGCGGCATACCAGACTGCGGCTCCAATGGCGCTCTGGTCCAACGGATCTGCTGCCGACACACAGGCGGTGACGCTGATGTTGATCACCTTGGCGCCCATGTTCGCCGCATGCACGATCGCGCTGGCCAGGGTGGCGATCGAGCCCGCTTTCTTGCGGGCCTCGTTGTCGCCGCCGACCATGTGTTCCAGCTCGTAGGCCCGTGAGGACTGGCGGATGGAGATGATCCGTGCGTGCGGCGCCACCCCGGCGACGCCGTCCGGTGCGCCGGGCGGAAGCGGTGGGACCTCAGGATCGTCCGGCGCGCCGGGCGCCGGATCGCCCGGTCCGGTCGACGGTTCGTCCCGCGGCGGCGGCGGTGGCGGCGGTGGCGGCGGCGGTTTGGTCTCGGTGATCGTCACCGGCGACGGGGGTGGCGGCGGGGCGATCGGTGGCGGAGGTCCGCCCGGCGGCGGCGGTGCCGCAATGGCGGGCGGTGGACCTGCCGGTGGCGGAAACGCCGGGGCGGCGCGGCATCGCGGCGGGCATCGGAATACCTTGCGGCGCAGCAGCAATCAACGACGCGACGACGGTGCCGTGTGAGTCGCAGTCCATCAGCCCGTCGCCGCTCATGATGTAGTCGCCACCGGGAATCACCGGCAGCCGCGGAGTGGGGTTGACTCCGGTGTCGATGACCGCGACGGGCACACCGTTACCGGTCGAGTACTGCCACGCCTTGGCGACATTGAGCAACGTGAAGCCGGGCGCGGTCACCGCCACGTTCGGTTCGGCGACGGTGATGGTGCGCGCGCAGATGTTGCTCTGCCGCATCGGCGCCTCCGGCCCCGGCTTGCCATCCGGCGGAACCCGGCCCGGGTCGACGATCGGCGGCGGGATCGCTTGTGCTGCAGGAAGAGTGGTGGGCAGCGCGACCAGCAGGCCCACCATCGTCAGGGCGGAGATCCGCCGCGGCATCGACGCGCGACCTCATCGCATGCGCACCCAGTTGAACAAACCACCGATCCATGCGGCCAGGGGCAGCGCCGCGATGATCGCCGCGATCTCCAGCCATTCGGCGATCATTCGCACCAGCGGGGTGAACCGGGTGATCGGCACCAGCAGCGCCGCCACCAAACCGGCCGCGCCGAAGCCGGCCAGGATCAACGCGCCCCACAGCACCGAATCCGACGATGCCGCCGGCGCGTGCCAGGCGTATTTGATGACGCCGACGCAGGTCGCGGCGGCAGCCCCGGATACCAGCGCGATGGCCTGTCGCTTGTCGGCGAACGCGCGGCCACGGCTGATGAAGATCAGGACGAACAACCCGGCCAGCGCCACCGCGTAGCCACTGCGGTGCTGACCCGGCATCAGCGTGGCCCATACCGCGACCGGCAACGCGATGCTCGCGCCGACGCAGATTCCGGTGAGCACGTTGTTGGCGCGGACGGCCGCTGCGGCGATCTGCGCGCCGCGCGGGGTGGTGTCCGGGCTCAGCTCTTCCTCGGCAGCCTCATCCACCGGCGACACGGCATCGACCGGCAGGCCGGCGCTGCGCCGGAAGAGGTCGCGTCCGGTCACCGAGCCGAAGTACGGCGGCCGGATCCGCGCCGACCAGAGCGCGATCGTCGGCGCCAGGGTCAGCAGGAACAGCAGCACGACCAACGTGCACATGCCCAGCCATTGGGCGGGTACCGGTCGCCACATCCGGGCCGCCGCGATCACTCCCCCGAGCCCGCACAGCGTCACCGCCGTCGCGGCCACATTGACGAACCGGCCGGTGAACACCGCGACTGCGCTGGTCAGCATCGCCGCGGCGAGCGCCGCGATGAACACGTGGGCCGCCCCGACGGGGCCGGGCGCGCCCGCGCCCAGGCTGACCGCCAGCAGCGGCACCGCCAGCCAGGCGAATCCGCCGATCAGATCTGCCCGGTGCGGCCACCACCGCCCCACGGCCGCGGCGCCGCCGACGACCAGCAGGCCGAGCACGCCGGTCACGATGCTGGGCAGCATCGAGTCGCTCGCGATGCGCTCACGCAGCGCCAGCGCCAGCACCGCGGCCGAGATCATGGCCAGGATGGCCAGCGAGGTGTGGGCCGCGGTGGCCGCGGTGACCGGCTCGAACAGTCGTCGGCCGACGCGGGCCAGCCCGGTGGACAGCGATTCGTATTGCGGCTCGAAGGAATCGCCCTCTGCGGCAGGCATCAGCACGAGCGTGGCGCCGTCCTCGACGCCGAGCTCGTCGAGAGTTTTGGTGACGTCGAGTCGCACGCCGTTGGCTTTGTGCAATTCGTAGCCGATACCGGATTCCAGCCCGGTCAGACCGCGTCTTTTGAGCTCATCGTTGAGCAGTTCGACGATGTTGTCGATGAATACCTCGACCGGCACCGACGCCGGGTACACCTGGGAGACAAGGTGTTCGCCACAAACCACTGCAACTGCGCAACGCGCGGGGAATGCGACCTTCGCCATTAGCGTGGCCTGTCGGCGTCCGGAACGTATTTGTCCGCCAATGCCGCAGTGATCTCAAATAGCCGAAGCCGCGTTTTCTTTTGCAATTCATGGCGGGTATCGATAATTCCGCCTTTAGCCAGGTGCGGATCGAATGGCATGAATTCGACCGTGGCGCCGGATTGACCGAATCGCTCGGTGAGATAAGCCCGCGCGTCGGCGTCGTATTTGTCGCGGCTGTCATTCAGAATGACCATGCTGCGGGACACCAATTCGTGGTAGCCCATCGACCGCAACAGGTCGATGGCGCGGGTCACCGGCAGCGAGGTGTCGGCGGTCAGGCCCGAGACGAACACCAGCGTGTCGCACGCGTCGAACACCGCCTTCATCACCGGGTGCTCGAGATCGTCGGAGGTGTCGACGACGATCACGTTGTGCGTGCGGCGCAGCCGCGACAGCACGCCGGCGAACATCGACGGAACCAGCGGCCGGGGTTGATCCGACGCGCGGTTACCGGCCAGCACATCCAGCCCTAAGCTGTTCTGCCCCAGGTGTTCCCGAATATCGGCATAGCCTTGGACATCGGTGTCGTTCAAAACGGCCGAGTAGTCGCCCGGCGGGGATTCGTCGATCCGGCCGGCCAGTGTCCCGAAGCCGGGTGCCGCGTCGATGGCCACCACATTCTCCGGCCGGCACTCGCGGAACACCGCGCCGATGCAGGCGGTCAGCGTGGTCTTTCCGACACCGCCCTTACCGGAAACCACTCCGACGACGTACTGCTTGCGGATGTGACGGCGGATGCGGCCCTGCAATTCACGGTAATGCCGTTCGGCCGGTGACTCGCCGAGATTAATGGTCTGAAAAGACGCGGAATATATGAACTTGCGCCAGCCCGAACCGGGCGGAATTTTGCGCGCCCTGACCATATCCGAGATACGCAATGTCTCCGAAACGGAGTCAGGGTGCTGAGGACGCGAACCCGCGGATGATCTAGGCGTTTGCCGACCTTGCTCCGGTGAATTCGGTGCCGGGTTCCACGGATTTGTCACGATGCCGATGCTAACACGCGTGTGGAACCCCTCACTTACACAACCTTTCGGTAGGAAAACCATTCATCATTCGCGGGGAGCCGACGCATCATCCGGTTAACTGCGGCGGTGATGTTGCTCGCTTGTTCCCGGCGCGAGGATCATCCACCTCTTGCCGGCGGACAACTCGTGCTCTGCGACGATCCGCCCCTCGGGGGTGTCGATGATGGTGACCGCGTTCGGTTCGACCTGGGTGCGGGTCGGTCCGGCGAGCGCCAGCCCGGATTGCAGCGCGACGATCCCCGCCTGTGCCGACCGCTCCGGATCCGACGGCCATTCTCAGGATCTGCAGTTGGTCGGTGTCGAGACGTTGAGCTGGCCAGGAACGCCTCCAGCGCCTCGCCGGCTGGTTGCTTTTTCCTGCAGCGCGTCGACGTCCAAGCGTGACCGGTCGCAGCGGCGCCGGTTTGTTGGTCCCGCACAGGCGCTCGATCTGGGCGCGGATCACAGCGTTCGCCGCGCCCTCGGCGGTCGACGTCCCGGCCCCGGAGATGCGGATCAGCTCTTCGGATCGCTCGATGACCACCCACCACTCGGCGAACCGGGCCAGCAATGCGCCGGTGAGCGCCCGCCCGTTGTCCGGGGTACGGACGTTGATCATCAAGGCAACGTCGCGCCGCGACAACACCGTCAGCCACTCGACGACATTGTGGTCGACCGTGCCGGCCTCATCGATGACGCCGGCGGCGCGCAAGTCCGCGGCCACCGGGTCAGCCAGCGCCGCATCCCGCGTCTCGACGCTCGGCCGAATGGCGCGCAGCCCCAATTCCGGGGCGAGGGTTTCGATTCCGGTGAGTATCTGCAGTACCCACAAGCCATCGACGGTGGTGGTTAACACGAATGTCCCCTATGAATGCCACTGGGGCGCAAGCTTTCGCGTGCGCCCCAGCTTGGCGTTCGAAGTCAGCCCGCAGCGAGCGAGGCGTCCAACATCATCGCGTCGTGCGTGATGGAGTCAGCACCGACCCGTGCATACCGACGGTCTCGGCCAGGTGCAGCAAGCGGCTGCTCGATGCTGCTGCATGCTTTCCTGGTACGAGGCGTGGAACTGGCCTTTCATGCTAGCCGGCCAGCAGGTTGTTGATGTTCACCAGGTCGCTCTGGGCCTCCTGCAGGGAGGCCGACGCGGAGGCGAGGGTGGCTGTGCCCTCGCCGATGACCGGCATGGTTGTAGGTGATGAATTCGTCGTTCATGGCTTTGTTTCCAATCCTTCGAGGTGTCGGTGAGTTCGGCGGACCTGCGGCCCGTTTACGTCGTCTGGATCGCGGCGACCTGGTGGTAGGAGTCGAGGTCGTGCTGCGCGAACTGCGCCACCGAGACGCCCAGCTTGTTCGCCAATTCGTTGCAGGCGTGTGATCACCCGGGTGAGGTCGGTATTGATCTCGATTGCCTTCTGCTGCGACATCATGGCGGCCTGACCGCTGTGCGCGCCGCATACCCACCATTTCTTCGATTGCCTGCAGGCCCTGGGTCGCGGCCTGGGTGGCGTGCTCCATGAGCGACTCGATTTTGCCCTTGACCTGCATGGCCAATTGCCGGCGGGATTTGCGGGAACGATCCTGTTGCTTCGGCCATCTACTTCTCCTTTGATATCGCCTGCCCGAGCCCCGCGGCGGGGCATGGGGAAAGTCTAAGCGCATTTCGATGTCTGTCACTTCAGCAAATTGCCACACTGTATATGTTTGGCAATTTCCCCATCAGTCTCAGATCGTACCAATGGTCAAAGGTCTGTCGCTGCGGATCTGGATGATCGGAATTCACCACGATCCGCGCGTGCGTGACATCGTCCTTTTTGTCGCCGGAGGCGCCTTCACCGCGTCCCAGCATCCCGGCCGGCGACATCGGCATCGCCGAACCGCCGGCGTCGCGGGCGGTCGGGCTACGCAGATCGGCGGCGTTGAGCACACCGGCCTTGCCGGTCGGTCGACCCCCGGTCTCGGGTTCGAAGGTGCTGGCAGGCTGCGTGAAGCTGGTCAGGCTGGCCGCGCTGGAACTCAGACCGCCCATGCCCGCGCCGCCGGCCCCCATACCACCGGCGGCAGCGCCTCCGGCGCCGCCGATCGGCGCTGCCATCGCCTCCAGGCCGGCCCCGCTCCCGGCCCCGGCGTTGGCGCCGGTGAACATGCCCATCAGGCTTTGCATGGGGCTCATCGCGCCCTGCATCGCCTGCATCGGCGCCTGCGTCATCTGGCTGATGGGCTGCAGCGCGCCGGAGAAAAGCTGCGGCGCCTCCGACATCATCGACGTCATCTGGCTGGCGGCCCCGCCCGTCCCCGACCCGGTAGAACTGGCGAGCTGCGAACCGGCCACCGGCGCTTGCGCGGCGTCCGACCCGGCCGTCTGCCCGACCTGCGCCGCGAGGCTGGCAGCGGAGCCCAAACCCGCCGGTGCCACCTCGCCGGCAACAGCGGGCGGCGGAACCGCCGCTGCGGCCGCTATCGCGCCCAACGTCGTGGCGTACAGCAGGCCGACGCTGGAGTTGTGCGGCCAGAAGTCGCCGAAGTACTCCAGGTCCTGCGAGGTGATGCCGGGGAAATTCTGGCCGAACCAGTTGGTGGCGCACAATGTGCCCCACAGGTCCCGGTTCGCGTTGCACGCCACCGCCGGAATGACCGACGGCGCGGCCATCGTGTAGGCCTCGACCGCGCTCTGGGCCAACAGCACGTGCTTGGCGCAGTGGCCGGCGAGCGGTTCTAGGCCGCCCATGTTGAGCGCCGTGCCGCGCGCGACGTTGGCGGCTCCGGCCAGGCCCGTCCAGGACGCGCTGGTACCGGCGATGTTGGCGGCAGATGCCGCCATCCCCATCTGGTGGCTGGCCGCCTCGGTGGCCATCACGGCCGCGTAGGCGACAATCGATTCTGGGCCGGGGCCAGCCTCGAAAATCAGCGCGACAACTTCGGGCGGCGCCGCGACCCACCTCGGGTCGATTGGCATATCGGGTGGCTAGAAAGAGAACTGAGCGGCGCTGATCAGCTCTTGAAGCACATAGCTGACCGACGACAGGCTCTGGCCGGCGGAATACATGCCCCGCTGCCCGAAGTGGGCCCCCGCGACGCCCAGGTAGGCGCCGCCGGCACCGGCCATCGCCGAAGCAAAGGCCACGTCATCGGCGGAGCCCGCCATCGGCACAACACCGGTCAGCGCCGCAGAGCCTGCCGCGGTGGTTGCCGCCATCTCGCCGGTGATCGCAGATTCCGTCAAGGACGACAGGTTGACGGCCGCGGGGCTGACATCGAACATCGACATGTTGTCTCCCATGTTCCGGTCCGCAGAACCTCCCTGCGGAATTCACTGAGTCTAGGGTCTTTTTACTTCGCGCGTATACGCGAATTGTGCAGCACCCCTGAAATGGCTATTCGCCACTCTCCGGGGTTCCTACCAGCACTCCTTCGATCTCACCCTCGGTCGTGACCAGTAGCCCGCGACCCGGCGGCAACTGCTGGGAGCTGACTCGCGCGAAGACCTTCACCGTTGCCGGGTCGTTGTCCATGAACAAAGTGGGCGACCGCGACCCGGTCATTTTTTGCAGGAACGGGTTCATCACGACCTGGCCGGCCCAGTTGCCGGGCAGCCGCGCGGCGATGACGTGCAGACCGATCTGGCGGCTGCGCTCGATCAGCGCCAGCAACGGCGCCGTCGCCGCCGGTTTCATCACCTGGTTGTGCGGCCTGAGCTCGTGTTCGTCGTCGATCAAGACGAACTGGCGCGGGCCCTCCCACGTCTTCAGGTTCATCAGCTCCTCCTGCGTCAGACCCGACGGTGGGAGGCGAGTGCGCAGTTCAGTGACCAACTCGGCGATCACGGCATCGATGTCGTCGGCGGTATAGGCGTAGGCGCGCACATGCGGCCCGCGGATCTTTCCGATCAGCGAGGTCTTGGGGTCGATCACGGTGATCTGCGCCTGCTCCGGGGTGAACCGCTGGGTGATCGCCTGGCCGATGGCCGCCAGCGTCGTGGTCTTGCCGCAGAGTTGGCGACCCATCACGAGCATGTTGGGAACCGCTCGGGCCGGCAGGGCCACCGGCTGCAGTCCACTCTCGCCGATGGCGAACGGGATGTTGAGTGGGTCGGACGCCTCCGCGGTGCGGTCGTACGCCTCGATGATCTGGGCCATCGCCACCCGCTCGGGCAGCCGGGACAGTCGGTCCACCTTGTCGGCGCCGGTGACCTCGGCGATGACCGCCCCGATGCCGCGGGCGCGTCACCCGTTCGCTCTCGGTTCCGGTGACTTCCGGGACCCCGACCAGCATCTCGTGGCCGTCTCGGGTGAGCCCGAAGCCGGGCCGGTCCAAGGTGTTGCGCGCGGCCCTACGGCGCTCGGTCGACGTACCCATCTGCGACTCGTCGGGGTTGCTCAGCCTCAGCTGAATCCGCGCGTTCGACACGTTCAGCAGGCCCTGCTTCTGGCCGACGAACCAGCCGTTGGCGCTCGTCATCACGTGCACGCCGTACGACAAACCTTGCCGGGCAATCGCCATCGCGCGATCACCCATGCGTGAAGTCCTTGTCGTAGAGGTCCCCGTAGTTGTCGACGATGAGGAACACGTCGCCGAACTTGTCCTCCGGGTCGGTTCCGCCGCCGCCGGCCGCGCCGAACCTTCGCTCCCGGAACTCGGAGATGTCGATCTGATAGTGCTTGAACGACGCCTCCCGCGACCGGATCAGACCCTCGATGGTGGCGATCGTCCGCGACACCCCTTCGGTGTCGTTCAGGCTGACGACGCCGGCCACATGCGGTAGCTCTTCCATCGGATAGAGCGCCGCGCCGATGCAGAAGAACGTCACCCGTTCCGGGCGGTACATCAATGCCGCCGAGGTCATCAGCGTCATCAACGTGGTGCTCTTGCCGCGCTGTGCGGTGCCGACCACCATGATGTTGTCCATCTCGGCGTCGATGACGTGCACCTGCTGGGTGTGATCCTCGGGGATGTCGACGATCCCGATCGGGAAGGTGAGACCCGGGTTCTGGCCGTAGTCGACATGCCACGGCTTGCCCCGCCAGTAGCTGACCAGTGCGTCGGCGGGTTCGCTGACTTCCAGTGGGGGAAGCCAGATTTGGTGCGGGAGCCGGGCCTGGGTCGAGATCAGCGAATCGCGGATGACGTCGAGCAGCTTCTTCTTGCGGAAGCCGTCGGAGTGGAACAGGAACTCGTCGGGTTCCTCCGGCTCGTCGGCGACGGCGAGCGCCGCGGTGTCTTCGACGCTGAGCGGCTGGTATTCCCAGGTGAGCGGCCGGGGTTGGGAGAAGCTCACGTCGATGGTCCGGTTGACGTTGACGACCTTCTTCGGCAACACGAACGGCGCCGAGAGATAGAAGCACCGGAACGGCTCCAGATCACGCGGCCCGACTTTCATCAGCGCGTAGCCGTTCTCCTTCGACGGCAGGTGCAACGCGGCGTCGCTGCCGATGACGTCGCGCGAGTCCTCGGCCGTCTCCGCGCGCAGCGCGACCCGGAATGCGATGTTGCTCTTGGCTTTACTCAGCGACGACAGATCGAGTCGCTGGCCGCCCAGGGTGAAGAAGACGTTACAGCCTCGGCCTTCCTGGCCGATGTGGATGACCAGCTGGATCCACTCCTGGTGGTGGTGGAACAGCTCGAGGTACTCGTCGATGATGACCAGCAGAATGGGCACCGGCTCGAGATCGCGGCCGGCCAGCCGCATCTCCTCGTACTCGTTGGCGTCGCGCGCCCCGGCCTCTTTGAAAAGCCGGTAACGCCGGTGGATTTCGCCGTCGATCGCTTTGCGCATTCGTTCGGCCAGGTGCCGGTCGTCCTTGCCGAGGTTGGACAGCGAACCCGCGACGTGCGGCAGGCCCGCCAGGTCCTGAGCAGCGGACTCGAACTTCATGTCGACGAAGATCAGGGCGAAAGTCTCCGGCGAGTGGGTCAGCGCGATTCCGTTGGCCAGCGACAGGAAGTACTCCGATTTACCCGATCCCGATGTTCCGATCACGACCGAGTGGAAACCGAAGCCGCCGAAGTCTTTTGCGCGGAAGATGACGTATTGCAATTCGCCGCCGGGCTTCACCCCGACCGGCACCATCGCCCATTTCGCGTCGCCGCGGCCGCGGCTCTCGGCCCACAGCCGGTCGACGTCGAGTTGGCGTGGATCGTTGATCCCCAACGCCCGCAGCAATTCTCCTGCCTGGCTGTCGGTTTCGGACAACTCCCCCGCGCTCATCGGCGACCAGCGCGCCAGGGCTCGGGAGTAGCGGTAGGCGGTACTCTCGGCGAGCATGTCGGCGACCGCGTAGAACGAGTCGCGGTGATACAGGTGCCTGTCCCGCAGATCGAACCGCTGGTCTTCGTCGGTGAAGCCGACACCGAGACCGGGCCGAGTTGCCAACCGCAGCACCGTGATTCCAGCCATGCCTTTCTGCCCGGTCACGCCCTCCCACTGCTCGGGTGTACCGATGTTGTCGTCGACGATCACCCAGTGCGGGCCGAGCCGGCTGGCCGACGACTCCATCGCCGAAGGCATCGACGTCGGGCTGGTGCCGACCGGCGGCGTCCACGGTCCCCGGCCCTTGCGGTGCAGCTCGGCGTCGAGCGCCTCCTCCAGCTCGGTCGGCGACGCGAACAGCAGGCGGCGCAGGCCACACGCGTCGAACATCTCGTCGTGCTGGTTGTGCGGCAGCCACACCAACCACGACCACAGCTCCGGGTGGCGGGTCACCACCATCAGCTTGAGGTCGTTCGGGCTGTGATAGACCGCCAGCGAACACAGGATCGACCGAGCCAGGTTGTGCAGCTCGGCGGGCTCGGGCCCGATGAAGCTGAAGCCGGGCTTGGACCGCAGGCTCAACACCTTGCCGATGCCGCGAATCTTGCTCTGCTCCAAGATGAAATCGCGCAGGGCGCCACCGGTGACCGGCTCCAGTTCCTCGCCGATCGGCACCTCCGGCCACTGCAGCGAGACCGCGGAGTCGCTGGCCTGCTGAATGCCGACACCGAGACGGACATCGAGGAAGTCCGGGTCGTCAGGGCGGCGCTCCCACATCCGCGGCCCGCCGATCACGGTGTCCAGCTGTTGCGGGTCGCCGTGGACGAACAACTGGCTGCGTCGCTGATCTTGTGCCGCGCGCTGAACTTCTTCGCGGTCCTCGTCGAGCTGGCGCAGATAGATGCGCCGCTGCTTTTCCTGCTCGCCCCAGGAGATTCGCCGGCCGCGGCCGAAGCGCCCGCTGAACATCAAGGCGCCGAAGCCCGCCAGCCCCATCATCGGGAAGAAGCCGGACTGCAGCGAACGGACCCCCGAGGTGTACATCACCACCAGGGTGCCGATGATGCCGACCAGCAGCGCGGGCAGCGCGATCATCAGCAGGATGTTGCGCGGCTCGCGTTCCGGTAGCGCCAATGGTGGGGCGACCGCCACCCGTACCGGAGGGACCATCGGTGCGGGTTTGCGTGCGCCCCTGACGAATCCACGTTTGGACATGCCTAACCTCCGGCCTGTGGGTTGGCTTCCGGGACGGGTGCGACCGCGCCGCCGCCGGTGATGGTGTCGCGCGCCAGCAGCGCGCTGTCATGACTGATGGCCGGGCCGGCCGCGAACGTGCGGACGATCGGCCACGGCGCCTGAACGGCGCTACCGACATCCAGCCCGAGGGGTTCCAGCGTCTTGCGGTCCCACTGCACGCCGAACCGAACACCTTGCGGCGAAACCCAATACAGGCTTTCCCGGCTGCCCGAGCTGGCGACACCGCTGGTGGTCGCGACGAAGTTCGCCGCCCCCGGCAACACCAACGCTTGGTCGGCCTCCACGGATTCGGGTGCGCGGTCGTCGCGAACCAGCCGAACCAGGCGCTGGTCCATCCCGATCGGGACCGGCAGGCCCCGCCCGCTGATGATGGTGATCGAAGCCTGCGGGTCGGTGGACTGCTTCTGCCATGCCACGCAGGTCACCGGATTGGCGGCGGTGTCAACGAAATTCAGCTTTCCCGAGGGGTAGAACCCGACGTTGAGGACGTCGACCGCCGGGATGTGGATCAGCTTGTCCGGCGAGATCAGCGTCGGCGTGGCGGAGGCCTGCGTCAGCGCGGTGCGCAGCAGGTCGGCGACGAAGCTGGTGATCTTCTGCACCCCGTTGGGCAGCAGCGTGTAGAAGCCGGTGACGGTGCCGTTGGAGTCACGCGTCTCCAGCACGCTGCCGACGGTCGATCCCGGTAGCAAGGTCGACGGCGCACCCAGCTCCGGAATCGCCGGTATCACAAGGGGTTCGGTGGCCGGCATCGCGTCGAACAGCGCGTTGGAGATCTCGATCGGATAGGTGACACCCGGGTCCAGACCCAGGTTGAACGTCACCGAGCGGTCGGTGGGGTCGATCTGCGACCGCTGCCCGTCCCAGACCACGTAGGTCGCGCCCTTGTGGTTGACCAGCACGGCCTGGCTCGGCTGCATCGGCGCGCCCCGGCCGTCTTTGTCGAGCTCGCCCGCGATCGATGTCACCAGCGGCACCGTCCCGGTACCCCGGGTGGGTACGGTGTCGCACACCGACCATGCCGACACCGAGCTCTGGGTGACGGTGAGACTGTCGGGCACGCCGGGAATCCCCACGATCGGTCCGGTCGGGTACTTGGCGATCTCGGACGCCTTCACCCAGGTGGGGGCGGCGGCGTTGCCGACGACCAACCGGGCCGAGGTCAGGTTCAGCGCGGGGTACAGCCGGCCGTTGATCTTCGCGTAGACCGCGCCGGTGTCGCGGTTTCCGATGATCGCGGACTGACCGACCAGGCCGGCCGGCTTCATCACGTGCAGCAGCGCCATCCAGCCGATGCCGATCAAGACGAACACCATCGACAGCGCCACTGCCGCTTGCTGTTTGCGGTCGTCGTGCTTCATCCGCACCGAGAACCGGGTGATCGCGGCTTTCAGCCTGCGGTTGTAGAACAGGTGCCCCGAGTTCTGGTCGCGGTTGGAGAGATTGAGTGGCACGGTCAATATCCTTTCGGCGGCTGATACGCACCCGCCTGCTGCTCAAAGATGTTGCGCGACAACCATTTATCCGTCACTGCAAAGCTCCGCCGTAGCGCGCCTGGTTCTCGGCTTCGGCCTCTTCGCGCAGCGCGGCGATCGCGAGGTTCAACCGATCGGCCAGTTCTCCGTGGGTGTAGCCGGACATCACGGTCGGGTGCAATGCCAATTCGACCAGCCGGCCGTCGGCATTCGCGACCGCATGGATATCGCCGAGATCCACGCTGTAGGTGACGGTCTCGGCCTGGCCGACGAGGGCTTCCCACTTGTCGGCGGCCTCATTCAATTCACGCAGAACCGACTCGACGAGATCCTTGTCGCTGAGCTGCGCGCGACTGCTCGGCCCCGGCATCATTGCAGTATCTCGACCCCTGCGACCAGCGTCAATTCATTGTCTGCAGGCTTAAGCACAGCGGTCCGTCACGGGCCGGCCTTCCAGCCGCTGGCCGGTGGCGAGCTGAGCAATTGGAACCAGGCGAAGTGGTAGTTCGCGCTGACCATGTTCTTGGTGGCGATGGCTTCGGTGGCGGCCAGCAGCAGGCAGTTCAGCAGTAGCCCTGGGTCGACGTCCGGGTACTGCGCCAGGAGTTGGTACCGCGAGGTATCGAGGTAGACGCGCAGTATGTCGATCTCGGCATCGACGATGCCCGTGCCGGCGGCGCCCGCCTTGGCCAGCGTGTTGACCATCCGCGGCAGGCCGTCGCGCCAGTGCGTCGCCTCGCCGAGCACCCATCCGAGGTCGTCGACCGCCGGCAGTTCGCGGGGTCGCGACGAGGTGTCGGTGACCTCGTAATCGGTCGCCCAGCCCAGCGGGTCGCCCGGCGCGTAGGTCGCCAACAGCGTGGTTCGGCCGAGCAGGGTCGCCGCGGTGCCGCTGCGCCGGCCCGGTTCCAGCAGCTGGACGTCGGCGGGCAACTTGAGCCCGGGCGGTATCCAGCCGTGGGCGAGGTCGGTGACCAGCAGCGTGCTGCCGTCTTCGCGGACGCCGACGGCCCAGCGCAGGCCCGGTTCTTGGCGCGCAACGAATTTGAGCACGCGTTCCAGCCGTTCGCGTTCCGACTCGGCGGGCTCCGCGGCGGCGCGGCCACCGGCTCGGGAGCGTGATCGGCGTCGCGTGACCTCGGTGTCGTCGATCGTGGCGGCTCGACCGCGTCGGCGGCCGGCGGCTCCGGCGGCGCGGGTGGCGGTGGCTCGACCGGCGGCTGCGCCAGCGGCGCGATCTCCTGCAGCAGCGTCGCGAGCTCCTCGAGCACCTCGGTGTCGTCGGAGTCGAACGCGTGCTTCGGCGCCGACGGTCCGGCTCCACGACCTCGGGCTCCCGGCTCGGGCTCTATGGCTTCCAGGTTCCGGCTCGATCGGGTTCGAATGCGCGGTTCCGGCTCTGCAGCTCCGCGGCTCGGGCTCCGGCAGCGCGTGCGCCGCAGTGTTCTCGAGCCGGTTCCCGACTCGGTTCGTCTCCTCGACGGGCTCCGGCAGCTCGAAAGGCTCCCACGGCTCGAACGGCTCTTCGGGCTGTTCGGTGCCGCGCCACGGGCGTGGCCTGGCTTGCGGGTGCCGGCGCCTCGACAACGGGTATCTCGGTGGTCGGCTCCGGATCCGGCCGCGGTGGGGCGATTTTGAATCGCGTTGTTTTTTCGGTCTCGTCGACACCATTAACGGGCCGGTGTTCGGTCGGCAATTTCGATTTCATGCTGTGAAGATGGCGGACTGTCGACTCGACCCGACGTACCGCGAAGGCACGCGCTTCGTTGATGACTCGGGCTTCTTCTGCCTGTCGCGTCGAATCGACCAATCCCGCGCACCGAATGTTCTTGAGTTCTTCGTTTGCCGAATTGACGATCCGCTGCAAGTCGGCCTTCAGATATTTGACGAGTGGAGCGGTCTCGGCGGTGACCATCGACAGCTCCGCAGGCCAGAGGCCGCCTGTCACCCATGGGGTGCAGTCGACGGGTGACTTGAAGGCCGGGATCTTCAGCGATTCCTGGGCAGCTCTCCGGAGGCGCTGGCGCGCCGTATTCCGTCCGAAGATTGCCACCGGCCAAGCCTACCGTCATCGTCGGCGCCACAACCGCGCTGTTTGACGGTCAAGAAAGGCGGGTGAATTGTGCGAATAAGGCCGTCTGGGTAGCGTGAGCGCGTGGCTGATTCAGGGCTTCAGCAGCAGCTGAATGAAGTGCGTGCATTGCTGGGCCGGGCGCGAGAGTTGTTCGGCGCCAACCCGGTCGAACCGCCCACCGACATCGCTCCGGATCGCGACGCCGTCCAGACCTGGATTCGCTAGTTACTCGGTCCGCGTCGTCGCGGCGCGGTAGTTCGTGTGCGACCAATCTTTCGATCGCCTCGTCGAGATCCTCGGCGGTGGGAACCTCGGCCGACGGGGTATATCCCGCGGCGACGATTTCGCCCCGAACCTCCATCACCGCTTTGAGGTAGGAGACATCGGCGGTCAGCAGGATGCCTTCGGTCAGGCTCTCGGCGTCGGTGTTCATCGCCGCCTCAGTCAGCGTGACGCTGTGCATGTAGCCGCCGCGGCAGGAGCGGACCAGGATATGCCCGCTCGGATGTACGGTGTCGAACGCGGGATCGGCCTCTGTCATCGACCGTCGTCAGAGAGGCGATCAAATTTCCCGGCGGCTTCGGCCTCGTGCTGCTCCCACATGACGGCCGATTTTGTCAGGTTGTCGGCGATCTCCGCGTGGTTGTCGGCTTGTTGCTCGTAGCACAGCCGTCGCTGCTCGAGGAGGTCTCGCCCGGCCTCCCTCAGGTCGCCGAAGATCGGGCCCAACGAATCCAGGCTCCGCTGAATCGCTTCGTGCGACGCCGGAAGGGTTCGCAGATACTCCGACGTCTCTTGGTGGTGGCCGGCGGCTTCCCGCAAGTCGGCCGGCACCACGTGGATTCGGTCTGCCATCGATGTTCTCCTTCTGACGTGCCGGCGCGAGCCGGACTACTTCTACGCGGTCTCGGTTCGCTCGGCGATCGCCGGCCTGGTGGGAGCCGGCGGTTCGGCTGCGTCCGGTGCGGGTGCGTTGGCCGGCGCCGGAGGGTGCTCCCAGCCTAGGAAGTCGGGCCCGCTCACGGTGGAGATGTGCTGGATCTGGCCGTTCATCAGCGCGCGGCTTTCGCCGAGTGCAAGTGCGTGCCGGTCGGTGAACATTCCGATGTCGCCGGGCGCAAGCTGCGCCGGGTCCACCGGATCGCTCACGGCGGTGCCCGGCGGCGGGATGGTCATGCCCTGCTGCCGGAAGGCGTCCGCGATCGGGGTCCCGCCCGCCGCGGCTTCGATCGCGGCGGCAAGCTGCGGGCTGGCGGCGGTGAGGGTTTCGCCGTTGGGCAGCGTCACCGTCGTCGGGCCGGACGCGGGTTCGGCGTGCTCATGGCCGGTGTTCGTGATCGTCGTCGTCGGATACCAGCCGGTTCTCGGCATCGTCGGTAGCCGGCCGGCGCTCGTCGAGTTCCTCGGCGATCGGCCGGCGGGGAACTCGGTAGCGGGAATCCCGCCGGCATGCCGAACCCGGTGCCGCTTGGCAGGCCTCCTCCCCCGCCGAACGAAGGAATGCTGGGCATCGCTGCGGGCGCGGGCGCTGACGAGGCCGGCGGCGGCGAGCTCTCGGGCGGCATCCCGAGATCGTCCTCCGGCAAGTGCGTCTGCATACGGTTCGAGCTCGGATTCCGTTGTCGCAGGCTGAGTTTGGACGGCGGGGTGCGGCGCCGCCGCGGGCGCGCCGCTCGGGCGCGCGCTGGTCGGCGGCATCGGGGCCGGCTTGGGATGAGTTGTACAGCGACGTCCACGCGGCCATCAGCGCCGAGTTCGACGTATCGTCCAGGCTCGCGCCGGCAACCACGGCCTGGATGTCGCGCAGCTTGCCGATCAGATAGCGCTGAAAGTCGCGCGCTCCGGCCGGGGTGTCCAGATCGGATCGGGCTGCCACGGCTTGTTCGATGTCACGTTGCAGGGTGTTCAGCGCGTCCCTGCCGGCGGCGGCCTTCTGGTGCGCGTTCAGGACCGCGGTCACTACTTGCAGATCGACCTGAGCCGTCGTCGAATTCTGATGCGCCAGAGCGGCTTCCGCGCTGTCTGATGGCGTCGGCGGCGTCGCCTTCCTGATGGTCGGCGCGCGGACCCGTCGTCAGGCGATGTCATTGCTCTGCTGCCCGAACATGGCGGGGACAGTAGCCAGGGGTGTCGGCGCCGACAATTCACACGTGTGCACAGCCGCGACGCCTGCCAGGGGCTAGCCGGCAGGCGCGGTGTAGTTCTCACGCAACTTGTCCAAGCCGCTCTCGTCGCGCCGTCGATGTCGCGGGCCTGCGACACCACCGCCGAGATCTCCTGCTGCTTGGCGATCAGGAACTTCTGGAACTCGCGTGCGCCCATCGCCGTATCGAGCGCCAGCGCGGCCTGATTCTTTACTGCGCCGTCGATCTCGGCCGCGATCGCATCGAGGCGCCGGATGCTTTCGACCGTCGCCGCATGCGCGGCGGCAAGCGCTTCGGCGAGGGCCCGGTCGGCTTCGGCGGAGGCCGCGTGCCGCGCCGACAGCGCCGCCTGCCGCTGGCCGATCGCGTCGATCGCGCCGCCGGCCTGCTCCGCCATTCCCTGTCCTTGCTCGCCAGCCATCGTCGTTATCCCGTCGGACGCCGGATCTGCACGCCGGTGCCGAGCGGACTGATCCGCACGGTCGCGCCGGGTTCGGGTGCCTCGACGACCAGGTTGTTGCCGATCGCGAGTTGCACGTGGCCTGACGTGGGGAAGACCAGATCGCCCGGCCGGACCTGCGAGCGCGGGACCGGTACCCCGTCGTAAATCTGCTGATATGTGGTGCGGTCCAAGTGAATTCCGGCGCGGGCGTAGGACCACTGGGTCAGCCCGGAGCAGTCGAACTGGTCCGGTCCGGTCGCTCCCCACACATACGGTCGGCCCAGCCGCGACAGCGCAGCCCGCACCGCAATACCCGCGCGAGCTGTTCGGCGGAGGCAACCGCAGCCGGCCAGGTGGACGCCGTGGTGCGGCATCCGATAGCGCGCCGCCCGCCACCTCGACCGGTGCTTGCGGGACTTGCGGCGGGCGGCGAGCACGTGTGCCTGCTGGGCGCGCAAGCGCGCGACCCGACGGCGGATCGCTTCGCGCTGGGCGATCGGATTGTCCGGCACCGCACTGTCGGCGCGTGCCTGGTCGAGAACACCTTTCGTCAGCGCGTGCGCGTTGGCATGATCGCGATGGGCTTCCCGCGCGGTGGCCGTCACCTCGGCGTCGACGGCGGCTGCGGCGCGCAGATCGTCGCGGCTACGGTCTACCGCCGCGCGGTAAAGTGCCTGTCCCCCAGCGTTATTCAGCCTGCGGCGCGGGCCAGCAGGTCCTCGTACGGCGCCGGCCGGGCATCGAGCGACGCCGCCTGCGTTGCGCCGGCGAACAGTTCGTGCGCGTGGCGCAGTGCCGCCAGCTCGTTTCCGGTCATTGCTGGTCCCTCTCGGTCTGGTCGGCCAGTTCGGCGAATGCCCGGACCCGGGGGAGAGCGCCGGGCGGGATGACACCCCTGTTCCGGATATCCCACATCTCGGCGACGGTGACTCCGAGCAGCGCCGCGATGACGGCCTCCGGCAACGGGGACCGGGCGCAGGCCCGATCAAGCCGCGCGCTCAGGCTCATCGGCACGCGCTCGAGGAGCGAGCCGCGGGTGGCTTCCAACTCCTCGAGATGCCGCATGAGCCGTTGCCGCTGAATCCGCGTCGGCGTTGACCGCAATTCGCCAGGAGTCGGCGGCCAGCATCTCGGCCTTCACGCACTGTTCGATCACAGAAAGAATATACGACTCATATTCGTTTGATGTCTTCGCCGGCAGTCGCTCGATCACCGATTTGATCGAATCGAGGTGCGCTTCGGAGTATCGCTCCAGCACTTCGGTGTCGGTGTGTGCGGTCGACCACGATCGGCCCGTCGGTTCGTGCGGGCGTCGGTTCGGGCGGCGGAGCGGCGGTCAGGCGCTCGAGTTCGGCGGCCGAATCGGCCGCCACGACAAGCCGCGAATAGGTGCCGGTTGGCAGGC
This sequence comes from uncultured Actinomycetota bacterium, assembly GCA_963750885.1. GTDB lineage: Bacteria > Actinomycetota > Actinomycetes > Mycobacteriales > Mycobacteriaceae > Mycobacterium. The sequence continues at coordinate 550,170 of CAVVSN010000022.1, forward strand.
CGAGGCCGTTTTCAACCTTCTGAACTGTGCTTTTGTGAGGTTTACGGGCACCGCGCTCCAGGTAGCTCAGGCCCATGATGCTGACGCCGGTCACCGAGGCGAAGTCGGCCAGCGACCAGTTGCGCGATTCGCGTAACTCCCGGATAGCCGCTCCCGCCGATTCGCGGCTCATCGCAGCGCTCCGGCCATATTCGGATACTACATAGGTGCTCGGCCCGTCCTGGGCATATACGTTTTTGTCTCGCTTCTCTTGCCAACCGCGTGTTCGTTGTGTATACGCTTCTGTATACGTTTTGATACGAAGGAGGCGGCCAGATGGGTCACCCGTGCTCAGTCAACCCGGAGATGTGGTTCGGATACGCCGACGACGACAGCGGCGACGGCGCCGCCAAGGCGCGTGCCTACGAACAGTCCGCCACTGAGGCGCGGCTGCAATGCCTGCGCCGATGCCCGCTTGCGCAGCAGCGACTGTGCGCGCGGTACGCGGTCGAGAACCGGGAAGAGTACGGCGTCTGGGCCGGCGTAAAACTGCCCGGCGGCCAGTACCGCAAGCGTGAGCAACTGGCCGAAGCGCACGCCACCCTGCGCCGGATCGCCGCCGGAGAGATCAGCTCGCGGCAACTGGCCGACAATGCCGCGCTGCTGGCTCGCCGCGAGAACGACGCGGCGCCGGTCACCGCCACGGTATTTCACCTGCCCGTTTGCCAGGTCGGTCCGCGCTCTGCAGCGTGAACATTGTTTACGCAGCATGATTGAATCCGCCGCCAGGGGGTAATAGAAGGTCAACCGACCCCGGAGGACCTCGCTATGACTTCGCGAATGACGAAGACGCCGGCGCAGCCGGGGTCGAGGAGTCGCGCACATGACCTTCGACCTGACGCCGACCGGCGCGCAGCACGACCTGGCCCGGCGCGCACACGAGTTCGCCGAGGACGTCATCCGCCCCGTTGCCCTGGAATACGACCAGAAGCAAGAGTTCCCGTGGCCGGTGCTCGAAGAGGCCGCCCAGCGCGGCTTCTACAGCCCACTGTTCTACCGCGATCTGATCGGCGACCCCAGCGGGCTGTCACTGCCGATGTTCATGGAAGAGCTGTTCTGGGGTTGCGCCGGAATCGGTTTGGCGATCGTCATGCCGGCGCTGGCGCTGTCGGCGATCGGGCAGGCCGCCTCTCCCGAGCAGATGCTGGAGTGGGCGCCGCAATGCTTCGGCACGCCCGGCGACCTCAAGCTCGCGGCGCTGGCGATCTCCGAACCAGAAGGCGGCAGCGACGTCCGCAATCTGCGGACCACGGCCCGCCGCGACGGCAGCGACTGGATCCTCGACGGCCACAAGATGTGGATCGGCAACGGCGGCATCGCCGACGTCCACGTGGTCAATGCGGTCGTCGACGAGGAACTCGGCCACCGCGGGCAGGCGTTGTTCATCGTCCCGGGTGGCACGCCGGGCCTGGAACTGGTGCGCAAGCTCGACAAGCTCGGTTGCCGGGCCTCGCACACCGCCGAGCTGAAATTCAACGGCGTCCGGATTCCTGCGGAGAACCTGCTGGGCGGGGAGGAGAAGCTCGAGCACAAACTGGCCAAGGCCCGCGAGGTGGTGGCCGGCGGAAAGCGTTCCGGCTCAGCCACATTGGGCACCTTCGAGCAGACCCGCCCGATGGTCGCCGCGCAGGCGATCGGCATCGCGCGGGCCGCGCTGGAATACGCCACCACCTACGCCACCCAGCGTGAGGCGTTCGGCGGGCCGATCATCGACAACCAGGGCATCGCTTTTCCGCTCGCCGAGATCGCCACCCAGATCGACGCGGCGCGGCTGCTGACCTGGCGGGCGTCGTGGATGGCCGCGCAGGGCATCGCGTTCGAGCGCGGCGAGGGCTCGATGTCGAAGATGGCGGCCAGCGAGGTCGCGGTGCGGGCGACCGAACGGGCCATTCAGACCCTCGGCGGCTGGGGCTACATCAACGACCATCCCGTCGAGAAGTGGTATCGAGATGCCAAGCTGTACACCATCTTCGAGGGCACCAGCGAAATCCAGCGGATCGTCATCTCCACCGCGCTCGGGCCACAACGAGGGAGCGCCGCCGCTGCACGTCGAGCTCGAGCCGTCCGGTGGGCCGCTGAATCGGGTGTTCGGCCGCGGCACTCCGCTGCGGGGCCGCGTCGCCGACGCGGCGCTTGCCGCCAAGGACCGGGTACCCGAGCCGTTGATGCGGCTTGGCTATGCAGGTGATGCGGCCACCGCGAAAGTGAGGAGCCATGCCCACCGATAAGACCGGCGCCGAAGCCACCGTTAGTGCCGCCGACGGGAAGTACACCATCGCTGTCGACGGCGAGACCGTCGGGCTCGCGGCCTTCGCCGACCGCGACAACCAGCGGGTTTTCTATCACACCGAGGTCGACGAAGAGTTCGGCGGACGCGGCTTGGCCAGCATCGTGATCGGCGAAGGACTCGCGGCGACCCGGGCCGACGGCAAACGGATCGTCGCGGTCTGCCCGACGGTCGCCGATTTCATCAAGAAGCATCCCGAGTTCGACGACATCACCGACAAGGCGACGCCGGACATTCTGCGGTGGGTCGAGACGCTCTAGTTCTCGCGGCCGGCCAGCTCGGCGACGAACCGGTCGATGAATTCCTCGACCGGGCCCGTATGTGCTTGCCGGATAACGAATTTCGTCAGCCCAGCCTCCAGGTAGCCGTCGAGTTGGCGGTGCAGCTGATCCCAGTTGGCGGCGACCAGTTCGGTGGGGTCGACGTCCGGGCGGCGGTGCCGCACCGCGGCGGCCAACTCCGGCGGCAGCTCACCGTCGGCAACGGCCAGCGAGATGCCGTAGTGATCGGGCTCGATCTGCCGACCCGCCTCCGCCGGCGGCCCGTTCGATCGCCTCGCGGCCGGCTCGCGCCTCGTCGGGGGTGAGGAAGCTGCCCAGCCACCCGTCGGCCAGCGTGCCGATCCGCCGAAACGCCGCCGGCGCCGAGCCGCCCAGCCAGATGTCCAGCGGGGGATCGGGTCGCGGCGCGACCGCCGCCGCCGTCACCGAGAAGTACTGGCCGTCGTAGCTGGCCGACTCCTCGACCAGGGCCGCGCGCAGGATCCGCAGCGACTCGTCGAACACCGCGCCGCGCTTACCGTCGGGCACGGTGAACACCTCACGCTCGGCGGGAATGGCCGATTGCAGGCCGAACACCGGCAGCACCCGCTTGGGTGCGAGCGCGGCCAGCGACGCGAGCTGCTTGGCCACCAGCACCGGGTGACGGCCCGGCAGCACCGCCACCGAGGTGCCGACCTTCAGCCGCTTGGTCCGCGCCACGGCATAGGCCATGCCGACCATCGGGTCGACCGCCGGCGAATAGACCAGCTCGGAGAACCACAGCGAGTCGACCCCGCTGCTCTCCAGGTGGTCGACGATCGGCGCCAAGTTGATCGGCGGGCGTATTGGCAGCCGAGGCTGATTCCGAAGCGAACCTTCATGCCCCATGTCCACACACAGGCGGAGCGCCACTTGTGCCCGGCGCGTCATCACCAACTTCCGCGCGCACTCGGCGCACAAAGCACAAAGGCCACGCCCTCTTTCGAGTTCGTGACCTTATGCCGCTGAGTTTGTAGAACTGCAATTTTGTGGGCGAAGGGGGACTTGAACCCCCACGTCCCGAAGGACACTGGCACCTGAAGCCAGCGCGTCTGCCATTCCGCCACTCGCCCTAAACAACCGGTGGAGCCTATCACTGTAGGGGCCGGCACTCCCAAACCGGACGGACCGCTCAGCGCCGCGGTTTGACCTGGCGCAATGGGATTCTCAGAGTTCTGGAGGTGCCGCTGCGCTGCGCTGGCCGGATAGCATGCTCGATACGACACGCGTACTGCGACACGCCGGAACAGGTCCGGCGGGCAGCACCAAACAGAAGGACTGAGGCGGGCGTTAGGACATGAGCAGCCAGAGGGGACTGGTTCAACGCATCGAGCGCAAACTCGAGGTCTCCGTCGGTGATGCTTTTGCCCGCGTATTCGGCGGCTCCATCGTTCCGCAAGAGGTCGAGGCGATGCTGCGACGGGAGGCGGCCGAAGGAATCCGCCCGGTTGCCGGCAATCGCTTTTTGGCTCCCAACGAATACATCATTACCCTCGGTATGAACGACTACCAGAAAGTGGGCGCCGACCCGGACCTCACTTCGGACGCTTTCGCTAAGCATTTGGCGGGATACATCGGCGAACAGGGGTGGCAAACATATGGTGACGTGGTCGTCCGGTTCGAGCAGTCGGCGAACCTGCACACCGGCCAGTTCCGCACCCGCGGTGCTGTCAACCCAGATGTCGAGCCCCGGCCAAGCGCCGGCGAGCTCGCCCCGCCACAATCAGACCATGCGTTCAACGCAGAACCAGGAGTACCAGCGATGACCGAGAATTCGAGCTACGGCGGTGGCCAGGGGCAGGGTCGGCCCGGCGACGACTATTACGACGACCCCTACGCGCAGCCGCACGACGACTCGCATGCCGCGCCGGACCCGCGCGGCGGCTACCCCGAACAGCGCGGCGGCTACCCCGACCAAGGCGGCTACGGCGCACCCGGCCAGCGCGGCGGCTACCCCGACCAGGGCGGCTACGGCGCACCCGAGCACGCGGCGGCTACCCCGAACAGCGGCGGCTACGGCGCACCCGACCCGCGCGGCGGCTACCCCGACCACGGCGGCTACGACCAGCGCGGCGGCTACCCCGACCAGCGGCGGCTACGGCGCACCGAGCAGCGGGGCGGCTACCCCGAACAAGGCGGCTACCCCGACCAAGGGCTACGGCGCACCCGACCCGCGGCGGCTACCCGAACAGCGCGGCGGCTACCCCGACCAGGGCGGCTACGGCCAGCCCGCCGGCGGCCCCGGCTACGACGAGTACGCCGACTACGGCCGCGGGCCGGCTCGCCAGGACGACGGCGCCGGGTACGGCGCACCCGAGCAGCGCGGCGGCTACCCCGACCAGGGTGGCGGCTACGACCAGGGCTACGGCGGCGCGCCCGGATACGGTCGGCAGGACTACGGCCAGCCGCGACTACGGCACAGTCACATGCCGCGCCGAGCGCCGGCGGATACGGCGAACCCCAACGCGACTACGACTACGGCCAGCCCGCCGAACCCAGTGGTTACGGTCAAGCCGGCTACGGCCAGGGTGGCTATTCGGCCGCAGGTTCGGCGGTCACGTTGCAGCTCGACGACGGCAGCGGGCGCACCTACCAGTTGCGCGAGGGCCCCAACGTCATCGGCCGCGGCCAGGACGCGCAGTTCCGGCTGCCGGACACCGGTGTGTCGCGCCGCCACCTGGAGATTCGGTGGGACGGCCACGTTGCGCTGCTGTCCGACCTCAATTCCACGAACGGCACCACCGTCAACAACGCGCCTGTGCAGGAATGGCAGCTGGCCGACGGTGACGTGATCCGGCTGGGACATTCGGAGATCGTCGTCCACATCCACTGAGCCCGTAGGTCGCGCAGCCATCCAGCTTCAGCCCGCGTCGACCACCGTCCAAGTATCGTGACGTTGCGATAGCCGGGCACATGAGGCACGCGGCACCAGGACGGAGAGGACGCCGGATGCAGGGACTTGTACTGCAACTGACGCGCGCCGGTTTCCTGATGTTGCTGTGGTTGTTCATCTGGTCGGTCTTGCGGATACTTCGCACCGACATCTATGCGCCGACCGGCGCCGTCATGGTGCGCCGCGGTCTGACGTTGCGCGGAACGCTGTTGCCGGCGCGGCAGCGGGGCGGCGCGGCCCGCTATCTCGTTGTCACCGAGGGGGCGTTGTCCGGCGCGCGGATCACCTTGAGCGGCCAGCCGGTGCTGATCGGCCGGGCCGACGACTCTACGTTGGTACTCAACGACGACTACGCCTCGACGCGGCACGCGCGACTTTCCCAGCGAGGCTCGGAATGGTACGTCGAAGATCTAGGATCGACCAACGGTACATACCTCGACAGGGCGAAAGTGACGACGGCGGTACGGGTTCCCATTGGCACGCCGGTGAGTGTCGGCAAAACGGTAATTGAGTTGCGTCCGTGACTTTGGTCTTGCGCTACGCAGCGCGCAGCGATGTCGGCTTGGTCCGATCCAACAACGAAGACTCGGTGTACGCCGGTGCGCGTTTGCTGGCACTCGCCGACGGCATGGGCGGCCACGCCGCCGGCGAAGTCGCGTCGCAGTTGGTGATTGCCGCACTGGCCCATCTCGACGACGATGAGCCCGGCGGCGATCTGCTGGCCAAACTCGACTCCGCGATCCACTCCGGTAATTCGGCGATCGCCGCGCAGGTCGAAATGGAGCCCGACCTCGAGGGGATGGGCACCACACTCACCGCAATCCTGTTCGCCGGCAATCGGATTGGGATGGCGCACATCGGTGACTCGCGCGGCTACCTGATGCGCGACGGCGAGCTGACCCAGATCACCAAAGACGACACGTTCGTCCAGACGCTGGTCGACGACGGGCGCATCACCAAGGAAGAGGCACACAGCCACCCGCAGCGGTCGTTGATCATGCGCGCGCTGACCGGCCATGAGGTCGAGCCCACCCTGACCATGCGTGAGGTCCGCCTCGGCGACCGTTATCTGCTTTGCTCCGACGGGCTTTCCGACCCGGTGAGCGACGAGACCATCCAGGACGCCATGAAGATTCCCGACGTCACCGACAGCGCCGACCGGCTGATCGAGCTGGCGTTGCGCGGCGGCGGACCCGACAACGTGACCGTGGTGGTGGCCGACGTCGTCGACAACGACTTCGGCCCCACCCAGCCGATCATCGCGGGCGCGGTATCCGGCGACTCCGGCGTGCACGATCATCTGACCCGGCCGAATACCTCCGCAGGACGCGCCTCGGCGTTCACTCCGCGAAAAGAAGTCACCAAACGTATTCCGCCGCAGATAGATTCGGCTCCGCCCGCGCCGCGGTCACGGCGCCGCTTGCTGATCGGCCTCGCGCTGAGCATCTTGCTGGTGCTCGCGGCGCTGGCCGTCGGCCGCACGGTGATCCGCAGCTACTACTACGTCACCGACTACAGCGGCGCGGTGTCGATCATGCAGGGCATCCAGGTGTCCATCCTGGGTGTGCCGCTGCACCAACCGTATTCGCAGGGTTGCTTGAACACTCTCAACCAATTGTCGGTGATCCCCTACGGCGCCGCCGCCGCCAGTCACGATTGCCGGCTGATGAAGCCCTCCGATCTGGCCGAGTCGGCGCGAGCGCAGGTCGCCGCCGGGCTTCCGGTCGGAACGCTGGAGCAAGCCAACTCCCAACTGCGGCGGCTGGCCACCGAATCGCTGCTGCCGCTCTGTCCGCTGGCGCGCGCCCAGTCGCCGACCCCGACCCCGACGCCCGTGCCGTCGGCCGCACCCCCGCCGGGCGCGGAAACCTCCGTCCCACAAGAGCCTTCGGCGAGCCCCTCACCCGGCGGTGCCGACGGCACCGACTGCGCCCACCGTCACAGCGCTTTCCCCGCCGCCACCCCAGCCGGGCACCGACTGCCGGACTCCGGAATGACGACGCAGCCGCAGGCGCCCGTCACTGTCACACCTTCGCTGCCCAACCGGCGCAATGCCGAGCTGGCGCTGCTGTGTTTCGCGACAGTGATCACCGCCGCGGCGTTCGCCATCGTGCAGGCCAACCAGGAACGCGGGGTCAGCTGGCAGCTGTTCAATTACACCGCGGGCTTCCTGGCGGTGTTCGCCGTCGCGCATCTGGCGATCAGACGCTATGCGCCGTACGCAGATCCACTGCTGTTGCCGATCGTGGCGCTGCTCAACGGGCTGGGTTTGGTGATGATTCACCGGCTCGATCTCGACGAGCGGCTGGCCGAGGGGAGTGGCCGCGCCGTCACCAACCCGCAGATCCTCTGGACGCTGGTCGGCGTCGGCGCTTTCGCCGCCGTGGTGATCTTGCTCAAGGACCACCGCCAACTCGCGCGCTACGGCTACGTGTGCGGTCTGACCGGTCTGATCATCCTGGCCATACCGGGGCTGCTGCCGAAATCGTTGTCCGAGCAGAACGGCGCGAAGATCTGGATTCGGTTGCCGGGCTTCTCGATTCAGCCCGCGGAGTTCTCGAAGATCCTGTTGCTGATCTTCTTCTCCGCCGTCCTGGTCGCCAAGCGTGGACTGTTCACCAGCGCGGGCAAGCATGTGCTGGGCATAGATCTGCCGCGTCCCCGCGACCTCGCCCCGCTGCTGGGCGCGTGGGTGACGTCGATAGCCGTGATGGTCTTCGAAAAGGACTTGGGCACTTCGCTTTTGCTGTATGCGTCATTCCTCGTGGTGGTCTACCTGGCCACTCAACAGTTCAGCTGGGTGGTACTCGGGCTGGCGTTGTTCGCGCTGGGGAGCGTGGTGGCGTACTTCGCGTTCGGCCACGTCCGGGTCCGGGTGCAGACCTGGCTGGATCCGTTCGCCGATCCCGACGGCGCCGGCTACCAGATCGTGCAGTCGTTGTTCAGCTTCGCCACCGGGGGAGTCTTCGGCACCGGGCTGGGCAACGGCCAGCCCGACACGGTGCCCGCTGCCGCAACCGATTTCATCACCGCGGCGTTCGGGGAAGAGCTTGGATTGGTGGGTCTGGCGGGCATTCTCATGCTCTACACGATCGTGATCGTCCGCGGGATGCGCACCGCGATCGCCGTGCGGGACAGCTTCGGCAAACTGCTCGCCGCGGGGCTGGCCTCCGCGCTGGCGATCCAGCTGTTCATCGTCGTCGGCGGCGTCACCAACCTCATTCCGCTGACCGGGCTGACCACCCCGTGGATGTCCTACGGCGGCTCGTCGTTGCTGGCCAACTATGTGCTGCTGGCGATTCTGGTGCGCATCTCGCATGCCGCCCGCCGACCGTTCCGCTCGACAGCGCGTAATACGTCGCCGATCGCCGGCGCCAACACCGAGGTGATCGAGCGGGTATGAACACCTCCCTACGCCGGATCTCGGTGACCGTGATGGCGCTGATCGTGCTGTTGCTGTTCAACGCCACCCTCACCCAGGTGTTCACCGCCGACGGGCTGCGGTCAGACCCGCGCAACCAGCGCGTGCTGTTCGACGAGTACTCCCGGCAGCGGGGTCAGATCACCGCCGGCGGCCAGCTGCTGGCGTATTCGGTGGCCACCGACAGCCGATTCCGTTTCCTGCGGGTGTATCCCAACGCCGCGGTGTACGCGCCGGTGACCGGCTTCTACTCGTTGCGCTACTCCAGCTCCGGTCTGGAGCGGGCCGAGGACCCGTTGCTCAACGGGTCCGACCAGCGGTTGTTCGGCCGGCGGTTGGCCGACTTCTTCACCGGCCGCGATCCGCGCGGCGGCACCGTGGACACCACCATCAGCCCACGCATCCAGCAAGCCGGCTGGGACGCGATGCAGCAAGGCTGTAACGGGCCGTGCCGGGGCGCGGTCGTGGCGCTGGAGCCGTCGACCGGGAAGATCCTGGCGATGGTGTCCTCGCCGTCGTTCGATGCCAACCTGCTCGCCTCGCACGACCCGGAGCAGCAGGCCAAGACGTGGCAGCAACTTCGCGACGACCCGCACTCGCCGTTGATCAACCGCGCGATCTCGCAGACCTATCCGCCCGGCTCGACGTTCAAAGTGATCACCACCGCGGCCGCTCTGCAGAACGGCATGACCGAGGATGACGAGCTCACCGCGGCGCCGTCGATTCCGCTGCCGGACAGCACCGCCACCCTGGAGAACTACGGCGGGACGCCGTGCATCAACGCCGAAACCGTCACGCTGCGTGAGGCATTCGCCCGGTCGTGCAACACCGCGTTCGTCCAGCTGGGCCTGCTGACCGGAACCGATGCACTACGCGGCATGGCCCAGTCGTTCGGCCTGGACGCCGTGCCTGACCCAACGCCGCTGCAGGTCGCCGAGTCCACTATCGGCCCGATACCGGACGCGGCGGCGCTGGGCATGTCGAGCATCGGTCAGAAAGATGTCGCGCTGACGCCCCTGGAGAATGCGGTCGTTGCGGCTACCATCGCCAATGCCGGCGTCAGCATGCAGCCCTACCTGGTCGACGGCCTACAGGGACCCGACCTGGCCAACATCAGCACGACCGCACCGCACCAACAGCGCCGTGCGGTGTCCCCGCAGGTCGCGGCTAAACTGACTGAGTTGATGGTCGGCGCCGAGAATGTGACACAGCAGAAAGGGGCGATCCCCGGCGTGCAGATCGCATCCAAAACTGGTACGGCCGAGCACGGCCCCGACCCGCGCCATACACCGCCGCACGCGTGGTACATCGCGTTTGCGCCCGCGAAGGCTCCTAAGGTCGCGGTGGCGGTGCTCGTAGAGGGAACGGCAGACGGCGGCAGTCCATCGGCAACCGGAGGCGCGCTTGCCGCACCGATCGGGCGCGCCGTTATCGAGGCCGCGCTGCAGGGAGGACCATGAGCCCGCGAGTAGGTGTGACGCTGTCTGGCCGCTACCGCCTGCAGCGACTGATTGCCACCGGCGGCATGGGGCAGGTGTGGGAGGCCGTCGACAGTCGGCTGGGCCGCCGGGTCGCGGTCAAGGTGCTCAAGGCGGAATTCTCCGAGGACTCCGAGTTCATCGAGCGATTCCGGGTCGAGGCGCGCACCACCGCAATGCTCAACCACCCCGGCATCGCCAGCGTGCACGACTACGGCGAGACGCAAATGGACGGCGAGGGCCGCACCGCCTATCTGGTGATGGAGCTCGTCAACGGTGAGCCGCTGAACTCGGTGCTCAAGCGAACCGGGCGGCTGTCGCTGCGGCACACGCTGGACCTGCTCGAGCAGACCGGCCGGGCACTGCAGGTCGCGCATGCCGCCGGTTTGGTGCACCGCGACGTGAAGCCGGGAAACATCCTGATCACCCCGACCGGTCAGGTGAAGATCACCGACTTCGGTATCGCCAAGGCCGTCGACGCCGCGCCGGTGACGCAGACCGGGATGGTGATGGGCACCGCCCAATACATTGCCCCCGAGCAGGCGCTGGGCCACGACGCGACCCCATCGAGCGATGTCTATGCGCTGGGAGTTGTTGGCTACGAAGCGGTTTCGGGCAAGCGACCGTTCACCGGCGAGGGCGCGCTGACCGTGGCGATGAAGCACATCAAAGAGGCCCCGCCGCCGCTGCCGTCCGACTTGCCGCCCAATGTGCGCGAGCTGATCGAGCTCACCCTGGTCAAGAACCCGGGCATGCGCTACCGCAGCGGGGGACCGTTCGCCGACGCGGTCGCCGCCGTTCGCGCCGGCCGCCGTCCGCCGCGGCCCAACCAGGCCGCCGGAGGCGCCCGCGCCACCCCGGCCGCCATCCCGTCGGGGTCGCAGACCCGGGCAGCGGCCGCGGCCACCACCCGAGCGCCCGCCGTCCGTCGCGCACGGCCGACAACCGGCGGTCACCGCACCCCGCCGCCGAGGCGCACCTTCTCGTCCGGTCAGCGGGCGCTGCTGTGGGCCGCCGGCGTACTGGGCGCACTGGCGATCATCATCGCGATTCTCATCGTGATGAACTCGCACGGCAACAATTCGCAGCAGCAACCATCCGCACCCACTGTGACCGACACCGGAGCACCACCCAGCAAGTCCGAATCGGCTCCGGCGCATCCAACTAATTGGACGTATCGGGGGACCGCGGGTAATCCTGGAGGGCAATGCATCCTGCCCAACCCCAGGCGGGCGTCCGCGCTGACCTTCTCTTGCGCGATGGCGCCCCAATACGAGAAACCGCGATGACAACCCCGCAGCACCTGTCCGACCGCTACGAACTTGGTGAGATCCTCGGCTTCGGTGGCATGTCCGAGGTCCACCTGGCTCGGGATGTCCGGCTGCACCGAGACGTCGCGGTCAAGGTGCTGCGCGCCGATCTGGCCCGCGACCCCAGCTTCTACCTGCGCTTCCGCCGAGAGGCGCAGAACGCCGCCGCGCTCAACCATCCGGCGATCGTCGCGGTGTACGACACCGGCGAGGCCGAGATGGCCGGCGGCCCGCTGCCGTACATCGTGATGGAGTACGTCAACGGTGTGACCCTGCGCGACATCGTCCACACCGACGGACCGATGACGCCGACCCGGGCCATCGAGGTCATCGCCGACGCCTGCCAGGCGCTGAACTTCTCGCACCAGCACGGCATCATCCACCGTGACGTCAAGCCGGCCAACATCATGATCAGCAGCACCAACGCGGTCAAGGTGATGGACTTCGGTATCGCGCGGGCGCTGTCCGACAGCGGTAACAGCGTCACGCAGACCGCCGCGGTGATCGGGACCGCGCAATATCTTTCGCCGGAGCAAGCTCGCGGTGAAAGCGTCGACGCCCGCTCCGACGTCTACTCGCTGGGCTGTGTGCTTTACGAAATGCTCACTGGCGAACCGCCTTTCGTCGGTGATTCGCCGGTCGCGGTGGCCTATCAACACGTCCGCGAAGACCCGGTTCCGCCGTCGCGCCGCTACGAGGGCATCTCCGCCGACCTCGACGCCGTCGTGCTCAAGGCGCTGGCGAAGAACCCGGAGAACCGCTACCAGACCGCCGCCGATATGCGCACCGACCTGGTGCGGGTGCACAACGGGGAGCCGCCGGAGGCGCCCAAGGTCTTCACCGAGGCCGAGCGTTCGTCGCTGATGACCGCCCCGCATTCGTCGGATTCGACGGGATCACAGACCACTCCGCTGCCGCGTCAGCAACTCGACTTCACCCGCCCGCGCAATCCCGGCTCGGTGAGCCGCTGGGTGATCGCCGTCGCGGTGCTGGCCGTGCTGACCGTGGCCGTCACGGTGCTGATCAACACCCTCGGCGGCGGCATGCGCAACGTCCAGGTGCCCGACGTCCGCAACCAGGCGTCCGCCGATGCGATCGCCGCGCTGCAGAACCACGGTTTCAAAACCCGCACCCAGCAGAAGCCCGACTCGACGGTTCCGCCGGATCACGTCATCGGCACCGACCCGGCCGCTGACACCAAAGTCGGTGCGGGCGAGCTGATCACGGTCAACGTGTCCACCGGCCCCGAGCAGCGCGAGGTGCCCGACGTCTCCTCGTTGAGCTATTCGGCGGCGATCAAGAAACTCAAGGCCGCCGGATTCAACCGCTTCAAGCAGGTCAACTCGCCATCGACGCCGGAGACCAAAGACAAAGTTGTCGGCACGAACCCGCCGGCCAATCAGACGTCGGCGGTCACCAACGAGATCTCGGTGATCGTCGGGTCCGGTCCGTCGAGCAAGCAGATACCCGACGTCGCCGGCCAGAACGCCGACTCGGCGCAGAAGAACCTCACGGTCTACGGCTTCAGCAAATTCAGCCAGGCACCCGTTGACAGTCCGCGGCCGGCCGGTGACGTGATCGGCACCAATCCGCCTGCGGGAGCCGACGTTCCGGTCGACACGATCGTCGAGTTGCAGGTTTCCAAGGGCAACCAGTTCGTCATGCCGGACCTGTCGGGCCTGGTGTGGACCGAGGCCGAGCCGCAACTACGCGCGCTTGGCTGGACCGGGATCCTGGTGAAGGGCGCCGACGTCGACGCGGGCGGCTCGCAGAAGAACCGGGTGGTGTTCCAGAGCCCGAGCGCGGGTCAGGGCGCCAACCGGGACGGCAGCATCACGCTGAAGTTCGGTCAATAGCCGACTCGTAGTGGCGGACGCTGGCCAGGCTGTCCACCAGCTCGCTTTCCAGCTTGCGCACCAGCCCGTCGTCGCGGACCTGTCCGCAGTCGACCAGCCAGTTGGCCAGCATCCGGTGCCCGCCCTCGGTGAGGATCGACTCCGGGTGGAACTGGACGCCGTGGATTGGTAGCTCCCCGTGCCGCACGCCCATGATCACACCGCTTTCGGTGCGGGCGGTCACCTCCAACTCGGCGGGCAACGTCTCGGGCATGATCGTCAGCGAGTGATACCGGGTCGCGGTAAACGGGTCCGGAAGCCCTTGCAGCACACCGCTATCCGTGTGATACACGCTGCTTGTCTTACCGTGCAGTAGTTCGGGGGCCCGGTCGACCGTGGCACCGAACGCCACGCCGATGGCCTGGTGGCCGAGGCAGACACCCAGCAGCGGGGTGCGCGTCGCGGCGCAGGCCCGCACCAGATCGATCGATGCGCCCGCGCGCTCCGGGGTTCCCGGGCCAGGGCTCAGCAGGATCCCGTCCACCTCGGCGGCGGTTGCTGCGGGATCGGACAGCCGCGGGTCGTCGTTGCGCCACACGGCCGCCTCGACACCCAACTGGCCGAGGTATTGCACCAGGTTGAAGACGAAGCTGTCGTAGTTGTCGACGACCAAGATCTGCATCGTGTCAGGGTAGCGCTGCGACGATGCAGAGCGCGTAGCGCGATGAGGAGGAGCCGGGCCGTCAGACTGAGCCGGTCCCCTGAGCGCGGCTGAGCTCAGTAACTGACCGGGCCGGCGGCCTGCGCGTAGCGCATTCGTAGCGGCTCGCTGTGGCCCACCACGTGGGCGTCGCCGACGGCGTGCTCGGCGTAGCCGAGACCGAAGCGCACGACGTACTGCTTGTAGAGGATCACCAGCGGAGCACCGGCCAGGGCGGACTGCATGGCCGTGGCGTCGCCGATCGCAGTGATCGTGTACGGCGGGCTGTAGGTTCGGCCGTTGAGCAGCAACGTGTTGCCGACGCAGCGCGCCACCGACGTGCCGATGATCCGCTGATCCTGCATCTGGATGGCCTCCGCACCGGCGCTCCACAGTGCGTTGAGGACGGCCTGGATGTCCTGCTGGTGCACCACCAGGTCGTCGGGGGAGGCGTCGCGGGGGAAGCGGCCGTTGGCGTCGCGCTGTGCGTCGTTGAGCGTGACGGTCAGACCCGGTCCGTGCGCGGGGTCCAGCCCGGCTTCACCGGCCAGCTCCGCCGATCGCCTCAGCATCGCCGCCAGCGCCGCGTCGGCGGACCGGCCGTGGGTGGAGTCGAGGGTGTCTGCCAGCCGGTCGCGCTCGCCATTCATCCGGTCGACCGCGGACTGTTCGCTGCGCACCAGGTCGACGAGTCGGGGTGCGTCGCTGCGCCGGATCTCCCCGCCGCGGGACACCCCGTGCGTCGCGCCGATCATCAGCCCGGCCAGCAGACACACCACCGGGACGCAGACGCTCCACAGCGAGCGTTTTACCGGGCGACGATGCGGCCCGCGAAGTGGGCCGGGGAGGAGTCGGGCGATCGAACCCTGCCGGGTGCCGTCGCTTGTGGGGGACAGCCGCGGGAACCGTCTGGCCATCGGCTCTCCGTCCGCTGCTGGTGAGTGCGTTACGCTCGTCGTTGCCCTGCTCTGCCTACCGTAGCTCCGAGTTATACCCGAGGTAGAAATGCCCAAGTCCAAAGTTCGCAAGAAGACCGACTTCACCGCACATTCGGTGAGCCGCACCCCGGTCAAGGTGAAGGCCGGTCCGTCGAGCGTGTGGTTCGTGGTGCTGTTCTGCGGATTGATGCTGATCGGTCTGGTCTGGCTGATGGTGTTCCAGCTGGCGGCCACGGGCCCCGACGCGCCCTCGGTGCTGAACTGGATGGCGGAGCTCGGGCCGTGGAACTACGCCGTCGCGTTTGCCTTCATGATCAGCGGTTTGTTGCTCACGATGCGGTGGCGGTAGATCAGCTCGCCGAGCTGACGCGCCCAGCCCCGATCTGCGGGATTGCCGGCCAGCAACCGGTGGGGGACCAGATCACACGCGTGTGATTCATCCCCATTGTGGATAGCGCCTGTGGATAACCGCATCGGCGGTGGTAGACCCCCTGAGGAGCCTCGTGCAGCAAACACAATGGGCGCCGTCAGTCATCGGAAACGCAGCGTGCGGGCTCGCCGGGATTGTGATGGCTACCACATGTGTGACCGTTGTCACAGATGCTCCGGGGCGGCTTCTGCTCGGAATTTCCGCGGCCGGACTGATCCTGTTTGCGGGCGGGACATGGCGTGCGCGACCGAAGCTGGCAATCACCGAGGACGGCCTGCAGATCGGTGGCTGGCTGGGCCCACAACTCCTGCGGCGACCCGACATCAAGATCATCCGGATCAGCGAGTTTCGCCGGATCGGGCGCAAGATGCGGCTGCTCGAGATCGACGCCAACGACGGCCGGCTGTTCGTCTTCTCCCGATGGGATCTCGGCACCGACCCGCTGGACGTGCTCGACGCGCTGACCGCTAGCGGTTACGCGGGTACCTGAGTACCGCAGCGGCGGCCGTCAGGCCGCGCCGGGTGTCAGGAGATGGTGATCGACTCGACGACGACCGGCTCGGAGGGACGGTCGCCCGGGCCGGTGGCGGTATTGGCGATGGCGTCCACGACACCCTGTGAGTCCGCGTCGACGACCTCGCCGAAGATGGTGTGCTTGCGGTTCAGGTGCGGCGTCTTGCCCACGGTGATGAAGAACTGCGAGCCGTTGGTGCCCGGTCCCGCGTTGGCCATCGCCAGCAGGTAGGGCTTGTCGAACTGCAACTCGGGGTGGAACTCGTCGGCGAACTTGTAGCCCGCGTCGCCGCGGCCGGTCCCGGTCGGGTCGCCGCCCTGGATCATGAAGCCGCTGATCACCCGGTGGAAAATCACGCCGTCGTAGAACGGGCCGGAGCTTCCGCCGGAGGCGTTCTCGGTCGAGTACTCCTTGGTGCCTTGAGCCAGGCCCACGAAGTTGGCGACGGTCTTGGGGGCGTGGTTGCCGAACAACGCGATCTTGATGTCGCCGCGGTTGGTGTGCAGTGTGGCAGTGGCGGTCTGAATCGGGCTGGTAGTCACGGGATCACAGTCTGCCATCACCGTCCGCCCCGCCAGACATCCGGTGCCGGTAGCCCGTGTGGCAGTCTGAACGTATTCCCGGGGCAGTGTTGCGAAAGGGCGAGAAATGGGCGCTAAGAACCACATCCGGTTGACCCCGCGGGAGCGGCTGAGCCGCGGTCTGACCTACACGGCGGTCGGACCGGTCGACGTGACCCGCGGCGTGGTCGGTCTCAGCGTCCACTCCGCCCAGGCCGGCGCCTCGAGTCTGCGTCGGCGTTATCAGGAGGGCCGGCTGGCCCGCGACATCCAGAACGCCCAGGAGGCGTTGGTCCACGAGCTGGCCGCCGCGCAGGAAGTGGTGACCGGTCTGCCCGAGGCGCTCGCCCAGGCCCGTCGATCGCAGCGGCGCAAGCCGCGGGCCTGGGTGCTGGCCGGAGCCGCCGTCGTGGTGCTGGCCGCCGGTGGGGCCGCGTTCGCGATCATCCGACGCTCGTCGCAGCCGGAGCCCTCGCCGCTGCCGCCCAGCGTGGACGTCGACCACCGGCCCTGACGAATCCGTGGGCTGGCGAACGGTACGAAGGCAGGGCACTCGCGGACGGCACGCTGACCGGCGAGGCACGCGACACCGAGCTCGAAGGCTTCATCCGGCTGGACAACTCGCACCTGTGCGACGTGCGGCTGGAAAGCGCCACCGAAACCGGGAGCTATGACCTGTCGCGGCGGTGGTACGAGGTGACCTACTGGGCCGATGACGGCGAAGGCGGCGGGCAATACAGCCTGTAGACCTACCGGCGGGCATCGCAGCTACGCCGTCGGGCTAGCCGGTCGGTCGATTCGAACGTGGGCGTCCAGCCCGGGTCAGCCGTTCTTGGTTAGCTGCGAAACGGTGCGGTGGCCTGGACACTCCTGAGTCATCACAAGGTTGTCCTTCAGCGTTTCCGCGCAGACATCGCCGTTGGCTGCGGTTAAAGATCCGACCCAGGCGTCGCCTTGCCGATGCAAATCGCCCTCTGCACCCGTTCCCTCGACGCGCATGCTGGTGCAGTCCGAACCGCAGGGGGTGAATGTGATGGACGCGGTCATACCAGCTCTAGCTCCCCCGCCCCGTTCAGTCACCGTAGCCGTGTACGACCCGCTCGGTGTATCGGCGGCTGACGCCGGAACCGCCAACCCAATCGCAGTGCCGGCAACGACGCAGCCCGCCGCAACTCTGATGATCATCATGTTCATTGGCGAAACGCTACTGAGGGCCCGCTTTCTGCGATACAGGGATTTCCCTGGTCGTGAATGGAGTCTTAACTGGCGGACTGGCGATGCTTGTGGAGCCTGGAAGATTCGAACTCCTGACAGCTGTCTGGCTGGACGTCGAAGTCACTGTATCCAGCAGGTGGCGGTGGGAATTGCCAGGGAAATCCCTGTATCGCGTGATTGGCGGTGGGAATAGCGTTTCGTGCATCCCCGAGATAGCGGGTTCCGGTACCAACAAGGTAGGTCAACGATGAGCCGACAACGCATTGCCGTGGGCAAAAATATCCCAGCAGTCCTCGCCGCCGCAGTAGGCATCGCAGCCGTTGGGCTGCTCGGCACCCCCGTCGCGAGCGGACAGGAACCCAATCAGCAATGCTCGCAGGGTCAATTCCCCAAATCGGACGGAACGGGGTGCGCCGGCGTCCCGGATCCGACAAAGTATGGCTGTCCTCCGCAGGATTTCAAGTGCATGTTCGATTCCATCGGTCCTCCTCGGGGATAAGGATCATGTTCGAGAAATCCAGTATGGCGAGGACGTTCGTTGTGGCTGCGGCGCTGTTGCTGGCCGGGGCGCCGATGGCCGACGCCGACCCGCAGGGCGGTAGCCCGCAGTGCCCAGATCAGCAGGGCGCCGGAGCGCAAGGCTCCGATCAGCAGTGCCCGGGGCAGGGTAATCCGGCCGGGAAGATCATCGACAAGGTCCAGGACGGGGCCGATCAGGCCCAAAAGGGACTTCAACAGCAGCAACAGCAGCAGCAGCATGCACACCAGAAACAAGCCGATATCGCAGGTGGGGTTCATGTACCTCGTCAACGGTGTGCCGACGTGTTTCCACAGCTGGGATGTAGGCGTGGGCGGTATGCAGGCGATTGTGCCGGTCCAGCCCTGCTGACGCCCGCGGCACGGGTACGGCGTAGCGCACAGGGACTCGAAATTGTGGAGCCTAGGAGATTCGAACTCCTGACATCTGCCTTGCAAAGGCAGCGCTCTACCAACTGAGCTAAGGCCCCTGATGTTGATCGAGTGTCGACCATCGATCTGGTCGGCGGCCACATGCCACACCTCGACGCTTCGTCGAGACCGGACGAACAGCGCCAGCACCGCGACGGCTGCCAGCGGCAACATCAGTCTCACGAAACGTCTTGGCGAACACATGGTTGTGGGCCTAGGAGGACTCGAACCTCCGACCTCTTCGTTATCAGCGAAGCGCTCTAACCACCTGAGCTATAGGCCCGCACACGCACACGGACGATCGCCGAGATTACCGCACCCGAGCGTCTGCGCCCAAAACGCTAGTCCCGGTCGGCCAGCGTCACCTCGACGCCGCCGATCAAGTCTGTCGTCAAGTTGTAGATGAACGCGCCGATGGTGGCCGCCGCGGTGAGCAGAACGATGTTCACCAAGCCGACCAGGACGGCGCCGCCGAAGATCGTCCCGCTGGACACCAACTCGGCGCCGCCGCCGCTGTTGTTCAGCAGATCGCCGACGTTGCTGTTGAGCTTGCTCCACACGCCCATGCCGCCGAGCACCAGGTACAGGAACGCGACCGCGATCATCCAGACGAAGAACAGCGCCACCGACAACACCAGCGACACCTTCAACGTGCTCCACGGATCGACGCGTCGGATCTGCATGCTGGCGCGCAGCGGTCCGGGGGTTCGCGACGACACCTGGATGCGGCCTTCCGAACGAACCGGCGCGGTCATCGGGTTATCCGTCCGATCCCCAGCCGACTTCCGTTGTGCGCCACGAGGAATCGGGCCGGAAAGGTCGGGTAGTTCGCTGGCGTAGGCATCGTTTTCTCGGCTCTCGTTCGGCACTGGCTCGGCCTCCGACGACGGGGTCTTGGCTGCGCCCGGCGCGGCGGAGCCGGAGATGAACCGGTTCAGCCGTGCCTCGGCGTTGGGCGAGGTACCGCGGCCGGGCTGACGCTGTTGCGCCGGCGACGGGCGGGCAGCGGGCCGCTGCCGTGGCGTCGCGGCCGCGCCAGTCCCGTTCGGGCTGTCGCCCGGTCCGGAATGGCCCGGCTCGTTCGGTGACGTCACACCCACAGCTCCTAACTGTGCAACCAGCCGCCGAGGCGGCCGACGATCGCTTACGCCTCGACCCAGGCTAATTGCCCGGTTCCTCCTCGCGCCGGCTAACGGCGCGCATCGTCACTCGGACTCGGACTCGGCGTCCGACTCGTCGTCGACCACGTCAGCCTCTTCGGCGTTGCGCGCAATGGCTAACAGTGTGTCGCCCTCGCCCAAGTTCATCAACCGAACACCCTTGGTCTGCCGCCCGGCCTTACGGACCTGCTTGGCTTTCGTCCGGATCACCCCACCACCGGAGGTGATCGCGAACACCTCGCTGTCGTCGTCGACGATCAGCGCTCCTACGAGCTTGCCACGACGGGTGTCGTACTGGATCGTCAAGATGCCCTTACCGCCGCGGCCCTGGGCGGTGTACTCCTCGATCGCGGTGCGCTTGGAATACCCGCCGGCGGTAGCGACCAGCAGATACGTGCCTTCGCTCACCACGTTCAGCGACAGCAGGTAGTCATCGGCGTTGAACCGCATGCCCTGCACACCCGAGGTCGCCCGGCCCATCGGCCGCAGCGCGTCGTCGGTCGCCGAGAACCGGATCGACTGTCCGTTGGCCGACACCAGCAGCAGGTCTTCCTCCGACGAGCACAGCACCGCCCCGACCAGCTCGTCGCCGTCGCGCAGATTGACCGCGACGATCCCGCCGGACCGGTTCGAGTCGAAGTCGGTCAGCTTGGTCTTCTTGACCAGCCCCTTGCGGGTGGCCAGCACCAGATAGGGCGCGTCTTCGTAGCTCTTGATCTGGATGACCTGGGCGATGCGCTCCTCGGGCTGGAACGCCAGCAGGTTGGCGACGTGCTGTCCGCGCGCGATCCGGGAGGCCTCCGGCAGGTCGTAGGCCTTGGCCCGATATACCCGGCCCTGGGTGGTGAAGAACAGGATCCAGTCGTGCGTGGAGCACACGAAGAAGTGCCGCACGATGTCGTCCTGCTTCAGCCCGGCACCCTGGACGCCCTTGCCGCCGCGCTTCTGGCTGCGGTACAGGTCGGTCTTGGTGCGCTTGGCGTACCCGGTTTCGGTGATGGTGACGACGACGTCCTCGCGGGTGATCAGATCCTCGTCGCTGACGTCGCCGTCGGCGGCGATGATCCGGGTGCGGCGGTCGTCGCCGTACTTCTCGACGAGATCGACGAGTTCGTCGTGCACGATCGCGCGCTGACGCTCCGGCTTGGCGAGGATGTCTTCCAGATCGGCGATCTCGGCCTCGATCTTGGCCAGGTCGTCGACGATGCGCTGGCGCTCCAGGGCGGCCAGCCGGCGCAACTGCATGTCCAAGATCGCCTGCGACTGGATTTCGTCGATGTCGAGCAGCTCGATCAGGCCGGCCCGGGCGATGTCGACGGTCTGCGACGCGCGGATCAACGCGATCACTTCGTCAAGTGCGTCAAGGGCTTTCACCAAACCGCGCAAGATGTGCGCGCGCTCGTTGGCCTTACGCAAGCGGTAGGTGGTGCGACGGATGATCACGTCGAGTTGGTGTTCGACGTAGTAGCGGATCATCTGGTCGATGCGCAGCGTGCGGGGCACACCGTCGACGATCGACAGCATGTTGGCGCCGAAGCTGGTCTGCAGCTGGGTGTGCTTGTAGAGGTTGTTCAGCACCACCTTCGCGACGGCGTCGCGCTTGATTTCCACGACGATGCGCAGGCCGACGCGGTCGCTGCTCTGGTCCTCGATGTTCGAGATGCCGCCCAATTTGCCGTCGCGGACCTGATCGGCGATCGAGGTGATGAAGTTGTCGTGGTTGACCTGATACGGCAATTCGGTGATCACGATCGAGGTGCGCCCGCGCGAATCTTCTTCTACCTCAACGACTCCGCGCATCCGGATCGAACCGCGACCGGTGGTGTAGGCGTCATTGATGCCCTGCGACCCGACAATCAGGCCGTGGGTGGGGAAGTCCGGGCCCTTGACCCGCTCACAGACCGCGGCCAGCGTGGCTTCCTCGTCGGCCTCGTGGTTGTCCAGGCACCAGTAGACGGCCTCGGCGAGCTCGCGCAGGTTGTGCGGCGGAATGTTGGTCGCCATACCGACGGCGATGCCGCCGGATCCGTTGGCCAACAGGTTCGGGAAACGGCTCGGCAGAACCGTCGGCTCCTGTACACGCCCGTCGTAGTTCGGGATGAAATTGACTGTCTCCTCGTCAATTTCACGCAGCATCTCCATCGCCAGCGGCGTCAGGCGGGCTTCGGTGTACCGCATCGCGGCCGGCGGGTCGTTACCGGGCGAGCCGAAGTTGCCCTGCCCGTCGACCAGCGGGTAGCGCAGCGACCAGGGCTGCGCCATCCGCACCAGGGTGTCGTAGATCGACGAGTCGCCGTGCGGGTGGTAGTTGCCCATCGTCTCGGCAACGGAGCGTGCGGATTTCGCGTGTCCGCGGTCCGGCCGGAACCCGGAGTCGAACATCGCGTAGAGCACGCGGCGGTGCACCGGCTTGAGGCCGTCGCGCACCTCCGGCAGAGCGCGGCCCACGATCACGCTCATGGCGTAGTCGATGTAGCTGCGCTGCATCTCGTGCTGGATGTCTACCGGTTCGATGCGGTCGCCGGCTTCGTCGCTCGGCGGCAACGTCGTGTCAGTCATGTGTTCCTTCGGTCGTGAGAACTAGCCGTCTCGACTTGTTAAACGTCCAGGAAGCGAACATCTTTGGCGTTGCGGGTGATGAAGCTCCGCCGGGCCTCGACGTCCTCGCCCATCAGAATGGAGAACAGCTCGTCGGCCGCGGCTGCGTCGTCGAGCGTGATCCGTCGCAGTACCCGCACCGACGGATCCATCGTGGTCTCCCACAGCTCCTTGGCATCCATCTCGCCCAGACCCTTGTACCGTTGAATACCGTCTTCGGTGTTGATCTTTCGGCCCGCCGCCCGGCCGGCCTCCAGCAGCCCGTCGCGCTCGCGGTCGGAGTAGGCGAATTCTGGCTCGCTGCGCTGCCACTTCAGCTTGTACAGCGGCGGCTGGGCCAGAAATACGTGGCCGTTTTCGATCAGCGGCCGCATGAAGCGGAACAACAGCGTCAGCAGCAGTGTCGAGATGTGCTGGCCGTCGACGTCCGCGTCGGCCATCAGCACGATCTTGTGATACCGCAGCTTGGTGATGTCGAACTCGTCATGGATACCGGTGCCCAGCGCGGTGATGATCGCCTGCACTTCAGTGTTTTTCAGCACCCGATCGATACGGGCTTTCTCAACGTTGATGATCTTGCCGCGCAACGGGAGGATGGCCTGGAACATCGAGTCGCGGCCGCTCTTCGCCGAGCCGCCGGCCGAATCACCTTCCACCACATATACTTCCGACTTGCTCGGGTCGGTGGAGCGGCAGTCCGCCAGCTTGCCGGGCAGCCCGCCGATATCGGTGGCGCTCTTGCGGCGCACCAACTCTCGCGCTTTACGGGCGGCCATCCGCGCCTGCGCCGACGACACCGCCTTGTTCACCACCGTCTTGGCATCAGCGGGGTTGGCCTCGAACCAGTGCGACAAC
Organism: uncultured Actinomycetota bacterium; assembly: GCA_963750885.1. Classification (GTDB taxonomy): domain Bacteria; phylum Actinomycetota; class Actinomycetes; order Mycobacteriales; family Mycobacteriaceae; genus Mycobacterium. The sequence goes on from CAVVSN010000022.1 coordinate 573,650, forward strand.
TTGTCGTTGCACGCCTTCTGCACAAACGATTTGACCTCGGTGTTGCCCAGTTTGGTCTTGGTCTGGCCCTCGAACTGCGGCTCACTGACCTTGACCGAGATCACCGCGGCCAGGCCCTCGCGAATGTCGTCGCCGGTTAGGTTGGCATCCTTTTCTTTCAGTAGCTTCTTGTCTTTGGCGTACTTGTTCACCACCGTCGTCAGCGCGGCACGGAAGCCCTCTTCGTGGGTACCGCCTTCGTGCGTATTGATGGTGTTGGCGAAGGTGTGCACCGACTCCGAGTAGCCCGCGTTCCACTGCATCGCGATCTCTACCTCGTGGCCCGGACCCTTGTCAGAGAAGTCCACGATGCTGCTGTGGATCGGGTTCTTGGTCCGGTTGATGTGCTTGACATAGTCGACCAGACCGCCCGGATAGTGGAAGGTGCGGTGCTTGACCTTGTGCGGCGCAACGGCTTCCGCGACTATCTCCTCCGCGGATTTCGGTGCCTCGGCGGTGTCGCTGACGACTTCGTCGACGACTTCCGCTGGGGCGACCCGCTCGTCGATCAAATCTATGGTCAGCCCTTTGTTGAGGAACGCCATCTCCTGAAGCCGGCGGGCCACTGTCTCGAAGTCGTAGTTCGTCGTCTCGAAGATGCCCGAGTCCGCCCAGAACCGGATCGTCGTGCCGGTCTTCTTGGTCTTGTCGCCTTGTTTGAGAGTGCCCGGCACCGAACGGTCGTAGGACTGATACCACTCGTAGCCGTCGCGCGAGATTTCCGCCTCGAGCCGGGTGGACAACGCGTTGACCACCGAGACGCCCACCCCGTGCAGACCACCCGACACCGCGTAGGCGCCGTCGTCGCCGCCGAACTTCCCTCCGGCGTGCAGTTGGGTCATCACGACGTCGACAGTGGGAACGCCGGTGGCGTGCATGGCCACCGGGATGCCGCGGCCGTTGTCGGTGACCTCGACGCCGCCGTTCTCCAAGATCTTGACATCGACGGTGTCGGCGTAGCCCGCCATCGCCTCATCGACGGCGTTGTCGACGACCTCCCAGATCAAGTGGTGTAATCCGCGCTCCCCGGTGGAGCCGATATACATGCCGGGGCGTTTACGGACCGCTTCCAGACCCTCCAAGATGGTGATGGAGTCGGCGCCGTACTCTTTCGGATTTTTCTTCGGGGCAGCCACGATCGGAAGGCTCTCCTTGGGGTGCACGCGCGGCCAGTCTGATGACTGTGCGCTGGTTCTCCGTAAGTCTACCGTCAACACCGCTCCGCACCGATTCTGCACGGGCGTTTCTGCACAGCTATCTGCGCCGTGTAAGGAATTTTTCGCTCAGGGCTGCGTCCTGACGCTTGACGCGGCCGTTTTCGGCCTTCTGATGGCCCTGAGCGGATCGCACGCAGGGTCAGCCGTAGGTGTCGCGCGGCCCGCGCCCGGAGATGTGTCGCGGGCCTTTCCGCCAGGACGGGGCGGTGGGGCCGGTGATCCGCAAACTGGTCACCACACCGTCGCCGACCTCCGCCGCAATCTTGGCGAGCACCTGCTTCTGGATGAGCCGCAGTTGGGTGGCCCAGGCCGTCGACTCGGCCGCCACGCTGAGCACCCCGTCGCGCAATCCGGTCGGCGACGCGTGCTCCGAAATGTCCGGGCCGACCACCGTCGCCCACCGGCCGAATACCGCACCCTCGGCGACGCGCGGCGTCCAGCCCTGCTTTTTCGTGAGGTCGCGGGTGGCACGGGAGAGCGGCTGCGGGTCGCGCGCATCCGGACCTGGGCCAGACCAGCGGCGCCGGCTCGCTGCGCCGGCCACCCGGCGACTGGGTGGCAGCCGACGACCGCGGCCGACATCTTTGCCTTGGGTCCGGGCGGCCCCGCGGGCTTCTTCCAGCACCCGCCGGACCAGATCCATGCCCCTCGCTGCGCTCAGATGCTCGGGCGGTCCTGCATCGGGCTCCGGTGTTTCGTCGTCGGCTTCCATTGCGTCACTCCTCCTCGGGCTCGGGCGTCAGAACCGCTGAGGCCGGGCCGGTGTCCTCGTCGTTCAGGGTGATGTTGATCCGCTTGGCGTCCCAATCGCGCGGAATGTCGTCGAGGACCGCGGCGGTCACCAGCACCTGCTCCGCCGACGCGGCCGCGGCGGCCAACGCCTCGCGGCGCGCGGTGTCGAGTTCGGCGAAGACGTCGTCCAGCAAGAGCACCGGGTCGCTGCCCTCGGCGCGCAGCAATTCATACGCCGCCCAGTCGCAGCGCCAACGCCATCGACCACGATTCCCCGTGGCTGGCAAAGCCTTTCGCGGGTTGTTCGCCGAGCCGGAGTTCCAGGTCGTCGCGGTGCGGACCGACGAGGCACACTCCGCGCTCGAGTTCCGCGTCGCGTCGCAGCGGCCATTTTTTCCAGCAGCGCCGTCCGCAGAATATCGACGTCCGGCTGGTCGGGTTCGATCTCGATGCTGGCGTGATACGCGATCGACGCGGGCCGCGACGCCGGCGCCAGCAGCTGGTAACTCTTCTGCACCTCGGGAGCCAACTCGTTCACCAGCGCCATCCGGGCGGCCATCAACTCCGCGCCGTGGGTCGCCAAATGGCCGTCCCACACATCGAGGGTGTCCAGCGCGCTACGGTCGCCGCGGAATCGCGCGCCGGACGCAGATTTCAGCAGGGCGGTGCGCTGGCGCAGGACTTTGTCGTAATCGGCCCGGATTCCGGCCACCCGCGGGCGACGCACGGTGGCCAGATCGTCGAGGTATCGCCGGCGATCGCCGGGATCTCCCCGGACCAGTGCCAGGTCTTCGGGCGCGAACAACACCGCACGCAACACCCCGACTATTTCTCGCGGGCTACGTACCGGCGAGCGGTTGAGTCGCGCTTTGTTGGCCCGGCCGGCGGTGATTTCCAGGTCGACGGCGCATTCACGGCCCTCGTTGACCACGATCGTCGACACCACGGCGCGCTGGGCGCCGACCCGGATCAGCGGCGCGTCGGTGGCAACCCGATGAGACCCCAAGGTCGACGAATACCACAGGGCCTCAACAAGATTCGTCTTACCGAAGCCATTCGACCCGACGAACACCGTCCGACCCGGCGTCAGATCGAGTTCGACGTTCGCCCAGGACCGAAAGTCACGTAAGCCAAGATGACGGACGTACACCTAATCGCTAACCGGGCAGACGAACCGGCATCAGCAAATACACGTAGTCCGTCTGAATCGCCGGGAAGGGGCCACTGTCGGTGGGTTGCGCGTCGTCCGCGCCGGCCGGGCGTAACACTGCCGGACGGCTCGGGGTGGTGAACCCGAACGACACCCGGTCGGAATGCAGCGAGCCCAGTCCGTCGGTGAGATACGTCGGGTTGAAGGCGATAGTCAGCGGTTCACCGGCGAATTCCACCGGCACGTCTTCTTCGGCCCGACCGACATCGTCGGCGCCGGCCGAAAGCCGGAGCGTGTCCGCGGAGAATTCCATCCGCACCTGGGCGCCACGGTCGGCGACCAGCGCAACACGCTTGATCGCCTCGGTCAGCTCCGCGACCCCGACGGTGGCGACCGCCGTGTGTTCGCTGGGCAGCAGTTGGCGGAACTTCGGGAACTCCGCATCGAGCAGCCGGGTGGTGCTCCGCTTTCCATTCCCGCTGATGCCAAGCAGGCCGTCTTTGCCCACCGAGGACCCCGCGCCGAGCGACAAATGTACTTCGGCACCATCGGTTCCGCTCTTGGCCGCTTCGGACAGCGTCTTCGCCGGTACCAGGACGGCGGCCTCCACGTCGGGTGAGGCAGCCGACCAGGTCAGTTCGCGAACCGCCAACCGGAAACGATCGGTAGCGGCCAAAACCACTGACTGACCGGAGATTTCAACTCGGATCCCAGTGAGCATCGGCAACGTGTCGTCGCGGCCGGCGGCGACGGCGACCTGACTGATGGCCTCGGCGAACACGTCGACCGACAGGGCGCCGGTTTCATCCGGCAGCGTCGGCAGCGTCGGGTAATCCTCGACCGCCATCGTCGGCAGCGAGAATTTCGCACTTCCGCAGGCCAACGAAACTCGGGTGCCCTCGACCTGGACGTCCACCGGCTTGTTCGGCAATGCCCGGGTGATGTCGGAAAGCAGCCGGCCGGAGACCAAAGCGGTTCCTGGAGAAGCTATTTCGGCGGCCAAGCGAACTTCGGCGGAAACCTCGTAGTCGAATCCGGAAATGGTCAGGCCGTCGTCGGAGCCGGTCAGCAACACGCCGGCCAGCACCGGCACGGTCGGGCGGGACGGCAGAGTCCGGGCCACCCACGCCACTGCATCGGCGAAGTCATCCCGCACCAGGCGGAACTTCAAGTCGGTCAGGCCGACGGTGGTCGTCGCCACGTCCATTGCGTCCCTTCATCACCTCGAACAGCAAGGCTAACTTCAGCGGCTCCACCCCGTGTGAGGCGCGGTCCCCGCCGACGGACGCCTGCGCCCGCAATTCGTTCCGACCGCCGATACGGCTGTCGAACCACAACCGTAGAGCGTCGGAGGCCATCTTGAAAGCTAATCGGAATCAGTGACACTCGGGTCTTTCGAGCCTGGATTCCAGGGTGTGGAAAGGGCCGTCCCCAACACTTGTTTCTGAAGAAGAAACTTTGTAGTGATTTCAATATTAGTAATAAGGCCTGTGCAAGCTGGGGACAGCATGCTGTCTGTGCTGCTGGAGGTACCGACCGGGTTGTGCATGACACGCGGATGGACTGTGTGGTGTGTGTGCAGCGGTCTGGGGATCGGTGGGGCCTGTGCACGCGCCCGCCGTTTGCACGGTGAGTGTGAGCAGTTTGCGCACAGCGGTATGCACAGCCTGTGCGCTGTGACACGAGATACCGACGGGGTCGAAGTTTTTTGGAATTTCAGCCACATCGAAGTGGGCGAGTGGCCAGTTACGCAGCCACTCGCCCTGAATTTCATGCAATTAGCCTCACCACTCGACTCAGCGAGCCGGCGACGGTCAGCGCTTGGAGCGGTGCCGGATCCGGGTGGTGAGCTCTTTGACGTGATCGAAGATCTCACGGCGCTCGGCCATTTCGGAGAGGATTTTTTTCTGCGCGTACATCACCGTGGTGTGGTCCCGGCCGAACGCCTGCCCGATCTTGGGCAAGGACAAGTCGGTCAGCTCGCGGGTCAGATACATGGCGATTTGTCGCGACTGGGCCAGTGCCCGGGTCTTGCCGGGGCCACGTAGCTCCTCGACCGTGGTGTCGAAGTACTCGGCGGTGGCGGCCATGATCGTGGCGGCGCTGATCTGCATGGTGCTGGCGTCGGCGATCAGGTCGCGCAAGACGATCTCGGCCAGGGACTTGTCGATCGGTGCTTTATTCAGTGAGGCGAAGGCGGTGACGCGGATCAGCGCGCCCTCTAACTCACGGATGTTGCGTTCGATGCTGCTGGCAATCAGCTCGAGCACATCGTCGGGTACGTTGAGCCGCTCCATCTGCGCTTTCTTGCGCAAAATAGCGATCCGGGTTTCCAGCTCAGGTGGCTGAACGTCGGTGATCAGACCCCACTCGAACCGGGTACGAAGCCGATCTTCAAGTGTCGCAAGCTGTTTCGGCGGTCGGTCGGAGGATATGACAATCTGCTTGTTGGCGTTGTGCAGCGTATTGAAGGTGTGGAAGAACTCTTCCTGGATACCTTCTTTGCCTTCGATGAATTGGATGTCATCGACCAGCAGCACGTCGACGTCGCGATAGCTGCGCTTGAACGCCACCTTGCGATCGTCACGCAGCGAGTTGATGAAGTCGTTGGTGAACTCTTCGGTCGAGACGTACTTCACCCGCATCCCAGGGAAGAGCCGCTGGGCGTAGTTGCCGGCGGCATGCAATAGGTGAGTCTTACCCAGACCGGACTCGCCCCAGATGAAAAGTGGGTTGTAGGCCCGGGCCGGCGCTTCGGCGATCGCCAGTGCCGCGGCGTGGGCGAAGCGGTTCGATGCACCGATCACGAACGTGTCGAAGGTGTAGCGCCGGTTGAGGCTGAGGCCGGCAGCCGAGTCGGCGGCCTCGCTGTGCGGTCGCTCGGAAAAGTAGGATGGCCAACTTTGGTGTGCGCTGGCGAGAGCCTCGCCGTCTTCGTCGATCTCGTCGAGATCGTCGAGTGCTTCGTCGAACGCCGCGTTGGAACGGTCGCCGGATTCGTCGGCGGTCAACGGTGAGATACGAACACCAAGCTCGATCGGCTGACCAAGTCGGCGACTGAGCGCATTGGTGATCTGGGTACGCAGATGACGTTCTATCTCGTTCTGAACGAAGCTGCTCGGCACCGAGAGGAGAGCGAATCCTTCGACGATCGTCAGCGGCTGGACCAGGTTCAGCCACGCACGTTGCTGCGGTGTCAGGGGGAGGCCGTTCGGTGCGCCGTTGGGCGCGGCGTCGTCTGCAGCGAGTTCGCCATTGAGTTCCGAGACGACCGCGCTCCAGACCGTCGCGAAACTTGATCCGGGGTCATCGGTCAACGACGGCTCCCCCTGATGCGAAATAAAAGTTCAACTGATAGTTCCGACGACAACTGTCCACATAGTTATCCACAGGTGTGGACAGGACAGCGACCGACGAGCCGCAACTTACCCCCGACGGCTCGCGGGATCGGCGCTCGAGACAGCCAGTGAAACTGAGCCGGCTAGGAGGCCGATCTGCCATCCTTGCTTCGTTGTCTGGCGCCGTTTCGGTGTGAAACAGCACCGCCCGAAGCTAACAGTTTTCCTGGCTCGCGCCAACCGTTCTGCAACATTGGAGAACGGTGTGCAGAAGATTTCTCCGGGCGCCGGTGGCGGGTGTGGCGGCAGTTAAAGATCGGCCCCGACGGACCGGCGTTCGGGTGTGGTTTGACCGGGGGAACACTGGTCAGTACCCTCATACAGTCGCCCGAAAGTAGGCGATACGGCTGCGATCCGAGCATTGAGCCCGGAGGCCGCGCCGGTTACCAGCGAAGTACAAAGCCTATCGAGGCGTCGTGGGGGAGAGCGTGACCCACCGGCATGGGAAACCGTGTCGAGCACGACGCCCAGATGCAGCAAGGAGAGAGTCGTGGCAAAGGGCAAGCGGACGTTCCAGCCGAACAACCGGCGCCGTGCCCGCGTGCACGGTTTCCGGCTGCGGATGCGAACCAGGGCCGGCCGGGCGATCGTGTCGAGCCGGCGCGGCAAGGGCCGTCGCTCGTTGACTGCCTGACCCTTCAATTCCGGTGTGACGGCGGTGCTTTCCGCGCGTAACCGCATGACGCGGTCGACCGATTTCGATGCGACGGTCAAGCACGGAAAGAGAACCGTCCAACCGGACATGGTCATCTATATGCGGCATGCCATCGGCGATCCCAAACTCGGACTGATTGTCTCGCGATCGGTCGGGTCCGCCGTGCAGCGGCACGGCCTGTCCCGACGGCTGCGCCATGTCGCCCGCGACGTGATGGCAGATCTGAACAGCTCGGAGCACGTGGTGATCCGTGCCCTCCCCAGTAGTCGCGGTGTCGGGTCGTCTCGGTTGGGTGAGGAACTGCGAGCAGGCCTGCGGCGCATCGAAGCTGCGAGATCGAAGCGGTGAGCGTCGTGATGGCACGGCTGCGGGCCGCGGAGTTCGGCGCCGCGCGCGGTGCGATTTTCGTGATCCAGCTCTACCGCCACATGGTGTCGCCACTGCGATTGCCGACGTGCCGGTTCACCCCGACCTGCAGTCAGTACGCGGTCGACGCGCTCGCTGAATTCGGGTTGGTGCGGGGAAGTTATTTGGCAGCAGTCCGGCTGGCGAAGTGCGGTCCGTGGCATCGGGGAGGATGGGACCCGGTACCGGAGCGCCGAGGAGCCCGGGCCCAAGACTGGGACACCCCAGCAACGCTAGGGGAGAGTGATTCTGTTGTCGTTTGATCCGTTCAGCCTTGACTATTTCTATTACCCGGTCTCGGCGATCATGTGGCTTTGGTACAAGGCGTTCTCAGCTGTCCCTGGGCTGGGTCCGAAGAACTTCGTCACGTGGACGCTGGCGGTGATGTTCTTGGTCTTCACCCTGCGCGCGATCCTGTACAGCCCGTTCGTCCGCCAGATCCGCACCACCCGCCAGATGCAAGAGCTGCAACCACAGATCAAGGCGCTGCAGAAGAAGTACGGCAAGGACCGCCAGCGGATGGCGTTGGAGATGCAGAAATTGCAGAAGGAGCACGGGTTCAACCCGATCCTCGGCTGCCTGCCGATGCTGGTTCAGGTGCCGGTGTTCCTGGGGCTGTATCACGTGTTGCGCTGCTTCAACCGGACCTCGAGCGGGATCGGGCAGCTGGGTCTCTCGCCCGAGCGCAACCGCTCGTTGGGCAACTACGTCTTCAGCGCCACCGACGTCGGCCACTTTCTAGACGCCAACCTGTTCGGTGCTCCGTTGGGTGCCAGCATGACGCAGCGCGGCGCCAGCCTCCAAGCGTTCCAGGGCTTCGACTTCAGCCGGCCGGCCGTTGCGGCGGTAGGTGTGCCGGTGATGATTCTGGCCGGCATCGCCACCTACTTCAACAGCCGCGCATCGGTGGCCCGCCAGAGCGTGGAGGCCGCGGCGAACCCGCAGACCGCGATGATGAACAAGTTGGCGCTGTACGTCTTCCCGCTCGGCGTGGTGGTCGGTGGACCGTTCCTGCCCCTGGCGATCATCTTCTACTGGTTCGCGAACAACATCTGGACGTTCGGCCAGCAGCACTACGTGTTCGGGATGATCGAGCGCGAAGAAGAGGAAGCGAAGGTCGAGGCACTCGAGCGTCGGGCAGCCAACGCTCCGGTGCCGGGGGCCAAACCAAAACGTTCAGCGGCTAAGACGACGGCCGCGGGCAACGGCACGGGCGATGTTCCGGATGACGTGACCCCGAAGCCCGACGCCGATGCGGGTAACCGCGGGCCGCGGCCGGGAGTCAAGCCGAAGAAGCGCGGGCGCTGACAGACACCACCACCGTCCGGTCGTCACACCGGACACGACACTTCGCCGGGCGAAGCCCGGGCACGTTAAGAAAGGCAGGCGAGGCATGACAGATATCGACCAAGCAACCAACGGACAAGAAGCGCCGACGGCCGACGAGTTGGAAGGTGCCGCAGACGACACCGCTTCAACGGAGGCCGAGACCGACGGCGGGACCGAGGGTGAGGGCGATCAGGAAGACCGGTTGGTCGCCGAGGGGGAGATCGCCGGCGACTACTTAGAGGAGCTGCTCGACCTCCTGGACTTCGACGGCGACATCGACTTGGACGTCGAGGGCAGCCGGGCGATCGTGAGCATTGACGGCAGCGACGACCTGTCCAAGTTGGTCGGCCGTAAGGGCGAGGTGCTCGATGCACTGCAAGAGTTGACCCGATTGGCCGTGCACCAGAAGACCGGCGTGCGCAGTCGACTGATGCTGGACATCGCCGGCTGGCGTCTCGGCCGCCGCGAGGAACTCGCCGCGTTGGGCGACAAGGTGGCCAAGCGAGTGCTGGAAAGCGGCGAACGTGAAGAACTCGCACCGATGACGCCGTTTGAGCGCAAGATCGTGCATGACGCCGTAGCTTCGGTCGACGGAGTGCACAGCGAGAGCGAGGGCGTCGAGCCTGGCCGCCGCGTCGTCGTCCTCGTCGACTGAAACAGCCAACGAGTTACAGGCATGTAGTTCGAGCGCGCGGTGCTGGCGGGCGCGGACGGGAGGAATGTTTCACGTGAAACATGCCGATTCCCACGACCGCTCGGCACCGCTCGTGCCGCCCATACCGGAAGCCGCTGCGCTGATTTTCGGCGACCGGATTGGCCTTGCCGAGCGGTACGCAGAGTTGCTCGCGACCGCCGGCGTGGAGTGGGGCCTACTGGGTCCGCGCGAAGTCGAGCGCATCTGGGACCGCCACCTATTGAACTGCGCGGTGGTCGCAGACCTCGTCGAGGACGGCGACCGGATCGTCGACATCGGCAGCGGGGCAGGACTCCCGGGGCTGCCGATGGTGATCGCCAAACCGGACCTGCGGGTGGTGCTGGTCGAGTCGCTTCTGCGCCGCACCGAGTTCCTCCAGATGGTCATCGACGAACTCGGAATTGACGCCGAGGTGGTCCGGGGCCGCGCCGAAGATGCCGAGGTTCGTCAAACGGCCGGCGGCTCCGACGCGGTCACGTCGAGAGCGGTGGCGTCGCTGGACAAGCTCACCCGCTGGAGCCTGCCACTGCTGCGTCCGGGCGGTCAGCTGCTCGCGATCAAGGGGGAGCGCGCCCCCGATGAGGTGCTCGAGCACCGGCGTGTGATGGCCAAGTTAGGCGCCGCGGATGCCAGGGTGGTGGAATGTGGCGTGAGCTTTTTATCCCCGCCGACAACGGTGGTGGTGGCTCGACGGGAGATGCCGGAACGGGTCCGGAATTCCTCCCGTCGACGATCGAGCAGGGAGAGCCTATGAGCGCGCCGCATGACTCGTTCGGTCCCGTAAGCGGGAAGCATGTTTCACGTGAAACATCGGAGTCCGATACCCCGATCGGCGCCGCGGCCGAGCGCGCGATGCAGGTGCTCTCCAAGTCCCACATACCACTGAGCCGCCCCAGTCACCGTCGGCTGTTCACCATCGCCAACCAGAAGGGCGGCGTCGGCAAGACCACCACCGCGGTGAACCTGGCGGCGGCACTGGCCATCCAAGGACTCAAGACGCTCGTGATCGATTTGGATCCGCAGGGCAACGCGAGTACCGCGCTGGGCATCACCGACCGGCATTCCGGGACGCCGTCGTCCTACGAGGTACTCCTCGGTGAGATCCCGCTGAAAGAAGCAACGCGGAAGAGTCCGTACAGCGACCGACTTTTCTGCGTGCCCTCGACGATTGACCTGGCCGGCGCCGAGATCGAGTTGGTCAGCATGGTGGCCCGCGAGAACCGGTTGCGCACCGCGCTCGCCGAACTCGATGAGCTCGATCCCGAAGCCCCGTTCGACTACGTCTTCATCGACTGCCCGCCGTCCCTGGGACTGCTGACCATCAACGCGTTGGTCGCGGCGCCGGAGGTATTGATCCCGATCCAGTGCGAGTACTACGCGCTGGAGGGGGTGTCTCAATTGATGAACAACATCGAGATGGTGAAGGCGCATCTGAACCCCGGCCTCGACGTCAGCACCGTCATCCTGACCATGTATGACGGCCGGACCAAGCTGGCCGACCAGGTCGCCGACGAAGTCCGCCGCTTCTTCGGGCCCAAGGTCTTGAAGACCGTCATTCCGCGCAGCGTCAAAGTGTCCGAAGCGCCCGGTTACAGCATGACGATCATCGAATACGATCCCGGTTCACGTGGCGCGATGAGCTACCTCGACGCCAGCCGCGAACTTGCCGAGCGCGGCAGCAGACCAGCACCCGATGGAGGGGAATCACGATGAGCCAACCGACGCGCAGAAAGGGTGGCCTCGGGCGGGGCCTCGCCTCCCTGATTCCCACCGGGCCGGCCGAAGGGGAGACCGACTCGGCTCCACTCGGTGGGCCGCGGATCGGTGCCGCCGCCGCCGACATTTTGATGGGCGGGCCGCCGGCGCCGACGACGGACATCGGCGCGGTCTATCGAGAAATCGACCCGACCCAAATCGAGCCGAACCCGCGGCAGCCGCGGCAGGTTTTCGACGACGAGGCGCTCACGGAACTCGTGCACTCGATCCGTGAGTTCGGGCTCATGCAGCCGATCGTGGTCCGGCCGCTCAACCGGACAAGCGGCCCCCGCTACCAACTCGTCATGGGGGAGCGACGCTGGCGCGCGGCTCAGACGGCCGGCCTGACCGCCATCCCTGCGATCGTGCGGGAGACCGCCGAGGACAACCTGCTGCGCGACGCCCTCTTGGAGAACATCCACCGAGCCCAGTTGAATCCGTTGGAAGAGGCGGCGGCGTACCAGCAACTGCTCGAGGAATTCGACGTCACCCATGACGAACTCGCCACCCGGATCGGTCGGTCGCGACCGTTGATCTCCAACATGATCCGGCTGCTGCGCCTGCCGATCCCCGTGCAGCGTCGGGTCGCGGCCGGCGTCCTGTCGGCCGGTCACGCTCGTGCACTGCTGTCACTCGAGGCCGGGGCCGAAGCGCAGGAAGCGCTCGCGGCGCGGATCATCGCGGAGGGATTGTCGGTCCGTGCGACCGAAGAGGCGGTGACACTGGCCAACCGCGCCGGGCCGATCCAGCCATCGGCACCGCGGCGCAAGCCGATCCAGATGCCCGGCCTCCAAGATGTGGCCGAGCAGCTCTCCGGTGCGTTCGACACCCGCGTCACGGTCAGCCTGGGTAAGCGCAAAGGCAAGATCGTGGTCGAGTTCGGCTCGGTGGAGGATTTGCAGCGCATTGTCGGGTTGATGAACTCGTCGAAGCGCTGACCGACCATACCGGCCCGTTACGTCACTGTGACATTCTGCCCGATTCCGCCGGACTGATATGCCGAAAAAAGCCGAAACCCACTGCACCGCAAGCGATTTGAGCTGGGGTAGCCCGCCGAGCAGCTGCGGCGTCACGCGGGGTCCCGAAATCGCCGCCTACCCGCCGCGGACGGGTGCGCGGACGGGTCCGGGTGGGTGTCGCGGCCGTTGGCATCGGGGTACGCTCGGCTGCGAGGTGGGGGCACCACCCGCTCGCGGGGTAGCAGGGCCGACAATGGTTTCGGCGGCCCCACCCCACGAAGGCCCAGGAGTCTAGTGTCTGCTCGAATCACACCGCTGCGCCTCGAAGCTTTCGATCAGCTTCCGAAGCACGCGCGTCGCTGCGTCTTCTGGGAAGTCGACCCGGCCACCCTCGGTGAGGGCGGGCATCTCGCCGACCCTGAATTCGAGAAAGAAGCATGGCTGTCGATGGTCATGCTCGAGTGGGGATCGTGCGGGCAAGTCGCTAGGACTGCGCCGGCCGATGGCGCCGAGGGGGAGTCGGCCTGCTTGGGCTATGCGTTCTACGCGCCGCCGCGGACCGTGCCGCGAGCGCACCGATTTCCGACCGCGCCGGTGTCCGCCGACGCGGTGCTGCTGACTTCGATGCGCGTCGAACCAGGGCCGACTGCCGATGAGTTGCCGTACAGCCTCGTCGAGCGGGTCGTTGACGAATTGGTTCGCCGCGGTGTGCGGGCACTGGAAGCGTTCGGCCGTACCGAGGCCGTTGCGGAGTTGGCCGGCCATGAGAGCACAGACCCCGAACTGCTGCCGGTGCTCGAAGTACTGGGCGACTGCTCGGCCGAGCAATGCGTGATCGAGGCCGAGTTCCTGCTCGGCGCGGGATTCATTGTGGTGGCCCCGCATCCGTATTTTCCGCGACTGCGACTCGAGTTGGACAAGGGCCTGGGCTGGAAGGCCGAAGTCGAGGCAGCATTGGAGCGGCTCCTGGAAACCGCGGCGCTGCAACAGCCGGTCACCGCAGGCGCCACGGCATCGGCAATGTCGTCGAAGTCGTCGGCTAAGAGCCGCTGACCCGGCCGGCCTGCTCCACAGCCAACTCGTGGGCGAGCAACTCGGCGAAGGTGAACGTGCCAGTCGGTCGGTCGTTCTTCCCGAGCAGGTAGAGCCGCTTCACCGCGGCCAGGATTCCCTCGGCGACCGCGTCGCGGGTCTCCGGGGTGATCAGCATCGCGCGATCGCGCGGGTTGGTGATGTAGCCGACGTCGACCTGCACGGTGGGCATCCGCGTCAGCCGCAGCAGATCCCAGGTCCGACCGTGCGTGCGGCAATCCCGTAATCCTGTGCGCGCCACTACTTCTCGCTGAATGAAGTCAGCCAGATTTCGGCCGATCGTCGAGACCGAACCGTGCGAGTTGCCGAAGTGGAACGATGCGACACCGCCGGCGGACGGACTGGCCTGGGTTTCGCACCGCAGGCTGATCATCAGGTCGGCGCCGACGGCGTTGGCCGTCGCCGCGCGTTCGTGATCCGACGGGCTGCGATTGGTCGGCCGGGACAGGAAGGTCTCCATGCCGATCGCGGTCATCCGACCTTCGAGCCGGCTTGCCAAGTCCCACAAGATGTCTGACTCGCTGATCGGGCCGGCCGAGCCGTGCGCGATCAAACCGTGGTCGTTGCCGCCGCGACCCGGGTCGATGATGATCCGCTTGCCCGACAACTTAGGGCCCGATCGGCGGACCAGTTCCTCTTCACGGATCGCGTGCAACGACCCGCCGGTCACCCGTGAACTGAGAAAGTACAAGGAGCGCAACGTTTCCGGGCCGCAGATTCCGTCGGCGTACATTCCGTACTCGCGCTGGTAGGACATCAGACCGTTGTGCGTCTGCAGGCCGAAGTATCCGTCGACCAGGCCCGTGTAGAAGCCGAGATCTTGCAGGCGGTTCTGCAGGGTTGCGACGTCGTCGCCGTACATCGGCGCGCCGAACTGGTGATGCAGCGTGCGGGCACCCAACCGGTAGGACGCTTCGCGCAGTGCTCGGTTGGTGGCTTCGCCGACGATGCCGTCGACCAGCAGCCCGCGATGCTGCTGAAACGCCCGGACGGCGTGGTCGAGCTCTTCGTCGAAGACGTCGACGGCGACGTGTCGTCCAGTGTTGAGGTCTGCGTCCGCGCCGTCCAGGTGGCCGAGCGCGGCCAACGCACCCCGGATCTCGGTTACCGCCGCGCTGCGGTCACCACGGCGCAATTTGTCGCCGTCGCCGCCGTGCGGGTTCGACATACAAAGCCTCCGGTGAGCCGTGTGAGCAGCCCTGCCGCTTTATTGACAGGCTTGGCGGTATTGTCTCAGACGCTCGCCGATTTAGGGAAAACGCCAGGCAAAGCGCCGCGTCCGTGGCGGCTTAGCCGATGCCGGGAACGCTGTCGGAAAGCTCCCGCAACAGCGCCGCCTTGCCCTTGGCTCCGACGATGCGCTTCACCGGCTCGCCGTCCTTGAACAAGATCAACGTCGGGATCGAAACCACGTCGAAGTTGCGGGCGGTCTCGGGATTGGCGTCGACGTCGAGTTTGGCGACGGTCAGTTGGCCGACGGACTCCTTGGCGATCTCCGCGAGCACCGGCGCGACCATCTTGCACGGACCGCACCAGGTAGCCCAAAAGTCAACCAGCACAGGCGTACTGCTGGCCAAGACGTCGCTTTTAAACGAAGCGTCAGAGACGTCCACGGGTGCGCCGTCGGACTCGGTCTGTGTCATCGCACGTACTCCATTCAGAGGGTCGCTTCCGCCGGTTCTCCGGCGGGGTGAGTCTGGGTTCGCTCGCCGGGCTCCGCTTGCTCGGCCAGCCAGCGCTCGGCATCGATCGCCGCCGAACAGCCGGTACCCGCAGCGGTGATTGCCTGCCGGTAGGTGTGGTCGACCAGGTCGCCGGCGGCGAACACGCCGTCGAGCGAGGTGTAGGTCGTGTGCTCGCGGACCAGGACATAGCCGTCCCCATCGAGGTCGACTTGGCCGCGGATCAGCTCCGAGCGGGGGTCGTGGCCGATCGCGACGAACACCCCGGTCACCGGCAGGACGGATTCGTCGCCCGATACCGTGTCGCGCAGCTTGAGGCCGGTGACGGTCTTCTCGCCCTCGACGGAGACCACAGCGCTGTTGGTGAGGAATGTGATCTTGTCGTTCGCGCGGGCCCGATCGAGCATGATCTTCGAGGCGCGAAACTCCTCGCGGCGGTGCACCAGGGTGACGCTTCGGGCGAACTTCGTCAGGAAGGTGGCCTCTTCCATGGCCGAGTCGCCACCGCCGATCACGGCGATGTCCTGATCCTTGAAGAAGAAGCCGTCGCAGGTGGCACACGAGCTGACGCCGCGGCCGAGCAACTCCTGCTCACCCGGTACGTGCAGGTAACGTGCCGCGGCACCCATGGCCAGGACTACGGCCCGGGCCTGCAGCGTCTCGCCTTCGGATGTCGTAACCGACTTCACCGGGCCGTCCAGCGACACTGATTCGACGTCTTCCATCCGCAGGTCGGCGCCGAAGCGCAGTGCCTGCTCACGCATCTGGTCCATCAGCTCGGGGCCTTGGATTCCTTCGCGGAATCCGGGAAAGTTCTCTACCTCAGTCGTGGTCATCAGCGCGCCGCCGAAGGCGGTCCCTTCGAAGACCACCGGCGCCAGCTGTGCCCGGGCGGCGTACAGCGCCGCGGTGTAACCGGCAGGCCCGGAGCCGATGACGATCACGTCGTGAACGGTGCTGGTCGAGGAACTCATACCAACCTTTCTTCAATACTTGAAGCTGCTGTAATGCACTGAACGCCAGGGTAGGCGGTGCTGTTCCCGCGAACATTACGGCCGGTGGACAGTCCTGTCAGCCGACAGGCCGGTGTTCGCCGAACTGCAGGTCGGCGCCACCGCGAGCGCCGCCAGCGTCTCCGGAGTGTCGCCCGGCAACACCAGCAGAACGGCCGGGTGGCCGCTGATGGCGACCGGGCGGGCACCGAGTACCCGGGTGCTGGCCGGATAACCCAGACCGGCCAGGCAGGAGGCGCGTCGGCGCGGATCGGTCAGCGGCCCGAAGTCCGGTTCGCGGTGCAGCAGCTCGACGATCTGCTGATCGGACAGCGGGATCGTCTGCGGCGGGCGCGACACCGTGATGTGTTCGATCGTGGTGGGCCTGCTCGGCATCGACGCCGGCGGGGTGATCAGCGCGTTGGCGCCCAGCCACACCGCGGCGGCGGCCGCGGTCAGACCCGCGGCGGCGAAAGCCGTCCGCGTCGGGCGCGGGAAACGCCCGCGTCGCACCGCGTGAGCGGCACCGGTGGGTTCGGCACGCAGACCGGCGGTGATGCGGTCGACGGTCGCGGAATCGACCGGGGGTGCTGAGGCCGCGTCGGCGCCCAGGGCGGCGACGTCATGGCGGACCCGGTTCAACGCCTCCATGGTCTGCCGGGCCTCGGGATCGGTGCGGATGCGCTGGCGCAGCCGCGCCGCGGTCTCGTCGTCGAATAGTCCTGCTTGCAGGTCGGCGAGTGTGTCCGTGGTCAGCGGCGGATTGTCGCCGTCGGCCGGCTCGACTCCGTCCATCCGCCCCAGTGTCCGTCATCGGGCCACCGCGCTGCTAGCCGGCCGGACGATGGGGAGCCGAATCGGCTTGCAGGTGACCGAGGATCGCGGCCAGCCGGGCCCGGGCACGCGCGCAGCGGCTCTTCACCGTTCCTTCCGCGACGCCGAGCAGCCGGGCGGTGTCGGCGACCGAATAGCCGTGCATGTCGACGGCGACCACCGCGGCCCGCTGCTCGACGGGAAGCCGCATCAGCGCCCGCTGGACCGCAATCGCCGTCTCGACCTGCGCGGTCCGATCCGGCACCGGGTAGACATCGTCGAGAACGGTGGTCAGGTGGGTCTTGTTGCGGCGCAACCGATCCAAGCACGCATTGACGACGATGCGGTGCAGCCAGCTGCCGACCGCGGCGTCGTGCCGGAATGCGCCGGCGGCGCGGTGCGCTGAGACCATCGCCTCCTGCAGCGAGTCCTCGGCGTCCTCGGTGCAGCGGCTGGTCAGGCGGGCGACACGATGCAGTTGCCGGTGATGGCGGTGGAAGAGTTCGGCGAAGGCGAAGCGGTCGCCGGCGACGTGTGCCGCCAGCAGTTCGGCATCGCTGCGTTGCTCAGTCGATTCCTGCCGAATCCGTTGCGCGAAGCCCACTCGCCGGACAGTAACCAATCGTCCGAAACCCGGCACTTCACTCGGTCGGACCTGTCAGGACTTGGCTTGCACCGTGACTTCGGAGAGGCTGGTGCGGCTTTGCCCGTTGGTCGTTCCGAGCGTCGGAATCCACACCAGCAGGTAGGTGGTGGGCGAGGACGCGTTGACCGCAATCGTGTTGTGCCCTGGATGCATTGAGGTCGGCTGGCTCAGCACGGCGGTGTCCTCGAGCTTGGCCGGTGTCGCGGTCGCCGCCGAGCGGATCTGGATCTTTGTCCCGTTGCTGGGCAGGTCGACGTTGACGGCCCCGACCACGGTGGACTGGGGCAGCTGCAGCATCAGGCCGACGCCACTCTTGAAGCCGGGGAACGGCACTGGGTCGTGGTAGGTATCGGTCTCCCATGAGGTGCCCGGGCTGCCGTCGATCGCGAGCGCGGCTGACGCGGGATTGTCGGCTTCACCGCCGGGGGAGTACACCGTGACGCCCACCGGTTTGACGAGGCTGCCCGCCGCGGCACCCTCGCCGGATTTCGAAGCCGACGGACCGTTGAGGCCGAGCTGGTCCTTATCGAGGCCACCGACGTCGCTGAACATCCGGCTCAGTACCGAGGCCAATACCAGCAGCGCCACCAGGATGACCGCCGCTCCGGCGCTGACCCCGATGGTGATGGCCCGTCGCCGCCGAAGGCGGGCCTGCGCCTCGTCGAGGACGGGGGCGGGTTCACGGTCGGGCCGCGCCGGCTTCGGTGGAGGCGTGTTCTCGTTGATCGGCGCCAGCAACTCGGTGCGGTCCGCGACCACGGTGGCCTGCTGGAGCAGGTTCAAAAGGGTTGCGGCGCTTCGTATTCCGCCGTCCAATTGGATCGAGTGGGTGGCCGCTGCGGCGATCTGGAACGGGATGTCGCCGTCGATCGCACTGGGGTCGAGAGGTAGGCCGGAAGAATCGCGCGGCGCCGGCGCCAGCCCGCTCGGCTCGCCGGACTCGGGCAGCGGCCACTTGTTGACCAGCAGCGCATACAGCGCGGCGCCGATGCCGCGGATGTCGTCTTCGGGGCTGATGTCCGGCATGGTGGCCGGGAATGCGAGCACGACGTCGCCCTCGATGCTGACCCGCACCCGGCCCGGGTGGTCGATCGACAGCGCGACACCGGCATGGTGGGCGGCTTCGGCGGCGGCGGCCAGGGTTTGCATCGCGCGCGCCGCGCCGGCGGCCGACGGCGAGGTGTCCGCCACCTCCTGCAACGAACCGCCGCGGACCCATTCGGTGACGACCAGGCCGCCAGTACCGGTGTGCACCACGTCGAGGATGCGGGCGATCCCGAGCTTGTCGATGCGGCTCAGCTTCATGGTGCGGCCCAGGATCTCGCGGATCTGCTCGTCGGGCAGACTGCCGTCGGGATCGACGAAGGTCAGCGCCACCTGCCGGTTCAGCGCTGTGTCGAGCGCCTGCCAGAACTGCAGGTGCGGCGCACCGCCGTGGAAGACCAGCAGCCGGTAGCGACCGCGGGCGATGCTGGCGCCGGGCACCAGATGCTGTTCGTCCGATTGCGCCGACGACTCAGAATCCGCCGGGTTCGGCGGATCGAACTCGATCGGATCGCCGGCGGCGAAAGCAGTGGTCTCGAGATCGGAGTCGGACGATCCGCCGTTGGTGGGCGCCGAGGGATCGGGTGTGGCGACCGGGTCGATCGGGAGATCGGCGGGCACATCGGGATGGAAGTCATCTGCCACCGGCGACGATCCGGGCGAGGAGGGTGCGTCGGAGACAGCTCTGGTCGAGGTGCTGTCGGGTGAGCCGTCCGTCATCGCCGATTCCCTCCCTGTCCCCTCCCCGGTTTGTTGTTCCGGACGCCCTCGCCGGATGGGTTCTCGCGCCGGATGGTCCGCCCGACCGGACGGATTGCTGTGCTCAGGGTACGGGACGATGCCGGAGCGCAACAGTTGATTTGTGCCACCGAAGGCAGGGGCGGCGACGCTGGCTGACCTGCCAGAAGGGGGCACGACGGCCGGGGGAGGAGGCGCCGGAGCGGAGGGCTTGCCGCCGGCCGGAGCCCGGCCGATCCAGCGGCGCAGCACGGCCAGCGCCGCGACCGCCTCGGGTACCTGGCCGCGGACCATGACCACGGCGACGATCGGCACCATGATCACCGCGAGCACGAGCAGTCGCAGCAGCGAGCCGGCGCCGCCGCCGTAGGCGGTGAGCCGCTGCATGCCGGTCAGCACGTCGACCAGGTAGGCCACCAAACCGGCTAGCAGCGACGCGGTGGCCGTGACCAGAATCGTGCGCACCTCGGCCACCGTGAGTAGATGACCTCCGTTGGGCCGCAACGCATTACGCAGCAGGACGTAACCGGCGACCGCGCCCGCCACGAAGCCCAGGCCGTTGGCCAGCCCGAGATAGCCCGCGACGAGGTCGGGATTGTCGGTCAGATGCGGCGCGACCAGCGAACCGGCGATCTTGACGATCGTGATGACGACGATGATCGCGATCGGGATCCACGGCTGCTGGCGGGCGTAGAAAACCCGCAACTGCAGCAGCACCACGGAGTAGGGGAGCAGCGTGAACGCCGACATCGCGATCGCCGCGCCGAGATGGCCGGCGTCGATGTCGCCGAAATGGCCGTAGGCGAACAGCGCGCTGCCCATCGCCGAGCCGCCGACGGTCATGAACGCCACCGTCGGGATCAGCGTGACCATGGTCAACCGGGTGGCCAGCGACAGGTCGGCGAGCACCCCGCCGGTGTCGTCGGCGGCGGCGTTGCGACTGAGCCGGGGCATCACCACCGTCAGCACGGTTACGCCGATCATGCCGTAGGGCAGCATCAGCACCAGCCAGGTGTAGTTGTAGATCGCTGGGCCGGAAGCGGCTGCGGTGCTGGCGATCTGGTTAGTGACGATCAGGCCGATCTGGCTGATCGCCACGTAGCAGACCATCGCGGCGGCCATCGCGCCGAAGCGCTTGAGCCGTTCGTCGAGTCCCCACAGTGGGCGAAGGCTGATCTTGTGGCGTCGAATGGCGATCACCAGCACCGCCGTCTGCGCGAACACGCCCAGCGTAGTGCCGATGCCGAGCACCAGCAGCTTGGCGTTACCCATTTCGACCGGATCCACCGACAGTTGCCCCGGCGCCGCCAGGTAGGCCCCCAGGGTGGCGATCGCCACGACGTTGTTGAGCACCGGCGCCCAGGCCGGCGGCCCGAATACGTTGCGGGTGTTGAGGATGGCCATGAACACCGACGAGAGGCCGTAGAAGATCACCTGGGGAAGCAGCAGGTAGGCGAACGCGACGGTCAGGGGCGCGTTCACCTGCGGGTTGCGGCCCAGCATCAGCTGCACCAGCATGGGCGCGGCCGCGACCGACAGCAGTGTCGCAACCAGCAGCACGGTGGTGGCCAGCGTCACCAGGCGGCGAACGAAGGCCGCACCGCCGTCGGCGTCGTTCTGCTCGGCGCGGGCGAGCACCGGCACGAAGATCGCGGTGAATGTCGCTTCGAGTACCAGCGCAGCGACCAGGTTCGGCAGCTGGTTGGCCACCGTGAACGCGCTGGACAGCGCGGCACCCAGGATCGCGGCCAGCAGGACGATCCGGGCGAAGCCGGTGACGCGGCTGACCAGAGTCGCCAGCGCCATGCCCCAGGACCGCGACACCAGTGCGGCGTCGGAGAGCTCCGGACGGGGCTGCGGCGAGGCGCCGTGGGCCGGCACATGGCCCGTCGGCGGTAACGGCCCGGTCGGCGGCCCGGGACTGCGCTGAAGCCCCCGCGGCGGCATGGCGCGGCTCATGCGCTCGGCTCGTCGTCCGGGGGGTCCGGCCGGTCCAGGTCGGCGGGGTCGGGCTGTCCGCGGAAGCGGTGCCACAGCCGTCGTCCCGCCAACGCCACCAGCACGGCGGCCGCGCTCATCGTGATCGCGAACAGCACCTTGCCGTAGGCGTTGGAATGCACCGAGAGCCGTACCGGCTCACCCAGCGGCACCCCGTCGGGCGTGTGCAAGACGGCGTCGATCGCAACGCGCTGGGTGAAGTTGACCTCGATCGGCACCCGTATCGGCAGGTATCCCGGCGGAAGCTCGAGCTCGCCCGGATCGGTCACGGTCATCCCGGGCGGCACGTCGAGGTGCAGCCGCACCCGGATCGGCACCGCCAGCCCGTTGTGCAGGACCAGCGGTAGCGGACTGTGCTCGGTGGCCAGCGTGTAACCCCCGGTCGGGGTGACGATGGTGACGGCACCGAACTGGTCGTCGAGTGCGTGACCGAGTACGTCGAGACGTTGCTGGGCCAGCCCGTTGCGGGTATCGGGCCGGTCGGCCTGACTGACCGCACGCAGCATGTCTTCGCGCAGCGGAGCGGTGTAGCTGACACCGCTCAGACCGCTGCGCGGATCGGCGGCCAAGGCCGAGGTCAGGCCCGCCAGCCGGCCCATTTCCGCAGTGATCTTGCCGATCACGGCGTCACTGAAGCGGCCGCGTCCACCAGCGGCTTCATCGGCCAGTTGCTCTGTGCCGTTGACCGCTGGCACGGCCGACGCGTCGCCGATCAGCGCAGGCAGCGGTCGCGGCACCGCCAAGCCGGACCGGATCGCGGTCGCCAGCGTGGTCATGATCGCGCCGGCATCCTCCGGCCGCAGATTCCAATTGGTCGGCGGCAGGAGAACCTGGGTGCGCGGGTTGACCTTTGGCTGCAGCGCGCGCCACAGCATCGACCCCAGCGCATCTTGACGACGAGCGACGTCAGAGTCATGCCGAAGCCGAACGAGCAAGCCTGGGTTGAGATAGCTCGGTGCGATGGGATCCGCGCCGGCCGCCGCGAATGCGGCGCCGACAGCGGGGTCGAACGGCGCGATCACCACTTGCGGCGACAGCCGCCGCGGAGCGGTGTCCGGGGTGGTCGGCGGCGGGGCAGTGGCGTCACCGACAGAGGAGTCCGCAGGCGCGATCACCACCGTGTTGCCGATGGCGCTCAGCAGGTCGACGCCGCGGCGGGTCAGTGCACCGTCGGGAATCAGGGTGGCGCCGCGGACCGCGACGACGCCGAGGATCTGGTCGACGATGTCGCCGGCGGCGCTGGTCGCGGTCGCGCTGAGGCCGGGTTCCCCGATCCGTTGCACCGCGTCCAGGTCGGCCTGGGCGTAAGGCAGCGGCGCGACGCACGTCCGGTGGGCCAGTCCGCGCAGCCGGTTCAACCAGTTGGCCGCCGCGGCCTGCCCGGTCCCGGGGTGTGTCGGGGTACCCGGCTCCTGGGCGGGTCCGGCGGAGTTGTCGGAGACGATGTAGCCGGCGGTCATCGCGTTGACGGTGACCAGCAGGTCCGGGTCGACGGCCAGGCACACCGAGCGGCCGACGGCGCCGTCCGGGTCGACGTCGTGGCTGGTGGCGAACTCGGCAGCGGACAGCAGCACATCCAGGCGGCCGCCGCCGGCCAGCGATGTGGCCAGCTCGTCGTCCATCAAGCGCACCGGGATCGTCCCGCCGGGAACACCGGGCGCCAGCCGGGGCCGGTCGGCCAGCGGCCACAGCATGGTGACCGGCACGGGTTTGGAGGTGTCGGGCGCGACCACGGTGTCCAGCGCGCCCGGCGCACCGCCGGCGGTGTCCAGCGGATCCGGCGGCACGCCGAGCACGGGCAGCAGGAACCGGGCGTTGTCCAGCCGCGCCGGTGCGCCGTAGTCGGGTGTCCCGTTGACGTTGACCAGCAGCGGGTAGACCCCGGGTGCGGTGATGTCCAGCGAGTGCTCGTCCACCGAGCGCATCGGCGCCGACAGTTTGAATCGCGTCTTCTGGCCGCGTTGCAATACGGAGGAGACCGTCGCGAACTCCATCGCGGGCTCGTATTGGTCGGTGTCGCCATCGAGGTTGGTGCGTAGCCCGATCGAGGCCGGCACCGACGCGGCGTGTTCCAGTCGCAGCATCACGTCGTGGACCGGTCGGTCGCCGATGTTGGTCACGGTTCCAGCGACGGTTACCACCGGCTCGCTGGTGGTGGTCGCGACCTGCGGGGTGACCTGGTCGATGCGGACCTGGACGAAGGGGGTGGCGCCGGGCTCACCCGCAGCCGCGGTCGGAATCACGCCGACGCTCAGGCCGGCCAGGATGCCGACCACTGCCGGCAGACGTGACAGGGCGCACCGCCGGAGTCGCGGCGCCGTCGGACCGCGGTCGTTCCCCGCCGGCGGGTGTTGGCCCCACCTCGAATTGCTCTGCATCGTTGTCGGCGACCCAGCCCCTCAGGGCCTCGGTCCGCTGCCGTTCTTCCGGCCTCGGACGGGCTCGTCGGCCCGGCGGATGCGGGTGCGCGAGTGGGTCTGCGGCCGTCGCCGCGGTGTGCTGGGTGGTAGTGGCGGAAGCGCGGCCGGGCCGTCGCTCTGCAGCTTGTCGATCAGCTCGTCGGCCACTTCGGCGAGCTTGCGCTCGTCGGCGTAGGCCAGCCGGGAGGGCAGCTCGGGGATCGGTACCCACGCCACCTCGGCGACCTCGACGTCCTCGTCGGACAGCTCGCCGCCCGAGAAACCGCATCAGATAGTGATGGACGGTCTTGTGCACGCGCCGGCCGTCGGTGACGAACCAGTAGTCGATGCGGCCCAGTGCCGCCAGTACGCTGCCTTGAATCCCGGTCTCCTCGGCTACTTCGCGGATCGCGGTCTGCTCGGCCGTCTCGCCGAGTTCGATGTGGCCCTTGGGCAACGACCACAGCATCCGCCCGCGCCGGTCCACCCGGCCGATCAGCGCGGCGACCTGTTCTTCGCGCGGGCGGTCGATGTTGTCGATGACCAATCCGCCGGCCGACGTCTCGTGCACAGTGCGCAGCCGTTCGGGTCCGCGGCGCCCCGGACGAGCCGGCCCGGACTTGGCGGTGTCGGAAGGGGTGGAATCGGTCGACGGCTCGGTGCTGGATTTGGCTTCGCCTGACCCTGCCGAGCGCCGACCGCGGCGCCTCCCCCGGCGCCGACGCGGTTGCGGATTTTCGCCGTCGGACACCCAAGCGATAGTAGCTGGCGTGCTCAGACGCTCTGGGCACACTCGCCGGTCGTGACTCGTCCGAGACACGATTAGGCTTTCCGCGTGTCCGAAGCCTCTGACGACGCGGAGCTGTTGGCCGCTGCCGCGGTCGCGTTGAACAGCCATGCCGACGTCCTGCGCGGGCTCGGAGCCCTGTTCGCCGACGCCGGGCACGAGCTGTATCTGGTAGGCGGTTCGGTGCGCGACGCCGTGCTGCAGCGGCTGAGCACCGATCTGGACTTCGCCACCGACGCGCGCCCCCAGCAGCTGCAGAAGTTGCTGCGGCCGTGGGCCGACGCGCTGTGGGACACCGGCATCGACTTCGGCACCATCGGCGCGGAGAAGAGTGGTCACCGCCTGGAGTTCACCACGTTTCGGGCCGACCGCTACGACGGGGTGTCGCGCAACCCGGAGGTTCGTTTCGGCGACACCCTGGACGACGACCTGGTCCGCCGCGATTTCACCGTGAACGCGATGGCGGTGCGCGTCACGGCGGCCGGCGCGGCCGAATTCGTCGATCCGCTCAACGGTTTGGCCGCATTGCGGGCCGGTGTGCTGGACACCCCGGCGCAGCCGTCGGTGTCGTTCGGCGACGACCCGCTGCGGATGCTGCGCGCCGCACGGTTCGTCTCGCAACTTGGTTTCAGCGTGGCACCACGGGTGCTGGAGGCGATTCTCGACATGGCCCCGCAACTCGGGCGGATCACCGTGGAGCGGGTGGCGGCGGAGCTGGACAAGTTGCTACTCGGCGCCGACCCGGTCGCCGGCATCGACCTGATGGTGCAAACCGGGATGGGCGACGTGGTGCTGCCCGACGTCGGCGCGATGCGGATGGCGATCGACGAACACCACCAGCACAAAGACGTCTACGAGCATTCGCTGACCGTGCTGCGCCAGGCGATCGCGCTGGAGGACGAGGGGCCCGATCTGGTTCTGCGCTGGGCGGCGCTGCTGCACGACATCGGCAAGCCGGCGACTCGCAAGCACGAATCCGACGGCGGGGTCAGCTTCCACCATCACGAGGTCGTCGGCGCCAAGATGACCCGAAAACGACTGCGCGCCTTGAAGTATTCGAAGCAGATCATCGACGACGTCTCGCAGCTGGTGTACCTGCACCTGCGGTTCCACGGCTACGGCGGCGGCAAGTGGACCGATTCGGCGGTGCGGCGCTACGTCACCGACGCGGGTCCGCTGCTGCCGCGGCTGCATAAGCTGGTGCGCGCCGACTGCACTACCCGGAACAAGCGACGGGCGGCAGGGCTGCAGGCCAACTACGACGACCTGGAGACGCGGATCGCCGAGCTGGCGGCGAAGGAAGACTTGCAGCGGGTGCGCCCAGACCTCGACGGCAACGAGATCATGAAGTTGCTGGGCATTCCGGCGGGCCCGCAGGTGGGGGAGGCGTGGCGCCATCTCAAGGAGTTGCGGCTGGACCGCGGCCCGCTGACCCACGAGGAGGCGGTGGCCGAGCTGAAGACGTGGTGGGAAACGCGCGGGAACTCTTAGCCGCGACGCTGCGTCCCATGGACATGGAGTACTGCCTGAGCGCCGGTGACGGCGCAGCCAACATGTGGGAGCGCGGCCCGGATCTCGACCTCGACGGCGACGGTCGGCTCGACGCGGTCGGCCTGGATTTCGACGGCGACGGCCTGGCCGACGACGCGCTGGCCGACCTGGACGGTGACGGCGTCGCCGAGCACGCCGTCCTCGATGTCGGGGATGTCAGGGATGTCAGTGGGACCGGTGAACGCTATTTCACCGACGACGGAACCGGGACCTGGGCGGTCGCCGCTGAACGGCCGCCTCGACCGCCGACCGGCCTGCGCTGGTTCGGACTCGACGGCGTCGATCACACCGGTAAGCCGCTGGCGGAGTTCGGGCCCGACGTCGGCACCGGCGATGTCCGGTTCCTCGACAGTGACGGCGACGGCTTGGCCGATCGCGCGATCACCTCCGGCGCCGATGGCCTGACCGGCTACGTCGATACCGACGGTGACGGCCGGTGGGACGTCAAGCTCACCGACACCGACGGCGACGGGACCGCCGACGCGGCGAGCGCGTTGGCACCCAAAACGTAGATCCCTGCCCACCGCGGCCGCCCGGTACTGTGACGGCCCATGACCTCCGATTTGTCGCGCCCGGACTCGGTAAGCGCTGCTCTGACCGAGATCCTGCGCGATGACCTGAACATCGACGTCAGTCGCGTGACCCCGGACTCTCGGCTGGTCGACGACGTGGGCCTGGACTCGGTGGCGTTTGCGGTGGGCATGGTCGCGATCGAAGACAAGCTCGGCGTCGTGGTGAACGAGCAGGAGCTGCTGGGCTGCGACACCGTCAGCGACCTCGAGAACGTGATCCGGGCAAAGGTCCCGGTCGGCCAGTGAGCGTGCTGGCCACCGCCCTGTCCGGGGCGATGCGCACCTCAGCTCACGACCTGGTGGTCTTCGACAAGGCGTCCGACGCGTGGACGCGGCGACCCTGGTCGCAGGTTCACGCCCGGGCCGAAGGCATCGCCACGCGGATCCTCGACCAGCCACAGTCCGGTGCCGTAGGTCTGGTCGGCGAGCCGACTGCCGACTTCGTTTCGGCCGTCCACGCCACCTGGCTGGCCGGCCGGAGCCTGTCGATCCTGCCCGGCCCGGTTCGCGGCGCCGACCCGCAGCAATGGGCGCAGGCGACGCTGACCCGGTTCACCGGACTGGGCGTGCGGACGGTGTTCAGCCACGGCGACGAGCTCGCCCTGCTGAGCGGCCACGATGCGGTCCCGACGGTGCTCGACCTGACGACCGTCGCCCACGAGCTGTCGACCAGCTTCACGCCGGTCGAGCCGGCCGCCGGCACACCGGCGATTCTGCAGGGGACCGCGGGCTCCACCGGAACTCCGCGCACCGCTCAGCTATCCGCCGAGGCGGTGCTGAACAACGTCAACGCGCTGCTGACGTGCACGGGTGTCGACCCGGCCGTCGACGGCGGGTGCACCTGGCTGCCGCTCTACCACGACATGGGGTTGACGTTTCTGCTCAGCGGCGCCCTGGGGGGGACGCCGGTTTGGCTGGCCCCCACCTCGGCGTTCACCGCGTCGCCGTTCCGGTGGCTGCGCTGGCTCAGCGAAAGCGGGGCCACGCTGACCGCTGCGCCGAACATGGCCTACAGCATGATCGGCAAGTACGCCCGGCTGGTTTCCGATGTCGACCTCGGACGGGTGCGGTTCACCATCAACGGCGGCGAGCCGGTCGACTGCGCCGGAATGGAGCGGTTCGCGAATGCGTTGCGCCCCTTCGGCTTCGACCCCGGCGCGCTTGCGCCGTCCTACGGGCTGGCCGAATCTACCTGCGCCGTGACGATCCCCGCGCCCGGCAGAGGACTGGTTTACGACGAGATACCCTCGCAGACAGCTGATTCCGAGCCGCAGCGGCATGCGATGTTGGGCGATGCGATTCCCGGCATGGAGATCCGGGTCAACCCGGCGTCCGAGCAGCTGGCCGAGGTGCCGGGCCGCGATATCGGCGAGATCGAGATCCGCGGCACGTCGATGATGTCCGGTTATCTCGGCGATGCGCCGTTAGAGCCCGGTTCGTGGTTCCAAACGGGTGATCTGGGCTACCTGACCGACGAGGGACTGGTGGTCTGCGGGCGGGTCAAGGAGATCATCACCGTCGCCGGCCGCAACGTCTTCCCCGCCGAGATCGAGCGGGTCGCCGCCGAGATCCGCGGTATACGTGAGGGCGCGGTGGTGGCCGTCGGCACCAACGACGACGCGACCCGCCCCGGTCTGGTGATCACCGCCGAGTTTCGCGGCCCCGACGAAGCCGGCGCCCGCAGCGAGCTGGTCGCCAAGGTGGCATCCGAGTGCGGCATCGTGCCGGCCAAGGTGGTGTTCGTCCGGCCGGGTTCGCTGCCGCGCACCTCGTCAGGCAAGCTGCGGCGACTGGAAGTCAAACGCAACCTGGCGGCGGTGACCACATGAGCGACGGCCTGAGCATCGACGAGTACCGGGCGCTGCTCGGCGAGGTCTTCAACGACGACGTCGCCAAGTGGACCGCGGAAGCCGAAGCCAGCGAACGCTTTCCACGCAAGCTGATCGAGCACCTGGGGGAGCGCGGGGTGTTCGCGCAGAAGTGGCGTAACGGCCAGCACCCCGACGTGCCCAAGCTCGTCGCGCTGGCGTTCGCGCTGGGGAAGCTGGGCTCGGGGGGTATCGGCGTGGGCGTCAGCCTGCACGACTCCGCCATCGCCATCCTGCGACGCTTCGCCCGTTCCGAGTACCTCAAGGACATCTGCGAACAAGCGATCCGGGGTGAGGCGGTGTTGTGCATCGGCGCCTCCGAGGAGTCAGGCGGCTCCGACCTGCAGATCGTCGAGACCGAAGTCCGTTCTGTACGAGACGGATTCGAAGTCAAAGGCATCAAGAAATACGTATCGCTCTCGCCGGTGGCTGACTACATCATGGTGGTCGGCCGCGGCGTGGATGAGGACAACACCAGCCGACACGGCAACGTGCTGGTGGTCGCAGTGCCGACCGCGCAGACCGACATCCAGGCGCCTTATCGCAAGGTCGGCGCGGGACCGCTGGACACTGCCGCGGTACACATCGACACCTGGGTGCCCGCTGACGCGTTGATCGCCCGCCCCGGAACGGGTTTGGCGGCGATCTCCTGGGGGCTGGCGCACGAGCGGATGTCGATCGCCGGTCAGGTCGCGGGCGGCTGCCAGCGGGTGCTCGGCATCACGCACGCCAGGATGGTCGAGCGCAAGCAGTTCGGCTCGACACTGTTCGAACATCAGGCACTGCGACTCCGGCTGGCCGACCTGCAGGCCCGCGTGGACCTACTTCGCCACGGGCTCAACGGAATCGCCGCCGAGGGACGACTCGACCTGCGTGCCGCTGCAGGCGTGAAGGTCACCGCCGCACGGCTCGGCGAAGAAGTGCTGTCGGAATGCATGCACATCTTCGGCGGGTCCGGCTATCTGGTCGACGAGACGCCGTTAGGCCGATGGTGGCGAGACATGAAGCTGGCCAGGGTCGGTGGCGGCACCGACGAGGTGCTGTGGGAATTGGTCGCTGCGGCAATGAAACCCGACTACGAGGGCTATCACGAGTTCTCGGGCGACTAGCGGGCCCCGGTGGTCGACCTAGTTGTTTGTTGGTGGTGGTTGTGGTTGGAATGGGTCGTACCACCACCAGTCGGCGCGCTCGCCGGTGGGCCCCGGGCACGGCGGGACGGCGGGCGGGGGAAGGTTCGGAGGACGCGCCAGCGACCCTGCGCTGAGTCGTCTACCGCAGCTGTCGGTGACGATGAGATCGTCGGTGGGTCCGGCGATGGTGATGCCGCCCCGGTGGTGCAACCGATGGTGATACGGGCACACCAACACCAGGTTGGGCAAGTCGGTCGGACCACCGTCTTCCCAGTGCCGGATGTGGTGTGCGTGCAAACCGCGGGTGGCCCCACAGCCGGGAACCGCGCAGCTGGGATGGCGGTGCTCGAGGGCACGGCGAAGCCGCCGGTTGATCACCCGGCTCGCTCGGCCGGCGCCGATGACCTCACCGTGACGTTCGAACCAGACTTCACACGTGGCATCACAGGTCAGGTATCGGCGTTCGGCGTCGGTGAGTAGTGGCCCCAGATGCAGCGCGGCGGCGCGCTGCGCAACATCGACGTGCACCACCACCGTGGTGTGCTGCCCGTGCGGCCGCCGCGCCGCCTCGTCGTCCCATCCGGCCTGGAC
This sequence comes from uncultured Actinomycetota bacterium, assembly GCA_963750885.1. GTDB lineage: Bacteria > Actinomycetota > Actinomycetes > Mycobacteriales > Mycobacteriaceae > Mycobacterium. The sequence continues at coordinate 603,886 of CAVVSN010000022.1, forward strand.
TAGGCGCATAAACGCCTCGACGGTGGTGGGCAACGGGGGACAATTTTGCGATGCGCGGTCGCTTGTGCCGTGATCCTGCTTCCACTGGGCGAACAGCGCGTCACGGTGAGAGGCCAGTGCTGCATCGAACTTCGCCGCGTCCTCGTGCGCAAGTGCGATCCGCCAACAGCTGAAGTCCTCGCCGGAGGTCTTGGTGATCGAGGGCTGTGGCTGCGGCGGCGAATCGGGTTCGGGTCGCGGTTCCAGTTTGACCGCGGTGCGCAGCTGGTTGACCGTGGCGCAGCGCGCCAGCTGCGCGTAATGCTCATCGGAACCCTCGCCCGCCCGGGCGGCCACGACGCCGACCTGATCTAGCGACAGTCGACCCTCCCACATGCCGGCCGCGCAGCGGGGAAACTCCTCCAGCCGGCGCGCCACGGTGGTGATCGTGTGGGCATTGCCCGATGAGCAACCCAGCTTCCAGGCCACCAACGCCGCCACCGATCGCGCACCCGTGGCCCCGCAGAGCTCGTCACGGTCCAGCTCGGCGACGATCTTCACGATGCGCCCATCAATGGCATTGCGCTGGCCCGCCAACTCCGCCAACTCCTCGAACAACACCTCAACACGCGCAGCAGGGCTCACCGCCGCCGAAGGTGTTGCAGTCAAGGACATGTGGTCATCATCGCAGCCGGGTACGACAAGTTGCGGCGCGCCGCTTCGATATCGACGCCGGCGCGAAGAAGTGCGAGTTATCAGCGCGCCATCGCCGATCTCGGAGAGCGACTAACGGGCCTTCGGAACGTCGTCCGGTGTGCGCGGCAGCGCGTACAACGCCATTCGGCGGTTACTCATGTCGTGCTCGCCGAGGAACGTGCAGCCGGCGTATTCACACAGTCGACGCGCCGAGGTGTTGCGGTGATCAGGGTCGAACATGATTCGGCGGCAACGGGGTTCGACCTCGAAGACGCTGGCGACAATGCGCGGCAGCAGAAATGGCCCCAATCCTTTGTTGACGATCGACAGCCCGGCGATGGCCGCATGCAGCCCGACGTCGTAGGGGTCGGCGGCATAGCGGGTGGCGATGGAATCCTTTGCGGCGCGGTACACCTCGACGTATCCGCCGTCTTCGCCGTTCAAGGCGCCGACGAACGGCCGCGAGTAGTCGCCCGCGCACTGCGCCCGTAGGTAGTCTCGCCACCGCACCACCGGCCAGTCCGACTCCCACGCCTCGACCAGATGCGGCATGTTCATCCACCGCGAGATCAGCTCGGCGTCGGTATCGGGGTCCGCCGGACGCAGCGCGTACGGATCGGTCAGCACCGGCGTCGGCGGCGCGGGAGCAGCGCGGACCTCATCGCTGAGCTCGGTCAGCTCCCGCGGCAGGACCACCAGTGCGTCAGACATCGATCGGTGAGCCTACCGGAAATAAGGTAAGGGTTACCTGTCCCGGTTACCTGTCGCGCGCTCATCGACCTCCGCTGAAACTACGAGGCGGAGCCTCTCTTCGCGCTACGCGCTCATCGACCTCCGCTAAAACTATGAGGCGGAGCCTCTCTTCGCGCTACGCGCTCATCGACCTCCGCCGGGAGGCCCGGCGAAGGCCTGCGCGATCGGCAGCCAACGCGCCGCGTCGTCGCCGTCAGCGGTGATGTCCAGCTCAAGCAGCGGGCGTCGCTGAGTGACCAGAAAGCAGAAGTCCTCGGCCGAACCGATGACCCGCTGTGTGGCAGCCTCTGGTCCCCACGTCCAGAGGCTGCCATCTGGGGCACGAAGTTCCACCCGGAAGGGTTCACCCGGGGGCTGTAGCTCGTTGATGACGAAGGCGAAATCGCGCGTGCGCACCCCGATGTGGGCAATCGAGCGCAGCCGGGCCGTCGCCGGGCGGGTGACGCCCAGCGCGTCGGCGACGTCGAGGCCGTGGGCCCAGGTCTCCATCAAGCGGGCGGTGGCCATCGACGGACCGCTCATCGGCGGGCCGAACCAGGGCAGCTTGCGGCCGTCGTCGACGGTCAGTAGCGCGTCGTGCAACTGGGAGCGGGTGCTCCGCCAGTCTGCGAGCAATTCGGCCGGCGATACGGCGGCCAGCTCGTCGGCCGCGGTGTTGACGAAGCCGATCGGGTCGTCGAGAGCGGACTTGACCACGTCGGCGAAGCCGTCTTCGTCGGTGACCGACACCAGTGCGCCGCGGTCGGTCCACAGCAGGTGCCCGATTTGGTGGGCGATCGTCCACCCGGCGGCGGGCGTCGGCGCCGTCCAGCAGTCGTCGGGCAGCGCCGCGACCAGATCGTCGAGTTCATCGCTTTCGGTGCGCAGGTCGTCGACAATCTGCGAAAGGTCGGCCATCTGCGTACCTTAACGATTCGCCGCGCGCCCGATGACACTGTGCGCGGCCAGCCCCAACAGATAGACGACGCTGCCGGCCACGACCAGCGCCGGTGAGTGACCGTCGGCGGGGATGACGACGGCCGCGCCGGTTATCGCGGCGAGGAACGCCACCCAGAACAGCGAGTCCTGGACCGCGAACACGTGTCCGCGCAGCGCGTCGTCGACGTCGATCTGGATGGCGGTGTCGGCGCACAGCTTGAGCACCTGACCGATCCCGCCGAGCAGGAAGCCACCCACCACCAGGATCCACAGCCGCAAACCGGCCCCGGCGATCTCGATGACGGCGGCGACCGCCAGGGCACCGTTTGCCGTGGCGTAGCGGCCCCAGCGGCGCACCGCGGGCGGTGTGACCAGATTGGCCAGGAAGGATCCGGCGCCGGCGGCGGCGACGAACAACAGCGCGCTGCCCAGCGGGGAGACCGCGGCCGAGTGACCGTTGCGCACCAGCAGCAGCACCAGCAGGGAGTTGATGCCGAACACCATCCGGTGAGCGGCCAGCCCGGACAGCGTGGCCGCGACGGTGGGCCGGTCCAGCACCGTCCGCACGCCGTGCAGCCAACCGGTGATGACCGCGTAGACGGCCGACCCGTGGATCGCCCGCCGGGTGTCATCGGGTCCCAGCACGTGGTCTTCGAAGCGCAGCGAGAGCACCAGCGCGATCAGCATCGGGACGATGACCAGGAAGATGACCGACGCGGCTCCGGCGTCTCCGGAGCCGAACAGGGTGCGCGGCACCAGCATGAAGTTGGCCCCGAGGAACGCCGCGACCGCGCCGACCGCCGACGCGATCGAGTTCATCGTCACGACCTCCGCGCGGGGCACGACGTGGGGCAATGCGGCCGACAGCCCCGACGCGACGAAGCGGGCCAGGCCGTTGACCACCAACGCGGCGCACAGCACGAAGAAGTCGCGGGCACCCAGCGCCAGAGAGACGCCGACGACGGCCACCGACACCACCCGGCCCACGTTGGCGGCGATCAACACCAGACGGCGGTCCCAACGGTCCATCAGAGCGCCGGCGAAGGGGCCGAGCAGCGAATACGGCAGGAACAGCACCGCGAACGCACCGGCGATAGCCAGCGCGCCCGAGGCGCGCTCGGGATTGAACAGCAGAGCACCGGCCAGGCCCGCCTGGAAGAGGCCATCGCCGAACTGGCTTGCCAGCCGCAGTTCCAGCAGCCGCCAAAAATCGGGCAGCGCGCGCACCGAGCGCCAGACAGCCACCGGCGCGCTCGGATGAGTCACTGAACCTGCTTCCCAATTGGGTCGGCGGTGATCGGACCCGGCGGTGATCGGACCGGGCAGCGGGGCGCCTGTTACAACACTACAAATTCTCGCGCACCGCGCTTCTGGTTGACCACGGCCGTCGGGCCCGGATGCCATGATGGACGGGTGTCACCGTCCGAAGATCCAGAGGATTTCATCGCCCCTGCCGCACACCGAGTGCGAGCGGGCACCTTACTTCTGGCGAATACGGATCTGCTCGAGCCGACGTTCCGGCGCAGCGTGATCTACATCGTCGAGCACAACGACGGGGGCACGCTGGGCGTGGTGCTCAATCGGCCCAGCGAGACCGCGGTCTACAACGTGCTGCCGCAGTGGACCAATCTGGCGCAGAAGCCGAAGACGATGTTCATCGGCGGACCGGTCAAGCGGGATGCGGCGTTGTGCCTGGCGGTGTTACGCGTCGGCGCCGTTGCCGACGACGTGCCCGGACTGCGGCATGTGGCCGGCCGGATGGCGATGGTCGACCTGGACGCCGACCCCGAGTTGATCGCCCCGGCGGTGGAGGGCGTCCGTATTTTCGCCGGCTACTCCGGCTGGACGATCGGCCAACTGGAAGGCGAGATCGAGCGCGACGACTGGATTGTGTTGTCGGCGTTGCCTTCTGACGTCCTGGTCGAGCCGCGGGTGGATCTGTGGGGCCGGGTGCTGCGGCGTCAGCCGCAGCCGCTGTCGATGCTGGCCACCCACCCGATCGACGTCAGCCGCAACTAGGCGGGCGTCGCGGCGGCAGGTTCGTCGTCGAGGGAGTCGCGGGAGAGCCGGCTCGCGATCACCGAGCACACGATCAGTTGGATCTGGTGAAAGATCATCAGCGGCAACATGATCACGCCAACGGTCGCGGCGGGAAAGAATACCAGCGCCATCGGAAGCCCGGATGCCAGGCTCTTTTTCGAGCCGCAGAACAGCAGCACAATACGGTCGCCGCGGTCCAGGCCGACCGTTCGGCCGACAAACCAGGTGAACGCGAGCACCAGTGCCAGCAGCACGGCATTGACGACCGCGACGATCGCCAGTTGCCACGGGTCAACGCTGGCCCAGATGTGTTCCACCATGCCCATCGAGAACGCGGTGTAGACGACCAGCAGGATCGACCCGCGGTCGACGATTTTGGTCAACACCGCGTGCCGAACAACCCAGTCGGCGATCCACGGCCGCATCAGCTGGCCCGCCACGAACGGAAGCAGCAACTGCACCAGCACGTCGCGGACCGCGGTGGCGTCCATCCGGGCGCCGCCGCTGGTATTCATCAGCAGCACAACCAGCAGCGGGGTCAGCGCGATCCCGACGATATTGGACAGTGATGCGCTGACCAGCGCGGCCGAGACGTTGCCCCGCGCAATCGAGGTGAACGCGATCGACGACTGCACGGTCGAGGGGACCAGGCACAAGAACAGCAGCCCGTTGTACAGGTCGAGGTTCAGCAGCCAGGGCACCAGGCCGCGGCAGGCCAGCCCGAGCAGCGGAAAGAGCACGAAGGTGGTGGCCAGCACCAGCAGGTGCAGCTGCCAGCGCTTGACGCCCTGCCACGCCTGCTGTGGGGAGAGCCGGGCACCGTAGAGCCAAAACAGCAGGGCGATAACGACTTTGGCGGCAACCGACATGACATCGGCAAATGCGCCGCGGGCCGGGAACAGTGCGGCCAACGCGACGGTGGCTGCCATGGCCAGCAGGAAGGAGTCAATCGGCAGCGCCGAGAGTTTTTTCAGCATGGGACGTGCCGGTCAGTGGCAGGCCAGGGTGCAGCCCGCGCAGGCCACGCCGCAGCCGCCCGCGACAGCCTCTTGCTGGCGCAGGGCGAATCGCGCGGTCTGGTACGACCCGGCGGCGACCGTCCCGATGGCGCCGACGATGCAGACACAGACGACCGTGAGCGCGGTGGCCGGCGGAGCGGCCAGAGCCACAGCACCGGCGGCGGCCAGCATCGTCGCGGCGGCCAGCTGCGGTGGCGCGACGGACCGCATCACCGCGCCGGCGGTGCTGGTGGCAGCGGGACGGGTCAGCGACCGCAACCCGAGAACGGCCAGGACCCCCGCCGTGCACACGCACAGCACTCCCGCGATGAGCATGGGGACACCATACGAGGCGTCCGATCGCGCTGCAGCGCCCGGTTGTTAGTGCGCCAGCGCCTGGGGCGGCACCGCAGCCGGGGGCGCCGGCGGCGGCGGCGGCGCTGGGGCCGGGGCAGGCGGCTGGTTGGACCCGGGCGCTCCGGCCCGGAATCCGTTGATGATGCCGTCGGTGGCCTGCGCTTCGCCGACTCCTGCGCCGGCTTCGGTGGTCACGGCCAGCGACACCAGGTACTTGTCCGGGCCGGACGCGACGATGACATTGCGCTTGGAGGTGTTGAGGGTCATCTCGTTCTGCCGGTAGGTGCCCTCGATGATCGACGACGCGGAACCGTTGTAGTCGGCCAGCGAGGCGTTGGTGGGGCGCCAGGCGGGCAGCTGCTGGCTGTCGATGTAGCCGTGGGAGATGGCCTCATGCGGATCGAAATCCCCGACCAGTCGGTAGACGACGAGCTGGGCGTTCGGGTTGTAGAGGCTGGTGCTGCGTCGGTTGGCGGTGACGACGAACGCGTCCGGGACGTTGGGGTCGGGAATCTGGGTCCAGCCTTGCGGCATCGGCAGGACGAGGTCGAGCGCGCTGAACCCGGGAGCCTTCTGCGGCTCCATCTTGACGCCCTTGCTGTTGAAGAAATCGCGCATCGTTCCGGCGGGGGCAGGCATCAGCGCCGGCGGGGCGGCGGCTTCCGGCGGGGGCGCCGGTGCGGGTGCGGGTGCGACGGCGGCCGGTACGGCCGGCACGGGAGCGGCCTGCGGCACGAGGCCCGGCATGGCATTGCCGAGCGCCCCGGGGGCGGCGGCGACCGCCTGCGGAGCGGGGGCGGGAATCGGTGCGGGGACGGGCCGAGGCGGGAATACCGGATCGGCCGACGCGGTGGGGCTGGCGAGGCTCAGCACGCCGGCGGCACCGACGGCCAGACCTGCGACCGTCACTCGCCAGCTACGGGCTGTCTGCTTCATGCGTTCGGTCCTTCGGGTCGTTACTGGAGATCGCAGAAAGCGACTGTAACCAGGGGTAAGCCGCGGCAACCAGCGCTGGGACCGACCTGCAACAGACCTGGGATAAACCCCATACCGCTCTGCAATCCAACCGAGACCGTCGGTGGTCGGCGGGTCGCTCGACGTCGCCCTTATAACCTGTTGGGCGTGACCGACTCCGACCCCGACGCGCCGCGGTACCGCTACACCGCGGACCTGGCCGGCCGCATCGAACAGACCTGGCAGGACAACTGGACCCGGCTGGGGACCTTCAACGTGCCCAACCCGGTCGGCTCGCTGGCGCCGACGGACGGCACACCAGTACCCGGCGACAAGATGTTCGTTCAGGACATGTTCCCGTACCCGTCCGGCGAGGGGCTGCACGTCGGTCACCCGCTCGGCTACATCGCCACCGACGTCTACGCCCGCTACTTCCGGATGCTGGGCCGTAATGTGCTGCACGCGCTGGGTTTCGATGCGTTCGGCTTGCCTGCCGAGCAGTACGCGGTGCAGACCGGCACGCATCCGCGCACCCGCACCGAGGCCAACATCGTCAACTTCCGGCGCCAGCTCGGCCGGCTGGGGTTCGGTCACGACAACCGGCGCAGCTTCTCGACCACCGACGTCGACTTCTACAAGTGGACGCAGTGGATCTTTCTGCAGATCTACAACGCATGGTTCGACGTCGCGGCCGGCAAGGCCCGCCCGATCGCCGAATTGATCGGCGAATTCGATTCTGGAACGCGCCAATTGGACGACGGCCGAGCATGGTCAACGCTGTCGGCAGGGTGAACGCGCCGACGTGATCGACGGCCAACGGCTGGTGTACCAGTCCGAGTCGATGGTCAACTGGTGTCCGGGCCTGGGCACCGTGCTGGCCAACGAAGAAGTCACCGCCGACGGCCGCAGTGAGCGGGGCAACTTCCCGGTGTTCCGGAAGCGACTGCGGCAGTGGATGATGCGGATCACCGCCTACTCCGATCGGCTGCTCGACGACCTCGCCGCGCTGGACTGGCCGGAGAAGGTCAAGACCATGCAGCGCAACTGGATCGGCCGGTCCACCGGCGCGGCCGTGCTGTTCTCAGCGTCGGCGGGCGACATCGAGGTGTTCACCACCCGCCCGGACACGCTCTTCGGCGCAACCTATGTGGTGCTGGCGCCGGAGCACGATCTGGTCGACCGTCTGTTCGCGGCGGATTGGCCGGACGGGACAGATCCGCGCTGGACCTACGGCGCCGACACCCCCGGGCAGGCCGTCGCCGCCTACCGGCAGGCGATCGCCGCGAAGTCCGACCTGGAGCGTCAGGAGAACAAGACCAAGACCGGTGTCTTCCTGGGCGCTTACGCGACCAACCCGGCCAACGGTGAGCAGGTACCGGTCTTCATCGCCGACTACGTGCTGGCCGGATACGGCACCGGCGCGATCATGGCCGTCCCGGGCCACGACCAGCGCGACTGGGAATTCGCCAACGAGTTCGGCCTGCCGATCGTCGAAGTCATTGCCGGAGGCGATGTTTCGCTGGGCGCCTACGTCGGCGACGGCGTTCTGGTGAACTCGGACTACCTCAACGGTTTCGACGTGGCGGGCGCCAAGGAAGCCATCACCGAGCGGCTGGAATCCGAGAGCCGCGGCCGGGGGCGCATCGAGTACAAGTTGCGCGACTGGCTTTTCGCGCGGCAACGCTACTGGGGCGAACCGTTTCCGATCGTCTACGACAGCGACGGGCGCGCACACGCGCTGGACAACGCCACCCTGCCGGTCGAACTGCCGGACGTGCCGGACTATTCGCCGGTGTTGTTCGACCCCGATGACGCCGGCAGCGAGCCGTCGCCGCCGCTGGGCAAGGCAACTGATTGGGTCAACGTCGAGTTGGATCTCGGCGACGGCCTGAAGCCGTACACCCGCGACACCAACGTCATGCCGCAGTGGGCCGGCAGCTCCTGGTACGAGCTGCGCTACACCGACCCGCACAACCCGGATCGCTTCTGCGGCAAGGAGAACGAGGCCTACTGGATGGGGCCCCGGCCGGCCGAGCACGGTCCGGGCGACCCCGGTGGTGTCGACCTCTACGTCGGCGGCGCCGAGCACGCCGTGTTGCACCTGCTGTATTCGCGATTCTGGCACAAGGTGCTCTACGACCTCGGCCACGTCAGCTCCCGCGAGCCGTACCGGCGGCTGATCAACCAGGGCTACATCCAGGCCTTCGCCTACACCGATGCCCGCGGGGCCTACGTGTCGGCCGCCGACGTCATCGAGCGGGATGGCACGTTCTTCTACCCGGGCCCCGACGGGGAGATCGAGGTCTTCCAGGAATTCGGCAAAATCGGTAAGAGCCTGAAGAACTCGATCTCACCGGACGAGATGTGCGACGACTACGGCGCCGACACGTTACGGGTCTACGAGATGGCGATGGGCCCGATCGAGGCATCCCGGCCGTGGGCCACCAAAGACGTCGTCGGGGCGCATCGGTTCCTGCAGCGGGCATGGCGCCTGGTCGTCGACGAGAACTCCGGTGACGTCCGGGTGACCGACGACGACCTGGACACCGACACGCTCCGGCTGCTGCACCGTACGATCGCCGGGGTCTCCGAAGATTATGCGGCACTGCGCAACAACACCGCGGTGGCCAAGCTGATCGAGTACACGAACCACTTGACCAAGCAGCACCGTGACTCGGTGCCGCGGGCGGCGGCCGAGCCGCTGGTGCTGATGCTGGCGCCGCTGGCGCCGCATCTGGCCGAGGAGCTGTGGGAGCGGCTCGGCCACCCGAATTCGCTTGCGCACGGGCCGTTCCCGGTCGCTGATCCCGCGTATTTGGTCGAGGACACCGTGGAGTATCCCGTGCAGGTCAACGGCAAGGTACGCGGCCGAATCACGGTGTCGGCCAGCGCGGACGCCGACGCTGTGGAGGCCGCGGCGCTGTCCGACGAGAAGGTGCAGGCATTCCTGGCCGGCGGCACCCCGAAGAAGGTGATCGTCGTCCCCGGGAAGATGGTCAACCTGGTTGTCTAGCCGGCCTGCGTCGTCACCGAGCGCGTGGTCGGAGGATGACCTCGTTCAGGTGGCCGTCGGGCGGGGTGTTGATCGCCTGGGCGACCGCGGCGGCGACAGTGTCCGCGCGCAGGAAGCGGCCGGCGTCGTAGTCACCGCCCTCGAAAGACACCAGCTCGCGCTGCATGTCGGTGTCGGTGCGTCCGGGGTACACGGTGGTCACTCGCAGTGCCGGTTCGCCCAGGCGAAGCGAGTCGGCGAAGGTGCGTAACGCGAACTTGCTCGCCGAGTAGGACGCCATGTCCTTCGACGCCGTACGGCCCGCCCCGGAGTTGATGAAAACCACTTGGCCGTCTGCACGTCGCAGCGCGGGTAGGAAAGCCAGCGTAACCTCCACTGCGCCAAAAACATTCACGTCAAAGGTGGTCCGCCATTGGTCGACGGTGGATGTCGCCGACCGTCCCGGGCAGCGACACCCCGGCGTTGTGCACCAGCACGTTGAGGTCGTCGATGGCGGCGGCAGCAGCCTGGATGGACTCGGCGTCGGTGACGTCCAACAGAAGGGGGGTGGCGCCGAGTCGCTCCGCGGTGGCCTGCAACGCGGGCGATGAGCGGCCGGCCAGAAAAAGAGTGTGTGTCGGTGCCAGCGCGTCGGCGATGGCGGCGCCGATCCCGCGGCTGGCACCGGTGATGAGTGCTGTCCGCATGCTTGCCAGCTTAGGGGGTCGCGCCAGGCAGCTAAGCGCAGCAAGGGTTTACGCGGACGCGTCCCCGTTGGCGGCGGCCGCCGGGCTGGCTACCGGCTCGCTGGCGGCGAGGTGTTCCAGCGGCCCCAGCGCCTTGGTCAGCGATTCCTGGTCGGATTCGCTGAGGTGGCTCAGCAACGTCGACCAGAGCGCCGATCCGGTTGGCCAGCGACTCCCGGTGCACCGCAAGGCCTCGCGGGGTGATGTCGACGAGGACGGCACGCAGATCCGATGGGTCGCGCGAACGCTTCACCAGACCGACCTTTTCCAGCCGGCGGATCGCCACCGTCGTCGTGGGTGTGCGAACGCGTTCGTGGGCGGCCAGATCGGTCATCCGGATCGGGCCGCGATCAAGCAAGGTCACCAAGATCGACAGCTGTGCCAAGGTGAGGTCGCTGGCCTGTGCCGCGCCGGCGCTGGGGTCACCGCGGCGCAGGATCGAGAACAGCTTGGAAAGCGTGCGGTGAAGTCCCTCCGCCAGCTCGGTGAGCTCGGGCACGGTGGCTTCGGTTTCCGCCATAGTTCGCTAGTCTAACCTGTCGGAAGTCCAGCGGCCCGGAATCGGATTTTGCTGTTACAAGACCTGTGACAAGAAGCGCTGCAGACGCTCGGTTGCTGCGGCCTCGAAAATCTGCGCCGGCGGCCCGGTCTCCACCACCTGACCGTGGTCCATGAACACGACGGTGTCAGATGTCGACCTGGCGAAGGCCATCTCGTGCGTGACAACCAGCATCGTCATGCCGTCGGAACCCAGATCGGCGATCAACGCCAGGATGCCTTTGACCAGTTCGGGATCCAGCGCTGAGGTCGCCTCGTCGAACAGCATCACCTGTGGTTGCATGGCCAATGCCCGGGCGATCGCGACGCGCTGCTGCTGACCACCGGACAAGGCGCCGGGCCGGGACTCGGCCTTGTGTTTCATGCCGACCCGGTCCAGTTGGGCGAGCGCCAGTTCACGGGCCGCGTCGCCGGAGAGCTGCTTCAGCTTTCGCGGCGCCAGCATCACATTGGCGAGCACGCTGAGATGCGGGAAGAGGTTGAAATGCTGGAACACCATCCCGATCCGCTGCCGCACCGCGGCGGGATCATCGGCCAAGACGGACTGGCCGTCGAGCAGGATGTCGCCGCGGTCGGGCTCGTGCAGGCGGTTCAGGGTGCGCAGCAAGGTGGACTTCCCGGACCCCGACGGCCCGATCACCGCGACGGTGCTCCCGGCGGGCGCGGTGATGTCGACGCCGCATAGCACCTTGTTGCGACCGAACGACAAGTGAATTCCATTGCCCGCCAGCGCTACCGATTCGTTCATACCATCTCCTGGCTCGCGGCCAACGCAAACGGATCGTCCGGCTCGTTCGCGGGCCTGCCGTCCCGAAGCCGGCGATCGACGACGTTGACCAGGTGGGTCAGCGGAATGGTCAGCAGCAGATAGAACAGGCCCGCAGCCACCAGCGGCGAGAGGCTGCCGGTCTGCGCGTTGAGGTCGCGGCCGACCTGGAACAGCTCGCGCTGGCCGGCGATCAACCCCAGGAAGTACACCAACGCGGACCCCTTCAGCAGCGCGATGAACTGATTGACCAGGGCGGGCAGCACCCGGCGGATGCCCTGCGGGATCACCACCAGGCGCATCGCGGTCCGGTGACTCAGCCCCAACGCCCGGGCGGCGTCCAGTTGCCCGGGCTCGACGCTCTGGATTCCGGAGCGGAAGATCTCGCCGATGTAGGCCGCCGCGGTCAGCCCCAGCGCCGCGATGCCCAGCGGAAAGGGGTTGTTGTTCGTCAATCCGCCCACGATGGGCCCGATGCCGAGCCCGATCACCAGAATGATCACCACCTCGGGCAGGCCGCGGAAGATGTCGGTGTAGATCCGCGACGGCCAGCGCAGCCAGCGGGTCCGCGAAATCCCGGCCACCGCAAGCGCCATGCCCACCACCACTCCGATGACTGCGGAGCTGACGGTGAGGATCAGCGTGTTGGGCAGGCCTACGGTCAGCATGGCCGGGATGGCTTGCTTGTAGAGGTCCCAGTCGAAGAATTGATCTCGCAGTTGGGTCAGCGTGGATTTCTCCGGACCGGTCTCGGTCGTTTCACGGTGGTTGCTTGCGGCGATCGCCGCGAAATCCGGCAGGTGCGGAGTCGGCGCCGCTGTCGATCCCGGCTTCCAGCCCTGCGGTAACGGCCGCGGCACCCAGTCGGTATACAGCTGCGACCAAGTGCCGTCGGCGATCACGGCGTCCAAGCCGGCGTTCAAAGCATCGATCAGCGGCTTGTTGTCTTTGGCGACCGGGAACGCGATGAAGCTGCCCGGACTGTAGGTGTACGCGGCAACCTTGGCGCGGTCGCCGGGCCGTAAAACTTTGTCCGCCTCCATTGCCGGCGCTACCCACGCGTCGACCTGATGGTTCTTCAGGCAGGTGTACAGGGTGGTGAAGTCGGGGAACTTCACCGGCTGCACATGCACCGTGTCGACGACGTAGGCCTCTTCGACCGTCCCTTGGATGACGCCGATACGCTGCCCTTGGCCCAGTTTGTCGAAGCTGTCGAGCGACGAGCCGGTCGGGACGATCAGCGAGATGTAACCAAAGTCGTAGCCATTGGTGAATCCGACTGTGCGGCGGCGTTTTTCGGTGGCTATGATCGATGACGAGGCGACGTCAAAGCGTCCCGTCGCTACTTGGGCGAGCAGGCCGGCGAATTCGGTGCCGGCGAAGACGACCTTCAGGCCCAGCTTTGCCGCGATCGCGCGCAACAACTCATTGTCATAGCCGGTGAAGCGACCGGAGGAATTCAGGCAGCTGGTAGGGGGACCTCCCGGCTGGGTGCCGATGGTCAGGGTCCGCGGTGTGCGTAAGCCGAGCGCGTCGATGTCCACTGAGCTCAACGGCTCGGCGTCGGGGGTCGTGTAGTCGGGTTCCAGCGGCGGGCTTGCGTGGACCAGTTTGCCCGGTAGGGCCATCGCGCCCTCTTTGCCCGACGGCTTACACATGTGGTTGTCAGCCGCGGCAGGCGCCGCCGCGACCAGCGTCCAGGTCAGCAGGATCGTCGCGAGCAGCGCGGACAGCTTGGCTGCGCCGGCGCTCATGCCCGATCACGCCACCGGCACAACGCTTCGGCATTGCTCAGGTCGTAGTCCGGGCCGTTGATCCCGACGGTTAGCAGCGTGACGCCCAGTGCCGACCAGGCCCTCGGCGTCGGCGATCAGATTTTCGGCGTTGACGCCGGCCGAGCGTTCGATGGTGTCGGGGTCGCGGCCCACCGCCGCACAGTGCCCGGCAAGCACTTCGGCGGCCTGCGGGTAGCTGTCGACGGTGGTGAACCCGTGCCAGATGTCGCCGTACTCGGCGACCAGTCGCAGCGTCTTCTTGGGGCCTTTGCCGCCGATCAGCAGCGGGATGTCGCGGGTGGGCGCCGGGTTCAGCTTGGCCAGCCGGTCGTTGATCCGGGGCAGCGCGCCACCCAGATCGTCCAGTCGGCTGCCGACGGTACCGAACTCGTAGCCGTATTCGTCGTAATCCTTTTCCTTCCAACCTGATCCGATGCCCAGGATCAGCCGGCCATCCGAGATGTGGTCGACGGTGCGGGCCATATCGGCCAGCAGCTCGGGGTTGCGATAGGAGTTGCAGGTCACCAGGGCGCCGATCTCGATGCGCGAGGTCTGCTCGGCCCAGGCGCCCAGCATGGTCCAGCATTCGTAGTGCGCGCCGTCCGGATCGCCGTAGAGCGGGAAGAAGTGGTCCCAGTTGAAGGCGATGTCGACGCCGATGTCCTCACATCGGCGCACGGCATCGCGCAGGTTGTTGTAGTCACTGGTGTGCTGCGGCTGCAGCTGGACGCCGATGCGGATCGGCCGGTCGGACGAAGTCATGGCTTCTACCGTAGGCGCGGCGCTAGGCTCGTCAACAAATGTCCGAAAGCATCGCTGGCATCGATATCCCCGACACTCCGCTGGTCAGGGCCATAACTGCGCACATCCGGGATGCCGAAAACGACCTACTGTTCAACCACTCCCGCCGAGTGTTCATCTTCGGGGCCTTGCAGGGCCGACGCCGCGGTCTGCAACCGGATCTGGAGTTGCTCTACGCCGGAGCGATGTTTCACGACATCGGGCTGACCGAGAGCTACCGCGGATCGACGCTTCGCTTCGAGGTCGACGGCGCCAACGCGGCGCGCGACTTCCTGCTCCAGCACGACGTCGCGGCGGCCGACGCGCAGAAGGTGTGGTTGGGCATCGCGCTGCACACCACGCCCGGGGTGCCGGAGTTCCTGGCACCCGAGACCGCGTTGGTGACGGCGGGCGTCGAGACGGACGTGCTCGGTATCGGCCGTGACGACCTGTCGCCCGAAGACCTCGAGGCCGTCACCGCCGCGCACCCCCGGCCCGATTTCAAGCGGCAGATTCTTGCGGCGTTCAACGACGGCATGAAACACCGGCCCGAGACGACATTCGGCACCTGCAACGCCGACGTCCTTGAACGCTTCGACCCGAGGTTCGTCCGCGACAACTTCGTGGACACCATCCTCGCAAACAGCTGGCCTGAGTAAGTCAGCCGCCGTCAGCACGCCGCGCAGGATCTCGATCAAGACCAGCGGCTGGTCGCTCTGCACGGAGTGACCCGAGTTCTCCACGACCTGCAGGCCACGGAATTGCTTTGCGCGCCTGGCCAATTCGTCGGCATCCTCGTCGGTGACGAAGCCGGACGTGCCACCGCGTACCAGCCGGACCGGCGCCGAAAGGCCGGTGACGTCGTCCCAGAGGCCGTCGAAGTCGGGAAATTCCCTGATGGTGTCCCAGCGCCAGGTCCAGGTGCCGTTGTCGAGTTGCCTGGTGTTGTGAAAAACACCGCGGCGCAACGATTTCCGGTCTCGGTGCGGGGCCGCGGCGGCGGTGATCTCAAGGATCGCGTCGAAGCTGGGGAATTCCCGGTCGCCCTGCATCAGCGAGACCGTGCCCTGCTGCTCTTTCGTCATGTCGGTGACCCGCTTCATCGCCGACGGGGTGACGTCGACCAGCACGAGCTCGCGTACCAGCTGCGGTGCGACGGCGCCGAGCCCGATCGCGGTCAGGCCGCCCAGCGACATGCCGACCACCAACTCCGCGTCCGGGGCCAGCTCGCTGATCACCGGTGCCACGGCTTCCGCGTTGTGCTGCGGTGAGTAGTCACCGTCTTCGCGCCACGCCGAATGCCCGTGGCCGGGCAGGTCGACCGCCAGCGCCGGCACACCCAGACCGACGATCACGGTGTCCCAGGTGTGCGCGTTCTGTCCGCCGCCGTGGAAGAACACCACCCGCGGCGACTCCTCGCCCCACTTCAGCGCGCTGATGCCATCGGCCTCGACCCGCCGTACCGAGGGCAGCGGGCCGGTGACGCCCGCCTGCTCGGCGTTCTCGGTCAGCAAGCCGAATTCGGACAGTCCAACCAGGTCGTCGTCGGAGATGTCGGTCATGGTCCTCGACACTAAAGGACCCTAGAGAACCCAGAGAACGTAGCGGCGACGAATACCGCGGAATCGTTCCCACATCGCGGCGGCCCGCTCGGATTCGGTGACCCTCGTGGTGTCGGCCGGAAGGTTGCCGGGCAGCTCCTCGTAGGCGACCACCCGGGTGTTGAGCACCGCAGGTTGACCGGCGAGCATGTGGCGGTAGGTCAGGTTTCCGCGCGCGAATCCCTGAGTGTCCAGCCAGTTCTGCACGCCCGGATCACGGTGCGCCATAACCAGCCGGATCCGGCCGTCACCGTCGACGGCGGCCCGGCTCGGCGTGTAGCTCACCGGCCGGTAGAGGTAGTCCATGCTGTTGAAGAAGACACCCATGTTGGTCAGCATCCAGAGGCCGTCGTGGGCGTCGAACTCGACAATCAGCGCCTCGTCAGGACCCAATTCCCAGTACATGTTGGCCGCGGCCCGTCCGCGTTTGGCGTCAGCGCCCGTTGCCGCCACGTGCGGGAAGGTATTCGGCCGGTCGGCGTCCACGCCGCCGTAACTGAACGGGAACTCCGGCCAGTCCGACATCAGACCGGTGACGAAATCTCCCGCCCAGCCCATCGCGTCGGCGAGCACCTCTGCCGTGGGCAGCGGCTTGGGCGTGGACATGTCGACCCGCTCGATCCGGATCTGCGCGGGCAACTCATTCCAGCGGTCAAATCCCTGGCGGATGAACAGCTTTCGCGAATCAGCGGTGGTCGGCAGCCAGTTACCGGAACGTTCGGGGCCGCCGATGTACAACTCGAACTGCCCGTCATCTCCGACGGCAAGCCGATCGCCGGTGACGTTGGCTTCCGGGGTGTCGCCGAACGGCTCATGCAGCACTCCGGGCCCGGGTGTTCGACGGCCCTGGACGGTGACGTTGAAGAACCTAGCGGTGCCGCGGCTGCCGGTCAGCCGATACGTCGACTGGCCGTCGATCCAGGCCTGCTGATAGGTGAAGTCGCCGCAGTCGCCGCCGAGCTTGCGGGTCGGGCCGCAGAACGTGTGCAGTACCGGGTATCGGGTGTCGCGGGTCTCCAACGCCAAATCGAAAGCCTGGCCGAGGTTTTGGGTCAGGAAACGGAATGCGTCGACGCGTTGCGCACCCGAGACGGCGTTGGCGTCTTTGAAGACCTGCTCGCCCGCGGCGCGCAGCTGCTCGCAGAACGCGGTCCACGCCTCCTGCAGCGCGGCGTCGTCGGGACCATCACCGAAGGCCATCTCTCACGCACCCAACTTGTCGAGCATCGCACTGACGACTTCGCATGCGCGCCGGGAAGATTCGAAGCGGCCCTCGTCCGTCGATGCGGGGGCCGATCAACTCGAGATCAAAGCCGTGAGAGTAACCGCCGGCCAGGGCTTGGGCAACGAAGGCCTCGAGCGGAATCGCGCCGTCCCCGGGGACTGCCCTGGCGGGCAGGGCGTGATCACCCAGTACGTAATCGCTCAACTGGATGAGCTCCGTCCGCGGCAGGGCACGCCGCACCAGCGCTTCGAAATCGGCTTCGGCCCAACAGTGAAACACGTCGATACAGATGCCCAGGCCGCCCATCTCGGCCAGGCTGATGGTGTCTCGCAACGAATGGGCGAGATGGATGTCGGCGTACAGACTGGAGGCGCACTCGATCGCGAGCGATACGCCCGCCTGCTCCGCTCGTTCCCGACACGGCGCGATCATCGCGCAGAATCGTTCGGCGGCCTGCTCCCAGGTGAGGCCACCACGGCCGCCGGTGAGCAAGTAGACGGTGCGGGCGCCGACCTTGGCGGCGGCATCGATCACGGTGGACAGCGCTTCCCGTGCGCGCTGCGGGTCACCGCTGAGTCGACCCCCGGCGAAGATGTGAGTGACTGCCTCCACGCGATAAGCGTTGCGCTGCAAGAATTGTGGAAATACCGGGTCGAGCAACTGTTCAGTCGAGAATGCTCAATCGCGATACACCGAGCCCCGCCCAATGTTGCTGGAGGTTCGCCAGCGGCTCGCCGTAGAAAGTGACGTTGTGTACGGACAGTCGCTCGTGCGTCACGTCACCCTCGATTCTCGATCTCGACGCCGAATCGCTCACGGAACGGCCGGAATTCCTCGTGCAGCGCGTCGAGGTTCTCGCCGATGTCGACCAGCAACTGGGTCGAGTAGCGGAATTTGCCGTGCCGGTCGCCGCGGTTGTCGGCCAGGTAGGACCGCATCGCCGATTCGGCGGCCGGCGTCAACGCGCGGCCGCTGAACTCGTAGTAGCGCCGAACCGTCTCGACCTGATCGGCGACGAAGTCGCTGTAGCGGACATGCAGGATGCGCGGATCGTCGACCATCGGGTTGCTCATCGTGTTGGCGACGCCGGCGCGGGTCAACTCGAGGTGCAATTTGGCCAGAGCATGCAGATCGACCGGACCGGACATGCCTTCGGCGATGTCGGCCATCATCATCGTCCGCGACGCGGCCACCTGCACCGGGTCGCGATGGAGCCAGACCAGTGTCGAGTCCGGATAGGCCTCGAACATCTCGGCGAGCCGGAAGCCATGAAAGCCTTTGAGCACCCAGTACTTTCGCGGGCGCTGGTACTGCAGCTGCTGCAGCATCGCCTTGTGTAGCCGGTACTGCGCCGCCGCGTCGGTGGCCAGGCCGCCGACCAGCGACTGCATCGGTACCCGCCACCACGCGGTGGGTGTCATCACCCGGAAATCGAACGCCCAGGTGCGCTCGTCCTCGGGCAGCCCGTCGCCGAGCATGTCGTTGTAGGGATGGCTGTGCAGCCACTTGGGCATCTTGGCGTTGATCTCGCGCCAGTCGTCGTCGGCACGTGCGCGCCGCGCATCGTCCCCGCCGGTCAGGCCGGGCGGCGGCGAGGGGTACATCACCTCCCAGAAGCGCAGCGCCCGCGCGTCGGGATCGACCGACATCAGCGCGTGCATCAACGTTGTGCCCGAACGTGGTTCGCCGGTGACGAACATCGGCGCCGCGACCACCTCGGCGGCGATCGGGTAGCGGTTACGGTCTTCGAGGAACTCCAGCCGTGAGGTCAGCAGCCACCGGCACACCTCGGCCGCCGCGGCGGTACCGGCGCCGTCCATCCCGAGAGCATTGAGGTGGTCGACGGCCACCGTGAAGCGTTGCGGCAGCGTGGGGTCGCCGTAGTCGCTCAGACCCGTCTCCGCGGTCGCGGAGGCCAACAACTCGGCGGCGTCCAGAGTCACCGGACATCTCCGCATAGCGCAAGCAACTCATCCTCGGCCGCAAGAACATTCGCCGCTGAGTTCGCGGCGTAGTCGAGGCCGGCCATCGCGCCATAGTCGAGGATCTTGGGTACGCGTAAACCCGCATCCACAAACGTCTTGATGATCGCGGCCACCTCCTTCGGTGTGCCGTGCGGTACCACGGCAAGCAGCATCTCTGGCTGCGCCTTGGCCATGAACTCGACGATCCGCTCGCGGGTCAGCACGGCGGGGTCGATGTCCTGGAAGCCACGCCAGTGCGGGCCCATCGGATGCTCAAAACCGAAGCCGCGCAACGTCTCCGCGGACACCTGCAGCAAAAAGGCCTTCACCAGCGGGGCCTGCAGAATTTCCGCAGAGCGCGGCCTCGTTCTCGCCGATCAAGCAGACCTGGATGAAGCACGGTGTGATCGCCAGCGGATCGCGGCCGGCGCGCTCGGCGGATGTCCTTACGGTGGAGAGCATTTCGGCGTAATGCTCCGGGGTCCAAGCGCCGGCCGGCCACCAACCGTCGGCGTAGCGGCCGGCGATGTCGAGCATCCGCGGGCCGCTGGCGCCGATCCAGATCTGCGGCAGCCGACCCTCGTACGGCTCGGTGTCGAGCCGGGCGTGGTGCAAGGTGTAGAACTGCCCGTCGAAATCGACGGGACCGTCGCTCTCCCAGAGCAGCCGGATCACGCGGAGCGCCTCGTCGAATCGTGCGACGGGCCGGGCGAAGTCGAACCCGTACGGCAGGGTGTTCTCGCTTTCGCCGCTGCCGAGGCCGAGGATGAACCGCCCCCGGGCCACGTGGTCGATGGTCAGCGCGGTCTGGGCGAGCATCGCGGGATGGCGGCGGACGGTGTCGACGACGGCGGAGACCAGCGGGACGTTCTTGGTCAGCGCCGCTGCCGCGGCTGCCACCGCCAGCCCGTCGAGATGACGGTGCGGCGACGGCGAAACAGTTGCCAGATCAGTGAATTCGGGCGTCCAGATCGAGTCCGGCCAGAAGCTGACCATGTGGTCGGGCAGCCAGATCGAGTGGTAGCGACCGCTGTCCAGGTCGTCGAGCCGCGACAGATCCAGCGGCAGGGTGGTGCGCAGGAACGCGGCGGGCTGAACCTTCATCGAGACATGATGCTAAGCACTTGCACAGCAGTGTGTCGATGGAATCGAGCTTTCGGCAACCACCCCCGGAAAACGAAAGTGCGGTGAAGCCGCGTCAAGCGACCTCACCGCACAATCGGCAAAGCGAAGAGTTACCCCTCGATGATGAACTCTTCGAGCTGGGTCCGGGCAATGTCGTCGGGCATCTGCTTGGGCGGGCTCTTCATCAGGTAGGCCGACGCCGCGACAACCGGTCCACCGATGCCGCGGTCCTTGGCGATCTTCGCCGCCCGCACCGCGTCGATGATGACGCCGGCCGAGTTCGGCGAGTCCCACACCTCGAGCTTGTACTCCAGGTTCAGCGGCACGTCACCGAAGGCGCGGCCCTCGAGACGGACGTAGGCCCACTTGCGGTCGTCGAGCCAGCCGACGTGATCGGACGGGCCGATGTGCACATCTTTGGTCTTGAACTCCCGCTGCACGTTCGACGTGACGGCCTGGGTCTTCGAGATCTTCTTCGACTCCAGCCGCTCGCGCTCGAGCATGTTGAGGAAGTCCATGTTGCCGCCGACGTTGAGCTGCATGGTGCGGTCGAGCTGCACGCCGCGGTCCTCGAACAGCTTGGCCATCACGCGGTGCGTGATCGTGGCACCGACCTGGCTCTTGATGTCGTCACCGACGATCGGGACACCGGCATCGGTGAACTTCTTGGCCCACACCGGGTCGGACGCGATGAACACGGGCAGCGCGTTGACGAAGGCCACGCCCGCGTCGATCGCGCACTGTGCGTAGAACTTGTCGGCCTGTTCCGAGCCCACCGGCAGGTAGGACACCATGACGTCGACGTTCGCGTCCTTCAGCGTCTTGACCACGTCGACGGCCTCGGTGTCGGAGATCTCGATCGTCTCGGCGTAGTACTTGCCGATGCCGTCGAGGGTCGGGCCGCGCTGCACTGTCACGTTGGTCGGCGGCACGTCGGAGATCTTGATGGTGTTGTTCTCCGACGCGAAGATCGCCTCGGACAGGTCGAAGCCGACCTTCTTGGCGTCCACGTCGAACGCGGCGACGAACTTCACGTCGCGCACGTGGTACTGGCCGAACTTCACGTGCATCAAGCCGGGTACGGCGCTGTTCTCGTCAGCGTCGTAGTAGTACTGGACGCCCTGAACCAGTGAGGACGCGCAGTTCCCGACGCCAACGATGGCGACTCTTACCTCGGTGGACGCCTGCGGCGCGTTCTGCTCACTCATGGGGCGTACTCCTTAACTTTTTCTTGGGGGGTGAGTTGGCTCTAGGCCTGCTCAGCGCTGCTCTGCGCTAAACGTTCGGCCGCAATCAGCTCGTTGAGCCAGTTGACTTCGCGCTCGCTGGATTCCAGCCCGAGTTGGTGCAGCTGGCGGGTGTAGCGATCCAGCGAGTTAGTGGCCCGCGCTATTGCTTCACGCAGGCCTTCTCGTCGTTCTTCGACCTGGCGGCGACGGCCCTCCAGGATGCGCATCCGCGCTTCAGCCGGTGTGCGGTTGAAAAAGGCCAGGTGCACGCCGAAGCCGTCGTCGGTGTAGTTGCTCGGGCCGGTATCAGCCACCAATTCGCTGAAGCGTGACCGTCCCGCGTCGGTCATTTCGTACACGCGCCGGGCCCTACGCACCGGCGTTCCGGCCGGTGCGGCGTTCTCGGCGATCATCCCGTCGGTCTGCATCCGCCGCAGCGCGGGATAGAGCGACCCGTAGGAGAAGGCCCGAAATGCCCCGAGTAGACCGGTCAAGCGTTTGCGCAGCTCGTAGCCATGCATGGGCGACTCGAGCAAGAGTCCCAGGATGGCGAGCTCCAGCATCAAGTCACCACCTTTGCTCGATTGAATACGACGCTGCTATGTCGAGAAACTGTCTCGCGCCATAGTATCGGCCCGATATATTCGCCGCTACTTCGGGCGGACAACTGGTGTTCTCAGCCCGTTCAACTGCTGGTCGCCAAGGGTC
Organism: uncultured Actinomycetota bacterium; assembly: GCA_963750885.1. Classification (GTDB taxonomy): domain Bacteria; phylum Actinomycetota; class Actinomycetes; order Mycobacteriales; family Mycobacteriaceae; genus Mycobacterium. Next base: position 626,050 of record CAVVSN010000022.1, read on the forward strand.
CAATCGAGTTGAAATCAGCGTGCATGCAAGCCTGGTCACGGCGCCGCCTGCCAGGCATAACCAGACAACGTGTCACTTCATCTGCATTGGTTTTTACCGACCTACGGGGATTCACGCGACCTGATCGCCGGCGGGCACGGCAGTGGTATGCGCGGTGATCGCCCGGCCGACGTGAAATACCTCATCCAGCTCGCGCAGGCAGCCGAGATCAACGGGTTCGAGGCGGTGCTGACGCCGACCGGCCTGTGGTGCGAGGACGCCTGGCTGTCCACCGCCATGCTGATCGGCGCCACCGAGTCGTTGAAGTACCTGGTGGCATTCCGCCCCGGGCTGATCAGCCCGACCCTGGCCGCTCAGATGTCGGCCACCTTCCAGTGGCAATCGCAGGGTCGGCTGTTGCTGAACGTGGTCACCGGCGGCGAGAGCGCCGAGCAGCGCGCTTTCGGCGACTTCCTGGAAAAGCGGGACCGCTACGCGCGCTGCGGCGAATTCCTGGACATCGTGAAACGGTTGTGGACCTCCGAGGCTCCGGTGAGCGTGACCGGTGAGCACCTACGCGTCGAGCAGGCGTCGCTGGCGCGCCGCCCCGATCCCCTGCCGGGGGTGTTCTTCGGTGGCTCGTCACCGGAAGCCGGCCAGGTCGCGGCCCGCTACGCCGACACCTATCTGACCTGGGGCGAGCGGCCCGAGCAGGTCAAAGAGAAGCTGGACTGGATCCGTGGCCTGGCCGCCGCGCAGGGCAGGACATTGAGCTACGGCATTCGACTGCACGTCATCTCCCGCGATACCGGCGAGCAGGCATGGGCCGAGGCGGAGCGGCTACTGGGGGCGCTCAACCCCGAGACAGTGGCCGCCGCACAGCAGTCGCTGGCCCGATCCGAATCGGTGGGCCAACGTCGCATGCGCCAATTGCACGGCGGCGGTGAGGAATACACGTCCGGGACCGATGCCCGAGAGCTGGAGATCTATCCCAACCTCTGGTCGGGCGTCGGACTGGTCCGCGGCGGCGCCGGCACCGCCCTGGTCGGGTCACACGCCGAGGTCGCCGACCGCATCGCCGAATACGCCGGGCTGGGTCTGGATCACTTCATCCTGTCCGGCTATCCGCACCTGGAGGAGGCCTATAACTTCGGCGAGGGCGTCCGCCCGATCCTCGCGGATCGGGGTCTGCTGGACGACAGCGCGCGAATCGGTCACCCGCCCGAGCCGGTCAGGTCGGCCTTCTTGCCCAGCGTCGGCGAGGTCAGCGCTTCGTAGCCCGGTGACGATGCGCCCTGCGTAGCGGGGCGTTGAGGAACCGGGCAATCCGGCCTAGCCCGGCTGAGCGCCGAAACGTGACCGACCTACCTCTGCGCACCGGCCACACCGACGTACTCTGGTCATCGTGCGAATTCAGCGACAGGTGGTGGACTACGCGCTCAAGCGCCGGTCGCTGCTCGCTGAGGTCTATTCGGGCCGCACCGGTGTCACCGAGGTCTGCGACGCCAACCCCTACCTGCTGCGCGCCGCCAAGTACCACGGCAAGGTCAGCTCGGTCATGTGCCCGATCTGCCGCAAAGAGCAGCTGACGCTGGTCTCGTGGGTGTTCGGCGAGCACCTCGGCGCGGTGTCGGGGTCTGCGCGGTCCGCCGAGGAGTTGGTCTTGCTAGCGTCGCGCTTCGAAGAGTTCGCGGTACATGTGGTGGAGGTATGTCGAACCTGCAGTTGGAATCACTTGGTCAAGTCGTATGTGCTCGGCGCGACACGCACGGCTCGTCCGCCGCGGAAGTCACGCAGCAATCGGACGGCGCGCGACGGCGCCCGCACGGCCAGTGAATAACGAAGGCCAGCAAGACCGATCAGCCGCTGAGAACCCGAAAGGGTCAGGGGCCGATGGCGGCTCGAAGCAGCCGCGGCAGAGTTCGGGAAGGTCGATCGTTCCGCCCGACGACCGATTGACCACGATCCTGCCCCCGGTCAAGGACGACACCCCGAACCGTTTCAAGGACCCCGTCGACGCGGTGAAGGCTGCGCTGGACGGCCGGCCGACCCCACGGTCATCAGACCAACGCGACCCGCTGGAGATGGCCTCGTCCGCGTTGGACGCCAAGGCACCGCGGCGTCGGCAACCCTCCGGCAACGGCAGCCCGCCGCCGAGCGGCCCCAAGAAGGGACCGCCGCGCAAGCCGCCACTACCGGGCTGGGCCCAGCGACTCGACTGGGAGTGGCTGAACAACATCAACGGGAAGTGGGTCCGTCGCGGGCTTCTCGTCGGCGCAGTGGTGCTCCTGCTGCTGCCGATCGTCACGTTCGCGATGGCGTACACCATCGTCGACATACCCAAGCCCGGTGACATCCGTACCAACCAGGTCTCGACGATCCTGGCCAGCGACGGCTCGGAGCTGGCGAAAATCGTTCCGCCCGAAGGCAACCGGGTCGACGTGAACATCGAACAGGTTCCGGTGCACGTCCGCCAGGCGGTGATCGCCGCCGAGGACCGCAACTTCTACTCCAACCCGGGCTTCTCGTTCACCGGGTTCGCCCGAGCGTTCAAGAACAACATCTTCGGTGGCGACACCCAGGGTGGCTCGACGATCACCCAGCAGTACGTCAAGAACGCGTTGGTGGGAGCGCAGCGCGCCGGAGTCGGCGGCCTGGTCCGCAAGGCCAAGGAACTCGTCATCGCCACCAAGATGACGGGGGAGTGGTCCAAAGACGACGTGCTGCAGGCCTACCTGAACATCATCTACTTCGGCCGGGGCGCCTACGGAATTTCGGCGGCCTCGCAGGCCTACTTCGGCAAGCCCGTCGAACAGCTCACCATCGCCGACGGCGCGCTGCTGGCCGCACTGATCCAGCGGCCGTCGACCCTTGACCCCGCGGTGAACCTGGTGGGCGCGCAGGTCCGGTGGAACTGGGTGCTCGACGGCATGGTGGACGACAAAGCCCTGGCACCGAAAGACCGGGCGGCGCAGCAGTTCCCGCCGACGGTGCCGGCCGATCAGGCCCGTCAGCAGAATCAGACGACTGGACCCAACGGGCTGATCCAGCGGCAGGTGACCAAAGAACTGCTCGAACTGTTCAACATCGACGAGCAGACGCTGAACACGCAGGGGTTGCAGATCACCACCACCATCGACCCGACGGCGCAGAAGGCCGCCGAGGACGCGGTGGCGAAGTACCTGGCCGGGCAGAACGCCGACATGCGGACCGCGGTCGTGTCGATCGATCCGCACAACGGCGACGTGAAGGCCTACTACGGCGGCGCGGACGCCAACGGGTTCGACTTCGCCCAGGCCGGTCTGCAGACCGGGTCGTCGTTCAAGGTGTTCGCGTTGATCGCCGCGCTCGAGCAGGGCATCGGCCTGGGCTACCCGGTGGACAGCTCGCCGCTGACGGTCAACGGCATCAAGATCACCAACGTCGAGGGCGAAGGTTGCGGGGTCTGCAACATCGCCGAGGCGCTCAAGCGTTCGCTGAACACCTCCTATTACCGGTTGATGTTGAAGCTGAAGAACGGTCCGAACGACGTGGCCGACGCGGCGCACCAGGCCGGTATCGCGAGTAGTTTCCCAGGGGTTTCGCACACATTGTCCGAGGACGGCAAGGGCGGTCCACCCAACAACGGGATTGTGTTGGGGCAGTACCAAACCCGGGCGATCGACATGGCCTCGGCTTACGCCACGCTGGCCGACTCAGGTATCTACCACCGTCCGCACTTCGTGCAGAAGGTGGTCAACGCCGACGGCAAGGTGCTGTTCGACGCGACCGGCTCCGACAACTCCGGGGAGCAGCGCATCCCCAAGGACGTCGCCGACAACGTCACGTCGGCGATGCAGCCGATCGCGTCGTACTCGCGTGGACACGCTCTGGCCGGCGGCCGGGCGTCGGCATCCAAGACCGGCACCACCCAGTTCGGTGACACCGATGCCGACAAGGATGCCTGGATGGTGGGCTACACCCCCTCGCTGTCGACGGCAGTCTGGCTCGGCACCGTGCGCGGCGACGTGCCGCTGGTGACCAAGGGCGGCGCCGCGGTCTACGGGTCCGGTCTGCCGTCAGACATCTGGAAGTCGACGATGGACGGCGCGCTCAAAGGCACTACCAACGAGACCTTCCCCAAGCCGACCGAGATCGGCGGCTCTGCCGGAGTGCCGGCCGCACCGCCACCGCCACCGCAGCCTCCGCAGATGACGGTCATCCAGCCCACGATGGAGATCGCGCCGGGCATTACGATTCCGATCGGGCCGCCGACTACGATCCCGGTGGCGCCGGCGGCTCCGCCGCCCGGAGCGGTCGAGCCGGGATCCCCGCCCCCGCCGTGACCGTCGCCGAGACGGATCACCCCGACATCTCACCGCGGCGGCTGGCCAGTGACCTGCGCTCCGCCGACGACCGGGATTGCCCGAGCCGCAGCGACTTTCTGGGTGCGGCGCTGTCGAATGTGGTGGGCGGTCCGGTGGGCCGGCACGCGATCATCGGGCGTACCCGAATCCTGACCCCGTTGCGGGCAATGTTCCTGATCGCGCTGGTGTTCCTCGCCCTGGGCTGGTCGACGAAAGCCCCGTGCCTGCAGACCGTCGGGACCGGGCCGGGCGATCAGCGGGTCGCCAACTGGCAGAACCAGCGGGCCTACTACGAGTTGTGCTACTCCGACACCGTTCCGTTGTACGGCGCAGAGCTGTTGAGCCAGGGCCGTTTTCCGTACAAGTCGAGCTGGATCGAGAAGGACGGCAGCGGCAATCCGCAAACCCGCTACGACGGCAAACCGGCGGTGCGCTACATGGAATATCCGGTTCTCACCGGGATGTACCAGTACGTGTCGATGTCGTTGGCCAAGACCTACACCGCCGTCACCCGGATGATCCCGCTGCCGGTGGTAGCCGAGGTGGTGGTGTTCTTCGACGTCGCCGCGCTCGGGCTGGCGCTGGCCTGGTTGGCGACGCTGTGGGCCACGGCAGGGTTGGCCGGACGACGGGTGTGGGACGCCGCTCTGGTGGGGGCGTCCCCGCTGGTGATCTTCCAGATCTTCACCAACTTCGACGCGCTGGCAACGGCTTTCGCGATCGGCGGCCTGCTGGCCTGGGCGCGACGGCGGCCGGTACTCGCCGGGCTGCTGATCGGTTTGGGTGGTGCGGCCAAGCTGTATCCGCTGTTGCTGCTGGGTCCGCTGCTGGTGCTGGGCATCCGCACCGGACGGCTGCGAGAGGTGGCCCGTACCGCGGCCGCCGCGGCAATGACGTGGCTGCTGGTGAACCTGCCGGTGCTGCTGTTCTATCCGCGGGGCTGGTCAGAGTTCTTCCGGCTGAACGCGCGTCGCGGCGAGGATATGGATTCGCTCTACAACGTCGTCAGGTCTTTCACCGGCTGGCAGGGTTTCGATTCTGACCTCCGGTTCTGGCAGCCGCCGCAGATCCTGAACACCGTCGTGCTGGTGTTGTTCGTGTTGTGTTGCGCCGCAATCGGTTACATCGCGCTGACTGCGCCGCGTCGGCCGCGGTTGGCGCAGTTGGCCTTTCTGGTGGTGGCGGCATTCCTGTTGACCAACAAGGTCTGGAGCCCCCAGTTCTCGCTGTGGCTGGTGCCGCTGGCCGTCCTGGCGCTGCCGCACCGGCGGATTCTGTTGGCGTGGATGACCATTGACGCGCTGGTGTGGGTGCCACGGATGTACTACCTCTACAGCGTGCCCGATCGGGGGCTGCCTGAGCAGTGGTTCACCGCCACGGTGCTGCTGCGCGACGTCGCAGTGCTGGTCTTGTGCGCGCTGGTGATCCGCCAGGTCTATCGGCCCGAGCAGGATCTGGTCCGCTGGGGCGGACGGTTGGACGACCCGGCCGGCGGAGTGTTCGACCGCGCCCCAGATGCGCCGCCGAATTGGCTTCCCCCGGCACTGCGTCCAGGTGGAGGGCGGCCGGTCGTTGCGCCGGCCGGCGTCTAAGGCCCTACTCGCCGCCAGGGGCGCGGAAAGCCGCGGTGATCTGGGCGATCCGGGGGTCTTCTCGCATCTGCTCGAGGGTCTGCGGCAGTGGCAGCCGCCAGTTGGGATACTCGTCGATCGTGCCGGGCAGATTCGGCTGTCGCGTTTCGCCCAGGACGTCGTAGGGGGAGATGAGCTTGAGCTGACTCGGAGTCGCGGCCAGCAGCCGGTGCATGGCCGCGATGATGGTTGCCTCGTCCGGCTCGGGAGAGTCAGCCAACAGCCCCTCGGATCGCAGCAGCGCCAGCCACTCGGCGCGCTCCTTGACTGCGTTGGCCTGCTCGGACGCAACGTCGGCGAGTAAACCGAGGTCGGCCCGTGCCCGAACGTGCTCACCGCGGAGGAAGCCGGCGGCGGTCGGCAGATCGTGTGTCGAGATGCTGGCAGCGGCCCTCGTCGGCCACTGACCCGCCGGCAGCAGCGGTTGCTCGGGTGCGGACTCGTCGCGCACGAACCACGACACGGCGCAGCCCAGCATCCCGTTGTCGCTCAAGGCTTTTGTGACCTCCGGCTCGACCGTGCCGAGGTCCTCGCCGACCACCGTGGCGTTGGCCCGGTGTGCCTCGAGGGCCAGCACAGCGAGCATCACCTCGGCGTCGTAGTGCACGTAGGTCCCGCGATCAGGGCCGTCACCGGGCGGGATCCACCACAGCCGCCACAGACCCGCGACGTGGTCGATCCGCAGGCCGTCAGCGTGGGCGAGCACCGCGCGCATCATGTCGCGCAACGCCGCATACCCGGTGGCGGCGAGCCGGTCCGGCCGCCAGGGTGGCAACCCCCAGTCCTGACCCGGCGGAGTGTAGTTGTCCGGCGGGGCACCGATGCTGACTCCGGATGCCAGCACGTCGGCGAGCGCCCAGGCGTCGGCACCGTCGGCGTCGACTCCGACGGCAAGGTCATGCAGTATGCCCAAGGCCATCCCAGCGTCCCGGGCGGCGTTGCGGGTGGCGGTCAGTTGCTCGGCGCAGCGGTGTTGCACCCAGGCATGAAACGCCACCCGCGGCGCGAGTTGCGCGCGGGCTTCCGCGACCGCTGGCGCCGTCACGTCCCGCAGCGGTGCGGGCCAGCGCGACCACCGGCCCCCGTGCCGTTCGGCCAGCGCGCAGTAGGTGGCCCAGTCGCGCAGTCCGCCGGCATCGAGCGACTCCTCGGACGGTGAGGGAGAACCCTCTGCGCGCCAAAGCAATTCGAGCGCTGCCCGCTTGGCCGCCCACACCAGATCGTGGTCGATCCGTTCGGTGCTCGCCGACACCCGTAGCGCGTCCACTTCCGCCCGGCTGGCCGGGTCGGCTCGCCGATAGGCGTCAAGGTCTTCGATGCGCAGAGCCAGCGGGTTGGCGAACCGCCGACTGGACGGGGTGTAGGGGGAGGGCTGCACAGGATGGGTGGGGCCGGGCGCGTGCAACGGGTTGAGCAGCACAGCGCCCGCCCCATGCTCGGCTGCCGTCCACGCCACGAACTCCTGTAAGTCGCCGAGATCTCCGATGCCCCACGAGCGCGCCGAACGCAGGGCGTAGAGCTGCAGCATCCATCCCCAGGTGGCAGGCGTCGGCGGCACTCGTCGAGGGGCAGCCACCAGAGTGCTTTGCCGGCCGTCGTCGGTGTGCAGCCGGTACCAGCCCGGTCGAAGATCGGCGGGCAGCGCATCGCGAACGTCGATCGGGTCACCGTCTTCGCTCACGAGCAAGGCAGCCCCGGGCAGCGGGTGGGCGCTTCCGTCGAGGCGAACCGCGATGGTGGGCGCGAGCGCGTGGGCATGCTTCGACTCGGCCAACCGGGCGAGCTCCTGCTGGCGGGCGGCTGGGGAGCCGGCATCGACGTCGAGCAGCCCGAGTGTCTTGATGACCACATCGGCGTCGACGTGGACCGGCTCGCGCCGCTCGTTGCGGTAGTCGGTCGCCACTCCGTGAGCGGCCGCGATCCGGCGCAGGTCATCGGAGATCGGTTCAGGGTTCGGCGGCATCAGATCCCCGATCGCCGACCCGAAAATGTGTTTGGGTGACTGGTATTGGTTCGCTGAGAACAGTCGTGAAGCAGCACTGCCGCGGGATACCCGAGTCGGGGATTCTCAACACGCGGCGGTCGGTTGCCGCAACGCAGGATTTCGCAGGTCCGGTCATCGTCCGGTAGCCTGTGACGGTTGCCGACGCAGGCGACCCTCCTGCCGTGGAGAAATGAGCCACGGCCGCACACGACCATAGGAGGTGATGAGGTTCCCATGCGTCCATACGAATTAATGGTCATCCTCGACCCCACTCTCGACGAGCGCACCGTAGCTCCGTCGCTGGAGACTTTTCTGAACGTTGTCCGCAAGGACGGTGGATCAGTAGACAAGGTCGACATCTGGGGCAAGCGCCGGCTGGCCTACGAGATCCTCAAGCATGCCGAGGGCATTTACGCGGTCATCGATCTCAAAGCGGAACCCGCGACGGTGTCCGAGCTCGACCGTCAGCTCAGCCTGAACGAGTCGGTGCTTCGCACCAAGGTCATGCGCACCGACAAGCACTGATGAAATTGCCCGGCTTCTCCTCGGGCCGTACCGGCCCGCATCGTCGCCGGGGGACCTGTTGGCGAACGACCACGGCACGTCCGAGCCTTTGCGTAGGCTCAGCGTGACTTGTTCGCCGATTCTGAGCTGATCCAAACGGACTTAGGAGGTCACTGTGGCTGGTGACACTGTCATGACGGTTATCGGAAACCTGACCGCCGACCCCGAATTGCGTTTCACGCCGTCGGGCGCGGCCGTCGCGAACTTCACGGTCGCGTCGACGCCGCGCACGTTCGACCGTCAGACCAACGAGTGGAAGGACGGCGAAGCGCTGTTCCTTCGCTGCAACATCTGGCGAGAGGCCGCCGAGAACGTGGCCGAGAGCCTGACTCGCGGCGCGCGCGTAATCGTAAGCGGACGGCTCAAGCAGCGTTCGTTCGAGACCCGTGAGGGCGAGAAGCGCACCGTGGTCGAGCTCGAGGTCGACGAGATCGGGCCGAGCTTGAAGTACGCCACCGCCAAGGTCAACAAGGCCAGCCGCAGCGGCGGCGGCGGTGGTGGCTTCGGCGGTGGGGGCGGCGGCGGATCCCGTCAGCCGGCAGCCCAGAGCAGCGGCGGTGGCGGCGGCGCGGCCGGTGGCGAAGACCCGTGGGGCAGCGCCCCGGCGTCGGGTTCATTCGCCGGCGGCGACGACGAGCCCCCCTTCTAACAACTTTTTAAACGACAGAACGAAAGAGAACAGACCATGGCGAAGTCCACCAAGCGGCGCCCCGCGCCGGAAAAGCCGATCAAGGCGCGCAAGTGCATCTTCTGCTCCAAAAAGGGCCAGGACATCGACTACAAGGACACCCAGCTGCTGCGCACCTACATCAGCGAGCGCGGCAAGATCCGCGCCCGCCGGGTGACCGGTAACTGCGTCCAGCACCAGCGCGACGTCGCAATCGCGGTCAAGAACGCCCGCGAGGTGGCGTTGCTGCCCTTCACCTCTTCGACGCGGTAAGCGCGGATAAACGCAGAACGGAATCAGCGAAACAATGAAGCTCATTTTGACCGCCGACGTCGAGCACCTCGGCTCAACCGGCGAGACCGTTGAGGTCAAGGACGGCTACGGCCGTAACTTCCTGCTGCCGCGAGGCATGGCGATCGTCGCATCGCGCGGCGCGCAGAAGCAGGCGGATGACATTCGTCGCGCCCGCGATACCAAGCAGGTGCGCGGCCTCGAGCACGCCAACGAGATCAAGACCGCCCTCGAGGGCCTGGGCGCCGTCCCGCTCCCGGTGCGGACCTCCGGTGACTCGGGCAAGCTGTTCGGCTCGGTCACGACCGCTGCGGTCGTCACAGCGATCCGCAAGGCCGGTGGGCCCAACCTCGACAAGCGCGTGGTGCGTTTGCCCAAGGGCCACATCAAGGCCGTAGGGAGCCATGCGATCACTTTGCACGTGCACCCCGACGTCGACGTCAACGTTGCGCTCGACGTCGTCGCGGAGGCCTGAGCCTGCAAAGCCTCTGACCCTCGGTGGTAGCCACAGTCGGCTGCCCCGGGGGTTTTTGCGTTGCATAGCGAACTCATAGTCGGCAGCAACCGATAGCGAACGTTACCGTCCGTTAACGCTGTAAATCATTCGGGGAAACACAACACGCCCGAAGTGGCAACCGCGCCCGACACGCCGTAGAGATTCCCATCCACACAAAATATGCAGGTGTGTGGTGCGCTTATCTGCGGTGATGTCGCAATGGCGCATATTGCTCCACAAGTTCTCCACAACCCCTCAACACGGGCGCAGATGGATATGCACACACCATGCACAGGTCTATGAACAACCTCGTTTGTTGTCCTCGCCAGCAACCTTTAACGTCGACCCGTCGTGAGGTGATGCTGGCGTTCGACGACCGACTACACGGCCCGCGGTGGATGTCCCGCCGCCTGCGGGTCGAGTCGGTCACGAGGGCGAAGGCCGTTGATCCGCCTGGGTGGGACCCCCGAATTTTCGGGGTGGTGGGCGGTCGGGCTGAGTCGAGCGGTGTCGGTGGTGTGGCTTAACGTCAGGCCATCGGCCTCGAATGTGCGTTCGAACGTCGTGTAGGAGGCGGGATTTAGTGGCAGTCGTTGATGATCTGGGACGTCCGAGCGCGGAGGCACCGAGCGAGGACTACGGCCGTCAGCCGCCCCAGGATCTCGCTGCCGAGCAGTCGGTGTTGGGCGGCATGCTGCTGAGCAAGGACGCGATCGCCGACGTACTGGAGCGGCTACGGCCCAGCGACTTCTACCGGCCGGCTCACCAGAATGTCTACGACGCGATCCTTGATCTGTACGGGCGTGGCGAGCCGGCGGATGCGGTGACGGTGGCCGCCGAGTTGGATCGCCGCGGGCTGCTGCGCCGCATCGGTGGAGCGCCCTATCTGCACACCCTGATCTCGACCGTGCCGACCGCCGCCAACGCGGGCTACTACGCGGGCATCGTCGCGGAGAAGGCGCTGCTGCGCCGACTGGTGGAGGCCGGGACGCGCGTGGTGCAGTACGGCTATGCCGGCGCTGAGGGCGCCGATGTCGCCGAGGTCGTCGACCGGGCGCAGGCCGAGATGTATGAGGTCACCGAGCGACGGATGTCCGAGGACTTCGTCCCGCTGGAAGACCTGCTGCAGCCGACGATGGACGAGATCGACGCCATCGCCTCCAACGGCGGGATGTCGCGCGGCGTGCCGACCGGGTTCACCGAACTCGACGAGTTGACCAATGGCCTGCACCCCGGGCAGATGATCATCGTCGCGGCCAGGCCCGGAGTCGGGAAATCGACGCTTGGACTCGATTTCATGCGGTCGTGCTCGATCAAGAACCGGTTCGCCAGCGTCATCTTCTCGCTGGAAATGAGCAAGTCCGAGATCGTCATGCGGCTGCTGTCCGCCGAGGCGAAAATCAAGCTCGGCGATATGCGTTCGGGCCGGATGAGCGACGACGACTGGACGCGGCTGGCCCGGCGGATGAGCGAAATCAGCGAGGCGCCACTGTATATCGACGACTCGCCGAACCTGACGATGATGGAGATCCGCGCCAAGGCTCGCCGGCTGAAGCAAAAAGCCGATCTGCGCTTGGTCGTCGTCGACTACCTGCAGCTGATGTCGTCGGGCAAGAAGGTCGAGTCGCGGCAGCTCGAGGTGTCCGAATTCTCCAGGCATCTCAAGCTTTTGGCCAAGGAGCTCGAGGTCCCGGTGATCGCCATCAGCCAGCTGAACCGTGGTCCCGAGCAACGCACCGACAAGAAGCCGATGCTGTCGGACCTTCGTGAATCCGGATCGCTGGAGCAGGACGCCGACATGGTCATCCTGCTGAACCGGCCCGACGCCTTCGATCGCGACGATCCGCGCGGCGGTGAAGCGGATTTGATTGTGGCCAAACACCGTAACGGCCCGACCAAGACGGTGACAGTTGCTCACCAGCTGCACCTTTCGCGCTTCACCAACATGGCGCGGTAGTTGTAGGTTCTCAAACAAATTGGCCATTTCTCATTCAGATGGCCACGCCGTGGCCAATTGGACATTTGGGTGAGACACCACCGGGCGGTGTCGGCCGTACGAACTAATGACGTACAGCGGCTCTCGAGCACTCAGTCCTCCCCACCGCTCAGTGCGATAACCGGCAGCGCGTGCGTCACCCGACCGCTGTCCCTGCGACCCGTCGTGAAGCTGCGCCGACGTTGATTGGGGTCGTAACTAATGCGAGCCTAGCCACCGGCTTTCCTCCGACAATGCCCGTATCGTGACCCCGACCGGGAATCTGCACGGACCCTTGCCTTTGCGCCTGGCGCGCGTACCCGCGACCAATGACGAGATGCGGTCTGGCTACGACATGATCTTCGCAGCTGTGCACGCCGCGGTGCGCGATGAGGATTTCGCCATGTTGCCGCAATGTGGGGAAGGTGTCCGCCACGGGCAGCACGACCATATGGTCATCGGCCGCAACGAAATTGGCGTACAGCACATGATCCGCGTCTTCGCTCAGGAACTCGGCGTCGCGTTGGGCTGATCCCCATGGCACAGACCAGTTCTCGCGTCCGGCAAGGTCCCATCGAAAAGGCGGCAGGGCGCCCCGATCTTCCTATCAACGTCCCCGCGCCGTATTCACGTTGACTCGCAAAACATCTCAGCGATGACCGCGTTGCATACGACCATGTCGAACGCGTGAAAGGCTCCCTCGACTACTTCGTCGTGCGACGGCCACCTGGGCTGCCCGTGATTGTTCAAGAGGGCGTCGATTATGACAAGTGCTGGCATGTCACGCCCCTTTCGATAGGCGGCTTCAAACCCGCTGATCGCCAGTACGTAGGCGCAGTCGCCTAGGCGGCGTTTGCCCGTACCGCGATGCTGCCCAGCCGATGACAGCAGTTCATTGCGTGGCCGGTGCGCAGCGATCACTGACGGAGCCGAGTGTCACCGTGGGACGCCCGTGCGGTTGGGCCATTTCCCAATTCGACCAAATACCAACCGAATACGGGCCTTGCGCACCGTTCTGCTCGTAATAGCCCTGCGGGTCATAGACTTTCGCCTCGGGATAGGGCCACGGGCATGCCACGGAAGTCGAGATCCTGGTCCATTTGAATGAGGCAAATGCGAGCCCGTAAAACAGATAGAACACGTTGACGATGATGAGCATGACCATGAACGACCCGAGCGCGGGTCGGCCTGCGAAGATGCGGGCCCGCTGGGCCAGTTTCTCGGACACCGTGCGACCGGTGTCATCCCGGTAGACGAGCACTCCCGCAGGAATCATGACGAGGGTGACCAGCGAGGATTCCCAGAGCAGCGGAAACTGATGTGGCGTACCCACGAAGATCGATCCGAAGGGGATCACCTGGGAGTACATGTAGAGCCCGGTGTGGATCATCGAGACCTCGAGGATCATGTCGATGATAAAGCCGAACACGAAGATCAGAACACTGAGGCTGATCAACGGGTGGCGCCACACGAATGAGTCGTGCGGCTGGCGGGCCTGAATCTTGCGTAGCGCCCAGGCCGCCGGGAAGTACGGGCCGAACTGGAACATCACGTAACCGAAGACGACGAACGGTTCGACTGTGGGTGCGAGCGAGACCAAGGGCCAGGACTCGGGCCAATGCCATAGCCGCGGGTCGTAGACCGCGTAGGGCGCCCAGTTCATGATCGGGTCCTGCCAGACGATGATCGTGGTGACGAGGCCCATCAGGATGTACGGGTGCGGCCCGAAGCGACGCCATCCCCAGACGGCCGCCGCGATGAGCCCGATCACCGCGATCAGGGTGAAGATTTGTAGGACGGGGATCCAGTGCTGGTAGCCCAGCAGCGGCCTGAAGGGCCGCGGTGTGCCTGGTACCGCCGGGTTACCGATTCGCGCGTCGGGGAAGTCCCGGACGTTCCACCAGACAGCCACG
>CAVVSN010000023.1:0-110888 GCA_963750885.1 uncultured Actinomycetota bacterium
GCTCGTGGAACTGTTCCCAACCGTTCAGCAGCACCCGCCGGGAGCGTTCGGTGTCCAACGCGTCGAACGATGATTGCACGTGGGCGGCCTGGTTCTTGGACAGCGTGAGACCGACCACGTTCACGTCGTACTTCTCGATCGCGCGGCGCAGCGTGGCCCCCCAGCCACAGCCCACGTCGAGCAGCGTCATGCCCGGCTCCAAGCCGAAGTTTGCCGAGCGACAGGTCGACCTTGGCCTGCTGAGCCTCGGCGAGCGTCATGTCGTCGCGCTCGAAGTAGGCGCAGCTGTAGGTCTGGCTCGGGTCCAAAAACAGCTGGTAGAACTCGTCGGACAGGTCGTAAACGCCATGGCAATGCCGCCGAAATTTGGCGTGAGATCGGTGCTCATGATGTGGGACTCCCCCTGAATGGTTCCGGCTCACCCTAAGCGCCAGCGCGAATGGATGCAATTGCCGCGATTGTCGCTTCAGCGTTCGCGTCGGGATTGGACGACTCGCCGAGCATGGTCACGACGCTGGTGATGATCGGGTTGCCGTCGACGTCTGTGACTTCGCTGCGAATTTCGGCGATCACCGTGCCGTGCCTTTTGACCACCGAGTCCAGGTAGGTGTCGAAGTAGAGCCGGTCACCGACGGTGATCGGCCGGTGGAACAGGAATTTCTGGTCGCGGTGCAGCACACGCGCCATGTTGATCGGGATGTCGAACTTGGCGAAGAGCGTCGTTTTGGACGCGACGTCCGGCGACTGCCAGGAAGGTCAGCGGCGCCACCGGTAGTGTCGTAGCCGACTTCGGCTGCGGCGTCCTCGGAGTGGTGCGTCGGGGTGATCGTTCCTGAATGGCCTCGGCGAAGTCGCCGACCTTTTCGCGGCCCACGTCGAAGTAGTCGGGGTACCGGTAGTGGGTGCCGATCAGGCCTTCGGTGCCTGCGGGCAAGGACATGCGCTGCTCTCCACTTCTTATGGGTTCAGCGGCGCAAAGATTATCAGCGCGATTATGTGCCGACGCGAGGATGCCACCGCGGCCAGAGCGCCGCCCGCCGCGCCCAGTGCCAGAGCTGACGGTACGCCGATCCGGCGGCCTTGCGGGCGGTCCGAAAATCGCGGATTCCCAGCCGCGTTGCGTGCGTAGTCGCGTAAAGCGGCGTCGGGTTGATCGCTACGGCCGTGCCGACCAGGGATAGCAGCGGTACGTCGTTGTAGCTGTCGGAGTAGGCGGTGCAGCGTTTGAGGTTGAGGCCTTCGCGGATGGCCAGTGAGCGCACGGCGTGCGCCTTGCGGGCCCGTGCAGGATGTCGCCGACCAGCCGGCCGGTGAAGACGCCGTTCTCGGATCAGCGACGGTGCCCAGTGCGCCGGTCAGGCCGAGGCGGCGGGCGATGGTGATCGCGAGCTCATAAGGCGTGGCGGTGACGAGCCAGACCTGCTGGCCGGCGTCGAGGTGCATCTGGGCGAGATCGCGGGTGCCTTCCCAGATCTTCTCGGCGATGATCTCGTCGAAGACCTCTTCACCCAGTCTCATCAGCTCCTCGGTGGGCCGGCCTTCGATGAAGGCGAGCGCCTTGCGGCGCCCGGCGGCGACGTCGTCGCTGTTCTCTCGGCCGAGGACCTGGAATTTGGCCTGCGCGTAGACGAAGCCGAGGACGTCGCGATAGGTGAAGTACTTGCGGGCAGCCAGGCCGCGGCCGAAGTGGACCAGCGACGAGCCCTGCACCAAAGTGTTGTCGACGTCGAAGAATGCGGCGGCGGTCAGGTCGATGGGTGGCAGCTCGGGTTCAGCGCTTCGTCGGAGTGGACGTCTTCCAGCGCCCGCTCGGCGCTGGCGTTGGCGGCCTGCGTCTCGAATTGCTGCTCAGCGGGTTCTGGATGTGGATTGTGGCCGGGTTCGACACTGCCCGGGCCGCCGGAAGCGGTCACGGCTTCACACTATCGGGCCGTGGCGGGTTGGGTCGGGGTTGGCGGGCTGGGGTCGTGCCAGCCTTCGTACTCGGTGCCGGAAGTGTCGTTCCAGAACTTCGGCGAGACTTCCGTCCATCGGTCTGCCTCGGGCACGCGATCTATCTGCTCTTGGAACTCGTCGAAGAGCTTGCGGGCGTCGGCCAACTCTTCGTCGGTCGGCCGGGTCACACCCGCCTCTTCCGGAGTGGAGAAGATTTTTCCGGCAATCTCTTTGGCCATCGGTCAAGTCCTTCTATCGCTCAATCATCTCAATGATCGTCCTGCCTGTGAGAGGATCGAGTTTCGATCCACCACATAAAACTTGTATGCCGGTTGGGAACAACACTTCGTGTTCGGTGGGAAACGTCGAGAACGAGGAGATGTCCCGCCCTGTCTTAGACAGAATCCTGAATTCGACGTTGCCGGCAAATGCCGATGATTGGGCGACGGCGGGATCGACAGAGGTACTAAGGAAGGCGCGTTCGGTGACGACGGCTTCGGGCTGGTATCGCGCAAGAACGTCGGGTGCCAAGTCTGTGCCCCGAAAAACCAGGCCGTGGTGTGGCAGGCAATTTCTCCAACGCCTGATTTAGTGCGTCAACACGAGCTTGTTGGGATGCGTCCATAGTGCTGTTCCTCAACGCGTCGTTTAGGTCCTCGTGCCCCAGACCAGTGTAATCGGCCAGCGCCGATAGGTCTCCGGTCGTCAATGGCTGCGGGGTGTGGGCAACGGGTCCGTGATGGTCGAGCGTTGGGCGACTGCGGTGATAGGCCGCTCGGGGCCCCGCCGTGCGCTGGGCCGCAGGAAGAGGCGCGGGCGGTGTGGGGCGTGCTCGGCCGCGGCGTGAGCCGGATGCCGATAAGGGTGGCTGCCCGGCGGGAGTCGGTTGGTTCGGCGACGTGCTTGGGAAGCTGTTGTTGGAACCTTCGTTTCGGCCGGAGCCTTCGAGTCGGTAAGCCCATACGGTGGCAGCGCGCCTTTTGGATTCGGCGCGGCCCCCGGCTGGCCGCCTTTCTGCGGATCGCTCCGTGGCGGCGGGTTGTCGTGCGGCGCAGGGTTAGGCAGCCGGCCAGGCGTGGGCAGGCGTAGCCCCTTGGGAGCCTCGGCGACGTCTGCCGCGACGTGGCCGAGTTTAGAGAGTTTCGAAGCGCCCCGCCCGGGACGAAGAGTGTGCCGATATCGAAAGCGGATTCGCCGGCGGCCTTGAGCGGGTTGGTGCTCCATTCATCCCAGTGGAGGACGTCTTTGCCAAGCTCCTTCCACGAGTCTTCGAATTTCTGTTCGCCGTCGGCCCCGGTGAGTGTTCCCAGCTTTTCGAGTGCGCCAGAGACGGAGTGCCAGAAGCCCTTTGGATCGACGAAAGCCCGAGCCGGATTGAGGTTCCAAAATCCTTTGACGGTGCTTTCCGCTTCCGAAAGCACCCCGCCGCAGATCTGACCGAAGTGATCCAATACCCGGCCGACCTCGGTGGCATGGAGGAAGTGGTCCCACTCCTTCTCGGCGTAGTGGGTCATGATGCCGAGGATTGTCTTTGCTTCGGCGAGCGCGGTCGCGATCTGTTGACGTAGTGCATCGACTTCCGCAGTGAACTGATCGACGATGATGCGAACGTCGTTGGCGATCTTCTTGATCTCGTCTTCGTCCTCGTCGGTGAGGAACTCCCAGACCTCTTTGATCCCGGTCAGCGGATTGCAGATGCGCGACAGTAGATCGATGATCGCCGCGTGAACGTTGTCGATCTTGGTTGCGTACGACGTGAGGTGGTCGCAACAGTCGCGCACTGCTGCAGGATTCCGGCCGCGCAGCGGTGGGTCGCGCTGAAGGCGGCCGCGATCGCGGGACCTTCTGGGATCTGTTGAGCGCCAATGCTGCTCATCGGTCCTGCGGCGCCGAGTATCTCGCTGACCTCGAAGTCAGTGCCGGCGATGGTCCACGCTGCCGCTGCTCCGCGCAGCTTCGCTGAATCCCGGTCGGCCAGAGCATCCCGATGTATTTGGACACCCAGGCCCAGCCCGCCGGTGGGCCAGCGCCGTGGCCGACGGATGACGGCGTCGAGCCGACCGAGATCGAACCGGTCGGGTGCGGACCTGGTAGGGGATGGCTGCGCCCGGAGATATTCGAGTTCGCTTCGGCGATGGAGTAGTTGTGCGCGGATATCCGAACGCCGTCGCCCAAGCGGCACAACCCATTGCGGGTGGTAGCCATGGCCTCGATCAGTTTCGATGCTGAATTGTCGTAGCTGTGGCCGAACGCTGCACCGGCTGGGTCGTCACCAGACATCCCGTGGCATCCGGCGAGAGCGGTGGTCAATGTCGAGACGGTGGACCCGAGTCCCTCTCCGACCGAAATGACGGCGGTGCCAGCGCCATCCAGCACCTCCGGGTCAACGGCGAGCGGTGCCATCAGTTCATTGCGGGTCGTACCCGTAGCGCGTCACGCCCGTCCACGATGGCAAAGCTAACGAGCTTGTGAACCTCGCACAATTCACCTTGAGCGCGATAAGCCGATCGAGACAGGCGCGGAGTCGCTGGCGCGTAAACGGCCAGCTAGGACCGCGGAGGAGAAAATCGGCCCGGGTGAATGGATGGTGATGGGTTCCCGCAGTAAAGCGGCACTTACTTGTTCGCCGACCGCCTGCTTGAGTTCCGCCAAGTCGGCTGGAAGCTCTTGTGTAGTACCGGTCTCGGTGAGAAGTACCACGCCATGATCTATCCCACTCACTGCAACGGAACCAACCGGAGCTAGCAACGTGGCAGGTAGCAATGCGACTTCTAAGTTGTCGGGATGCCGGGAGAGCGGTCCGATGAACCGACCGGTGACGGTGACAATGGCGACTACACGTTCCGCCTCATTGACTCGAATCACAGTCAGCATCGCATTTGCCGCGCGGGACTTGCGTGCGCGATGGCTATTGCCGTCGTCGATCAGCGCACTGTTGTTCAACGAAATCAGACGATGACATGCTCGTCCTCGCAGTGTCGACTTGACTCAAATTGGTGCGTAGATCCGGATCGTGGCGGGATCTATTCGTCGGCTAGCGCGTCGGCGGAGTTGCGGTTGGTTGTCGGCTTTGATTTATCTCGACCCGACAGCAGCGAGTAGCGCAACGAATCGCACCGTGTCTGAGCCTGTTTGGGCTTAGGTACGGTGCCGATAACGATCGGCTCCGATAGCCAACCTAGTTGTTTGTTGGTGGTGGTTGTGGTTGGAATGGGTCGTACCACCACCAGTCGGCGCGCTCGCCGGTGGGGCCCGGGCACGGCGGGACGGCGGGCGGGGGAAGGTTCGGAGGACGCGCCAGCGACCCTGCGCTGAGTCGTCTACCGCAGCTGTCGGTGACGATGAGATCGTCGGTGGGTCCGGCGATGGTGATGCCGCCCCGGTGGTGCAACCGATGGTGATACGGGCACACCAACACCAGGTTGGGCAAGTCGGTCGGACCACCGTCTTCCCAGTGCCGGATGTGGTGTGCGTGCAAACCGCGGGTGGCCCCACAGCCGGGAACCGCGCAGCTGGGATGGCGGTGCTCGAGGGCACGGCGAAGCCGCCGGTTGATCACCCGGCTCGCTCGGCCGGCGCCGATGACCTCACCGTGACGTTCGAACCAGACTTCACACGTGGCATCACAGGTCAGGTATCGGCGTTCGGCGTCGGTGAGTAGTGGCCCCAGATGCAGCGCGGCGGCGCGCTGCGCAACATCGACGTGCACCACCACCGTGGTGTGCTGCCCGTGCGGCCGGCGGGCCGCCTCGTCGTCCCATCCGGCCTGGACTAGGCGCATAAACGCCTCGACGGTGGTGGGCAACGGGGGACAATTTTGCGATGCGCGCTCGCTTGCGCCGTGATCCTGCTTCCACTGGGCGAACAGCGCGTCACGGTGAGAGGCCAGTGCTGCATCGAACTTCGCCGCGTCCTCGTGCGCAAGTGCGATCCGCCAACAGCTGAAGTCCTCGCCGGAGGTCTTGGTGATCGAGGGCTGTGGCTGCGGCGGCGAATCGGGTTCGGGTCGCGGTTCCAGTTTGACCGCGGTGCGCAGCTGGTTGACCGTCGCGACCGAGGCCAATTCCGCGTAATGCTCATCGGAACCCTCGCCCGCCCGGGCGGCCACGACGCCGACCTGATCTAGCGACAGTCGACCCTCCCACATGCCGGCCGCGCAGCGGGGAAACTCCTCCAGCCGGCGCGCCACGGTGGTGATCGTGTGGGCATTGCCCGATGAGCAACCCAGCTTCCAGGCCACCAACGCCGCCACCGATCGCGCACCCGTGGCCCCGCAGAGCTCGTCACGGTCCAGCTCGGCGACGATCTTCACGATGCGCCCGTCAATGGCATTGCGCTGGCCCGCCAACTCCGCCAACTCCTCGAACAACACCTCAACACGCGCAGCAGGGCTCACCGCCGCCGAAGGTGTTGCAGTCAAGGACATGTGGTCATCATCGCAGCCGGGTACGACAAGTTCTGGCTGCGATCCGCGCCGAGGTCTTGCCGTCATCATCTGCCAAGCGGCACAGCCTGATTGACTGCCAAATGCGTACCGCCGCGGCCTCCAGCACGGCCACCCGCCGCCCCGCGGCCAGCCTAAAACCCAAAACCAACAGGTCAACCCGCCACGACTACCTCGAACCCCGGATCGTGAGCTAAGTCAGGCTTTCGACGAAACCTTTTAGCATTAAACGATGTCGTGCTCGCCCTCCGTAGTTACCGCGGTTGCACTTCGAATCGATGTTTCCCCGGTGGATCCGTCGCTATAAATTGCTCACCGCTCGTTGGAATCACCGTAGAAATGAAAATGCCGCTAGAACGTTCCACAAGACCGTTCACCCTCTGCAGTTCGTTGGGCGCCTCAAGAAATTAATGTCTGATTTTGATCGAGGGATGCGTGCCGATTTCCGTGCTTGTTCATTAAGCAATCGCTCGTCCAACCCGCATGTATAAGTCAAGCCTGTTGCACTTCGAGAGCGGTGAGTGCCTGGAACGCCGCACGGGTAGCGCCCGGATCGTCGGCACTATAGAGCTCTACGTTCGCGATCTGGAAAGCCGCAGCACGCAGAACCACGAGTTGTCCGGTGCGCAGGCGCAGCGCGATGAACTCACCTTCTCGGCCGTCAGGTTCGCGCTTCGAAAATTTTCGATTGAGACGGCCCTCAATGTCCCTTGGCAGTATCGGTATCCGCCCGATGAGCGCATCACTCGTCAGCGTGAACGGTTCATCGAGCGGAAGCGTCTCGAACGGTGGCTCGGGCCAAGGTCTGCGGCTATCCAACGCCTCGATCAACCGAGTGAGGAGGTCACGCACCGCACTTTCATCGTGACCGTCGTCAGAGCCAAGATGTTCACTTGAGCGAAGTGCTTCGGTAGCCGCTTGATAGTAATTCGCTACCGGGAGGGTGAAGAGCCGCTGACGGACCAACTCGTCCGCAAGACGATCGAGGAGCGAATCGTCTATCGGGGCGCGCAAATCGGCGCCGTATGTTATCTGATTGATGTAGCCGCGCCACCATGCTGGTGACGGTCCCGTTGACATCATCTTTAAAACCCGGCCCCGAAGAAGATGTTGCCGGTGTCCAAACCTTGTTCTTCAAGTATCCCCCGGATCCGGGACAGCTGTTCTGCATCGGGCTGGTAATGACCACTCTTTCGATTAATCATGTTAAGGACTCCATCTCTCACTTCAATCTCACCGGCGCTGGCCACTGGCTTCCCTCCGAGGAAGCTCGAGTGGTGAAAGCGGCCGACCTGCTGTACCAAAGAGGCGTACAAGTTGCCGTGTTGATCCATTACGTAAATCGCACGACCCTGATTCCATACAGTCCCTGCGGACGTCGTGTCGAACGGAAGTCCATCCCTCGCTGAATAAATCAGATCGTCCTTTATGAATAGTCGATGCTTCTCTAGATCTTCGCTAGACAAATACTCCACTGTATTGGGCCGGAAGTATCGATTTGGATTGCTGGCATCGTTCTCGCCTTCGTACTGGTCCAGGAGCTCTTTACCTGGGAGAGGTTCTTCTCGATGCAGCGGCGGCGGCGGGTCATTCGGCCCGTCGGGGTTCGGCGGCTCGCCATCGTGGGGGTGTGCGTCGTGGCCCTCGGCACCGTTTGCCCTATCGAAATTGGACCCACCTTCACCAGGGTGACCACCGTGTCCCATGGATTGTTGTGAATTGGCTCGGTCCAGTGCTACCGATTCGTGGCTGGCTGCGGCTCCGCTAATCCCCGCACCCGATGGCTGAACTGCGTCGCGGTTATGAGCGGTCGGTGTGGGATCCGACGGCGAGCTATGGGAAATGGGCGTTGTCTCGGTCGGCCCGGGGTGGCTGGGCGTTGGGTCTTGGGTAATGGGTCGTTCGGCGACTGGAGTGGGTTCGCCGGGAAAGTGTTGAGCGAGATGCTGGCTGGATTCGGTGGCCGCGGCGGGCTCTGTGGCGTCTTCGAGTCGTGGCGGCGGGGCTTGCGCCGGTTCGTGAGGTGGTGTCCCGTCAGTTGGTACGGGGGAGTGTTCAAAGGGCGCGTCGGCGGGTGACGACACCTCGTCGTGAGAGGTTTGGGCGGGTTCGGGGTAGGCCGCCTCGTCCGGCTCGTGGTCTTGCGGCGGCGCAGCAGGCTCCGGTTCCCCCGGGGTGTGTGCGGGGGGCGGTTCTGCGGGTGCAGGCCCGCCGCGGTCGGTGGGGCTGTGCGGCGCTGGAGCGTCGGTGGGGGCGGAGGTCGGCTTCGTCGAGGCTGGCACAGTCGATTTGTCGGCTGGTGGTGGTGGTCGGTCGAGGGGCGAGGCCGACGGGCGCGGCTCTGGAACGGGGGCACTTGGCGCGGGAGCGTGGGGTTTCGGCGCGTCTTCGAGCGCTCGCGTCGCCGCGGACTCCGCACGGCTGGCCGCGGACGCGGCCTCAGCCGCGTCGGCGGCAGCGCGACCTCCCTTGGCTGCCGCTGCTGCTTCACCGCCGCCCGGAATGAGCAGGGTGGCTAGATCGAAGGTGCTTTTACCGGCGGCCTCGGCGGGGTTGGTCTTCCACTCATCCCAGTGGACCGCGTTTTTGCCTACGTCCTTCCACGACTGCGCGACGCTCGGTGCGTGATCGTCGCCAAGACCGACCAGCGGAGCCATACCGTGGAGTAGCTCCTTCCATGATTGGTAAGAACCTTGCGGATCGAATTGAGCTCGCACTGGACCGTAGGTCCAACCATCTTTGATAAGGCCGCCAACTGATTCGGCGAGCCCTTTTCCGTACTGGCCTACCTGGTTGAGCGCCCTGCCAACGTCGGTGTGGTGCAGGAACTGGTCCCACTCCTTTTCGGCGTATTGGCTCATCGTGCTCAGGATCGTGCTTGCCTCGGTGACGGCGATAGCGATCTGCTGGCTCAGCGCCTGAATCTCTGCGGTGAACTGGTCGACGATTGTGCGAATGTCCCGGGCGATCTTCTTAATCTCGTCTTCGTCCTGATCAGTTAGGAACTCCCAGACTTCTTTGATCCCGGTCAGCGGGTCGCAGATCCGCGATAATAGATCCAGGATCGCTGCATGGACTGAGTCGATTCTGGCTGCCATGGAGCTCAGTTGAATCGCAATAGTGTTGCACTGCTGCAGGATTGCGGCGGTACTACGATTGGCATCGGCGAAGGCCGTTGCGATCGCCGATCCTTCGGGGATCTGCTGTACTCCGACTGTCGTCATGGGCCCGACTGCGCCCGTTACCTCGCTGACCTCGAAACCCGTACCGGCGCTTATCCACGCGGCCGCAGCGGTCCGTAGTTTGGTCGAATCGCCACTCGGCCAGATCATTCCGATGTACTTGGACACCCAGCCCCAGCCGGCCGGAGCGCCGACGCCGCTACCGACTGCGGACGGCACTGACTGCGTCGAGATAGAACCGGTTGGGTGTGGACCGGGAAGCGGCTGACCGTGTTCAGAGATATTCGACATGGCCTCGGCTGTCGAATAGTTGTGGGCCGACATGCGCACACCGTCACCCAAGCGGCACAACCCATTTCGGGTCGTGGACATCGCCTCGAGCATCTTGGACGCTGCGGAGTTGTAGCTGTTCCCGAATGCGGCACCCGCTGGATCGTCGCCAGCCATTCCGTTGCATCCGGTCAGCGCTGTCGTCAACGTCGAGATGACGGACCCCAGGCCCTCGCCGACTGAGATTACGGCCGACCCGGCGCCGTCTAATGCATCGGGATCGACCGCGAGTGGTGCCACAGGATTAGGACCACATGCTGGTATTCGCGTTCATCGCGCCCGTGTAATTGTGATGGGCTGCGGCGCCCGCAGCCGTCAGTCGGGCCAAAGCCTCTCGCATATTTGCCTCACCGCGCGCCCAGTGTCGGTGCGCCTCCGCATGAGCTGCGGCCGCCTCGCCCGACCACGTGCCATGCAGATGTGTTACCAGCGAATCGATTTCAGCAACCACGCTCTCCGTGTAGCGGACAAATTCGCCCATTCTCCGGGCCGCATCTTCTAAAGCGGCGGGATCGACGCTGAAGGCTTCAGCCACGGTAGATGCCCTCCGCCGTCTGCTGACCCGCTGCATCCTGTGCCTGGAATTTAATTCCCGCATTACCAACGGCTTTCGCCAAAATAGCTAGGCCTGACTGCACTTCCGCGGCGCCGTTGTGCCAGAGATCCCAGGCGTCGCCATACGCGCTACCTGATCCCCCTTGCCAGCCGGTCAGCATTTCGCGGACTTGAGCATCGAGGTCGACGAGCTTGGTGTGCAGATCCCTAGACGCGCTTGCCAATGCCTGCGAGGCCGCCTGCATCACGTCTGGTTGGACCCGCAAGGTTTCGCGATCGGCCATTTTCAAAACCTAACGACCTGCTGCACCCGACACAATTCACCGCTGCTTATCGACCGTTGCGGTCGACGTCGTCGACGTCGTCTTCGACTTTGCTATCCGGGGGCAGGATGCGACGGCTGGCGATCGGCTTGCCGGCAACACGTTTGACCACTTCGGGCGCGGACTGTGGCGTGCTGATGCGGCCCTGTACCGGGGCGCCGTTTTTCACCGTTGGTGGGACGACGCGCTTGGTCTCGGCCTTGTTGTCGCCTCCGCTCGCGGCACCGCCTCCGGCTCCTGGCGGCATCATCGGCATGCCGCCGCCCATTTGCCCGCGAGCACCGGTGCCTTCAGCAGGAGGTGGTGACGTGACGGGTGCCTGCTGCGATGACATCGGAACAGTGCCAGCCGTCGGAGTCGGTGGCGGCCCGAGGTTTGCGGCCGGGGTCGTAGCGCCGGCCAGCCCCGCGCCCCCGCCGCCGGCTCCCAGAGCACCGCCACCCGCGCCGAGAGCGTCGCCGAGCGCACCGGCGGGCAGTGCTGCTGCGCCAGCACCTTGCCCCGCCTTGCCCAGGGCGCTGGTCAGCTGTGAGCTGATCTGCGAGACCTGTTGCATCGCTTGATTGAGCGGTTGAGTCAAACCCTGGAAAAGTCCGCTGAAGGTTTGCATGACCTGTTGAGGCATCTGCTGCATGGTGCTCATCAGCTGCTGGAGTTCTTGACTTCCCTGCTGGTCGCCAGCCTGGAATTGACTCATCGCGTCGCCGGTCTTCTCGCCGCGCTTGGCATGCCCTTCGGTGGCAGCGGCCGCGTCGTTCGGATCGCCGACATTCCCGGCCATGCCCAGCGTGGCAAGCAACTGACTCATCAGCGAGGTGCCCGACGCGATCTGGTCGGGCGTCAACGGTGGCGGTGGTGGCAGGCCCATCGTTTGAGCGAGCTGGGTCAGGACGATCTGTACGTCTTGTGTCATGAATCTTCTTCCTAGGGAACGCGATTCAGTGCCTGGAACCAGGCGAAGTGATAGTTGGCGCCAATGCTGTCCGCCGAAGCCAATGCCTCGATTGAGGCCAGCAATTGCCAGTTTGCGACCGCCGCGGCATCCACGTTCTCGGGGTACGCGTCCAGCACGCGGTCGCGAAGCATTTCGAGATGCTGGTGGAGAAATTCGACTTCGTTGTCGATCACGCCGGTACCGGTTGACGCCGCCTTGGCGAGGGTGTGCGCCATTTGAGGCAATCCGTCGCGCCACTTGGTGGCCTGACCAAGTTCCCAGCCAAGCTCGTCGACTGCGGGCACCTGACGCGGGCGCGGCGAAGTAGGGGTGGGTTCAGTGTCGTCAGCTGATTCGCGCAAGTAGTGCACGGGTGTGTAGCTGGCAGAGGTGCTGACCTGGCCGAGCAGTGTTTCGATGTCGCCGCGGCGGTCGCCCGGCTCGAGCAGGGTGACGACCGACGGGACGGCGATGTTCGGCGGAATCCACCCGCTTGCAAGGTCGGTGACCAGAATTGTGGTGCCGTCTGGCTGCTCGCCGGCTGCCCATCGCAGCCGCGGTTCTTGGCGCGCGACGGAGTCGACCAGTCGCTGCAGACGGGCTTTGGCCGTGGCTTGGGCGGAGGCCGCGCCGGCTGCGGCTCCTCCCGCAGCGGCTGCGACGGCCTGCTCGCCGATGCCGGCGGGCGCGGGGTGAGCCATCGCGGCGGTAGGCGGCTGGCGTACGACCGGCTGCGTGAGTCCGCCCGCTCCGGCCGACGGGCTGACGGGGGCCGAAGCTGGTGACGCGGAGGACGACAGGGACGAAATCCCAGCTGGGCTGGAAGGCAGTGTCGGCGCCGAAATCGTGGGCGCAGGTGGCCGGATGTCCGATCCGTATGTCGGCATCGGTCCAGCGGGTGCTGCGGTTGACGGCGCGGCCGATGCCGGCCCTGCCAAATATGATGTGCCCGAATCGGTTACCGAGGCGTGGCTGGCGATTGGCGGTGCGGCAGCTGGCGGAGGCGCATCTACTGCGGGCGCATGCGCGGCCGCTGGGACTGTTGATCCTGCGAAGTCAGACGTCGGAGGTTGAACGGGTACCTGCGGCTGGACCGGACCCGTCACCGGCGCGACGTTGTTTAGGGCGCCGGATGTAGGAGCGCCTTGGCTCATCGCGGGGTTTAGCCCTTGCCCGAAGGCGTTTGACGGTTGCATGCCCGCTTGGCCAATCGAACTGGACGGGTTGATCGAACTCATCGGACTGGGCGACACCGGTGCATTCATTCCAGGCAGGCCACCCGCTGCTGCAGGGCCTCGTAAGTTAGATCCGCCATTTGCGGCTGAACGGCGGGAAGCGCAGCCTTCGCTTCGGCCCTCCAAAGGCCTGGGGCGCCGACGTTCGCTGGCGCGGCTGGAGGTTGGCCCTGCGATTCTGGGCGCAGAAAGTTCGACTTGAGTCTGTAGGTGGAGCCGGTCGATGCGGAGCGTGCTCCTCCGTTCTAGGTCCCGAAGGGAGCGTGGCGCTTCTCCCGGCGGGGGCGACGCGGGGGCCCGCCCTCCCCGAGGAAGTCCCTTCACCTGTTCTGTGATTGATTCTTTATTTGGCGAACTCAGCATGCGGGTGGTGTCGATGCCGTGTTGTTGCGCGAACTGGCGTGCGCTCATGTGAATCGCCTCGCTGGTCGAGAATTTTCTGCATAGCTTCGAAAACGTTTTGAGTGGTGGGCGCGGCCGCGCTGTTCGCCTCCTGCTGACGGCGCATGACTACTTCGACAATTTTGCCCAGCTTTATTGGCGGCAGGTCTTTGGATTGTTGAATCTGATTAATCTCGATCTTACCATCATCGGCGATCGTTTCGAGCCGCGAATTCAATTCGCTGGACGCAATGGTGACCTGATGCATGCGATTCACTGATGACGCCATTTGTTTTCGCGACGTCGCCGGCTTGGTCGGCGCCCCAAGTAAAGGCCTCACGAAGATTGTCGGCTGTCATACCTTTCTGGAGTGTCTGGACTTAGTGTGTCGTCAGCTGTTGACGTAGCTGCTCGGAGAAGTTTTGCCAGCTAGCCGAGGTCATTTGCCGCTTGGTCGCTGCGGCGCTCACAACTCCGAGATCGGCATGAGGTGTCCACCATTGACCCACCATGAGCTGAAACCACGGATCGCCGCTTGTCGCCGCCATTATTTGCAAAGCTCCAGTGCGTGCTCGAAAGCCGCTGTCTCCGTCATTCAAGAGCGCGGATTGCGCCGGGTCCGCGTCCCTCGCGCCAGCTAGATAGTTCTGCTCCGAGGTCAAGCATGATGTTCGACAGATGCTGAATTGCATCGGCAAGCGGCTGAGGCGTTGCGGGATCAAGACGATCCCGCAGGTACCAACCGCCGCCAATGATTGCTAGTCGCGATTGGCTGCTTGCGCTTCAGCTATCGCTGGGTCGCCGCTTACTGCGTCCTTTTTGTTTGCACCGGATTGCAGCACTACGCCTTTATGACTAGTATCGACCGCTGCGCAAGCCTGCGTCTTTCGCGTCGGCAATTTGCTGCTCGGTATATGTCGGGCTTTCGGGCGCTGAGTGGGCGGCGCGACTTGTGATGGTCGGAACCAACCCAGCGATCGCCAAACCTGTAGCAATCAAAGCGATCGCGAGAGCTACGTAGGTCAGTGCCCGAGACTGCCCAGGCGGTGGCGTGGACGGCCACGGAAGGCGGCCGGGTACTGCGCCGGGAAACTGGCCGCGCGAGGTTGGAAACCCGCCTGTGCCGTACGGCGCAGGCGGCCCGGCGGGCGGCTGTTCAGACATGAGGCGATGGTATCGCCGATTGCCGGTCTCGGTATTCACCATTGCGATGCTTTAGCGGGGCTGACAGCGAGCATCCGCTGAAAGCAAACGACACGGGTTTCAGCGTCCGGATGGAATCGCAGCTTTGACTTTGCCGGTCGACGAGATGCCGAAAAGCCGAATACTGGCACCGACGATCGGCGATAGCATCCGCCGCATGTCGGTCACACCTCCACCGCCAGGATTCTCCGCAGCGCCAGGCCCGCAGATGCCTTGGCCGCCGGCACAACCGTCGCGCGGCCCCGCGCGATGGCCCGTCATCGTCATGTTCGTGATCACGCTGGTTGCGGTGGGTGCGGCGGTTGCCGCTTGGCTGCGGCCGATGCCCGAAACGAAGTCGGCGACGCCGACCGCGCCAGCGTTTAGCGCGCAGCAAGTTGCCGACGCGAAATCGAAGGTGTGCTGCCGCGTACGCGAAGGTTCAGACCGTGCAGTCGGTGTCAATGCGGCTCGAGAAATGGCGGCGACGATCCCGACCGCTCAGTTGCTGGTTGCCGACGAATATGAGGCAAATATTCGTCGTCGGCAGCGCATATCTGATTGACCGACGCTTGCCGAAGAACCGGGCGCTCCGACCTAGCTGGCCATGGCCAGCGGCGGCGAAGATCTGCGCAAATTTTTCCAGGTATCACTATCGAGGGATCAGTCTCAGGCGATCGCAATGACCCGGCGTCATCAACGAGGTCAATGAGACAGGCATCACCATCCAAAACCTCTGCAAATGAGCCGAACTGACACACTGAACCCATGACCCGCCGCCACGTCCAGCTGCTGACCCGCGCCGGCTGCACGATCTGCGACGGCGTCCACGCGCAACTCACCCAACTCGCGACAGAGCTCGACTTCGACCTGTCAACCACCGACGTCGACGCCGAAGCGGCCAAAGGCGACACCGCGCTGAGGGCCGAATTCGGCGACCGACTGCCCGTCGTCCTGCTCGACGGCCGCGAGCACAGCTACTGGGAACTCGACGAGCCCCGCCTGCGCAAGGATCTGGCCGCGAAGTGACTTCGCCGTAAATTTGGTGGCCCATCAGGTAACCGTCTACGGTGGGTAGTAGTCAATTCACCGGTGTTAGCAAGGGAGCAGGCCAGGTGATTCAGCCGTGAGCGTACTGCTTTTCGGTGTCTCGCACCGCAGCGCGCCCGTCTCCGTTCTGGAGCAGCTCAGCACCGACGAATCTGAGCAAGTCAAACTCGTCGACCGGATCATGCAGTCGCCGCTGGTGACCGAGGCCATGGTGCTCTCCACCTGCAACCGCGTCGAGGTCTACGCCGTCGTCGACGCCTTCCACGGCGGCCTGTCGGCCATCGGCCAGGTGCTCGCCGACCAGTCCGGCATGACGGTTCCCGACCTCACCAAATACGCCTACGTCCGCTACAGCGAGGCCGCCGTCGAGCATTTCTTCGCGGTGGCCAGCGGGCTGGATTCAGCCGTCGTCGGCGAGCAGCAGGTGCTCGGCCAGGTCCGTCGCGCCTACGCCGCCGCCGAGGCCAACCGCACCGTCGGCCGCACCCTGCACGAGCTGGCCCAGCGCGCGCTGGCGGTCGGCAAGCGGGTGCACTCCGAAACCGGCATCGACGCCGCGGGCGCCTCGGTGGTCTCCGTCGCGCTCGGCATGGCCGACACGAAGCTCGAAGGCCTGCAGGGCAAGACGGCCGTCGTCGTCGGCGCCGGAGCGATGGGCGCGCTGTCGGCCGCCCACCTGACCCGGGCCGGCATCGACAACGTCTACGTCGTCAACCGGTCGCTGCCGCGCGCACAGCGGCTGGCCCGCAAGATCCGTGACTCCGGCACTCCCGCTGAGGCATTGGACCTGGACAACCTGTCCGCCGCGCTGGCCAACGCCCACATCGTGGTCAGCTGCACCGGCGCGGTCCGCCCGGTGGTGTCGCTGGCCGACGTGCACAACGCCCTGACCGCCAGCCGTCGCGAGGACACACCGCTGGTGATCTGCGACCTGGGCATGCCGCGCGACGTCGACCCGGCAGTCTCCGGGCTGCCCGGCGTCTGGGTGGTCGACATGGACCGCATCCAGCGCGAGCCGTCGGCCAGAGCCGCCGCGGCCGACGCCGAAGCCGCCCGCCACATGGTCGCCGCCGAAGTCGCCACCTACCTGGCCGGACAGCGGATGGCCGAGGTCACCCCGACCGTCACCGCACTGCGCCAGCGCGCCGCCGACGTCGTCGAGGCCGAACTGCTGCGCCTGGAGAACCGGCTCCCGGGTCTTGAAGCCGCCCAGAAAGACGAGGTCGCCCGCACCGTGCGCCGCGTCGTCGACAAGCTGCTGCACGCACCCACGGTGCGTATCAAGCAACTGGCCAGCGCGCCCGGCGGCGACGCCTACGCCGAAGCGCTGAGGGAGCTGTTCGAGCTCGACCAGACCGCCGTCGACGCCGTCGCCACCGCAGGCGAATTGCCCTCTGTCCCAACAGATTCTGCAGAGTAACCGCTTGGCCGACGTGATCCGGATAGGTACTCGTGGCAGCTTGCTGGCCACCACCCAGGCCGGCAGCATCCGAGATGTCCTGCTGGCCAAGGGTCATCAGGCCGAATTGGTGATCGTCAGCACCGCAGGGGACCAGTCGCACGAGCCGATCGCCGACATCGGTGTCGGTGTATTCACCGCCGCCCTAAGGGAAGCCATCGACGACGGACAGGTCGACATGGCGGTGCATTCCTACAAGGACTTGCCGACCGCCCACGATGCGCGGTTCGTGATCGCCGCCATCCCGCCGCGCGAAGACGCCCGCGACGCTCTGGTGGCCCGCGACGGGTTGGTGCTGGGAGAGCTGCCGAACGGCGCAATTGTGGGCACATCGTCCCCGCGACGGGCCGCGCAGCTTAGAGCACTGGGTCTCGGTTTGGAAATTCGCCCCCTACGAGGCAACCTAGACACCAGGTTGAACAGGGTAAGCAATGGCGATTTGGACGCGATCGTGGTTGCCCGGGCGGGTCTAACCCGGCTGGGACGTCTTGACGCGATCACCGAGACGCTGGAGCCGGTGCAGATGTTGCCGGCGCCGGCTCAAGGAGCCCTTGCCATCGAGTGCCGTTCCGGGGATTCCCGGCTCGCGACACTCTTGGCGGAGCTGGACGACGCGGACTCCCGCGCGGCCGTCACCGCCGAGCGTGCCCTGCTCGCCAAGCTGGAGGCGGGGTGTTCAGCGCCGGTGGGGGCGATCGCGGAAGTGGTCGAGTCCATCGACGAGGAGGGCCACATCTTCGACGAGCTGTCGCTGCGCAGCTGTGTGGCGGCGCTAGACGGATCTGACGTAATCCGCGCGTCCGGGATCGGCAGTCCGGATCGGGCACGAGAGCTGGGGCTCTCGGTGGCCGCCGAGCTGTTCGAGTTGGGTGCACGGGAAGTCATGTCGAGCGCGCGGTAAACGTAAGCGCGCCAACAAATAGGTAGGTAGGAGCGACGATGACGACGCGAGGGCGCAAGCCGAGGCCGGGCCGCATCATGTTCGTGGGGTCGGGTCCGGGGGACCCGGCGCTGCTGACGATGCGGGCCGCAGTGGTGCTGGCCAATGCCCCCCTGGTGTTCATTGATCCCGACGTGCCCGAGCCAGTGCTGGCGTTGATCGGCAAGGACTTGCCGCCGGTCTCCGGGCCCGCACCGGCCGAACCGGCTGCGACGTCGGACAGACGGAACCAGCGAGGGTCCGACACCGACAAACAACCCGCCGCGGTGATGTCGGTGGGACCCGACATCCGGCCCGCTCTGGGTGATCCCACCGAGGTGGCCAAGACGCTGGTCGCCGAGGCCCGCACCGGCGCCGACGTGGTCCGGCTGGTGTCCGGCGATCCGCTGTCGCTGGACTCGGTGATCACCGAGGTGAACTCCGTGGCCCGCAGCCACCTGCACTTCGAGATCGTGCCGGGCCTGGCCGCCAGCGACGCGGTGCCGACCTACGCCGGTCTCCCGCTGGGTTCGTCGCACACCGTTGCCGACGTCCGCGGTGACGTGGACTGGGGGGCCCTGGCCGCCGGACCGGGTCCGCTGATCCTGCAGGCGACTTCGTCGCACGTCGCCGAGGCGGCGCGCACGCTGATCGAGTACGGCCTGTCCGACACCACCCCCTGCGTGGTGACGTCGTCGGGAACCACCTGCGCGCAGCGTTCGGTGGAGTCGACGCTGGGCGGACTGACCGATTCGACGCTGCTGCTCGGCGGCGACGCCGCAGCACCGTCGCCGGTGATCGTGACCATCGGCAAGACGGTCGCCAACCGGGCCAAGCTGAACTGGTGGGAAAGCCGCGCCCTCTACGGCTGGACCGTGCTGGTGCCGCGCACCAAGGACCAGGCCGGTGAGATGAGCGACCGGCTGACTGCGCACGGCGCACTGCCGATCGAGGTGCCGACCATCGCCGTCGAGCCGCCGCGCAGCCCCGCGCAGATGGAACGTGCGGTCAAGGGTCTGGTCGACGGCCGCTACCAGTGGGTCGTGTTCACCTCCACCAACGCCGTGCGTGCGGTGTGGGAGAAGTTCGGCGAGTTCGGTCTCGACGCCCGCGCGTTCTCCGGCGTGAAGATCGCCTGCGTCGGCGAGTCGACGGCCGACCGGGTTCGCGCGTTCGGGATCAGTCCCGAGCTGGTGCCCTCCGGCGAACAGTCGTCGCTGGGTCTGCTGGACGAATTCCCGGACTACGACAGCATTTTCGACCCGGTGAACCGGGTGCTGCTGCCGCGCGCCGACATCGCCACCGAGACGCTGGCCGAGGGTCTGCGCGAACGCGGCTGGGAGATCGAGGACGTCACCGCCTACCGGACCGTGCGGGCTGCCCCGCCACCGGCGGCCACCCGCGAGATGATCAAGACCGGTGGTTTCGACGCGGTCTGCTTCACCTCGAGCTCGACAGTGCGCAACCTGGTCGGCATCGCCGGCAAGCCACACGCGCGCACCATCGTCGCGTGCATCGGCCCGAAAACCGCTGAGACCGCAGCCGAATTCGGCCTGCGGGTCGACGTGCAACCCGAAACCGCTGCGGTCGGTCCGCTGATCGAGGCGCTGGCCGAGCACGCCGCCCGGCTGCGTGCCGAGGGTGCGCTGCCGCCGCCGCGTAAGAAGAGCCGCAGGCGCTAGTGGCGATCGCAAGCGCGGCGAAGCCGGGCGCAGCGGGTCGCCACAGGAGCATCTAGGAGGATCTAGCGTGTACCCCCGGCAGCGTCCGCGTCGACTCCGGTCGACTCCGGCGCTGCGCCGGTTGGTCGCGGAAACGTCGCTGGAGCCAAGGCATTTGGTGCTGCCGATGTTCGTCGCCGACGGCATCGACGAGCCGGCGCCGATCTCCTCGATGCCGGGCGTCGTGCAACACACCCGCGACTCGTTGCGTTCGGCCGCGGCCGACGCGGTGACCGCCGGGGTGGGCGGGCTGATGCTGTTCGGCGTGCCGCGCGCCGAGGACAAGGACGCCGCCGGGTCGGCGGGCTCGGATCCCGACGGCATCCTCAACGTCGCGCTGCGCGACCTGACCAAGGACCTCGGCGACTCGACCGTGCTGATGGCCGACACCTGCCTGGACGAGTTCACCGACCACGGCCACTGCGGCGTGCTCGACGAGCGCGGCCGGGTCGACAACGACGCCACCTTGAGGCGGTACGTGGAACTGGCTGTCGCGCAGGCAGATTCGGGCGCTCACGTGGTCGGCCCGAGCGGCATGATGGACGGCCAGGTGGCAGCCATTCGCGACGGCCTGGACGCGGCAGGGCACAGCGACGTGATCATCCTGGCCTACGCGGCCAAGTTCGCGTCGGCGTTCTACGGCCCGTTCCGGGAAGCGGTGAGCTCCAGCCTGATCGGCGACCGGCGCACTTACCAGCAGGAGCCGGGCAACGCCCGCGAGGCGTTACGCGAAATACAGCTCGACCTCGACGAGGGCGCCGACATCGTGATGGTGAAGCCGGCAATGAGCTACCTCGACCTGGTCAGGGCAGCCGCGGAGATTTCGCCGGTGCCCGTCGCCGCCTACCAGGTGTCGGGGGAGTACGCGATGATCGCCGCGGCCGCCGCCAACGGCTGGATCGACGAGCAATCCGCCGCACTCGAGTCGTTGACCAGCATTCGGCGCGCCGGCGCCGACATCGTGCTGACCTACTGGGCCGCCACCGCGGCCAACTGGTTGTCGTGACGGGTCCCGCTGGAGCAGTGGCCGCAGGCGGGCCCGGGCCGACCGGACGGCCGGTCGACGTCGACACCGGCTTCTGGCTGTGGCTGGTGGCGCTGCCGCTGATGGTGGTCGGCTACGTCGCCGACCTGTTCGGCTCGTCGAACGGTCGCGGCGCCACACCGCTGCTGATCGGTTCGGGATTGTTCACCGGGGCGCTGTGCGCGATCGTGGTGACGTTCCTGATCCTGATGCGGGCCGGATACCGATGGGCCCGAACAACTTTGACGGGCGGGGCGATCGCCACCGTGGTCTACGTCGGCATCCGGCTCTTCACCGTCACTTGGCCACCGGTGTGGGCCGTCGCATGCGGCGCCGCCGGAATCACCGGATCGGTGCTGATCGCCGGGGGAATGTTCCTGCTGCACCGCAGCGACTCGCACGACTACTTCACCAGGTGAGCGGCGACAATGACCCAGATATGTCGACCGCTGGTCAAGCAGGGATGATGGGTGACGTGACTGCCGGCACGGATACCGAAGCTAAACCGATCTTTCGCGAGGTCGGCGCCACCTGGTACTGGCTGCTCGCCGGTCCGATCGCCGCCGGAATCATGCTGTGGATCGAGAAGTCCAACGGCAACGGCTGGCAGATCTCCATTCCGGCGTTCTTCCTGGTGGTGATGTCGGCTTTCATTGCGCTGCAAATCAAAGCGGCCCGCATCCACACCTCGGTCGTGCTGACCCCGCAGACCCTGCGCCAGGGCACCGAGACGATCAAAGTGTCCGACATCCTCAAGGTCTTCCCAGAACCCGACAGTCCGTCGGCGGCGAAGAAAGACGTCGAGCGCTGGCAGTCCGCCCGCGCGCTCGGCGAGCTGGTCGGTGTGCCCAAGGGCCGCACCGGCATCGGATCTGAAGCTCACCGGCGGCCGCACCGCCCAGGCGTGGGCGCGCCGGCATCGTCACCTGCGCAACTTGCTGACCCCGCTGGTCGAGGAGCGCGTCGGACCCAACGAGCCGCCGGACCCCGACAACGATGAGTTTGCAGGCTGGTGATGGCCCGTTTCCGCGCTGTCGTCGAACTGCTGCTGGCCTGTGCCGCGGCGGTGGGTTGCGCGGCCAGCTGGTCGGCGGTGCGCTCCACGGTGGCCGTCGCACCCGTGCTCAAGGACCAGCCGGTGACCATGTCAGTGGTCTATGACCCGTCGATGCTGCTGGTGACCCTGCTGCTGGCGGCGCTCGCCGGCATGCTGGCCGTGGTCGGCATCGCCCGGCTGCGGCGGGCCGGCCGCGCTCCGGTGGCATGACCACCACCGATCTCGACCTGCGCGGCATGAGCTGCGCATCCTGCGCTGCCCGCGTCGAGGGTGCGCTGAACCGGCTCGACGGGGTGCGCGCCGCGGTGAACTTCGCGCTCGAGCGCGCTCACGTCCAGCACGAGTCCGCGGTGTCGGCCGGCGACTTGATCCGCGCGGTGGAGTCGACGGGCTACCAGGCGTCGGTGGTCGTCGATCCGTTCGGGCAGCTCCGACGACGCGCCGCGAAATGAGCTGCGGCACCGGCTGATCGGCTCGACGTTGCTGGCGATTCCGGTAGTGGCGGTGTCGATGGTGATGGGGTGGCAGTTCGCCGGCTGGCAGTGGTTGGCGCTGGCGCTGACCACGCCCGTGGTGGCGTGGGGCGGCTATCCGTTCCACCGCGCGGCGCTGCTCGGCCTGCGGCATCGCACGACGACGATGGACACCCTGGTGTCGTTGGGCACGCTGGCCGCCTACCTCTGGTCGACGGCGGCGGTGCTTCGGGGTTCGGGCCCGGTGTACTTCGAAGTCGCGGCCGCGGTCACGGTGTTCCAGCTGGCCGGTCACTACGCCGAGGCGCGGGCGAAGCGCGCGTCCGGGGCGGCGCTGCGCTCGCTGCTGAGCCTGGGCGCCAAGGACGCCACGGTGCTGCGCGACGGCGACGAGGTACGCGTGCCCGTCTCGCAACTGCAGGTCGGCGACGTGGTGGTGGTGCGACCGGGAGAGCGGGTCGCCACCGACGGCGTAATCGTCGACGGCGCAACGGCTTTGGATACCTCGGCGATGACCGGCGAGCCGGTGCCCGTCGACGTGACCGCCGGTGACACCGTCGTCGGCGGATCGCTGAACACCTACGGCCGGCTGCTGGTGCGCGCCGCCAGGGTCGGCGCCGACACCCAGCTGGCCCGGATGGCCAAGCTGGTCAGCGACGCCCAGAACAGCAAGGCCCCCGTCCAGCGGACGGCCGACCGGGTCGCGGCGATCTTCGTGCCGGCGGTACTGCTGATCGCCGCGGCGACGATGGCCGGCTGGCTGCTCGCCGGACAGCCGTCGGCGTCGGCGTTCACCGCGGCTGTCGCGGTGCTGGTCGTCGCCTGCCCGTGCGCGCTCGGGCTGGCCACCCCGACCGCGATCCTGGTCGGCACCGGCCGCGGCGCACAGCTGGGCATCCTGATCAAAGACCCGAAGCTGCTGGAGACCATCGAGGCGCGTCGACACCGTCGTCTTCGACAAGACCGGAACACTGACCACCGGCGCGATGGCGGTGTACGACATCGAGTCTCGGCCCGGCGAAGACCCCGACGTCGTGCTGGCGAAAGCGGCGGCGGTCGAGTCCGCGTCCGAGCATCCGGTGGCCGAGGCGATCGTGGCGGCCGCCCGCGACCGCGGCCTGCCGATCGGCAACGGGCCCGACCAGTTCGTCAACGATCCGGGGACCGGCGTCGTCGGCGTGGTCGACGGCGTCGAGGTGGCCGTGTCCCGCGTCGGGTCGCTGGCCGGAGTCGATCTGCTGGCGCCGCCGACGGCACGTCAAACGGCGGTGCAGGTGACCTGGGACGGACAGATCCGCGGCGTGATCACGCTGGCCGACCAGCTCAAGCCCGACAGCGCCGCCGCGATCGCCGAGTTGAAGGCGATGGGCATCACCGCGATGTTGCTCACCGGCGACAGCGCGGCAGTGGCCCGGCACGTCGCCGCCGACGTGGGTATCGCGCCCGACGACGTGATCGCCGGCGTGCTGCCGACCGAAAAGGCCGACGCCATCAAGCATTTGCAGGCCCAAGGCCGGACGGTGGCCATGGTCGGCGACGGGGTCAACGACTCGGTGGCCCTCGCCGTCGCCGACATCGGCATGGCGATGGGCAGCGGCGCCGACGCGGCGATCGACGCCGGCGATCTCACGCTGATGCGCACCGACGTGCGTACCGTGCCGACCGCGCTGCGGCTGTCCGCGCGCACGCTGCGGACGATCCGGATGAACCTGTTCTGGGCGTTCGCCTACAACGCGGCGGCCATCCCGCTGGCCGCGTTGGGCTTGCTGAACCCGATGATCTCCGGTGCGGCGATGGCCTGCTCGTCGCTGCTGGTGGTGACAAACAGCTTGCGGCTCAAGCAGTTCAAAGATCGGCCGGGTCAGGAAGCCAGCCAGGCCAGTTCGCCCGGCAGCTGCTGACGCCAATACGCCTCGTCGTGTCCGCCGGGCGTGAACCCGCCCGCGGGCGGTGTGCGGAGCTGGGCGATGAACTGATGCGTGGCCGGCGCGAACTGGTCGTCGTTGCCGCAGTCGATCCGCAGCGGAATCGTCGACAGCGCAGGCGATCCGAAGACGGTGTTGTGCGTCCAGTCGTCGTAGCTGTCGAATGCGCCCAACGTGCTGGCGGTGTAGGACTGGTACAGCGCCGGGCTGATCGCGCAGATCCCGGCGGTGCGCGCCGGACCCAGCCGGGAGCCCAGCAGCATGGCGCCGTAGCCGCCCATCGACCAGCCGATGAAACCCACTCGGGTGATGTCCATGTTCATCGTCGCCAGCATCGGGATCAGCTCGTTGAGCACCATCGAACCCGCGTCCTCGCCGCCGGCCCGCCGATGCCAGTAGCTGTCGCCGCCGTCGACGGCGACCACCGCGAACGGCGGCCGGCCCGCCTTGACCAGATCGGCGAGCACCTGTTCGACGCCGAAGCTCATCACCTGCTTGGCGTTGCCGCGCACGCCGTGCAACGCGATCACCGGGCGCAGCGGCGCGATCTGGCCGGGCGGCCTGGCGATGATGTAGTTGGTCGGGATGCCGCCGCGGGCCGCCGAGACGAACGAGCCGGACACCTTGGTCGGCAAGGGAACTCGGAGCGGCGACCGGCGGCGCGGGCGGCCCTGCCGGCGCCGCGGGGTCGAACGGGCTGGGGTCGGCCGGGACCTGCTCCGGATCGACCAGGGCGCCGAGGGTCCAGATTCCCGCTGCTCCCGCAACGGCACTGGCACCCAGGCGCAGCGCAGCACGGCGGGAAAGCTCAGGCACGAGCGCCATAATGCCCGAGCCGAACTGAGCAGCGGTATGGCTAGGCCGTGTCAATATTGACCGTATCAACGTGTGAGCAGCGTGCTCGGGAGGAGGTGAGGCGGGATTTGGGTCTGCCTGCATCGCGAACTCTGTGGTTCGGATGGTCTGGCGATGCTGGCCGCCGGACTGACGTCGGCAGCTCCAGCAGCCCAGAGCCAATGGCCCGCGGAGCACCGAGCGCCACGAAGGGTGCCGCCTGCGACGTGCTAGACGGAAGCCGCCAGCGGATACGACATCGGCGAATCGACGAACTGGCCACCGATTACGCGGGTTCACCGCGACCCAGATACCGCGAACCACTGACTGAGGAACAAGGCAGACAGCATCGCCGGGTTGTCAAGCGATTCGACGTTGCGCGTTAGATACGGCGCATTGCAGATACGGTGCTGTGAAACCGGCGGCGTTGACGCGGGTTGCGGTATCGCAGGGGGTCTGGTGGCGCGCGGCAGACAAGAAAGTCAGCGGTAGATCGCCGCGCGATCGCCAAGAGCTATTCGCGGACACCGTCGTCGGCGCCGGATGTGATCACGTGGACCTTCAGAGTCGCAGGACGACCGCGCAGGGAACCGCGGACCGCCTTACCGAGCCACGCCGGATTCGAAGGCACACATGGCGGTCAAGGTGCATTGGATTTGGCGACTCCACCGTTGTAGAAGTCCATCGACCGGCTGATTTTCTTCGCCGCAGCTCAGCGACAGAAACGTGCCGTCGTGGTCGACGGCGCAGACCGAGCCTCGACGCTCGTCGATTTGATGATCAAAGCGTGGCGGCGTTTTGCCAACCAATCATTGGCAGCTTGGTACAAAGTGCGAAATATGTAACACTGTTCCGCATGACCGAGCTGCGTGAGTCTTCTGCCGGGCAGACCGCCGATGCGCTACCGCTGGGGCCGCAGTCACTGGTGTGGCGGTATTTCGGCGACAACAGGATGTTCCTGATCGGGCCGCGTCCCGCGGTGCTGCAGAACATGCTGGCCGAACTCGGGCAGGGCGTGCTGGATCACTCGGTGTTCTTCAGCGACACCTCCGCGCGCATCAAGCGCTCGCTGCCGCCGATCTTCAAAACCGTCTACGGATCCGACGACGACAACACCGGCCAGCAGGTCCGCGACTTCCACCACCAGATCAAAGGCGACATGCCCAGCGGGGAGCAGGTATCACGCGCTGGACCCCGACACCTACTTCTGGGCGCACGCCACCTTCGTCGAGCAGGTGCTGTACTTCGCCGACACCTTCGTCAAGCGCCTGACCGACGCGGAGAAGGAACAGATCTACCTCGAATCGAAGACCTGGTACCGCCGCTACGGCGTCAGCGAGCGGCCGATGCCGGCGAACTACCAGGAGTTCGAGAAGTACTGGGATCACATGATCGAGCGCGTGATGATCGCGCACCCCACCGCGAAATACGGTGTGGGGTATGTGACCAAAGGTTTCCCCTGCCCGAAGGGCGTGTCGCCGTTGGTGTGGCGGGCGGTGGCGCCGGTATTCAACCCGCTTGCGGCGTTTCTCACCACCGGCGGGATGCCGCCGCGGGCCCGGACCCTGCTCGGTCTGCCCTGGAGTGACCGCCAGGAACGCCGCTATCAGCGGTTCGCCGCGATATGGCGGTCGCGGCCGGTGAACCTGCTGTGGGACCATCTGCCGATGCGATTGCGCTACAACGGTTTTGCCCGTGGCGGTTATGCCCGGGGTTGACGCGTCCACCAACGCGATCCTCGACGCCGCCGTCGTCGAGTTCCAGCAGCACGGCTTCCGGCGGGTGGCTCTCGACGACGTGGCCCGCCGCGCCGGCGTCAGCCGCACCACCATCTACCGACGCTTCGCCAACCGCGACGAACTGGTCTCCGCCGTCATCGACCGCGAGAACGCGATCCTGTTCGCCAACATCGCCCACGAGCTGAAAAGCCGTAGGCCGCAATCGAATTACTACGTCGAGGCGTTCACGCTGTCGATCGTGCGGTTCCGCCAGCACCGGGTGCTGACCCGGATGCTCGCCGACGAGCCCGGCCTGATGATCGAATTGGCCAACCAGCACTGGGATGCCGCCGTCGACCGGATGGCAGCCGCATTGCGGGTGATCTTCCCGGACGGGTTCGCTGAGCAAATCGGCGCCGAGGCGGTCGACGAGCTGGCCGACACCATCCTGCGTTACGCAGCGATGCTGTTGTTGTTGCCGGCCCGCCAGACGATGGCCGATGACGAGGACATTCGCGCTTTTGCCACCACACATTTCCTGCCCAGTCTGCCCGCTGCGCTGCGCGCCGTGCCGGTGTGAAGCGAGCGCGGCCACGCGCGTAGGTGTTAGCGTCCGGTAATGCCGGAGACCCCCGATTCGAGCGGCACTGCGCCGCTGCGCCGGGGGCTTTCGCAGCGACAGCTGAACATGATCGCGCTCGGCGGCGTCATCGGCGCCGGCCTGTTCGTCGGGTCCGGCGTCATCATCGGCGAGACCGGACCCGGCGCCTTCATCACCTACGCGCTCTGCGGTGTCCTGGTCGTCATGGTGATGCGGATGCTCGGCGAGATGGCCACCGCCAACCCGTCGACCGGTTCGTTCGCCGATTACGCCCGGCAAGCACTCGGCGGATGGGCGGGCTTCTCGGTCGGCTGGCTGTATTGGTACTTCTGGGTCGTGGTGGTCGGCTTCGAAGCGATCGCCGGCGGCGCGGTGTTGTCCTACTGGATCAACGCGCCGCTGTGGCTGCTCTCGCTCGTCCTGATGGTCGCGATGACGGCGACCAACCTGTTCTCCGTCGCCGCCTTCGGTGAGTTCGAATTCTGGTTCGCCGGAATCAAAGTCGCCGCGATCGTCGCGTTCCTGGCGCTCGGCTCGCTGTTCGTTCTCGGCTTCTGGCCGCGGCACAGCCTCGACTTCAGCAACCTGACCGCACACGGCGGCTTCTTCCCCAACGGCGTCGGCACGGTCTTCGGCGCCATCTCGGTGGTCATCGCCGCGATGGTCGGCGCCGAAGTGGCCACCATCGCCGCCGCCGAAACCGCGAATCCCGAACGGGCGGTGGCGCGTGCGACCAAATCGGTGGTCGTTCGGATCGTGATCTTCTACCTGGGTTCGGTTTTCCTGCTCGCGGTGATCGTGCCGTGGAATGCCGAGCGCCCGGGCGTATCGCCGTACGTTGTGGCGTTGGGGGAGATGGGGATTCCCGCTGCGGGCCACATCATGAATGCGGTGGTGCTGACAGCGGTGCTGTCGTGTCTGAACTCCGGCCTCTACACGGCGTCGCGGATGTTGTTCGTGCTGGCGGCCCGCGGCGAAGCGCCGATCGAGTTGGTCAAGGTGGGACGCCGCGGCGTGCCCTATGCCGCGATCCTGGTGTCGTCGATCGTGGGCTTCGTGTGCGTGCTGATGGCGTGGGTGGCACCCGGCGCGGTGTTCACATTCCTGCTGAAATCGTCTGGCTCGCTTGTTCTTTCGGTGTACCTGATGATCGCACTCTCGCAGATCGTGCTGCGGCGGCGCACCCCGCCCGACGCGGCTGCGGGTGAAGATGTGGTTGTTCCCGGGCCTGTCGATACTCACCGTGGTTGCGCTGGTCGGCGTGCTGGTGCTGATGGCGTTCGACCCGAACGCCCGGATGGAACTGTGGCTGGGGCTGCTGTCCTGGGCGGTGGTGTTGACGCTGTACTTCGTGCCGCGCTGGTGGCGCGGATCGGCGAAGGACGAGCCGGCGCGCGGCGCCGAGCGGCAAGGCGAACCGGGTACTGGTGCTGGCCAACAAAAACGTCTCTGCGAGTGAGCTTTTCGATGTGCTGCGCCGCGTCGACGCCCAGCGGCGCGCCGAGTACTTCATCTGCGTGCCGGTGAACCCGTCGACACCGGCCAGGCCGAGCGCACCGGTCCGGTGTTCGTCCTCGACGCCACCGTCACCGCGGCGCACGAGCGGCTCGATGCCATCCTGACCGCGATGCGCGACATCGGACTGTCCGCCGAAGGCGAACTCGGCGACTACCGGCCGCTGCGGGCCCTGGATGCCGCGGTGCGGCGTTTCCGGCCCGACCAACTGGTGATCGCCGAAGCCCGCTCGGCGTGGCTGCGGCTCGGCATGGTCGACAGGGTGCGAGCCGCCTATCCGATCCCGGTTCTGCACGTGGTTCCCGGCCAGTCGGCTCTGAGCTCGGCCTGATCTGTCGATGGGCGCCACACCGCAACTGCGCCAAGGCTTGTCGCAGCGCCAGCTGACGATGATCGCCATCGGCGGCATCATCGGTGCCGGGTTTTTCGTCGGGTCGGGCGTCGTCATCGGCAAAGCCGGACCGGCCGCATTCCTGACCTACGCGCTGTGCGGCGTGCTGATCATCCTGGTGATGCGGATGCTCGGCGAGATGGCCACCGCCAATCCCTCGACCGGTTCGTTCGCGGAGTACGCGCGCGAAGCGCTGGGTGGTTGGGCGGGGTTCTCGGTGGGCTGGCTGTATTGGTACTACTGGGTGATCGTCGTCGGTTTCGAAGCGGTCGCCGGGGCGAAGGTCATCACCTACTGGTTTCCCGCGCCGCTGTGGCTGCTGTCGCTGGGCTTGATGGTGTTGATGACGGCGACGAACTTGTTCTCGGTGTCGTCCTACGGTGAGTTCGAATTCTGGTTCGCCGGAATCAAAGTCGCGGCGATCGTGCTCTTTCTGCTACTCGGCTCGATGTACGCCTTCGGGCTGTGGCCGCATCGACATGCCGACCTGTCCAACCTGCACGCCCACGGCGGGTTCTTCCCCAACGGGCTTTCACGGCGCCTTCGGCGCCATCGTCGTGGTGATCTTCTCGATGGTCGGCGCCGAGGTCGCGACCATCGCCGCCGCGGAGACCCCCGATCCGGAGCGCGCCATCCGGCGAGCGACGAACGCCGTCGCGGCTCGCATCGCGATCTTCTTTGTCGGATCGGTGTTTCTGCTGACCGTCGTCATGCCGTGGAACTCCGTGCAGTCCGGTTCGTCGCCGTTCGTCGCGGCGTTGAAGCAGATGGGGATCCCGGGTGCCGACCATGTGATGAACGCGGTGGTGCTGACCGCGGTGCTGTCGTGTCTGAACTCCGGGCTCTACAGCGCGTCCCGGGTGCTGTTCGTGCTCGCCGGTCAACACGAGGCGCCCGCCCGGATGCTCAAAGTCAGCCGCCGCGGCGTGCCCTACCTCGCGATCGTGGGCTCGTCGGTGGTGGGCTTCCTGTGCGTCATCATGGCCGGAGTCGCCCCGAACACGGTGTTCCAGTTTCTGCTCAACTCGTCGGGCGCCATCGTGCTGCTCGTCTACTTGCTGATTGCGTTGTCGCAGATCGTGTTACGACGAAAGACACCGTCGGAGAAGCTGCGGGTCAAGATGTGGTTCTTCCCGGCGCTGTCGATCCTGACGGTGGCCGGGATCGCCGCCGTGCTGGTGCAGATGGCATTCGACAGCACCGCCCGCTGCAGTTCTGGCTGAGCCTGCTGTCCTGGGCCGTCGTCGTCGCGCTGTACTTCGTCGACCAAACGTCGTCGCGGCTGCCAGGCTGATCAACCGGTCTTGGTCAGCAGAACCGCCTGCTCGAACGGCAACCTGCCGAAGACCCGGTGCGCCGCGCCGCCGACGTGCGTCGCTGCC
Source organism: uncultured Actinomycetota bacterium (assembly GCA_963750885.1). Taxonomy (GTDB): domain Bacteria; phylum Actinomycetota; class Actinomycetes; order Mycobacteriales; family Mycobacteriaceae; genus Mycobacterium. The sequence continues at coordinate 30,571 of CAVVSN010000023.1, forward strand.
TGCTCCTTGCTGACGGTCTGCGGGTTGGCGACGCTGAACGTCTTGCCATGGCGGCGCATCTTCTCCGCCGCCGGCCGCGTTCAGGTTCTTCAGCCAGTCGCGGTCCGGGCCGTAGGTGAGCAGGATCGCCACGCCCGGCTTGCCGTCGACTTCGGCGTTGAACACCGTCAATGGGGTGCGGTAGGGCTTGCCGGAACTCCGTCCGACGTGCTCGAGGATGCCGAATGACGGGGCCCAGCCGGCCCACATCCGCTGAATCGGGTTGGTCACGTGCCGGTTGAACCGGGCGAGCCGTTGCGGTAGTTGCATACAGCCATCAAACTCCAGCATGCGCCTACCTCAACCCTCGAATCCGACCCAACCAGGACGGGCTCGGCACCGAATGCCTCTTCACGAGTATGAGGAGGATCACAAATGACCTATCCCGCCGTCGGCGATCTGCCTGAAGAGGCCACCTCCACATTGCTCGGCGTCTGTGCGCAGTTGTCGCGGTCGCGACATCCGGGACTGGCGCGGTGGGCCTCATCGGTGTCCGACGCTCTGCTGGTCCGGCTGGTGTCGGTGACCACCGGCGTCGATGTCGGCGGCACCAGCAGCGAACGCTGCCCGCTGAAAACGCTTGACGATGCGGAGCTCGAGGGGCTGCACGCGCTGCTGCTGGCCGGCGCTGAAGCCAGCGACGACGAAGCGGTTGTCCAGTGGTGCACCCGGATGAACGGGCTCATCCTGGCCGACCTCTGCCGCCGTGAGTTGAATCAGTTGGCGATCGACGCCAAGGCCGCCGCGATCGTGGCAGAGGAACGACGGCTTGGATGTCTGACTCATCCCACGCCGGACCTTCACAGTCGTGCCGACGAAGATGGCCATGTAGCTGTGCGCTGATATAGCCCCGGACTCGCGGGGCTGGTGTGGCTGATGATGTCGTCGCGCGAACAACTACACCCTGTAGTCGAACCACTCCCAGCGGCTGGGACACTGGAGGACGTGTCTCGATCTGATCGCCCGGCTCCTCCTCGGGCCGCTGAGCGGCCCGCATCGTCGCCGCGCACCGACGTCTCGTCGAAGCTGTTCGACGCTGCCAGCGCAGTCATTCCGGGCGGGGTGAATTCGCCGGTGCGGGCGTTCAAGGCGGTCGGCGGCACCCCCCGCTTCATCACCGAAGCCAACGGCTACTGGCTCACCGACGCCGACGGCAACCGCTACGTCGACCTGGTCTGCTCGTGGGGGCCGATGATCCTCGGCCACGCGCACCCGTCGGTGGTGGACGCCGTCACCAAAGCCGCCCGCTCCGGGCTGTCGTTCGGGGCGCCGACCCCCGCCGAAAGCGAACTGGCCGCCGAGATCATCGACCGGGTGGCGCCGGTGGAGCTGATCCGGCTGGTCAACTCCGGCACCGAGGCCACCATGAGCGCGGTCCGGCTGGCCCGCGGGTTCACCGGCCGGGCCAAGATCGTCAAGTTCTCCGGCTGCTACCACGGCCACGTCGACGCGCTGCTGGCCGACGCCGGCTCCGGCGTCGCGACGCTGGGCCTGCCGTCCTCGCCCGGGGTCACCGGCGCGACCGCTGCCGACACAATCGTGTTGCCGTACAACGACATCGAAGCGGTGCGCGAGACCTTCGAGAAGTTCGGCGACCAGATCGCCGCCGTGATCACCGAGGCCAGCCCCGGCAACATGGGCGTCGTCCCGCCCGCGGCGGGCTACAACGCCGCGCTGAAGGAGATCACCGCCGAGCACGGCGCCCTGCTGATCATCGACGAGGTGATGACCGGATTCCGGATCAGCCGAAGTGGTTGGTACGGAGTCGATCCCGTCGACGCCGACCTGTTCACCTTCGGCAAGGTGATGAGCGGCGGCCTGCCCGCCGCGGCGTTCGGTGGGCGTGCCGAGGTGATGCAGCGGCTCGCCCCGCTCGGGCCGGTGTATCAGGCCGGCACGCTGTCCGGTAACCCGGTGGCCGTCGCCGCCGGCCTGGCCACGCTGCGGGCCGCCGACGACGCGGTGTACGCCGCGCTCGACGCCAACGCCGACCGACTGGCCGGCCTGCTGTCGCTGGCCTTGACCGAGGCCGGTGTGCCACACCAGATTCCGCGGGCCGGCAACATGCTCAGCGTGTTCTTCGGCGAGGCGCCGGTGACCGACTTCGCGTCGGCGCGCGCCAGCGAGACGTGGCGATTCGCGCCGTTCTTCCACGCGCTGCTCGACGCCGGGGTGTATCCGCCCTGCAGCGCCTTCGAATCCTGGTTCGTCTCGGCGGCGCTCGACGATGCCGCGTTCGCCCGGATCGTCGACGCTCTGCCCGCCGCCGCGACCGCCGCGGCCGCAGCCAAGGAGACCACGCCCTGATGGCCGAACAGACCCGAGTCCACCTGATCCGCCACGGCGAGGTGTACAACCCCGACGGCGTGCTCTACGGACGGCTACCCGGATTCCGGTTGTCCGACAAGGGAAATCGACAGGCGCAGGCGGCGGCCGATGCGCTGGCCGACCGCGACATCGTCGCCGTCATCGCCTCCCCGCTGCAGCGCGCGCAGGAGACCGCCGCGCCGATCGCCGCCCGTCACAACCTCACCGTCGACACCGACCCCGACCTGATCGAGTCGGCCAACTTCTTCGAGGGCAAGCGGGTGGGCCCCGGCGACGGCGCCTGGCGCGACCCGCGGTTCTGGTGGCAACTCCGCAACCCGTTCACCCCGTCGTGGGGCGAGCCGTACAAGCAGATCGCGGCCCGCATGACGACCGCGATCGACAAGGCCCGCGCGCGGGCCACCGGACACGAAGCCGTGTGCGTCAGCCACCAGCTTCCGGTGTGGACGGGTCGGTTGTCGCTGACCGGCAAACGGCTCTGGCACGACCCGCGCCGCCGCGAATGCGCGGTGGGTTCGGTGACCTCGCTCGTCTTCGACGGCGATCGGCTGGTCGACGTGCTGTACAGCGAGCCGGCACTCAGTTGACCAAGCTGGCGTTCGTCGCCGTCGCAGCGGCCGGCCTGCTGGTCGGCTGCTCCACCGGTGACGACGCCGTCGCGCAAGGCGGCACCTTCGAATTCGTCTCTCCCGGAGGCAAAACCGACATCTTCTACGACCCGCCCGACCACCGCGGCCGGCCCGGCACGATCGCCGGCCCCGACCTGATGGACCCGGCGCGCACCGTGTCGGTCGACGACTTCGCCGGCAAGGTCGTGGTCATCAACGTCTGGGGTCAGTGGTGCGGGCCGTGCCGTGCCGAGGCGTCGGCGCTGCAACAGGTGTACGACGCCACCCGCGGCAGTGGGGTAGCCATGCTGGGCATCGACGTCCGGGACAACAACCGCGAGGCCGCCCAGGACTTCGTCAAAGACCGCAAGGTGACCTTCCCGTCGATCTACGACCCGGCGATGCGCACCATGATCGCGTTCGGTGGCAAGTACCCGACATCGGTCATCCCGTCCACCCTGGTGCTGGACCGCAGCCACCGGGTGGCCGCGGTGTTCCTGCGCGAAGTGCTCGCCGACGATCTGCAGCCGGTGGTCGCAGCGGATCGCCGCCGAACCGGGGTCGCAGTGAGCGGATTCACCGAAACCGCCACCGCCGGACCGCTTCTGCTCGCGCTGGCGGTCTCGGTACTGGCCGGGCTGGTGTCGTTCGCGTCGCCGTGCGTGGTGCCGCTGGTGCCGGGCTACCTGTCGTATCTGGCCGCCGTGGTCGGCGTCGACGAGGCGGACAACGCGGCACCGAATGCGCGGTGGCGGGTGGCCGGGTCGGCGGCGTTGTTCGTCGCCGGGTTCACCGTGGTGTTCCTGCTCGGCACGGTCGCCGTGCTGGGCATGACCACCTCGCTGATCACCAATCAGGTTGTGCTGCAACGGGTCGGCGGCGTGATCACCATCGTGATGGGCCTGGTGTTCGTGGGGTATGTCCCCGCGCTGCAACGCCAATTCCGGTTCGCGCCGCGGCAGTTGTCGACGCTGGCCGGCGCGCCACTGCTGGGCGCGGTGTTCGCGCTGGGCTGGACGCCGTGCCTGGGCCCGACGCTGGCCGGCGTCGTCACCGTCGCGTCGGCGACCGACGGCGCCAGCGTGGCCCGCGGGATCGTCTTGGTGATCGCCTACTGCCTGGGCCTGGGAATCCCGTTCGTGCTGTTGGCTTTTGGATCGGCATCGGCCGTCGCGGGTCTCGGCTGGCTGCGCCGCCACACCAGGGCGCTGCAGATCTTCGGCGGCGTGCTGCTGATCGCGGTGGGCGTCGCCCTGGTCAGCGGCGTGTGGGGCGACTTCGTGTCCTGGCTGCGCGACGGGTTGGTCTCCGATGTGAGGTTGCCGATTTGAGCCGGCTACTCGCTTACGCCCGCAACACCTGGCGGGCGCTGACGTCGATGGGCACCGCGCTGGTGCTGCTGTTCCTGCTGGCGCTGGGCGCGATGCCCGGTGCGCTGCTGCCGCAGCGCAGCCTCAACGCCGCAAGGTCGACGAGTACCTGGCCGTCCACCCGAAGCTCGGGCCGTTACTGGATAAACTGCAGGCGTTCAACGTGTTTGGCAGCTTCTGGTTCACCGCGATCTACACGCTGCTGTTCGTGTCGCTGCTGGGCTGCCTGACCCCGCGGATGATCGAGCACGCCCGCAATATGCGCGCGACGCCGGTGCCCGCACCCCGCAACCTGACCCGGCTGCCCAAGCACGCCGTCGCCACCATCGCCGGCGAGGCCGACGAGCTGGCCAACACGTTCACCGAACGGCTGCGTGGCTGGCGCACGACCGTCCGCCGCGGCGACACCATCGAGATCTCCGCCGAGAAAGGCTATCTGCGCGAATTCGGCAACCTGGTCTTCCATTTCTCGCTGCTGGGTCTGCTGGTCGCGGTGGCCGCCGGCAAGCTGTTCGGCTACGAGGGCAACGTCGTCGTGATCGCCGACGGCGGACCCGGGTTCTGCTCGGCATCACCCGCCGCGTTCGACTCGTTCCGGGCCGGCAACACCGTCGACGGCACGTCGCTGCATCCGATCTGCCTGCGCGTCAACGACTTCAAGGCGAAGTATCTGCCGTCGGGGCAGGCGACGTCGTTCGCCGCCGACATCGACTACCAGTCCGGCCGCGACCTGACCGGCGGCAGCTGGCGGCCCTACCGGCTGGAGGTCAACCACCCGCTGCGGGTCGGCGGCGATCGGGTGTACCTGCAGGGCCACGGCTACGCGCCGACGTTCAGCGTCGTCTTCCCGGACGGGCAGATTCGCACCTCGACCGTGCAGTGGCGGCCCGACAACGCGCAGACGCTGTTGTCCTCCGGTGTCGCGCGCATCGACCCGCCCGCCGGGACCTATCCCGACGCCGGCGAGCGACGCAAGCATCAGATCGCCATCACCGGTTTGCTCGCACCGACCGAGCAACTCGAAGGCACCCTGCTGTCGTCGAGCTTCCCGGCGCTGATCGCGCCCGCGGTCGCCGTCGACATCTACACCGGTGACACCGGCCTGGACAGCGGCCGGCCGCAGTCGCTGTACAACCTGGATCCGCGGCTGATCGACCAGCACCGGATCACCCGGGTCAAACGGGTCAACCTGCGGGTCGGCCAGCAGGTGCGCATCGACCAGGGGCCCGCCGCGGGCACCGTCGTGCGCTTCGACGGCGCCGTACCGTTCGTCAACCTGCAGGTCTCCCACGACCCCGGCCAGATCTGGGTGCTGGTGTCGGCGATGGCGATGATGGCCGGACTGGTGGTGTCGCTGCTGATCCGTCGACGACGGGTCTGGGTTCGGCTGGAGACCGCGACGCCGGGTACGGTGAATGTCCAGGTAGGCGGTTTGGCGCGGACCGACAACGCCGGCTGGGGCGACGAATTCGAACGGATCGTCGAGCGCCTTGAAGAGGGACTGACGACGTCGGCCGGCGGAGCCGGTCGCGACCGGGAGGAGCACTGGAATGAACACCACCCACATCCATCTCGGTCTGGCGCGCAACTCCGACTGGGCGTTCACGTCCGCGGTGGTGATCATGGTGGTCGCCCTGCTGCTGCTGGCCGTCGAACTCGCCTACACGCGCAGCCGCAACGCCGACCGTGAGCTGGTGGGCGCCGGGTCGGTGGGTGCCGACAGCGTGACCCCCGGCGTGGTGACCGAAGCCCCGCGGCGGCCGGTCGACGAACGCGTCGGCCGAGCCGGGCTGCTGCTGGTCTACGCCGGCATCGGGCTGCTGTTCGCGTGCATCGTGCTGCGCGGTCTGGCCACGCAGCGGGTGCCGTGGGGCAACATGTACGAGTTCATCAACCTGACCTGCTTCTGTGGGCTGGTCGCCGGCGCAATTGTGTTGCGCCGTCCGCAATACCGTCCGCTGTGGGTCTTCCTGCTGCTGCCGGTGCTCATTTTGCTGACGGTGTCCGGTCGCTGGCTCTACACCAACGCCGCCCCGGTGATGCCCGCGCTGCAGTCGTACTGGCTGCCCATCCACGTCTCGGTGGTCAGCCTGGGTTCGGGGGTGTTCATGGTCGCCGGGGTGGCCAGCATCCTGTTCCTGCTGCGCACCTCCCGGCTGGCGAGCCGGACAGCCCCGGGCAGGTTGGCCCAGCTGGTGCAGCGGCTGCCCGACGCGCAGACACTCGATCGGATCGCCTACCGAACCACGATCTTCGGGTTTCCGGTCTTCGGTTTCGGGGTGATCTTCGGCGCGATCTGGGCCGAGGAGGCCTGGGGCCGGTACTGGGGCTGGGACCCGAAGGAGACGGTGGCGTTCATCGCCTGGGTGGTCTACGCCGCGTACCTGCACGCCCGGTCGACGGCCGGATGGCGGGACCGCAAAGCGGCCTGGATCAACGTGGTCGGCTTCGTGGCCATGGTCTTCAACCTGTTCTTCGTCAACCTGGTCACCGTCGGCCTGCATTCCTACGCCGGAGTGGGATAACCGCAGCTCAGAGGCCTTCGGTCGACGCTGCGATATGTTCGATCGAAAGGACTGTTCGGCCCGAGTATTGCAACGAGGGGATTTTTCACGTGTCTGACCATCCGCCGTACGACGCGAACGCCGGCCGTCGCGGAGACCATCCGACGACCGAACTGCCGCCGCACGCGCCGCCACCGCCACCGCCACCGGCCCCCGAGCCGGCGACCCGGGCATTCGCCGGATTCCGCACCGAGCGCCGATTCGGCGACAACTCGACGCAGAACGCGCCGCTGCCGGAGACCCGCGTCGAACCGCGCGCCTGGGCCGAGACGCCGTACCAGGGACTGCCCCGAGTCGTCGAGTCCGCGGATGCGCCTCGCCGGGTCTACGGCAACTACGGCGGCCCGCCCCCGGTCGCCGGAGGCCGGACCCCCGCAGCCGAACCTGCCGCCGTCGCGGTACCCGGAGTTGTCCACCAGCACGCTGCTGCGTCAGGTCAAGCCGGCGCCGTCGGAGGGCTGGCGCCGGCTTGCTGTATCGCCTGTCGGGTCAGCTGATCAACGTCGGCGAGAGCCCGCGGACGATCCGCTACAACGACCTGACCGTCCAGGTGAACAGGCCGCTGCGCGGGTGCTACCGCATCGCGATGCTGTCGTTGAAGGGCGGCGTGGGCAAGACCACCATCACCGCCACGCTGGGCGCGACGTTCGCCTCGATCCGGGGCGACCGGGTGGTGGCCGTCGACGCCAACCCCGACCGCGGCACGCTGAGCCAGAAGGTGCCGCTGGAGACCCCGGCCACCGTGCGGCATCTGCTGCGCGACGCCGAGGGCATCGAGCGCTACAGCGACGTCCGCAGCTACACCTCACAGGGTCGCAGCCGACTGGAAGTGCTTGCGTCCGAAAGTGATCCGGCGATGTCAGAGGCCTTCAGCGGCGACGACTACGCGCAGACGCTGGAGATCCTCGAGCGGTTCTACGGTCTGGTGCTCACCGACTGCGGCACCGGACTTTTGCACTCCGCGATGACGTCGGTGCTGGACAAGGCCGACGCGCTTGTCGTGGTCAGCTCCGGTTCGATCGACGGTGCCCGCAGCGCCTCGGCAACCTTGGACTGGCTCGACGCGCATGGTCATGAAGACCTCGTCAGCAATTCGATCGCGGTGATCAACGCAGTGCGGCCACGATCCGGCAAGGTCGACATGCAGAAAGTGGTCGATCACTTCTCAAGACGTTGCCGCGCAGTGCGTTTGGTGCCGTTCGACCCGCATCTCGAAGAAGGCGCCGAGATCGATCTGGACCTGCTGAGGCGGGATACCCGGGAAGCGCTCATCGAGCTGGCAGCCGTTGTCGCAGATGGCTTTCCGACCGATCAGCGCCGGTCCAACGAGCACTTCATCTAGAGCTAGCGCGGATTGTTGTCACCGTGGGTCAATCGCCACAAGAAATCCGGATCGTCGTCGGGTCCGATGACGCGGCTCTTCGGGCGGTTGATCTGTGCGCGGGCCGCGCGCCAACCGACGTAGACCAGCGATCCGAGAAGTAAGACCAGGAGCAGGTACAGCACTCAACACCTCCTTGGTCTGAATATACGCGGCGACCTAGGCTCGCACTGTGCCAAACGGACAGAGCTCGGCCGGCCGCGCGATTGCCAGTGTTTTCCTGTACGTCATCGCCCGGTTGGCTTTGGTGGCCGCACTCGCGGCGGTCATCTATGGAATCGGTCGGGCCCTTGGCGTGCACGAGTTTCCGATCGTTGTCGCGCTGTTGTTCGCTTTGGTCATCGCGCATGCCGCTGGGCATGTGGTTGTTCGCCCCGCTGCGGCGACGGGCCACCGCCGGCCTCGAGCAGGTCACTGCGCGCCGTCGCCACGACCGCGAGCAGCTGCAGGCCCGGCTCCGCGGCGAAGACCCGCCGGCCGTCACTCGCCGAGTGTGCGGGTTATGGGTGCGGATCGCCGAAGCTGCACAGTCGGCATCACGCCCGGCTAGGCCGTCAGCCAACGCCGCCGCCACCGCGATCGACCAGACCAGCATCGTCAGACCGGTGTCGCGCAGCACCGGGATCAGCGCCGGGCCGGTCTGCCCGGTACGCACCGGCTTCGCGGCCCGTACCGCCAATGGGGTGGCCAGCAGGCCCAGCGCACACCACGGCGTCGCTGCGGCCAGCGCCAACGTCAGCGCGGCCGCAACCGCCAGCAGCGCTTGATAGAAGATGCGTGTGCCCTTGTCGCCCAACCGCACTGCCAGCGTGATCTTGCCGGACTCGGCGTCAGTCGGGATGTCTCGTAGGTTGTTGGCCACCAACACCGCCGACGACAGCGCTCCAGTCGTCACCGCCAGCACCACACCGACCCAGTCGACCCGCAACGCCTGGGTGAACTGAGTGCCCAGCACCGCCACCAAACCGAAGAACAGGAACACCGCGACTTCGCCAAAACCCGCATAGCCGTAGGGCTTCGAGCCCCCGGTGTAGAGCCAGGCCCCGGCGATGCACAGCGCGCCGACCGCGATCAGCCACGGCGCACTCGTCAGCGCGAGCGCCAGCCCGGCGGCCGCGCCGACGGCCAGGCTGGTCAGCGCCACCGTGAGCACCGACCGCGGTGCCGCCAATCGCGAGCCGACCAGTCGCAGCGGTCCGGCCCGGTTGTCGTCGGTGCCGCGGATGCCGTCGGAGTAGTCGTTGGCGAAGTTGACCCCGATGATCAGCGCGAGCGCGACGGCCAACGCCAGCAGCGCCTTCCACCAGACGGCGGAATGCAGCCAGGCAGCGCCGCCGGTGCCGGCGATGACGGGGGCGATGGCGTTGGGGAGGGTTCGCGGTCGCGCACCGGCGATCCACTGCGAAAGACTGGCCACCCTGTGATCGTTCCACGCGTGCACGACAATGAGCAGATGCCCGCCGGTGACGATGCAGAGCGAGCGATGAGGAGGAGCGGCGTAGATGCTTGGAGTGATTGGCGGCAGCGGCTTCTACAGCTTCTTCGACTCGGCCGCCCGCAGCGTCAGCCTGGACACGCCGTTCGGCGAACCCAGCGGTCCCGTCACGGTTGGCTCCGATCGGCGACCATGAGGTGGCCTTCCTGCCCCGCCACGGCGTCGACCATCGGTATCCCGCGCACAAGGTGCCCTACCAAGCCAACATGTGGGCGCTGCGCGCGCTGGGGGTCCGGCAGGTCTTCGCGCCGTGCGCGGTCGGCAGCCTGACGGCCGACCATGGGCCGGGAGCGATCGTCGTGCCCGATCAACTGGTGGACCGCACCCGTCATCGCGCCGACACGTACTTCGATTCCGGCGCGGCACATGTGTCCTTCGCCGACCCCTACTGCCCGACGTTGCGCGCCGCGGCCACCGGGCTGCCCGACGTCGTGGACGGCGGCACGATGGTCGTCATCGAGGGGCCGCGGTTTTCCACGCGCGCGGAGAGCCGGTGGTTCGCCTCCGCGGGTTTCACCCTGATCAACATGACCGGCTACCCGGAGGCGGCGCTCGCCCGGGAGCTCGAGATATGCTATGCGGCAATCGCTTTGGTGACCGATCTGGACGCCGGCATCGAGACGGGTGGCGGGGTGAAGGTCGACGAGGTCATCGATGTGTTCGCGAAGAACATCGAGCCGTTCAAGAAGCTCGTTCGCGACGCCGTCGGCCGGGTCGGTACCGAGCACACCTGCCAAGAGTGCCTGTCGCACACCGGGATGCCGCTCCCGTTCGACGAGGGGTAGGAGTCAGCCGGCTTTCGACGCCGGCTTGCGACCGTCGTCGACGCTCGCCTGCCGCGGCGGTCGTCCCCGTCGCAGCGTGTCGATCAGCTCGCGGTAAGGGCCGACCAGGTAGACGGTGTCGTCGGCGTGCAACCGCGAGTCGCGTCGCGGGTGCAGCTTGAGCAGCCCGTTGGACGTCACGATCGCGATGACCCGAGCCTGGGTGGACAGCTCGAACATCCGCAGCCCGTCCAGCTCGCTGCCGGCGGCGACCTGCATGCCGCCGACCACGAACGAGCTCTGGCCCACCGAGAACGTACCCAGCACCTGCAGGCCGATCGCGGCGCCGATGAAATACGGCACCGCCAGTTCGACGGTGGAGCGAACGTTCTCGAAACCGAACCGCTGCGCCACCGCAAAGCCGAGCGTGCGGTCGTACACCCGCAGCACCAGCGGGATCGCGGTCCAGTGCTTCCGGGTCGCCGTCTTGGTGCCGAGCATCTCGGTCAGCACGATGCCGGTTTCGATGTTGATCATGTCGTTGCGGGTCAGCACCGCGATGGCACGCGCGCGATCGACCCGGGCGGCTTGCAGCGTCTGGCGCAGGGTGGCGTCACCGAAAATGACCGGCACGTCGAGTGCTCGCACCGCGGACAGGAAGCGGTTGTCCTCGTCCTGTTCGATCACCGCGACATCGTGTCCGGCGGCGGTCAGGTCCTGGACCACGCGGATGCCCAGGCCGCTGAGCCCGACCACGACTATGTGATTGCGCAGATGTCCGACCCGAGGGCGTGACGAGGCGAAAACGAAACGGCGCGAAAGCAATACGTCGGCGACAAACGAGACCAGCAGGGCAGTAGTGGTGACGCCGCTGAACATCAGCAGCGTGGAGAAGGTGCGCAACCAGGTGGGCTGGTTGACGAAGCTGAAGTCGCCGTACCCGGTGGTGGTCATCGTTTCGACGGTGAAATAGAACGCGTCGACCCAGCCCATCTTGGGTGGGGGACGGTAGCCGAAGCGCAGGATGAACGTTGCGCTCACCAGGACCACCAACGTGGCGCCGACGACCGGATAGAACGTCGGGTTGAAGTCGTTGACCACACCGCGAACAACGTCGACAACACGCCGGAAGAACGTCCTGCGCGACCGCGATCGCGACTTGCTCGGGATCCGAATGCCCCGCGCGGCCAACTCGTCGGCGGTGCCGATCATCATCGCCCAGTCACCGGCGTGCACCCGCTGATCCCGGCCGGGGCAGATGTCCAACTCGCCGGGGGTGGGGGAGTCCTCGCCGTGAATGACTGCCACCGGTGCCAGGTCGCCGTACAGCTCGCGCAGAGTGGCCTCGCGAGACGCCGTAGTGCCCGAGACGACGAAAGTCAGCCCGGCCGCGTCGAAGTCGTGGGTGTCCTGCGACAGACAGGCTTCGACCACCGCCGGGGCGGCGAGTTCGGCGACGTCGAAGATCGCACCGGGGCCGTTGTCGTTGGCGACCGCCTCGCGCAGCACGTCATTGGCCACCCGCGATACCACCCGCACGTTCGGGTTGGCTTTTCTTGCGAGCAAAGCGATTTCGAGATTTACCGCGTCGTCATCGCCGGCGCAGACGACAGCCAGGGCATGGGACACCTCGGCCAGGGTGAGTTCGCGGGCGACGCCCGCCTCGGATGCGTCGCCGGTGACCAGTCGGACAACCGTGGCGCCGGCGTTTTTCAGCTCGTCGGCGATCGTCGTCGCCAGTGCGTCGTCACCGCTGACAATGATGTGGCGATGCATCATGCTCACGCCATACCTGCGGGCCGGTTCACCAGGGCATTATGTCATCCGACGTGCGCTGGCCAGCTGTATCAACGCCGAGCGGTCGACCTTGCCGATGCCGCGCATCGGCAAGGCGCCCACGATATGCAGCTCGCGGGGCGCGGCGGTCTGATCCAATGTGCGCGCGACGTGGGCCCGCAGCGTGTCGAGTGTGGGTGCGGCGGACCCGCTGGCCAGCACCACGGCTGCGACCACCCGCTGGCCCAGTCGCTCGTCGGCCAACCCGAACACCGCGCAGTCGGCGACCGCGGGATGGGTTCGCAGCGCGGCTTCCACCGGCTGCGGCAACACCGTCAACCCGCCGGTGCTGATCGCGTCGTCGACGCGGCCCAGAACTGTGAGCAATCCTGAATCGCCAACGACGCCAATGTCGTCGGTCCGAAACCAGCCGGCTTCGGCGAAGGGGTCGGGGTCGGGCGGATTGCGATAGCCCTTGGCCAATGTCGGGCCGCCGAGCACGATTCGGCCGTCGTCGATGCGAAGCGTGACGCCGTCGAGTGGGACGCCGTCGTAGACGCAGCCGCCGGCGGTCTCGCTCATCCCGTAGGTGCGGACCACGGTGACACCGGCGGCCGCCGCGGCGTCGAGGACCGGTCGCGGGGCTGGGCCGCCGCCGATCAGCACCGCGTCCAGGTCGGCGAGTGCCTCAGCGGCGGCGGGATCGTCGAGCGCTTTGGCCAACTGCGTGGCGACGAGCGAGGAATAGCGTCGACCCGGGCCGAGTTGCTGTACGGCTGAGGGCAACTGGCCGACGTCGAAGCCCGCCGACACGTCCAGCTCGACCGGGACCTCGCCGGCCAGCAGGCTGCGTACCAGCACCTGGATTCCGGCGATGTGAAACGACGGCAGGGCCAGCAGCCAGCGGCCCGGCCCGCCCAGCCGGTCGTGGGTTGCCACCGCACTGGCGGTCAGCGCGGCAGCGGTGAGCAACGCGCCCTTGGGTGTGCCGGTGGTGCCCGACGTCGTCACCACCAGAGCCACGTCGTCGTCGATCTCCTCGTCGACCCGCAGGGCTTCCAACGCGGAACGGTCGACCCCGTCCGGCACGGGCAGCAGGGCGGGGGAGCGGCCGTGCAGGACGTCGTCCAGGGCGGCCAACAGCGGGCCGGCCGAGGAGCCGTGCGCCACGGCGAAAGCCCGCAGGACGGCTATATGGTTTCCTCGCCGTGGCGGTCGTCTTCCAGCGGCCATCCCTTGGCGGCCAGCCGTTCCCGCACCCGCTCGACGTCGTCCGGAGTCGGCAATTCATCGGTGATCTGGGTGATCAGCACGCCGATGTCGACGTGATCGAAGTCGCCTCGTGCGATCAGGTCACGGGTGACCACCTTGACCTCGTCGTTGCTCAGCCGCCGAGACAGCAATGCGAGCACCGGTATGTAGTCGGTCGGTGGGATGCCTTCTGGGTAGCCCGCGCGCAGCCACGCGACCACTGAGGTCAAAAATCGGTTCACGGTTGTGCAATTCCCCCGCTGAACTGTCGCTACGCCTAGAAACGGAATTAGATTCCGATGCTACGCGGGCTTGGCTCCAAGGATGTAAAGACCGGTATGCGCTCCGATGAACTCGCGAGCCACGTACAGCACCCCGATGACGACCGCGGTCAGCGCCAGTGCGTACAGCGCGTAGCTGAGGGCGGTCAAAGCCGGGTTCTTGTGCGCGACCGCCGCGCCGTTGGACCCTTGGACGCCGGCACCGGCGGAGCCCGCTCGGACCCCGAGGGCGAACAGTACGGGCAGGCCGCTGCCCAGCAGCAGGCCGAAGATCAGGATCTTCAGCGAGGCTTCGTAGTTGAACCAGTGGTTCATAGCGTGCCTGCTTTCTTTGCTTCGGCGGTGTGGGCGGTGGCGCCGGAAACTTCGCCGTCGCGGAAGGGAGAGCCTGCGATGCCGGGCTTGCCGTGCTCGTCGAGCCCGGCGGTCAGGTCGCCCTTCCACTCGGCGTTGACGTTGTTGTGGTCGACCTTGGTCTTGCGCGACTGCACGTAGATGGCCCCGGCTGCGGCTGCCAGCAAGAGGAAGCCAACGGTCGCGCCGGCGTAGCCGCCGATCCCGTGGGTCACCCAGTACGTGACGGCCCCGACCAGGCCGGCCGCGGGCAGCGTGATCAGCCAGGCGGTCGCCATCCGGCCGGCGACGCTCCAGCGCACCTCGGCGCCGGGCTTGCCGACGCCGCTACCGAGTACCGAACCCGTGACCACCTGCGTGGTGGACAGCGCGTAGCCGAACTGTGCGGACAGCAGAATGATGACCGCAGAAGAGGATTCAGCGGCCATGCCCTGCGGCGACTTGATCTCGACGAGGCCCTTGCCCATGGTGCGGATGATCCGCCAGCCGCCGGTGTAGGTGCCCGCCGCCATCGCGCACGCGCAGGCCAAGATCACCCAGAACGGCGGCAGCGAATCGGTCCGGCTGACGGCGCCGTAGGAGATCAGCGCCAGGAAGATCACGCCCATCGTCTTCTGCGCGTCGTTGGTGCCGTGTGCCAGCGAGACCAGCGACGCCGAGAAGATCTGACCGCGACGGAACGCAGTCTCGCTGCGCTCCTCCGGGACACCGCGATTGATCCGGTACACCAGCCAGGTGCCCACCGCACCGACGATCCCGGCCAACAGCACCGACACCAGGGCCGGAATCAACACGCGGGACACCACGCCAGTCCAGATCACGCCGTGCGCGCCGGCCGCCGCGATCATGGCCCCGACGATGCCGCCGACCAGGGCGTGCGACGAGCTCGACGGGATACCCAGCAGCCAGGTCAGCAGGTTCCAGACGATCCCACCGACCAGTCCGGCGAACACCAGCTGCAGCGTCACCAGGTGACCGTTGACCAGATCTTTGGCGATTGTCCCGGCGACGGCAGTGGACAGGAACGCTCCTGCGAGGTTCAACACCGCCGACAGCGTCACCGCTTGCTTCGGCTTGAGCGCGCCACTGGCGATGGACGTGGCCATCGCATTGCCGGTGTCGTGAAAGCCGTTCGTGAAATCGAATGCGAGGGCGGTGATCACGACAATGATCAGAAGGAACAGCTGAAGATTCACGGGCCTAATTCTGTAGGTAGGTGGGTGCAGTTGTCGAAAGAACAACGTCGCAAATCAAAGGTATTTCGCAGTAGTCGTCAGATGTTCGTCTGGGGTTAACCTGCCAGCTCATCGCGTTAACCGCGGGTATCGCGGCGCAGCGGATGTTCCGGCGGAATCTGGACGAAGATCAGCAGCACGCCATCGGGATCGATCACATGCATTTCGTGCAGCCCCCACGGCTCCTGGCGGGCTTCGCGGGCGATCTCGACGCCTCTGCCCTCCAGTTCGGCCTGAGTCGCGCTGACGTCGCGAACCTGCAGCCACAGCGCGCCGGGAAACGGCACGGCGGATCTCTCCTCAGCGCCGTGGTTGGCCAGCTCGATCAGCGACTGGCCCGCGAAGAACACCGTGCCCGCGCCGTAGTCACGGAAGATCGCCAGACCGATCTGATCGCGGTAGAAGGTCAGCGATCGCTGGTAATCCGCCGGCCGAAACAGCATCCGACTGGCGAGAATCTCCATGCCGTCGTGTCTATCACGCGTCGGGATTATTGGGTTGGAGTCGCTGTCGCCTGATTGCCGTGGTCGCCAGGCCCGGAACGACGGTGTCGATGGCCTGCGCGGCGATCGCCATCCGCGGCGCGATCCGGACCGGGCGGGTGCGCGCCGCGGTGATCATCCAGCCCGCGGCCTCCTCGGAGGTCAGCGCCGGGATTCCCCGGTATTCCTTGGTCGGCGCGATCATCGGGGTGGCCACCAGCGGGTAGTACAGCGTCGTCGAGTGCACACCCTTTGTCGCCCACTCGGTTTCGATCACCCGGCTGACCGCTGACAGCGCCGCCTTCGAGGCGTTGTAGACCGCGAACAGCGGCGACGGCTCGCTGAACACGCCCCAGGTCGCGACGTTGATGATGTGCCCGTCGCCGCGCTCCAGCATGCCGGGCGCGATGCCGCGGATCAGTCGCAGCGGCGAGTAGTAGTTGAGCACCATGGTCCGGTCGACGTCGTGCCAGCGTTCCAGCGACTCGGCCAGCGGGCGCCGGATGGACCGGCCGGCGTTGTTGATCAAGATGTCCACCCCGCCGAGTCGCTCTTCGACGTCGGCGACCAGGGCGTCGACCGCGTCGAGGTCGGACAGATCGCAGGGGATGGCGATCGCGTCGCCGCCGTTGGCGGTGATCCGGCCGACCACTTCGTCCAGCAGATCCTGACGGCGGGCCACCGCGACCACCTTGGCGCCGCGGCGGGCGAACTGCTCGGCGGCGCATTCGCCGATCCCGGATGAGGCTCCGGTGAGTACGACGCGCTTGCCGGCCAGGTCGATGCGGGTGGCGCCCGGCCTAGGCAGACGTCCTGCCAGCGGCGGGCGCATCGAGGTCAGCGTGATCTGCTCGGCCAATAGTCGAAGCGGGTTCCAACTCACAGGTCGGAAGTCTAGGCGGCGGGCTTGCGTGCGAGATCGACGGGCGGCGGCCTAGAAGTAGCGCGGGAAGGGGGTCCAATCGGGCGGTCGCTTTTCCAGGAATGCGTCGCGGCCCTCGACGGCCTCGTCGGTCATGTAGGCGAGTCGGGTGGCCTCTCCGGCGAACAACTGCTGGCCCACCAGCCCGTCGTCGAGCAGATTGAAGGCGTATTTCAGCATCCTTTGCGCCTGAGGCGATTTCGCATTGATCTCGGCTGCCCACTGGATGGCTTCGGTCTCCAGCTCGGCATGGGCGACGACGGCGTTGACGGCGCCCATCTGATGCATCTGCTCGGCGGTGTACGGCCGGCCCAGGAAGAAGACCTCGCGGGCGAACTTCTGGCCGACCTGCCGGGCCAGGTATGCGCTGCCGTAGCCGCCGTCGAAGCTGCCGACGTCGGCGTCGGTCTGCTTGAACCGCGCGTGCTCGCGGCTGGCCAGGGTCAGGTCGCAGACCACGTGCAGGCTGTGCCCGCCACCCGCGGCCCAGCCGTTGACCACGCAGATCACCACCTTGGGCATGAACCGGATCAGCCGCTGGACTTCCAGGATGTGCAACCGCCCGGCCCTTGCGGCATCGACGGTGTCGGCCGTCTCACCGGCGGCGTACTGGTAGCCGCTGCGGCCGCGGATGCGCTGATCGCCGCCGGAGCAGAACGCCCAGCCGCCGTCCTTCGCCGACGGACCGTTTCCGGTCAGCAGCACCACTCCGACATCGGGCCACATCCGGGCGTGATCGAGCACGCGGTAGAGCTCGTCAACGGTGCTCGGCCGAAACGCGTTGCGCACCTCGGGCCGGTTGAAAGCCACCCGCACGGTCGCATCGGTGACGTGGCGGTGGTAGGTGATGTCGGTCAGATCAGCGAACCCGTCGACCGGCTTCCACTGCTCGGCGTGAAAAGGATTGTCAGACAATGTTATTGGATTCCGTCCAGTCGAAAGACCGCGATCCGGCCGGCCAGTGCCTCGAATTCGTCCGGCCGTCCGTCGGTGACCAGGCCGGCCCGTTTCATGAAGCCGACACCGGTGGGCACCTTTTCGGGGAACGCCCGCAGCAACGGGCGGGAGTCGTCAGCGGACAACTCGACCATCTTCACCCGCCGAACACTGCGACCACGGGCCACCGTGGCCTCACCGGCGGCCCGGACATTGGCCACCCAGTCGGCACCGGGAAATCCCGCCACCACGTACTCCCGGCCGCCGACCGTCATCGGCGTGACGGGGGTCGACCGCGCACGTCCCGACGTGCGGCCGGACACCGTCAGCACGACTGGGCCTTCACCGCCGAAATTCAGGCCCAGCCGCGACATCCGGATGAAAAGCTTGTTGGCCGGTTTGAGCCACCACGGTGGCCGGACCGATTTGCTCATAGGCCGACCGTACTCGTCAGCTGTGGTCGACGAACCTCTCGATGCCGTGCGGGAACGGGTCGGCTCCCGGCGCAGTAACGGCATCCAGGCGCGCGATCTGGTCGGCGTTCAGGACGACGTCGCCCGCACCGAGGTTCTCCTCGAGATGGCCGATCGACTTCGTGCCCGCGATCAGCAGGACGTTCGGCGCGTGCGCCAGCAGCCAGGCCAGCCCGACCTGCGCCGGCAAGACATCGAGTTCGCCGGCGATGTCGATCACCACCGGGTTGTCGGCCACCTTCGGGAAGCCGGGGAACGCCGATCCGAGTGGGAAATACGGCACCCAAGCGATGTCTTCGGCTTTACAAACATCCAGCATCGCCTCTTGAGAACGGTCGAGCAGGCTGTAGGCGTTCTGCACGCAGACGATGCCCGCCGGTAGCGCGCGCTGCAGGATTTCCAACGGCACACTGCTGATCCCGATGCCGCCGATCTTGCCCTCGTCGCGCAGCGCGATCATCTCGGCCAGCTGGTCGTCGAGGTCGACGACCTGGTCGCCTTCGGCCTGCACGCCCGGCCCCAGATCCATCCGGCGAAGGTTGACCACAGGTATCTGTTCGAGGCCTAGTTGGCTCAAGTCGTCTTCGACAGCGGCGCGCAGTTCGGCGGGCTTCTGCGCGGCGGCCAGGGGCACCGGTTCGTCGCCGGTGAAGCGCGCGCCGGCCTTGCTGACGATGACGAGATCCTCGGGGTAGGGCTCCAGCGCAGCGCGGATCCGGCGGTTCACTTCGCCGGGGCCGTAGAACGACGCCGTGTCAATGTGGTTGACGCCCAGCTCAATTGCGCGACGCAGCACGGCGGTCGCGTCGTTGGGCGCCGGCTCGAAGAGTTGCATGGCGCCGTAGCCGACCCGGGCCACGGTGCTCGTGCCGATCCGACCGCTGCCGCCTGGCTTGCCTGTCATGGTGCTCCCATCGTGAGACACTGGTGGAAATGCGGAGGTCCCTCCGTTTGCCCGACTGTAGCAGAAACGGAGGTTCCTCCGCTTTGGCTGGACGTGAACGCTCCGACGCGCGCCGCAATCGGGAGAAGCTGCTCGAGGTCGCGACCGCGGCTTTCGCCGCCGCGGACGGCAAGCCGGTGTCGCTGGAATCGATCGCCCGCGACGCCGGGGTGGGGATCGGCACGCTGTACCGCCATTTCCCCAACCGGGAGGCGCTGGTCGAGGCGATCTACCGGACCGAGCTCGCCGAAGTGGCCGGGGCCGCCGCGAAACTGCTCACGCGATATCCGCCCAGGACGGCGCTGCGTCGATGGATGGACCGCTACGCCAGCTTCGTGGCCGCCAAGCGTGGCATGGCCGAGTCGCTGCACGCGATGTTCGACTCAGGTGCCATGCGGCCCAACGACACTCGCGCCAGCATCGCCGGCGCCGTCGAACTGCTGCTGCGGGCCGGCGCCGACGACGGCAGCCTGCGATCCGACGTGCAGGCCGACGATGTGGTGTCCAGCCTGATCGGCATCTTCCTGGCCAGCGGTTCGCCCGAGCAGACCGGTCGCTTACTCGACCTGTTGGTGGCCGGCGCGTCAACTCGTTGAGGGAATCAATCGGCGCCTGCGGTGTTAGATGCAGGCATGACACTCAACGACGCGGCGCGTGAGCTCATCGGGGACGGCGTCGACGCCACCCTGGTGACGCTCAACCCCGATGGCAGCCCGCAGGTATCGCTGGTCTGGGTCGCCCTGCGGTCCGGTCCTGACGGCGACGAGTTGGTCACCGCGCATCTCGGTGAGCACAAGAAGGTCCGCAACATCCGCCGCGATCCTCGGGTCGCCGTGACGATCGCATTTCCCGGCGACGTGAACAGGCAGCTGCGGCCGTACCTTTCGATCGACGGGACCGCGCGGATCGAGGAGGGCGGCGCTCCCGAGTTGCTCGTGAGCCTGTCAGAGGTGCTGCTCGATCCCGAGCAGTTCCCGCCGAAAGATGCGCCGCCCGGATACGTCACCCACATCCGCATCGACAAAGTCGGTGGTGTCGGGCTGTAGCCCGTCCCGACCCGGCCGAGTGTGCGTCCAGCCGCACATTGAGCCACGAGTGTGCGTCCAGCCGCACACTGGGCGCTCGGGCCCGAGCGCTAGCCGACGGCCCGGCCGGCGCCTTCCCAGAACTGCGCGCGCACGGCCTTCTTGTCCGGCTTGCCCAACCCGGTCAACGGCAGCGCGTCGACGATAACCACGCGTTTGGGTGACTGCACCGAACCCTTGCGGTCCTTGACCGCCGACTGAACCTCGGCGGTCATCTTCTCGACGGCATCGTCGTCGCTCGCCGCGTCCTCGCGCAGCACCACCACGGCGGTAACGGCCTCGCCCCACTTGTCGTCCGGCGTGCCGACCACGCAGACCTGTGCCACCGACGGATGCTCGGCGATGACGTCTTCCACTTCGCGGGGGAACACGTTGAAGCCACCGGTCACGATCATGTCCTTGACCCGGTCGACGATGAAGTAGAAACCGTCCTCGTCCTCGCGGGCCATGTCGCCGGTGTGCAGCCAACCGTCTTTGAAGGTATCGGCGGTCGCTTCGGGCAGATGCCAGTAGCCGCCAGCCAAAAGTGGCCCGGCGACGCAGATTTCGCCCGGTTCGCCCTGCGGGACGGGCTGGCCGTCATCGCCGAGCAGCGCTACCCGGGAGAACAG
Source organism: uncultured Actinomycetota bacterium (assembly GCA_963750885.1). Classification (GTDB taxonomy): domain Bacteria; phylum Actinomycetota; class Actinomycetes; order Mycobacteriales; family Mycobacteriaceae; genus Mycobacterium. The sequence goes on from CAVVSN010000023.1 coordinate 51,469, forward strand.
GGTCGGGCGTCCGCAGGACGTCAGCCGCTTTTCGTCGTGGTCGGTCTTGGCCAGGTAGGTGATCGCCATCGGCGCCTCGGACTGCCCGTAGTACTGGGCGAAGATCGGGCCGAACCGCTTGATCGCCTCGGCCAGGCGGACCGGGTTGATCGCCGATGCGCCGTAGTACACCGTTTCCAGCGACGACAGGTCGCGGGTTTTGGAATCCGGGTGGTCCATCAACGCGTAGAGCATCGACGGGACCAGCATGGTCGCCGTAATCTTCTGCTCTTCAATGACTTTCAGCACCTCGGCCGGGTCGAACTTGCCCAGCACCACCATCTCGCCGCCCTTGACCACGGTCGGCGTGAAGAACGCGGCACCGGCGTGCGACAGCGGCGTGCACATCAGGAACCGCGGGTGCTCGGGCCACTCCCATTCGGCGAGCTGGATCTGCGTCATCGTGGCGATGTTTCCAGTGGTACCGATGACGCCCTTGGGTTTGCCGGTGGTGCCGCCGGTGTAGGTCAGGCCGCCGACGTGGCTGGGCGGCAGGTCGGCGACGGTGATCGGCTGCGGGGAGTACTTCGCGGCCTCGGCGTTCAGGTCGACAGCTCGATCTCCAAGTCCTTTCAGCTCCTGGGGAACCGGGCCGATGGTCAGGATCTGCTTGAGCGAGTCGACCTTGTCCAGCAGGCCCAGCGCGCGCTCGATGAACATTGGGTTGGGGTCGATGATCAGCGCGGTGGCGCCGGCGTCGGACAGCACATAGGCGTGATCGTCGAGTGAGCCCAGCGGGTGCAGCGCAGTGCGCCGATAGCCCTGAGTCTGGCTGGCGCCGAGGATCATCAGCACCTCGGGGCGGTTGAGCGCGAGCAGGCCGACGGTGACGCCGGTGCCGGCGCCCAGCGCGTCGAACGCCTGGATGTATTGGCTGATCCGCTCGGCCAGCTGACCACCGGTGAGCGTGGTGTCGCCGAGGAACAGCACCGGCCGGTTCTTGTGGCGCTTCAGCGCGCCGACGAGCAGGTGGCCGTTGTGGGTCGGATTGCGCAACAGGTCGTCACTCATACGGCCAGACTAGAACGTGTTGCAATTTGTGTCTGCCACCCCCTCAGATACCCACATCATCATTAGGATTCGACCCCATGGCCGCCGCAGATGTCGTCATGTACGGAACCGTGCTGACCGTCGACGACGCGCGGCCCAACGCTGAGGCGCTGGCCTTCGCAGACGGCCGGATCGTCGCGGTCGGTAGCCGCGCCGAAGTGGGCGAATTCATCGGCCCCGACACCCAGACCATCGACCTCGGCGACGGCTGCGTGATGCCGGGTTTCATTGAGGCGCACGGGCATCCGCTGATGGAGGCGATCGCGCTGTCCGATCGGCTGGTCGACATCCGGCCGGTCACCCTGCGCGACGCAGGCGATGTCGTCGACGCGGTTCGCCGCGAGGTGGCCCGGCGCGGCCCGGATGGCGCCTACCTCAACGGCTGGGATCCGCTGCTGCAGGACGGCCTGCCGGAGCCGACGCTGAGCTGGCTGGACGAGATCGCACCCGACGATCCGCTGGTGATCATCCACAACTCCGGGCATAAGGCCTACTTCAATTCGCGCGCCGCCCAGCGGGCCGGCCTCACCCGTGACACCGCCGACCCCAAGGGCGCCAAATACGGCCACGACGCCAACGGCGACCTCGACGGCACCGCCGAAGAAACGGGTGCGGTGTTTCCGCTGCTCAACGGGGCTATCGAGCCAAGCGATTACCCGGCGATGCTGCTGGCCGAGTGCGCCCGGCTCAATCGGGCCGGCCTGACCACCTGCTCGGAAATGGCGTTCGACCCATCGCTGCGGCCGATGCTCGAGGTGTTGCGCGGCAAGCTGCCGGTACGGCTGCGCACCTACGAAATCTCCAACCCGCAGATGAAGACCGACGCCACCCCCGGCGACGGCGACGACTTGCTGCGGCAGGTCGGCATCAAGATCTGGGTGGACGGTTCCCCGTGGATCGGCAACATCGCGCTGTCGTTCCCCTACCTCGACACCGCGGCCACCCGGACGATCGGCGTGACGCCGGGTTCCTGCGGCCACGCCAACTACACCGCCGAACAGCTCACCGAGATCGTCGATGCCTATTACCCGCTGGGCTGGCCGATGGCCTGTCATGTGCAGGGCGACGCCGGAGTAGACACCATCCTCGACGTGTATGAGCAAGCGCTGCAACGCAACCCGCGCGACGACCACCGGCTGCGCCTCGAACACGTCGGCGCGATCCGGCCCGAGCAGTTGCAGCGCGCCCACGACCTCGGCGTCACCTGCAGCATCTTCGTCGACCAGATCCATTACTGGGGTGACGTCATCGTCGACGGGCTGTTCGGCGAGGAGCGTGGATCCCGTTGGATGCCAGCAGGTTCCGCGGTCGCGACCGGGATGCGCATCTCGCTGCACAATGATCCGCCGGTGACGCCCGAGGAGCCGCTGCGCAACATCAGCGTCGCGGTCACGCGCATCGCGCCCAGCGGGCGGGTGCTCGGTCCCGAGGAGTGCCTGACCGTCGAGCAGGCGATCCGGGCGCAGACCATCGACGCGGCCTGGCAGCTGTTTTCCGACGACATCACCGGCTCGCTGGAGGTCGGAAAGTATGCCGACCTGGTGGTGCTGTCGGCGGATCCGCGCGCGGTGCCGCCGGCGGACATCGCCGACTTGGAGGTCCGCGCGACATTCCTGGCCGGCCGCCAGGTCTACGCGTCGTGACCCCAGCTCTGCCAGACCTTCTCGACCGCTTGCACGTCGTCTCGCTGCCGATGCGGGTGCGCTTCCGCGGCATCACCACCCGCGAGTTGGCGCTCATCGACGGTCCGGCCGGGTGGGGTGAATTCGGCGCGTTCCTCGAATACGGCGACGCCGAGGCCGCGCACTGGTTGGCCGCCGGGCTCGACTCGGCCTACCGGACGCCCCCGCCGCCGCTGCGCAACCGTGTTGATGTCAACGCCACCGTCCCGGCCGTCCCCGCCGCGCAGGTGCCCGAGATCCTGGCCCGCTTCCCTGGCGCACGTACCGCCAAGGTGAAGGTTGCCGAACCCGGACAGACCCTCGACGACGACGTCGCCCGGGTCGATGCGGTCCGGGGGCTGGTGCCCACGGTGCGGGCCGACGCCAACGGCGCCTGGACTGTCGCCGAGGCCGTCACCGCGGCCGGCGCCCTCGGCCCGCTGGAGTACCTCGAGCAGCCGTGCGCCACGGTCGACGAGCTCGCGCAATTGCGACGGCTGATCGACGTGCCGGTCGCCGCCGACGAGAGCATCCGCAAGGCCGGCGATCCGCTGGCCGTGGTCCGCGCCGGCGCGGCCGACATAGCCGTGCTGAAAGTTGCTCCACTGGGCGGTATTTCGGCGTTGCTCGCAATCGCCGCGCAGATCGACATTCCCGTCGTGATCTCCAGCGCGCTGGACTCGGCGGTGGGCATCGCTGTCGGGCTGTCCGCTGCTGCGGCGCTGCCGAATATGAACCATGCCTGCGGGCTGGGCACCGGCCGGCTGTTCGTCGAGGACATCACCGACCCGGTCGAGGCGAAAGACGGCTACCTGCCGGTCGGGCCGGTCACACCCGACCCGGCGCGACTGCAGGCGCTGGCCGCGTCGCCGGAGCGGCGACAGTGGTGGATCGAGCGGGTCAAGGCCTGCTATCCGCTGTTGTCCTGATCTGTGGGGTGCATGGCGTAGACGACATGGGGTCTGATCGCCAACACTGGCCCTATGAAGCGAAAAGTCCTGATCGTCGGCTTTCAAGGCGTGCAAGCGCTGGATCTGGTCGGGCCGTTCGATGTGTTCGCCGGAGCGTCGAAGGCGCTGGCCGCCCAGGGCAGAGACGGCTACGAGCCGGTGCTGGCGTCCCTCGACGGACAGCCGGTGGCCACCGGGACCGGGCTGACCTTCGGCACCGCCACCCTGCCCAACCCGCCGGAACGCGTCGACACCCTGGTGTTGCCGGGCGGTCCGGGCACCCGTCCCGACAAGCGTGACCCGCGGCTGATCGACTGGATCGTCGCCGCGGCGCCGCTGGCCCGCCGGGTCGTCACCGTGTGCACCGGAGCCTTCCTGGCGGCGCAGGCAGGACTGCTCGACGGATGCCGGGCGACCACGCACTGGGCGCACGCCGACGATCTGGCGCGCGAATTCCCGGCGATCGATGTCGATCCCGACCCGATCTTCGTGCGCAGTTCGCCGACGGTGTGGACGGCCGCAGGCGTTTGCGCGGGCATCGACTTGGCGCTGGCGTTGGTCGAAGAGGATCACGGGACCGAGGTGGCTCAGACGGTGGCCCGCCATCTGGTGATGCACCTGCGCCGGCCCGGCGGGCAGACGCAGTTCGCGGCGCCGGTCTGGGTGACCCGCGCCAAACGCGAGCCGATCCGCGCCGTCCAGGACGCCGTCGAGTCCGAACCCGGTGGCGGACACACCATCGACGAACTGGCCCGCCTCGCCGCGATGAGCCCCCGGCATTTCACCCGGGTCTTCACCGACGAGGTTGGCGAAGCGCCCGGCGCCTACGTCGAGCGGGTCCGCACCGAGGCGGCCCGTCGACAACTCGAGCAGACCGACGACACCGTGGTCGCCATCGCCGCCCGCTGCGGCTTCGGTACCGCAGAAACCATGCGCCGCAACTTCGTTCGACGCGTCGGCATCTCTCCCGACCAATACAGGAAGACATTCGTATGACTCAGATCGCGATCGTCGTCTACCCAGGTTTCACCGCGCTGGACTTCATCGGCCCCTACGAAGTGCTGCACCGGCTACCCGACGCCGAGGTCCGCTTCGTCTGGCACGAGCCCGGCCCGATCACCGCCGACTCCAATGTCCTGGTCATCGGCGCCACCCACTCGTTCGCCGAAACACCCATCGCCGGACGTGATTCTGGTGCCGGGCGGAATGACCACCGTCGAACACACCCGCGACGAGAAGCTGCTGGACTGGGTGCGGACCGCGCACCAGACCGCGACCTGGACGACGTCGGTGTGCTCGGGTTCGCTCATCCTGGCCGCCGCCGGTTTGCTCGACGGCAAGCGGGCCACCTCGCACTGGAGCGTGCTGGGCTTGCTGAAAACGTTGGGCGTCAACGCCGTCGGCGACGAGCGGGTGGTGCACGAAGGAAACATCGTCAGCAGCGCCGGCGTGTCGGCCGGCATCGACCTGGCGTTGTGGCTGGCCGGCCAGATCGGCGGCGAAGACCGCGCGAAAGCCATCCAGTTGGGGATCGAATACGACCCCCAGCCCCCGTTCGACTCCGGCCACATGTCCAAGGCATCCGCGAAAACCAAAGCGATCGCCACCGCGTCGCTTGCCCGCAATACCGCGATACCGGCAACGCTCAAAGCGGGCACGCAGTTGTTGTGGGACCGCGCGCTGTCGGCAACCCGGAGCAAGGCCCGTCGCTAGCCGGTGATCGCGTCGATCACCGCGTCGGGTTCGTCCATCGAGACGAAGGTCCGCGCACCCGGCACCTCGATCAGCTTGGCGTTGTCGAACGCCGCGGCCAGCCGCCTGCCCAGCTTCGGGGTGAAGACCCGGTCGGCCTGACCCCAGACCAGCGTGACCGGCTTGTCGAACCGGTTCAGGCGGGTCGCCACGTCGGTGAGATCGGTGATCGCGATCTGCCGCAACAGCGCGGCCAGGTCGCGGCAGATGCGACTGTCGTTCAGGCAGGGCGCGATCCAGTCGGCCGTCACCCGGCTATCCGGTCGGGTGACCAGCAAGCCGAATCCGAGCGGCGAGTTACGCAGCGCCGCCAGCCGCATCGTCGCGAACATCGCCTTGATCGAGACGGGACCGCGAAGCAGGCCGAACACCGCGCTGAACGGGAACGGCGGGCATTGGTCGAAGGCGTCGCAGTTGGTCAGCACCAGCCGGCCGATCCGCTCCGGGTGGGCGTCGACGACAAGCTGGCAGATGCCGCCGCCGGTGTCGCTGCCGACCAGCGTCACCTCGGACAGGTCAAGGGCGGCGATCGCGTCGTTGACGAGTTCGGCCACGCCGTGCAGAGACAGCACGCCGGCGTCGTTGACCGGGATGGTGTGTGAGCCCAGCGGCAAGGTCGGAACGATGCAGCGGTAGCCGAGGCGACCGAGCTTCTCGGCGACCTCGCGCCACAGTTGGCCGTCCACCAAGACGCCGTGGACGAACACCACCGGCGGATGCGCCGAATCCTGCGGACCGTATTCGGAGTATTCGATGGTTGCCTGCTTGAGCGCCAGTTGTGTCATGTGGACAGTCAAGGCCCGAACCCGCTGCCAGCTCGACGCCGCGGGCTGCCAAATACTGCCAACGCCCGAATTCGCGTAGGTTCGTCGTCGTGATCAACCTGGCTTACGACGACAACGGGACGGGGGAGCCCGTCCTGTTCATCGCCGGACGCGGTGGACTGGGACGCACCTGGCATCTGAATCAGGTCCCGGCATTTCTGAACGCCGGTTACCGCGTCATCACCTTCGACAACCGCGGGGTCGGCGCGACCGCGAGCGCCGACGGGTTCACGACCGAGAGCATGGTCGCCGACACCGCGGCACTGATCGAGCAGCTCGGCATCGGGCCGGTGCGCATCGTGGCGGTGTCGATGGGTTCCTTCATCGCCCAGGAGCTGATGCTGGCCCGGCCCGATCTGGTGACCCAGACGGTGCTGATGGCCACCCGCGGACGGCTGGACAAGGCGCGCGAGTTCTTCCGTACCGCCGAAGACGAGCTGGCCGCTTCCGGCGTGCAGATCCCGACCGCATACGACGCCAAGATCCGGCTGCTGGAGAGCTTTTCGCCGAAGACGCTCAACAACGACGAGGCCGTCGCCGAGTGGATCAGCATGTTCACCATCTGGCCGATCAAGATCACGCCGGGCATCATCCGGCAGGGCTCGATCTCGCCGCAGGGCAACCACCTGCCCTCCTACCGGGGCATCCACACGCCGACGCTGGTGCTCGGCTTCGCCGACGACGTGGTGACGCCGCCGCACCTGGGCAAAGAGGTCGCCGACGCCATTCCCGGCGGCAAGTATCAGCTGATCGCCGACACCGGGCATCTCGGCTTCCTGGAGCGGCCCGAGGTGGTCAACGCCGCGGTGCTGAAGTTCTTCGCCAGCATGGGGTACTGAGGCGGCACCGTGGCTTGACTGTCGGGCTCCTCAGCTGACCCGGAGGCTCCGCATCGTCGCCCGACTAGGCTTGAACTCGTGAATCCCTCGACGACGCAGGCCCGCGTCGTCGTCGACGAACTGATCCGCGGCGGTGTCCGCGATGTGGTGTTGTGCCCAGGCTCGCGCAACGCTCCGCTGGCCTTCGCGCTGCAGGACGCCGACCGGGCCGGCCGGGTACGACTGCACGTCCGCATCGACGAGCGGACCGCCGGATTTCTCGCCGTCGGGCTGGCGATCGCCGCGGGCACACCGGTGTGCGTCGCGATGACGTCCGGCACCGCGGTGGCCAACCTCGGCCCGGCCGTGGTGGAGGCCAACTACGCGCGGGTGCCGCTGATCGTGCTGTCGGCCAACCGGCCCTACGAAATGCTCGGCACCGGCGCCAACCAGACCATGGAACAGCTGGGCTACTTCGGCACCCAGGTCCGCGCCACCATCAGCCTCGGGTTGGCCGAAGACGCTCCGGATCGGATGGAAGCACTCAACGCGACCTGGCGATCGGCCACCTGCCGCGTGGTGGTGGCCGCGACCGGCGCGCGCAGCGCCAACGCCGGCCCGGTGCATTTCGACATCCCGCTGCGCGAGCCGCTGGTGCCCGACCTGGAGCCTGGACCCATCCCGCCGGGTCGGCCCGACGGCAAGCCGTGGACGTACACCCCGGTGGTCAGCTTCGATCAGCCGCTGGACATCGACCTCAGCCTGAACACCGTCGTCATCGCCGGTCACGGGGCCGGTCTGCGGCCGGAGCTGGCCGCGCTGCCGACCGTCGCCGAGCCCACCGCGCCCCCGGCCGCCAACCCGCTGCATCCGTTGGCGCTGCCGCAGCTGCGCCCGCAGCAGGTGATCATGCTGGGCCGGCCCACCCTGCACCGGCCGGTGTCGGCGCTGCTGGCCGACCCGTCGGTGCCGGTGTACGCGTTGACCACCGGTCCGCGCTGGCCCGACGTCTCGGGTAACTCGCAGGCCACCGGCACCCGCGCCGTCATCACCGGCACGCCGAGCCCCGAATGGCTGGCCCGCTGCGCCGAGCTCAACGGCCATGCCTTCGCCGCGGTACGCGAGCAGCTCGCGGCGCACCCGTTGACGACGGGCCTGCACGTGGCTGCCGCGGTGACCGACGCGCTGCGACCCGGCGACCAGCTGGTGCTCGGCGCGTCCAATCCGGTGCGCGACGTCGCACTGGTCGGCTTGAACCCCCGCGGTATCAAGGTGCGTTCCAATCGCGGGGTCGCCGGCATCGATGGGACGGTGTCGACCGCGATCGGCGCGGCGCTCGGGCATGACCCGACCGGCGGGCGGACCGTCGCGCTGATCGGCGACCTGACCTTCGTTCACGACAGCTCCGGCCTGCTGATCGGGCCGACCGAGCCGGTTCCCGCGGATCTGACCATCGTGGTGTCCAACGACAACGGCGGCGGCATCTTCGAACTGCTCGAGCAGGGCGACTCGCGGTTCTCCGACGTCTCCGCCCGGGTCTTCGGCACCCCGCATGACGTCGACGTCGGCGCGTTGTGCCGCGCGTACCACGTCGACAGCCGGCAGATCGAGCTCGACGACCTGGGGGCCGCGCTCGACGAGCCGGCCGGCGGGATGCGGGTGCTGGAGGTCAAAGCGGACCGATCGTCGCTGCGCGGACTGCACGCCGCGATCAAGGCTGCCCTGTGAATCGACTGGCCGGCGCCGTTGACGGCGCTGAAAGCCTGGTGGCGCATCCTCATTCACGGTCGCAGCGGCGAATTCCCGAACACTCGAGGGCACCGCGCGGTGCGGCTGGCGCGCATCGCTGTGCTGATCCTCGTCACCCTGGCGACGCTGCAGTCGCTGTTACTGGTGGCCGGCGCGGTGCGCAATGACATTGCGATTCAACACGATATGGGTGTCGCCGAGGCCGAGGTGCTCGACGCCGGTCCGCGCCGCTCGACCATCGAGTTCGTCACGCCGGACCGGGTCACCTACCGGCCTGAGCTCGGGGTGCTGTATCCGTCCCAATTGGCAACGGGGATGCGGATTTACGTCGAGTACGACAAGCTGAACCCCAATTTGGTTCGCGTGCAACACCGTACCGCCAAGCTGGCGATCATCCCGGCCGGGTCCATCGCCGTCGTCGGCTGGCTGATTGCGGCGGCCGCGCTGACCGGTCTGGCGTGGATGGACAAGCGGCTGGACCGTCAGTTGGTCAGCGCGTCCAGCCAGCCCGGATCTTGAGTGTCGACAACGCTTCTGGTGTTCAGGTTGTAGATCGTCGGGGTGCCCGGATTGGCCGGGTTCTCCTCTTTGAGGCGTGCCTTGTTCGCGTCGCTGACCGCGGTGGTGTCCACCACGATGTCGCCGGCCGCGATCCGGTCGGCCACGACATCGGGCAGTCCGCTTTCGCGGGCCATCGTCGCGACGGCCTCGTTGCTCGGGCCGTCGGAACTCTGGTGGCGGTAAAGGTCTTGCACGAAAGCCTGATACGCCGTCGGCGACGTCGCCGGGTCCGCGGCCAGGAACAGTGCGTTGACCAAGCGGGCGGACACGTCGTTGTGATGCCTGCCGTCCAGGAACGTCAGCCACCGATACGTGATGGCCAACTCGGCCGCTGGCCAGCGCGGCGGCCAACCGGTCGCCGTCGGCCGCTTCGAACGCCTCGCAGTCCGGGCATTGCGGTTCGCAGAAGATCTCCAACTGCACCGGGGCGATCGGCGACCCGACCAGCACGCCGTTGGCGTCGGAGGTTCGCGGCACGTCGGCGTGCGCGTTGCTGGTGGTGAACATCACCAATGCCAGCATCGTGGCCAATGCGCCGAGATAGACGCCCAGGTGAGAACCGCATTGTCAAAGTCCCCTTTGGGTCAGAGTTCGTGTCGAGTACGCCAGTCGGTAACCATATCGACAGGCGACGCTGCCACCGTGATGGTGTGCGAGTAGCGATTGTCGCGGAATCTTTTCTCCCGCACGTCAACGGCGTGAGCAACTCCGTCATCCGAACGCTCGAGCACCTGCGGCGCACCGGCCACGAAGCGCTGGTCATCGCGCCCGATACGCCGCACGGCGAGGAACCCGCGGATCGTCTCTATGACGGTATCCGGGTGCATCGGGTGCCGTCGTGGATGTTCCCGAAGGTCACCACCCTGCCGTTGGGTCTGCCGCTGCCGCGGATTCTGCGCGTGCTGCGCGGATTCGAGCCCGACGTCGTGCATTTGGCCTCGCCCGCCCTGCTCGGCTGGGGCGGGGTGAAGGCGGCCCGGCGCCTCGGCGTGCCGACGGTCGCGGTCTACCAGACCGACGTGCCCGGGTTCGCGGCCAGCTACGGCATCGGCATCACCGAAAAAGCGGCCTGGGCCTGGTTCCGGCATCTGCACCGGCTCGCCGACCGGACGTTGGCTCCGTCCACCGCGACGATGGAATCACTTGTCGCTCATGGTATTCCACGGGTGCACAAATGGGCGCGCGGCGTCGACATGATCGGCTACGCGCCGTCGGCCCGCGATGAGGCGTTGCGACGGCACTGGTCGCCGAACGGCAAGCCGGTCGTCGGCTTCGTCGGTCGACTTGCGCCGGAGAAGCACGTCGAGCGGCTCACGTCGCTGGCTGCCGCCGGCGACGTGCAGGTCGTCATCGTCGGCGATGGCGTCGACCGCGCCAAACTCCAATCGGCAATGCCCACAGCTGTTTTCACCGGCGCGCTGTACGGCGAGGAACTGGCCAAGGCATACGCCAGCATGGACGTCTTCGTCCACGCCGGTGAGCACGAGACGTTCTGCCAAGTCGTGCAGGAGGCGCTGGCATCCGGGTTGCCGGTGATCGCTCCCGACGCCGGCGGACCGCGCGACCTGGTGACGCCGTGGCGCACCGGACTGCTGTTGGGAGTCAAGGAATTCGAGGCGCAACTACCCAACGCCGTCGCACACCTTCTGGAGGACCGGCAGCGTTACTCGGTGGCCGCCCGCCGCAGCATCCTCGAACGCAGCTGGCCCGCGATCTGCGACGAGCTACTCGGCCACTACGAGGCCGTGCTGTCGCCGGTTGCCCGCGCGCGGATGCGCCGGCAACACGCGCAGGGGCAGTGACCTTTCAGCCCTGCGCCAGCTCGGCGACCGGCTGCCATTCCTCCCAGGTGCGCAGCCGCTGCTCGTAGTCGGCCTTCGCCAACTCCAACGGCGCGTCGCCGAAGAACACCCGCAGCGGCGGCTCGTCCGCATCGACAACCTTGAGCACCGCTGCCGCCGACGCTTTCGGATCACCCGGCGCGGCCCAGCGGGTCTTGCGTACCCGCTCGTTCTCGGCGTGCTGGTCGGCGTAGGCCGGCAGCGCCTCGGCGGTCCGCGACGACGACCCGGACCAGTCGGTGGAGAAACCGGCCGGCTCGATCAGCGTGACGTGTACGCCGAACGGCGCGACCTCTTGCGCCAGCGACTGGGAAAAGCCCTCCAGCGCCCACTTGGAGGCGTGGTAGATGCCGACGTTGGGGAACGCGACGATGCCGCCGATCGACGACACCTGGATGACGTGGCCGCTGCCTTGCTCGCGCAGGTACGGCAGCGCGGCCTGAGTGACCCACAGCGCGCCGAACACGTTCGTCTCGATCTGGTCGCGGGCGTCCTGCTCGGACACCTCTTCGACGAAGCCGAACTGGCCGTAGCCGGCGTTGTTGACGACGACGTCCAGGCGTCCGAAATGCTCGTGGGCCTGCTTGACGGCGGCGAAGTCGGCGGCCCGATCGGTGACGTCGAACTGGATCGGCAGGATCGCGTCGCCGTATTTGGCGACCAGGTCGTCCAATGACGCGGTGTCACGCGCGGTGGCGGCGACCTTGTCGCCCCGTTCCAGGGCGGCGATCGCCCATTCCCGTCCGAAGCCACGTGAGGTACCGGTGATGAACCAAACTTTTTCAGTCATGCCGGTGTGCAACGCACGGATCGGCAGCTCATTCCCCGAATCAGCCAACCCGGTAGGTTCGAGGCGTGAACCGCGCCACGCTGGACAAAGACCCCCGTGAGGTGGCGTCGATGTTCGACGGCGTCGCGCGCCGCTACGACATCACCAACACCGTGCTGTCGCTGGGCCAGGACCGGTACTGGCGGCGCGCCACCCGCAAGGCGCTGGGCATCGGGGCGGGGGAGAAGGTGCTCGATCTGGCCGCCGGCACCGCGGTGTCGACGGTCGAGCTGGCCAGCTCCGGGGCGTGGTGCGTGGCGGCGGACTTCTCGGTCGGGATGCTCGGCGCGGGTCACGCCCGCAAGGTGCCCAAGGTCGCCGGCGACGCCACCCGCTTGCCGTTCGCCGACAACGTGTTCGACGCGGTCACGATCAGCTTCGGGCTGCGCAACGTCGCCGAACGCGACGACGGCGCTTGCGCGAGATGGCCCGGGTCACGCGGCCCGGCGGCCGATTGGTGGTCTGCGAGTTCTCCACGCCCACCAATCGGATGTTCGCCACCGTCTACAAGGAGTACCTGATGCAGGCGCTGCCGCGGGTGGCGCGGGCGGTGTCGAGCAATCCGGAAGCCTATGTCTACCTTGCCGAGTCGATTCGGGCCTGGCCTGACCAGGCTGATCTGGCCCACCAGATCACCCGCGCCGGATGGTCGGCGGTGCGGTGGCGCAACCTCACCGGCGGCATCGTCGCGCTGCACGCCGCCTACAAAGCGCCGCGCTGACTTTCATTCGCGTTGATTCTCGGTCTGGCCCGATGCACCGACGTCTGCCACTATCGGGCCCGGTGAGCCGCGAATATCTTTGGTACATCCCGAATACTGTGCTGTCCGGTCACCGGGGCGACGACACCGTCGACGGCTGGGGCAGCCTCGAGTACTCGGTCGAGCTCGCGCAGCGCGCCGAGCGCAACGGCTGGGGCGGTGCGCTGATCGGCGCCGGTTGGGGACGGGCGGACTCGTTCACGATCGCGACCGCGATCGCCGCCCGGACCACGACGTTCGCGCCGCTGGTCGCGATCCGCCCCGGCTACTGGCATCCCGCGCATTTCGCCAGCGCCGCCGCCACACTCGACCAGCTCAGTCAGGGCCGGCTGCTGGTGAACGTGGTCACCGGCGCCGACGACGTCCTGGCCTACGGCGACGTCGACCTCGACAAGTCGAGCCGCTACGACCGGACCCGCGAATTCCTGCAGCTGGTCCGCCGGTTGTGGACCGAAGAGGACGTCACCTTCGACGGCGAGTACTTCTCCGTCGAACATTCGACGTTGCAGCCGCGGCCGTTCGGCGTCGACGAAGGCCGTCATCCGAAGCTGTACTTCGGCGGCGCGTCGGCCGCCGCGGAAGAAGTCGCGGCCGAAGAGGCGGACGTGCAACTGTTTTGGGGCGAGCCGCTCGACGGGATCGCCGAGCGCATCGAACGGCTCAAGGCGTTGTCCGAGAAACTGGGCCGCGAACACGCGCCGCTGGAGTACGGGCTGCGCATCACGACGCTGGTCCGCGACACCTCCGAAGAGGCGTGGCGGGACGCCGAGGCGAAGGTCGCCGAACTGGCCGGCAAGCCGTCGGTGTTGTTGCTGCACAACGCCAATTCGGCGGAAGGTCAGCGACGGCTGAGCGATCTCGCCGGTCGCGGAGAGGTGCTCGATTCCTGCCTGTACACCACGCCGAGCAAATACGGCGGCGAGGGAGCCGGGACGACGTGGCTGGTCGGGTCGGCCGACGAAGTCGCCGCCGCGCTGCAGAAGTACCGCGACCTCGGGGTGAAACACTTCGTGCTGTCCGACACCCCGTATCTGACCGAGGTGTCCAGGATCGGCGAACAGGTTCTGCCGCGGCTGGGCAACGCAATCAGCTGAAGCGCCGTCAGCTGAACGGCTTTCGGCGATCGAGCAGCCGGGAGATCCGCCCGCTGCCGCGCCACACCCGCGCCACCCAGTCGGCGTCCTCGTCGGTGACCAGGTTGCCCATCACCCGCACCGCGATGCCCATCAGCGTCGTCGAGCGCATCCCGATCGGGCCGGCCGCGGGCAGGAACCGCGGGAACGTCAGCAGCAAGCCCAGTCGGCGGGCGACCGAAAACCCTCGCCCGTAATGGGATTGGAGCACGTGCCGGCCACGCGTCGGAGAGGTCGCCCGAGCCCAGCATCTCCGCCGCCAGCCGGCCGGTCTCCAGCCCGTAGTCGATGCCCTCGCCGTTGAGCGGGTTGACACAGGCCGCGGCGTCGCCGATCAGCATCCAGTTGCGGCCCGCCACACCGGATACCGCGCCACCCATCGGCAGCAGCGCCGACGACATCGCGCGGGGCTGGCCCTCGAAGCCCCACTCCTCGCGGCGCAGGTCGGTGTAGTACGACATCAGCGGCCGCAGCGCCAGCTCGGCCGGCCGCTTCGTCGTCGACAGCGCGCCGACGCCGATGTTCACTTCGCCGTTGCCCAGCGGGAAGATCCAGCCGTAGCCGGGCAGCACCGCGCCGTCGGGCGAGCGCAGCTCCAAATGTGAAGTGAGCCAAGGGTCGTCGCTGCGCGGCGTGGCCAGGTATCCGCGGGCCGCGATCCCGTACACCGTCTCCTGATGCCAGCGCCGGCCCAGCACGCGGCCCAGGGTCGAGCGGGCGCCGTCGGCGACGATCAGCTCGCGGCAGCCGACCTGGGTGCCGTCGGACAAGCGTCACCGACGCCACCCGGGCCGACGAATCATGGTGGACACCAACAGCTTTGACGCCGAGTCGCATGCGCGCGCCGGATTCCTCGGCGACTTTGCGAATCCGGTCGTCCAGCTCGACGCGGGCCACCGCGCTGCCGGTCGACGGGAACGACGGGCCGGGCCATGGCACCTCGACCTCGCCGCCGAACCCGCTCATCCGCAGGCCGCGGTGCCGGATCCGGGCGTCGAGCCATTCGCCGAGCCCCAGCCGTTCCAGCTCGGCGACCGCCCGCGGCGTCAGCCCGTCGCCGCAGGCCTTGTCGCGGGGAAAGTTGGCCGAGTCGATCACCAGCACGTCGCGACCGGCGCGCGCCGCCCACGCCGCGGCTGCCGAGCCGGCCGGTCCGGCGCCCACGACCACCACGTCGGCATGGGAGTCCATGCTCACCAGTATGTTGGTTGGGTGAGGACTCCGGCGACGGTGGTGGCGGGCGTGGACTTCGGTGACGCCGAATTCGCCACCGACGTGCGCGACGGGGTGGCCCGCATCGAGCAACTGATGGAAACCGAGCTGCGCGGGTCAGACGACCTGATGACAGATGCCGTGCTGCATCTGTTCGAGGCCGGCGGCAAACGATTCCGGCCGCTTTTCGCGGTGCTGTCCGCGCAGCTGGGGCCGCATCCGGACAGTGACGAGGTCACCATCGCCGGCGCGGTCATCGAGTTGGTGCACCTGGCCACGCTGTACCACGACGACGTGATGGACGAGGCGCAAGTGCGCCGCGGCGCACCCAGCGCCAACCTGCGGTGGAGCAACAACGTCGCGATCCTGGCCGGCGACTACCTGTTCGCGACGGCGTCGCGGCTGGTGTCGCGGCTGGGCCCGGACGCGGTGCGGATCATCGCCGACACCTTCGCCCAGTTGGTCACCGGGCAGATGCGCGAAACCCAAGGCGCCGTCGACAAGGCCGACCCGATCGCGCACTACCTCAAGGTGGTGCACGAGAAGACGGCCTGCCTGATCGGCGCGGCCGGCCGGTTCGGCGCGATGTTCTCCGGCGCCGACGAGGAGCAGATCGAGCGGCTGAGCCGGCTGGGCGACCTGGTCGGCACGGCGTTCCAGATCTCCGACGACATCATCGACATCGACAGCGATCCCGACGAGTCCGGCAAGCTGCCGGGCACCGACCTGCGCGAAGGCGTGCACACGCTGCCGGTGCTCTACGCGCTGCACGACACCGGACCCGACGCCGACCGGCTGCGCGAGCTGCTGGCCGGCCCGATCGAGGACGACGCGGCGCTCGCCGAGGCGCTGGGGTTGCTGCGGGCCTCGCCGGGCATGGCCAAGGCCAAGGAGACCGTCGCCCAGTATGCGGCGCAGGCCCGCGACGAGCTGGCCGCGCTGCCGGAAGGCCCCGGACGGAACGCGCTGGCGACGCTGGTCGACTACACGATCCACCGACACGGCTAGTTTGCGGAACTCTGCGGCGGCTCCTCGGCGTTAGATGGGGTGACTCGTAGGAGGACTTTGATGACCTGGCATCCGCATCACAACACGGCGAAGACGTTCGTGTTGCTGGTTGGTATGTCGGCGCTGATCGTGTTCGTGGGCAGTTTGTTCGGCCGGGGCGTGATGTTCGTGGCCGTGCTGTTCGCCGTCGGCATGAACGTCTACACCTACTTCAACAGCGACAAGCTGGCGCTGCGGGCGATGCACGCGCAGCCGGTGTCGGAGGTGCAGGAGCCGGTGATCTACCGGATCGTGCGCGAGCTGGCCACCGCCGCGCACCAGCCGATGCCGCGGCTCTACATCAGCGACACCGCCGCGCCCAACGCGTTCGCCACCGGCCGCAACCCGCGCAATGCCGCGGTGTGCTGCACCACCGGGATTCTCGGCATCCTCAACGAGCGTGAGCTGCGCGCGGTGCTGGGCCACGAGCTGTCGCACGTCTACAACCGCGACATCCTGATCTCGTGTGTGGCCGGCGCGCTGGCGTCGGTGATCACCGCGCTGGCCAACATGGCGATGTTCGCCGGAATGATGGGCGGAAACAACCGCGAAGGCGGCAATCCCTTTGCGCTGCTGCTGGTTTCGATGCTGGGCCCGATCGCCGCGACGGTGGTGAAGCTGGCGGTGTCGCGTTCGCGGGAGTACCAGGCCGACGAGTCCGGCGCGATGCTGACCGGCGACCCGTTGTCGCTGGCGTCGGCGCTGCGCAAGATCTCCGGCGGCGTGCAGGTCGCGCCGCTGCCGCCCGAGCCGCAGTTGGCCGCGCAGGCGCACCTGATGATCGCCAGCCCGTTCCGCGCCGGCGAGAAGATCGGCTCGCTGTTCTCCACGCACCCGCCGATCGAAGACCGGATTCGCCGTCTCGAAGAGATGGCGCGGGGCTGAGTCACACCTGCCTCACGAGTCTCCACAAGCCTGACCATGTGGATGACTCTTCGAATTCGTCGGTCGCATATGCGATATCACCTCACATGGGTGAACCGCTACACCTACCGCGCCGAATGGTCTTCTGAGCACAGCGAATACGTCGGCCGTTGCCTCGAATTGCCGTGGCTGTCGCAGTGGGCGCCGACGCTCCAAGAAGCGATCGCCGGCGTCGAGCACGTCCGTCGACGAATACCTGGCCGATCGCGAGGGAGATGTTCCGCCGCCGCTGACCGAGCGGAAGTTCAGCGGCAAATTTCTGGTGCGGACGTCGCCGATGCTGCACGCTCGGCTGACTGTCGAGGCCGCCGAGCAGAACGTGTCGCTGAATCAGTGGGTGGTGCAGAAGCTGGCGGATCGCCGCCAATCAGCTTGTTCGACCTGTGATATCGCGTGGTCACGTTTCCGATTAGGCGCACACCCGGGTCGCGGTGCTGCTGAGGCTATGGACGACGTTCAGAAACCGGCGCCGTGCACCTCGTGGCCGGGCGTCTCCGCCGCCAGCCCGCGGTAGGCGTCCTCGACCGTCGCGCCGTGGTTGATCACACCGTCGACCTCGCGCGCGATCGGCATGTTCAGCCCGTACTTGTCGGCGAACTCCATGATCACGCTGGCGGCCTTGACGCCCTCGGCGACCTGGTTCATCGACGAGATGATCTCGTCGATCGATTTGCCCGAGCCGAGCTGCTCGCCGACGTGCCGGTTGCGGCTGCGCTGGCTGGTGCACGTGACGATCAGATCGCCCATCCCGGCCAGACCGGCGAAGGTGTCGCGCTGCCCGCCCATCGCCTCGCCCAGCTTCGACATCTCGCGCACCGAGCGCGCGATCACCATCGCCCGGGTGTTCTCGCCGATACCGAGCGAGTAGCCCATCCCGACCGCGATCGCGTAGACGTTCTTCAACGCACCGGCCATCTCGACGCCGAGCACGTCGTCGATGGTGTAGACGCGAAAACGCTTGGTGCGGAACAGCTGACCGAGCTGCGCGGCGAGGTGCTGGTCGGGCATCGCCAGTACCGCCGCGGCGGCGTAACCCTCGGCGACCTCGCGGGCGATGTTGGGCCCGGCCAGGATGCCGGCCGGGTGGCCGGGCAGCACCTCGTCGACGATCTGCGACATCCGCATGTTGGTGCCCTGCTCGAGGCCCTTGACCAACGACACCACCGGCACCCACGGCCGCAGTTCTCCGGCCAACTCGGTGAGCACGCCGCGGAATCCGTGCGACGGCACTCCCATCACGACCACGTCGGCGCACTGGGCGGCCTCGGCGAAGTCGGTGGTGGCGCGCAGGCTTTCGGACAGCACGTGTTCTTCGCCAAGGTAGTTGGTGTTGCGGTGATTCTCGTTGATGTCCTTGGCGGTCTCTTCCGAACGCACCCACTGCAGCGTCGGCCCGCGGCGCGCGCAGATCGATGCGACGGTGGTGCCCCAGGAGCCCCCGCCCAGAACGACGACCTTCGGTTCGCGCGTAGCTGCCATGGCGACCAGCGTATTGCCGCCGCCTGATCTTTACCGGCGGTTGGCAGATCGCGGCAGTCAACCGGCCAGCGCGCTCTTCTGCTCGACGCGGCCGAACACCATCGCTTCGGTGATCCGGTCGAACCGGTAGTCGATGGCGTCGGCGTAGTAGTTCTGCCGAACGTTCCACGGCCGCTTGATCCCCGACTTCGGCAGCGCATGCGGCGCGCGCAGCACGTAGCCGGCCTGGATGTCCCAGGCGGGCTTTTCCGGCATCGGCTCGCCGTCCAAATGCGGGTAGGCGTGGGTGTAGCCGTGAGAGGCCATGTGGTGCCAACAGCTTTGCCGTCGCGCGGGCGGTCATGTCGGCGCGCAGCGTCCACGAGGCGTTGGTGTAGCCGACGCACCAGAACAGGTTCGGTACTTCCTCGAGCATGTGGGCCTTGTAGACGAACCGGTCCTGCGGCTTGACCTCGGCGCCGTCCATCGACACCGCCACCCCGCCCAGCGCCTGCAGTTGCAGACCGGTCGCGGTGACGATCACGTCGGCGTCCAGGTGCTCGCCGGACTTCAAAGCGATTCCGGTGGAATCGAAGTGGTCGATGTGATCGGTCACCACCTCGGCGCGACCGTCGCCGATCGCGACGTAGAGGTCGGCGTCGGGGATCAGGCACAGCCGCTGATCCCACGGGTTGTAGCGCGGCTTGAAATGGGTGTCGACGTCGTAGCCCTCGGGCAGGTAGTGCACCGCGATCTGGCGGATCCACCACTTCACAAAGCCCGGCGTCGTGCGGGCCAGAAACCAGATCAGGCCTTCCAGCAA
Organism: uncultured Actinomycetota bacterium; assembly: GCA_963750885.1. GTDB lineage: Bacteria > Actinomycetota > Actinomycetes > Mycobacteriales > Mycobacteriaceae > Mycobacterium. The sequence goes on from CAVVSN010000023.1 coordinate 70,900, forward strand.
CGCATTGCTCTGCCGAGCATAGCGAGTGAGAAAGCTCTGCGCGGCAAATTTTTCGCACAAAGTTCGTCGGCGCGCTGCTCTTGGCCGCCGAGAACAGATAGGTGGGCGAGCGCTGCAGCATGGTGACCTTGGCGGCCTTCTCGGCCAGCGACGGAATCAGCGACATCGCGGTCGCGCCGCTGCCGATGACCACGATCTTCTTGCCCCGGTAGTCGAGATCCTCGGGCCAGTGCTGCGGATGAACGACGGTGCCGTCGAACTCGTGGAAGCCCGGGAAGTCGGGGGTGTAGCCCTCGTCGTAGTTGTAGTAGCCGGACCCGAAGAACACGAAGCGGCCGCGGTAGGTCTTCTCGGCGCCGTTCTGCTCGGCGGTGACGGTCCAGGTGTCGGTGGAGGAATCCCAGTCCGCCGAGCGGACGTGGCGTGTTGAACCGGATGTGCTCGTCGATGCCGTACTTGTGCGCGGTCGTCTTCAGGTACTCGCGGATGTCGGACCCGTCGGCCACCCGTTCCTTTTCGGTCCACGGCTCCCACGGAAAGCACAGCGTGAAGATGCTGCTGTCGGAGCGCACCCCGGGATAGCGGAACAGGTCCCAGGTGCCGCCGAGTTGCTCGCGGCGCTCCAGGATGACGTAACTGGTCCCCGGGTTGCGCTCGGTGATGCGATAGGCCGCACCCAGGCCCGAGATGCCCGCGCCGATGATGACGACGTCAACGTCTGTCACGCTCATCACGAACCTCGCTTCTCCGGCGGCGATGTGGCGCCGATCACGTTACCGGTAGTTCACGAACTGCAGCGCGACCTCGAGATCGGACTTCTTCAGCAGCGCCTGGACCTCCTGCAGGTCGTCGCGCTTTTTGCTGCTGACGCGGACCTCTTCGCCCTGGATCTGGGTCTTGACGCTCTTGGGGCCCTCGTCGCGGATGATCTTGGTGATCTTCTTGGCGATTTCGCTGGTGATGCCCTCTTTCAGGGTGCCGGTGACCTTGTAGGTCTTGCCGGAGGCCTGCGGCTCGCCGGCGTCGAACGCCTTGAGGCTGATGTCGCGCCGGATCAGCTTTTCCTTGAAAACGTCGACGGCGGCCTTGACCCGCTCCTCGGTGGAGCTGGTCAGCTCGATCGCTTCGTCGCCCTTCCAGGCGATCTTGGTGTCGGTGCTGCGGAAGTCGAACCGGGTGCCGAGTTCCTTCGCAGCTTGGTTGAGAGCGTTGTCGACCTCTTGGCGGTCGAGCTTGCTCACGACGTCGAACGATGAATCCGCCATCGGATACGTCTCCTTCCATCGGTGTTGGCCGTTTGTTATCTGAGTACATCTTCGTTGTAGGCTAGCTACCCGTAATACACCGGCAGATTGCCCGAGCGGCCAATGGGAGCGGACTGTAAATCCGTCGGCTAACGCCTACCCAGGTTCGAATCCTGGATCTGCCACCGAGGTCAGCGGTTATCCGGTTCCGCAGCAATAGATTTCAGCTGCGGGCCGGCGACCGCAGCGCCCGCGTCGGTAGCCTTACGCCACCGGGGACGGAACCACCGGGTTCAGCGGCGCAATGGGTTCGTGCGGGTCGATGTTGATCCCGCCTTTGAGCAGCGCGCAGTTCAGCAGCGACCACATCCATTCGGCGAGTTGTGTGGTGAATTCCCGCCGGGGCAGCGCTGCGGGGTCTTTGAGCCAGTGGGTCACCGCGGACTCGACGAACCCGACCGCCCCGATGCTCAGGGGCACGGCCGGGCGCTCGTCTAGCCCGAGCGTGCGGTAGAACGCCGCGATCACTCCCGCGAGATTTGCGGCGACGGTGCTGTTCACGTCGTTGATCGCGGAGACGCCGTCGGCGTCATCGCTGAGCGGATGGCGGGTCAGGTACTCGTACAGGTTCGGGTGCTCGATGCGCCACCGCACGTGCATCGACACCGTGCTCCGTGACCACCTGCATCGGGCTCACCGGCCCATCCCAGACCAGGGTCTGCTTGGCGGTGAGCATGTCGCTGGCCCGCCGGGCGACGCTGTGGTGCAGGTCGGCCGCACCGTCGAAGTACCGGTAGAGCTTCGTGCGAGTCACCCCGACGTGGTCGGCGACCTGCTCGATCGATGCCTGCGGGCCGTACTGCGACGATCGCCTCGAGCGCGGCCTCGACGAACTCGGCCCGCCGCTTGTCCCGCTGACCCGACCAGCGGGCCGTGCGCCCGTCCACGCCTGGGATGCGGCCTCTTCGGGCGGCGCGCCAGAACTCATGCTTTACATGGTACGGGTTGTCCCGCTAATCTCACATCCGGTACATCGACGTACCAGATATGCGAAATACCGGAAGCTCTATCCAAGGGGTCGGATGAACTCGCATCGTCCCGCTGGTCGTGATCGACGACCAGCCGATCGTTCACACCGGTGTCCGGTGCTGGGTCGCAGAGGCGTCCATCCTGACCGGCGCCGTGCACGCCTACCGCTCGGTTCCGGAATTCCTCGACGCAGCATCAGCGCGAACTCGACCGCGACGGAAGTGATCATCTACGACCCCGAGCATGGCGAGCTACGGCCCGATTACGCCGGCCTGCAACAGCTGTGCAAACTCAATCATCGAGTCGTGGCCTATTCGCGCATCGCGTCCGCCGAGATCATCCTGAGCTGTCTGGACGCCGGCGCGGCCAACTACATCGTGAAGTCTGAATCGCCGCAACACCTCATCGAGGCGATCACGGCCGCTCAACTTGGCACGGAGTCTCGCGGACCGCTTGCCGCGGCGGCGGTGCAGGCGGCGCAGCAGTACGGTCGCCCGGAACTCACCGCGCAGGAGCGGCGGGTGCTCATCGAATGGTTGCTCACCGACAACAAGGACTCGGTCAGCAAGAAACTGCACATCGCGCCGAGCACCGTCAGGACCCACCTACAGCGAATTCGGCGGCGCTACAGCGAGATCGACCGCCCAGCCCCCTCGAAGGCGGCGCTGTTCGCCCGCGCCATCCAGGACGGTCTGATCGGCATTCACGACGTCTGAGCGCCAGTGCGGCTGCGCGGCTGATCATTCACTGGCGCCGCAGTCTCGACGACGGCGGTGATGCGCGTGCCGCTTCCCGGAGCCGTGTCGATGGTCAGCTGTCCGCCGATCGCTGAAACCCGGTCGGTCATGTTGGTCAGCCCGGTGCCGACGGTTGCGGGCTCGAACCCGGGGCCGGTGTCGCTGATCGTGAGGCTGAGTTGTCTGTGCGTCGGTACGGGCGGTGATGGTGACAGCGGTGTCGGGGCCGCTGTGCTTGGCGGCATTCTGTAGCGCTTCGTTGCAGCAGAAGTACAGGGCGGCTTCGGTCGAAGCGCGGGTAGCGCCCAAGGTCTTTCAGGTCGAGGTGAATCGGGACGGCGGAGTGGGCGGCGACCGATGACAAGCGCGTGCGGCGAGGCCCCCGGTGACCAGAGACGGCGGGTAGATGCCGTGAGCGAGCCTGCGGATCTCGGCGATCGCGTCGTCGAGCAGGCCGGTCGCCTCGGCGAGCAGCGGCTGATATTTACCGTTCTCGGCGTTGCGGGCGAGTTGGATGAGCACCGCCAGGGCGACGAGGTGTTGCTGGGCGCCGTCATGCAGGTCGCGTTCGAGGCGTCGGCGTTCCTCGTCGGCGGCCGTGACCAGCCGGCCTCGTGACGCCTCGACTTCGGCGGCGCGCTCGGCGAGCATGCTGCTCCGACACAGCGAGCGCGGCGGCGTTGTTCCAGGCGATCACCAGGATGTGAAAGGCATTCAGCGGCAACGCTATGACGATGAATGCGTGTTCGATCCAGCGCGGCGGTGGCGTCGGCGAAATGCGCGAAATGCTGGAAGCGGGCCACCGTAGCCAGGGCCAGCACACAACCGGCGGTGATCACGGCGAAAAGCAGGCCGCGCTGCCAACGGATGTAGGGCTGGGCGAATACGACGGGTACCAGGGCCGCGAGCACCATCGCCGGCAGCAGGTTCGGTGCGACGGACGTGATGAGAAAAACGGCGATCCAATTTCCGATGCACGCGAGCGTGATCGATTGCTGATATCTTAGCGCGACGCGCCAGACGCCAGCGCGACCGCCAGGACGACACATTGCCCGGTGCATATCGCGGCGATGGCCAGAAACCAGCCCGATCTCAGAAAACACACGTATTCCCACAGGGACAGCACCACGCCGGCCCCGAAGTAAAAGGCGAAGTAACCGGCCGAGGAACAGCTGAAAACGTTCGACGGTAAAGCGATGGATCGAGGTCGTGGCCCAGCAACGACGACGATCGGACGGCCGCGTCCAACAGGACTTTCGGCACCCGCCAGGAGGGCACCGATTCGGGCGACGTGGCGGCGCTCAGTGAGTCTGTTTGCCATATCCGAGTCAGCAGTTCGGGAGCTCAGGTCTTCTTTGTGGAGGTAGGCCGCGGCGCCGCAATCCGCGGCTTCCGGGGGGAGATCCTCGAAGTCGTATGTCGACGTCAATAGGACGATCAGGTCTGGATGTGCGGCGCGGAGTCGCCGGGTGGCTTCGATGCCACCCATTCCCGGCATGTGGATGTCCATCAGCACGACCCCGGCACTGCCGTCCGGAATGAGTTCGATTGCGGATTCTCCGGTTTCGCAATCGCCACCCATGGCGAAATCCGTCGAGGCGGCCACGGCGGCGGCGGTGGCGCGGCGGAAACTGGCTTGGTCGTCGACGACCCATACCAGCACCCGTTGCGTCGGCCATCTCCGGATAATGCGACGCGAATTCGCGTCCACCAATGGTGTACACACCACTGTTTTCACGATGCGCACATCACTTCTCGCCGTCGGGCGTTGTCGCCGAGGAACATCAGCACGGCCTTGACCCGCCGATCGACAGCGTCGTCCATGGTCAGGCCGAGCTTGGCGAAGATCGAATTGATGTGCTTTTCCACCGCCCGCTGGGTCAGCACGAGCCGTTTCGCCACCGTGCGGTTGCTGAGCCCGGTGGCCAGTTCGGCGAGCACCTCACGTTCTCTGGGCGTCAACCGGCTGAGCGTCGCGGCCGAGCTTGGCCGAGCCAGGAGAGCCTCGACCACCAGCGGATCCAGCACGGTCCCACCCGCGGCGACTTGGTGGACCGCCTCGCTGAGTTGGTCGAAATGCGAGACGCGCTCTTTCAGCAGGTAGCCGCGGGACGCCGTCCCACCGTCGAGCAATCCCGCCACATAGCCGGGATCCGCGTATTGCGACAGCACGATCACCCCGATGTCCGGATGCGCCGACCGCATCCACTGGGCCAGCCGAATGCCCTCATCGGTCGACGTCGGCGGCATGCGCACGTCGGTGAAAAGCAGTGTCGGGCGATGCTCGTCGATGAGTTCGACGGCGGAGTCGTAATCCTCGGCAATTCCAACGACATTCACATCTGAATCAGTGGAGAGGGCCCGGTGAACGCTGTCTCGCACCAAGAGGCTGTCTTCAGCAATGACGATCGAAATTGGACCACTCACCGTAACTGCCGTCCCTCCTCGAGCGTCAGGGTACTCAAGCGTTATCGCAGGTCAAAGCCCGTCGATCTTGATTGGTCGAAACTATCCGCGTATTTGCTGCGGGCCGCTAGAGTAGCGCGCTACTCGGTTTCGCGACGCCCATCGTGCAGCCGCGCGTATGCGCGCAATATGTGAACCATTCCCTGCCGCAACAATTTCGAAAGCCATGCCGTGGCGCTCGAAATCACGGGGGTACACACCACCACAGGTGTGGTGCGTGCTTTCTGGTCGTCAACCCCTCGTCGGAAGAGACTCGATGTCTATCCGAGCTGGTTCGTCGCAAGCGGGCCGCAGACACGAGGAGGCGAAATGTCCCAATCAACAACGGCATCGGCGACCAAGCCGCGAAGTCCGTCACGACACAACCCAGACCCCGGCAAGAGGTCAGCGCCCCGCCGGCGCCGGTCCTGATCTCCGAGCAGGAGGTGTTGTTCGGGACCAGGGTGGCCGTATCGCCGCACAAGGCGTCGATTCCCCGCCGGTGGTTCGACGCGGTCCGCGGCGCGGCGCACTCGCTGCAGCTGCCGCCGCCGCATCCGCACTATCCGGCGGACATGGGTTACCTGGAGCGGTCGCGGATGGCTCGCGAAATGGACCGGCTGTGATCGTCTTTCAGTACGACTGGGTGGGCTCGCCCCGACTCGATGCACTGTTGCACGAGCTCGGGGCGAGCCTCGCCGTGACGCGGGGGCAACGAAATCAGTGCGACGGCTTCGCCATCACCGAATTCGGAGCCGCCCAGTCGGTGGACACCTTGCGATGTCTGATTCGCCAGATGTCCCCGTCGGGGACCAGGGTGTCGCGGTAGCGCCCGACATGGTCGAGGCCGATATGGGTCACGACGGTGAAGTAGCACGACACCTGCGCCTGGTCTCGAGTCACTTCGTGGAAAAGCAGGTTGGCGACGTTGTGCCGGACGATCGGCTTGACGTCGGCGCTGAGCGCGACGTTCCCGGTGACGCCGCCGAGGAACGCCAGGATCTCGGATCGGCCGTGCAGCGGTTCGAAGCCGCGGATCTCCAAAACGCCGTCCGCGCAGAAGGTGTCGGCAAGGTCGTCGAGCGACCGGCGTCGCCCGACCAGTTGTACCGGGCAAGCGTGTCGCGAATCTGTTCGCGGGCAACGAATTCCCAGATCTCCACGGTCATCAACTCCTATGGTTCGGATCAGCGTGCTGCGATACAGCCGCCGGCCGTCCCCGGGACCGGCGACCCAGACGTGGTGGACCGGCGGCAGCGGACGTTGCGGTACTGGTGGATGGCCCGCTGCGGTGTCACCGGCCGTCACCATCACACGACGGACGCCCAGTGTTTGTTTGCTGGTCACCGCGGGCGGGCTGCGTCTGCGAACCTTGACTCGACGTACCGGCTCGAACATAGAGTAGGCCGCCATGACAGAACACTTGCGTGCTTACAACAGTCTGTGGCAGGTCCGCAGCGACTCCTGGTGCCGGTTGGAGGAGGCCGCCGATCGGCTGACGCGCCCGGACACCGCAGGAAAGCTGAAAGAGAAGTGTCTGGCGTCCTGCCAGGAACTGCTGGGCCGGTTGAGCACACTGGAGCCCTACTGGGCCTACCCCGGCTCGCCGCAATTCGCCCGCGTGCAAAGGCTTTTCACCGCTGGCAGCTACGACAAGTTCTGCCAGGTGGTCGCGCAGATCAACCGCGCGCTGACCCAGGAGTCGTACCGCACCGGCGACGTCGAGAACGCCGGCGCCGACGAACTGGACATGTTCCCGTCCGACCCGCGGCAACTCGAAGGTCAGACCGAGGCGGAGCGCGAGCGGCCGTACTTCGAGGTGCTCGTCGTCGAGAAGATGACCGACGCCCAGGAACGTGCGCTGCGCAACGAGGTCCGCAAGTGGCGTCGCCCCGACGACGAATTCGTCTACGAACTCGTCGTGGTGGCCAGCGGCGACGAGGCGCTGATCGCCGCGCGGCTCAACGTGAACCTGCAAGCGGTGGTGATCCGGCGGCGCTTCTCGCACCAGTCGACCCGCGACCTGTCATCGCTGTCGGAGTTCGTCGACGACGGGGTGTCGCATGAGTTGGCCGACCACTATTCGCCCGAGGAGCGCGCCCAGATTCTGGCGACGTCGCTGAGCAAGCTGCGTCCCGAACTCGACCTGTATTTGATGACCGAGATCGACGTGGAGGACATCGCCGGCCGGCTGGGCCAGTACTTCCGCCGGGTGTTCCACGCCCGAGAGGGCATGCTCGAGCTGCACCTGTCGATCCTGCACGGCGTGGCGGCGCGTTACCGCACACCGTTCTTCAGCGCGCTCAAGCAGTACAGCCACCGGCCCACCGGTGTCTTCCACGCGTTGCCGATCTCGCAGGGCAAGTCGATCGTCAACTCGCACTGGATCAAAGACATGGTCGGCTTCTACGGCCTGGAAGTGTTCATGGCCGAAACGTCGGCGACGTGCGGTGGTCTGGACTCGTTGCTGGAGCCGACCGGCCCGCTGCGTGAATCCCAACAGCTCGCGTCGAAAGCCTATGGCTCACGGCACACCTACTTCGTCACCAACGGAACGTCGACGGCCAACAAGATCATCACCCAGGCGGTGGTGGCTCCCGGCGACATCGTGCTGCTGGACCGTAACTGCCACCAGTCACACCACTACGGGATGATGATGGCCGGCGCGAATGTCGTTTATCTCGAGGCCTATCCGCTGAACGACTACTCGATGTACGGCGCGGTGCCGCTGCGCGAGATCAAGTCAAAGCTGTTGGCGCTCAAGCGTGCCGGCAAGCTCGACCGCGTCAAGATGATGTCGCTGACGAACTGCACCTTCGACGGGATCGTCTACGACGTCGAGCGGGTCATGGAGGAGTGCCTCGCGATCAAGCCCGACCTGGTGTTCCTGTGGGACGAGGCCTGGTTCGCCTTCGCCCGGTTCCACCCGGTGTATCGCACCCGCACCGCGATGGCCTCGGCGGCGGCGGTGCGCGAGCGGCTGCAGAGCCCGGAATACAAGGCCCAGTACGAGAAGTACCTGGCCGACCAGAACGCCGAAAAGCCCAGCGACGAAGACCTATTGAACCGTCGCCTGACTGCCCGACCCGGCGCGGGCGCGGGTGCGGGTATACGCCTCGCAGTCGACGCACAAGACGCTGACCGCGCTGCGGCAGGGATCGATGATTCACGTCTACGATCAGGACTTCGACCAGAAGGTCGCGGTGCCGTTCCACGAGGCGTACATGGCGCACACCTCGACCTCGCCGAACTACCAGATCCTGGCGTCGCTGGACCTGGGTCGTCGTCAGGTGGCCCTGGAGGGCGCCGAGTTGGTGCAGCGGCAGATCGAGAACGCCATGCAGCTGCGCGATGCGATCGACAACCACCCGCTGCTGAGCAAGTACATGAATTGCCTTGGCACGTCGCATCTCATCCCGGACCAGTTCCGCCCGACGGCGATCGACCAACCGCTGCGCTCGGGTCTGCGCAACATGATGGCGGCCTGGCAGGACGACGAGTTCGTGCTCGACCCGTCGCGAATCACGTTGTCCATCGGGCGTACCGGTTACGACGGCGACACGTTCAAGCGCGAACAGCTGATGGATCGCTACGGCATTCAGATCAACAAGACCTCGCGCAACAGCGTGTTGTTCATGACGAACATCGGCACCACGCGCAGCTCGGTCGCGTTCCTGGTCGAGGTGTTGGTCAGCATCGCCGCCGAGCTCGATCGAGTCGATCTCCGAGATGAGCCTGGGCGAACGCGAACACTTCGAGCAGGCGGTGTGCGGGCTGACCGACCGTCCGGTGCCGCTGTGCAATTTCAGCGGATTCCACCCGGCGTTCCGGGATCACAGCGGGTCCGAGCCGACGCCCGAAGGCGATGTCCGTAGACGCGTTCTACCTGTCCTACGACGACACCAACTGCGAATACCTGATGGGCGAGCAGATCGACGAAAAGCTGGATGCCGGAATCGATGTCGTGTCGGCAACGTACGTGACGCCCTACCCGCCGGGCTTCCCGGTGCTGGTGCCCGGCCAGGTGGTCAGCCGCGAGATCCTGCAGTTCATGCGCGACCTGGACACCAAGGAGATCCACGGTTACGAGCCGAACTTCGGCTACCGGGTGTACACCGAGAAAGCCATCGAGATGGTCGGCGCCGCAGCGGGTTTGCCGTCCAACGGTCACCACGACACGGCCGAAATCGCCAAGGCGTCGAAGAAGAAGCCGATCAAACGCAGTGGCAATGGCCATGACTCGGGTCCGCCCGAGGTCGGCCAGGACGAGCTGCTCGGCGAGCGGCAGCCCGGCGACGCGCGTGACCGCCGACTAACCCCGAACGGCTCGCCGTCGAACCGCTCCCGGGTGGCGAGCTCGGCGACGCTGGCGCGCTTGAGTTTGGTCAGCTGCTTGCGCGGCTTGCCCAGCGGCAGCACGGCCGCGAGTGCGTAGGTGTCTGGGAATGCCGAGCAACTCGCGGACCCGCGGCTCCTCGGCGACCGCCATCGTTGTGAGGGTGCCGCCGAAGCCTTCGTTGCGTGCGGCCAGCAGAATGTTCCACACCAGCGGGTAGACCGATGCGCCGCTGATCACGCCGATCCGGTCGAGGTTTTGGTCCATCGCGGCGACAACTTCCAGGTTGACGCAGACCGCAAGCACCACAGCGGCGTTGACAAACGGAGCGGTGAATTGGGCCGGCACGTCGGTAGCCGCGATCTGCTCGGCTGTCGGCCCTGGCGCATGTAGCGGGTTCCAGGGACTTTCGCCGTTGGCCAGCTGAGCCGCATAGCGTCGGGCGCCGGTCTTCGTCAGCTCGGCGAGCGCTTCCCGGGTCGCGCGGTCGCGGATCACGATCACCCGCGCGCCCTGGCGGTTGCCGCCGCTGGGCGAAAAGCGCGCATTGTCGAGAATCCGCTCCAGCACGTCGTCGGGCAGCGGGTCGTCGGTGTACTCGCGTGCCGCGAACGTCGTTCGCATGACGTCATAGAGGTCCACCCACCCATACTGCATCTACAGTCCATAGTCGTGAGCACTCGCGTAGACGCCCAGCGGCGTGACGTCGCATTCAGCGTTCTGGGCGGCCCGACGACCGTCGTCGATCTCGGCGGCCGGCGGATCCTGATCGATCCGACGTTCGACGAGCCAGGCCCACACGACTACCTGAAGAAGATCGTCGGGCCGGCGATTTCCGCCGATGCGCTCGGGCCGCTCGATGCGGTGCTGGTCAGCCACGACAATCACCCGGACAACTTCGACGACGAAGGCCGGCAGGTGGCGCTCGCGGCGCCGCTGATCCTGACCAACCCGGGCGCCGCGTCCCGGCTCGGCCCGCCGGCAGTCGGGCTCAAGCCGTTCGAGACGTTCCGAGCTTGCCGCGGTGCCAATCCGATTACCGTGCAAGCGGTTCCGGCCGTGCACGGCCCGGCTGACGGTCAGCGCGACGCCGACGGTCACGTCAACTGCGAGGTGACGGGCTTCGTGCTGTCGGTACGGGCCTGCCCACCGTCTACCTCAGCGGCGACAACGCGTCGATCGCCGCGGTCAAGGACATCGCCGAGCGGGTCGGCCCGGTCGATGTGGCGGTGATCTTCGCCGGCGCGGCCAGGGTTCCGGCCAAGGAGCGGGGCGTCCGCTGACGATGACGGGCCAGCGGGCCGCGGCGGCCGCGGAAGTGCTGGGCGCCCGGCTGGTCATCCCGGCGCACGTCGAGGGGTGGGCGCATTTCAGCGAGGGAGTCGGCGAAGTCGGGGTGGCGTTCGACGAGGCCGGCATTCTCGATCGCCTCGCGGTCTCCCCGTACGGCGAGTGGATCGTGCCGCCCTGGCTGTAGCTATCCGGCCCGCACTGCCGCGATGGTCCAGGCCGGCAGGATCGGTGCCCGGGTGAGGAAGTGGTCGCCCTGGCCGATGCTGCGCAGCAGCGCCTGGGTGCGCAGGATGCAGCAGCCCATCCGGGCCATCGCGAAAATCTCGTACCAGTCCAGCGCGACCAGCTCGCGCCCGATCATCTCCTCGAAGTGGCGGATCACCTGCTCGCGGCTGTCGAACCCCGGCAACTCCGGATCGGCGTCAATCCCGTTGACTTCCAACATTTGTCGACGGGTGGCCAGCCACCACGCGAAATCCGTCTCGGCCGGACACAGGCACGCCTGCTCCCAGTCCAGCACGCCGACGATCTGCCCGGCGTCGTCGAAGATGGCGTTGGACAGCCGGGCGTCGTTCCAGCACACCGCCACCTCGCCGGTCTCGTCGGGCTGATGGCGGTGCAGCCAATCGAACGCCTCGGTCATGACGTCCGGAATCTGATTGTCGGTGCCCCACGCCGCGTATTCCTGCCACCAGGTCAGCTCCGCGGAAACGCCTGTGCCCGTGGGCCGATGCAGCCAGGTGGCCTCGTCGACCGGGACGCGCTGCAACGCGGCCAGCGTCTCCAGGAACGAGTCGTGCGCGCGACGCTGCACCTGCGGTCCGGCGTCGTGCAGCCAGCCGCGCGTCGCATAGGTGGTGTCCGACGGGGTGTGCCCGACGATGCGCGGCATCACCAGAAACTTGGAGTCGATCCACGACTCGTCGGGCTCGTAGAGGATCGGCGACGGCGTCGCGATGCCGTGCTCATGCAGGAACTCCTGGGTGCGGGTCTGCGCGTCCAGGTCGTATTCGGGGTAGATGCCGCCGCCGGCGGGCGGGATCCGCAGCACGTACTCGCTGGTGCTGCCGCCGACCGTCGGCGGAGAACACCAGGCTCTCGCTGGACCAGCCGGCCGCGCGGTTCGCCGCTTTGAGCTCGGACACCGTGGCGTCGGCGTCGAACCGGTGGCTGAACCACGTCTCGAGCCGGGCTCTGGTGTCCGCCAGGTCGCGTTGAACGAGCGCGATTCCCGCCATGCCACCCAGATTTACATATGCCGGGTCAGATGTAAATAATCGATCGCTTTACAGCAGGGGCTGGCCGCTGTAATACGCTCGCGGGGTGACTTCGCCGCAGACGCTCACGTTCGGAGCGATCGAGGACGCCTCGTTGCCGCTGGCGGTGCTCGCTCACGGCTTCCCGGACACCCCGTTCACCTGGCGTCACCTCGGACCCGAATTGGCCGGGCGCGGCTATCGGGTGGTGGCGCCGTGGCTGCCCGGGTATGACGCGCCGACCGACCAACCGATCAGCGTCGGAACCTATGTGCGCCATCTGCTCGACGTCCGCCGGACTTACGACGGGGACGACCGCGCCGTCCTGGTCGGCCACGACTGGGGCGCGCAGGCCGGATACGGCGTCGTCGCCTCCGAACCGGGCGCGTTCAGTCGCTTTGTCGCGCTTGCGGTTCCGCCGGTGGCCGCGCTCGCCGCGGGGTTGTTCACTCACGCCCAACTCAAGCGGTCGTTCTACATCTACTTCATCCAGCAGGTCGGCATGGCCGAGGTCGCGCTGGTGGCACCCGGGTTCTGGGAGTCGCTGTGGGCGGACTGGTCGCCGGGCTATGACGCCGCCGAAGACATCGCCGAACTGCGGCGACACGTGACCGCCGACAACATCGCGAATGTCATTGCGCCGTATCGGGCTTCGTTCAACCCGCAATTCGCCGACCCGAACGCCGAGGCCGAGACGCTGGCCACCATGCAGCTCCCGCCGGTGCCGACGCTGTATCTGCACGGCGCCGACGACGGGGCGATCGGCGCCGACCTGCTCGGCGACGCTGAGCCAACACTTCCCGGCCGCCGGGATCGGCGGCCGAGATCGTCGACGGCGTCGGTCACTTCCTGCATCTGGAAAAGCCGGAGCTGATTGCGGCGAAAATCGTCGACTGGCTAGGCGTCTAGGGCCGCGCGGCTCAGCCCCGCGGCATGTCGCAACTCGGCGAGGAAGCCGTCCGGGGGTGTCATCGCTGATCACATAGTGGCACACCGCAATTCGCACCACCGCCGATGCGGCGACGTGGGCCTGGTCGCCGCCGATGATCCGTGCGATGCGGTCGCGCATGATCGGCAGCACGCGTTTCATCTGGTGCAGAACGTGTTCGGGTTCGGTCTGGGCCAGTGAGCCCAGCGAATAGCTGCTCTGAAAGTCGACGATGAATCGCAGCGCGGCGTCGAGCCGATCGGCCCCGCTCAATCCCGCGATCGCGGTGGCGATGCCGGCATCGAAATTGTCCTGCTCGTAGAGGCCGAACGCCTCGAGCAGTCCCTCCTTCGAGCCGAAGTAGCGGTACAGCGTGGGGCGCGACACCTTGGCCTGCGGCGGCCACGTCGGACAGCTGCAAGCGCCGGCGACCATCACGTGCGAGCACGACGAATGTGGCGGCAAGAATCCGTCGGCGCGTCGATTGCTCGGCGTCGGCGGCAGGCGCGGAAGCCACCATCGCGTCCTTTACATCTAAGGGGTCAAATGTCACACTGAGCCTACCGCTGGCCCTGGTCGATTGGGAAGGTAGCGACGGTGACCGACCTCGTGATCCGCAAGATCCCGTGGGAGTTCGACGCGAGCGTGCCGTTCCTGTGGCAGCCCGACAACCCGAATTTCGGGCTGTTCTGCAACGCGTTCACGTTCATCGCGGTGCCGTTCGAGCGCTACATCGTCAACGTGGTCCGCAGGGCGGCGGACCAGCTGAACCAGGATCCGGACGTCGCCGCCGAGGCCGAGGCGTTTTTGCGGCAGGAGGCGCAGCACGCATCCGCGCACCGGAAACACATGCTGGCGTTGGTGCAGCGGTATCCCGAACTCGAGCGGTGCTACGAGGACGCCTGCCGCGCTTATGACCAGTTGCTCGAGGAACAACCGATCGAGTTCCACGTCGCCTACATCGCCAACCTGGAGGCGACGTTCACTCCGCTGTTCAAAGTGATTCTGGACAACCGTGATTCGTTGTTCGGGGCGGGGGACCAGCGGGTCGCCTCGCTGATGATGTGGCATTTCGTCGAGGAGATCGAACACCGCAGCTCCGGCCTGATGCTCTACCGCCATATCTGTCCCGACCCGTGGTACCGGACCAAGCACATCCGCGACACCTTCAGCCATGTCGGCGCGGTATCCGAAGCGATAGCAGAGGTTTTCGACGAGGTCGTCCCGTTCGAGGACCGCGGCGCCTCGGCGCAGGAACTGCTGTCGATCTCGCTGCTCTACGGCGAGTTCACCTTCCGCGGTCCGGGCGGCAGGCGCCGGCGTGCCCGCCGTAGTGGTCCGCCGACGCTGTTCAGCGGTGTGCCCACTCGCCAACTGCTGGCGATGGTGTGGCGGTTGCTGTTGTCGCAGGCGCCGCATCACGACCCGGCCGACCAGCCGCTGCCGGATTGGGCCGACACCTGGATGCGGGAATACGATCTCGGTCGTGACATGACCACCTTTTATCCACTGGGAAGGTAAACGATTTGCTGTCAACGAACTACGGCGCCCTGGTGCCCGAGGATGAGCTGCTCGCCCACCAGATCGTTGACACATTCGCCACGGTCAGCCAGTCGGATCCGTCGTGGACGGAGAAGATCTGGACGATCGCCCACGCCCGCGACAACTCGCTGCAGGTGGTCCTCGGAATCGGGAAGTACACCAACCGCGGCGTTTTCGACGGCGCCGCCGGCGTGTGCCGCGGCACCGAACAGTGGACCGTGCGCGCGGGCCGGCGGCTGTCGTCGGCGCCGGCCGACACCGAGGTGGGGCCGATCCACTACCAGGTGGTCGAGCCGCTGCGGGCCATCCGGGTGAGCCTGGACCCCAACGAGCACGAGCCGATCGCCTTCGACGTGGTTCTGCGCGGACGGTTCGACGCGGCGCTGGAAGACCCCTGGCCTGACCGCAGCCCGGACGGTTACCGGGTGACCCACAACATCCTGCGATACCACCAGATCGGGGTGGCGTCCGGTTGGGTCGAGGTCGAGGGCGAGCGCACCGAAATCACAGACGACCAATGGATTTCGATCCGCGACCACTCCTGGGGCCTGCGGCCCGGAATCGGCAAGCCGATACCCGGACTGCCGCGGGGGAGCCGCAAGATCAAGCAGATGTTCATGACCTGGCTGCCGATGACGCTGACCCGCCCGGACGGATCGGCCTACTCGCTGTTCGTCATGTATCAGGAGGAGCGCGGCGACGGGTTCACCGAAATACGTTGTCAGGCTGAACAACAGGACCCGGACGGTACGTCGCACCGCTTTCCGTCGGTCGAGCAGGACATGCACTTCGAAGACGGCAACCGGCGATTCACCCACGGAACCATCACCCTGATCGACACCGACGGGTCCAAGCGGCCATTGACGATCACCGCGGCCGGGCCCGGCGGTTTTCACCTCGGCACTGCCGGTTACTACGGATGGAACGACTGGGTGTACGGCCAGTGGGTCGGCGACCTCAAGGTCGAGGGCAGTCACGTCACCGATTGCGACAAGCCGGAAAACGCTCGAGAACTGCATCAGTTGCGAGATTTGTTGGTGCGCATCGATGATCCGGTCGGCGGCGGTACTGGACTGGGCAACGCCGAGACCTTCGCCTTGGGAGCCTTCCCGGAGCGCGGGCTCACCGCGGAGAACTCGTTTCTCTAAGCGGAGATCGTCGGCCGCTGTTGTCGCGGGTGTCCTTCTAGTCCGGACCAGCGTAGTGTTGGGCCGGTCTTGACGACGCGCCAAGCGAGCCCGTTTTGGTGTTGTGGTCAGCTAGGTTTGGTCGCTTTGCCCGCAAATATATTGACGACTGTCAAGTCATCGGCAGTCGGCGCGTTACGGCTTCTCCTGGAGAAGCCGACGACAGACGCGCCGACCCTGTCGTTCGTTGTCATCGAGCCGACCGAGCAGATCAGCCACGAGCGGCTGCAACAGTTGGTTGCCTCGTCGCTGCCGCAACTCACCCATTTTCGCAGCAGGCTGGTGGACAGGCCGCTCGGAGTGGGCCCGCCATTTTGGGCGGAGATCGACCGGTATGACCCGTCATCGCAAATTCACCGCGCGACGGTCCGGGCACCCGGCGGCCATCGCGAACTCGCCGCACTGATTGCGCAGCTGAGCTCAGAACCACGTCTTCATAGCGAAATGCTTTGGGAGGCATGGAGTATCGATGGCCTGTCGGGTGGTCGGTGGGCGTTGGTGGTGCGACTGTCGCCGGTGCTCAACGAGCGGGGCGTCGCCGCGGCAGCCGTCTGGTCGCGGCTGTTGCACTCCGATCCGCACCACGGCGGGGGTGACGATCAGCTGAAGCAACCGGGTCCGGTCACACCTGCGGTGGGTGAACTGGCCAGCGAGGTGATCACCGAGATCCTCGAATTTCAGTTCAAGGCCCTGTTCCTGGTGGCCGAAACCGTGAGCGGCCTGCTGCGCTCGGCGTGGGGACAGCTGGGCGAAATATACTTTGGCGGCGAACATGATTCGGCGCCGGCGGTGTCGTCGACGCGTGGACCGCTTCCGCTCAACGCTTTCACCGCGCCCCTGACCGAGCGGCGGGCCGTCGCATTCGCTTCGGTGTGGCAAGCGGATCTCGAGGTGGTCAGCACCGCGTTCGGCGGCGACGTCACCAATGTATTGCTGGCGGCTTGCACCCTGTCGCTGCGAGCGTGGCTGCAACGCCACGGCAGCGTGCCCGACGAGCCGTTGGTGATGTGGATGCCGCTCACACAGTCGGGCGCGGCCGGCCAGATTCGCGTTCCGGTGCAACTCAACGATCCGATCGAAGTGCTGACCAACCTTCACACCGCCACCGAGCGGATGAGCACCGCGCAGTCGCACGATGACGAAAGAGATTATCTGACAGTCGATGTCAGAGCGATCGTGTCGTTGGTTCCGTCGACCGTGATGGATGTAGGCAAGCGAGTCTTCAGGGGACTGGATGTGCGGCGACGGCTGACGCCGACCACGCACGGCAGTGTCTTTTCGGTCCCGGCCAAGCCGCTGCACACATATTGTGCCGGCGCCGAGGTCGTCGGTATGCACACGGTGGCGCCGCTGGTAGAGGGTTGCGGGTTGACGATCACACCGACCAGCCACGGTGAGGAGATGCATCTCAGCGTGTGCGTGTGCCCCGACAACGTGCCCGCGGTGGACGAGATTGCGGCCGGAATCGTCGACGCGGTCGGCATTTTGGTGGCGGCTGCGCGCAAATCACCTCGCGGACAGGGTCGCTCGGTGGTCACCGAGATGACCGCGCACGCGAACAAGCGTGGGCAGGCCCGCGGTTAAACCTGCAGTAAGCAGTCGACCGTCGACGCGTTTTTCGGCGTCGCCGCCGACATCATGATGTCGTGTGCGTGTGCTGATTCGGTGCGACTCGGCACCACCAGCAGCACGAGCTTGCTGCGATTGACGCCGATGACTTCGAGGGTGTTGCCTTGCTGCTGGTAGAAGCCGGTGAGTCGGACCGTGTCGCCGCGCGTCGGGAATTTGGTCGGCGCTGCCGCCCAATCCGCGAAGTTGTAGGTGACGCGATCGATCGGGCCGAGTCTTACCGACAGCACCGCCAACAAGTCTGGTAGTTCCATCAAAAGCTCATCGCTGTGCGGCCACCATGCACCGTCGACGTGGCCGGTGCTGGGTGCTTTGGGCTTCAAGCGGAGGCGGGGCGTGCTCTGTGGTCCGGCGTGGGCGGAATTTGGTGCGTTTCGGGCAGCTCGTAGCGTCATACGACGCTCCTGTCTTGGCCGCGAATCGACCAGATCATTCACATCGGCGACGACACAATCTCAAACGGTTGTATGCGAAGAATCGCCGACACCTCCGACGCTACACCGCGCGTGTAGTGTCGGCAGGGGAACGCTCTCGGCCAGCGGGGATCCTGCGCGGAGTCATATTCGAGGACAAGGAATCGCTGATGGGACGCCAGCTCGAACGAGAGGTGGCCGCCGAGCTCGAAGTCGAGATCACCGACGCGACGACGCTGGAATTCCAGATCGCGATCGCCCCGCACCCGAATACCCAAGTGTCAGAACGATTGTCGTTCGTGTTGGACGGCAAGCCGGTCCAAGCCTTGGAGATCAGCGGAACCCACGGCAACCGCATCCACAAACTCGAGGTTCCGGTGGGTTACCTGACCGTCGACTATGCCGCGACGATCGTCGGCCGGACCGACCCGGCACCGGTGACGGAAGCCGACCTGTCGATGTATCTGCGCCCGAGCCGCTACGCCGAGGCCGACAAGCTTTACGGTTTCGCCGGACGGGAATTCGGCAGCTACGTCGACTCGACGACCCTGCTGGAGCGGGTGTCGCTGTGGGTCGGCACTCGACTGAATTACGTTCCGGGCTCCAGTGATCCGATCGACGGGGCGGTGGAAACCTTGCTCTCCGGGGCCGGGGTGTGCCGCGACTACGCGCATCTGGTGGTCGCTCTGCTACGGGCGGTCAAGGTGCCGGCCCGCGCGGTGTCGGTCTACGCGCCCGGTCTGTATCCGATGGACTTCCACGCCGTCGCCGAGGCTTTCGTCGATGGGCAGTGGCGGGTCGTCGACGGAACCCTGCTGGCGCCGAGGCAGACGCTGGTGCGCATTGCCACCGGGCGCGACGCCGCCGACATCGCGTTCCTGGACAACCACCGCGGCGCGATATTCCTGCACAAGTTGTGGGTGACGGCCATCGTGAACGGCGATCTGCCGATCGACTCGATCGATCAACTGGTATCGATCGGCTGAATATGGCGATCGATGAACAGCTCCGCGCGGCCGTCGACGGCCGGCGAGGCATAGCTGCCGCGGACTCGCTGTGTGAGGCCTGCGTGATGTTGTTCGGCATTGACGCGGCGGCCATTTCGCTGGTCTTCTCCGGGGTGGCAAGCGGAACGTTCGGTTCCAGCGGCGCGGCTGCGCGGGCCTATGACGAACTCCAATTCACCATCGGCGAGGGTCCGTGCCTGGACTCCGTCGCGACGCACGGTCCCGTCCTCATCGACGACCTCGCCAAGCCCAGCCATGTGCGTTGGCCGCTGTACCGCCCAGCGCTGCTCGACTACAAGATTCGGGGCGTCTTTGCCATTCCGGTCGTGCTGGCCGGCGAATTTGTTGGCGCCCTTGACCTTTTCCGTACTCAACCCGGCGAACTGCAGAGCGACGAGCTGGCCGGCGCGGTCGTCGCCGCCGAGTTGGCCGGCGCCCCGCTGCTCGACCTGATGGATGCCGATCTACAGGCCGCGGTCAACGACCCGTACAGCAGTTCGTGGGCGGAGTTCAACGCACTCAGCCGCACGGAGGTCAGCCAGGCCACCGGCATGCTCGTCGCTCAACTCGAGATCGAGCCCGCCGAGGCGTTGGTGCGCCTGCGCGCTCATGCCTACTCGACCAACCGCAGCGCCACTGATGTCGCGCGCGACATTCTGGATCGGAGGTTGCGTCTCGATGCCGACTGATCCGATAAGGAGGGCAACATGACCGACACCCCTCGCGAAGCTCGCGTACTCGACGCGGTCGTATCGCTCGTCGACAGTCTGCTCGACGACTTCGACGTCGTTGACCTGCTGACCGAGCTCACCGAGCGCTGCGCAGACCTGCTGGATGTCGGCGCGGCGGGATTCCTGCTCGCCGACCCGCTCGGTCAGCTGCGGCTGCTGGCCGCGACGTCTAAGCAGACCCACGAGCTGGAAATACTTCAGTTGCACGTCGACGAAGGTCCCTGCCTGGAGTGCTATGCGACCGGCCAACCGGTCTCGGTGGCGGATTTGCGTACCGAATCCCAGCGTTGGCCGCAGTTCGTCCCTGCCGCGCTCGGGGCGGGCATCGTGTCGGTGCACGCGGTGCCGATGCGGGCCGCAGGCATCGTGCTGGGCTCCCTCGGCCTTTTCGGCAACCACATCGGCCGACTCAGCGAGTCCGACCTGTTGGTGGGCCAGACACTGGCGCACGTCGCGTGCGTCGCGATACTGCAGGAGCACCCGCCCACGCCTGCGACGGTGATACCGCAGCTGCGTTCGGCGCTGACCAACCGCATCGTCGTCGAGCAGGCCAAGGGCTTCCTGCGCGAACGCCTCGATATCTCGGTCGGCGAAGCATTTTCGCTGCTACGCAGGTATGCGCGTACCCACCGCGAACACCTGACCGACGTGTCTCGGAGGTTGATGTCCGATCCCGGCGCCCGCCCGGTGCTACTGCGGAAGATTACTGAACTGGCTCACGGCTGAGCCCGGCGCGCCAGCGCGCGTCGCACGGCGTCCTCGACCAGTCGTGCCGCCACCGTCCGCAGCTTGACGTTGCCGTTCTGGCTCATCTGGACCAGGCGGTTGAACGCCTCCTCGGCGCTGCCACCCGACCGGCTGCGAATGATGCCCACCGCCTGATCGATCACCGCACGGTGATCGAGCGCCTCCTCGAGCTTTTCGGCGCGTGCTCTGGCCCCGGCCAGCAGGTCGGCGTTGTAAATCGACACGGCTGCCGGCGCGGAGAACTGCGATCCCAACCGCACGGCGTGCTCGCCGAACGCGTCGTGGCTGTTTGCGTAGCAATTGATCGCACCGACCACGTGCTCACCGACGAGCAGCGGCAGCGACAGCGCGGAATGCACGCCCATCCTCGCCACCCGACCGCCGAAGCGCGGCCAGCGGCCGTCGGCGCCGAGCGATCCGCTGACAGTCGGGCGTCGGGTTTCCATGCACGTGACGCACGGTCCCTCGTGCAACTCGTCGTATTGGACGGCGTCGATCACGTGGACGAATTCCGCGGTGGCAGAGGTGGTCTGTAGTGTCGGGAAGCCTTTGGCCGGGTCGACCAACGCGACGCCGGCGCCGTCGACGCGGGGAATGGCCTCGGCAGCGAAGCCGGCGACCTCGGCAAGCAATTCGGAGACGCCGCGGGCCCCGGCCACTATCCCGGACAGACCCCGCAGCCCGGTGCGCAGGTCTCCCTCGTCCGCTTCCCGTTGGGAGGTGGACAGTTCGGTTGGCTCCGGTGGTTGGCGACCGGGCTGGGAGTCAAAGTCGGACATGGCTCCCAACAAATCTACGTGACCAATGCCAGGGCGTGGGCGCGGCGCAGCTTTCCCGATGGTGTCTTGGGAATCGTTCCTGGCTCGAGCACCACGACATTGCGGGGCCGGACGTCGACCTCGGCGACGACCTCGTGGGCAACCTGACGCTGGACGCGGCGCACCTCGTCCGGATCGTCCCAGCCATGTGCCTCGACGGCGACCGCGAACGTCTCCCGTGGGTGACCCGCCTTCAGGCGCACCGCCACCGAACAGCCGGGCCGGACCCCGTGGACGCGCGCGGCGGCCCGCTCGATGTCCGTCGGGTAGATGTTTCGCCCGGCCATGATGATCACGTCCTTGACGCGGCCACATACCACCACGTCGCCGGTCTCGGTGAGATAGCCCAAATCGCCGGTGTCGTACCAACCTTCGTGATTCTGGGCGGAGATGAAACCGGCAGTGGTCGTGTATCCCATCGTCACCGGTTCGCCCCGCACGTGGATGACGCCGACACTGCGAGCGGGCATCACGTCGCCGCCCTCGTTGACGATCTGGACCTCCAGCCCCTTCAGCGGCCGACCGAGGGAGGCCAGTCGCCGGGTTTTACCTCTGGTTGCCGGGACCGCCCGGTGCAGCATGGCGAGCAGGTCGGCGTCGACTTCGTCGACGGTCAGCCCGTGGCCGCATTCGGTGAACGACACGGCCACCGTTGTCTCGGCCATGCCGTAGGCGGGCACCACAGCTTCGGGACGCAACCCGAACGGCGCGGCCGCCTCGCACAGATCCTCGACGTCGGCCGGGTCCACCTGCTCAGCGCCGGATAGCGCCCACCGCAGTGAGGACAAATCGAACTGGCCGGGCTGAGCCTGCCTGCGCAGGCGTTTGGCGAACATCGTGTAGGCGAAGTTGGGCGCCGCTGTCATGGTGCCCCGGTACTTCTCGATGAGCCGTGCCCACAGCAGGGTGTCCCGGAGGAAGTCCATCGGCGTGACCTTGACCAACTCGACGCCGAAGTACATCGGGACCGTCAGGTAGCCGGTCATGCCCATGTCGTGGAAGCACGGTAGCCAGCTCACGATCACGTCGGATTCGACGTCGACGTCTGCGCCGATGAACATCGCCTCGGCATTGGAGACGACGTTGCGATGGCTGATCCGGACGGCCTTGGGGGATCCGGTCGAGCCGGACGTCAGTTGTAGGAGCGCTATGTCGTCGTCGTCGGTGTCAATGGGGTCGATCGGCCGGCCGTCGAGTAACTGTTCGGCCGTCAGGACCTTCATGCCCAGCTGGGTCAGCAGCGGTGCCGCGGCCATGAACGGATCGGAGACCACGACGGCTTTGGCGTCGATCATGTTGATGACGGCCGTCGTCTCCTCGGCCCAGCGCAGCAGGTCGGTGCGCGGGGTGGGCTGGTGCAGCATCGTGACGCTGGCGCCGCGCATCCAAATGCCCTGCGCGGTCGGGGCGATCTCGACGGGCGCCCCGGCTAGTACGGCGACCGCATCGCCATGGCCAACACCGGCGGCAGCCAGAGCGCCCGCCACGCGGCGGCTCCGCTCGTGTACCTCACCCCAGGTGTGGCGGACCGGGGCGTCGGGCTCCCCGGTGTTCATGCCCTTGAGACTGCTCTGGGCGTTGTCGAACATGGTTTGAGTAAATCGGCTCACGACTCGTCCCCTGGCTCCGGCGCGATGGCGCTGGAAATAATGGATCGGTACCCAAACGGGGACCTCCAGCGCCGAAGCAGAACCTAATTGGCGGCTACATCGGCGCTAGAGCGCTTCTCGGTGGGGATAAATGAGATCGCCACCGTGACGTTTCCGTGAGGCTGGAGTGTCAACCGGAAATGAGGCTACCTGCCCTGCTGCCGGTATCCAATACTTCCGCTGCGGTGCCACCCCCGGCTTGCACCCCGTTTGAAGTGGTTTGCCAAATCAATGAGTTCGTCGACTGAGCACTGATCGTAGGGGTAAACACCGTATTTGACGGCATCGACACGGCCATTGAGATCAATTCCGCATATATAGCGAATTGTCAGGGCACGATGAATCGTTGTTCTTTCGAGATCTGCGGACGAGCGCTCAGCGCACCGGCGATACTTCGCGGCATGGACTCCGAAACCAGGCTGCAGCGGTTTGAGCGATATACCGAGTGGCCGCTAGCCGGTGCCGCCGTCGTATTTTTGGTCCTGTTTTCCCGGCAGGTGCTCGCTGAACCGCATGGGCGCGAAGCGCATATCGTCTGGGCAATCGACTGGGTCATCTGGGGCCTGTTCTTCCTCGACTACTTCGTCCGGCTGGGCCTTGCCGCCGATCGCTGGCACTGGTTTTGGCGGCACCTGCTCGACTTCGCGATCATCACGCTTCCGCTGCTGCGGCCACTTCGCTTGCTGCGCTTGCTGGTTCTGATCGAGGTATTGCAGAAGGCGGTGGGAGACGCTTTTCGCGGTCGCATCGTCGTCTACACCGCATCCGGTGTTGTGCTGTTGATCTACACGGCATCGCTCTCGGTCTTCGACAAAGAGCGACACCTGCCGGGCGCCACCATCAACTCCTTCGGCAAGGCGTTGTGGTGGTCGATCACCACGGTGACCACGGTCGGCTACGGCGACGTCTACCCGGTGACCAACACCGGTCGAGTCATCGCTGTGCTGTTGATGATTGGCGGCATCAGCCTGGTCGGCGTCGTCACCGCATCCCTCGCGTCGTGGATCATCCAACGGGTGGCCGAAGAAGACGCCATGCATCAGGCGGTCACCGTCGCCCATATCGAGCAACTTCGCGGCGAGATCCGGGCGTTGGGGAAACAGCTACCGGGAGAGACCAGCAGTGACCATCACTCCTGAAACCTTCATCACCAACGGTGTCGGCGGCACCCGCATCGTCGCCGACCGACTCGGCGATCTGGACACGCCCGCCGTGGTGTTCCTGCACGGCGGCGGGCAGACCCGTCGCTCCTGGGGCAAGGCGGCGGCCGCAGTGGCCGAACGCGGTTGGCAGGCAGTCACGGTCGACTCCCGCGGCCACGGCGAGTCGGACTGGTCCGAAGGCGGTGACTACCGCTTGATCAGCTTCGCCGGTGACGTGGCCGAGGTGCTGCGTCACCTACCCCCGAAGCCGGTACTCGTCGGTGCCTCCCTGGGCGGCCTCACCGCAATGCTTCTGGCAGGCGAGATTTCGCCGGGCATCGCTCGGGCGGTCGTCTTGGTCGACATCGTTCCGAACATGGACCAGTCCGGCGCCGACCGGATCCACGAGTTCATGGCCGACCGGATGGAGAGCGGGTTCTCCTCACTCGACGAGGTCGCCGACATGATCGCCGAATACAACCCGCATCGGCCGCGGCCGTCAGACCTCAACGGTCTGCGCACCAACCTGCGGCGTCGCGGCGACCGGTGGTATTGGCACTGGGATCCAAAGTTCATCAGCGAGAACGCTTCTCATCCGCCCAGCGAGGTGTCCGACGTCGACCGGCTTCACGAGGCCGTGGAGAGGATTCTCGGGGACGGGGTACCGATGCTCCTGGTGCGGGGTCAGGTCAGTGATCTGGTCGGCCAGGACCGCGCCGACGAGTTTCTGGCGCGTTTCCCTTCCGTCGAGTTCGTCGACGTGCAGGGCGCGGGACATATGGTGGCCGGTGATCGCAACGATTTGTTCGCCGACGCGGTGTTGAATTTCCTCGTCCGGCATGGGCGTAGCGGCTAGGACTCGACCGCCTCAGTCAGGATGTCGATGACGGCCTGCGGGTTGGTGATCAACGGAGTGTGGTCGAAAGCGCCGGTTCGGGTGTGGGCCTGCATGCGATCGGCCATGAATAGTTGGGTGGCCGGGTTGATCATGCGGTCTTCGTCCGCAACGAGATACCAGCTCGGTAGGTCTTTCCAGCCGGGTCGTGGCACGGCCTGCTGAATACACGGAGCGGCGATCGGTCGCTGGACTGCGGCGAGCAGGGCTTGCTCTTCGGGGGTCGCGTGTTGCGCGAACGCCGTAGCAAAAGCGTTCTCGGGCAACCAAATCAATCCACCGTCATCGGGCTTGAGTTCTGGTGCCTGCGGGTGCGGGGGATCCCGGTAGAAAACGTCGGCGACGGTCTCGCCCTCGTCGGGCGCCAGCGCGACCACATAGACCAGCGCTTTGAGACGTGGGTGGTTGGTTGCGCCGATAACGCCGCCCGCGTACGCGTGGCCCGCCAGGACAACAGGTCCTTGGGTTCGATCGATGGTTCGCTTGACGGCATTCACATCGTCTTCAAGCGTGGTGAGCGGGATGGGAGCGGCGGTCACGTTGATGCCGACTTGCAGTAGCCCGGTGATGACGCGGCTCCAGCTCGACCCGTCGGCCCACGCTCCGTGGACGAGAACGACGGTCGGTTTGGTATGCACGACCCAAAACGGTAGACACACAGTCGGTATGGGTCAACAGTTGAGACCCAGAGGATTAGGAGGCAAACGATGACTGACACCCACGCCGATCCCGTACTTCCCACGGCCCCGGCGGTCGTGCGCGAGAAGCCGGGCGGCGAGACGATGCGGGCCATCGTGCTCGAGAAGTTCGGCGGCTTGGACAGCCTTGTCTATACCGATATTCCGAAGCCGCTCCCTAAAGATGGCGAAGTCGTGATCGCCGTCAAAGCGTTTGGCATCAACCACGCCGAGATTCACATGCGCCGCGGCGAATGGGCTGAGGCCGCCGAGGTGAGCGGAATCGAATGCGTCGGTCTGGTGGATTCGTGCCCCGGTGGTGAGTTCCCGGTCGGTACGAAAGTGGCGGGCCTGATGGGTGGCCTCGGCCGCACCATCAACGGAAGCTACGCGCAATACACCCGGGTCCCGGCTACCAATGTCGCCACTATCGACGCCGACCTGCCGTGGTCAACACTTGCCGCGCTACCGGAAACCTACGCTACGGCCTGGACATGCTGTTTTCGCAACCTCGAGCTGAGCGCGGGTCAAACCGTCGTCATCCGCGGTGCGACTTCGTCTTTAGGGCAGGCGGCGCTAAAACTCGCGGTCGCCTCGGGCGCCCGGGTGATCGCGACCAGCCGCAATCAGGATCGCTTCGACATGCTTACCGCGTTGGGGGCGGAGCGCGCCGAACTCGAGGTGCCAAACCTGGGGGCACGGTTACCCGACGCGAAACAGGTTGACGCCGTGTTGGATCTGGTAGGCAACAGCACCATCCTTGATTCCTTGAATCTTCTGCGTCGCGGCGGACGGGCTTGCCTGGCCGGCTGGCTGGGAGGACTGGCTCCGATACCAAACTTCAATCCGCTGGCCCAGATGGCCAGCGGGGTGTACCTGACGTTCTTCCGAAGCCCCGATTTCGGCATGCCTGGATTTCCCGTTTCGGATGTACCGCTCAGCGACATCGCCGCACAAGTGCAGGCCGGGCGCCTGGACGCCGCACCGGCCCGGGTCTTTTCGTTCGACGAGATCAGGGAAGCCCACCGCGTAGCCGAAAGCGGCGAGGCGGGAGGAAAGCTGGTCGTGGTTCTGGACTAATCACGTCCCGTCGTCGGCGGACCTACACCGATGACAGCACGCCGTTCTCGGCGCCGAGGTCGGTGGCGGCGTTGATGACGACCCGGTCGAGTTGGCGCAGCGCATGCAGGGCGTTCATCAGCCGCCGGTGATCCGGCGCCAGTGGCTGGTCGACGTCCTGGCGGGCGAGGGTCTCCGCGGTGTCGATGTGGTCGGTGGACGGAAAGACCGTCGCAGGCTGGTTGAACTCGAGCGCGGTGATCAGCGTGTCGATGTTGCGGTGTATCTGGCCCGCGGTCGATCTGATCGCGTCGGCCAGCTCCGGTGACGTGTCGATGTGGAACTCGCTGCTGCGGGCCAGCATTCGCGCGTAGCGGTCACAGGCGGCGAGCATCCTTTGGGTGTGCCGCATCGTCCGGCGCCCCGCCAGTCCGGCGACCCCGGCGCTCATCGGCTTGGCGGTGATCCGGAACTGCGCCAGGTCGCGGCCGAGTTGACGCGCCGTCTCGGTCAACCTCGCGGGCGCGGGGGTGCCCAACAGGCTGGCGACCGACGCCTCGACGAGATCGGCCAGCGTCAGGAAGAACGTGTGGGCGTCGCCGCGGATTTTCGCTCTCGTGTTGATCGGCAACACCAGCACGGCGGCCGCGATCCCGATGACCGCACCCACCGCGGTCTCCTCGATCCGCAACAGCAAGAGCCCATAGGTGAATTCGCCGAGCAGGCCGTACATCAACGCCAGCATGGTGCTGATCCAGAAGGTCATCAGGCTGTAGGTGACCTTCATGAAATAGAAAGCGCAGAACAAACATACGAAGATCATCGTCAGCGAGGCGATTTTGTTGCCGGATACCAGCGTGGCCACCAGCACACCCATGGGCACGCCGAGCACCGTGCCGAGCAATCGCTGCCAGCCCTTGTCGAGGGTCTCGGCCCACGAGTTGGTGCCCGCGAAAATCACGAACGCGGCGATCGCCGCCCAGTACCAGTGCGACGGCGAGACGATCTCGCCGACGACGATGGCCAGCGAGGCGGCGACGGCCACTTGAATGGCCTGCCGGGTAGTCGGCAGCATGCCCGACCCTCGCGGTTTCTCGCGCAGCGTCGGGCTCTCGAGTTGCGTCGTTTCGGTCGACACCCGCGTCATCTGCTTACGCACCTCGGCGGTGGCCTTGGCCGTGTCGACAATGGCCAACGCGAGGCGTCGCACCGGCACGTCATCGGGATGCCGGTCGAGTTGCTGCTGAGCGACGTGCGCGGTATGACGCAGGGCGTCGGTGCGTGGTGTGCGGATCGCGCGTGCCAACAGCGCAACGGTGTCGGCCAATTCGGCACGCGTGGCGGCGGGCAGGTCGGACTGGGCCGCACGGGTGCCCGCGGTCGCGAGGCGTTCGACGGTCAGTTCGGCGTCGAACAACCAGAGCGCGAGGTCCTCGCCGCTGACTCCCGGCCACAGCGCACTCGGATTGACCCGGTCTTCGATCTGCGCCTGGACCGTCAACGCGGTTTCGTTGAGCCGGCGGGTCCGGATTCGCAGCCGACGCTGTCGACGTTCGTCGGGGTTGCCGAGTCGCACGGTGTCGGCGGTGGTGTCGACGACGATCGCCATCCGCGCCCGCAGTGACCGGATACTCTCCCGCAGAACGCTTTCCGGCCGGTCCGGCAAGATGAAGGCACTCCACAGGTAGCTGCTGAGCGTGCCCACGATTGTCGAGCCGATCAGCCACGGCAGCTCGGCGAACTTCGCCTGCAGGTACAGCGAGAAGAAGTACGACATGAAGGTGACCATGCCCAGCGCCGTCCCGCGTGGGCCGAACCGGCGCACGTAAACCGCGATGAAGACCACCACGACGAACAAGACGTCGCCGATCACCGGGTGCGGCGATACCAGCGAGGCTGCCGTGATGGCTACCGCGGTCGGGCAACGGAAGCAGAGCCAGCGTGATGCGTTGTTGCCGCGGATCCGGCTCGTTTACCGCACGCGCCGAGATCATCGTGATCACCGCCCCGAGCAGCGCCACCGTCAGCGGCTGCCCGGTGGCCTTGGTCAACAGGAACAGGACCAGCAGCGAGGTGCCCAGCGCGCCGGTCGTGCGGACCGCCATCCGCAGCCGCAGCAGCCCAGGATCGGATCCGATCGCCCAGTTACGCGCCCGCTGGTATCGCGCGCTTAGGTCACCGAACACCCGTGGCCAGCCTCTCTCGCGCGAAATGCGTGTCTCTTTCACACGACTCTGGCACAGCGACCAAGATGGGACCCGATGAGCACGCGAAGTGACGCTGGCCGATGGCCGCGAGCTGTTGTTCTTCTCACTGCCCGGGAGTACCCCGTCTTTTGTCCCGGACCGCCGGCCGTTGCCGCCCTTCGAGCCCGGACAGTCGCAATTGCGGTTCGACCAGGCCACCGGGCAATGGGTGATCATCGCCGCGCGACGCCAGGACCGCACCTACAAGCCGCCTGCCGGACCAGTGTCCGCTGTGCCCGGGCCCGACCGGGTTGACCAGTGAGGTGCCTGCGTCCGATTACGACGTGGTGGTCTTCGAAAACCGGTTTCCTTCGTTGTCCGGCTCAGGGGCCCCGGCTTTGGTGCCCGACGGTTTCGTGCCTGCGCCCGGAGTCGGACGGTGCGAGGTGATCTGCTTCTCCAGCAACCACAGCGGCTCGTTTTCTGGTTTGCCGCTGCCGCATGCCCGATTGGTGGTCGACGCGTGGCGGGACCGAACGTCGGCGTTGCTTGCCGTGCCGGGCGTGCAGCAGGTGTTCTGCTTCGAGAACCGCGGCGAGGAGATCGGCGTCACGCTGGCGCATCCGCACGGCCAGATCTACGGCTATTCCTTTTTGACGCCGCGGACCGCGGCCATGATGGAACAGGCCGCTAAGCACAAGGGCGGCAACCTGTTTGCCGACCTACTGGCGTCGGAAGTTGCCGACGGTAGCCGGATCGTCGCGCGCACCGATTTATTCACCGCGTTCGTGCCGTTCGCGGCACGGTGGCCGGTGGAGGTGCACATCTATCCGAACAGGTTCGTGCACAACCTTTGTGGTCTTTCGGACGCCGAACTCGACGGGTTCGCTTCCATTTACCTCGATGTGTTGCGACGATTCGACCGGATGTATTCCGGCCCACTGCCCTACATTTCGGCGCTGCACCAATACTCCGACACTCCCGCATTGCGGGAGGGCTACTTCCACGTCGAGCTGATGTCGATCCGGCGCAGTGCTACTGCGCTGAAATACCTGGCCGCCTCCGAATCGGCGATGGACGCGTTCATCACCGACGTGGTGCCCGAAGCCGTGGCGCAGCGCCTGCGGGACCTCGCGTGACTCTTCGCTATTCGGCGCCCGGGCGGGTCAACCTGATCGGCGAGCACACCGACTACAACCTCGGCTGGTCGTTGCCGATCGCGCTGCCGCAGCGCACGTCTGTGGCATTCGAACCGTCGCGACGTTTCCGAGCTGATCGTGTCCAGCGACCTCGCCGACGGATCGGTGCGAATTCCGTTGACCACCAAGCCCGGTGAGATCACCGGGTGGGCGGCCTATGTGGCCGGGGTGGTGTGGGCGTTGCGGGAGGCCGGGCATTCCGTGCCGGGCGGGACGATGTCGGTTTCCAGCGACGTGCCGATGGGCTCGGGGTTGTCGTCGTCGGCGGCGCTGGAATGCGCCGTGCTGGGCGCCCTGTGTCCTCGGTATCGACCGGATGGACCAGGCTCGGTTGCTCAGCGCGCCGAGAACGAGTATGTCGGTGCGCCAACGGGTTTGCTCGATCAGATTTCCTCGCTGTTCGGTGCAGCGGGGACGGCGCTGCTGATCGACTTTCGGGACTTGACCGTGCTGCCGGTCGACTTCGACCCGTCATCGTCGGGCGTCGAACTGCTGCTGATCGACTCGCGCGAGCGGCACGGTCATGTCGACGGGGAGTATGCGGCGCGGCGTTTGTCGTGCGAGCGGGCGGCAGCCGACATGGGCGTGGTGTCGCTACGGGAGATCCACGACATCGCTGCTCTCGAGCGGGTCACCGATCCCGTCGACGCCCGTCGTGCCCGGCATGTATTGACCGAGAATGAGCGGGTGTTGGATTTCGTTGCGGCGTTGGCTGATTCGGACTATGCCGAGGCCGGCCAGATCTTCACCGCGTCGCATGCGTCGATGCGGGACGACTTCGCGATCACCACCCCGCATATCGATCTGATCGCCGACACCGCAGTGAAAGCTGGCGCGTTGGGTGCTCGGATGACCGGCGGGGGATTCGGCGGCTGCGTGATCGCGTTGGTGCCGGCCGGCCGCGTCGAGGTGGTCTCCGAGGCCGTGCGATCAGCGGTGCACGGTCACGAAAAGCCAGTGATCACCCGGACGTATGCTGCTGACGGCGCATCTGCCACATAAGTAACAGCGAGATCGGCACATGGTCACCTCATGTTGCGGGAGTGAACCGGATTGCCCTCAGTCCCAACTCCTCGACCGCCTCGGCGAACTGGTCGTGCGTCGGCATCTGATGGTCGCGGAAACCCACGCCCATCACCCGCTCCGCGCGTTTGACGCCGTAGAACTCGGCGCAACGCGCATACAGATCCGCGACGAGTGCCGTGTCGGTGATCAGTTCGCCACGCATCGCCGCGGTATGACCGTCGTGCAACACCTTCGCCGGGGCGCCGTTGAGGAAGTTGGCCTTCCAGGTCGCGCCGGTCAGGGCGTAGAGGATGCCATCGATCAAGTGCGCGCTCAGCACAAGCGAATACGGGTGGCCGCTTTTGCGACCGTTGAAGTCGACCACCATGAACTGGTGGCGCGCCGCACCGGCGAACGGGGTGTGCAGTAGCCGCGCCAGGATCGGGTTGACCACCAGGCGCAATAGAGCCTTGGGCGGGTGCGACTTGGTGATCGGGTTCATGGCTTCACGGTAGCTCCCAGCCGACGGTGAAGCCGTGCCGCAAGACCAGCTCGGTGAGCACGTCGGTGCGCTCGGCCAGCGGCCACGACTCGACGGTGAACGGCTCGAGGGCGAAGAACGCGTAGTTGATCGAAGTCTCCGGCGTGGTGCGCGGGCGGTAGATCACCGCGTCCAGTTCGGGCCACCATCGCCGCACGGCATCGGCGAGCCGCTGGCAGGTCGCCCACACGTCGTCGTGCTGGCCGGTGCTGATCTGGTCATCGACTCCCAGGACATCGAGGTTGGCCTCGGTGCGCAGGTCGAAGACCCGCAGGTGTCGAGCGGCGACCAGTCGCACCAACCGGTGTTCGGCATGGTCGGCGGGAATCATCAGCCCGGTCGGGCGGTATCGCTCGCGGAAGGCGCCCACGAGAGCGCTTGCCGCATAACGGGTTCGGAACGCACCGGACTCCGGGTCGAAGCGATAACGGGCGGTAGGGAAGCCGGCCCAGGTCCACGCGGAGGGCGCGAAGGCCTCGACCCGCCACAGTTCGGTTCCGGCGTCGACACGTCGTCGTCGCAGACCGACCGGTCGGGCGTCGGGCAGCGGCGTGCGGTAGCCGGCGGGAAGCTCAGGCACCGATGCTGGCGAGCATCCGCCACGCGGCGTCAGCGGTCTTCGGGCGGCGCAGCGCTTCAGCGATCGACGAGCCACCGAGGTCATCGTGCGTCAGCCGCATGATCCGGTCGGCGGCCAGCGGGTCGGTGGTGAATTCGCTGAGCAGCTCGAGGATTCGCGGCAGATCGGTGCGTATCCGGTCGGCGTCGAATTGCCAAGCGGGAAAGTAGGTTTGGTTGCCGACGGCTGAGCCCAGTAGCTTGCCGCGGCTGCGAAGCCGGTGCACGGCCTGCGGTGAGTGCAGGGCCAGTCGCTGCTGCACCTTCGGTGTTGCCAGTGCGCCCTCGACGAATTCGCGTACCAATGCGCTACGGCGTTCGTCGTTCAGGCTGTGGGCAGCGACCCGCTCCAAGGTGCCTTGCGGTGTGGTCGGCGCCCCGAGAATGGCGTCGAGGACCTCGGCGAAACCGGGCTCAGTGCGAGCCCGTTCGACGACCTGACGAACCAGCGGGGCGACGGTAGTGGACATGAGTCCAGGCTACCAGTCGCCCCATCCGATTGAAACAATCGAAACAGATCCTAGTAGGAGGAGCGGCGCGAAGCTCCCGCGCCGGCGCCGGTGCGACGACTGTGTCCACCCGCGCGCTGGCCGGCCGCCTTGGCGCGCTCGCCACCGCGGTTCGGGCGACGTCGCGGCTGAGAAGAACGCTGCTGGACAGGTTGGGCTTGCACCGGCTTCGGGGCCTGGTAGGCCGCGATCTCGCCGACCAACTCGATGACCGGCTCCGACGCCGCGGTGACCTGTTGCGGGCGGACGGCGATACCGGCCCGGCGCAGCAGCTCGTTGGTGTCGCGGCGTTGCTCGGGCAGCACGACGGTGACAACGTCACCGGAGCTGCCGGCGCGGGCGGTGCGCCCGGAGCGGTGCAGGTAGGCCTTGTGCTCGGCGGGCGGGTCGACGTGGACGACCAACTGGACGTCGTCGACGTGCACGCCGCGGGCGGCGATGTCGGTGGCCACCAGCACGCGAGCTTCTCCAGAAGTGAACGCGGCCAGGTTGCGGTCGCGGGCAGGCTGAGAGAGGTTGCCGTGCAAGTCAACTGAGGGCACACCGGCGTCGGTGAGCTGACGGGCGAGCTTGCGGGCCTGATGCTTGGTGCGCATGAACAGGATTCGCCGACCGGTGCCAGATGCCAAGCGGTGCACCAATTCGGTCTTGGCGCCGGCGCTGGCGACGTGGAAGACGTGGTGGGTCATCTCCGGGCTCGGCGCGTTGATCTCGTCGACCGAATGCAAGACGTGGTTGCGCAGGAACCGCTTGACCAGCTTGTCGACGCCGTTGTCCAGCGTGGCGGAGAACATCAGTCGCTGACCGTTCGACGGTGTCGCGGCCAGGATGCGGGTGACGCCAGGCAGGAAGCCGAGGTCAGCCATGTGGTCGGCCTCGTCGAGCACGGTGATCTGGACGGCGTCCAGGCTGATCAGCCGTTGGCGCATCAGGTCTTCCAGCCGGCCCGGGCATGCGACGACGATGTCGACGCCGCCGCGCAGCGCGGACACCTGGCGGGACTGCGACACGCCACCGAAGATCGTGGTGACCTTGAGGCCGTAGCTGGCGGCCAGCGGCTCGAGCGTCGCCGTGATCTGGGTCGCCAACTCGCGGGTCGGTGCCAGCACCAGGCCAGCGGGGGTGGACGGCCGTCGCTTGGACGACTCGAGACGGGTTACCAGCGGGATGGAGAAGGCCAGCGTCTTACCGCTGCCGGTCTTACCGCGGCCGAGCACATCGCGGCCGGCCATGGTTTCGGGAAGTGTCTTCACCTGGATGGGGAAGGGCTCGGTGATGCCCTGCGCAGATAGGTTGGTGATCAACCGCGCGGGCACGCCGAGTTCAGCAAAGGAAGTGGAAGTCATTATGGTGTGGTGCCTTTCAGGCATCGGGGCGTGCCACGACGTCATGAGACGGTTAGCACTAGTTGGCGAGATTGCCGGTGGGCAAAATCGATCGCCGCGAGAAAGCTTGAGTGGGAATGTCGGAGCAGTCCACGACGTGCTGGCATGTCGAAAAGCCAACGTTGAGACCAGAGTAACTCACGAGCTGGGCTTTCCCAACATCGTGTGAGCAACGACACCGGGGAGCCGGGATTCGCGATTTTCGCCTGCTCATGAACGGAAGTGGATAGCATTTGTTTGCTGCAACAACATAACGGCGCGTGGTGGGGGGTGCCATGGCTGTAAAAGCCAAGATCATCGCTGTCTGTTCACTCTGCGCCATGCTCACGATCCCGGCGGGCGCCGTTGCTGGTTTTCCTGCTCGCGCAGACGATTTCAGAGCCGCAATCTATAGCGGCGTCAGCGACCTTCGGCAGTCATGCGGGGTGATCGGCGACGACCCGCGTTTGACAGCGGCGGCGCAGCGACTCGCCGACGACTTGGTGATCAACGGTGTCGAGGGCGGCCACATCGGTTCGGACGGTTCGTCACCGCGGGCGCGGATCCTCGATGCCGGGTACATCAGGCCCGGCAATACCAGCGAGATCATTTACTGGGGCAGCGGATCCCACGCGAATCCGAGTGCCCCGCTCGAATGGTGGATGCAGAGTCCTCCACATCAGGCGATAATCCTGAACTGCGCCTTCACTGCGGTCGGCTTCGCAATCGCTTGGGCTAGCAACACGGTGATCGTCGTCGGTGACTTCGCGGGTCCTTAGACCATGTCGTTGCGGGTCAGCCACTGCATTACCGGCCAGCCGATGAACACCGGTAACCAGCAGGTCAGGACCCGATAAAGCAGTACCGACGGGACGCTGACGGCCGCTGGGATGCCGAAAGCGGCGAGCCCACCGATCAGGGCCGCTTCGACGGCGCCGACGCCGCCGGGAGTGGGCGCGGCTGAGGCCAGGGTGCCGCCGACCATCGTCACCACGGTGACGGTGACGAAGGTCGCGTGACCGCCGAAAGCCTCGACGCTGGACCACAATGCGAGGGCGGCGCCGAGAGTCGTTCCGGTGCAACCCAAGACGATCAAGCCCATCCGCTTGGGTTCGCGCGCCACCTCAATGATGTCGGTGATGATCTCCTTGAGCCTGGGAGTGACCGACGTCGACAGCCACCGTCGCAGGTTGGGCACCAGCAGGACGACGCCGACTATGCCCAGTGCCGCACCGGCAATCAGGTACAACACCGTCGAATTCGGCACGAAGTGGGACAGATCCGTTCCCGCGCCCGCGGCGGTGCTGAAAAAGATCAGCAACACGACGTGCATGATCACCTGCATCGCCTGCTGCAGCGCGACGGCGGTGGTGGCGCGCGTCGTGCTGAGCCCGCTCTTCTGCAGGATCCGGGTGCTCAACGCGAGCCCGCCGACGCCGGCCGGGGTGGTGGTCGCGGCGAAAGTGTTGGCCACCTGTGCGATTGCCAGCCGCCAGAAGTGCACCGACTCGTCGGCGCTGGCCCACAGCGCGGCCGCGGCGCCGACGTACGTCGACGCCGAAATGGCCAGGCCCAGAACCGCCCACCACCAGTTGGCGTGGGAAAGCGCATTGAAGAATGTCGGCACCGTGCTGATGAACGGGTAGGCGACGTAGACCAGCGCGCCGAGCAACACCAACTGGACAAGCTGGCTGCGGCTGAACCGGGTGACTGACTCGGGTTTGATCTTCTCCGTGTCTGTTTGGCGCATGACCGCCGCACGGCTCCGGGAGATGACGGTTTTGGCGTCGACGACCGAGTCGCGGATGTGTTTCGGGACAGCGGTTTTGGTGAGCCGGCGCGACGCGGTCAGCACGGTGTCTTGCCCGAGCACCTCGATCGCCGCGGCGACGGCCTCGTCCGCGCCGTACAGCGCCGACGTCGTCACCAACAGTTGGGCGATGTCGGCCTGGAGCTGATTCTCGGTGGCGCCGTATTCCGCGCTGCCGAAGCCGCCGAAGAACACCGCGCCGTTGCTGACCGTGATTTCCTTGTCGCGCAGATCGCCGTGCGAGATCTGATGGTCCTGCAACTTGCGCAGCGACTCCCACACTTCGGCGACCGGCGTCGACGCATGGCACCTCTTCAGCGGCTCTCCGCGAATACGCTTGTGCGCGTACAACGTCCAGCCGCGGTCGAGGGTGCCGACGGCGATCGTCTCGGTATTGGCGATGCCCAGGTCGCCGACCGCGATGGCCATCAAGGCGCGATGCTCGACGGCTCGGCGCATCGAGGCCTGCAGGGGAGCGGTCTCGTTCTCGCGCAGTCGCAGGATTCGCCACACCTGCCGCAGGGCGCCGCCGCTGCGTTGATGCGGTCCGTACATCTCGACCACGGCGTTCTCTTCGGGCTCCTCGGTGACGGCCGCAAGAATGAGCGGCCCCGATCCGGCGGGGCGGACCACTCGCAGCCCGTTGACCAGGAATCCGCGTTTGGCCATCGCGCGCACCGCGTCGTCCAGCGGCACCTCCAACGCGGGGGTGCCGCTGACCAGGATCACCAGCGCGCCGACGAACCAGCCGACCGCCAGACCCAGCAGCGAACGGGCCGGCACGATGGCGCTGACGACCAGGTGGATCGGGATGAACGCCAGCAGCAGCCCCCACCACCAGTGCCGCCAGCGCGCCGGCAGCCACGGGCCGGACACGGTGAGGACGGCGGCGAGCATGCCGATCCAGCGCGGGTCGTCGAGGAATTGCGACAAGACGGTGCGCAGCCGGTCGTTGAGGTCGAAATGCCATCGCGGGGCGGCCAGGCCCGTGCCGGTGATCGACAGCGCGAGGACGGAGATCAGGGCGGCCGCCGCGTAGGGGATCAGCAGTCGCCACTGCCGGGCGAGAATCAGGCCGAACAGGATCATGAACGGCAATGCCAGCACCGCGAGCCCGTAGACCAGGTAGACCACGTCGGATTGGGTCGGCGTCAGCATCCCGATGATGCGCGAGATGGACATCTCCAGGCCGTCCCAGCGCGTGCGGGTGACCAGCGAACTGGTGATCACGATCGCCAGCAGCGCCCCCGACAGCGCGACCCGCAGCATGTCGTTGGTGCGGCGAGTCAGGGGCTGCAGCAAGCTGCCGGAAACCCTGACCTCGCGACCATCGACCAGCATGGTCCCCACACCTCCGGCCTGCGTCTGTCAGCGTTCCGCCGACAACATAACCGGTGACCTCTGTCTTTAGCCGGATTGCGGGGCCGATCCGGCGGCTTCGAGACCGTGCTGAGTCACAGCCGTCACCCGTGCACCAGAGTCCGACCATGTGGTGGTGTTTCGAAACGAGACCACATGCGATATCACCCGACTGCTGAGGCTCCTCAGACGACGTACAGCAGGCACCAAGGCTGCCTATGTACTTTTGGAGCATGGCGAGAACTGACAACGACACCTGGGAAATCACCGAGAGCGTGGGGGCTACGGCACTGGGCGTGGCGTCGGCACGCGCGGTCGAGACCGAGAGCGACAACCCGCTGATCAGCGATCCGTTCGCGCGGGTGTTCCTCGACGCCGCGGGCGAAGGGGTATGGAACTGGCACACGGGCGAGGAGCTGCCGCCGGAGATCGTCGAAGCCGAGCCCGAGTTGCCGCTGCAGATGGAGGCGATGGTCAGCTACATGGCCTCGCGGACCAAGTTTTTCGACTCGTTCTTTCAGACCGCCGCCAACTCGGGAATCAAGCAGGCCGTGATCCTGGCGGCAGGCCTGGACGCGCGGTCGTGGCGGTTGCCGTGGCCGGATGGCGTGACGGTCTTCGAGCTGGACCAGGACCGGGTGCTGGACTTCAAGCTGAGGACGCTGACCGAGCACGGCGCGCAGCCGGCCGCCAACCGCGTCGAGGTCGCGGTGGATCTCCGCCACGACTGGCCGAAGGCGTTGCAGGAGGCCGGTTTTGACCCGTCGCAGCCGAGCGTGTGGTCAGCCGAGGGGCTGATGCCGTATCTGCCGGCCGCCGCGCAGGATCTGCTGTTCGAGCGCATCAACGAGCTGGCCGCCCCCGGCAGCCGGGTCGCGGTGGAGGCGTTGGGGCCGACGTTCCTCGACGAGGAGATCCGCGCCAAGCGCCGTGAGCGGATGGAGCGGGTGCGCGCGTTGTTGGCCAAGACCGACTCGGACCGCGACATTCCCCGGACCGACGAGCTGTTCTACTTCGAGGAGCGTGAACCGGTCGGTGACTGGTTCGGCCGTCACGGCTGGAAGGTGACCGTCACGCCGGCCGCCGAGCTGATGGCCGACTTCGGCCGCAGCGCCGCACCGGAAGTCAAGGACATGGTGCCGGGCAACGAATTCGTCAACGCCCAAAGGGCTTAGGGGACGGGCTTGACCGGCGGGATGTGCCACGTCCCGTCCAGAATCGACGGCTTCTTCTCGTTGGGCCAGTACAGCCGAAACATCAGGCTGAACCGGTCCTTCGGCGCGGGCAGCCAGTTCGATTCCTTGTCCGGGCCAGGCGATTCGGCCTGGATGTAGATGTCGGTCGAGCCGTCGGGATTGGGCGCCAGCTTGTCGCGCGGGCTCAGGCTGTAGCGGTTCAGCGGGTTGTCGACGAAGTAGTAGTCGCCGTTGTACATGGTCAGCGACCAGAAGCCCTTCGCCGGCGGTAGCTGTCCCTTGTCGAAGTGCATGATGTATTTCGTTGCGCCGCTGTACTTCTGCTTGGTGTCCGTCGCGTCCGAGGTGGGGTAGACGGCGTCTTCGGGCAGGTTGGCGCCGACGCCGACCTCGGTGACGAAAGCCCGCTGCCGGTAGTTGGTCCCGTAGTTGCCCGCCTTGATGGTGTAGGCCCAGCCGTTCTTGGAGACGAAATCGCCGGCGACGACGCCGTCTTCGCGCCAGCCACTGATGTTGTCCTGACCCAGTTTTGGCGCCATCGCCAGGCCGGTGTTGGCGGCGGCCGGCAGCTTGGCCGGGTCGAAGTCCTGCCCGGGGACGATGCCGATCCGGGCGAGCTTGGCCACCATCGGCGCGTCGGCTGCGGTCGGCGGGTTGGTCTTGAGCAGGCGGGCGAACAGCTTGAAAAACTCCGGTGCGCCAAGGGCATTCACTTGCCGGCGCACCGACGTCACCATGTCGACAGACGCGGTGAGTGGAGGCAGCGGCGGCAGGAATTGCTTGCCGAACGACGACAGCGGCGTCGCGGTGATCTCGTCCTGCAGCTTGTGCACCGCGTCGTAATCCTCCGGGGTGCCCGAGCAGTAGATGCGGCCCAGCAGCCAGACCAACGCCGTCGGCGACTGGTAGTTCAGCACGTTCGGCGGCAAGCTGCCGTGCCAGTCGGGGCCGGTGATCGCGAACGTCCGCGCCTTGCCGCCGCCGTTGCGGGTGCCCGGCGAGGCGAAGACGTTGGTCCAGGCGTCCATCATCGGCAGCAGGAAGTAGCGGTCGCCCATGTCCGGGACGGTGACGATCCACGGCTCTTTCGACACGTCGAACCAGGCCTGGGTGTAGAGCGTGTCGGTGTTCGGCGCGGTCGCGGCGTGGAATGCGGCATTCGGGTAGGTGCGCTGGCGGGCGAACTGGCCCATCGGGGCTTTGGTGTCCTCGCCGGCGGGCACGTTGGTGAATTCGCGGCGGGTGTACTCCATCGTGACCAGCGGATAGGCGTAGGCGTAGGCCTCGGTTCCGATGTCGGTGGCCTCGGACTGCGACAAGCCCGGCGCCGCAGCCGTTTTCACCGGCTCGGCGGGATGATCGTTGCCGCCGCACGAGGTGATCATCATCAGCGCGGTCAGGACACGACGACCCGTTTGACGGTTGATCGCATATTGGG
>CAVVSN010000024.1:0-496703 GCA_963750885.1 uncultured Actinomycetota bacterium
TCCGGGCCTTGCCCGCGGCGGCGAGCTCCTCGGTGGGCTCGAAGACCACCACGTCGGCTCCGGCCTTCGCCGACACCTCGGCGATGCCGCGCCCATCTGCCCGGCGCCAATTACTCCAACCCGCTCAATCGCAGTGCTCACTGTCGAAGAAGTCCTCTCGGTAGGCGTCAGGCCCCGCCCAGGGTTTCCGGGCGGGGCCTGACTGTCAAGCCGCGAGCTTGTGGCTCCGGCCTGATCTTTCGGGCGGATTTAGTGGCCCAGGTTTTCGGTTCCACTTCCTCCTCGCGGCCAAGGGCCGCTCATCGTCAGTGGCCCAGGCTTCGGTTCCACTTCCTCCTCGCGGCCAAAGCCCGGCCGCTCATCCTCAGTGGAACTGACCTTCTTCGGTCGAGCCGTCCAGCGCCGTGGTCGACGAGGTCGGGTCGACGGTGGTGGCGATCCGGTCGAAGTAACCGGCGCCGACCTCGCGCTGGTGCTTGGTCGCGGTGTAACCGCGCTCCTCGGCGGCGAACTCGCGCTCCTGCAGCTCGACGTAGGCGCTCATCTGGTTGCGGGCGTAGCCGTAGGCCAGATCGAACATCGAGTAGTTCAGGGCGTGGAAGCCGGCCAGCGTGATGAACTGGAACTTGAATCCCATTGCGCCAAGTTCCTTCTGGAACCGGGCGATGGTCGAGTCGTCCAGGTGCTTGCGCCAGTTGAACGACGGCGAGCAGTTGTAGGCCAGCAGCTGGTCGGGGAACTCGCTCTTGACGCCCTCGGCGAACCGGCGGGCCAGGTCGAGGTCCGGAGTACCGGTCTCCATCCAGATCAGGTCGGAGTACGGCGCGTAGGCCTTGGCGCGGGCGATGCAGGGCTCGAGGCCGTTCTTCACCCGGTAGAAACCCTCGGAAGTGCGCTCACCGGTGACGAACGGACGGTCGCGCTCGTCGACGTCCGAGGTGATCAGCGTGGCGGCCTCGGCGTCGGTGCGGGCGATGACGACGGTCGGCACGTCGGCGACGTCGGCCGCCAGGCGAGCCGAGGTCAGGGTGCGGATGTGCTGCTGGGTCGGGATCAGCACCTTGCCACCGAGGTGTCCACATTTCTTCTCCGAGGCCAGCTGGTCCTCCCAGTGCGAACCGGCGACGCCGGCCGCGATCATCGCCTTCTGCAGTTCGTAGACGTTGAGCGCGCCACCGAAGCCCGCCTCACCGTCGGCGACGATCGGCGCGAGCCAGTTCTCGATGGAGGTGTCGCCCTCGACCTTGGCGATCTGGTCGGCGCGCAGCAGCGCGTTGTTGATTCGGCGGACCACCTGGGGCACCGAGTTGGCCGGGTACAGGCTCTGGTCGGGGTAGGTGTGGCCGGACAGGTTCGCGTCACCGGCGACCTGCCAACCGGACAGGTAGATCGCCTTCAGGCCGGCACGCACCTGCTGGACGGCCATGTTGCCGGTCAGGGCGCCGAGCGCGTTGACGAACTCCAGGTCGTGCAGCTGGCTCCACAGCACCTCGGCGCCGCGACGGGCCAGAGTGGACTCCTCGACGACCGAGCCCTGCAGGGCCACCACGTCGGCCGGGGTGTAGGTGCGGGTGATGCCCTTCCAGCGAGGGTTGGTGTCCCAGTCCTTCTGGATCTCTTCGGGGCTCTTTGGCGTACCGACGCTCGACATAGCGTTCTCCTCAAATTATTGATCTGAGGACCCGAGATTTCCAGCCTTGCTAAGGACCCCAGCATCATTGCTGACTTGCTAACTCGAAGATGGCACAGGTCAGCGGCCCAGGTCCACCTATTTTCATGCCAATTTTGGCTAGGGCCCGGCGCTTTTTGCAAAGTTTGCGAAGATCGACCGTAACTGAACCGGTTCAGCTGTTACCGGCCGGTAACTTAAATTCGCAGGTCAGGCCGGACGTTTGCATAACGCTCGTACGGTTAGAGCGGGAAGATCGCGGCGAGCGCTTTGACCTCGTCGCCGACCGCATATGTGAGCGTTCTAACAGGGCGGTCCGAGAGGCTCTCGCCGAACCGATCAGTGGAGCCGGCCGGGTGCACGTGCGAGATGATTTCGAGCTTGTCGCCCAGCGCCACCGGCGCATCGTGCTCAATGGCCACCCGCAGCGGCGCTTTGAGTAATTCCGGGATACGACCAGAGGTAGTCCTCGATCACGCTCCAGTACACGGAGTTGTTCATGTGGTCGAACAGGTCGATGTCGGTGACGCGAACCGGAAACTCGTGGATCTCGGTGGCGTCCTCTCGACTGCCTGCTTTCAGAAAAGCCTTCCACCGCAGCCGATCGACGTCGGTGGTCTTGCGAGGCCTGCGAGAAAGTCGTCGGAGATGCGCGACGGCATCTGGGTGTCGCGGTTGATGTTGATCCAGAACGCCTCTGACTCCATCAGCCCGCCCTTGCGCCCATCTATGCGCACCCGCATCTCACACCACCGGTTCGAGGTGCCCGAACACCAGCGCCGCATCCGCAGCATGTCGCCGAATTCAACGGGCGGATCAGGTCGATGATGGTGCGGCGGACAATCCACAGCGGATGGGTCTCCTCAAATCCCATCTCGCGCAACTGATCCTGGCCGATGTCCAGATGTGCCGAGCGGCCGATCGAACCGAAGCCGCCCTGGCGGTCGATGTCGCCGACGCGCAGCGGCCATTCGCGGTCGAAGACGTCGGGATGCGGGTCAGGCACCGGCATCATCACTCTGTCCAAGCTCACGGCTTCACTCCCCGCAACTCCTCAGGCCGGGTCTGGCGCCTTGGCAACCCGACATAATGCTTGGTCGCCAGGCGGCCCAGCTTAGGTCCCCCGACCGAGAATGATGCCAAACCACCTTGCCGCAGCGCCAGTTCTTGGCCTCCTGCGAATTTTGCTAACTGCGCCTTCGCAACGCGGGTACGCTGGCCGAATGGCCAAGACATTCGTTGGCTCGCGGGTCCGGCAGCTCCGCAGCGAGCGCGGATTCAGTCAGGCCGCGCTGGCGCAGATGCTGGACATCTCCCCCAGCTACCTCAACCAGATCGAGCATGACGTCCGGCCGCTGACGGTCTCGGTGCTGCTGCGCATCACCGAGGTGTTCGGTGTCGACGCGACGTTCTTCGCCTCGCAGGACGACACCCGGCTGCTCGCCGAACTGCGCGAGGTCACCCTCGACCACGATCTCGGCGTCGAGGTGGACCAGTCGGAACTGGCCGACGTGGTCAACGCACCCGGCGCTGGCCCGCGCCCTGGTCAACCTGCACCGGCGCTACCGGCTCACCACACGCAACTCGCGGCTGCCACCGAGGACCGGTTCTCCGACGGCAGCGGTAGCGGCTCGATCACGATGCCGCACGAGGAAGTCCGCGACTACTTCTACGAGCGGCAGAACTACCTGCACGAGCTGGATATCGCCGCCGAGGAGCTCACGGTGCGGATGCGCATGCATCGCGCCGATCTGGTCCGCGACCTCTCCGACCGGTTGACCTCGGTACACGACGTCCGGATCAAGCGAATCGATTTGGGCGACAACGTCCTTCACCGCTTCGACCCGCAAACCCGGACGTTGGAAATCGGCGGACACCTGCCGTCGGGCCAGTATGCGTTCAAGCTCGCCGCGGAGTTGGCCTACCTGGAGCACGGGCCGCTCATCGACCGGCTTGTCGACGAGGGCAGCTTCACCAGCGACGAGTCCCGCAAGCTCGCCCGGCTCGGGCTGGCCAACTACTTCGCCGCCGCGACCGTGCTGCCGTATCGGCAGTTCCACGAGATCGCCGAGAACTTCCGCTACGACGTCGAGCGGCTGTCGGCGTTCTACGCGGTCAGCTACGAGACCATCGCCCACCGGCTGTCCACGCTGCAGCGACCCTCGATGCGCGGCGTGCCGCTGTCGTTCGTCCGCGTCGACCGCGCCGGCAACATGTCAAAACGCCAGTCCGCCACAGGTTTTCACTTTTCTTCGGCGGGCGGCACCTGTCCGCTGTGGAACGTCTACGAGACATTCGCCAATCCGGGCAAGATCCTGGTGCAGATCGCTCAGATGCCGGATGGGCGCAGTTACATGTGGGTGGCCCGCACCATCGAGCGGCGTGCATCCCGGTATGGTCAGCCCGGAAAGACCTTCGCGATCGGGCTGGGCTGCGAACTCCGGCACGCCCATCGGCTCGTCTACTC
Source organism: uncultured Actinomycetota bacterium (assembly GCA_963750885.1). Taxonomy (GTDB): domain Bacteria; phylum Actinomycetota; class Actinomycetes; order Mycobacteriales; family Mycobacteriaceae; genus Mycobacterium. Next base: position 4,137 of record CAVVSN010000024.1, read on the forward strand.
GGAAGGACTCGACTTGTCCGGCGACCCAGCCTTATTAGCCACACCGATCGGCGCGGGCTGCCGGGTCTGTGAACGAGACACCTGCCCGCAGCGGGCATTCCCCGCCTTGGGTCGCGCACTCGATCTCGACGAACACCGCAGCACGGTCTCGCCCTACCTGGTGAAGCACCCATGACCGGCCGGGGACGATCAGGCAGCGATGCGAGAGCGGCGTCAGGACTCAGAGGTCGGCCGTATTCCAGCTGGCGGCTTCCGCGAATTAGGCCCGATCAACTGGGTATCGCGAAGTCGGCAGCCCGTACGGTGCGCGCACCGCGGATGCACCTGTTCGCCACGCTGGGTCAGCACAGGCGGCTGTTCCTGTCGAATGCCGTATACGGCGCCCGGTTGCTGCGAGGCCGGTTGCCGCAGGTCGACACCGAGTTGGTGATCCTGCGGGTCGCTCACCTGCGCGACTCCGAGTACGAGTTGCAGCATCACCGCTGGATAGGCCGGCGTCGCGGGCTCAACGACCAGACGCAGGAGCTGATCTTCGCCTGGCCGGACACGACCGGAAAGGCCGGCGGGCTCACCGACCGCCAGCAGGCGCTGCTGCGTGCCACCGATGAATTCATCTTGAACCGCTCAATCGGCGACGAGGTGTACCAGCAGCTGTCTCCTCACCTCGATCGGCGTCAGCTGATCGAATTCTGTTTGCTGGCAGGGCAATACGACTGCCTGGCCGCAACGATGTCGGCCCTGCGGATTCCGCTGGACCACCCGGGCGATCACAAATAGGTGTCGGCCAGCACCAACGCTGTCAGCAGTACCGGCAGAACCGGCAACCCGAACGCGAATGCCGCCAGGGTGAGGTTTCCCCGAGCCGCAGCCGCCGTCCCCACAGTGCCGCGATGAGCGCGAGTACCACCGAACACCGCCAACACGATCGGACCCCACAACCCGCCGTGGTCAGGAAATCTCCGATCGAGAAAGCGATCAGCCACAGCACGTAGCCGGCGAGAACACCGCCGAGCGCGGCCCAAATCGATTCGGCTCGTACCGCTTTGGATCTGACCATTTCGCTACTGTGCCTCTCGCCGTCGGCGTCAGAAGTTGATCATGTGACCGGTCAGGCCGTGGAAGCACTCCTGCAGCGCCTCCGACATGGTCGGGTGGGTATGAACGTTGCGCGCCAACTCGTTTGCGGTCAGGTCCCACTTCTGGGCCAGCGTCAACTCGGGCAGCAACTCCGAGACGTCGTGGCCGACCAGGTGGCCGCCCAGCAGTTCCAGGTGTTTGGCGTCGGCGACGAGCTTCACGAACCCGCTCGGGTCGCCCACCCCGTGCGCCTTGGCGTTGGCGGTGAACGGGAACTTGGCGACGACCACGTCGTAGCCCTCGTCGCGGGCCTGCTGCTCGGTGAGCCCGAAGCTCGCCACATTCGGCTGACAAAAGGTCGCCCGCGGCAGCATCCGGTAGTCACCGAGGGCCAAAGTCTTGCGCCGGCGATGGTTTCGGCCGCCACCACACCCTGTGCCTCGGCGACGTGGGCCAGCTGCAGCAACCCGGTGACATCGCCGATGGCGTAGACGTGGTCGACGTTGGTGCGCAGGTACTCGGTGATCCCGATGGCCTTGCGGTCGGTCAGCGCGACGCCGACCTTGTCGAGGCCGAAGCCGTCGACGTTGGGCGCAAAGCCGATGGCCTGCAATACTTTCTGCGCTTTAAGTTCTTCGGTCTTGCCGTCCTTGCTGACGGTCACGGTGACCACCGAGCCGTCGTCGGCGATCGACTCGACCTTGGTGCCGGTGAGGATCTTGACGCCGAGTTTTTTGTACTGCTTCTCGATTTCCTTGGAGACGTCGATGTCTTCGTTGGGCAGTGCGCGCGGCAGGAATTCCACGATGGTCACGTCGACGCCGTAGTTCTTCAGCACGTAAGCGAACTCGATACCGATGGCCCCGGCGCCGGCGATGATGATCGACTCGGGCAGCTCGCGGGTCAGGATCAGCTCTTCGTAGGTGACCACGTTCTTCGACAGCGAGGTACCAGGGACCAACCGGGTGCTGCTACCGGTGGCGATGACGACGTTGTCGAAGGTGACCTTTTCGGTACCGCCCTCGTTCAGTTCGACGTCGAGAGTGTGGGCGTCGGCGAACTTGCCGTAGCCGTGGATCTCGGTGATCTTGTTCTTTTTCATCAGGAAGTGCACACCGGCCACCCGGCCGTCGGCCACCTTGCGGCTGCGGTCGAAGGCGGCGCCGTAGTCGAAGGTCACCTCGCCGCTGATGCCGAAGGTCTTGGCTTCCTTGTTGAAGATGTGCGCGAGTTCGGCGTTACGCAGCAATGCCTTGGACGGGATGCAGCCGACATTGAGACAGACTCCGCCCCAATACTTCGGCTCAACGATGGCGGTATTCAGCCCCAGCTGCGCGGCGCGGATGGCCGCCACGTATCCGCCGGGTCCGGCTCCGAGGACGACAACGTCATAGTGGGTCACGGCAACCACCCTAATCGCCGGGCGCCGGGCGTCAGGTGGCCAGCCATCATCTTTGACTTGAGGTTGCGATCAGCCGACGTCTGGGAAGCCGAAAACTCGCTCACCCCGACAGCCTTGAATAGCCGCAATGCGGTTGCTCAGTACGGCAGCACGCCCGCCACGCAGTGCCGCTGGCTGTGCTCGCAGTAGAACTTGCCGTAGACCGGCGCTGCGGCGACAACCGAGGCGAACACCGCCGAGAGCAGCGCGATCGCCAACGCCGACACCAGCGGCCGGTCGGCCACCATCGCCAGGATCAGGCCCGCGACGGTGCACACCACGACGTAGACCAGCACGACGAAGACACCGCCGTTTTGTGTTTGGACGCGTCGTGGCTCCACCAATAGAACAGGCCGGCCCCGATGGCACCGGCGGGAACCCAGACCGCGAACAGCATCAGGATGAATTTCCACCACTTCAGATACTGGTACTCGCCGGCCACTGTGGTCGCCGGAATCGCTTCGGACGGCGGCGCGTCGATCTCGGTGTATGCGGCCGGGATGACGCCGCTCGCCGGTTCCTCGGCTGCCACGTCCGGCCGTCGATGCCACCATCGGTGTCGACGCGGCGGCGGCTCGGGCTCGATCAGCTCGGGTTCGGCTCGCTGGTGCATGCCGGTGTCGAACGTCGGCGTGTACGGCTCGGTCAGCGGCATCGACTCGGTCTCGACGCGTTCGTGGTCAGCCACGGGTCACGACCTCGACCAGAGCGAGCACGCCGAAGTATCCCGGCGCCAACGCGAGGACAAACGCGCCCAGCGCGGTCAGCCATCGGCGTCGGGCCATCAGAATCACCAGCAGCCAACGGCGCTGGGAAATCCGACCACCAACGCGATCGCGATGTCGGGACGCATGCGCGCGTGTTCCACGGTCAGCGCCGCGGCGCCGCCCAACAGGCCGACCGCGACACCGAGCAGCATCGCGCTGGTCAAAAGCCAGGGCCGCGGCAGCGGGATCACCATTCAAAGATACTGCGGCGGCTGCCCGCTACGGGTTTACCGGCGCGGCGCGCCCTGCGGGTACTGGACAGGCATCGACCGCCGCTGCGACCACTGGCGCGCGCTCCGGCAGCCGTTCACCGCGCTCGTAGTCGGCTCCGGTGATGAGCGCAGCCGCCGCCAGCTCCGCGTTCTCGCTCTCGGAGAAGGCCCGTCCGCGGGACAGGAACCGCTTGCCTTCGGGCGCTTCCAGGCTGAATCCGCTGCCCCGGCCGGGCACTACGTCGATGACGAGCTGGGTGTGCTTCCACGCCTGGAACTGCGGACCCGAGATCCACACCGGCACGCCGTCGGCTCCGATGTCGAGCACACCGAGCAGCACGTCGCGGTCACCGACGATGAAGTCGCCGTCGGGATAGCACATCGGCGACGACCCGTCGCAGCAGCCGCCGGACTGATGAAACATCAACGGGCCGTGCTTGTCTCGAAGTTGATCGAGCAGCTCGGCGGCAGCTGAGGTGATCACCAACCGCGGCGTCCCCATCAGAAGAACCCTTGGGCCTTGTTCGAATACGACACCAGCAGGTTCTTGGTCTGCTGGTAGTGGTCGAGCATCATCTTGTGGTTTTCCCGGCCGATGCCGGACTGCTTGTATCCGCCGAACGCGGCATGCGCCGGGTAGACGTGGTAGCAGTTGACCCACACCCGACCGGCCTGGATGTCGCGGCCGGCGCGGTAGGCGGTGTTGCCGTCGCGGCTCCACACCCCCGCGCCCAGCCCGTAGAGGGTGTCGTTGGCGATCGAGATGGCGTCGTCGTAGTCCTTGAACGACGCGACCGAGACCACCGGCCCGAAGATCTCCTCCTGGAAGACCCTCATCTTGTTGTTACCGGCCAGGATGGTGGGCTGGACGTAGTAGCCACCGGAGAGGTCGCCGCCCAACTCGGCGCGCTCGCCGCCGGTGATGACCTTGGCGCCCTCGCCTTTGCCGATCTCGATGTAGGACAACACCTTTTCCAGCTGGTCGTTGGAGGCCTGCGAGCCGACCATCGTCTCGATGTCCAGCGGATCGCCTTGGCGGACCGCTTTGGTGCGGATGGCCGCCAGTTCGAGGAACTCGTCGTAGATGTCGGTCTGCACCAGGCTGCGCGACGGGCAGGTACACACCTCGCCCTGGTTGAGGGCGAACATGGTGAATCCTTCGAGCGCCTTGTCCTGGAAGTCGTCGTGGGCGGCCATCACGTCGTTGAAGAAGATGTTGGGGCTCTTGCCGCCCAGCTCGAGGGTGACCGGGATCAAGTTCTGGCTGGCGTACTGCATGATCAGACGCCCGGTGGTGGTCTCGCCGGTGAACGACACCTTGGCGATCCGGTTGCTCGACGCCAGCGGCTTGCCGGCTTCGGCGCCGAAGCCGTTGACGACGTTGACCACGCCGGGCGGCAACAGATCGCCGATCAGCGACATCAGGTACATCACCGACGCCGGGGTCTGCTCGGCGGGTTTGAGCACCGCGGTGTTGCCCGCGGCCAGCGCGGGTGCCAGCTTCCAGGCGGCCATCAGGATCGGGAAATTCCACGGGATGATCTGCCCGACAACGCCCAGCGGCTCGTGGAAGTGGTAGGCGACGGTGTCCTCGTCGATCTGGCTGAGTGACCCTTCCTGGGCGCGGATCGCGCTGGCGAAATACCGGAAATGGTCTGCCGCGTTAGGGATGTCGGCGGCCAGGGTCTCGCGGATCGGCTTGCCGTTGTCCCATACTTCGGCCAGCGCCAGCGCATCCCGGTTCTCGTCGATTCGGTCGGCGATCTTGTTCAAGATCGCGGCCCGCTCGGCCGGGGCGGTCTTGCCCCACGCCCGCGCCGCACCTTGGGCGGCGTCGAGCGCCTTGTCGACATCGGCCGCCTCCGAGCGTGCAACCTCGCAGAACGCCTGGCCCGTGACCGGCGTCAGATTCTCGAAGTACTTACCGCTGGCCGGCGCGACCCACTCGCCGCCGATGAAGTTGTCGTACCGCGATTCAAAGGACATCAGGGCCCCTTGGGTGCCCGGTCGTGCGAAGACGGTCATTTTGCGCCACTCCTCTTCCACGCGAGACGGTGTTACACAGCTCACACTACCGCCGCGGTAACAATGGCCTCATGGCCGAACAGTCGAACGACCCCTACCTGTGGCTCGAAGATGTTCTCGGCGAGCAGCAACTCGATTGGGTGCGCGCCCGCAACGACCCGACGGTGGCCCAGTTCGCCGGTGAGGACTTCGAGCGGATGCGCACCGAGACACTCGAGGTGCTCGACACCGATGCCCGCATCCCCTACGTGCGCCGTCGAGGCGACTACCTGTACAACTTCTGGCGCGATGCGGCCAACCCGCGCGGACTGTGGCGGCGGACCACGCTGGACAGCTACCGCAGCGACGCCACTGACTGGGACGTACTGATCGACCTGGATGAACTGAGCCGCGTTGAAAGTGAGAACTGGGTCTGGTCGGGTGCCATCGTCATCGAACCCGAATTCGATCGCGCCCTGGTCAATCTGTCCCGGGGCGGCGCCGACGCGGTCGTCGTGCGCGAATTCGACCTGCAGACACGCGAATTCGTCGACGGCGGCTTCGAACTGCCAGAAGCCAAGACGCAGATCGGCTGGGAAGACCCGGACACCGTCTTGGTCGGCACCGACTTCGGGCCCGACTCGCTGACCGAATCCGGCTATCCACGCGTCGTCAAGCGGTGGCGTCGCGGTACGCCGGTGGGCGACGCGGAACTGGTCTTCGAGGGAGCGCGCACCGACGTCAGCGTGGGCGGGTCGGCCGAGCGGACACCCGGCTTCGAGCGCACCTTCGTGTCGCGTTCCACCGACTTCTGGAACAGCGAGCGCTACGAACTGCGCGGCTCGGAACTGATCCACATCGACGTTCCCTCAGACGCGAGCAGCCTCTCGATTCACCGCGAGTGGCTTCTGATCGAACCGCGCACGGACTGGACGTTCGGCACCGCCACCTACCCGGCCGGCTCCCTGCTGGCAACCAACTATGACGAATTCCTCGGCGGCGGCCGCGAATTGAGCGTGGTCTTCGAACCCGACGCGCACACCTGTCTGCACCAGTACGCCTGGACCCGCGACCGACTGCTGCTGGTCACGCTGGCCGACGTAGCCAGCCGGGTCGAGATCGTCACCCCGGGCAGCTGGGAACGCGCCCCGTTGGCGGGCATCCCGGCGGCAACCGAGAGCGTGATCGTCGCCGCCGACGACACCGGCGACGAATTCTTTCTCGACTCCAGTGGCTTCGACAGCCCGTCGCGTCTGTTGCGTGGTACCGGCAGCGAACCGCTCGAGCAGATCAAATCCGCGCCCGGCTTCTTTGACGCCGAAAACCTCTCCATCGCACAATATTTCGCGACGTCGAAAGACGGCACCAAGATTCCGTATTTCGTTGTCCGCCCCGGCGACGCGGAGGGGCCCGGTCCCACCCTGCTCTACGGATACGGCGGATTCGAGAACTCCTACACCCCTGGCTACAGCCCGGTGATGGGCCGGCTGTGGCTGGCCCGCGGCGGCACCTACGTGTTGGCCAACATCCGCGGCGGCGGCGAGTACGGACCGCGCTGGCACACCCAGGCGATGCGCGAGGGGCGTCACCTGGTGGGCGAGGACTTCGCCGCAGTCGCAACCGATTTGGTCGACCGCGGCATCACAAAAGTGTCGCAGCTCGGCGCGCAGGGCGGCAGCAACGGCGGGCTGTTGATGGGCATCATGCTGACCAAGTACCCGGAGTTGTTCGGCGCACTGGTATGCCAGGTGCCGTTGCTGGACATGCGCCGCTTTCATCTGTTGCTGGCGGGCGCGTCCTGGGTCGCCGAGTACGGCAACCCCGACGACCCGGCCGACTGGAAATTCATCGCCGAATACTCGCCCTATCAGAATATTTCGGCCAGCGCCGACTACCCGCCGGTGTTGATCACCACCTCCACCCGCGACGATCGCGTCCATCCCGGGCATGCCCGCAAGATGACCGCTGCACTGGAGGCGGCGGGCCACCGGGTCTGGTACTACGAGAACATCGAGGGCGGCCACGCCGGCGCGGCCGACAACGCGCAGAGTGCGTTCAAAACGGCGCTGAGCTTCGCGTTCCTGTGGCGAATGTTGGGCACTTGACAGTGAAAGTCATGAAGGTGTGGTGTTGTGCGATGCGCTTGCCGTACATGCTGTGCGCGATGGTCACCGCCGTCGCATTGCTGGCGGTGCCCGGTTGCTCGAAAGTGGTCACCGGTAGCGCCACCCTGGACACTCACGCACCGCCGCCGAAACCTAATGAATGCGAGCAGGTTTCAGCTCCGCTGACAGCGATCGACTCCCGCGCGCCGGGCGAGCCGCAGCTGAAGATCCCGCAGCCGACCGGTTGGGAACGGGCCTCGATGCTCGACTCGGACGTCATCCGGTTCACGATGAGGAACAAGGGCCTGTCGGACGACAACTTCATGCCCACGGCGGTGGTGACGCTGGAATCCGTGTCCGACAGCGGTAGCGACACTCAAGCGATCTTCGACCAGGAACGGGCCGCATTGGTCGACCGTCTCGGGGCCACCGACCTGAGCACGACGGAGACAACCCGCTGCGGCGACGAGGCGGAGTTGGTTGACTACGACGCCCCCAGCATGGGCCGGATTCCGCCGCGCAAAGTCAGAACGCTCATGGTGGCGGGCACCTTTCACAACAACACTTTCGTGTCGACGGTGACGGTCCAGTCGACCGATCCCGGCAACAGCGTCTACGCCCGCGACACCGACGCCGTGCTGACCGGATTCCAAATGCTCTCTCCAGCAGTGGGTTGACGATGCCGACAACCGAATTCGAGACACTGCTGTACGCCACGGCCGGTGCGGTCGCGACCATCACGCTGAACCGCCCCGACCAACTCAACACGATCGTTCCGCCGATGCCCGACGAGATCGAAGCCGCCGTCGGCCTCGCCGAGCGTGATCAAACAGTGAAGGTCATCGTGCTTCGGGGGGCCGGCCGGTCGTTCTCCGGTGGTTACGACTTCGGCGACGGTTTCGGGCAGTGGGGCGAGGCGATGAACACCGACGGGCGCTGGGATCCGGGCAAGGACTTCGCCATGGTCAGCGCCCGCGAGACCGGTCCGACGCAGAAGTTCATGGCGATCTGGCGGGCCTCCAAGCCCGTGATCGCGCAGGTGCACGGCTGGTGTGTCGGTGGCGCAAGTGATTACGCGCTGTGCGCCGACATCGTCATCGCCAGCGAGGACGCCGTGATCGGCACGCCCTACAGCCGCATGTGGGGTGCGTACCTGACCGGGATGTGGCTGTATCGACTCAGCCTGGCAAAGGCCAAGTGGCATTCGTTGACCGGCCGGCCGCTGACCGGCGTGCAGGCCGCCGAAGTCGAGTTGATCAATGAAGCGGTCCCCTTCGAGCGGCTGGAAGCCCGAGTCGCCGAAATCGCCGCAGAATTGTCGCGAATCCCATTGTCGCAGTTGCAGGCTCAGAAGCTGATCGTCAACCAGGCCTACGAGAACATGGGCCTGTCGTCGACTCAGACGCTCGGCGGCATCCTCGACGGATTGATGCGCAACACCCCGGAGGCGCTGGGCTTCATCCAGACGGCCGCGAACGAAGGCGTGCGCGCCGCCGTCGAGCGCCGCGACGGCCCGTTCGGCGACTACAGCCAGGCCCCACCGGAGTTACGGCCCGACCCGTCGCACATCATCACGCCCTGACCGGGCTACAGCTGATCGCCGCGAGTTCGCAGCGGTATCAACGGCAGCGCCAGCACCGGGAAGATTGCACACAGCGCGAAAGCCAGCGGGTATCCCGATGCCACGATCACCACGGCGAACAGCGGAGGCGCGGCGGCGACCACCAAACGTTCGAAGGTGTTCTGTGTGGCCAGCGCCCATCCGCTCCAGAACGGTCCTGCGAGCTCGGGAATCGTGGTGAACGGCAGTCCATTGTCACCGGCCAGCGCCGAGGCGATCACCATCATCGGCACGGCGGCGAATCCCCATCCCGCATTGTCGGTGAAGGCAAGTACCACCATGACGACTGCGGTAACGACGCAGATGATCCGCAGCGGCCGCATCCGCGAGCCGACGCGATCGGACCATCGCCCCGCCGCGATGCGGCCCAGCGCGCCCAGTACTTGCGATAGTCCCACCAGCACCCCGGCCAACACCATCGACAACCCGTGCCGGCCGAGAAACCAGACCAGCATGAAAGTCAGCACCACCGGTTGGGGAACCATCAGCAGGGCCGACGCCACGTGAATGCGCCACAGCACCGGCCTGCGGTACAGGTCGCGCAGTTCCTGAAAGTCGACCTCGGCTCGGTCAGGCCGCGGTGGGTCGTGGACGCCGACCGCGCAGGCGACCGCCGCTATCGCGCACAACACCGCCGGAAAGAGCAACGCCAGCGAAAGGTTCCGTTTTGCGAGCTCCGGCATCACCAGGGCGGCGACCGCGATGCCCAGCGGCTGGGCGGTCTGCCGGATGCCCATCACCTGTGCTCGTTGCCCCGCGCCGAACCACCCGGTCACCAGCCGACCGCTGGCGGCCAAGGTGCTGGCGGCCGCCATGCCACCAAGGACCAGAAATACCCCGACCATGAGCATCGAGTCCGCTGCCGCGGCTGCGAAGCCCGCCGCAGCAGTCAACCCCAGCCCCAGAGTGAGCACGATCCGCTCCCCGACCCGGTCCAGCAGATAGCCCCACGGGATCAGCGTGAGCATCATGCCGAGATTGGGCATCGACGCCAGCAGAGCCGCTTCGACCAAGCTGGTGTGGTGCTTGCCAACCAACGCGGGAATCAGGAAGGCCGCGCCATTGATGAAGACATTGGCGCACAGCGACGCTGCCTGCGAGACACCTAGCATCGACCAGCGCCGGGCGGTGCTGGCCGACTCGACTTCTGTTGTCACATCTTCTTCGGTAGTCAGTTCGTCGACCTTCCAAACTCAGCGGGAAAGCAGAATTTGATCGACACCCATGCGACCCTGTTCGAACGCCAGCCGTCCACCCGCGAGGTAGAGACGCCACACTCGGGCGGCTTCCTCACCGATCAGTTCCACCGCTGCGTCCCAGCGCTTTTCGAGATTTGCGATCCATGCATCTGCAGTGCGCACGTAGTGTTCCCGCATGGCTTCGACCGAAACCAACGTCAGGCCGGAATCCTCCAGCAGCGCAACGGTCTCGCCGATCGGACGCATGTGCATGTCAGGCGCGATGAACGATTCGATGAATGGTCCACCGCCCGGGTGGTTCCCGCGTCGCGACATCTGCTGAACCAGCACGCGGCCGCCGGGTCGCACGCTTTTGTGCAGGGTGCTCGCATAGGTGGGGTAATTACTCTCGCCCACGTGCTCACCCATTTCGATGGACGCGACCGCGTCGAACGGGCCATCGGTCAGCGCCCGGTAGTCCTGGACGCGGATCTCGACCCGATCGTTGAGCCCCCGCTCGCTGCGCGCCGTATCGATGTAGGCCTTCTGCTCTCGCGAGAGGGTGAGGCCCACGACCTGAGCGCCGTAATGCACCGCGGCATGCAGACTTAAAGAGCCCCAACCACATCCGACATCGAGTAGCCGCAAGCCGGGCCGTTCGTTCAGGCCGATCTTGTGGCAGATCCGGTCCAGCTTTTCGGATTGGGCTTGCGCCAGCGTGGAATTCGCTTGCGGCGATTCGTAATAGGCGCACGAGTAGGCCATCGATGGGTCGAGAATCAGTCGGTAGAAATCATTCGACGCGTCGTAGTGGTGGCTGATCGCCGCCTTGTCGCGGGACAGACTGTGCAGTCGACCGCGCATCCGGGCCTGGGTAGCGGGCGGACGCAGCGGGGCGCCGAAGGCACCCAGGCGTGCCGCGGCAAAGCACAGACGTGCCAGCGCTGCCGGTGACGGCTTGACGGGCCCCAGTCGGCGTTGGCCGATCTGGGACCACACGTGGCTCAGCGCGGCACCCAAGTCACCGTCGACGTCGATGTCGCCGCACACGTACGCCTGCGCGGCACCGAGTTCGCTTGGGCGCCAGACCATCCGGCGAAGCGCGTTCGGATTTCGCAGCCGCACCACCGGTGCGAATTCATCACCTGCGACGCTGCCGTCCCAGGCGATGAGCCGGACGGGCAGTTTCCCGCCGATCAGCGGCTCGATAGCCGCCGCCAGCGCGGGGGCAACTGCGTTGCCCCCGCGCGTCAGCGTGGTGCTGTCTTTCACTATGCGGGTGGCATCAGAACTGTGTCGATCATGTACACCTGCGCGTTGGAGGTGGGGACGCCGCCACAGACCAAGCCGGCGTTGTTGACCTTGAGGCCGTTGCCCGTACCGGTCACGTTCACCGGCGCGCCCTGGACCGAGTTGTGCGAGCCGTCGACCTGGTTGGGGCTCAGCTGGCCGGGAACAACGTGGTAGGTCAGGATGCTTTTCAGCATGTCGGAGTTGGTCTTGAGCTGGTTGATGGTGTCGGCCGGCAGCTTGTTGAAGGCCGCGTCGGTCGGCGCGAACACGGTGAACTGGCCGTTGTTGAGGGTGTCGACCAGGTTGACGTTCGGGTTGAGCTGGCCCGACAACGCCGCAGTCAGGGTGGTGAGCTCAGGGTTGTTCGATGCGGCAACCGCGACGGGGACCGTCGACATGCCGGTGACCGATGCGGGTCCGTCAGCGTGCATTGCCGCGTAGTCCGCGCAACCAGCGCCGATCAGGTTGGGCGCCGCTGCTGCGGGCACGGAGGTGGCTACGACCAGACCGACGGCTGCCGCCGCGATACCGGTCGCTGGGATGAGTTTGCTGTACATGTTCATGCTGGGTGATTCGGAGCCCGGCGTGTTACGGATTGGTATCAGCCGTAGGTGAAGGAAAACACCTGCACACCCTGACTGGGGCGGACCTGCAGCGATCCGCGGGTCACGTCCTTGCCGTCGGCTATCTGGTGCGCCTGCGGCGGCCCGGCGACGGGCACGGTGGTCGTCTTTCCGTCGCGCGTCACAACGAGGTTTCCCGTGCCACCTACGACGATGTAGACGTTTTTGGCCCGGTAGTTCAGTTCGATGCTCGAGGCGTCGCCGTCGGCCGTCGCGCCCTGGTAATCCAGCTGCCAGGGTCCCTGCAAGGCGAAGGAATCGTCGGGCAGCTTCTGCGGCAACGAGAAGGTCGATCGGCCTTCGTCGTAGGTGCCGGTGCCGGCGTAGTTGACCACTTTGCCCACCCCGAAGTAGGTCTCGGGCGTGAGCCCACCCTGCGGTGTGGTGTCGGGTGCATCGACCGCTGGAGGCAGCGCAACTCCGTTGTGCGCGTTGCCGATCAGCTCGCGGATCAACTTCTCGGTGCCGTTGTAGTCGCCTTCGCCGAACTTGATGTGGCGAACGGCACCGTTGGCGTCGATGAGATATTCGGCGGGCCAGTACTGGTTTCGGTAGTTCGTCCACGTCGAGTAGCTGTTGTCCAGCGCGACCGGATAGGTGATGCCGAGGTCCGCGGCGCCCTTTTCGACGTTGCTGGTCACCTTTTCGAAGGCGTATTCGGGGGTGTGCACACCGATGACCTCAAAACCCTTGTCACGGTAGGCCTGATACCAGCCTTGGACGTGCGGTATCGCGCGCTGGCAGTTGATGCACGAGTACGCCCAGAAGTCGATCAGCACCACCTTGCCGTGCAGCGAATGCAGATCGATCGGCGCGTTACCGGGAGTGTTGAACCACGCGTTGATGCCCTTTAGGTCGGGCGCCTGGCCGCAACTCTGCAGTTTGTCCGACTGGTCGTAGCAATTCGCCAGATCCTTGTTCTGGTCGTTGACGATGCCGCCGAGTTGCTTTTGAAGATCCTTGTTGTGACCCAACTTGTCTTCCAGAGAGTGGGTGTAGTCCGGGACAGCCCGCTGCAGCACCGCCGGCAGGTTGAACACCAGGGCCACCGCTAACAGGATGGTCACAATCCCGGCGGTGATCCGGATCCCGCGCTGATGGCGCCGAAAGGCATTGACCCGCTCGGCAACCCGTTGCCCGGCCAGCGCGAAGAACAACAGCGGCACGGCCGTGCCCACGGCGAACGCCACGGTGAGGATGATGATCGGCAGTCCGATGTTCGCCGTCGCGCCCGCCACCACAATCGCGGCCAGGACCGGGCCGGCGCACGGCACGTACAGCACACCCAACGTGAGGCCAAGGCCAAATCCATTGGTGCGAGCGGCAATCTGCTTTTGCGGAATGCGAGCGAACGGCCGCTCCAGCACCTCCTCGAACCGCGGGAAGATCAAGCCCAGGCCGATCGCAACCAACGCGACCAACGCGACCCAGCGAATCGCATCCTGCGGTAGATGCAGCAGTGACAGCAAGGCCGACCCGGCCAGCGTGACGATGCTGAAACTCAGCACCAGTCCACCGATCACCCGATATGGCCGCGAGACATCACGTTTCGGTTTGACGGCGACAGCGACTCCACCGTCACCCGGCTCCGCTGCATCGTCTTTCCCTTGGGTACCGGAGAAGAAGATCACCGGCAGCACCGGGAGTATGCACGGCGAGATGCCCGTGATCAGGCCCCCAATCAGACCGATCAGCGCGATAGACACCATGCCCATTATTCGCCACCGGAACGATCTTGGACTGGTAGGTCACCCTTAACGGCGATAAGGCAGCCCGGCGAACCGGACTGCCTTATCTCGCGACGGACTATGACCTCTACTTAGCTGGGGGGCACCAGCACCGTGTCGATCATGTAGACCGTCGCGTTGGCGGTGTGCACCCCTCCGCACACCAAACCTGCGTTGTTGACCTTGAGGTCGTTGCCCTGGCCCGCCACAGTCACCTCGGCGCCTTGCAGCGTCTTGTGCGCGCCGTCGACCTTGGCCGGACTCGCCTGGCCTTGAACGACGTGGAAGGTCAAGATGCTCTTCAGCATCTCGGCATTCGTCTTGAGCTCATCGATCGTGGCCGGCGGCAGCTTGTCGAAAGCGGCGTTGGTCGGAGCGAACACCGTGTACTGGCCGTTGTTCAGCGTGTCGACCAGGTTCACCTGCGGGTTCAGCTTCCCCGACAGCGCGGCGGTCAGGGTCGACAGCAGCGGGTTGTTGGATGCCGCCGTCGCGACCGGGTCTTGCGACATTCCGGTCACCGAGGCCGGACCGGTCGGGTGCAACGCCGCGTAGTCAGCGCAGCCAGAGCCGATCAGGTCGGACGCGGGAGCGGCAGGCGCACCCGTCATCGCGGGGGCCGCACTGCTGGTCGCCGAGCTCGCGCTGGTCTGCTGGGCGGAGTCGGATTTGTTACTCGAACACGCCGAGAAGCCCACAGCGGCAAGCGCTGCCAGGCCTATCGCAAATGTCTTGGTGTGTACGTCCTTCATTCCGCTTTGGCTCCTTTGTCAAAGGCGGCGGGCCCCGCCGCGCTTATGGGTCGTACATCCCGTGATTCGGAGCAGGGGGCGTCACGGACGGCCCGCAGAAGGTGACAGCCCTCACGGGCGTCCGCTCGCTCCCCTGCTCCGAATACCTCCGTGCCTAAGACAGAAGGTCGGTCGGTCGCGGTTGTCGGCAGCGGTGTAGCCGGTCTGACCGCTGCGTTCGTGCTGTCCGGTCGTGACCGCGTCACCCTCTACGAGGCCGACTCCCGGCTGGGCGGTCACGCACATACCCATGCGATCGACCGCGGGGACGGCACCGTCATCGGTGTCGACTCGGCCTTCCTCGTTCACAACGACCGCACCTATCCGACGCTGTGCCGCTTGTTCGACGAGCTCGGGGTCCGTACCCAGGAATCCGACATGTCGATGTCGGTGCGCGCAGAAGCCAGCGGTCTGGAGTACGCCGGGGCGCTGGGCGCACGCGGACTTTTCGCGTCGTGGCATTCGGCCCGACCCCGCTATCTGCGAATGCTGTTCGAGGTCAGCCGATTTCACCGCGCTGCGCGCCGGGTGCTCAACGACGACGGCGCTGCCGACGATCTGGAGACGCTGGACGCATTTCTGCGGAGGCACCGATTTTCGGCGTTCTTCATCGCGCACTTCATCACGCCGTTGGTGGCGGCGGTGTGGTCCTGCAGTAGCAGTGACGCACTGCGGTATCCGGCGCGCTACCTGTTCGTGTTTCTCGGCCACCACGGGATGCTGTCGGTCTTCGGCTCCCCGACGTGGCGCACCGTGACCGGAGGTTCGGCGCATTACGTGCAGGCCATCGCCGAACGTCTGCACGAGGTCCGCCTCGGGAACCCGCGTGCGCGCGCTGCGCCGGACGGCCGACGGCGTGCAAATCCATGCCGGCGACGCGGCTCCGCGAACATTCGACGCCGTGGTGGTGGCCGTACATCCCGATCAGGCGCTCGCGCTCCTCGATGCTCCCTCTCCACAGGAGCGGGCCGTGCTCGGCGCGATCACGTACTCGACCAATCACGCGCAGTTGCACACCGACGAGTCCGTCCTGCCCCGACGCCGCAACGCTCGCGCATCGTGGAACTACCTGATCCGGCCGAATGACGACCACGTGCTCGTGACCTACGACATCAGCAGGCTGATGCGCATCGACGCCAACCGTCGCTTCCTGGTGACACTGGGCGGCCAGACCGGGTCGATCCGTCATCGGTGATCGCCGAGATGTCCTACGACCATCCGCTCTACACTCCGGAATCCGTTGCCGCGCAGCGCTTGCTTCCGACACTGGACGACGACCGCGTGGTGTTCGCGGGCGCCTACCACGGCTGGGGATTCCACGAGGACGGTGCCGCGTCCGGGCTTCGGGCGGCTCAACGGCTGGGCGCCGACTGGCCGGCACATTCAGCGCGCACGGAGGCACTGGCATGCTGAGCACTCCGGCGATCTACCACACCACGATCACCCACGACCGGCAGGCGCCGGTGCAGCACTCCTTCGAATACCGCAGCTACAGCTGGTATGTCGATCTCGACGAGCTGCCATCGCTGCCTTGGTGGTTGCGGCCGTTCGCCCGTTTCGACGCGCGCGACCATCTCGCCGGCCATCCGGGTCAATCGCTTCGTGACCGGGTGGACGCGTACCTGGCCGACCACGGCGCGGGACTGCCCGGCGGTCGTATCACCGCGTTGCTGCAGGCGCGCGTGCTCGGGTACGTCTTCAACCCGATCACCGTCTTCTGGTGCCACGATCGTGAGGGAGTGCTGCGGCACGTCATCGCCGAAGTGCACAACACCTATGGGCAACGCCACGCCTACCTGATGCCGCCGGCGAACAAACCGGTGCCGGTCACCAAAAAGCTTTACGTGTCACCCTTCAACCGGGTCAGTGGCCACTATCAGGTGCTGGCGCCGCGACCCGACAAGCACCTGGACGTGGTGGTGTCGCTGCACGACGGCAGCAAGCCGGCCTTCGTCGCGAGACTGCGCGGCACCCATCGGCCTGCGACGCTGCGTCACGTCACCCGCATGCAAATCGTGTCTCCGCTGGCACCGCTGCTGGTGGCGTTGCGCATCCGCATCCAGGGAATCGCTTTGTGGCTGCGCGGAGTGCCGGTTGCGCCACGAGATACTGCGATCAATCAAAAGCCCAAACCGGCAATAGATTCCGAGCGTTGGCCGGCAATTGTCAAAGTGCCGTCCGGCCCCCGGGCCGCCGCATCGGCGATCGTCGCCGAGCGGTTGCTCCGCAGTGTCGCCGGCAGGCTTCCGCTGAAATTCACCTACCCCGATGGCACGGCCGATCGGCGCCGGCGATGCGGCAGCACCGACGTTGAGATATCAACCAACCCGACCGACTGGCTCGCCGGATCGGACGGCACGGGCTGATCGGCTTCGGTGAGTCCTACATGGCCGGCGAGTGGGAATCCGACGATCTCACCGGAGTGCTGACCGTGCTCGCGCGGGACATGGCCACTCTGGTGCCGTCGGCATTGCAACGCCTGCGACCGATCGTCCTTGCCGCCCAACCACATTCGGCGAAACGAAGCCGCCGGGAAGACCGCCGCGCCATCGCCGCGCACTACGACCTGCCGAGCGACCTGTTCAGCGAGTTCCTCGACGAAACCATGACGTATTCGAGCGCGCTGTTCGATCACCTGCCTGCCACGTGGCCCGATCTCGCCGACGCGCAACGACGAAAGATCGACGCGCTGCTCGACGCGGCGAATGTCGGGCCCGGCAGCCAGGTGCTGGAGATCGGCACCGGATGGGGCGAGCTCGCGATTCGTGCGGCTTCGCGTGGAGCGAACGTCCGCTCGCTGACCCTTTCGGAACGTCAGGTGCGGTTGGCCCGGAAGCGGGTGGCGGCGGCCGGACTGTCCGATCGGGTGCAAATCGACTTGCGCGACTTCCGGGATGTCGGCGGCAACTACGACGCGGTGATCTCCGTCGAGATGATCGAGGCGATCGGATTTCACGCGTGGCCGGAATACTTCCGCACGATCGACGAGCTGCTGCTGCCCAACGGGCGTTTTGCCATGCAGGCCATCACCATGCCGCACGACCGGATGCTGGCGTCGCACAAGACCCACACCTGGATCCAGAAGTATATTTTCCCGGCCGGTTTGATTCCATCGACCAAGGCAATCTCCGAGGTCACCTCGTCGACACACCGATTTACGAACAGTGGACACGGTGTCGTTGCGCGCAGACTATGCAGAGACATTGCGGCTGTGGCGGGAGCAGTTCCTGCAGCGCCGCAGGACGTTATCGCACATGGGTTTCGATGAGGTGTTCTCGAGAATGTGGGAGCTGTACCTGGCCTACTCGGAGGCCGGATTCCGGTCGGGATACCTCAATGTCTATCAGTGGACATTCGAACGTGAGGCGCAGCAGCCATGATGGCCGACTTCGCGATCGTTTCCGGGGCGTCAGCCGCGGCACTGCTCGTCGTGTTCGCGGTGACCTTCGGCATCGCCCGGCGCATCGGCCGCTACAACGTCGTCGACGTGGCCTGGGGACTGGGCTTCATCGCCGTCGCGGCGGTCGCCGCGATTCTCGGCCATGGCGACCCGACGCGGCGGTGGCTGTTGCTGGTGCTGGTCGCGATCTGGGCGCTGCGGCTCAGCGGGCACATCCAGCGCCGGTCTGCGGGTAAAGGCGAGGATCCGCGCTACGCCGATATGCTGCGCGACGCCGGCGTCGGTCAAATCATTCGCAAAGTCTTCGCCGTGCAGGGCTTCGCGATCTGGTTCATCTCGCTGCCGTTGCAGCTGTCCGCGGTCTGCGGCCCGACCCCTCGACCGTTATTGCCAGTCACCGTGGCCGGCATCCTGGTCTGGATGGCCGGTCTGGGCTTCGAAGCCGTCGGCGACCGTCAACTGCGGGTGTTCAAAGCCGACCCGTCGCACAGCGGCGTGGTGATGGACCGCGGGCTGTGGGCGTGGACCCGGCACCCCAATTATTTCGGCGACGCCACCGTCTGGTGGGGCCTGTGGTTGATCACGATCGCCGGTTGGCGGTCACTGACCACGGTGCTGTCCCCGACATTGATGACTTACTTCCTGGTTTGGGTAACCGGCGCTCGCCTCACCGAGAAGTACATGAAAGGCCGCCAGGGCTTCGCTGAATACCAGCAACGGACATCATTTTTCATTCCACGTCCGCCCCGATCGGCACGAAAATGACGACTCTCGTCGCGGAATCGCTAGGCTACCGACCGATGACCGAATCCAGGCACGGCGCCGATCTGGACGCATTGCTGCACCAGGTGGCGCGCCGCGACACTGACGCGTTTGCCGCGCTCTACGACCAAACCAGGTCAAGGGTCTACGGGCTCGTCGCGCGGGTGCTGCGGGACGCCGGGTACAGCGAAGAGACCACCCAGGAGATCTACCTGGAAGTGTGGCGGAACGCGGCCGCCTTCGACTCCAACAAAGGCTCGGCGCTGTCCTGGCTGATGACCATGGCACACCGCCGCGCCATCGACCGGGTCCGCTCTGAGCAGGCGATCGGTCAGCGCGAGTCACGCTACGGCGCGGCCACCGTCGAACGGACCGGCGATCTTGTCGCCGATACGGCGATCGCCTCTGACGAGCGGCGGCGGGTGGCCGCGTGCCTGGACTCGTTGACCGACGTGCAGCGGCAGTGCATCGACATGGCCTACTACGGCGGGTTGACCTACGCCGAGGTGTCGCAGAAATTGTCGGCCAACCTGTCGACGATCAAATCGCGGATGCGTGACGCATTGCGCGGCCTGCGTGGATGTCTGGAGGTGTCATGACCGAGCCAACTGGATTCGACCTGCTCGAGCTGGCGACGCCGTACGCGCTGCACGCCATCTCCGACACCGAACGCGCGACCATCGACCGTCAACTCGCCGCGGCCGCGACACCTGTCGCCAACGCTTTCAGTGCCGAGGTGCGTGCGATCCGCGAGACGATGGCGCTGGTGTCCGCGGTGACCGCGGTCGAACCACCGGCGCAGCTGCGGGCCGCGGTTCTTGCCGCGCGCCCAGGCGGAGCAGCCACGTCAACTTCGTTGGCGCACACTCGTGCTGGCCGCAGCGGCCGCGATCATCGTGGCATTGGCCGCGTTCGGCGTCGGCGTCGCGCTGCGACCTCGCGCCGTCGCCCAACATGACCGAGCAGATCATGGCCGCACCCGACAAGCGGACGGTCTCCGGTCACCTCGCCGGTGGGACAGCGACGGTGGTCTTCTCCCGGGGCATGGACGCCGGTGTGCTGACGCTGAACAACGTGCCGCCGCCGTCGCAGGGCACCGTGTACGAAATGTGGCTGATCGACGACAAGGGCCCGGCCTCCGCGGGCACGATGGACACCGCGTCCGTCACACCGACGACCACGCACCTGCTCCGCGATATCGGCAGGTCCGGCATGCTGGCCTTCACCGTCGAACCCGGAAGCGGTTCTCCGAAGCCGACCGGGTCGATCATCGCCAAACTGCCCTTGGGCTAGCCTGTCCGCAACAGGGGGGAACTGGCGTGACAACGATTGACACCGATTATCTGGTCGTGGGTGCGGGCGCGATGGGAATGGCGTTCACCGACACGCTGGTGACCGAGACCGACGCGCACGTGGTGATCGTCGACCGCGGACATTCGCCGGGCGGTCACTGGAATCGTGCCTATCCGTTCGTCCGCCTGCACCAGCCGTCGGCCTACTACGGCGTCAACTCCCGCGGCCTGGGCAGCGACAGCATCGACCAACTCGGCTGGAACGAGGGGCTCTACGAGTTGGCCACCGTCGGCGAGATCTGCGCCTACTTCGAAAAGGTCATGCACCAGGACCTGCTGCCCAGCGGGCAGGTGTCCTACTTCCCGATGGCCGAGTATCTGGGCGAGGGCCGCTTTCGCGGGCTGGCCGGGGGGCACCACACCGTCAATGTCCGCAAGCGGATCGTCGACGCAACCTACCTGCAGACCACAGTGCCGTCGATGCGCCCGCCGGCCTATGACGTCGCCGAAGGCGTCGACTGTGTGCCGCCCAACGACATGCCGGCCCTCGCGGTCGGCCGCGACCGCTTCGTCATCGTCGGCGCCGGCAAGACCGGTATCGACGCGTGTTTGTGGTTGCTGCGCAACGGTATTCCGCCCGATCGGCTGACCTGGATCATGCCGCGCGATTCCTGGATGATGGATCGCGCCAATATCCAGCCCGGACCGCAATTCCTGGAGCGGTTCCAGGCCGGATTCGCCCAGCGGCTGTTTGCGATCGCGGCCGCCACGGACGTGTCCGACCTGTTCGAGCGCTTGGAGGCAGACGGCAACCTGCTGCGCCTGGACTCTTCGGTGCAGCCGACGATGTACCGCTGCGCGAACGTGACGAAGACCGAACTGGACCAGTTACGGCGGATCAGCGACATCGTGCGGCTGGGACGCGTGCAGCGCATCGAACCCGGCAAGGTGGTTCTGGACGACGGCGAGATCTCGGTCGACGGCTCAGCGCTGTACGTGGATTGCAGCGCCGATGGCCTGGAAAAAAAGCCGGCAGCAACGGTTTTCGACGGCGACCGGATAACGCTGCAGAGCATCCGGGGCTGCCAGCAGGTATTCAGCTCCGGCATGATCGCCCACGTCGAGGCTGCCTACGGTGACGACGAGACGCGAAACCGGTTGTGCCAGCCGGTGCCTCACCCCAACACCGACGTCGACTGGCTGACCACGACACTCGCCGAGCACCGCAACCAGATCAGCTGGTTCGCCGATGCCGAGCTGATGAACTGGCTGTGCGAGGCGCGGCTGGACCTGATGCGGCACATGTACGCCCCGCTGATCGGCAAGCCGCAGCAGGTGCGCGACAAAGTGTTCGGAATGATCACCGACGGGACTGATTTCGGCCAACGAAAAGTTGGATGCCTTATTGGCCGAACATCTCTCAGCTTCTCCGCAGACCGCCAAGGCCAGCAACTAGCACGCCGAGCAGCACCAGACCGCCGCCGGCGACCAGCGTCACGTCGAGCCAGTCATGCAGGCTGCTCTGGGCCTGCCCGACCATCACATCGGCGATCCCGCGGATACCGCCGGTGGTGTTGTTCAGCGTGTCGTTGAGTGGGTAGCGAGCCAGTTCGATAGCGATCCAGCCCGCGGCGCCGACCAGCAGCGCGGAGATTCCGAGACCGGCCAGTGCCCGGCCGCGACTGCGCGCGGCGGCGAATGTCAGCAGCGCGACGACGCCCGTCAGCACGACCACGCCGATGCTCGCCCAGCGACCCCAGGTGGCCAGCGGTCGTAACTCCCCTGGCCGCAACACCTTTGGTGTCGATACTGTCACCGGAACGCGGACCGTCTCGGGCACCTTGACGTTGTAATCGGCCAACAGCTGCTCGAACGCGGTGTCCTTGAGCATGCCTGCCAGGTCGACAACCCACTGGTCACCCGCGGACTGCGTGTGGGCGCCGGTGAACATCCAGTCGTGCGCCAGCCGGTTGGCATCGGCGAACTGCACCGGGAAGTCGGTGCCGGCGGTGTACCCGGCCGCCACGGCATGCACCTTCGCCGAGTCGACGTGATGGTTGCCCTTATTGATCAGAACCGTTGCCCTGGTTGCCAATTCAGCCGCCACCGCCGCCTGCAACGCCTTGTCCCCGGCCGCTTTGTGGGCCATCGCTGTGTAGCCGTTCACGTCGACGATATGGGTCTGTGTCCACACCGTCGGCACCGCAACAGCCAACGCAACCGTGGTGCACAGCCACAGCAGCGCCGCGAGCGCGAATCGCACTACTTGGCGGTCCGACGTGGACGCGACAGCGCCATCTTGGTCATCAGCTTGTTCGTCCGTCGCAGCGCCTTGAGCGAATTGTGATAGTAATTGCCGCCCGCACCGACATTGGTGCGCGGCGTCACGACAGTCTCGACCCGACAGAACTTGCGCATTCCGTCAGCGCCACCGAACCGCGCGCCGATACCTGACGTCTTCCAGCCGCCCATCGGGGCCGTCGTGCACATCAGGTTGGTGATTACGTCGTTGATGTTGACGGCTCCGCAATCAAGTTGCAGTGCAACATTTTCGGCCCGATCTGCGTCCCGAGAGAACACCGAGGCGCTCAGCCCGTACGGACTGTCGTTGGCCAGCCGGACCGCTTCGGAGACCGAACCGACCTTCATGATCGGCAGCGTCGGGACCGAAGGTCTCCTCGGTCATACACGCCATCGAGTGGTCGACGTTGACCAGCACGGTGGGCGGGTAGAAGCTGCCCGAGGTGGTGGTGCGCTGGCCACCGGTCAGTGCGCGCGCCCCGGCCGCCACGGCCTCGCGGACGTGGCGTTCGGTCACCGCCAGTTGCTGCTCGTCGATCAGCGCCCCGACAGTCTTCCCTTCGCCGGCGCCGACCTGTAGCGACTGGACGTCGCGCACCACGGCTTTGACGAACTGGTCATAGACCGAGTCCAGTACGTAGACCCGCTCCACCGAGACGCAGGTCTGCCCGGCGTTGAACATCGCCCCCCAGACCGCGGCGTGCGCGGCGAGGTCGATGTCGGCGTCGTCGAGAACGATCATCGGGTCCTTACCGCCCAGTTCCAGGCTGACCGGTGTCAGCCTGCGGGCGGCGCGTTCCATGACCTTGCTTCCGGTGGCGCTGGACCCGGTGAACTGCAGGTAGTCGACGTTGTCGACTACTGGCCTCCGATACCGCCCGGGCACCCTGGGCCAGCTCGAACACCTCGGGTCCGCCGGATTCGTGCCAGCCGCGGCGCAGCACCTCGGCGGTCAACGGAGTGCGCTCCGATGGCTTCAGCAGCACCGCGCAGCCCGCGGCCAGCGCGCCGAGGCCATCCATCAGCGCGTTGGCCACCGGGTAATTCCACGGCGCGATGATGCCCACCACTGCCCGCGGCCGGTAGTGCACAGTGACCTTCTTGATCGCCATGAAAGGCAGTGCAGCAGGGCGCTTTTCGGGCGCCAGCGCCTTCTCCGCCGTTTTGATGTAGTACGAGATGATCATGATCAGCATCGGCACCTCTTGGGCCGCGTCTACCGCGGACTTGCCGGTTTCGGCGATCAGCAGCTTTTCGATCTCGCCGCGATGGTCGGCCAGCCACACCGCGAACCGGCCCAGCACCTTGTTCCGGCCCGCGGCACCACGCCGCTCCCACTCATGCTGAGCGGCGCGCAGGCCGGCGACGATGGTGGGTACATCCGCGGCGTCGGTCCACTGCACCTGTCCGGCGACGGCGCCGGTCGCGGGGCTTGTGATGGTGCCGGTGCCGGAGAAGTCAGGTTCAGTCGCGGGGGTGGCGGGTGTGATCGTGGTCATAGCAGCCATCGTAGACGCCCGCCGCTCAGCCTCGACAGGTGTCAAGTTCGTTGGGCCGGCCGACGAGTTTTGCGCGGGCGGGCAGTCTTACCTCTGTGACCGTGTTGATGGAAGGAATCACCTTCGGCGAATCGCCCCGCTGGCACGACGGGCGACTCTGGTTCTCCGATTGGGGCGCGCATCAGGTGATCGCGCTCGATCCCCGGGGCGGCCATCAGGTCGTGGTCAGCGTCGAGTCGTTTCCGATGTGCATCGACTTTTTGCCCGACGGCCGGTTGCTCGTAGTGGATTCGGCACGACGGCGCCTACTTCGTCGCGAAGTCGACGGCTCGATGGTTGCCCATGCCGACCTGTCAGCCGTCTCAGAAAAACCGTGGAATGACATCGTGGTGGACACGCGCGGCAACGCTTACGTCAACACCATCGGCTTCGACTTCCCCGGTGGGGAACCGGCGCCTGGAAGCGTCGCACTCGTCACGCCAGCCGGGGCCGTCCGCAAGGTGGCGGACGATCTCGCCTTTCCCAACGGCATGGCGATCACCGCCGACGGCGAGACCTTGATCGTGGCCGAGTCCTATGCCAATCGGCTCACGGCCTACGACATCGGTCAGACCGGCGACCTGACGAGACGGCGGACGTGGGCGGAGACGGGAGGAGATCACCCCGACGGCATCTGCATCGACGCCGAGGGGGCCGTCTGGTACGCCGACGTGGGAAACCGCCATTGCGTGCGGGTGCGCGAGGGCGGCGAGGTTCTCGACACGGTCGAACTCGATCGAGGCGCGTTCGCCTGCATTCTCAGCCGCGGCGATCAGCAGCCACAGCTCTATGTCGTGTGCCAGGAGTGGGGCGGCACGGAGCCCCCATCAGAGCCGACCGGGCAGATCGTGGTGTTCCCTGCCCCAGCGTCTGGCGCGGGGAAGCCTTGAGTCGCCTTTACGCCGGGTCCGGCGCGATGCCCAGGAGGTAGGCGGCCTGGCCTAGATGCTGGGCGCAGTCGTCGATGATGCTGACGATGCGGGCGCTGGCGGTTACCGGCGGATCCCAGTTGGGGTCGACGATGCGCTCCAAGTCCTCCGCGGTGACGCCGGCGACGAACTCCAGTGTCAGCTCGTGGACTGCGTGGTAGTAGCCGGCCAGCAGGTCGGCCGGCGCCTGCACCTTGGCGACCTCGTTGGGGCCATGGCCGTAGCCGGTGTCGTTGGGTGGCAGGGCGAGCCCGAAGCGGTCGACCCATCCACCGGTTTTCCATACCTGCTCGACGCCGGCGATGGGTGCGAGCTGGAAGTCCTGCACCCGCGCGCTGTGCCAGATCAACCAGGCGATGCTGTTTGCGCTGGGCGACGGGCGGTAGTTCGCTTCGTCGTCGGTCAGTCCGTCGGTCAACTCGTCGACATG
This sequence comes from uncultured Actinomycetota bacterium, assembly GCA_963750885.1. GTDB lineage: Bacteria > Actinomycetota > Actinomycetes > Mycobacteriales > Mycobacteriaceae > Mycobacterium. The sequence continues at coordinate 29,628 of CAVVSN010000024.1, forward strand.
CTCGATCAGCCGAGTGAACGCGTCGCGCAACAACTCTCGAACCGCGGAGTCAGACATACCCGTCGACCCTACCCGTGGCAGACGGCTTCGACATTGTTGCCGTCGGGGTCCCGGACGAAGGCCGCGAAGTAGCCCTCGTGGTACTCCGGCCCAGCACCCGGTCGTAGAAATCCTGCGACCTGGCGTAGTCGGCGCAGTTGACAACTAAGTGATCAATCACAAGCTGATCCTGGCATCTACGACCGACACGGTCGTAGATTATTTAGATGACCTACGACCTGATCATCCGCAACGGCACCATCGTCGACGGACTGGGCGGTGAGCCGTTCGTCGGCGACGTCGCCGTCCAGGATGGGATGATCGCCGCGGTCGGCCACGTGAACGGATCCGGCGCCCAGCGGGAGATCGACGCGACCGGCCTGTTGATCACGCCCGGCTTCGTCGACCTGCACACGCACTACGACGGCCAGTCGATCTGGTCGGAGCGATTGACGCCGTCGTCGGCCCACGGAGTGACCACCGTGGTGATGGGCAACTGCGGCGTCGGCTTCGCGCCGTGCCGCCAGGAAGACCACGACGTGCTGGTCGACGTGATGGCCGGCGTGGAAGACATCCCCGGTGTGGTGATGACCGACGGCCTGCCGTGGAACTGGGAGACCTTCCCGCAGTACATGGATGCCCTCGATGCGGGCAAGCGGGACATCGACGTGGCGGCTTATCTCCCGCACTCGCCGCTGCGGGTCTACGTGATGGGCCAGCGCGGCGCCAACCGCGAGCCGGCCACGGCCGAAGACCTGGCCAAGATGCGTGAGCTGGCCAAGGAGGCCATCGAGGTCGGCGCGCTCGGCTTCGCGTCGTCGCGGCTGACCATCCACAAGACCGAGAGCGGTTCACCGATCCCCAGCTACGACGCGGCCCGCGAGGAGATCGAGGAAATCGCCCGCGGTGTGGTCGACGGCGGCGGCGGGCTGCTGCAGTTCGTGCCTGACATTCCGGCGGGCGGCTACCAGCCGGTGCTGCAGACGGTGTTCGACGTGGCTGAGGATGTCGGGCTGCCGGTCACGTTCACCCTGGTCGTCGGCAACACCGGCGATCCGACGTGGCCCGACGCCATCACGATGATCGAGAAGGCCAATTCAAGGACGGGCGCCGGCGACCCACAATTTACCGCGCAGCTGCTGCCGCGTCCGATCGGGCTGATCATCGGACTGCAGCTGACCGCCAACCCGTTCGTGCTCTATCCCAGCTACCAGGAGATCGCGCACCTGCCACTTGCCGAGCGCGTCGCCGAGATGCGTAAGCCCGAGGTGCGCGCCCGCATCTTGGCCGACAAACCCGGCCACGGGCACCCAATCCTGTACGTCGCGCAGATGTGGGACTGGATCTTCCCGCTGGATGACAACCCCAACTACGAGCCCGACCCGGCCGACAGCATCGGCGCGCGGGCCCGGGCACTGGGCATCAACCCAATGGAAGAGGCCTACGACCGGCTACTCGACGACGACGGCCGCGCGATGCTGCTGGTCGCGACCAGCAACCTGCAGAACCAGACGCTGGACACCGTCGGCGAGCTACTCCATCGCGACGACGTGGTGCTCGGCCTCGGCGACGGCGGCGCGCATTACGGAATGATCTGCGACGCAAGCTATTCGACTTACTTCTTGACGCACTGGGCGCGCGACCGCCAGTCCGGCCGTTTCGAGGTGTCCGAGGCTGTCCGCCGCCTCACCTCGGTGCCGGCCCGCGTTGCGGGGCTCGCCGACCGCGGCCGCATCGCGGTGGGCTACAAGGCCGACCTCAACGTCATCGACCACGCGGCGCTGCGGATCCACAAGCCGATGCTCACCTACGACCTGCCCGCCGGTGGGCGCCGACTCGACCAGACCGCCGAGGGCTATGTGGCCACCATCGTCACTGGCGAGGTGATCGCCGAAAACGGCGTACCGACCGATGCGCGCCCGGGCAAGTTGATCCGCGGTCGCCAGTCGGTGCCCGCCTGATCCCGCCCGCCACACGAGTCTCCGGCCGAGCCGGGCGCCAATGTGCCCACCTCTGAGCGAATTGCTGGAAAGTTTCGCTCGAAGGCGGGCACATCGGGCATCGCCTCCGTCAGAGGCGGATGTGGCAGTTGTGCGTTAACCCGACAGCGCGTCGACCAGCGCCGCCAACTGGTCCGGTGACACCGAGTTGGGGCACCGGGTCTTCAGATCGAGCAGCGGCTGGGCGATGCGCTTCAAGTCCAACGCTTCACCAGGGTGGCCGATGAAGTACCCCCGGATCGTCGATTTAGCTTCGGCCGGCGGTTGACCGACCGCAGTCGTCAGCAGATTGTTGGCGTCTGGGTGAGCATCGAGGTAGCCGCTCGCCGAATTCAGCACCCCGCTGGCGGTTGCAGCGACGCCACTGGCCGAGCAGGGGTCGGCGGCACTCGCCGTCGGCGCAACCATCAGGCAAAGTGCGCAGGCGGGGACCACTCCAAAAAGCATGTGCCGTAAAGATTTTCCCACTATGTCGTCCCTTTCATCCCCAACTTGTTCGAACATTCAGTACATCAGTTACCCAGAAATACGAAAAACCCGGCCCCACGCGGGGACCGGGCTTCTCGTTTGTCTAGATGGACTCAGAAGTCCATGCCACCCATACCACCGGTCGGGTCGCCCGCAGGAGCGGCGGCCTTCTCCGGCTTGTCGGCCACAACGGCCTCGGTGGTCAGGAACAGCGCCGCGATGGACGCCGCGTTCTGCAGCGCCGAACGCGTCACCTTGACCGGGTCGGCGACGCCCGCCTTGAGCAGGTCCTCGTACTCACCGGTGGCGGCGTTGAGACCGACGCCCGGCTTTGAGTTGGCGACCTTCTCGGCGACAACGCCGGGCTCGAGCCCGCCGTTGAAGGCGATCTGCTTCAGCGGAGCCGACAGGGCCACGCGCACGATGTTCGCGCCCGTCGCCTCGTCACCGGTGAGGTTCAGATCGTCCAGCGCAGGAGCCGACTGCAGCAAGGCCACGCCACCACCGGCGACGATGCCCTCTTCGACGGCCGCCTTGGCGTTACGCACGGCGTCCTCGATGCGGTGCTTGCGCTCCTTGAGCTCCACCTCGGTGGCAGCACCGGCCTTGATCACCGCAACACCGCCGGCCAGCTTGGCCAGGCGCTCCTGCAGCTTCTCGCGGTCGTAGTCGGAGTCGCTGTTCTCGATCTCGGCGCGGATCTGGGCGACCCGGCCGGCGATGGCGTCGGAGTCACCCGAACCCTCGACAATGGTGGTCTCGTCCTTGTTGATGACCACCTTGCGAGCCTGACCCAGCAGCGTGATGTCAGCGGTCTCCAGCGAGAGGCCGACCTCTTCGCTGACGACCTGGCCACCGGTCAGGATCGCGATGTCCTGCAGCATGGCCTTGCGGCGGTCACCGAAGCCCGGCGCCTTGACGGCGACAGACTTGAAGGTGCCGCGGATCTTGTTCACGACCAGAGTCGACAGCGCTTCGCCCTCGACGTCTTCGGCGATGATCAGCAACGGCTTGCCCGACTGAATGACCTTCTCCAGCAGTGGCAGCAGGTCCTTGACCGTCGATACCTTCGACGAGACCAGCAGGATGTAGGGGTCCTCGAGGATCGCTTCCTGACGCTCGGCGTCGGTGACGAAGTAACCCGAGATGTACCCCTTGTCGAAGCGCATACCCTCGGTGAGCTCGAGCTGCAGGCCGAAGGTGTTGGACTCTTCGACGGTGATGACGCCCTCGTTGCCGACCTTGTCCATCGCCTCGGCGATCAGCTCGCCGATCTGGACGTCGCCGGCCGAGATCGCGGCCGTTGCGGCGATCTGCTCTTTGGTCTCGACCTCTTTGGCCGACTTCAGCAGGGTCTCGGTGATCTTCTCGACGGCCTTCTCGATGCCGCGCTTGAGGCCCAACGGGTTGGCGCCGGCCGCAACGTTGCGCAGGCCCTCTTTGACGAGAGCCTGAGCCAGCACAGTCGCCGTGGTGGTGCCGTCACCGGCAACATCGTCGGTCTTCTTGGCGACCTCTTTGACCAGCTCAGCGCCGATCTTCTCGTAGGGGTCCTCCAGGTCGATCTCCTTGGCGATGGACACACCATCGTTGGTGATCGTGGGAGCGCCCCACTTCTTCTCCAGGACGACGTTGCGGCCCTTGGGACCCAACGTCACCTTTACCGCGTCGGCGAGGGCGTTGAGGCCCCGCTCGAGGCCGCGACGGGCCTCTTCGTCGTACGCAATTATCTTGGACATTGCGAAGTGATTCCTCCGATTAGGGGGTGACACGTTCTTGGGCCGGGCGCAGTGCCCGCGACGGACGATCACAGTTGTGTACGGACTGCGATCTCACCGTCCCGACCTAGCACTCACCGGTCGGGAGTGCCAATGTCATTTTTAGCACTCGGCTATAACGAGTGCAAGGTCGCCCTGCGGGCCGTTGACAAGGGGTCCACTCATCGCGACGGGCGTAGACCGTCGATGACGACGTCGGTCACCCGCGCAGCCCGCGCCTTGTCGTAGCCCTGCATGGCCTGACAGCCAACCAGGAGCGCCTTGATCTCGGGCACGTCGAGGTCGGAACGCACTGTCCCGGCACCCTGCGCGGCCGCCAACAGCTCGCCGAGCAGGCCGCGAAACGCCGCGTCGGCATCGGGTGCAGCGGAGTCGACATCGATACCGAGACCGCCGAGTGCCTCGACCAGACCCTGATCGGTGGCACCGAAGTCCAGGACCATGGATCGCAGGAAAGCGAACAGCGCCTCGCCAGGCCCTGGATCGTCCAGCAGCGCATGACCTGCGGCGATGATGTGCTGCAGGCGGCTTTCGACGACCGCCGCGAACAGATCCGCCTTCGTCGGGAAATGCCGGTAGACGGTGCCGGCGCCGACGCCCGCGCGACGGGCGATCTCGTCGATCGGCACCGACAGGCCTTCGGCCGCGAACGTCTCGTAGGCGGTTTCCAACACCCGGGCGCGATTGAGCGCCGCGTCAGCGCGCAGCGCTCGAGCGGGTACAGACATGTCACCACCTACGGTTTGACAAAACGGGGCGCACGTTCCGTATAGTCGAACACAACCGGAGCGTACGCCCCGTTTACCTTACAGCTTAGGGAGCTATCGATGTCCAAATGGACCACCGCCGACATTCCTGACCAGTCCGGCCGCGTCGCCGTGATCACCGGCGCCAACACCGGGCTCGGCTTCGAGACCGCAGCCGCGCTGGCCGAAAAGGGCGCGCACGTCGTCCTTGCGGTGCGCAACCTCGACAAAGGCAAGGACGCGGCGTTGCTGATTCAGCGGCGCTCCCCCCACGCCGACATCGCCCTGCAAGAACTCGACCTGACGTCGCTGGAGTCCACCCGCGCCGCCGCCGAGCAGCTGCGCGCCGATCACGATCACATCGACCTGCTGATCAACAACGCCGGCGTGATGTACACGCCGAAAGGCAAGACCAAGGACGGCTTCGAGCTGCAGTTCGGTACCAACCACCTGGGTCACTTCGCCTTCACCGGCCTCCTGCTGGAAAAGCTGCTCCCGGTCGCCGGTTCCCGGGTGGTGACGATCAGCAGCGTCGGCCACCGCATCCTGGCCGACATCCACTTCGACGACCTGCAATGGGAGCGCAGCTACAACCGGGTCCGGGCCTACGGGCAGGCCAAGCTGGCCAATCTGCTGTTCACCTATGAACTCCAGCGGCGGCTCTCCGCCCGCGGCACCACCATTGCTGCGGCCGCTCATCCTGGCTTCTCGGACACCGAGCTGATGCGCCACATTCCCTCGGGGCTGATGTCCGTGTTCAAGGTCGCCGCTCCGGTCATCACCCAGGACGCGGCCGCGGGTGCACTTCCGCAACTGCGCGCCGCCACCGACCCGGCCGTGCTTGGCGGTCAGTATTACGGGCCGGACGGCTTCGCGCAGTCGCAGGGGCACCCCGAGGTCGTCGGCTCCAGCAAGAAGTCGCACGACGCCGAGCTGCAGCGCAAGCTGTGGACCGTCTCCGAAGAACTCACCGGGGTGACCTACCCGGTCTAGACCAGATCGAGCAGCTGTTCGTAGAACCCGCCGATCCGACGGGCCGGGTCGTTGAGATGGATCTCCAGAATCCAATGACAGACCCGGCCCTGCGGATCGGCGCGACGCATCGGTTTGTTCGACCCGGGCGTGACGTACCACTGGGCATCGTTGCCGACGACCTTTTTATGCGGGAACTCGCCGAGCAGATGCCCGGCGATCGGGCTGCCGAATTCGAAGCCTTCGGCGTGCGCCAAATCGACGACGTAGTCGTACAACTCGGCGCCGGTGATGTCGGGCTGGCCGTCGAAGTACTCCCGACCGGCCTGCCACACCCGCGGTAAGGCGTCACGCACGGCGAGCTTGTGCGGGTCGTCGCCGAGCACGAACGTGCGGCCGAAGTCCGCCTCCCACTCCTCGAAGATCGGGCCTAGATCCAGGAACGCGATGTCGCCCTCGGCGATCACCCGATCCGGCGGATGCTCTTTGAACGGCTGCAGGGTGTTCTCACCGGCCCGCACGATGCGCCGATGCCAGTGGGCTTTCACCCCGAGCAGTTCGGCGGCCAAATCGCGGATCTCGTCGGACAGTTTCTTCTCGCCGACACCCGGGCGGATCAGGCCGCGGCTTTCGATCTCCTCGAACAGCTGCGCGGCCTTGGCCTGTGCGTCAAGAAGCCTTTCAGCGCGGGCGTTTTCGTCGGTCACCGCATCGATGCTACGGGCGCCCGAATCGCGATCTTCGAAGCAAGAAGCCATCCGCTGATCAGCCGATTATCCGCGGCGCCCCTAGTTGCGGATGTACCTTAGAGCGGCCTGAATAGGCGCTAAGACAAAGCTGACAAATCCGGCATGGGAAGGCCTACCGATGGTTGCTGACTCAGAAAAGAACACGGCCAACACTCGAACGATGCGCCAGGCCGCTCGAGCCGCCACCCACGGTGGTGTCGGAGCGCTGCTGACGCTGGGTCTGTGCTCCGAACTGTTCACCGCGGCACAAGCTCACGCGGACATCCTCGACTCAATCCTCGACCCGGTTATCTCATCCACCGCCGATGCCGGAGCAGCTGCGAGCACCGCGCTGGACCTCGCCGACCTGGCAAGCAGCGCTTCCGCGCTGCCCGCCGATTCGCTCGGCAATGTCGACGCCGCGCTCGTCAGCGCGTTCCAGACGAACTTCGAAGACCCGGTGCTCGCAGCGATGCAGGCCTACATCGCCAGCCCGACAGGCGTCTCCATCGATTCAATGCTCAATCAACCTTTCGTCGAGCTGTTCGGGCGGGACTTGATCGGCAACGGTATCGACGGTTACACCGGCGGTAACGACTCCTTGCTGGGCAGCTCCGGAATCTTCGGTGACCTTGGCGACGGCGGCTTTCTGCTCGGCAACGGCGGCACCGGTGCCGACGGAGTATCAGGCGTCGTCGGCGGGATAGGCGCTGCGGGTGGGAACGCCGGGCTGGTTGGCGACGGTGGCGTGGGCGGTGCGGGCGTAGCCGGAGCTGCCGGCGGCGCGGGCGGCAATGGCGGGCAGTGGCTTGGTGACGGCGGGGAGGGCGGCGCCGGCTCCGGGCTTTTCCACGTCGAAGGCGTTGCCGGTGCCGGCGGCGCGGGCGGTCACGCTGGACTTTTCGGCGAGGGGGGTAAGGGTGGCCAGGGTGGCTTCGCCTACTTCTACTCCGCCGATACCTCGGGCTACGGCGGCGCGGGCGGTGCCGGTGGCGCCGGCGGATTGATCCTGGGTGATGGCGGCACGGGCGGGGCCGGTGGCCTGGGCGCCTACGACGGTGTCACTTTCGCAATCGACCATGGTGGTCCCGGTGGTGCTGGCGGCGCAGGCGAATTTATCGGTGACGGCGGTAACGGGGGCCAGGGCGGCTACAGCGGAACCGGCGCCGGCGGAGGTGCCGGCGGGGCCGGCGGGATCCTGTTCGGCCACGGCGGGACCGGCGGCGCCGGCGGGACCGGATTAGTTGCAGCCGGAGCGGGTGGCCCCGGTGGCGCTGGCGGCCAGCTGGGGGGTTACGGCGGTGGCGGCGGCAACGGCGGTTACCTCTACAGCGTCGTCCCACCGGGGGTCATCGGGGCCGACGGGGCCGGCGGCGCCGCAGGCATCGGCGGCCAGCCCGGAATGCCCGGCACGCCCGGCGGCCACTTCTAGCCGAACTGCGCGAAGTACGGCCGCCCCGGCTTGCTCTTCTCCACGAGAATGAACACCACATCCCACGGATCGACGAACCATGTCGTGCGAACGCGCGCCACGTCCGCAATGCCATCGACCAGAAACCGCACGCCCTTGGCCTCGAGTTGCGCCCGGGTAGCGTCGAGGTCCTCGCAGATCAAGCCCACGTGCGACAACCCGTGGTCGGTAAGTGGCGCGGCGCTGCGCTGATCGCCGCCGGCGACACCCAGATACTCGATCACCTCGAGAACACGATCACCGTCGTCGCCGAAGCCGACAATCGCCGCCTTCATGGTCGGATCTGACACCAGCTGGCCCATGTCGTCGCGGATCGCATCCCCGGCCATCACGTAGGGCGGCGACAGCACCTGCATGCCCAACACGTCGCGGTAAAACGCCACCGCCGCTTCGCAGTCGGGCACGCACACCCCGGCGTGGGCCAATCCGGTAATCACGATCTGAACACTCTCAAAAGTCTGGTCATCGCACCGGGGAACGCTGCGAACTCAGCGCCCGCCCAGCGGCCGCTGCTTTTGCTCGTTGAACTCAACGCTCCGTTGTCCCGCAGGTCGGCGAGTTTGCTCAGCACGTTGGTGATCTCGCGCATCTGTGACGCGGCTCCCACAGATCGCTCCTCGGAGCTGGTCTCGGGCGTTACGACAACAGCAGCTCGTTGCGGGGCCGGAGATTGCGGGCCGCGGGCGGTGTCGCGTCCGGGCATGGCCATCAGCGGCGCCTGTCCGAGCAGCGGCATATTGCTGAACGCCCCGGCGGCGCTTGCGGACGCTGCGGTCGGCATCGGCGCTTGAAGGGCGGTCGGACGAACCTGCGGGGCGGCATAAGCCTTCCCTCGGCAGTCCGGTGTGTCCAGGTCAGCCATCCTTGGTACCACCCGATGCTCCAGGTCACGAGTGAAGCGCCGCCGCATGCCACCATCGCGCCGACTCCAATACCGCGTTGTCATGCACTTTCGGTGGCCGAAATCGGGTGCTGTTGCGTTCGGCACACCGCTGCGACTCGCCGCCGTCCTGCGGAGATGCACGCCCCGATGTCCTTGGCCTAGACTGCATCTCGATCAGATTGGAGTCCACGGGTGCGGGCAGTTGAAGCGCCCAGCACCCGGGCTTTGCGGGGCTGGCAACGGCGTGCGTTGGTGCGCTATCTGAGCGCCAAACCACGCGATTATTTGCTGGTCGCTACCCCCGGCGCCGGCAAGACCGCGTTTGCTCTGCGCATCGCCGCCGAGCTGCTGGCCGACCGCACCATCGACGCGATCACCGTGGTGGTACCCACCGAGCACCTCAAGGTGCAGTGGGCACTGGCGGCCGCCGTCGACGGCATCGCGCTGGACCCGAAGTTCAGCAACAGCGCCGCCCACACCTCCGCGGAGTACCACGGTGTGGTCGTCACCTACGCGCAGGTGGCCAGCCACCCGACCCGTCACCGGGTGCGCACCGAGGGCAGACGAACGCTGGTCATCTTCGACGAGATCCACCACGGCGGTGAAGCCAAGAGTTGGGGTGATGCGTTGCGGGAGGCGTTCGACGACGCCACCCGCCGCTTGGCGCTGACGGGGACGCCGTTCCGCAGCGACGACTCCGCGATCCCGTTCGTGCGCTACGAACCGGACGCCGCCGGGCTGATGCGCTCGCAAGCCGACCACACCTACGGCTACACCGACGCACTCGCCGACGGCGTGGTGCGCCCGGTGGTGTTCATGGCGTACTCCGGAGAAACCCGGTGGCGCGACAGCGCCGGTGCGGAGCACGCCGCGCGGCTCGGTGAGCCGGCCAGCGCCGAGCACACCGCCCGCGCCTGGCGCACCGCGTTGGACCCGACCGGTGAGTGGATGCCCGCGGTCGTCACCGCGGCAGACACCCGGCTGCGACAGCTACGGGCCGGCGGGGTTCCGGACGCCGGTGGCATGGTGATCGCATCGGATCAGACGAGCTGCCCGCGCGTATGCCGTTCTGCTGAAACGGATTACCGGTGAAGAGCCCGACGGTTGTGCTGTCCGACGATCCGGGCGCGTCCAAGCGCATCGCGCAGTTCTCCGCGAGTGACACCCGGTGGCTGGTCGCGGTGCGGATGGTCTCCGAAGGTGTCGACGTGCCGCGCCTTGCGGTCGGCGTCTACGCCACCAGCGCGTCAACCCCGCTGTTCTTCGCCCAGGCCATCGGCCGGTTCGTCCGGTCCCGGCGGCCCGGGGAGACCGCGAGCGTTTTCCTGCCGTCGGTGCCTTCGCTGCTGCTGCTGGCCAGCGAGTTGGAAGCGCAGCGCAATCACGTTCTCGGCCAACCACATCGGGAGACCGACGAACTGGACGAGGCGCAACGTCGCCAAGACGAGCCGTCCGAGATGGACAACAAATTCGAGTCGCTGGGCGCCGACGCCGAACTGGACCAGGTGATTTTCGACGGCTCGTCGTTCGGCACCGCCACCCCGGCCGGCAGCGACGAAGAGGCCGACTACCTGGGCATACCCGGCCTGCTGGACCCCGCGCAGATGCGAGAGTTGTTGCGCCGTCAGCAAGAAGAGCAGTACGACCGCCGTACCCGCGACGGCGTGAAGACGGCCGAGCCGGCCACCCGGCACGGGCAACTGCGTGACCTCCGTCGTGAGCTCAACGCGCTTGTGTCAGCGGCCCACTACCGACTTGGCAAGCCGCACGGGTGGATTCACAACGAATTGCGCCGGCTCTGCGGTGGACCGCCGATCGCCGCGGCCACCAGCGAGCAACTCGCTGAGCGCATCATCGCGGTGCGCGGGCTGACGGCCTAAGGACCTAGCGGGCGATCGCGGCGAGTGTGAAGCTACTGCGAAAAATCAGCCAAAAATTCGCAACACCTTCACTTTCGGCGAAGCCCGGAAGCCCAGCGGCCTAGCGGGTCGCCCAGATGCTCTCTGCCACCCATGGCGACGCCTCCGCCGCGATCGACCACGCCAGGTCCGCCGGCACGTCGATCAACGGATAGCGCTTGACGCCCGCGGCCGTTGCCGCGACCAAAGTCGCGACCTTGGCCCGGCGCTGGAACGGCGTCTGACGCACCGTCCAGCTGATGATGCCTGCCGTGGCGAGGCAGTCGCGGCGCCGTTCCACGCTGCCGGATCGCATCACCAGCCAGCCGTCGTGGACCCGGTGACCGAGCGCACCGATCCGGTCGACCGCCAGCAGCGCACACCACGCCGTCACCGCGATCCACGCGGGCCACACCCACACGGGCACAACAGTTTTCCCGAACAGCACGGTGACCGCAGCCAGACCTGCACCGGCCAGTACGGGCAGCCCCAGCGCCCGCGTCCAGCGCCGGGTCGCCGCCCGGCGGCCGTGACCGCGCAGCGGCCCGGAGACGACCTCGGCGTCGCCGACCAGTTCAGTCAGCACCGCCTCGGCCGTGGCCACCGGGCACGGCGGCAGCAGCACCGATGCCTCACCTGCGCCGTGCACACCGGTCATCACCGCATCCAACCGGGCGCCACCGAACACCCGCACCAGCAGCGGCTGGCGCAGCGTTCCGCCGCGCAGCCTGCTCATGTCGTAAGCACGTTCACGAACCCGCAGCAGGCCATGCCGCAGGTGCAGCACGTCAGCCTTTCGCAGCAGCACCAGGTTGCCGTAGGTGAGCAGTGAACGAACCACCGCGAGCAAGACCGATGCGACCAGAACCGCGGCACCGATGACCGCGACCGTTTTGATCGTCCCCAACCGCGCAGCCTCGTCGAGCACCGAGCGTGACGATCCGTGAATGCTGCAGCGGCCCAACAAAACCGCTCTGGTAGATCACACCGGCCGCGGCGCCCAGCGACAGCAGACCGGACACGCTCAGCGGCGAATACCGCAACCACGCCGGCTGCCAGCGGGCCAGCACCGTGTCCGTCGGAGCGGTCGTCGCGTCGACCTGCTCAGCTGTGTCGCCCGTGTCGGCCAGCAGGATCGCCTTCAGCCGTGGCACCTGACCCACCTCGACGGCATTGAGCTCGAATCCCCCGGATCCGCCCTCGCCCTTGGCTTCCTGCCCGGTGCTCACTCGCACCACCGCCAGGCCCATCACCTGGTGCAGCAACCGCGCATCGCTGCTCACCGAACGAATCCTGCTGAGCGGCAAGGACAACACCTTGCGCTGCAGCAGACCGGTCCGTAACTGCAGCTGATCGGCATCGATGCGATAGCTGGTGGTGACCCAGCGCGCCACTCCTACAACGACCGTGTATCCCAGCACCGCGAACGTCCAGGACTGGTTGCCGGTGGTCGTCCCCAACACGATGGCACCGATCAAAAACGGCAGCTCGCGCAGCAGTTCGTACACCGGGTGAACCAGCAGCATCCTGGGACTCAGCCGCTGCCAGGCGATTTCACCCCGGCCGGGCTGAGTGGTCACGTCGCGTCCTCGGCACCGATCGCTGCGATGTCGGTCAGCTGTGCCACGAGATGGTCGGCCACGTCGACGTCGAGCGCGACGATTCGTACCGCACCGGCCGACGAAGCCGTCGTGACGGTGACATTGGCCAGCCCGAACAACCGGTCCACCGGGCCGCGGTAAGTGTCGACGGTCTGCACCCGCGAGATCGGCGCGATGCGCCGCTCCTGGACCAGCCATCCGGTGCGGGTGTACACCGCCTGCGGGCCGAGTTCCCACCGGTGCACCCGGTAGCGCCACACCGGAACCACCGCCGTCGCGATGATCGCGCCGAGCACGGTCACGACGCCGACCGAGAGGTGCAGCCACGGCATCCGCCTGTCGAAGTCCAACCACCCGATTTGCGCGACAGCCAGCAGCAGCCAGGGAAAGATGCCGCCGACCGCCCACCGCAGCGGCGCGCGTCGACTCGGCAGATGAGCGGGGTCGACCATGCCCGCGACCGGGCCAGGCGTGCGGTTGTCCACGCCATGAGAATGCCACCGCCACGACGGCGAGTCGTACCGACACGGCGACACCGAAGCTCGGGTGGGTATCGTTTTCTCCGATGAGTTCCGACGGAAATGGACCACCAGCGACATACCGGACCAGAGCGGCCGGGTAGCCATCGTCACCGGCGCAAACACCGGTCTCGGCTATCACACCGCCGCTGCGCTGGCCCAGACCGGCGCCCACGTCGTGCTGGCGGTGCGCAACCTGGAAAAGGGCAATCTCGCACTGGCGCGCATCGTCGCCGCGCAACCCGACGCCGACGTCACGTTGCACGAACTCGACCTCAGCTCGCTGGCGTCGGTGCGCGCCGCTGCGGCGGCACTGCGCAAGTCCTACCCGCGGATCGACCTGCTGATCAACAACGCCGGGGTGATGTGGACCCCCAAGCAGGTCACCGACGACGGCTTCGAGATGCAATTCGGCACCAACCACCTCGGCCACTTCGCCCTGACCGGACTGCTGCTGGACAACCTGCTGCCGGTACGGGGCTCGCGGGTGGTGACCGTCAGCAGCATGGGCCACCGGCTGCGCGCTGCCATCCACTTCGACGATCTGCAGTGGGAACACCGTTACGACCGGATCGCCGCGTACGGACAATCCAAACTGGCCAACCTTCTGTTCACTTACGAGCTAGAGCGCCGGCTGGCCGCCCGGGATCAGCCGACCACCATGGCCTTGGCCGCCCATCCGGGCGGCTCGAACACCGAGCTGGCCCGCAACCTGCCCGGGATCTTCAAACCCGCCGTTGCGGTCCTCGGCCCGCTGCTCTTCCAGGGTGCGGCGATGGGCTCCCTGCCCACGCTGCGGGCCGCCACCGACCCCGGTGTCCAGGGTGGTCAGTACTACGGGCCCGACGGCCTCGGCGAGCAGCGCGGCCACCCGAAGGTGGTCTCCTCCAGCGCGCAGTCGCACGACGAGGACCTGCAGCGCCGGCTGTGGGCGGTCTCCGAGGAACTGACCGGCGTCACGTATCCGGTCTGACAACCGTCGCGGCTCTTCTAAGATGACCGCGTGGCACGACGTCCCCGCACGACCGCCGAGAACCCGACGATCAGTCCGCAGCACGTGCTGTCGCTGCTGCGCTCGACCGTTCCACCCGTGCATCCAGCGGGTCTTCCATTCATTTCCGCCGGTCTGGGATTGGCCCTGGTCGGCCGCCGGTCCCGCTGGCTGCGCCGTGCCGGCCTGCTGGCCGCCGGCGCCTGCGCAGGTTTCTTCCGCCACCCACCCCGGGTCCCGCCGACCCGGCTCGGCGTCGTGGTCGCACCGGCCGACGGCCAGGTGTGCCTGATCGAGTCGGCCGCGCCGCCGCCCGAGTTGGAGATGGGCGACGCGGAACTCACCCGGGTCAGCATCTTCCTGTCGGTGTTCGACGCCCACGTGCAGCGGGCGCCGGTGAGCGGTGAGGTGATCGCGGTGCAACACCGGCCGGGTCTGTTCGGCTCGGCCGATCTTCCCGTCGCCAGCGAAAGCAACGAACGCAACAGTGTGCGGATCCGCACCGCGGACGGGGTGGAGATCGTCGCTGTGCAGATCGCCGGCCTGGTGGCGCGCCGCATCGTCTGCAACGTCCGCGTCGGCGACAAACTGTCGATCGGCGACACCTACGGCCTGATCAGGTTCGGCTCGCGGCTGGACACCTACCTGCCCGCCGGCTCCCAGGTGTCGGTCAGCCTGGGCCAGCGCGCGGTTGCCGGCGAGACGGTGCTGGCCGAGCTGCCGTGATAACCAACAAGCCGCGAAGCAGACGCGTGGCTCCGCTGCGCATCCTGCCCAGCTCGATGAGCGTGCTGGCGATCTGCGCGGGGCTGTCATCGATCCGATTCGCGCTGGAAGGCCAGCCGTACGTGGCGATCGCGCTGATCGCCGCGGCCGCAATCCTCGACGGACTCGACGGCCGGGTCGCCCGGGCATTGGATGCCGAGTCGCGGATGGGCGAGGAGATCGACTCACTGGCCGATGCGGTGAACTTCGGGGTGGCCCCCGCGGTCGTGGTCTACGTGACGATGATGCCCGGGCTGCCCGCGGGCTGGGTGGTGGTCATGTTGTACGCGGTGTCAATCGTGTTGCGGCTGGCCAGATTCAACGCGTTGCTCGACGACGTCAGCTCAGCCCTCGTTCACCCGGGAGTTCTTCGTCGGCGTGCCGGCACCCGCCGGCGCGATCTGCGCGCTCGGACCGCTGGCTGCCAAGCTGCAGTTCGGCGCGGGTTGGTGGACCTCGCCGTGGTTCGTCTGCACCTGGATCACGATCTGCTCGATGCTGTTGGTCAGCCGGCTGCCGATGCGCAAAATGCACGCCGTCTCGGTGCCGCCGAACCTGGCCGCGCTACTGCTGGCCGGGCTGACCATCGTCGCCGCTGCCGCGTTGCTGTTCCCCTACATCCTGATCATGGTGGTCATCGCGGCCTACCTCTGCTACATCCCGTTCTCCGTGCGCAGCCACCACTGGCTGGCCGAGCACCCCGAAGCGTGGGGTGAGAAACCCAAGCAGCGGCGCGCCACCCGGCGTGCGATCCGCCGGGCGCAACCAAGCCGCCGCCGGTCGGTGGCACGACTCGGGCTGCGCCGGCCGACCGGCCGGCCATGACCTCTCCGGTCCAGCTGACCCTGACCGCTCGGTTGAACACCTCGGCCGTCGACTCTCGCCGTGGGGTTATTCGATTGCACCCCAACGCTATTGCCGCCCTCGGCATTCGGGAGTGGGACGCGGTGTCGATTACCGGTGCGCGGACCACGACGGCGGTGGCCGGTGTGGCCGGCCCGAAGACGCCGATCGGCACCGCACTGCTGGACGACGTGACGCTGTCCAACGCCGGACTGAGCGAGGACACCGCTGTCCTCGTGATCGCGGCCACCGTCTACGGCGCGCGATCGGTGACGCTGAGCGGGTCGACGCTGACCACCCAGTCGGTTCCGTCGACCACGCTGCGACAAGCCTTGCTGGGCAAGGTGTTGACCGTCGGCGATGCCGTCTCGCTGCTGCCGCGAGATCTGGGACCGGGCACCTCGACGTCGTCGGCGACGCGTGCGCTGGCCTCAGCGGTCGGCATCAGTTGGACTTCGGAGCTGTTGACCGTGACCGGCGTCGACCCCTCCGGGCCGGTGAGCGTGCAGCCGAACTCGTTGGTCACGTGGGGCAACGGGGTTTCCGGCGGAGCTCGCGCGGCGGAACCGGAGCAGGTGATCGCCAAGGCGTCAGCGCTGACCGTCAACGACCTGAAGGGCGTCAGCGCGCAGGCGGCCAAGCTGACCGAGTGGCTCAAGCTTGCGCTCGACGAGCCGCACTTGTTGCAAACCCTGGGCGCTACAACCAACTTGGGCGTCCTGCTGTCAGGCCCCGCGGGTGTAGGCAAGACCACGCTGGTCCGGGCGGTATGCGCCGGCCGACGACGGGTCGAGCTCGACAGCCCGGAGGTCGGCGCGCTGGCCGCCGATGATCGCCTCCAGCGGGTGGTCGCGGCGGCGTCGAAAGTGCGCGACGGCGGCGGGGTGCTGCTGATCGCCGACATCGACGCACTGCTGCCTGCGACGACCGAACCGGTCGCGACGCTGATCCTGGCCGAGTTGCGCAAAGCCGTCGCCGCCGCGGGCGTGGCCGTGATCGTCACCTCGGCCGTCCCGGAAAACCTCGACCCTCGCCTGCGCGCCCCGGACTCTGTGCGACCGCGAACTGGTGCTGAGCCTGCCCGATGCGCCGACCCGGATCGCGCTGTTGCAGAGTCTGCTGAAAGCCGTACCCACCGAGGATCTCGAACTCGGCGCAATCGCCGACCGGACACCAGGTTTCGTGGTCGCGGATCTGGCCGCTCTGGTGCGCGAGGCGGCCTTGCGCGCGGCGGCGCGCGCCAGCTCGGACGGCAGCGCACCGAAGCTCACCCAGGACGACCTGCTCGGCGCGCTCACCGTGATCCGGCCGCTGTCGCGCTCGGCCGCGATGGAGATATCGGTCGGCTCGATCACCCTCGACGACGTCGGCGACATGGTCGAGACCAAGCAGGCCCTGACCGAGGCCGTGCTGTGGCCGCTGCAGCATCCCGACACCTTCGCCCGCCTCGGTGTTCAACCACCGCGCGGTGTCCTGCTGTACGGCCCGCCGGGATGCGGTAAGACGTTCGTGGTGCGCGCACTGGCCAGCACCGGACGGCTTTCGGTGCACGCCGTCAAAGGCTCTGAGCTGATGGACAAATGGGTCGGCTCATCAGAGAAGGCGGTGCGCGAACTGTTCGGCCGCGCACGCGACTCGGCGCCGTCGCTGGTTTTCCTCGACGAGATCGACGCGTTGACGCCGCGGCGTGGGCAGAGCTCCGACTCCGGCGTCACCGATCGGGTGGTGGCGGCGCTGCTCACCGAACTCGACGGCATCGAGCCGTTGAACGACGTCGTGGTGATCGGCGCCACCAACCGGCCGGACCTGATCGACCCGGGGCTGCTGCGGCCCGGCCGGCTGGAAAAGTTGGTGTTCGTCGAACCGCCGGACGCCCAAGCCCGAGTCGACATCCTGCGTACCGCGGGCAAGTCGATTCCGCTGCGTGACGTGGATCTCGACGCATTGGCCGCCGACCTCGACGGGTACAGCGCCGCCGACTGTGTGGCGCTGCTGCGCGAGGCCGCGCTCACGGCAATGCGGCGCTCGGTCGACGCGGCCGAGATCACCGCGGCCGATGTCGCCGCGGCTCGCGAAAACGTCCATCCCTCACTGGATGCCGCGCAACTGGCCAACCTGCGGGCGTTCGCCGCGGATCGCTGAGACCCGGCGTGTACTAATCGGCAGCGTGTCGTAGCGAAAACACATGCGGCACAATCGTCGACTCACCTAGTAGCTTTGCGATCAGATTGGACTGACGCTCGGCGACCTGCCACGCGCGCTTGTTCCCGTACCTCGCCCGAACCTCGGATTCGAACGTCTCGATTCGCTGCCGCCATGCGGTGGGGGGAGCCCAGATCTCGGCAGCGCTGCGCCACGCGTCGACGTGCAAATCTGCCCGACGAATCAGCTCGCTCAACGACTCAACGGTCGGGAAGAAGCTGTTATCGGGCTCGCCGGCGGGTGACAACTCGTCGGTGATCAAGACCAGCAGCCCGATGCGGCCCGGCGGCCGCACCACTCGACGTAATTCGCTGAGCAACTCCAACTGCGACTCAGTGGTGCAGAGCACGCCCAATGCCCATGCCGCATCGAAAGCCCCGTCGGCGAACGGCAGCACTGCGGCGTCGGCTTGTATCGCCGGGAGCCCGAATAGCGCTCGGGAAGCGTGAACTCCACCGCTCTGCGGTTCCACCAGTACTGGGCGGACCCCCCGTTGCGCCGCCGCGTAAGCCGCCGGTCCGCCGACGCCGGCACCGCAGTCCAGTAACGTCTCATCCGCGCCGAAGTCCAGCTGTTCGATGAGCCAGTCGAGCACCGCCGGGCTGCCACTACCGCGGCAGCCCGCCGGGATATGGAAATCCGGACCAAGATCCCTGGCGACGCGAGCAGTCCATTCGGCCAGGGTGTCGAACTCGGCGGCCGCTGAGTCGCTCATGTGGCGTGCTCCGCTCGGATCCGAGCGCCGACCTCGGCCTTGATCTCCGCGCCCTGTCGGGTACCAGATGCCGTCGCCAGCCCCGACAGATTCACCCCGTCAATTCCGCTGATTTGCAACAGCTCTCGCGCTTCGGCTACCGCCGCCTCGATTCCGGCCTCGACCGGATCGGGCGCGTCGACGACCCCGTCGACCAGCTCGGGGTCCAGCTCCAGCCCGGGCAGGCCCGTCAGCACCGCGGCCGACACCACGTCGGTGAACACGGCTACCGCTGCCAGCACCGGGATGTGCAGTCCCGCCGAACGCGCGTCATCCATGAACGCCGACAATGCTGACGCCGACGAAACGTGGTTGAGGACAGCCAGGCTCGCTCCGGCCCGCTGCTTCTCTACCAACCGCGCCGCGCGGGCATGAACCGGTGGCGCGGTGGGCGTTTCCGGAACGGCGGCAACCATGTCGAGGGAAGCGGCCAGCGCAACCAGTCGCGGACCGTCCAGGTCGAAGGTCTGGGTGACGTCAGGCCGGACGTCGTAGCCGCGCCCGTCGCCGGTCACGCAGAACACCGTCGTCGCCCCATTGAAGCGCAGGCCTCGCAACTCCTGCTCCAGGACAATGCGATTGCGGTCGCGGCACGACAGCGTGATCCACGGCTCCACGCCTTGCTCGAGCAGCAACCGGCTCATGGTCGTCGGTGGAAAGTCCGGGCGATTCTGATGCTCGCCCACCAGCACGGCATCGCAACTCGGCGCCAACGTGGCAGCGATCGCCGCGACTTCCGCGGCGTCGAAGGGTGTGCAGCTGAAATCGGTGAGGATCAGGGGCGCCGGCACCGGCGCAACCTGCGCCGCCGGGTCGGGCCAGGGCACGATGTCAGCGAAACTGCATGGTCCTGAACGCATTTCACACTGGCCATCGGGCCGCACACCACCGCACGGCCCGAACTGCATGCGTTTGGGACACTCGAGGTCGACCATTTCTCAGACGAACTACCCGCAAACGCGCACCGGAAAACAATGTGGCCGTTTTCCCCAAGACCGCAACCGGGGATTTCGCCTAGCCTTTCGACCGTGACCGACGCGAAAAATATCGCCGCGAGGCGTTTTCGCACCTGCGCTTCGAGATTCAAGAAACCGCTCGTGATGGCGACCTGGTGATGGCCGCAGCCACCATGACCGGACAGCACACCGGGAAGCCGGGTCGCGCGCCTCAGAGCGGCGGGCCGTCGCCCTCAAGCTGAATCCGCACCAGCGCCTGGTCATTTGCCGCAGTCACGAAGAGCTCATCGAAACGGCGACCACCGATGCAGACGTTGGTCGGCAGCGACCCGGCCGGCAGCCCCACGTTGCCGATGCAGCGGCCCCAGGCATCGATCACGTCGATGCGATCGCCACCAGTCAGCGCCACCCAGTAGTCGCCAGGAGTGCTCACTGCCATACCGTCCGGCCAGCCGTCAACGAAGGTGTGCAACAGCTCGGGCGCACCGATTGGCCGGTAGTCGGGCCCACCGATCGCGTAGGACAGCAGCTGCGACGAAAGTGTCGCCGTCACAAGCAATGTCGAACCGCCGTGATCGAAACCCAGCCCGTTGATGAACACCGGCCCGTCGTCGATGATCTGCTGTGTCTCCCCCGACTCGATGTCGGTCGCATACACGTGCCCCGGCAGACCCGCGCCAGGCGTGCTGACGTCGAATTCACCGCGAGTGTCGGTGATCCAGAGCCGGCCGTCCGGCCCGAACGTCAGATCGTTGGGTGCGCCCAACCCCTCCACCAGGTAGTCGACCCGCGTGCCGCTGATCACCTGAACGCCCGGCTCGGCGGGACCGCTTGCGCCCCATACGCCGCCGTTCTGCGCGACATACAAAGTCCCGTCGGCTCCGCATGTCAGGCCGTTCGGTCCGCCACCGGTGTCGATGCGTTCGAGTGGGCCACCGTTTGGGTCGACGATGTAGACGCAGCCATGACTGATCGATGTCAGCGCCACCCGGTCGTCGGGCAGCCAGACCGGACCCTCGGTGAATCCGAGACCGTCTGCCATCATTTCGATGTACATGCTCACTGCTCCGGATCCGGTAGCGGGGTCCACTCGGCCGACAGTCGTGCGCTGAATCGCGGCGCCCGCCGCTCAAGATAGGCGTTGACACCCTCGCGCGCATCCTCAGTCCCCATCACCCGGTGGTGCAACTGGGTTTCCAGCGATGCGACCTGCCGTGGCGTGTATCCGTTGATGGCCGTATCCCACAGCAGTCGTTTGCTCAACGCGGCTGACATCGGCGCCACGTTGGTCGCGATGTCGCGGGCGAGCTCCATCGCCTTATCGAGAACCTGCGCCGCGGGCAGCGCCCGGTTGGCGATGCCCCACGCCAGGGCATCGGTGCCACCGAAGGTGCGTCCGGTGAGCAAGACCTCCGCCGCCACACCGAGATTGGTCAGCCGCGCCAGCGTCCAGTGCGCCATGCAGTCAGGTAGCACGCCCCGGCGGACTTGCACCACACCGTATTTCGCCTCCTCGGCGAGGATGCGGATATCTGCTTGCAGCGCGATCGTCAGGCCGATCCCGATGGCGTGGCCGTTGACCGCGGCGATCACCGGCTTGCGCAGTTCGAAGGCGGCCGGATCGATGGGTGACGCGGAGAAGGCAGAGTCGTCGGCCGGGGCGTCGAACGGCGACGCGCCGCCGGAGAGATCCGCTCCGGCGCAAAACGCCCGGCCCGCTCCGGTGACCACGATGACACGCACGTCATCGTCCTCGTCGCAGTCGCGGTAGGCCCGGCCCAGCGCGGCGCCCATGTCGGCCGTGTAGGCGTTGAGATGTTCAGCCCTGTTGAGCGTCAGCACGGCCACGCCCGCGGCTTGGATGTCCACAACGAGATCGGTGCTCATCGCGACGAAGTACATCACGCGACCTCGCACCGAGCAGGGAGTTGCGATTTTTACTAGCCTGGTCCTGTCCGACAGCGCGGTCGCCCTGTTGAGCACTGCCGCGAAAGAGATGGGCAACGGTCATGGCACGCACTGACAGCGACAGCTGGGATATCACCGAGAGCGTCGGCGCGACGGCTCTGGGCGTAGCCATGGCCCGCGCAGCCGAATCCGATTGCGACTGCCCGCTGTTCACCGACCGGTACGCCCAGCTTTTCGTCGACGCCGCCACCGCACGCGGCTGGGACTCCTCGGATGTGGGCAGGCATCTGCCGCTCGTCCAGGGTTACGCCGCAGCGCGCACCAAATGGTTCGACGAGTACTTCATCGCTGCCGGTGCCAACGGCATCGACCAGGCTGTGATTCTGGCTGCCGGCCTGGACGCGCGCGCCTGGAGATTGCCCTGGGTCTCGGACAGCGTTGTCTACGAGATCGACCAGGCCCAGGTGCTGGCGTTCAAAGCGGAGACGCTGGGCGCCCACAACGCCCGCCCCGCTGTCGCGTATCGGCCGGTGCCGATCGATCTACGGGCCGACTGGCCGACAGCGTTACAGGAAGCCGGCTTCGATCCGTCGATCCCCACGGCATGGTCCGCCGAAGGACTGCTGCCCTATTTGCCGGCAGCCGGCCAGGATGTTTTGTTCGACCGGATTCTGGAGCTCAGCGCAACCGGCAGCCGGATCGCAGCAGAAGTGTTGAACCCGAGCGCGTTCGACCCGGACTACCTCGAGCGGGGTCGTGAATTTTTGGGCGACGACGGGCTCGACATTCCCCAGCTCTTGTTCAGCGAGAAACGCGCCGATCTCCGACTATGGCTGACCAGCCGCGACTGGGCGGTTACTGCGATCGAGGCACTGGATCTGCTGCGGCGTCACAACCGCACCCCGGCCGACAACCTGAAGCATCTGACACCCCGCAGCGTGTTCATCGAAGGACGCCTGCACACGGTTCCCCGCTACTCCTGACGGGCTATTGCGAGAGCTGGAATTCGATGATCGCGGCGACGGAATCGACCGCTTCGCCCAGCGCGGTCAGCCGCGCGTCGGCCGTCGGGGCGGTCAGCACGGAGTAACGGTCGGCGGGCCCGATCGGGATGCGGGATGCCAACGCGTACAAGCGTTCTCCCGCGTCGGAGAAGTCGAGGCCGGAGCCGAGCACTTCGGTGCGATCCGGCACCGGAAAGTCGCGGGCGTTGGCAATCCGCTCGAAAAGAGCCATCATCCGGTCTTCGAGGTCTTCGAGTTGGCCGGCACTCACCGATTCTCCCGGCTCGTCGGGCCATTCCTCCACCACGGCCCGCGGGTAGGGGTCGTCGGGTAACCACTCGCAAACCCTGATCCGCTCGGCCGTCCGGCACTGCAGCATGAACAGGCCCGAGTCGGCGACCTCGACGCATTCGTCGATCCTGGCCACCGTCCCGACGTCGCAGCGCATGTCGCCCCCGCCGACCTCTCGACCCTGCGAGATCAACACCACGCCGAACCGGGGGCTGTTGTCCCGCATGCAGTCTCGTACCATCTCGGCATAACGCGGCTCGAAGATCTGCAACGGTAGATCTTCGCCGGGCAGAAATGCCGATTGCAGCGGAAACATTGCCAGGCGGCCGAATTCAGCTGCGGAGCCCATCAGATCTCCAACTCGGCGGCAAGCGCGTCGACGACGGCACGCAGATCTCCGTCGTGCTCCTCGGCAACCCGCCGTTGCCGCTGATACGACGCACCGCGCCGGGGAATCTCGGCTACCTCGGCCAACTCGTCGGAGCAATCCAACGACGCGGCAACGGGTTCCAGCCGGGTCAGCAGATCGTCGAGTTCTTCGGTGACTAGACGCTCATTGCTGTCGGCGTCGAGAATGATGATCGCGTCCAGACCGTAACGGGCTGCACGCCACTTGTTTTCCTGGTTGTGCCACGGCGGCATCGTCGGCAGTGTCTCGCCGGCATCCAGTCGCCGCTCGAGATCCACCACCAGGCAGTGCGTCAGCGCGACCAGCGCACCGAGTTCGCGAACGTTGGATACCCCGTCGCAGATCCGAACCTCAAGGGTTCCGTTGTGCGGCGACGGCCGAACATCCCACCGCACTTCGTTGACATCCTCGATGATTCCGGTCTTCTTCTGGTCGTGCACGAAACCTTCGAACTGCTCCCACTTTTCGAACTGGAACGGCAAGCCGGCTGTGGGCAGCTGCTGGAACATCATCGCCCGGTTGCTGGCGTATCCGGTGTCCTCCCCAACCCACCACGGCGACGAGCACGACAGCGCCAGCAGATGCGGATACCAGTTGAGCAATGACGACATGACCGGCATCACCTTGTCCGGCGAGGAAACCCCGACGTGCACGTGCACTCCCCAGATCAGCATCTGCCGACCCCACCACTGGGTGCGCTTGATCAATTCGGCGTACCTGGGTCCCTCGGTCAGCTTCTGGGCGGACCAACTCGCGAATGGATGCGTGCCCGCGCCGAACAACTCCATGTCGCGCTTCCGGACGATCGGGAGAACGGATTTAAGCGTGGATTGAAGGTCATCCATCGCCTGCGCGGTGGAATCGCATATGCCGGTGACGATTTCCACCGTGTTGCGCAGCAATTCCTTGTGCACGCGCGGGTTTTCGCCGATCTCGGCGAATACCGCGGTAGCTTCGTTGCTCAGGTCGCGCGTCTCGGCATCGACGAGCGCAAACTCCCATTCGACGCCAAGTGTCGGGCGGGGTGATGAAGCGAAGTCCACCCTGATAGCTGTACCCCTGTCCGACGGAACTAACCGGAGCTGATGACGCCGCAAGCCACCCGCTTGCCGGCGTCACCGGTCGACATCGTCGTCTGGTCTGCTCCGGGTGCGCCGTTGACCTGGTTGTAGCGGTCCGCCGGGATGTTGCCGAAGTTGTCAGCGCCGGCATGGATCATGATCGAGGTTCCCGCGCCGGCAAGCAGGTCGGCTTTGGTGAACCCATCGGTGGTGGTTTGGAGCAGACCGCCGCCGTCCTTGCGCACCTGCAGCGAAGTCAGATCGCCGCTTTCGTGCTCGCCGTTCGCCATGAAGTGCCCGCCCGCGGAGAGGAAGTCGCCGGGCGCACCACCGGTCGAAGCGGTGGAGTTGGCCTCGCATTTGCCCACCGAGTGGATGTGCACGCCATGGAAGCCGGGGCTCAGCTGACCGGTCCCGGTGGTCTCGATGGTGATCGTCACGTAGCCCTGGTTGAACTCGAATTTCGCCGTCGCGATCTTGGTGCCGGTCGGCCCGTTCAGTTGCGTGGTCAGGCTGTCCGTTCCGCCCTGCTGACCCGTCGGCTCAGCACTCGACGGCGCCGGCGAACCGGTCCAGATCGGCGGCTGAGTGCCGGGAGAGGTCGCCGGCGGCTGGTTCGGCTTGCACGCGCTCATCAGCGCGGCCGAGGCGGCGAGTGGGATCAGTGCGGTGGCGGCGGCCAATTTGCGGCTGCGGACGGACTTGAGCATGCGGAGAGCCTATCTCGCGGACGATGCGGGTCGGAACGACCCGCTGAGGAGCGAGATCAAACAAACCACGTCGACCATGACATCCGATCAGCTGACGGCTCAGGCTTGTCGGAGTGTTCATGCATAATCGAAAGTATGTTCGAACAGGGTTCAGGCTTGGTGTCGTCGCCGGAGGTGATTGCTCGGTTCGATGAGCTGTTCGAGCGTCGTTACCCGACGCGCACGACGGAGTCGGCGGCGTTGCTGGATCGGATCGGTGCGTCTTGGCGTGAGCAGAATCGCGGGGCGGCCGCGGCGTTGACGGCGATCGGTGAATTGTTCGCGTATCGATTGACCCGCTGCTCGGACACCGAGGACTGGGCCGTCGACACCGAGGCTGCGGTGAGCGCCGAGGTGGCCGCCGCTCTGCGCATGAGCCAGGCCCTGGCAGCGAGCCAGTTGCGCTATGCCCGCGCGATGCGCGAGCGGCTGCCGAAATTGGCCGACGTCTTTCGAGCCGGTGACATCGACCAACGGACTTTCGCGACGATCGTGTATCGCACCGACCTGATCACCGACAGCGAGGTGCTCACGACCGTCGATGGGCAGCTGGCGATAGCCGTGCTGCGCTGGCCGTCGATGACGCGCGGGCGGTTGGCCGGACAGATCGACAGGATCGTCGCCAAGGCCGACCGTGATGCGGTGCGGCGGCGCACCGAGCGTCGTAGCGAACGTGAGGTCTGGTTCGCCGACCTCGGCGACGGCTTGTCGGAAATCCACGGCAGCCTGCTGAGTCCTCAAGCGCACGCGGTGGACAAGCGGCTCACGACGTTGGCCGCCACCGTGTGTGAACACGATCCGCGTAGTCGCGAGCAACGCCGCGCCGACGCGCTGGGCGCGCTTGCGGTGGGAGCCGATCGCCTGGGCTGTCAATGCGGACGCGGTGACTGTGCCGCCGGAAAGCGTTCCGCCACAACATCGGTGGTAATCCACGTGATTGCCGAGAAAGCCGACACCGGCGACGCGGGCTACACGTCGGCGTCCGAGGTGTGCGCCGACGGGCTGGTCGGACCCGAGCTCATCGCCGAGTTGGCCGCTCACGCCAAGTTGGTGCCTCTGGTTCATCCACTCGACGCCGCACCCGAGTCGGGATATGTGCCGTCGAAGGCGCTCGCCGATTTCGTGCGATGCCGGGATCTGACGTGTCGCTGGCCAGGTTGCGACCACCCGGCATTCGACTGCGACATCGACCACACCATCCCCCATGCCGACGGCGGGCCCACCCACGCCTCGAACCTGAAGTGCTACTGCCGCACCCACCACCTCGTCAAAACATTCTGGGGTTGGCGCGATCAGCAGTTGCCCGACGGCACAGTCATTCTCGACTCGCCGTCGGGAAAGACCTACGTCACCACGCCGGGGAGCGCGCTGCTGTTTCCCAGCCTGTGCTCGCCCACCGGCGATCTGCGGCCACCGGAATCACCTGCGCCGGTGGACTACTGCGCTGAGCGGATCGCGATGATGCCCAGACGCCGGCGCACCCGTCGACAAGACCGCGCTTCCCGGATCAGCGCCGAGCGACAACGAAACCACGATGCCCGCACGACCCGCCGGGCCGACCGCCTCAGCTACTTCGATCTGGGTCCGCCGGGCGCAGACGACGATCCCCCGCCGTTCTAGGGCGCGTCAGCCGGCGACGACGACGATCACGCCGGGCGGCTGATCGGAGACGTCCGGTGTCCGCGCCGCAACCGGTGCTTTGAGCAGCTTGCCGACCGCTTCGGCGGTTTCCTGTTCGCCGGCGGCGCTTCCGAAATACACCGTGGTGGCCGACACCTTGGGCAACGTCAGGTTGCCGATTTCGGTGACGTTGTAGCCGCCCTGCTTGATCTGGTCGGCGGCCTTGCTGGCGATGCCGGACTGACTGGAGATGTTGTAGACGCGCACGTCGGCCTTGGCCACCGCGACTTTGGTCGACGTCTTCGGCGCTGCTGAGCTGGTGGTCACGCTCGACACCGAGGAGTCGTCGTCGGTGTTACTGCCCGATCCCATGGCCTGAAACCCGACCAGCAGAAAGATGACGCCGAGAAACAGCAGCACCATCACCA
The DNA here is from genome assembly GCA_963750885.1 of uncultured Actinomycetota bacterium. GTDB lineage: Bacteria > Actinomycetota > Actinomycetes > Mycobacteriales > Mycobacteriaceae > Mycobacterium. The sequence goes on from CAVVSN010000024.1 coordinate 56,711, forward strand.
TGGCCCGCAGTGGGAGCCCAGTCGAGTCGGGAACGCGGTCATTCATTGACGTCACTGTATCCAGGAGTGCGGGAAAACCCACACCGACGCCCAGTGAGCAGGCAAAGTCTCAGGTGAGCTCGAAGCCCAGCCGTCGAGCCGCCCGTGCCTTCTGGCGGCTGGCACGCAGCCGACGCAGTCGTTTCACGAGCATCGGATCGGCGGCTAATGCCTCGGGTCGGTCGACCAACGCATTCAGCACTCGGTAATAGGCGGTGGCCGACATTGCGAACAAATCCTTGATCGCTTCTTCTTTGGCCCCCGCGTATTTCCACCATTGGCGCTCGAATGCCAAAATGTCGTGTTCGCGGCGAGTCAACCCATCGGAGAGTCCAGAGTCGTCTCCCGATCGATTAGCCCGCGCCATAGCGCTGTCCATATCGCTTCCTCGACCCTTTCGGCAAATCTCGAATGCCCGCTGCTCCGGCGATTATTCAACCACGTCGACACCCGTTGACCTGGAAGCCAGACCCGCGAGTCGGCCGACTACGTGAGGTTGCCCGCCGCACGCTTACTCCGCAACCGGAGCCGTTGCACGCGGGCTCGGTCTGATTGCCCGCATCCTCAGTCCGCTTTGCGGACCGCATCGTCGGCGGGCTTAAACTTTGCGCTCATGGCTGTCGTACCAATCCGCATCGTGGGTGATCCCGTCCTGCACAACCCCACCACTCCGGTGCGGGTCGCGGCAGACGGTTCGCTGCCGGCCGAACTGGCCGATCTGATCACGAATCTCTACGACACCATGGACGCCGCTTTCGGGGTCGGCCTGGCCGCCAATCAGATCGGCGTCAACCTCCGGGTCTTCGTCTACGACTGCGCCGACGAGCGCGGGCAGACACCACGACGGCGGGGCGCGGTGATCAACCCGGTGTTGGAAACCTCCGAAGTCCCCGAGACCATGCCCGACCCCGAGGACGACGACGAGGGCTGCCTATCGGTGCCCGGCGAATCGTTTCCCACCGGGCGGGCCGACTACGCCAAGGTCACCGGGCTCGACGCCGACGGCAACCCGGTGACCCTCGATGGCACAGGGTTATTCGCACGCATGCTCCAGCACGAGACCGGCCACCTGGACGGCCTGCTGTATCTGGACTGCCTGATCGGTCGCCACGCCCGCTCGGCCAAGCGGACGGTCAAATCGCACGGCTGGGGGGTTCCCGGATTGTCCTGGACGCCGGGTGACGGGCCGGATCCGTTCGGCCACTGATGGTTTCGTGGCCGGAGCTCGGCACCAGGATATCCGTGCGTTACCGCCTGCCCGCGGGGTCGGTGCCACCGCTGACCGATGTCATCGGTCATTTGCTCGAGATCACCCCGCAGGTGCGCGTGCAGACGAAGACCGGCGGGGTGGTCGATTTCGCGCCCGGTGATGCGGTCGCGCTTCGCCCGCTCAGCGATACTCCGGTGCGCGCGTCGGAAATTCGCGGACTCGAGCATGCCGACGCAATGGCCTGGCCGGGGGTCGAACAGCACTGGCTGGACGGCTGGCTGCTACGCGCCGGATACCGCGACACGTACGACTCGAATTCTGCTGTGCCACTGGATAAATTCGCCGGCCAGCAAGCGATACCGGCGATCGTCGACTGGTATCGAAGCCGCGACCTGACCCCGCGGTTATCTGTCGCCGACCGCCTGCTGCGACTGCCCGATGCGGGCGAGGGCGCCAACTGGGTGTTGGTGCGCGATGTGCATCGCGGCGAACCCGATCGATCTGTCCGGCTGGAATCCGAGCCGAGCGCCGTGCACCTGCGCGACATACCGATCGACGAACTGACTGCCGTCTCGGACGGCGAGCTGATGTTCGGCACCCACAGCGGCAACGCCGCCGCGCGGGCTTCGGTCACCGACTCACCGGACGGCACTCGGTGGGTCGGCCTGTCGACATTTCAAACGGAAGGCCCCGACGCGGCCCACGCACTGTGCGAGGCACTGCTGGTGTGGGGAGCCTCTCGCGGCGCAACCCGGGGTTACATCCGGGTCCGCGAAGGCGATCGCGCAGCCGCCGTCTTAGCCCGGTCGCTGGGGTTCGTCTTGCACCATCACGCGCGCTACATCACCGTCTCGGCGCTCACGTAGGGTCTCCGCCATGCCCGACGGCCTCCGGATAGCAACCTGGAATGTGAACTCGATTCGCACTCGGCTGCCACGAGTGCTCGACTGGCTGGAGCGGGCCGAGGTCGATGTGCTCGCCATGCAGGAGACTAAATGCTCCGACGAGCAATTCCCGACGATGCCCTTCCTCGAACTCGGCTACGAGGTCGCACATGTCGGGTTCAACCAATGGAACGGTGTGGCGATCGCGTCGCGGGTGGGCCTGGACAACGTCGAAGTCGGTTTCGACGGCCAGCCGACATGGAGCAGCAAGCCGGATGTGGCCGCCGCGGCCGAAGCGCGCGCGTTGGCTGCGACCTGCGCGGGAGTGCGGGTTTGGAGCCTCTACGTGCCCAACGGCCGCACCCTGGAAGATCCGCATTACACGTACAAGCTGAATTGGCTTGCCGCCCTGCGTAATACCGCCGAAAGGTGGCTACGCGACGACCCGTCGGCCCCGATCGCGCTGGTCGGCGACTGGAACATCGCTCCAACCGACGACGACGTCTGGGATGTGGACTTCTTTAACGGCGCCACTCATGTCTCGGAACCGGAACGTAAAGCGTTCGATGCGATGGTGCATGCTCAATTCACCGATGTGGTAAGACCTTTCACGCCCGGTCCGGGGGTCTACACCTACTGGGACTACACCCAGCTGCGATTCCCGAAGAAACAAGGGATGCGTATCGACTTCATCCTTGGCTCACCTGCTTTCGCCGGCCGGGTCGCCGATGCGCAGATCGTTCGCGAGGAACGTAAAGGAAAGGGTCCCAGTGACCATGCACCGGTTTTGGTGGATCTTCACAGCAACTGATGTAAGCGAAGACGCATGAGAATACGTCGATTGGGTATTCATCCGCTGTTCATTTACCAATCAAGGTCATAGGATTGCCAGCAATCGGATCGACGGTCCAATACCTAGTGTCAGGGAGTAACCATGGGTGTCGTTGACGGCGCCGTACGCAATGCAAGTCGGACGGTCAGCCGTGCCGCCTCCGCAACCACCGCGGCCGCGGGTGCAGTGGGGGGTGCCGCGGTCAACGGTGTCGTCGGCGCCGTGACCGGAGCGGCGGCCGGTGTGCAGAAGGGCATCGACAGCGGCAGCCACTCCACGCCGGCGGCCGCACTCACACTCGGCGCACTCGGTGTCGTCGGTCTCGTCGAATGGCCGATCCTGCTGGCGGTCGGCGGCGGGGCTTTGCTGCTGCGCCGCTTGAGCAACTCGCGCAACGACCGTCCCGTCGCATCGGTCACCTCCGTCAAGGCGGCTCCCGCCAAATCGGCTCCCGCCAAATCGGCTCCCGCCAAATCGGCTCCCGCCAAGTCGACCAGTTCCGCACGGCCACGCAAGACGCCGGCCAAGCGGACCGCGGCTCGGCAGTCGGGCAGCGCCCAGTCGCGCACCCGCCGCTGATTTTGTCGAGTAGATAGCGTCGAGTTGGCACGAGCACCCTTCCCGCTGCGCGCGGTAACGCTGGGCTTGCAGGCAACATCTGCATTGGTCAGCACCGGCCTGACGATGGCCGCCATCCCCGTCCGCGAAGGCGCCCGGGCACTGTCCGTCGGGCTGCCCGCACCAACGCTGACCCGGCACAGCTGGCGCGGTCGTGGACGCGCATGGATCGAGGTCCGCGGCCTCGACGGTCCGGACGGCGCGGAACTCGGACGCTTCGTGGTCGACGCCGTTCGGGCGCGGCCGGGTGTCAAATCCGTCAGCGTGAACCGCCCACTGTCGCGGATCGTCGTCGGCCTCAGCAACGACCAGATCTCGGTGCGTGACCTCTGCCGCGACGTCGACCAAGCTGAAAAGCGTTGGCAGGCAAGCGGTACCGTTGATGAACAACGTAATGACACCCGCCCGAAGCCTCTGCCGGGCGATGGCCTGTTGCTCGCCACCAACGCGTTGGGGGTCGGTGCGACGGCAGTCGGCGTCAGCGCTGCCATCGTGGGCCGGGTGCTGCGATTGCCGCATTTGTTCGCCGGTGTCGAGGCGTTGGTGGTGGCCGTCGACTACCAGCCTCGGCTGCGCCGCCTGCTCGAGGACAACATCGGCCACTCGGCCACCGACGCGGTGCTGTCGGTGTCGATGGTGGTGGCACACGTCCTCGAACTCTCACCCACGTCGCTGGCCGTCGACCTCGCGATGGAAATCCTGAAGGCCGCCGAATTCCAGGCCGAGGCGCAGGCCTGGAGTCGCCACGAACCCGCACTGGCCCGGCACGCCGAACACCCCGAGGTGCACCCACCGTCGCGGCCGGTGCCACTCGCCGAGGGACCGGCCGAGCGGCATGCCCGGCGCGCCGCGCTGGTCCAGACGGCCGGGACCGCGGCCGTCGGAGCGTTCACCCGCAATCTGGCGATGGCCTCGACCGCGACCCTGGTCGCCGCTCCTAAAGCAACCCGCACTACCCGCGAGTCGTTCGCTGCGGCGCTGGGGCAGGGGTTGGCGGAGCGACACGCGGTGCTGCCGTTGCAGCCGGAGAAACTCCGGTGGCTGGACCGCGTCGACGCTCTGGTGATCGACCCGCGGGTGTTGTGCACCAACGTTCTGCGCGTGGTGCGGGTCCGCGGTGCCGACGAAGACGAGTTGTCCCCCGCGTGGAACCGCGCGCAGTTGCTGCTGGAGAAAAAGGGTCTCCGCGTGGGCTGGCACCCGATCGATGCCAACGTCGAGGCGCTGATCGGCCCGACGCACGATCCGCTGGCCTCGGCGGTGCTGGCCGAAGCGCGGCGGGCCGGCCTGGAACTGGTCTCGGTCGACGTCGAGGATCTCGGCGAGTTGCAGCCCGCGTTCGATGAGCTGCGGCCATTGCAGCGGGCGTCCATCGACACCGCGCTCGCCGCGGCGCTGGCCGATCTGCAAGAGGCGGGTCATACTGTCGCGGTCCTGTCATCGGCTGCCGGACAAGCCCTTTCGTCGGCAGATGTCGGTTTGGGCCTGATGCCCAACTCCGATTCCGAACCACCGCCCTGGACCGCAGACCTGATTCTGAGCGACCTCGACGGCGCCTGGCGATTGCTGCACGCTATCCCGGCCGCCAGATCGGCGACCCAGCGCGGCATCGAAATATCAACCGGGGCAACAGCCTTGGGCGCACTGCTGATGGTTCCCGGCGTGCGCGGACGCGGGCCCGGCCCCGTGACTACGGGCGCGGCCGCTGGTCTGCTGTCGGGGTACCTGATGGCCCGCCGCGTGCTGCGCACGCCGGCTCCGTTGCCGGCGCCGATCAACGAGTGGCACGCGTTGTCGATCGAACAGGTCCGCAAGATGTTGCCGCCACCGGGTGCCGAACAGGAAGTGGAACAACGGCACGGCCTGGCCACCCGGGCGCTGGACACGGCCCAACGCGGAGCAGAACTGACCGACCGGCCGCGTCAGGCAGTCTGGAACTTTCTCAAGGCGGTGCGCGCCGAGTTGTCCGACCCGCTGACCCCGGTGCTGGCGCTCGGCTCGGCAGCCAGCGCGATCCTGGGTTCGCCCGTCGACGCGGTGCTCGTCGGATCGGTGCTCACCGGAAACTCCATGCTGGCCGCCAGCCAGCGGCTGCGCGCCGAGAGCCGACTCAACGAGCTTCTGGCTCAACAGATTCCGCTGGCCAGGAAGGTGACGACTGGCGCCGACGGGGCGCCGGTCTATACCGAAATGAAGGCCGCGCAATTGCGGCCTGGCGATCTGATCGAGGTGCGCACCCACGAGGTGGTCCCGGCCGACGCCCGGCTGATCGAGGAGGAAGACCTCGAGGTCGACGAATCCTCGCTGACCGGCGAATCGCTGCCGGTGGAGAAGCAGATCGACTCCACGCCGGGCGCTGTACTCGCCGAGCGCCGTTGCATGCTCTACGGCGGAACCACCATCGTCGCGGGCACCGCGTTGGCGCTGGTGACCGCCGTCGGCGCCGACACCCAGGAACGCCGCGCCGCCGAACTGGTTTCCAGTGAGCAGCCCCAGATCGGTCTCGAGCATCAGCTCAGCCAGCTCACCAATCGGGCCTTCCCGGTCAGCGCAGCCGGTGGACTTCTGGTCAGTGGACTGGGTCTGTTGCGCGGCAGGGGTTTACGCGAAGCCGTAGCCAGTGGCATCGCGATCACCGTGGCTGCGGTGCCGGAGGGCATGCCGCTGGTGGCGACCCTCGCGCAGGCAGCGTCGGCCCGGCGACTGACCAACTACGGTGCGCTGGTGCGCGTTCCGCGGTCGGTGGAAGCGCTGGGCCGCATCGATGTCGTGTGTTTCGACAAGACGGGCACGCTGTCTGAGAACCGGCTGCGGGTGTCGCAGGTGCATCCAGCGGGGGGCTACTCCCGCGACGACGTACTGCGCTTCGCGGCCAGTGCCGCACCAGACGCCAACGGCGGGCCGCAGGTGCACGCGACCGACCGCGCGATCATCGAGGCCTCCCGACCGGTAGCTGACGGCATCGAAGTCTCAGCGCACCTGCCGTTCCGCTCGGGCAGGTCGTTCTCGGCGTCGGTGTCCGGCGATGAGTTGACCGTCAAGGGCGCGCCCGAGGTCGTATTGGCCGCGAGCAAAGGCATCGGGCCCGACATCGAGGCGACCGTGCGTGGGCTGGCCAACGAAGGGCTGCGGGTGATCGCCGTCGCGCGGCGTCGGCTGACCCCACAGCAGGCTCAACTTGTCATCGAGGACGAGGATGCCATCGCGGACCTGGCCGGCGGTGAACTGTCGCTGGCCGGCTTCCTCGGGTTGTCCGACACACCGCGAGCCGAAGCACCCGCCCTGCTGGCGGCTCTCACCGAACGGGACATCGGCATCCGGTTGATCACCGGCGACCACCCGATCACCGCCGCGGCCATTGCACGGGAACTGGGCATGTCGGTGACCGCGGACCAGGTCATCAGCGGCGCCGAGTGGGATGCCATGTCGCGCAAGGATCAGGAACGGGCCGCCACCGAACGGGTGATCTTCGCCCGGATGTCGCCGGAGAACAAGGTGCAGGTCGTGCAGACGCTGGAACGCGCCGGGAAGGTCTGCGCGATGGTCGGAGACGGCGCCAACGACGCCGCCGCGATCCGCGCGGCCACCGTTGGTATCGGTGTCGTCGCCCGCGGCAGCGAGTCGTCGAGTGTCGCGGCCGACGTGGTGTTGCTCGACGCCCGCATCGAGTCGTTGCTGAACGCGATCGACGAAGGCCGTGAGCTGTGGCGGCGAGTCCAGGCCGCGGTGTCGGTGCTGCTCGGCGGCAACGCGGGCGAGGTCGCGTTCGCCATCATCGGCGCCGCGATCACCGGCGATTCGCCGCTCAACACCCGCCAGCTGCTGTTGGTGAACATCTTCACCGACGCCCTGCCCGCCGCCGCCCTGGCGGTCAGCAAGCCCAGCGGTCCGGCACGGACCGAAGGCCGCGGTCCCGACGAGCAGGCGCTGTGGCAGGCCGTCGCAATCCGCGGGGCCACCACTGCGGCGGCCGCGACGGCGGCGTGGGCGATGGCCGGCGTCACCGGACGCCCGCAGCGGGCGTCGACGGTCGCGCTGGTGGCGTTGGTGTCAGCGCAGCTGGGTCAGACGCTGCTGGACTCGCGTACTCCGCTGGTCGTGTTGACCGCGGGCGGCTCGCTGGCAGTGATGGGGACGCTGATCAGCACCCCCGGGGTCAGCCAGTTGCTTGGCTGCACTCCGCTTGGTCCGCTCGGGTGGGCGCAGGCGCTGGGCTCAGCCGGGGCTGCGACCGCCGCGGTGGCCGTCGCGACCCGGGTGTTCGCCGAGAAGCGGCCCGCGGAGCTGGAGGCCGGCGATCCTCCTCCGACCGAGTCGCCACGACCTCCACGGCGCCGAAGCGCCACAGAACGGCGTACAACTGGGTCAGCGGAACGGTCAGAAGGCCCGCCACAGCTCCACCTAGTGGGTCGGCGAGAGAATCGGTCGTCGACATGACCCAAGGGTGACCGCACCACCAGTCACAATGGCAACGCTGACATTACCGAAAGGCAAATGATGGCCGAAATGAATACGCGGCGCGACACCTCCCAAGCGGACGCCGTCGCCCATATCCGCGAAGGCGAGACGTTCGCGATCAAGCTGCCGGTTATCGGGCAGGTCGAGATTCCACGGCCCGAGGCCCTCGCCTATTACGGCGGTCTGGTGGCTCTAGCTGCATTCGAACTCATCGACTGGCCGGTCGCGGTGGTCATCGCGGCGGGTCACCTGCTGGCCAGTAACCATCACAACAAGCTGCTGGAGGAGCTCGGCGAGGCCATCGAGGACGCCGAGTAGGCGCCCGGCGTCAGCGGGCACCTTTCTGTAGCGCTTTGCGCGCGGCCTTCGGGTTGCCGCGAGCCTTCGGCGATAGCGAATCACGGAAACGAGCCTGCGGATAAGACTGCGTCGAACGTACTAATGCGCCCCGAAACGCAATGTGTTTATCACATGTGGAGTAAGTTCTAGTTGAGTTGACCTAACAGCTTTCGCCGCGCAGCTGAAAGGCGTTTGATTTTCAGTTCCCCTTCTGCGGGCTCGGCCATCCTGCCATTCCTTTCAGGCTGGCAACAGCGTTACGACCGGTGAAAGCTTGCAGTTTGATTCCCAGACACGTAGACCTTGCCCGTGCGTCGCATCGAAACGACGAGACACGCACCAATCGCCGCGGCACCCCTATCGCCGTCAGCACCGACAGGGGTTTCACCGCAATCACCGTCTGCGACGAGATCGCGGCTGTCGACATAGCTGAGTTAAGCCAGCGCGCCCGTGGGCTGATTCGCCAGTGCAGCGTATTGGTAGTCGACCTATGCGACATCGACTTCCTGGCCGTCGACGCGCTGCATGCGCTGCTAGCGCTCTGGTCCGAAAATGCAGCCACCCCGGGGCCGGCTCCGACACGGATCATGCGGATCTGTTCCGGACAATTTACGGTTGTGCTCCACCGTTGCGGATGACGACGATCCGGAGGCGTTCTAAGTCGCGTCTCAGGCTTAACCGCTCGTTCGTTGCGGTCATCCCGAAGTCTCAAGCCACCGGCGCGACGGTTTGTTTTTCTATGCAAAAACCTCGGTGAACTGCACAAACGCATATCGTCGCCGTCGCGACAAAAAGTTTTTGATACTTTTTAAAAGTTTTTGTGATTTTTCGTCCCTCGCACGTACCTTAAGGGCTACCTTAGCGACAGCTGAGATTTACAGCGTCTAGCGAAGGGGACGACGATGGCCGGTCGGGACAACAACAAGGGGAATGAGCGGTCGCGCAAAGCCAAGGCCCGCCGCCGGCGTCGGGTGCTCGGTGCGGGAACGACAGCCAGCGCGTTTTTCGCGTTCGGCATGGCCCCGCTGGCCAACTCGCCGGCTGCCCATGCCGACGAGTTTGACGTGATCATCGATCCCATCATCAACTCCATCCTGGGTTCCGTGACGAGCTTGGATGCGCTTGTTGGTATTGATCCCTCCTCGGTTCTAGACCTGGGCAGCCTCGTCTTGCCTGCCACCGATGTGGCGTTGGTTTCTGAGCCCTTAGCCGCCCTGGGGTCATCGACGGATGCATTGGCTGCCGCGGCGTCATCGGCGGAGGCGGTGAGCGCTGCGGCGCCGGCCGCTGATCCATCTCTTGCTGATCTGTTTCAAACGGACTTTTGGCTGCCCTTCCACGCGGAGCTAGAGGGCTGGATCAATAGCCCAACCGGTGAGGCGTTTGACAATGCGATCAATCCGTATTTCGCAACGGGAGACTTTTGCGGCCTGATTTGCAATGGCGACGCCGGGACATTGGCGGACCCCACCGGCGGAAATGGAGGGCTCTTCTTTGGTGACGGCGGGGCCGGCTACGACGCTGCCAGTGATCCCGGACTAGCCGGCGGTGCCGGCGGGGATGCCGGGGGATGGGGCAACGGCGGGGCCGGCGGAGATGCCGGGCTCAGTGCCGACGGCGGGGCCGGCGGCGACGGCGGTGAGATGTTTGGCAACGGTGGACTCGGCGGTGACGGCGGTGCCGGTGTCACGGGCGTCAACGATGGCGCCGGCGGGGCTGGTGGTGCTGGCGGCGGCACCGGTCAGGTCCAAGATCTCTTCGGTTTTGCTGCGCTCGGCAACGGTGGTGACGGTGGTAACGGCGGCAACGGCGCGGTCGGCGCCGACGGCGTGGCCACCGACAGTCCCGGAGCTTCGGCCAACGGTGAGGCCGGCGGGTTCGGCGGTAACGGCGGAGCTGGGGGTGTGGGCTCGCAGTGGATCGGCGACGGCGGCAACGGCGGTAACGGCGGCACCGGTGCTGACGGCGGCAACGGCGGCACTGCGGTCGCCGGCGCTACCGGTGTGTCGGGTGTCAACGACGGCGCCGGCGGAGCAGGCGGTAACGCCAATGGCGGGGTCGGCGGTAACGGCGGTAACGGCGGGGTCGGCGGCAACGGCGGCCTGTTCAGCGGCACCGCGGGCACTACCGGCAACGGCGGTGACGCCGGTGACGGTGGTAACGGCGGCACTCCAGGCGCCGGCGGTGACGGCGCGCTCGGTGTGATCACCGTGGCCGGTTCCGGTGGCAACCTCGGCGCAGGCGGCGATGGCGGCGCCGGTGGCACCGCCAATGCGGGCAACGGCGGGGTCGGCGGCAACGGCGGTGCGATGGCGGGTAACGGTGGCGACGGTGGAATCGGCGGCAACGGCGCTGACGGCGGGCTCGGGGGCACCGGTGCAATCGGCAGCTTCACCTTGGGCAGTGGCACGGGCGAAGGCGGCTTCGGTGGCATCGGTGGTGACGGCAGCGCCGCTGGTACCGCTGGTACCGGCGGGGCAGGCGGCACGGCCCTCACCGCCGCCGGCGACGGCGCCCCTGGCATAGACGGCACCGCTGGCACCTTGGCCGGCGACGGCGGCAACGGCGGGGCAGGCGGCGCCGGGGCGAGCCTTATAGTCGGCGATCCCGGCACGGCGACGGCGACCGCAGGCATCGGCGGGGCGGGCGGCGCGGGCGGCGCAGCCACGGGCGCCACGCCTGGCTTCGGCGGCGGCGGTGGCGGTGGCGGCGGTGGCGCTGAGGTTTCCGCCACCGGAACTGGTGGGGTCCTCACCACGGGCCACGCCGTCGGCGGGGTCGGCGGGGCCGGCGGGGCCGGCACCGGCACCTCCGCCGGCGGGGACGGCGGCAGCGCCGGCAACGCCGTTATCTCAGAAAATGGCAGCACCATCACCACCGGCACCGCCACCGGCGGGGTCGGCGGGGCTGGCAGCACCGACGGGGGCGTCGGCGGTGACGGCGGCGACGCCGATGTCACCGCCACCGGTGGCAGCACCATCACCACCGGCACCGTCACCGGCGGGGCCGGTGGGGCCGCTGGCAACGGCGCTGACGGTGGTGTTGGCGGCACCGGCTCTGTTACCGCCACCGCTGGCAGCACCATCACCACGGGCACCGCTGTTGGCGGGGTGGGTGGTGCGGCCGGTGGCGGCGTTGACGGCGGCGCCGGCGGCAACGGCGGCGACGCCAGCGTTACCGCCTCCGGTGGCGGCACCATCACCACCGGCACGCCAACTGGCGGCGCCGGCGGTGCCGGCGGTGCCAGCGGCACGAACGGCGGCGCTGGTGGACCCGGCGGGAACGGCGGCGAAGCCTCGGTGACGACGACCGGTACGACCATCACCACCGCCACCACCACCGGCGGCGTCGGCGGCATCGGCGGTGCAGGCGGCTTCGGCACGGACGGCACCGGCGGCACCGACGGCGGCGCTGCCGACCTCACCGCGAACGGCACGCTTACCGGCGTGCCTGGCACGCCCGGCACGCCTGGTTAACATTCGACACCGATGGATACGGCAACCGCGGTCCGGACAAATTCGGGCCGCGGTTGCCGTCCAGCGAACCGCCGTCTTCTGAGGTGTCAACGCTGCCGGCTCTTAGTGGAGCGCTTTAATACTTCGGCGTCGCTATAGAGCGACACGATATTCGTCATGCCTCGAAATTTAAAATGGGACGAAGCTTGCACCACACCCGTCGATCACGAGGCAGCATCGCTGACTTCGATAAATTCAGCGCAAATTTTCAAACAATTTCCGCATTGCGCAATAAAAAGCCCTGGTGAGCGATATTATCACCGAATGTCTTATACGCATTCCGCTGAGCCTGCAGTCGAGGCCGGCCCTGACGAACCCCTCCCCGTCCCGCACTCAGGGAAGTGGTCACGCTGGCCGATGTTCGCCTCGCTGGCCATTGCAGCAATCGCCCTAGCGGTCGCTGTCACGACATGGTTTCGGCCCGCACTGGAAAACTCTTCGCCCACTTTCACCGACCGACAAACCGCGCAAGCGAAGTCGAATATCTGCACGGCCTACACCACCGCACACCAAGCGGTAGTGCGGAACACGCACCTGGCAGATCCAAACCCCAACGACCCAGCCGGCCAACTTGCGATCGCCGCCAACGCTCGCCTGGCGCTCTTGGGCGGCGGCGCATACTTACGCAACCGCGTCGCCGCCCAACCCGCGGTTCCCGCTGATTTAGCGCAAGCCGTCCAGTCGTTGGCCGATACGATCGAACAGTTGGGCGTCGCCTATCTAGCGGCTTCAACCCCTATCGTGCTGGATCCGTTGCGACACGATTTAGATTCGCAGGTTACGCAAATCAAGAAGCTGTGCGGATAATTTAATCCAGTAACGAAGCCCGGAACACGGATTCTATTCATGCATTAATTAACCGCGATTACCTGACGGCCGATAAGACGCTAACCGCTTAGTCGGCTGGGAGCGCCTGCGCTTTATTATTGCGTTTCCGTCGACACTCAGCTGAGCAGGTGAGCGGGGGCCGACCCATTCGCTCGTAGGTGAAGGTCTTGCCGCAAACAACACACTCGGTTTCATTGATCCGATCGTCCTTCTGCAGCCACGCCTCGCAGAACTCCACGAATCGCTCAGGCGTCAGAGCATTGAAGTCCTCGCGGTCGGCGCCCCGGGATACCAAGGTGTCGATCATGGCAAGCTGATCACTCGACCATCCGGACAATGCCGACGTTCGCGCTGCCTGCGCTGCCATGGCCCGCAGAAGTGCGCGCTCGTCGTCGCCGCGCCGCGTCTCCGAAGGCTTACCGTCGCCCTCGGGGGTTGAGTCAGTGCCAAGTGCCGCGGCCAACGCAACCAGCACCTTGCCGAGCTTCCCGGCGTTTTCCACATCCACACGCAGATGGTTCGCGGTGTTGTCGGTCAGCTCACCGTCGGAGATGGTGATCGTGCCGTCGTCAATCAAGATCAGTACCGTGCCGCTGCCCTCTGCGCGGCTGCTCACTGTCCGAATCGCGCCTTCCGTCATCGTTCTCCTTCGGGGCCGGTACGACACGCTCCCTCGTCGAGCACCTCAAACAGAAGGGCGCGCATGCTTGTGGGCGTCGTCAGCACGCGCACGAGACCCTCAGTCTAGGTTGTCGTCCGCTTTCTGCGGAACTTCGATTGTGTGGACCCTTGAAGTAGATCTCGGTACGGTGACAGCCCGTCTTCGTGCCGCTGACCTCGGCCGGCTCGGAATCAACCTCGTACACCTTGTTAAACATTAAGCACATTGGTATACCCAGCCGAGAATTTTCGCAATGACACTAGCGGTAGTAGATTCCGCTGCAGGCGACGACCTGAATGTAGGCGCCCGACGTCAGCGGGCACCTTTTTGTAGCGCTTTGCGCGCGGCCTTCGCATCGTGATGAATCGGCATGCACATCAGCTCCGCCACCCGGTACATGAAGCTGTTGGGCGCCAACACGATGACGATTTCGTCGTCTGCGAGCAGTCGATCCAGAGCTGAGAACCCGGCACTGTCCAGATACTTGATGTTGCTGAGCTGAAGGATGGTCGGCCGCGCGCCTGAGAGTTCGCGCACCGATCGAGTGAACTCGACGACGTTGGACGCATCGACCTCGCCGGTGACGGTCACCTCCGCGGGCACTGATCCGCCGTCGCCGTGGTCCTTCGGAGTCTGCAGCTGAAACTCCGCGCGGCTCACGTCTTGAGGCCTTCCACCAGACCGGATTCCGGCAGAATCGCACCTTCGAACGTCAACGTGATCCGGGTGCCGGCCGCGGTACGAACGGTCCGCACACCGTCGGCGAGGCCGTTGATCATGGTGAGCCCGCGACCGCGTTCCAGGCTGCGCTGGCTGGCCGACGAGTCGCCCGACCACTGACCGGCATCGCTGACCGTCGCGGTGACGGTCTGGCCGCGAACGAACGCTTCGATCGACACGGTCATGCCGACATCGCCTCCGCTGCCATGCTCGATGGCATTCGTCACCGCCTCTCCGGTAGCCAGCAGGATGTCCGATTCCCGCCGTGGATCCACATCGACGCCAGAAAGCCAGTCGCGCAACCGATGTCGCGCACCGGCGATGTGGTCCAGCGAGGCGGGCACCACGGTGGCGAAACTGCGTGGTGAGCTGTGACACGGTCGCAGCGCCAACAAGACGACGTCGTCGGTGTAGCCGCCGGTCGGGGCCATCCGGGCGAGCAACTCGTCGCACAGGTCGCCGACCGGAAGGTCTGCGCGATACGCCGCCGCACCCTGCAGCCTGGCGAACCCGTGATCGAGCCCCTCGCCGGGCCGCTCGATCAGTCCGTCGGTGTAGAGCAGGATGACACTGCCCGGCGGCAATTCGTGGACCGCGGTGTTCACCTTCAGCGGGCTTTCCCAGGCGGCCACCGGAGGGCGTCGACCATCCGAGAGGAACACCGGTGGTTGGTCCGGGGTCACCAGCAACGGATAAGGATGTCCCGCACAGGAATAGCTGATGCGGGCGACGCCGTCTCCGGTGTCGGGGTCCGAGCCGTCGTCGATCACCGCATAGCTGACCGTCGCGCAGCGTGCACCCGGCACAGTGGCCGCATACCGGTCCAAGGTGGCCAGCACCACGCCCGGGTCGGCGTCGGTCAGTGTGCTCGCCGCAACGCCGGCCCGTAGCCGGCTCATTGCGATTGCGGCAGGCAGTCCGTGGCCGACGACGTCGCCGACCGAGATGGCGATCTGGCCTTGCTTCTCCAGCGGCACAACGAGATACCAGTCGCCACCGACACGCATTGCCTCACCGCCCGGCTGGTAGACCGCAGCGACCACCGCCGCCGTCGAGCCGTGATCGAGATCGAGCAGATGGTCTTGGAAGTCGACGGCAATCCGGTGTTCGCGTTGCGCGCTGCGGATTCGGTCGACGGCCGATTGGGTGATCCTGGCAACCTGTGCGGCCCAATCGAGTTCGGCGGGATCGAAGTCGTGCGGGGTCGCCCACAGCATCCCGAGCGAGCCGATGATTTTGCCGTCTAGACCCCGCAGTGGCTGGCTGATACACGATCGGACCGCATCCGCCGTCTCGCTCACCACGTGTCGGTAGCGCGGGCCGAGATTGAGGGTATCGGTGATGATCATCGGTTGACCGGTCTTGACGACATCGACGGGCACGATCGGGGTGTCCATCGACGCGATGTGGTAGCGGTCGCGTATTTCCGGGGGGACCAGTGAGCCGTATTCGAATCGGAGGTTCTTGCCTTCGGCGTCAAGCAATCCCAGGCAGATGATCGGTGCTCCGACCGTCCCGAACTCGGCACCTTGCAGTGCCTCGACAATCGCCGCGCCAGAATCGGCAGCTTGCAGAGCCGCGTCGAGTTGCGCGAAGTCGAGCGCGGTTTGCGCGCGAGCGTCACTGGATTGCCGATGGTCGCGCTCACGCGCGGCAGCCGACACTCGCGCCGCCACCCGATCGATCAAATCCTGTGATCTGAACGGCTTTGGCAGATAGTCGTCGGCGCCGCCGGCGAACCCCTCGCTGATCGCGTCCGCACCTGCCCGGGCCGACAGCATCAATACCGGGGTGGCTGCCAGCGCCGGATCGGCGCGGATGGCCGCGATGAGTTCGAAGCCGTTAAGTCGCGGCATCATCACATCGGTGACGACGACGGCCGGGCGTAGCTTGCGGGTGGCCTCGATCGCTTCTTGTCCATCCGCGACGAGCACCGTTCGCCAGTACGCCGACAGCACCCGCTCCAAATGTGCTCGCATGTCAGCGTTGTCGTCAGCGATCAACACCAGGTCGCGCCCACCGGGCGTGGCCACCGCGCCCGCGGGCGACGACGGTCGCGCCGCGATCCACCGGTCCGCCTCGGCGACATACGGGTTGTCCAGCAACCCGGCGGGCGAATGATCGACGGCGATGCCGGCCACCGACCGGGGCAGCCGGATGGTGACAACGGTGCCGCGCCCGAGTTTGCTGTCGAACTCCACGGTGCCGTGCTGCAGGTCGACGAGGCCCTGCACCAACGACAACCCGATCCCGGTGCCTTCCACGCTGCGTCCGCGTGCGTCCTCGGCCCGAAAGAAGCGCTCCCCCAACCGCTTCAGGTCCGCCTCCGCAATGCCGACGCCGGTATCGCGAATCATGATGCGGCAGAAGGAAGCATCGCTGCGAGCCGTCACAGTGATGGAGCCCGCCATGGTGTACTTCACCGCGTTGGACAACAGATTGAGCAGGATCGTCTCCCACATTCCCGGGTCGACGTCGGCCAGCACCGAGCGGCAGTCGAGCGTGAGCTCGAGGCCGGCCCGCTGACACAGTTCAGCGAAAGACGACGCGATATGCGAGGTCAGCGCGCCGACATCGGTACACAGCAAATTGGCGGTGGCGCGGCCGGCTTCGATCCGGGAGAAGTCCAGCAACGAGTCGACCAGCCGTTGCAGTCGGCCCGCGTTGCGCCGCGCGATACTGAGCTGCTGCTCGATCGCACTGTCGGGACTGCTCTCCGAAATGCGTCGTCGAGCGGACCGAGCAAAAGCGTTAGCGGCGTGCGGAACTCGTGGCTGACATTGGTGAGGAAGGCCGTTTTCGCACGGTTCAGTTCGGCGAGCGCGTCCCCCCGCTCCCGCTGCTGCTCGTAGGAAATAGCCGACGCCATCGCCGAGGACAACTGGTCGGCGAGCAGCTGACAAAAACCGACGTACTGGTCGTCCAGCGGGGAGAGCGGATTCGTCCCGACCAGCAGCGCCCCGGCGGCCGGCCCTTCGCCCAGCGGCAGGAGCAGCGCATGGTCGGGACAGTCGTCACCCATTGCCTCGTGGACACCGTCGATCATCGCGGCGACGTCGTCGATGACCTGAGCCTCCGACCGGGACCGCGGCACCGTCATGGATTTGGTCAACTTCGCCAGCGTCGGTGGTAACAGCGGCAGCACTGCCGGCGTCGCCGCGCGCAGCGTGACCTCGGCGGTCTCGGGATCACCGACGTAGGCCGCGACGAACGGCACGTCGGGTCGGTCGGCGCAGACCGCAACGGCGGCCCGCAACGCGTCGTCGATCGTGTTGGTGTCCATCACGGCTGAGGCCACCCCGTTGAGCAGGAGCAACCGGCGTTCACTGAGCACCCGTTCGGTGGTTTCGTACGACGGGCAGATGATCCCGAAGGTCGTACCGTCCTCGCCGACCAGCGGGCTGTAGGTAAAGGTGAAGTAGCGCTCACGGCGTCGGCCGGCGGTCAGGATCGGCAGCATCAAGTCGCGCGACCACGTTGCCGCTCCGGTTTCGATGACGCCGGTGAGCATCGGGCGGACCGGTCCCCACACGTCCCACCAGGCGTACTGCCCGCGCTGCCCCAACGCGGCCGGGTGCCGGTCACTGAGGATCGGGATGTAGGCATCGTTGTAGATCAGGAACAGTTCCTCGGTGTCGAGCCACAACACGGTGGGAAAGCTCGACGTCAGCACCATCGCGATCACCGACCGCATTTCCGTCGGCCATGACTGCGGCGGGCCGAGGGGATGTGCGGTCCAATCGAACTCGGCGAAGCGCCGGCCCATCTCCCCACCGAGCGCTACGGCGGCGGCGAGGTCAGGCGGCAGGACTTTGGGATCGCGTGGCCACCCGCGGCGTTGCTCCCCGCTCACGACCCCTGCTCGGATTCACGGCCTTCCAGTGCATCCGACAACGAGGGATAAAGGTCGAGCAGGCTGTCCAAGTTCGTCACCTCGATCGGGCGAACCACCAAGTCGTTGTCGGCGACCAGCCGGACCGAAATCCCGGCGCGCAAGCCTTGTTTGTGGCAGTCGAGTACCGCGTTGAGCCCGGCGCTGCCGAAGTAGGTCACGCCCTGCAGATCGACGATGAGCAAGCGAGACTCGTGGCCGCCGGCCTGCTGCAACGCGGACTCCAGCTGCGACCTGAGTTCGCCTGCGCTACCGGAATCGATCTCCCCTTTGACATGCACCAGCACGGTCTCGGGTCGAATCTCAGAATCGACCGCCAACAGTTCCATCGCGCTCACCCGCTTCGACGCCCCCCGTTGGGACGAGCCTAACCGGCAGTGGCGTTAGGTGGTGGATTCACCTGGAATACGTTGATGGATCGTCAGCAGCAGGTGGTCGAATGCAGCTTGCACATCCGCCGACGGCGCTGGCTGCGTGGACATTTCGGCGATGAGCTGATTGGCCAGCGAGCGCAGCTTGGTGTTGGTCTCCTGCGACCGCCAGCGCAGCACGCCGAAGGCCTGCTCCGGGCTGACCCGGTAGATGGCCATCAGAATGCCTTTGGCCTGCTCGATGACGGCCCGGGCCTCGAACAGGTCCGGGAGCGCCGCGTCGAGGGCCACCTGGCGGTTCTCGACGAAGGTGGCGGTGAGGTCGAGGTAGTAGCCGTGAGTTCCGACCACCGCGCCGGTCGCGTCGGATACCCGGTCGGCCACCACGATCGCGTCGTGCACGGTGCCGGCCGTGTCGATGAAGCGGTGGCGGCTGGAAAACGAGCTCTTGGACAGCAGCGCCCGGTCGAGCAGATCCTGGACATGACCACGGTCATCGGGGTGCTTGTGCGACATCAGCAGCTCGGTCGTCGGCTCGACGGCCCCGGGTTCGTAGCCATGCATCCGGGCCAGCTCGTCCGACCATTCCCAACGTTGGCCGACGAACCAGAATCGGAACGAGCCGACGCCCGGTTTGTCCGCGTCGACGGCCGGCCACCGGGCGGGCCAGACCGCGGTTTCGATGCTTGTGTCAGCCACCTCTCGCACGGTGGATATCTTCTCACCGATGACTGACCTTGCCTACCTATTGGATGCGACCTGATCGGGTCGGCGTGCGCGAAGCTCCGACTGCGCTAGCGTGGGCATTACATCTCAAGCGGGAGCGCACGCCCGGTGCGCTGAGAGGACGGCTCGGGGCCGTCGACCGTACGAACCTGACCGGGTAATGCCGACGTAGGGAGTAGACAAATGACCGATCTAGCAGTCGAACCGACCGTGACCACCGGCCCGATCGCCGGCAGCACGAAGACCTACCGAGAGCTCGAGATTTCTCCGGGCGGCCCTGCGGCCAAGGTGCCGTTTCGGCGGGTCAACCTGTCCAACGGCGAACACCTCGACCTCTACGACACCTCCGGCCCCTACACCGACTCCGACGCCGTGATCGACCTGGCGGCCGGCCTGCCGGCGCGCCCAGGCGTGATTCGCGACCGCGGCACCCAGTTGCAGCGGGCCCGCGCCGGCGAGATCACCGCCGAGATGGCCTTCATCGCAGCGCGCGAGCAGATGCCCGCCGAGTTGGTGCGCGACGAGGTCGCTCTTGGGCGTGCGGTGATCCCGGCAAACCACAACCACCCCGAGAGCGAGCCGATGATCATCGGCAAGGCGTTCGCGGTCAAGGTGAACGCCAACATCGGCAACTCCGCGGTGACGTCGTCGATCGCCGAAGAAGTCGACAAGTTGGTGTGGGCCACCCGCTGGGGTGCGGACACCATCATGGACCTGTCCACCGGCAAGGACATCCACGCCACCCGCGAGTGGATCCTGCGGAATTCGCCCGTGCCGGTCGGCACGGTGCCGATTTATCAGGCACTGGAGAAGGTCGACGGCGACCCGACCGAGCTGAACTGGGAGATGTACCGCGACACGGTGATCGAGCAGTGCGAGCAGGGTGTCGACTACATGACTGTGCACGCAGGCGTGCTGCTGCGATATGTGCCGCTGACCGCCAAGCGGGTGACCGGCATCGTGTCCCGCGGCGGCTCCATCATGGCCGCCTGGTGCCTGGCGCATCATCAGGAATCGTTCCTGTACACCAACTTTGAAGAGCTCTGCGACATCCTGGTGCAATACGACGTCACCTTCTCCCTCGGTGACGGGCTGCGGCCCGGCTCGATCGCAGACGCCAACGATGCCGCTCAGTTCGCCGAGCTACGCACGCTGGGTGAATTGACCAAGATCGCGAAATCCCATGGCGTGCAGGTCATGATCGAGGGCCCGGGCCACGTCCCGATGCACAAGATCGTCGAGAATGTGCGGTTGGAGGAGGAACTGTGCGAGGAGGCCCCGTTTTACACGCTGGGGCCGCTGACCACCGACATCGCACCGGCCTACGACCACATCACCTCAGCGATCGGCGCCGCGATCATCGCCCAGGCCGGCACGGCGATGCTGTGCTACGTGACGCCTAAAGAGCACCTGGGCCTGCCCGACCGCAAGGACGTCAAAGACGGGGTGATCGCCTACAAGATTGCCGCGCACGCGGGCGATCTGGCCAAGGGGCATCCGCACGCCCAGGATCGCGACAACGCGCTGTCGACGGCCCGCTTCGAATTCCGGTGGAACGACCAGTTCGCGTTGTCGCTGGATCCGGACACCGCGCGGGCGTACCACGACGAGACGTTGCCGGCGGCGCCGGCGAAGGCCGCGCACTTCTGCTCGATGTGCGGGCCGAAGTTCTGCTCGATGCGTATCACCCAAGATGTCCGGGACTACGCGGCCAAGCACGGGCTCGAGACCGAAGAGGACATCGACGCCATGCTCGCCGCGGGCATGGCGGAGAAGTCGGCCGAGTTCGCCGAGCACGGCAACCGGGTGTATCTGCCTCTCGCCCAACAGTGATCGCGAGCCAGCGGTGAGTTACCTGCCGCTGGCGGCGCCCGGAGCGACGCCGCTGCGGGTGCTGACGATCGCCGGTTCCGACTCCGGCGGCGGTGCCGGGATGCAGGCCGATATCCGGACCTGCACGCTGCTGGGTGTGCACACACTGTGCGCGGTGACAGCGGTGACGGTGCAGAACTCGTTGGGCGTCAAGGATTTCCATCCGGTTCCGCCCGACGTGGTTTCGGCTCAGATCGCTGCGGTGTGCGACGACATCGGGTTGCAGGCCGCCAAGACCGGGATGCTGGCGTCGGCCGAGATCATCGAGGCCATCGCGCAGAGTTGGCGCGAACACGGCGCGGACATACCGCTGGTGGTCGACCCGGTGTGCGCATCGATGCACGGCGATCCACTGCTGGACCATGACGCGCTGGATTCCCTTCGCGCCGAACTGTTTCCGTTGGCAACCTTGGTGACACCGAACCTGCACGAGGTGCGACTTCTGGTGGACATCGACGTCGTCGACTCGACTACCCAAGCCGATGCGGCTCGCGCCTTGCACGCGCTGGGACCGAAGTGGGCAATGGTCAAGGGTGGACATATGCCCGGCTCGGCCAGCAGCATCGATTTGTTGTTCGACGGCAACGACTTTCACGAGTTCGAATCACCGCGGGTAAGCACCGGCAATGACCACGGCGCCGGCGACACATTGGCCGCGGCCACCGCGTGCGCGCTGGCAAACGGCTACCCCCTGATCGACGCTGTCTCGTTCGCCAAAGGCTGGGTGACCGAGGGCCTGCGGGCCGCGTACCCGCTCGGACACGGCCACGGTCCGGTGTCGCCGCTGTTCAGGCTGCAGCCATGAGCGCCCTAGACCAGATCGCGGGCATCGCCCACGAACCTGACGGCACCCCGGCCGGCGTGGTGGTGCTGACCCACGGGGCCGGCGGCAGCCGGGAATCGCCGCTACTGCAACGACTTTGCGATGAGTGGGCCCGACACGACTGGCTCGCGGTCCGCTACGACCTGCCGTACCGGCGGCGACGACCCAAAGGCCCGCCGTCGAATTCGGGAACAAGCGATCGCGCCGGCATAGTCGAGGCGATCAACGTGTGCCGCCGACTGGTGGACGGCCCGGTGATCGCGGGCGGGCATTCTTACGGCGGCCGGATGACCTCGATGGTGGTGGCGGAGAAGGAAGCCCAGGTCGACGTGCTGACGCTGTTCTCCTATCCGGTGCATCCACCCGGCAAGCCCGAACGTGCCCGCACCGAACATCTACCCGACATCGCGGTGCCGACGGTATTCACCCACGGCACGTCGGACCCGTTCGGGTCGCCGGCCGAGGTGCGCGATGCTGCGGGATTGATTCCCGCGCCGACCCAGATCGTCGAGATCGCCGGCGCACGACACGATCTGGGCTCCAAGACGCTCGATGTGCCCGGGCTGGCCGTGGCGGCGGCGCTACGTCTGCTCGGCCGCGCTTAGCCGCTCAGACCGCAGGACGGTTGCGCGTTCGCACCACGTCGGCCGCGATGTCGGCGAGCTTGACGTTGGTCACCTGCGATGTCCGGCGCAGGATATCGAAGGCGTCATCGTCGGAGACGTCGTTCAGCACCATCAGCATCCCGACGGCCTTCCCGATCTCGCGACTGCTGGCAAGTCCGCGTCGCAGCGAGGCAGCATCTTCACTTTGCGCCACGGCGTTGGTCGCAACCGACGCAAACGCACCCAGTACGAGCGCACGCTCGATGGAACGGTCGTCGAAGGCGTGCGGCGTGTCGGAGAACAAGTTGAGCGCGCCGATCCTTTCCCGGTCGACCGGCAACTGAACACTCAACGCACCGCGTACCGGAGTGTCAGCGAGCACGCGGCTCATCAGATCCGGCCACCGACTCTCCGAGGTCAAATTCGTCTCGATCTGAGCGGTGCCGTCCTCGATGGCGTCCAAACAGGGTCCACTGCCCAGCGCCAGTTCCAGCTTGTCGATCTGGCCCGCCACGGCGTCACTGATGGCCGCCGTGGTGAAGGCACCGTTGTGACGGATCATCAGGCTGGCGTGGTCGCATCCGGGAATCGTCAGCGTTGCCGCCACACAGATCGCGGCGTACATGTCTCTCGGCGTTGAGACCTCTCGG
Organism: uncultured Actinomycetota bacterium; assembly: GCA_963750885.1. Taxonomy (GTDB): domain Bacteria; phylum Actinomycetota; class Actinomycetes; order Mycobacteriales; family Mycobacteriaceae; genus Mycobacterium. The sequence goes on from CAVVSN010000024.1 coordinate 79,754, forward strand.
GCAATGTCGGCGAGTGACGTGAACACACCTGGTAGGTCGACTTGCGAACGCGTTGGCATGGCAACCTCCTAACCCGGGGACTCAGCGGACTCACCAATAACCTATATTAAGCGACAGAGATTTTGTATATCACTAGCCAAATTAAGTCGCAAGTGTGGTACAAAGGTTTCCTGTAGCCGTCGCCAAGGATGATTTTGACGAACGATCGATCTGACACTCAGGACCAGCCCGCAGCCAGCCACGGGGTCTACGGCATATCGGTGGCTGCCGAGCTTTCCGGCATCCCGGTGCAGTCGCTACGGCTGTACGAAAGCCACGGCCTGCTCACGCCGATCCGCAGCGACGGCGGCACCCGCCGGTACAGCGCCGACGACCTGGCCCGCCTCCGACGGATCGGCGAACTGGTCGCCGCCGGAGTCAACATCGCCGGCATCAGGCAAATTCTGGACCTGCAGGACGACAACGCGGCACTGGTTGCCGGGAACAGCGCATCCAGCGAGAAAGCGGCGCGCGGGCCCAAGCCGGATTAGGCCCGGCGTATTACCAGTACCGGGGGTACCGGGTATATTGTCATGCCATGAGTTCGGAGCAGTTCGAGGCACTCATCGTCGGGGCCGGTTTCGGCGGTATCGGGGCGGCAATTCAGCTCAAGCGCCTGGGTATCGACGACTTCGCCATCCTCGACCGGGAGGACGACCTCGGCGGGACCTGGCATGTCAACCACTACCCGGGCCTGGCCGTCGATGTACCCACCACCACGTACTCGTACTTCTTCGAACCCAACCCGAACTGGTCGCGGTTGTTCACCCCGGGGCCGGAGATCAAGCAGTACGCCGCCGGTGTGGCCGACAAGTACGACGTGCGCCGGCACATGCGGTTCAACACCGTCGTGGAAAGTGCGCGCTGGGATGACGAGACCCGCCGCTGGCAGGTCGCTCTGTCCGGCGGCGACGTGCTGTCGGCCCGCTATCTGATCACCGCCACCGGCTTCCTGTCTCAGCCGAAAACACCTGATATTCCCGGGATTACGATGTTCGAGGGCAAGGTCATCCACACCACCGAGTGGGAGGACGACTTCGATCCGACGGGCAAGCGGATCGGGATCATCGGAACCGGCGCCACGGCGGTTCAGCTGATCCCGAAACTCGCCGACAAGGCGGCGGACCTCACCGTCTACCAGCGCACCCCGATCTGGGTGGCACCGAAGATCGACCTGCGGTTCTCGGAGCGGGCCAAACGGGTGTTCGCCCGCTTCCCGTGGACACAACGGGCGATCCGGTCGATCACCGACACCATCTACGAGCTGATGATCACCGTCGGCTTGGTGCGGTACCGGGTTCCGATGAATCGGCGGCTCAACATCTCCGCGATGGATCTGTGCAAGATGAACCAGTTCATCGCAATTCGCGACAAGGAACTGCGCCGCAAGCTCACTCCGGACTACGACCTCGGTTGTAAGCGACCGACGTTCTCCAACAGCTACTTCCGCAGTTTCAATAAGCCCCACGTCCATCTGCAGGCCGACGGGATCGAACGGGTCGAGGCCGACGGCATCGTGAACGCCGATGGATCGAAGACCCACATCGACACGCTGGTGCTGGCCACCGGATTCGACTTGTGGGAGGCCAACTTCCCGGCCATCGAGGTGATCGGTCGCGATGGCCGCAACCTTGGGAAGTGGTGGCGCGACACGCGTTTTCAGGCATATCAGGGCGTATCGATGCCCTACTTCCCGAACTACCTGAGCCTGGCCAGCCCATTCGCGTTCCTGGGATTGAACTTCTTCAACACCATGGAATACCAGATGCGTTTGATGGAGCGGCTTTTCGCCGAACTCAGACGTCAGGGCGCCGACACCTTCGAGGTGACCGAGGAGGCCAACGCGGCCTACCTCGACCGGATGACCGAACTACTGGGTGACTCGCTGTGGACGCTGGGTAACTGCGCTACTTCGCGTTCCTACTATTTCAACCCCAGCGGAGAGCCTTCGCTGTTGCGTCCGATGGCGACCTCGACGGCGATCGAGGAAGCTTCGAACTTTCCGTTGAGCGATTACGCGATCAGCTAAGGAGAAGCATGTCGCGCAAAAGTAACCGCATTGCCCGCTACTCGGGTCTGGCACTGGCCGGTGCCGGGTTGGCCCACTTCACCAGCCCGGGGTTGTTCGAGCCGATCACCAAGTCGGCGTTCCCGCGCAACACCCGTCAGCATCTGTACACCAACGGCAGCATCGAAACGGTGCTCGGACTGAGTTTCGCGAGTCGGCAGACCCGCAGCCTCGGCGCCGTCGGAATCATCGGATACGTCGCGTACTTGGGCGGCAGCGCCATCCGTCAATCCCGAAAGCACTGACCACTCCCGAATAGACAGTTCCAACTGTACAGTTCTAGCTGTCGAGTGTAGAGTTGGCGACGTGGACGGGATCAGCGAGTCGGCAGCACTCGCGGCACGTGATCTACGGGTGGTGTTCAGCCGGTTGCGGCGCCAACTCAAAGGCGTAGCCACCGGCGGCGGTTTGACACCGTCACAAACCGCGGTGCTCACCCGGCTGTGGAAAGACGGCTCGTCGTCGACCAGTGCGCTGGCCGCAGCCGAGCAGGTGCGGCCGCAGTCGATGGCGGCCATCGTCGCCGCACTCGATCAGCACGACCTCATCCGACGTGCGCCCGACCCCGATGACGGTCGGCGGCAGGTGATCTCGCTGACCGCCGCCGGACGCCGGCGCGCGGAAAGTGACCGCCAGGTCCGTGAGGAGTGGCTGGCCCGCGCCATGCAAGAGCGCTACTCAGAGCGGGAACGACAGGTGATCAACGATGCGCTGTCGCTCCTTGGGCGCTTGACCGACTAGCGAAGGGATCTACCAATGGAATTGGGCATACACTTCATCGATTTTCTACCCGGGGACGCCGCCGGTCTGGCGCCTGACCTGCTGTCGACCGCGACTGCCGCCGAAGACATCGGCGCGACGCTGTTCACGCTGGCCGACCACTTCTTCCAGATGGAAAATGTTGGGCGCGCTGAGGATCCGTTCCTGGAGGGTTACACGTCACTGGGCTACCTGGCCGGCCGGACCACCAGCATCTCCTTGGCGCTACTGGTTACCGGAGTCACCTACCGGCATCCGGGGTTGCTGGCCAAGACGGTCACAACGCTTGATGTTCTCTCGCAAGGCCGGTCGATGTTCGGGATCGGCGCCGCCTGGTACGAGCGAGAGCACCTCGCCCTGGGAGTCCCGTATCCGTCGGTGAGTACCCGGTTCGAGATGCTCGAGGAGACTCTGCAGATCTGTCAGCAGATGTGGAGCGACAACGACGGGTCCTACGACGGCAAGCACTTTCAGCTGGCCGAGACCATTTGCCAGCCGCAGCCGATTCGGCGCCCGCCCATCCTGATCGGCGGCGGCGGTGAGAAGAAGACACTGCGACTCGTCGCGCAGTACGCCGATGTCTGGAACTCCACTGATTCTGAGATCGACGTGCTGACGCACAAGGTCGATGTGCTGACGCGTCACTGTGACACCGTCGGTCGAGACGTCGAGGAGATCCGCAAAACCGTTGGCTTCTTTGACGACCCGTTTTCCGATGTCGACGGATATCTGAAGAAGGTCGAGCGGATGGCCGGGCTCGGTGTCGACATGATCAACACCGGCCCGGTTCCGGGCTCACCTGATCCCGTCGGCTTCGTGAAGCGCTACGGCGACGAAGTGATGCCGAGGCTTTCTGAGATCGGTTGAGCCGCAGCTGGTTCAGATGCTGGAGATGATCCGGCCGCGTTCGGCGGTGTACTCGTCTTCGGACAGGGCTCCGCTGGCGCGCAGGTGCTCGATCTCTTGCAGTCGCTGTGACTTCGTCGGAGCGGACGGAGCGGACGGAGTAGTGGTGAAGGCGCTGAAATTCTGGCTGACGCTGTGGAGCATGCCGAGTCTCATCAACACGACGAGCAGGCCGATGCCTCCAGCGGGTAGGCAGAGGAACAGCATCCAGCCGCCGGGCAGACCCATTTCGCTCAGCACGACAAAGCGCACGATGAACGAGATGGCGAACAATGCGGCGATCGCGCCGGCCAGCAGGACGAAGGGTTTGTTGTTGTTTGTTCATGACGGTGTTCCTTTGTGTCTAGTGGATGTAGGCGACCGCCGGGTGCACTTGAGCGGCACCCGGCGGTCGGCAGTGTCAGGGGCAGGTGACGTCGAGTTCGAACGGCTTGTTGACCTGCCCTGCCATCGGGTTGGCCATGTCCACACCGGTGGCGGTGCCGCTGATCTTGTAGGAGCTGCCGTCCTTGGTGACGTCGGCCTTACCGGAGGTGCCGCCGACGGCTAACGTCACGCCGTTGACATTGCCCAGCGCAACAGATTTGACGAGCGGCGGACTGGCGTCCGTCACCACGGCACCGATGCCCGTTGGCGTTCCCGGAGAACCGCCGGCGATGGCGATGCTGACCGTGCCGGCGACGGTGCTGCAGGCAACCTGACCCTTGACGTTTTGATCTTTGCCGTCGACGAGCACCTTGGTGTTCGACGCGCCGGCGGGTGCGACTGCGGCGTCGCCGACGTGGGTGGCCTTGTCGCTGTGTGAACAACCCACCATCACCGTGGCGAGGGTGGCCGCCGTGCCGGCCATGATCAGGATTTCGCGTTTCATTGTGGGGCTCCTTGTTTTGTATTGCTGATGTGGTTCGTCATCACTGTGCGGGACTGGGCTTCATGGATTCTTAATGCGGATCCGCATCGTCAGCCGGCCGCTGCCCGAAGCACCGACGAGTCGGCCGTTTGTCGGGTCGACGGCGATGTCGCCGATCGGGTTGTCGAAACAGGTCAACATGCTCACGTCGTTGCGTCGGCCGACATGTCCAGGTACATCGACTGCAGACCGATCCGGCCGGGACCGGTGAACCGGTTGAAGACAAGATTGCCTGTGCCACCGAACATTCCGGTACGCAATCCATAGACTTGCGCGTCCATCCGGACACCCTCGTCGCGGTAAATCCAACTTCCCGGCTCCACATCGATCTGTTCACCGGGTGCGAGCACCTTTTCGAAGACGTTGCCGTAGCCGTGTAGCCACACCACGCCTTCCGACTCAGTTGCGGCAAACCGGTCCACGAAGAACCCGGTCGAGCCGAACAGCATGTTCCGGATCCCCTTCTGGCGGGTGAACCCGTACTCCAAATTGCCTGTGGCCGCGAGATATTGGTGCTCGCGCACCTCGATGGCGGCGCCGGGTCGCAGATGCAGCGGAAAGACGTGTCCGGTGCCATCGCGGGAAAACGCGACCTGGCCCGGTCCGCGTGCCTCGGTCATGAGCAGTTGCATGCCCCCGACCATCCGCTTGAGCGCACCCTTTCCCCTGAGCCCGATATCGAGCGCAGGGTCCTTCCACAATATGACGTGATGCTCGAAAAACACCGGCACGCTGCCGTCGAGCCAGACGTGCAGCACCGGCACCAACTCTCCGTCGATGCGGTAGTACACGCCGGGGGCGCGTCCGTCGGCGACGGTGGTGGGCAGTAGCTGAGGGGGCTCGGGTCGATAGGCGGAATTGATCATCGTCCCGGCTCAGGGACGCTTGGCGTAGCGAGTGAGGAAGGCGGTGGCGGCGATCGTCGCGACGACACCGATCACACCCCACAAGACGATGGAGAACACCAGCGACCCGAACAGGAAGTCGTACGTGATCGAGAGGTAGATCGACCACAGCACCCGGTAGAGGCACCAAAAGGCAACCAGCCCTGTACTGATCCCGATGATCAGGCTGCGGTTGCGGTCGACGCGGTCGATTTGTTCTTCGATGTTGGGGGGCAGAATCTTCATGTGCGCGGTCCTTTCGTGAGGTCGCGGTGCTGCGGTGCAACACCTGCGCTCGCTCACTGTCCGGGACAGCGCTTACTGGATCCTTAACGCAGCGGTGGGTCGGCGCCGGTATCGAGGGTGAACTCCTCGTCGCCGATCCGGATGCGGTCGCCGTTGTGCAGTTCGGCACTGGGGTCGATGCGGGTGCGGCGCACGCGGACTCCATTCGCCGATCCCAAATCGGTGATCAGCATTGTGCGACCATCATCGGCAATGACGGCGTGGTGGCGGCTCACCTTGGCGTCGGACAGCACGATGTCGTTGTCTGGGCTTCGGCCTATCCGGGTTGCAGTGCCGGCCAGCGCATGGCGTCGCCCGTCCGAGCCAACCAGGGCCGCGACAACGGGGCCACGGACGCGGATTGCGTTGTCCGACTGCGCGATAATGGTGTCTTCGGCATGTGTTTGGGCAACCTTGCGCGCATCCAGCGGCTCTTGGCGCAGGATCCGCTCGTAGAGTTCCCGGATCGTCCATCCCGGATCGATACCCAAGTCCTCTGCCAGCAGGTCTTTCAGCCGCAGGTAAGCATCCAAGGCGTCGGATTGGCGGTCCGCCAAGTAGTAAGCGGTGATCAGCTGCGCCCATAACGGTTCCCGATAGCCGTGCGTGGTGGTCAGTGCCTCGAGTTCGGAGATCACGGTATGTGGTCTACCGCAGGCAATTTCGGCCTCCGCACGTGCGATGTGAACGAGCACCTTCTCTTCGTCGAGGGCCGCGGCCAGGGTCTCCACGAAATGAAAGTCGCTCAGGTCCTCCAGGACCGGGCCGCGCCACTGATCAAGGGCAACCAACAGGTGCCGGCCGGCCTGCTCGAATTGTGCGTCGGCCGCGGCCTGCACGCCCGCGTTTCTCTCGGCGATGAAGCGGCCGAAATCGTACTGATCATCGCTGATGGACAGCTGATACCCCGGCGGCATGCTCGCCAGCACGGAACGGTCGATGCCCGCGTCACTCATCAACCGACGCAAATTGGAGATATAGGCGTGCAACGTGGCTCGGGCTCCGTGCGGCGGCCGCTGATCCCATGCGGCACCGATGAGCGAATCGATGCTCACCGGCCGATTCGCATTGACGATCAACATCGCCAGCACGGCACGCTGCTTCGGCGTGCCCAACGGCACCAATCGATCGCCCATGCGCACCTGCAACGGGCCCAACACGCCAAATTGGGCCGCCGCAAAGGACTGCCCGGTACCCAACTCATCGGCCATCATGATGTTTCCGCGTCACCAGCCTTCGCCAGCTAAACAAAAGCAGCATAGCTTCCAGATAGGATCTGCCCATGCCGGTGTCGGTAGGCGAAGCGTTCGCGGGATACACGATCCTGCGCGTGCTGGGCGCTGGCGGCATGGGAACGGTGTATCTGGCCGCTCATCCGCGGTTGCCGCGGCAGGATGCGCTCAAGGTGTTGCCCACGCAGTGGACCGCCGACCCGGAGTACCGGGAGCGGTTTCTGCGCGAAGCGGATCTGACTGCCAGCCTGTCGCATCCCAACATTCTGGGTGTCCACGACCGCGGCGAATATGACGGGCAGTTGTGGATCTCGATGGACTACGTCGGGGGCACCGATGCGTCCCGGCTGATACGCGAGCACCACCCGCAGGGATTGCCTGCCGGTCAAGCGGTGGAGATCATCACCGCCGTCGCGTCAGCGCTGGACTACGCACATCAGCAGGGTCTGTTGCACCGCGACGTCAAACCAGCCAACGTACTGCTCGACCCCAAAGCGCACCGAATCTTTCTGGCCGACTTCGGTATTGCACGCCTTATCGACGACCCGGCCGGGCTGACCGCGACGAACATGGCGGTCGGCACCATGGCCTACGCGGCACCCGAGCAGTTGCGGGGCGAACCCCTCGACGGGCGCACCGACCAGTACGCGTTGGCCTGCACCGCATTTGACCTGCTGACGGGTGCGCCGCCGTATGTCGACTCCAACCCTGCGGTAGTGATCACCAAACATGTTGCGGCGCCGATACCGTCGGTGGGGGAACGTCGGCCGGAATTGGCCGCGCTGGATCAGGTGCTGACCAGATCGATGGCCAAGTCTCCCGCGGACCGGTTCGCCAGCTGCGGGGAATTCGCCAGAGAACTGAACTACGCCCTGAATCCGCCGTCCGGCCACGTGCACCGGGCTCCCCCACTGGCGCCGACCGTGCCCGAACCTGCACCTACCCTGATGACCCCGACCCGACGGGTGGCGCGGCCGAAACTGATTGCCGCACTGGCGGTCAGCGCAGCGGTAGTAGTGGCGGCCGTGGTGGGTGGCGTGCTGATGATCCAGCGTCACGATCAGGCTCCGACCACACCATCGGCGGCCGTCGTGCACACGTTCTCCGGAACCTATCGCGCCGACTACGGTCCGGGCACCGACCTCGAGGGCAAACCGGCCACCGGCGCACCGCCGATGACAGGCACCTGGGACGTCCGCTCCAACTGCGGCGCGGGCGGCTGCATCGCGACGGCCTCATACACCGGTGGCAGCGGAATCGTGCTCGTCTCGAATCTGGTGTTCGATCAGGTGGGCTCCAATTGGGTTGCGGTGGGCCTAGGTTCAACGCCCTGCAATGACGCACCCACCGAAGTCTGGGTGGTGTTCACCCTGCATCCACAACCCGACGGCACCCTGACCGGGGAAACCACCCGATCCACCATCAACAGCTGCAGCGCCGCCAAGCGCACCGTCACCTTCACCCGCACCGGCGATCCCGATCTCACCAAAGTCCCCGACCCGGCGTCCTTGCCGCCACGGGCGGCATCTCCATCGACAGCCCTGCACGGTCGCTACCACGAGACGATCACCTACGCGAACGGCGGCTCCGCACCGGGGCAAGACGATCTCAGTGTCCGTACCGTGTGCCTACGCAACGGCGATCGGTGCATGAGCCTGTTCCATGCCATCGACGGGGTTGTGCCACTCGTCTTCGGCGGCGGGAAATGGACCCGCGACGACGAGGGAACCGTGCCTTGCAACACCGGCGGCACCGCGCAGATCAAACTCAGCGCCGAATATCCGCTGCCCGACCCGCTGCAGGATCCTATCCCCTTGCTTGCCGGCCACGGCCACAACGAGACGATCGGAAGCACCTGCGCCGGAGGCGATTTCGAGGACAAATTCGAGCGCACCGGCGACTGAGACGCCGCATTAAGAATGCATTCAGCGCCGCGTCGTACCGTGATCGCCATGAACACAACACACATATCGCGGCGTGCCGTCGCCGCTGCACTGCTCTCGGGCGGCCTCGCGGTCGCCGGCATGGGCCTCGCCATGGCTACCGCGCAGGCTCAGCCCGGGGACAATTTCTCGCAACCGCACCATTGGTGTCCGGGACAACCCCTGCCCGAGCAAGACGTCCACTGGGACACCAATATCTGCCACACCTGGTACTGGGTCCCGGTCGGCGGTATGGGCAATGCGGGCGAATTCGTCTGGGACGGAGCAACTCCGCCGCCACACGGTCCGGGCCCTTGCTACGGCGCGCCAATCTGTCTGCCTGGCCTCTAGCCTCGCCTCATTTCTTGGCTAGCTCGTGGCGGGTTCGGTCTCCACGGACGGGAACGCCGTTGCGACCGGCGAGATCCTGCGCGTAAAGGCCAGTGGCATAGGCAACCCCGCCGCCGTTGATGCCCAACTCGCCACGGTCGATGTGCTCCAGGGTGTCCGTGCTCTTGTGATAGTTCGGGTCGAACGGCTGGTCCGCGGGACCACCCCAGAGCTTGGCTTCATCTGCCGACTTGTTGTTCTCGGCACCGGAGAACAGCCCGCCCGCCGGGACGCCGGCGACGGTGAAGCCGTCGTAGTCGGACCTGCCATCGAACGAGGTGTCCTGCGGGGTTTTCCCGGCGGAGTTGAGGTAGGCGGCTAGCGACCGCTCGATGCCGGCGGAGCCTTCGGGAACAACGGGGCTGCCCCGCTTGTCTGCCGACAGTGACTGGTCGCCGTCGTAGGTGAAGTAGCCCGGGTTGGGCGAGGCAAGCATGTCGAAGTTCAAATACAACGCAATGTCTTTGAGCGCGTTGATATCCAACGACTCCACGTACTTGCGGGAACCGATCAGCCCGAGTTCCTCGGCACCCCAGAAGCCGAACCGCACCGCGTTGTGGACCCCCGGCGAGTTGCCCAGTTGCAGAGCGGTTTCCAGCACCGCCGCCACACCGGATCCATTGTCGTTGATGCCGGGCCCCTCGGGGACGCTGTCGAGGTGCGCCCCGATCATCACCACATCGCTGCTCGAACCGGTCTTGGTCTGCGCGACCACATTGCGGGCCGAGACGTTCTTGGTCTCGGCGGCGACCTGAACCGTCGCGGGCCCCGCGATCGTGCGCAGCAGAGCGCCGTCGGATTTGGTGACCCCGACGACCGGGATCTTGACGTCGTTGGTCTCGCTGAGGGTGCCCGCGATGCGCTCCTCGACCACGTTGTCCGCCACCACCATCGCCACCGCGCCCTTTTGCGCGGCGGCTTTCGCCTTCTGGGAAAACGGGCAGGTGCCGCGATCCACCATCACGACGGCACCGTTGACGGGGAGGTTGTCGAAGTCGGTGGGATTACAGCCCAGGCTTCCATCGAGCGGGAACGCGACCAGCGGACCGGTCACCCCGACCGGCGGTGTGCCGAGGCTGTATTCCAGCGCCCGTACGTCGATCTTCTTGTCGGCGACGGTCACCGACCCCGGCTCGGCATGGAACACGTGCGCCTCGAACTGCATCGTCTGTACGTCAAAACCCTTGTCCCGCAACTTTCCAACCACGTAGTCGACGCTGGCGTCGTAGCCCGGAGTACCGACCGCCCGGGTGTTGTTGTTGGCGTTGGCGATGTCCTGCAACTTGGTCAGGTGGGCCATCATCGCGTCGGTGGTGACCCGGCCGCGCAGCGAGGCCGCGAAGTCGGGGGCCGATATCGACTTCCTCGAGTTGGCGGTGTCCGAGGAATCGCATCCGCCGGTTGCCAACATCAGCGCCGCGACAGCGACGAGCAGTGTTTTTGATTTGATAGCCATCGCGCCCCAGGTTAGACGCACGCCGCAACTCGCACCCCGCATCTGGTCCCGTGTCAGCTTGCCGCTTCGGCGGGGTCTTCGCGCCGTAGATAAGCGTGGACGGTGGTTCCGGCGGACGTCGTGTGGGTGCGCAACAGGTCAGCGATCGCGTTGACCACGAACAACCCGTATGGACCGGCGCCGGTCGCGCCCGGCGGTCGTCGCCCCGCCAGTGGGTCCGCCCACTGGCCCATATCGCGTGCCTCGCAGACCACGAAGCCGCTGTCGTACCAGAACGCGAGCTGGCACGGACCTCCGGCGTGATCGAGGCTGTTGGTGGCCAACTCGGTGGTCACCAGAAGCAGGTCGGCAACCCGATCCGGCGCCATCCCGAGCAGCCGGCCGTACCGTTCGGCGGATCTGCGGGCGCCGGACAGGTCGTGCGCATGCTCAACGGTGTAGGTCACGGCGGCCGCACTGGTCACCAGCGGCTGATTGCACCGCTCGAGTGCGGCGTCGACCGCGTATTCCGGGCAGTGTCTGCGCGACCCGCCCATCCAGACCTGGGGATGGGTGAGGCGGACGTGCGCCAGGACGCTCTCGTTCAGACACGACGCGTCGTACGGGCACAGACCCGTGATGCTGGAACCCGAGAACGCGATGTTGGCCAGCGCCTCATGCTGCATGCAGGCGAGGTACTCGTGTTCCGTTCGGCCCGCCCAGGCCGGCTCGGCGATAAGGCGGACGTGCTGGTCCGGGTGACGTTCAACGAAGGAGTACTGCCCGGCGAGAATGCGCCCGGGATTGCGGCCGAACTCGACCATGTCGGCCATCGTGACGCCGTCCGCATCGTCGCCCAGTGCGCTGCGCAATGCGGCCAGCCGGTCCCCTGGCACCACGACCAAAATGGGTTGACCCTGCTCTAGTCCCTCAGCGATAAAGTCCACCAGCGAGTCGACGTATTCGCGCTCCGATTCGTAAAAGAGCGCCGAATGATCGAATCCACGACGGTGCACAGGTGCTTTCAGAGTCATGTCGACGGGATAGCCCCTCGGCAGTAATTGCTGCATGGTCGCTCTTGATCTACCCAGGCACGGAGAAACTAATCAGATGCTGCCGGCCGGCCCCGTGATCATGTCGGCCACGGCCCGCATACCTACCGCGTTGGGGTGAAACGGCGCTGGGCGCCACGGGAGTGGCCAGCCCGCTGCCACTGTCCACGGATCTGGCGACCAGGCGTGATGGTCGCGGCTCGCCTGTCCCGCGCGCACGATCGCGCATCCGGTGGCCTCGGCTGCTTCCGCGGTGGCTTCCTCGAGGCGGGTGGCGATCAATCGACCCAGCTCGGCGTGTTCAGCCGACAGCGGAGCCGCAGGTACACCGGCTGCGGGTAACAGCGTGAGGTAGTCGACGAACATCACCCGGGCCTGCGGCGCCCGCTGGCGTACCGCGGTACCGACGGCCTGCAGGGCCGCACCGATCCCGTCGAACGCTTTGATCCGGGCGTCGCGGTCGAGCAGCTCGCGGATGGCGGGCAGTCTGCGCGCCAGGCCCGGAAGCGACGCACCCATCAGCAGCGGCACGTATCCGACGTCGTTGCCGCCGATGGTGATCGTCACCACGTCTTCGGTGCCGTCCAACGCCTCGATCTGAGGCGGGGCGCCGCGCTGCCGCTCGGTGAGCACGTTCGCGGTGGTGGCGCCGGAGAAGGTGACGTCGACAAGGTCGAGGCCCAACCGCTCGGCAACCAGATGGGCATAGTTTCGTGCCGAGCGGCCCGATCCGAACGGCGCCCCGGGTGCGGTCGGCCGGATCCCGGGCCCGGCGGCCATTGAGCTGCCGAGCGCCACGTACCGGCTCACAGGTCGGGACTCGACGCCTGAGCCCAGAACCGCTTCGGGATACGTCCGGCGCGCCGGGCCAGATAGCCGGCGGTGACGGCGGCGGCCATCGCCGCGGCCATCGTGGGCGGATCGGTGGCCCGGGTCACGGCGGTGGCCAGTAGCACTGCATCGCAACCCAATTCCATCGCCAGCGCGGCGTCACTGGCCGTTCCGATACCGGCGTCGAGCACGACGGGTACGCCGGCTTGAGCGACGATCATCTCGATGTTGTGCGGGTTGGCGATTCCCAGGCCGGTCCCGATCGGCGAACCGAGCGGCATCACTGCCACACATCCGGTGTCTTCCAGCCGCTTGGCCAGCGCCGGGTCGTCGTTGGTGTAGGGCAGCACCACGAAGCCGTCGTCGACCAATTGCTCTGCGGCACGGACCAACTCGATCGCATCGGGTAGCAGTGTTCGGTCGTCGGCGATCACTTCCAGCTTGATCCATTCGGTGCCGAGCGCCTCGCGGGCGAGTTGCGCGGTGAGTACCGCCTCGGCGGCGCTGCGGCAACCCGCGGTGTTGGGCAGCGGCGTGATACCCAGGCGGCTCAGCAGATCGAGCATGCCGGTGCCACCCTCCGCGTCGACGCGGCGCATCGCGACCGTCGTCAACTCGGTACCGGAAGCGATCAGCGCTTCTTCGAGGACGGCGAGGTTGGTCGCACCCCCGGTGCCCATGATGAGCCGCGAGGTGAAGCTGCGGCCCGCGATGGTCAGCTTGGAATCAACCACCCTGCACCGCCGTCACGACCTCGATGTTCGCGCCTTCAGAAAGTGTTGCCGTCCAACTTGATCGAGGCAGGACGGCTTGGTCGACGGCGACCGCGATGCCGCGGTCCGGGTAGCCCAGCGACTGCAGCAGTCCCGCCACGGTCATACGATCGTCGACCTCGAGATCATCGGCATTGACACGGATCAGCACGGCGCTCCAACCACATTGAGTTCGGACACAATCTGTTCAGCCGTCCACGGCGCCAGCAGGAACCCCGACCGGCCGTGGCCGGCCGCGACCAGCGTTCGCGCATCGAGTCGTCCCACCAACGGCAGATTGTCCGGAGTCATCGGGCGTAAACCGGCGATGCACTCCGCGAACTCGTACTCGCCGAGCGCCGGCATCACCGCGCACGCATCGTCGAGCAGATCCCGCACTCCGGAAACGGCGGGCGCGGTGTCGCGACCGTGCTCGTACTGGGTGGCGCCGACGACCACACCGTCGGCACGTGGCACCACGTATACCGGACGTCCATGCACGCGAGCGCGAATTACCCGCTGCGGCACGGGCATACACCCCTTGCGCCAGCGCAATCTCAGCACTTCGCCTTTCACCGGCCGAATCGGCAGACCGGGCCACAACGACGGAGCGTCGACACCGTTGGCGATCACGACCGTGTCGGCCGCCACCGTCGCCAGGTCGGTGACCGGCCCGTCCCACTCGACGCCGAGCTGTTCGCAGGCCGCCGACAGCCCGTCGAGCAGGGCACGGTTGTCGACTGCGAGCTCGGTCGGTGCCCGGAAGCCGTGTCGAATACCTTGCGCCAGCATTGGTTCCACGTCGCGTACCGCCGACTCCCACGCCACCGGATGCCCCTGCGCGGTCAGCCAGTCCGCGACCGTATGCAAGTCGGCCACGTCAGCGCGGTCGACGGCGATCACCAACGACTCCCGCGCGGTGATCACCTGCGCGGGTAAGCCGTCGGTGAATCCGCCTTCGCGCCAGAGCCGCAGCGATTCCAGGCCCAGCTGCAGTAGTCGCTCTTCACCCGGCCAGCCTTCGCTGTGCGGTGCCAGCATCCCCGCGGCCACCCAGGAGGCGCCGGGTAGCCCCGAACGGTGCACTCGCACCGACCAACCGGCCTGAGCCGCGCGGCGCGCAACCGACAGCCCGATCACGCCGCCGCCGATGACGGCCAGCGATCCCGAGTCCGGTGGCATCTTCACTCCCTTCGCCGGCATGATCCGGATCAGGTTGACGGTAAGGGCCGACGCGCCCACTCTCAGCCCCCGTGCGCGGGACTCCCGTGTCGACTGACCACGCTAGTCGTTAGCGTCTCGGTGTGCACGAAAGTGATCGGCTCGCCCGCGCCAGGCTCTATCTCGTGCACCGACGCCCGTCGCGACCGCGGTGACCTGGCCGAATTCGCCGACGCCGCACTGGCCGGCGGGGTGGACGTCATTCAGCTGCGCGACAAGGGTTCGGCCGCCGAGCAGCGGCTGGGCCCGCTGGAGGCGCGTGACGAGCTGGCGGCGCTCGAGGTGCTCGCCGACGCCGCCCGCCGACACGGCGCGCTGCTGGCCGTAAACGACCGCGCCGACATCGCCCGCGCGGCCGGAGCCGCCGTTCTGCACCTGGGCCAAGACGACCTACCGCTGACCGTGGCGCGCGACATCATCGGCCCGGACGTGCTGGTCGGCCGGTCGACGCACGATCAGGCGCAGGTCGGCGCCGCGGTCGCCGAGGACGTCGACTATTTCTGCGTCGGGCCGTGTTGGCCGACGCCCACCAAACCGGGTCGCTCCGCTCCCGGGCTGGCGCTGGTGCGGTCGACCGCCGCGCTGGCGTGCGACAAGCCGTGGTTCGCCATCGGCGGCATCGACGCGGATCGCCTACCCGAAGTTCTGGCGGCCGGCGCGCGGCGGATCGTCGTCGTCCGGGCCATCACCGCCGCGGAGGATCCGCGGGCCGCGGCGCAGCAGCTCAGTTCGGCACTTGCAGCAGCGAGCTGATCCGGGAGCTCAGCTGCGACGGCTCCTGATCGGGCCCGCCCGCGATGCACCAGATGAAGACCTGGTCGATCTCGATCGTGCGCGGCAGGTTGCGCCGCAGCTGATCGTCATGGCCGAGCGGCAGAATCTCGGACGCGGCGCGCAGCCGCTGCCAGCTGGCCGCGAAGCCGGGGTGCAGCGGCAGCCCCTCCACCTCGTCCTCGCCGACCCAGCGCATCTCGGCGCTCTCGAAGTTGGCCACGGTCTGCAGTTGTTCGGGCGCATCGGCGACGACGGTGGTGTACGTCCAGTCGGTGCCACTCGCTTGCGCGGTGACCAGGGTCCCGCGCACCGACACGAATCGCTCTGACAGGCCGGCTTCTTCGTGAGCCTCCCGGACCGCGGCTTCTTCGGGACTCTCGTGGCTGTCGCGGGCGCCGCCCGGCAGACCCCACGTGCCGCCCTGGTGGCTCCAGGGCGCGCGGTGCTGCAGCAACACCGCCGGTGAGCCATCCGGACGCGGCGCTCGAAGCAACAGGCCCGCCGCACCGAATCGACCCCAGTGAGCACTGCCGGTGTCGGACACCACCCATCCGTCACCGTCGCCGCGCACGCGTTCAGGATAAGCAGCCCGCATGAATGGCGCGGCCTGTGTCGCAGACCGGTAACGAGTCGGGAAATCTGAGTAAGCAGGTCCCCGCATCTCAGGAAAAGGCTCTTAGACTTCCATTAATACCGTTCGTGACACCCACGCCCGAGAAATGAGGTCCGCACAGACGTGACCGTTGAGTTGGCGCACCCGTCGACTGAGCCGCTGGGTTCGCGGTCGCCGATCGAACCGGCCCACCCCCGGTGGTGGTTCGTGGCGACCACGCCCGGCCGCATCCTGTCGATCGGTCTTGTGGTGGTCATCCTCGGTGCGCTCAGCGCCTTCGCCACCTCGAATACCATCGACCAACGACAGCACGCGCTGACCACCGTGCTGAGCCACACCGAGCCGCTGGCGTTCGCGGCCGCGCGGCTCTACACCACGCTGTCGGTGGCCGACGCCGCCGCTGCGACGGCCTTCATCGCCCAGGCGGAGCCGCGAACCGTCCGGCAGCGCTACGAGCAGGCGATCACCGATGCGGCGGTGGCCGTGACCAGGGCGTCGAGTGGTCTGACCGACGAGCCGCTGGTCCAGTTGCTCGGGCGGGTCAATGCCGAGTTGGCGGTGTACACCGGGCTGATCGAGATCGCCCGAACCAACAACCGGGCGGGCAACCCCGTCGGATCTTCGTACCTGTCCGAGGCGTCGACGCTGATGCAGTCGTCGATTTTGCCGGACGCCGCGCGGCTCTACAGCCAGACGGCGGAGCGGGTGGACACCGAGACCACGGCCTCGACCCAGATTCCCGCTCCGGTGATCCTGGTCGTTTTGGCCACGGCGATATTCGGCGCGTTCTCTCACCGCTGGCTGGCCCGCCGCACCAAACGGCGGATCAACCCGGGTCTTGTCGGCGGTGCGCTGGCAATTCTCGTTATGGTGGTGTGGGTGGGAACCGCGCTCGCGATATCCACCAGCGGCAGCCGTAGCGCCAAAAACACTGCGGCAGAGTCACTGAAGACGGTTACCAATCTGTCCATCAGTGCGCAGCAGGCACGTGCCGACGAGACTCTGTCTCTGATTCGGCGCGGGGACGAAGAGGTCCGGAAACAGTCCTTCTACGAACGCATCGACGCCATGCACAAGCAACTCGACGAGTACCTCGCTCGTGGCGATGCCGTGGACAAAAACGATTTGCAGGGCGCCGACCAAGTGCTGAACCAGTGGCGGCGGGCCGATGACCGGATCAACTCCTACATCTCGGTCGGTAACTACCGTGCCGCCACCCAGGTGGCGTTGGGCAGCGGCGAGGATGACTCCACGCCCGCCTTCGACAAGCTCGATCGCGCGTTGGTGAAAGCGATGGAGCAGAGTCGCCATGAATTGCGCGACGACGTTTTGAATGCGCGACGGGGACTGTCCGGTGCCACGGTGGGCGCCATCGTGCTCAGCTTGGGCGCGGCGGTGGCGGTCGCGCTCGGGTTGTGGCCGCGACTCATGGAGTACCGATGAGGGCGCGGCCGCTCCGGATGTTGTGCGCCGTTGCGGCAACCGCCACATTGCTGGCCGGCTGCAGCGAGTCGGGTTCGATGGTGGTGCCGCCCGCCCCGACGTTGCCGCCACCCACACCGGCCGGCATGCAGGAGATGCCCCCTCAGCCGCCGCTGTCGCCGGACAAGACCGCCAACAATTGCGACCCCACCGCGAGCCTGCGCCCGTTCGACAACCCCGCCGACGCCGACGCCGCGGTGGCCAACATCCGCGCCCGCGGCAGGCTGATCGTGGGACTGGATATCGGGAGCAACCTGTTCAGCTTCCGCGATCCGATCAGCGGCGAGATCGTGGGCTTCGACGTCGACATCGCGGGCGAGGTGGCACGCGACATCTTCGGTAACCCGGCGCAAGTGGAGTATCGGATCCTGTCGTCGGACGAGCGCGTCACCGCGCTGCAGAAGGGCGAGGTCGACGCCGTCGTCAAGACGATGACGATCACCTGTGACCGGCGCAAGCAAGTCAACTTCTCCACCGTCTATCTCGATGCCTCCCAACGCATTCTGGCCCCGCGGGACTCGCCGATCACCAAGCCGGCGGATCTGTCCGGCAAGCGGGTCTGCGTGGCGAAGGGCACCACGTCGCTGCACCGGATCCGCGAGATCACGCCGCCACCGATTGTGGTCGAAGTGGTCAACTGGGCCGATTGCCTGGTGACGCTGCAGCAGCGGCAGGTCGATGCGGTGAGCACCGATGACTCGATTCTGGCCGGCCTGGTTTCTCAGGACCCCTACCTGCACATCGTCGGGCCGAACATGGGCACGCAGCCCTACGGCATCGGGGTCCAGTTGGACAACACCGGACTGGTCAAGTTCGTCAACGGAACGCTGGAGCGGGTCCGCCGCGACGGCACGTGGAATACGTTGTACCGCAAGTGGTTGACCGTTCTGGGTCCCGCGCCGGCGCCGCCGAATCCGAGGTACGTGGACTGATGGCCGAGCAGCCGGAGGATCTGGACACTCAGGACGCGGACGACGTGGGTCCCGGTACCCAGCCTGCCGACTCGATGGTGGACTCGTCCGCGCAGAGTCGCCCGATCGCCACCCAGGCGATCTTCCGGCCGGACTTCGACGATGACGACAGTGAATTTTCCGGGCTGCTCAGCGAAACCATTCCCACCGAGCGGACGAAGCCCGCCACCCGTGCTCCGATCCGCCGACTGGGCGGCGGATTGGTCGAGATTCCGCGGATTCCCGACATCGATCCACTCGAAGCGTTGATGCCCAATCCGGTTGTGCCGGAATCGAAGCGCTTCTGCTGGAACTGTGGACGGCCGGTGGGTCGGTCCAGCGAGGACGAAAAAGCGCAGTCGGAAGGCGATTGCCCCTATTGCGGAAGCCCGTACTCGTTTCTGCCGCAGCTCAATCCGGGTGACGTGGTCGCGGGGCAATACGTCATCGAGGGTTGCGTCGCGCACGGTGGACTGGGCTGGGTGTACCTGGCGCTCGACCGCAACGTCAACGATCGCCCGGTGGTGCTCAAAGGTCTGGTGCATTCCGGCGATGCCGAAGCGCAGGCGATTGCCATGGCGGAGCGGCGATTCCTCGCCGAGGTGGTCCACCCGTCGATCGTGCAGATCTTCAACTTCGTCGAGCACACCGACCAGCATGGTGAGCCGGTCGGCTACATCGTCATGGAATACGTTGGTGGGCAGTCACTCAAGCGACGCAAGGGTGACAGGCTGGCGGTCGCCGAGGCCATCGCCTACGTACTGGAAATTCTTCCGGCCCTGAGTTATCTGCACTCCATCGGCCTGGTTTACAACGATCTCAAACCGGAAAACATCATGCTCACCGAAGAGCAGCTCAAGCTGATCGACTTGGGCGCGGTGTCGCGGATGAACTCATTCGGCTACCTGTACGGCACACCGGGTTACCAGGCGCCCGAGATCGTGCGGACCGGCCCGACGGTGGCCAGCGACATCTACACCGTCGGCCGCACTCTTGCGGCACTGACGTTGAAGCTGCGTGCCCGCGGCGGACGCTACGTCGACGGCCTTCCCGAAGATGACCCGGTGCTGGCTGAGTACGACTCGTTCGGCCGATTACTGCGCCGCGCAATCGATCCGGACCCGAGCCGGCGATTCGGCAGTGCCGAGGAGATGTCCGGTCAGCTCTCGGGTGTACTGCGTGAGGTGGTCGCGCAGGACACCGGGGTCCGACGACCGAGCCTGTCGACCATCTTTTCGCGCAGCCGCGCGACGTTCGGTGAATCCCTGCTGGTTGCCCACACCGACGTTTACCTCGATGGCCATGTGCACTCAGAGAAGCTGACTGCCAAGGAGATTGTCACCGCGCTGCAGGTGCCGCTGGTGGATCCGACCGACGTCGCTGCGCCGCTGTTGCAGGCGACCGTTTTGTCGCAGCCAGTGCAGACCCTGGATTCGCTGCGCGCATTCCGGCACGGCGCAGTGGATTCCGAGGAGATCGACCTGTCGGACTCCGTCGAGCTCCCGCTGATGGAGGTTCGAGCCCTACTGGACCTCGGCGACGTCGCCAAGGCCACCCGCAAGCTCGACGACCTGGCCGAGCGGGTGGGATGGCGTTGGCGGTTGGTGTGGTATCGCGCTGTTTCTGAGTTACTCACCGGCGACTATGACTCGGCGAGCAAGCATTTCAGCGAAGTACTGGACACCTTCCCGGGCGAGCTGGCGCCGAAGATGGCCCTGGCCGCGACCGCCGAATTGGCCGGCACCTCAGACGAACACAAGTACTACGACGAGGTGTGGAAAACCGACGACGGGGTGATCTCGGCGGGCTTCGGGCTGGCGCGGGCTCAGTCGGTCGAGGGAGATCGTGGCGGGGCGGTACGCACACTCGACGAAGTCCCGGCTACGTCAAGGTATTTCACCACCGCACGACTGACCAGCGCCGTCACGCTGCTGTCGGGCCGGTCGGCCGGCGAGATCACCGAGGATCAGATCCGCGATGCGGCGCGGCGGGTCGAGGCACTACCGCCCACCGAGCCGCGTGTGTTGCAGATCCGGGCGCTGGTGCTGGGTAGCGCCCTGGACTGGCTGGGCGAGAACGAGGCGAGCACCAACCACATTCTTGGCTTCCCGTTCACCGAGCACGGGCTGCGGCTTGGAGTCGAGGCGTCACTGCGCGGATTGGCCCGGGTGGCGCCTACTCAGGCGCACCGCTACAAGCTGATCGACATGGCGAACCGGGTTCGGCCGATCAGCACTTTCTAGCTGGGCCGCAAGCCTCTTCTGCTGATTTTCGACTGTGCGTCCTGGGCTTCGACTGTGCATCGTAGGTGGGGTTTCGACGGGCGGGGGCGACCTGCCGGCACACTCGAGACCGTCATTGCACGCTCGAACGCCGGGCTTCCAACGCACTCCGCACCCGTCGCACTATTTCAGCGGGCCGGTCTTCGACGACCACCCGGATGATGAGCCACCCCAGCCGCTCCAGGAGCTCCATCCGCCGAATGTCTTTGAGGTATTGCCGTCGGTCGAGTCGATGATGGTCACCGTCGTATTCGACGGCGACCATGAGATCTGGCCAGCCCATATCGAGGTAAGCGATCGGAAGGCCGTCCGCGCCAAGCACCGGAATCTGGGTGCGGGGGCGAGGCAGACCAGCCTCGATGAGGAGCAGCCGCAGATAACTTTCGCGCGGTGATTGCGCGCCCGGGTCGACGACCTCAAGCACGGTTTCGAGCTGACGGAGTCCACGAGCTCCGGGATGGCAGCTGGCGATGCTCAGCACGTCGTCGACCTTGAAACCGGTTGCGCGAGCGAGTGCGTCAAGTCCTGCGACAGCGGTACGGGGCAACGAACGCCGCCCGATGTCGAAGGCAGTGCGTTCGGGTGTGGTGACTGAACGACCGGCGAGAGTCTGCATCTCACCCTCACGCAGTACGTCGCGGTGGGTCACGACCCCCTGCGGCGCGCGCGGGCTGACGTGTACCAACTCAACTGGAACATTCTCATCGATCCACTTGGCGCCATGCAGCGCGGCGGCCGCGGTTCCAGCGATGGTCCCCCGTCGGCCCGACCATAGCCACGCCGCGACTATGCGCTGCTCCAGGGATGGCTTTATCTGTTTCGGCAAATACACGTTCGGCAAGACGGCTCGGTATTGAGTTCGCAATTGGTGGCGACTAAGGAGCCTACGGGCCAACGCGTCGCTGCCAAGGAATGGTTCCGTCATCACCGCGAACATTTGCACGCGGGCGCGCGACGCGACTCCCGCTGTCCACACGCGCGGCCGCAGAAGCTTCAGTGAATCCTCAGCCAAGCGAGACCGCCTCTACGCAGTATCGCAAGCAAAACGCAAGGAAACTCCGGCACAGTTGACGCATGGCCGGCCAGTCGGATGGGTGGATCACCACCGCGCGTCTGCTGCGCCGGACCGGCTTCGGTGTGACAGGCACACAGGTCGACGCCGTCGCCAAGCAGAATTGGCCTGCCTACGTCGACGCCGCTCTGCGTGCGGACCCGGCGGCCGACCCGGGCGCAATAGCGACACCGATGCCAACGCCACCGACCCTGCGCGGCCCCGGCAAAGGCGCGTCGATGTCGGAGCGCAAAGAGTTCCGCCAACGGGCCAACGAACAACTGACCGAACTGTCGGGCTGGTGGTTACGCCGCATGGTCGCCGTTCACCAGCCGATTCACGAGAAGCTCACCTTGCTGTGGCACAACCACTTTGCCACCTCCGCCGAAAAGGTACGGTCCGCCTCGGCCATGGCGGCACAGAACCAGAAGCTCCGCACTCAGTCGCTCGGGGATTTCCGCACGCTCGCCTACTCCATGTTGACCGATGCCGCGATGATGCATTGGCTGGACGCTCAGACCAGCACCGCTAAGGCGCCTAACGAAAATCTCGCACGCGAATTCATGGAACTGTTCGCGCTCGGGCACGGCAACGGTTACAGCGAAGACGATGTCCGCCAGAGCGCAAGGGCGTTGACCGGGTGGACCATTCGACCCGCCACCGGACAGACCATGCTGGTGCCCAAGCGGCACGACCACACGGCCAAGACGATATTCGGCGTCACTGCGAATTTTGACGCGGCCGGCTTCTGTGACGCTGTTCTGGCCCAGCCGAAATCGCCGCAGTATGTCGCGGGGCGACTGTGGCAGCAGTTGGCGTCTGACACCCCGCCGTCTCCTGAGTCTCTAGATCGGTTTGTCGCCGCGTACGGCGCTCACCGCGACTTGCGTGCGCTGACCCGGGCGATCCTCACCGACGACGAATTCGTCAACAGCCGCGCGGCGATCGTCAATACCCCCGTCGAGTGGCTTGTCGGAGTGATGCGGACATTGCAGGTCCCCATCGACAACGCGGCGCGGCTGAAAATGGTCAACACCACGTTACGGGCGCTCGGCCAGCGTCCGTTCTACCCACCAGACGTCGGTGGCTGGCCACACGGCCGGGTCTGGATGTCCACCGCCAGTGCCGACGTACGGATGCGGGCGGCGAGTCAGTTCGCGCGCAACGGTGACCTGTCCACCGTCGAGGACGCCTCCGCGGACGACCGGATCGACGCCGTCGGCTACCTGATCGGGGTCGGCGCATGGACCGACCGGACAGTTGCCGCCCTGGACCCGTTGGTGCGCAAGCCGGTTCAACTCGTCGCCGCCGCCGTCAACACGCCCGAATACCTGACCTCATAGCGGGAATGCCGATGCCTGAGTTGAATCGCCGCAAGTTTCTCCTCGCCAGCGCCGGCGTCGGCGCGGCTGGTGTGTTGTCGAGTGCGTGCGCCATCAGCTGGCCCCAGCTGATGAAGGAGGCCGAGCAGCGACCGCTGACCGAGGGCAGCGGCGTGTTGGTGCTCCTGACGATGTACGGCGGCAATGACGGCATCAACACCGTGATCCCCTACGCCGACAACGCTTATCACGACGCCAGGCCCGAATTGGCCTACGCCCCGGCCGATGTTCTGCACCTCAACGACCAGCTCGGGCTGAATCCGGCACTCAAAGGCCTTGCCCAGCAGTGGGACAACCGGACGCTCGCGATCGTGCGCGGCGCGGGCTACCCGAAACCGGACCACAGCCACTTCCGGTCAATGGACATCTGGCAGACCGCTTCCCCGTCGGAGCCGGTGTCCACCGGTTGGATCGGGCGCTGGCTCGACGCCACCGGTAACGACCCGCTGCGTGCGGTCAATATCGGCTCGGTGCTGCCGCCACTTGCGGTCGGTGAAAAGTGCACGGCCGCAGCCCTTACGTCGTCTGAGAAGCCGGAATCAGCAGACCGGTTCGCGGCGACGATGAATGCGCTCGGCGCTGACGATCCCCATGACACACCGGCGATGGCGGCGGTCTGCGACGCATATCGTGCCAGCCGCAACACCGACACGACGTTCGGCGCGATCACGCCGTCCGAGGGAAACACAACTCGCTGGCCGGCCAGCTGAGCATGGTGGCGGCGGCCGTGAAGGCGGCGGTGCCCACCCGGGTGTACGCGGTGAGTTTGGGTGGGTTCGACACTCACGCCAACGAAAAGGGGACGCAGCAACGCCAACTGCAAACGCTCGACGAGGCGGTGACCCCGTTCCTGCAGCAGATGGCCGGTGACCGGTACGGCAAGAATGTTGTCCTGCTTGCGTATTCGGAATTCGGGCGGCGAGTGAAGGCGAACGCTTCGCAGGGCACGGATCACGGTACCGCCGGCCCGGTGTTCGTTGCCGGAGCGCCGGTAAAGGGCGGCTTTTACGGCGACGAACCCAGCCTCGACCGACCTCGACCACGGCGACCTGAAGACGACTACCGACTTCCGTGACGTCTACTACGAATTGCTGGCCAAGACGCTACAGACGGACCCCACTCCGTCGGTCGGAACCGGCCGGCAGAGTTTGGGATTTCTTGCCTAGAAAAGCGCCGCCGCGAAATCGCTTATGGCTTAAACCCGCAGATCTTGTTGATCTGACGCATCTCAGAAGTGAGATCTTGCTTCAGCGCATTCAGCACATTGGGAGTCGCCGTGTTTGCAAGATAGTTAATACCTGCTACTTGAAGCGTATTGGCCATCGAAGTGGCAGCTTTCGCCAGATCGGCGGGCGTGGTAGCTATCTCATTGCACCGCAGGTGATCCTGAGTTCAGGTCACCACGGAGAGGGTCCGTGACGATGCACGAGTTTGATCAATCAACCGCCTCGTTCCGCATGCTCGGCGTGCCGTACCTAGATTTCTTCGCAGCGCTGCACGCCCACCTGGCGCCACGCACCTACTTGGAGGTCGGTACCAGCACCGGATCTTCGCTGGCACTGGTGAACTGTGACGCGATCGCAGTGGACCCACAATTCCAGCTTCAAGTCGACGGAAGCGGTAACCGCAAGCGAACGTTTTTCTTTCAGATGCCCTCGGATGCTTTCTTCGCGGTCGAGAACGTGGCGGAGTTGTTCGGCAGACCCGTAGATCTGGTCTTCCTGGATGGCATGCACCGATTCGAGTTTCTGTTACGCGATCTGATCGGCGCCGAGGCTGCTTGTCGTTCCCGTTCATTGATCCTGCTGCACGACTGCATGCCGTTGAACCCTCGAATGGCATTGCGGCAGTGGCTACCCGGCGGCCCTCTCGAGACGGAAACGACAAACTTCTGGACCGGCGATGTCTGGAAGCTGTTGCCGATATTAAAGCAGTATCGGCCGGACCTCCGAATCCATGTCCTGGACTGCCCGCCCACCGGTTTGGTAGCCATCAGCCACGTCGACCCCACGTCGCGCGTCCTGGCCGACCGCTACTACGACATCGTCGATCAGCACGCCGCGTCCGTGATGGATGAGGCCCGGCTGCAGGCGTTGTGGGAGGAGCACAAACTGACCGACTCGCGTCCGTTGTGCGAGATGCCGGACCGCCTGACCGAGCTATTCAGTCTCTACTGATCCGCTCACCGTGGTGTCCGCAAGCAGCGCAGAAGGATTAGATGAAGCCCGGGACCCTCCACGCGTTCGCGACACCCGCAAGTTGCGCGTGCGCGACGTGCTGTTCGGCGGCAGGGTCTCGCGCATGTTTCTTCCAGTACTGGCGACCGCTGCACTGCTGATCGGCTTCGCCGGCGGCGTGATCGGCCGAAAAACGGCCGTGGTCACCGAAGTGTTCACCAGCCAGAAGGTCCGTCTCTCGAACCACGGGGCCGGCCAGTCTCCGGAGTCCGGATTCGCCAAAGTAGCTGCCGCCGTTGCGAATGCCGTGGTCGAGGTCGTGGCCACCAGCGGCCCCGCATTTTCGGAGGGCTCTGGGGTGATCATCGACGTTAGCGGCCACATCGTCACCAATAATCACGTCATCGCCGATGTCGGCTCCGACGCCAAACCCCCTGACGTATCGGTGATCTTCAACGACGGAACGAAAGTGCCGGCCAAGACGATCGGCCGTGACCCCGAAACCGACTTGGCCGTATTAAAAGTCGACAATCTCAAAGATCTGACCGTCGGCCACCTCGGCGACTCCGATAAGGCGCAAGTCGGCGACCTGGTGGTGGCGGTCGGCTCACCATTAGGGTTGCGCAGCACCGTGACCCATGGCGTCGTCAGTGCTTTGCACCGCGCGACACCCGTCAGCGACACCGTGCTCGACGCCGTGCAGATCGACGCGCCCACCAACGCCGGCAACTCCGGTGGCCCGCTGATCAACATGAAGGCACAAGTGATCGGTATCAATTCCGCGCGCTTCCGCGGCACGGGAGGGCTTTCAATCGTTTCCATCGGCTATGCCATCCCGATCAACGAGGTGAAGAACGTGGCCGAGGTCCTGATCCGCGACGGCAAGATTCACCACCCGACGCTGGGAATCAACACCCGGTCGGTGAGTAACCCGATAGCCTCGGGCGCCCAGGTGGCGAACGTCAAAACCGGCGGCCCGGCCCAACGCGGCGGAGTTCTCGAAAACGATGTGATCACCAAAATCGGCAACCGATCCGTCGCCGACGCCTACGAATGCGTCGTCGCAACCCGTCTCCTCGTGATCGGACAACCCGCCCCGATCACCGTGGTTCGCGACGGACACCCGGTGACGTTGACGGTCACGCCAGATACTGACGGATAACTCCGCCCGACGCGACCTACCTGAATAGCGGGTCATCCTGCCGGCGCCGTTTCCTTTTGCTGAGAAAATTCCAATCGAAAACACATAATTATCAGCTACCTCTCAGCTACTCTCTGTCCGGAATGTTGGAGTTCCCGTCGTCAGGAGCAGCTGTGCCGAAGATCCGTCCCGGAATCACCGCCGGCATTGCGCTTGCCGGCGCCAGCCTCATCGCGATCACCCCGGCCTCGACGCTGGTACCCGAGTTGCAGCACCGATCGGTGCAGCTCATCGACGTCGAAGCGGGCGAGATCAACTTTCCCGAGGTGGACATGAACGACCTGGTCGCCAACACCACAGCCAACTGGAACGGGCTGATGGACATGTACGACCAGACCACTGCGATCTATTCGCTGCCGGACGCGGTGTACACGCAGGGTCTGACGCAGGTGTTCAACGACCTGTCGACGGACGCGCAGGAGCTGGCGAAATATTCAGCCGAGTTATCGGCGTACAACGCAGCGGTGGCGGCGCAACTTGGGGAGCTGAATCCCACGGGCACCCTTCCGCCCATTCCCACGTTCCCAGATCTCTACAACGACCCAGTGCTGAACCCGGTATCAGCAGTGACCCTGCTGCTGCAAAATGGCCTCGCCTCGGGTTACGGCGCCAACGCACTAGAGGTCGGCTGGACCGGCATCTACCAGAACATGCTGCCGTCCATTGTTGACATCAACACGCAATTCAGCGGCATCTCCGCGCAGCTCGAAAACCTGTTCACCGGCGGTAGCTTCTCGATGACCGCGATTAATACTGACTTCACGAACATCGGGACCGACTTTACGACTGTCGAGAAATTTCTCTCGCTGGCCCCCACGACACTCGTGAATGACTACCTCAACGGCTTTCAGGTGCAGTCGGCCGCCCCGGACCCGCTTGCAGGCACCATTCCGTCCATCGGAGATGCGTACACGCTGAACGCGCCATTCACTGCCAGCGACAACGTCTCGATTTCTCCGGAATTCGGTCTGCTCACTAACCCCGACGCCGTGTTCACCACGGACACCAGCGGCTTCGGTGACGGCACCCTTTCGAGCTTCTTGGGCAGCTCACCACTAGAGACCGGCACGCTGGCCGCCCTGCTGCAGACCGAGCAGACCCTGTCCGATGAACTGCTGACGGTCACCTCGACCGTCGCGGGCAGCGGCGTCACGGCTCCGGATCCGACCGGTGTGCTGACCATCTTGGGCCCCGACACCTTGGGCTTTACGCTCAACCTGTCTGGGATACCGATCATCGGGTCTGTCATTGACTACATCAACAGCACCGTCACTCCTGCTCTCAACGGCGCCTTGACGACTGTCATTGAAACAACGAACACGGTCATCGGCACCGTCAATGATGGGGTTAACGCTTTGAGTACCGTAATCACCGATACCGTCAATCCCTTCATTGACGTTGCCAACGCATTCGCGAGCATCATCGGGGAAAGCATCGACCCGGTAACCGTAAATATTCCCAACATTCCCACCATCCCGCTTTCCGATATTCCAAGCATCCCGAGCATTCCGACTCTCGTGGGCGACACCTTCAACCTCCCGGGTATCACCGAGCCTGGAGTGCCCGCATATGTTTTGGATCTCGCGCACGACGAGATGGCGATCTTGGGTAGCTTCGCCAGCATCGCCGCACCGGTCACCGGAACAGTGAGCAGCGAGGGCATCGGCAACTTCCTCGCTCCGGATGCATTCATGAACCTGGGGACGTTGTTCGATTCCACATTGGCGAGCATCTTCGCGGACACTCCCCTCACGTTCACGTCCACGCTGCCGCTGGACTGGACGAACCTGGTGGCAGAAAGCCTCGGCAACCTGTTTACCGCGAGCTAAATAACAGTCAGGCAGTCGCGCGCGATCGCCAACTCTTCGTTGGTCGGGATCACCAATACGGCGATCGGCGAGCTGTCGGTCGAGATTCGCCGGGCACCCTTGGCGGGCTGGGAGTTTAGCTGCTCATCGATCTCGATGCCTAGCCCGGCCAGCCCGCTGAGCGCGTCCAGACGCACCGCGGCGACGTTTTCTCCGACGCCGGCGGTGAAGCTGATCGCATCCGTTCGTCCCAGGACGGCCAGGTATCCGCCGACGTATTTGCGTAGTCGATGAACGAACACGTCGTACGCCAACTCCGCTGAGCGATCGCCTGATTCGATCATCTCGCGCAGCCGACGGAAATCGCGTTCACCGGCCAGCCCGAGCAACCCAGAGTGCTGGTTGAGCATCGACTCGATGTCCTCGACGCTCATGCCGGCCTCGCGATGCAGGTAGCTCACGATGCCCGCATCGATGTCACCGCTGCGGGTGCCCATCACGAGACCCTCCAACGGCGTCAGACCCATCGACGTCTCAACCGCGTGACCGCCGGCGATCGCTGATGCGGACGCACCGTTACCCAGATGCAGCACAATCTGATTCAGCTCGCTCAACGGCCGCTCCAGGAAGTCCGCGGCCTGTTCGCTGACGTAGCGGTGCGAGGTCCCGTGGAATCCATATCGCCGGATATGCCACTTCTCCGCCAAATCCCGGTCGATGGCGTAGGTCGCCGCGGCGGCGGGAAGGTCGTGGAAGAACGCGGTGTCGAACACCGCAACATGCGGCACCTGCGGCAGCATCGCGCGGGCGACCTCGATCCCCTGCACGGCGGGCGGATTGTGCAGCGGCGCAAGCATCGACAGTTGCTCGAGCTCGGCGATGACCGTGTCGTCGATGACGGTGGGCCGATAGAAGACCGGGCCACCGTGGACGACCCGGTGTCCAACTGCGACCAGTCCGCACGCCTTCAGATCGATACCACCGTCGGACAACTTCTCGAAGGCCACCCGCAGCGCCGCAGCGTGATCGGCGACGGGCGACGACGGCTCACCGATCTTCTCGACGAGTCCGTCGGCCAGTGATCTCGCCGGATCTGGTTCGATCAGTTGATATTTCAGCGACGAGGAGCCCGCGTTGAGTACCAGGACTGTGCTAGTCATCGATGCTCTGCGCCTGGATCGCGGTGATCGCGACCGTGTTGACGATGTCTTCGACGAGCGCACCGCGGGACAGGTCGTTTACCGGCTTGTTCAAGCCCTGCAAGACCGGACCGATCGCGATGGCTCCGGCGCTGCGCTGCACCGCCTTGTACGCGTTGTTGCCGGCGTTCAAGTCGGGGAAGATCAGCACAGTGGCTTTGCCGGCCACCGGTGAGCCTTGCATTTTGGTGGCCGCGACCGAGGGCTCGACGGCGGCGTCGTACTGGATCGGTCCATCGACCAGTAATTGCGGGTCGCGGTTGCGCACCAATTCGGTTGCCTCCCTGACCTTGTCGACATCGACCCCGGTACCGGACTCGCCGGAGGAGTACGACAGCATGGCCACGCGCGGTTCGATACCGAACTGCGCCGCAGTCTGAGCGGCGCTGATCGCGATGTCGGCAAGTTGCTCGACGGTCGGGTCAGGAACGATCGCGCAATCCCCATAAGCCAGAACCTGATCCGGCAGGCACATCAGGAACACACTGGACACCGTCGAGATGCCAGGCGCGGTGCGGATGATCTCGAAGGCGGGGCGGACGGTGTGGGCGGTGGTGTGCGATGCGCCCGAAACCATCCCGTCGACCATGCCGTTGTGCACCAGCATGGTGCCGAAATACGAACCATCGTGGATGATCTCGCGGGCCTGTTCGACAGTGACACCCTTTTTGGCGCGAAGCTTTGCGTACTGTTCGGCGAACTGGTCGCACAGGTCGCTGGTTCGGGGATCGAATACCGTGGCGTCGTCCAGGTTGACCCCGAGTTCGGCTGCGCGGGATCTGATCTGGCTCTCGTCACCGAGAATGGTCAGGTCGGCGATCCCGCGCTGCAGAACTCGGCCGGCAGACTTGAGGATTCGGTCGTCGTCGCCCTCGGGCAGCACGATGCGCTTGCGGCCCGCGCGGGCTCGCTCGCGCAGCTGGTAGGTGAACATTTGCGGCGTGGTCACTTTGGGGATCGGGATCGCCAACTGTGCCAGCAGGTCCGCGACGTCGACGTGACTCTCGATCAGCTCTATCGCGGTGTCGACTTTGCGTTGCGATGACGCGGTGACCCGGCCGCGGGCAGACCCCACCGCGGTGGCGGTGTCGAAGGTGCCCAGCGTGGTCGCGATGATCGGCAAACGTAGCCGAAGCCCCGCCACCAGCGCCCCCGTCGACTGATGCAACTCGAATCCACCGTTGAGGATGATGCACGCCAACGACGGAAACCCTTCGGCGGCATGGGCACTCGCCACGGCAAGTACGACGTCCGAGCGGTCACCGGGCGTCACCACCGCCACCGCCTCACCCAACCGCTCGAGTACATGATCGGCGGTCATGCCGGCGACCACCACGCCCATCACCTCGCGGCTCATCAGCGCGGTGTCGCCGCTGACCAATGCGCCGTCCACCGCGGCCTGCAGATCGGCGACTGTCGGCGCCACCAGTAGCGGCTCGTCGGGGACGGCATAAGTCTTCGGCGCGAGGCTGCGTAGCGCCTCGGTGATCGCCGCCAATTGCGTTGGCTCGCAACGGTTGGCGATGACCGCGGCGGTGTGGGCATGCTGGGTGTTCAGTTCGGTCAGACACACCTCGACGGCGTGGACGACTTGCTCGGCGGTGCGATCCTTGGCCCGGATGGCCAGCACCACCGGGGCGCCGAGGTTGACCGCGATGCGCGCGTTGACGCCCAGTTCGGCGGGGCTGGCGACATCCGAGTAGTCGCTGCCGACGATGACGACCGCGTCGCAGTCGTCAGCCATCGCGTGATAGCGCTCGACGATATCGTCGATGGCGCCGTCACGATCGGCGTGCAACTGCTGGTAGTCGACACCGA
This sequence comes from uncultured Actinomycetota bacterium, assembly GCA_963750885.1. Classification (GTDB taxonomy): domain Bacteria; phylum Actinomycetota; class Actinomycetes; order Mycobacteriales; family Mycobacteriaceae; genus Mycobacterium. Next base: position 111,177 of record CAVVSN010000024.1, read on the forward strand.
TGCAGCGCTCGTAGGGCAGGCCTGCGGTGCTGTGCGCCAGCAGCAGGTCCAAGATGTAGTCGCGGTCCTGATCTCGCGCGTGTAATCGGCCGGAACACACCGACTTTGGCGACGGTGGCGGCCAGCCGATGCAGGATCCCCAGCGCTATCGCCGACTTGCCGCTATCGCCTTCGGGCGCCGCGATATAGAGCCCAGTGGCGTTGGGCATCCCGGGTCAGCCCAGCCGTCGCAACCGCGGCTCGAGATCCTTCTTGAACAAGTCCAGGAAGCGGCGCTGGTCGTGACCGGGCGCGTGGAACACCAGGTGGTTGAGGCCCCAGTCGACGTAGTCTTTGACCTTGGCGACGGCCTCGTCGGGATCTGAGGCCACGATCCAGCGCTTGGCGACCTGTTCGATCGGGAGCTCGTCGGCGGCTTTTTCCATCTCGACGGGGTCGTGGATGCTGGTCTTCTGTTCGGCCGTCAGCGACAGCGGCGCCCAGAACCGGGTGTTCTCCAGTGCCAGTTCGGGATCGGTGTCGTAGGAGATCTTGATCTCGATCATCCGGTCGATCGCATCAGGGCTCTTGCCCGCAGCCTCCTCGCCCTCTTTCACCGCGGGGATGAGCTTGTCCTTGTACAGCTCGGCGCCCTTGCCCGAGGTACAGATGAAACCGTCGCCCGCGCGGCCGGCGTATTTGGCCACCTGCGGTCCACCCGCGGCGATGTAGATCGGGATGCCACCCTCGGGCACGTCGTAAATCGAGGCGCCCTTGGTCTTGTAATACTCGCCCTCGAAGTCCACCTTGTCCCCGAGCCACAGCTCGCGCATCAGCTTGATGGATTCCCGAAGCCGGGCGTAGCGCTCCTTGAACTCCGGCCATTCGCCCTCGTAGCCGGTGGCGATCTCGTTGAGCGCCTCGCCGGTGCCCACACCGAGGAAGATCCGGTCGGGGTACAGACACCCCATCGTCGCGAAAGCCTGGGCGATGACAGCGGGGTTGTAGCGGAACGTCGGGGTCAGCACCGAGGTGCCCAACACCAGGCGCTTGGTGCGCTCACCGACCGCCGTCATCCAGGCCAACGAGAACGGCGCGTGCCCGCCCTCCTGGCGCCACGGCTGGAAGTGGTCACTGACCGTTGCGCTGTCCATGCCGTGCGCCTCGGCCTCGACCGCCAGCTCGACGAGTTCCCTAGGGGCGAACTGCTCCGCCGACGCCTTGTATCCAAGTTTGAGTTCAGCCACGATGTCGTTTCTACTCCACTCTTGATGCGGGGGGTCCGTTGCCTAGACTCTCTGGCATGGCTCCGGTGTTGAAAGCCGTCACCGAACACGTGCACCTCGCCGAGGGCGGGGCGGTCAACTGGACGCTGGTCACCGATGAGCGCGGGGTCATGCTAATCGACGCCGGCTATCCGGGCGACCGGGACGACGTGCTGGATTCGCTGCGGCAGCTGGGATATCAGCCCGGTGACGTGCGCGCGATCCTGCTGACCCACGCCCACATCGACCACCTGGGTTCGGCGATCTGGTTCGCAAAGACCCACCGCACCCCGGTGTACTGCCACGCCGACGAGGTCGGCCACGCCAAGCGGGAGTATCTGGAGCAGGCCTCGCCGATCGATGTCGCGATGAACATCTGGCGGCCGCGCTGGGCGCTGTGGACCGCGCACCTTGTCCGCGACGGCGGCCTCAGCCGCGAGGGCATCCCGACCACCCAACCCCTGACTGCCGAGGTGGCCGCGGGGTTGCCCGGCAACCCGATGGCCATCCCCACGCCCGGTCACACCGGCGGACACTGCTCGTACGTCATTGACGGCGTGCTCATCAGCGGGGACGCGCTGGTGACCGGACACCCGTTGTTGCCGCGAAGCGGCCCGCAACTACTGCCCGAGTTGTTCAGCCACGACCAGGAGGGCTGCATCCGGAGCCTGGCCGCTATCGCACTGTTGGACACCGAGATCCTGGTGCCCGGCCACGGCGATCTGTGGCGCGGCCCGATCCGTGAGGCAACCGAACAGGCGACCGCGCTGGCCCGCTAAAGCCCGAGGTTTTCGCGCAGCGTGGCGCCGCTGTATTCGGTACGAAACCCGGACCGTTCTTGCAGCAGCGGCACTACCTGGTCGACGAACTCGTCGAGTCCGTGCGGCGTCAGGTGCGGCACGAAGATGAACCCGTCGCAGGCGTCGGCCTGGATGTAGCGGTCGATTTCCGCGGCGACGTGCTCGGCGGTGCCGACGAACTGCTCTCGGCTGGAGACGGCGATGATCAGCTCGCGGATCGAAAGGTTCTGCGCTTCAGCACGTTCGCGGTAGCGGCGGGCCACCTCGATCGGGTCACCGTGCCGCACACGGCCCTGCGTGATGCCGGTGTCACCGGTCGGATCGTCCGCGGGTAGCGGGCCGTCGGGATCGTATTCGGACAGGTCGCGACCCCAGACCTGCTCGAGCATCGCGATCGCCGTCGGGCCGCTGACTTGTTGGTGCCGAATGTGGTGCGCCCTGTCGTCGGCTTCCGCTGCGGTCCCGCCCAGGACGAAGCTTGCCGCCGGAAAGACCTTGAGCTCATCGGGGTTTCGCCCGAAAGATGCTGCGCGACTCTTCACATCGGCGTAGTAGCGCTGGCCGTCTTCCAGTGACCCGTGCAGAGTGAACAGCGCGTCAGCGTAGTGCGCGCCGAAGTTTCGGCCTTCGTCGGAGTCGCCGGCCTGCAACAGAATCGGATGCCCCTGCGGCCCGTTGGGCAGCGTCGCCAGTCCACGCACGTCGAAGTGCGGGCCATGATGCTCGACCACGCCAACCCGGTCGGGATCGGCGTAGATTCCGGCCTCGATGTCGGCCCGCACTGCATCGGGTGCCCAGCTGTCCCAGAATTCGCGAGTCACCGCGAGGAACTCTTCGGCCCGCTGATACCGGTGGGCATGGTCGAGGAAGCCGCCGCGGCGGAAGTTCTCTCCGGTGAACGCATCCGACGAGGTGACGATGTTCCAGCCGGCCCGGCCGTCGGACAACTGGTCGAGGGTGGCGAATTGCCTTGCCACCTCGAAGGGTTCGTTGAACGTCGTGTTGATCGTCCCGGTCAGGCCGAGCCGGTCGGTGACCGCCGCCAGCGCCGCCAACACGGTGAACGTGTCCGGCCGGCCCACCACGTCGAGGTCGTAGATCTGACCGCGATGCTCGCGCAGCCGTAGACCTTCGGCCAGGAAGAAGAAGTCGAACAGTCCACGCTCGGCGGTGCGGGCCATGTGAGCGAACGACTCGAAATCGATCTGACTTCCCGATTGCGGGTCGGTCCACACCGTGGTGCTGTTGACCCCGGGGAAATGGGCAGCGAGACGGATAGGCTTGCGCTGCCGCCCTTCTCGGACACTCACGCGCTGATTCCCCAGCGCTTGGCCAGTAGCTCGTGTGAACGCAAACGGGCCTGGTGGTCATGGGTCACCGAGGTGACGACGAGTTCGTCGGCTCCGCTCAGTCGTTGCAGTGCCGACAGCCGGTCGGCGACCTCATCGGGATCGCCGACGAATTGCGTCTCGAGCCGGTCCTTCACCACCGGTAGCTGTTCTTCGGTCAACGTTCGGTAGTCACCGGGACCCGGGTAGGGCACCGCGCCGACCCCGGTACGGATCGAGTACACCCACTGCCCGTAGCCGGCCGCGAGTTCCCGCGCGGTAGCGCTGTCTTCGGCGACGACGACGTCAGCCGACACCACCACGTAGGGTTCCTGCAACGTTGCCGACGGGACGAACGTGTCCCGGTAAGCCTCGATCGCCTCCAGCGCTGTCGCCGGGGTGATGTGGTAGCTCGCCACGAACGGCAGACCGTGCGCGCCGGCCAGCCGACCGCTCTGCCCTCGAGTACTGCCAAAGATCCACGGCGCCAACCCCGATCGCTCCCCCGGCACCGCGTGCACGTCGAATCCGCCGGCTTCGAAGGTGCCGTCGAGGAGCGCGAGAATGTCGCGCAGTTGGTCGGCGAAGTCGGGGGCGACGGCCTCCGGCTGCTGGAGTATCTCCATGGTCGCCAGCACGCGCTCGGTGTCGAGCAGCCCGCGCAGGTCGAACGGCAACGGGATCACCACGCCGTCGACTTCGCGCCACTGCCGCGGTGGACGATCCTTGGCCGACGGGTGCTTCGGCTTGAATCCGGTCTCGCGCCGTTGGCCGCGGCCCAGCCCGAGATCGATACGGTCCGGGTAGAACGCGCCGAGGATTCCGAAGCTCTCGACAACCGCGGGAGCGGTGGTGTGGCCCAACTGGACCGCAGCCGATCCAACCCGAATCGTGTTGGTGGCGGCAGCGATCTGGCCGATCAGCACGGCCGGCGCCGAGCTGGCAACGCCCACGAAGTGATGCTCGGCGATCCAGAATCGGCGGTATCCCCACCGTTCCGCGTGCTGAGCCAGGTCGATGGTGTTGTGCAACGCCGTCGTCGCGTCGCTGCCGGCACTGATCGGGGAGAGATCCAGGATGGACAGTGGGACGGTGTTCATGTGCGCCGCTCCTCATCGCTACGCTCTGCATCGTCGCCAGCGCGGCTCATGGGTTTACCTTCGCGTACCGGTTGGGGGCGTCGGGCAGGCCGAGTCGCTGACGTAGTGCCTCGCCATCGGTGTACCCACCGCGAAACACTCCTGCCCGCTGCAGCAGCGGAACCACCTCGTCGACGATCACCGGGAGGTCGGTGGCGTTGACCGCCGGCCGCAGGCGTGCGCCGTCGATTCCCCGCTGCTGCCAGCCCAAAAGAAGATCCACCACGTCGGCGGCGCTGCCGTCGAATATCAAGGCGTCAGAGCCGAATTCGGTGTCGCCTCCGAACGTCACCACCACGTCGGCGTAGATCTTGAGGTGCTGGCCGCCGGCCACCCTGACTTCATCGAGAATCGAATCCAGCGAGGCATCGTCGATAGGCGTGACGAACACCAGATCGGCACTGGCCGCGGCGAATTCATAGATCCGCGGCGCATGAGCCAGCGCCGCGACCACCGGCTGGCCCTGCGGCGAACGCGGGGTGATCGAGGGGCCCTTCACCGAAAAGTGCTTACCGTGAAAGTCGATGTAGTGCAGCTTCTTCCGGTCGACGTAGCGCGCGGTCTCGGCATCGCGGATGATCGCGTCGTCTTCCCAGCTGTCCCACAATCGGCGTACCACCTCGACGGCGTCGACGGCCTCGTCGAACAATTCGTCGGCGCCGGTGGAGGCATCGCGCCGGCCGAACAGCGCGGCCTCGTGGGCCGTCGAACTGACCCGCGGCTGCCAACCCGCTCGTCCGTGCGACACGTGGTCCAGCGTCGCGATGGCCTTGGAGATGTGGAACGGCTCGGTGTGGGTGACGGTGGCCACCGGGATCAGTCCGATGTGCTCGGTGACCGGAGCGATCCGTGCCGCGACAAGGACGGCGTCGCCGCGGCCGGCCAGCCGCCGCGGGCTGAGCGGTTCGCGCCGCCCGGGTTGGGGTTGCAGGCTGTCATCGATGGTGAGGAAATCCAGCAACCCATGCTCGGCGACGGCCGCCAGGCCGGCCCAGTACCGCCCGGACAGCACCGAGTCCGTCGCTGGATCGGCGGCCAACGTGGGTCGCCATGCATGCGGGTGCCATCCGTAACCGTCGAGCGCCACGCCGAGGTGCAGATCGGTCATGACAACATCTTCACGAAAGCGATCGGGAACACCGGGCCCCGGGCGGGCAGCGGTTCGGGAAGTCGGGTGTATCCCGTCGCCTCGTAGAGCGCCTCGGCCTCGGGTTGGCGGTGACCCGTCGTCAGGTACACCCGCCGATACCCGCGTTCGGCGATGGCGTTCTCCAGCTCGACCAGCAGGGCGCTGGCATAGCCGCCGCGGCGGTGGGCCCGGTCGGTCCAGATCCGCTTGAGCTCGGCAGTTTGGGCGTCGAATCGCTGAAACGCGCCGCCGGTGACGGGGACTCCGTCGACCTCGCCGATCAGAAAGCCGCCGTCGGGCGGCGCGAAATCCGCGGTCGGGACCGACTTCAACCAGGCCATGATGGCCGGCGTCGTGCTCTCGTAGCGTTGCGCGTACTCCACGGCCAACTCGTCCAGCAGGGGCCGGGCCCTGGGGTCGTCCGAGGCCACCGCGACAAAGCGGAGCTGCTGCGCATGCGCGGGGCGACTGGGTGGCGGCATCACTACATTTCTAACGTCTCGCGGTGGGCGGCATTCCGGCGCGACTAGGTGAAGACCGCGCGGACATAGCGGCCTGCCACCGGCGCGCCCTTGAGATCCTGACGACGCAAACCCGGTAATCCGGTCGCGGTGAACAGCGTCTGCAGTTCGGTCACCACGGTTCTCCACCCGAGCGCGGCCAATGATTCCGCGGCGTCATGGCGCTCACCGGGATACGTGCTCTCCGCCATGTCGCCCCGGTATCCGAACCGTCGCCAGCACTTCGCCAATGCTTGTTCCTGACCGAGCAACGGCGACTGCCGCTCGGAAAAGTAGTCCGCCGCGACCCGGCTTCCGGTAGCGCTCAAGGCTGTGACGTTGTCGATCAGACGGTCCTGGACAGCCGGCGGAAGAAATCCGATGAGCAGCCCTTCGGCGATCCACACGGTGGGCTCGCCTGTGTCGAAACCGAGGCGCCGGAGAGCTTCCGGCCAGTCCCGACGGAGATCGATGCCCGCCGCGCGTCGATTGGCGGTCGGGGTGGCGTCCATGCCACGCAACGTCTGGGTCTTGAAGTCGATCACTTGTGGCTGGTCGATCTCGTACACCGTGGTGTTGGCCGGCCACCACAGCCGATACGGCCGCGCATCCAACCCCGAAGCCAAAATCACCACCTGCCGGATTCCGGCCCGGCACGCATCGGTGAGGAAGTTGTCGAAGAACCGCGTCCGGACCGCGAAAAGGTCTGTCAGCAAAGCCATTCCGTTGTTGTCACCAAGGTCGCTGAGCGCCAGCTCCCCGCTGGCCACCTTGGTGAAGAAGTCCAGCCCCACGGCGCTGACCAGCGGCTCGGCGAACGGGTCGTGGATCAGCCCCGCCCGGTTCGCCAACGCCCTGGCGGTCGCCACCATGGTGGCCGTGGTTCCCACGCCGGTGGACGGACCCCAGGTGTCGTTGTCTGTGCGTGGCATGGCTCAGGCCCGCCCTTCGGGCAGCCCCGGGCGCCGCCCGAACTGGGCGACCGCACGCCAGCCGAGCAGCAATACTGCCGTGACCGTGGCCGCCACCACGATGAAACTGCCGGCCACCCCGGCAGAGGTCACCTTGCGCAGCAGCATCCCGACAGTGACCGTGCTCAGCCACACCACCGCACCGGTCGGATACACCGCGGACGGTCGGCGCCAGGCTTGCGACAACAGCCAACCCAGCGCGGTCCCACTCAGAAAGGGCCAGGCGGTGGTCGCGATGCCCGCGACGTTGACGCCCTCCTCGTGACTGCGCCGCCCGACGGCGCAAAACGCCAGGACACAGGCCACGTCGATGCCCAACCACACCGGACCCCGCCGCGGACGCACCATGTCGCAAGGCTACCGGGACGTCCTCAGCCGGAACTCTGTTCGGGTTGACGATCACGCCGCCTGGGTACACCCCCGCCAGGCCAAACTCCCCGCGACCAGTCGGTGAGCGCATGTTGCGGTCGACGACAGATGGAATCTCATGTCACGCTTCACAATTCCGGGTCTGACCGAAGCCCAAGGCGCCGAGACCGCTGCGCTTCTGCAGAAACAGCTCAGCGCCTACAACGACTTGCATCTGACCCTCAAGCATGTGCACTGGAATGTTGTGGGACCGAGCTTCATCGGCGTTCACGAGATGCTCGACCCACAAGTCCTGCTGCTCCGTGGCTACGCCGACGAGGCGGCAGAGCGGATTGCGGCCCTCGGCGCATCGCCAAAAGGCACGCCAGGAGCAATCGCTGCGGATCGGACCTGGGACGACTACTCATTGGGCCGCGAAGTCACCGGGGCACACATGGCCGCGCTCGACCTCGTCTACACCGGCATCATCGAGGACACCCGGAAAAATATTGCGCGACTCGACGATCTGGATCTGGTCACGCAGGACCTGCTGATCGCGCACGCGGCCGAACTCGAAAAGTTCCAGTGGTTTGTCCGCGCACATCTCGAGAACCCAAGCGGCAGCCTCAGCAATGCGGGCGCCACGACCGAGAAGGGTGCTGCCCGCAGCGCAGTAGACGCCGCGTAAGCAACGCTCGTTGAAGCAGGCGCCCCCGATACGGCGGTCGCCGCGTCCTTTGGTGAACGACTGTTCTAATACTGCTGACGCAGTTCCTTGATTAAATGCCCTGGTGCCGGAGTTTATTTGGCCTTTTAGGTTTAGCTCAGTGCACAAATGTGTAACCTTGCGACCATGGCAGAACGCGGTGCACAACCCACAGTTCCGCGCGGTCGCAAGCTATTTTTGCGTGCCGTGCGGCAGTTGTTCAGCCCGTTGCGACCCGACGACTACCTCGAGATGATCAACCCGTTGTGGACGACCAGGGAATTACGGGGAAAAGTCGAACGGGTAGAGCCACAAGGCTCGGATGCGGCCAGCGTGCTGATCAGGCCCGGCTACGAATGGGTAGGTCACAAGCCGGGTCAATACGTGCGACTCGGCTTGGTCATCGACGGCCGCTACCACTGGCGGGCGTACTCGCTCACCTCCGATCCGGCGCCTGACGATGGCCTGATCAGCGTCACCCCCAAGAAGGTAGATGAGGGCGTTGTCTCGCCCTATCTGGTGGAGAAGATTCAGCCCGGCGAAGTGGTGCGGCTTGGCGAAGTGGAAGGAGTGTTCACCCTTCCCGAACAGCTGCCACCCAAGATGTTGTTCATCAGCGCCGGTAGCGGCATCACGCCGATCATGAGCATGCTGCGCAGCCTGGATCGGCGCAACGAACTCGGCGACGTCGTGGTCATTCACTCCGTGAGCACGCGCGAACAGTGCATGTTCCTCTCAGTCCTCGAAGACCTCGACGGACGTCACGAGAACATGCGGCTCGATTTGCGACTTACCTCGGAGCGCGGCCGGATGTCGCCGGGCGACCTCGACGAGTTGTGCCCCGACTGGCGCGAACGCGAGGCGTTCTGCTCCGGGCCCGGCGAACTGCTTGATGCGCTCGTCGAGCACTGGGATGACAACGGCGATGCCGATCGCCTGCACTTCGAGCGATTCCAGCCGAAGATCAGCGGCGATGCGGGCGCCGGTGAGGGTGGCGAAGTGTCCTTCCTCAAAAGCGAAGAAACCACTGAATGCGACGGCGGCACACCGATTTTGGAAGCCGGCGAGAAGGCCGGTCTCAACCTGGCGTACGGCTGCAGAATCGGCATCTGCCATACCTGCGTCGGGACGCTGAAGTCGGGCAAGCTGCGCGACCTGCGCTCCGGTGAGGTCACCGAGCCGACCGGCCAGGACGTCAGGATCTGCATCAATACCGCTGAAGGCGACGTCGAACTCGAACTCTGATCGAAAGGAAACCCAATGACGACTATCGAAAGCCCGCTCGCTCGGCTGAGCGAACAAGAACTCGAAAAGCTCGCGAAGGAACTCGACGCGATTCACGACGAGGTGTACGCCGACCTCGGCGACCGCGACCGGCACTACATCAAATCGGTGATCAAAGCGGAGCGCCAGATCTTGGTGGTCGGGCGCGTGCTGCTGTTGGCGTCGCGGTCGAAAACCGCATGGATCGCGGGCACCGCGTGTCTGGGGGTGGCCAAGATCCTGGAAAACATGGAGATCGGCCACAACGTGATGCACGGTCAGTGGGATTGGATGAACGATCCCGATATCCATTCATCGGTGTGGGATTGGGATACCGCCTCGACCGCGGAGGCCTGGAAGCACTCCCACAACTACATCCACCACACCTATACGAATATTTTGGGCAAGGACAAGGATCTCGGCTACGAGATCATGCGCATCGACCCCGCGCAGGAATGGCGCCCGGCCAACCTGGGGCAATTTTTCTACAACACGCTGCTCACCGCGCTGTTCGAGTGGGGCGTGGCGATCCACGATCTGAACATTCAGGCCATTCTTGCCGGGAAAAAGTCGAAGTCGGAGTTGCGCAAAGACCTGAAGGGAATCGGCGGCAAGGCGCGCAAGCAGATCCAGAAGGACTACGTCGGCTGGCCGGCCGTCAGTGCCGGCGCTTTCGCACTCGCACAGCTGGCCTTGCGGGGGCGCATCGATCAGCCCGCGACATCCCGTATCGGCCGCCGACTTCGCAAGATATCGAGCACAGGCCGCGTCGGGGCTACGGCGAGTTTTGCCGACCGGTTTCTTCCCGGGGTGGAAAGCACCTTCCTGCGCACCATGGCCGCCAATGCGCTGGCCAACTTCATCCGCAACGTGTGGTCGCACGCCATCATCTTCTGCGGCCATTTCCCGGATCAGACCTACACCTTCACCGAGGAAGAGGTCGAGGATGAGACGCGCGGCGGCTGGTACGTCCGCCAATTGGTCGGAGCCGCCAACATCGACGGCAGCCCACTGTTTCACCTCATGAGCGGCAATCTGAGTTTTCAGGTCGAGCATCATCTCTATCCCGACATGCCCAGCAGCCGATACTCGGAGATCGCGCCGAAGGTCAAGGACATCTGCGAGCGCTACGAGTTGCCGTACAACACCGGGCCGTTCTGAAAGCAGTGGTTCTCGGTGCACCGGACCATCTTCCGGTTGGCGTTCCCCGGCGGAAAGCCGCGGCCGAAGCCCGGGCCCTACCGCGGCGACGAAGCGGCCAGCGGCAACCACTCTTCCGGTGAGGCGACCCGATTCCGTGACCGACTGCCGGCCGAGCACCCGGACTCCGGCCCGGAGCATGTGTCGAGCGGCGTCGAGGTTCAGCCGCCGCCACGCGGAAAAGACTGACGCGGCGTCCAATTCAACGGTCAGGATTCTTCGAGACCCTCAGGCCGCTCTCGCCGGGCATCCGGCGTCAGCATCGCCGGGGGTCGACGGGGGGTTATCGGGGTCGAGGGCCAGCGCCGTGTTCCCGTCCATAACGCCGGCGGTGCGTCCAGCCGTTTGGCCAACAGCAGCGCAACCGCGTCGTAGTTGGCCCGCCATCCCCGGAAATTCGGCCACGCTTCTTCGTCGGAGCGTTCGATCGGGTAGTCGACCTCGCGTAGCATTGCGGTCGCTTGCTGGAAGTCGGCAAATGTCAACGAGATTGATGCATCGGTGTCGAGCTCGTCTGGCACCGACTCGCCCATCGTCCGGGCAATCTGGCCCAAGGCCACAAAGCCCATCCGAAGGGCGAGTCGCGGCGCGAGCTTGGGCTCGCCTGACGGTGCCACCGCAAGATGCAGGGCGGCCGCGTCCATGACAGCGATCAGCGAGGTCAGCCAGTGCGACAGTGGCCGCGGAGAGCGAAACCGGGTCAGCGTGAAATAAGTGGTGTGCGACTCGGCGACCTCGGCAGCCCACCGCTCCCAGGAGAAGAACAGCGTCTCGAGCACCGGCGCGATGTTGCCGTCCTGAATGCCCCACCGACTACGGGCCAGCAGCTCCGGCCCCCACGACGGCACGCCGGCGCGCGAACCGAGCAGGGTGACTTCGGTTTCGCGCTTGTTGAACGCGGAGTAGAGCGTGGGCAGGTAACCGACCTGCAGTCCGATCACGACCAGCCCGGTGAACGCCGCCAGGTATTCCAGCGTTGTGCTGTCACCGCTGGCAGGCACCGCGTAGCCGAGCGTGAAAACCGACGATCCGGCTTCGGAGAAGGCTTGTCCCAGATGGCCTTTCAGGCTCGGCAACAGCAAGAGCGCAAAACCGACGATCAACATGCCGAGCCAGACGCCAAGCCGGACAAGCAACGACATGGGTGCCTGCCACGCCAGGATCCGGTCCCGGCGCTCAAAGGTGCGGGCGGGTTTAGTGATGACCAGGAACGTGACGTCGAGGAACCATTCGACGGTGAGCGATACCGGTGAGTTGACCGCGCGCGGAACCACGAGGGTGCCTGCCACGCTCATCAGCGTGCCCAGCACCAGGATTAGACCGGCCCCAAAGCCGACCCAGGTAGCGACCATGGGGTTCATTCAAACCAATCGGAGCGGCGCTCCGTTGCATTTCGCCGGTGGTTCAGCGCTTCTGCTTGGGACGGATGCGCGCCTCGGCCTGGGTGAACTGCACGGTATGGCCTTCGGCGCACTGGACGTGCGTGGCCAGTGGCGCGCCGCACCCGTCGGCGTGCACCAACTCGAGCCGCCGCGCGTCACCCTGCAGCAGCATGCCGAAATCGACCAGGCTGACAAGTAACGGGAACAGTTGCCGGCCACGTCCGGTGAGCACGTATTCATAGCGGGTGCGCTGACCCGGGGACTTGTACGGTTGCTTCGCCAGTACCCCGGCCTCCACCAGCTGCTTGAGACGCGTCGCCGCGATTTGTTCGGTGAAACCGGCGCGCTGCGCGAAATCCTCGAAACGGGTTGTGCCCCAGAATGCTTCGCGAAGCAGTATCAGGGCTGAGCGAGTTCCGATGGTGTCCAGAGCCCGTTCGATCGGGCAGACTTCGCGGTAGCCGGTTCTGTTCCCGTCGGCAAGACGACCGGTCAGAGTCATCGCGTCAGTAGCTACGGTCATCGCACCACCCTACTCGCTGACCACACTTTTATGTAGCCAGATCGATCAAGGCCCGGGAATGATCAGGCAGCTGCTTGTCGCCGTGGCCAGCAGTTTGCCGGATTCGGTGGTCAGCGCCGCTTCGGCCAGCGCCGTGCGACGGCCCAGGTGACGAACCGTGCCGGTGCACCGGACGAGACCGGTGTTGACCCGCATCGCGCCGAGAAATCGCACGGACAGGTCCTGGCTGGTATAGCCCGTTCCGGCGGGTAGCAGGCTGTGCACCGCACAACCTGCCGCAGAGTCCAGCAGTGTGCTGTACACGCCGCCGTGCACCGAACCGATTGGGTTGTAATGGAATTCCGCGGGCACCATGGAAAAGACCACGACGCCGGACTCGACGGATTCCAGCGCCATATTAAGCGTGTGCAACAGCGGGGGCGCCGGCAGGTCGCCGGCCTGCATGGCCCGCAGGTACTCCAGCCCGGTCATCTCGGCGGCGGCCTGCGCACCGGTCAGCGGATCGTCCCAGCTGAAGGTTCGGGTGCGCACATGGCCGTTCTGGCCGTTCTCTGGCTGAACCACGGCGGTATCTGTCATCGGGTTACCTCCAAAACCTCTCGATTGGCGCGGATGAATTCACGAAGCGACAGTGGCGTTCGGTTGATCAGCCGCTTCAACTCGGTGAACTCGACAGACGGCGCGCCCCTGGCAGCGACCGCGGCGCCCACCTTGGAGATATGTCCGGCCATCGCGTAGTTGACCACTCCGCCGGGATGACTGTCCGAAACGCGGATGAGCTCCTCGCGCCAACTTTCGGGCGAGATCGGCTCGAAGCTGATCGGGCGTTCAAGTTCCTCGGTCAGGATCTCAGCGACCTCATGGTGATTCAGCGACTCCGACCCCGACGGGTAGCAGACGGGACCGTCAAACAGGTCGGGATGCAGCAGGGCGGTGACAGCGACTTCCCCGGCGTCGCTGCCGCTGATCCAGCCAACCGGCTTGTCACTGAAACTGTTGCGCAGCAGATTGTCTCGCCTGATCGAGTCGCCATGCAGCGCCACGATGTTCTCCTGGAAGATCGCGGCGACGCGCAGGATCAGCACATCGAGCCCGCTCCAGGTCATCACTTCTTCAGCCAGCCATTGAGCGCGGCCGAGGTCGCTGGGATGTTGAGGATGCGCCGGTGCCATCGACATCACGACGGTGCGTACTATGCGTCCTGTTTCGCGAACCGCCGCAGCGTAATTGGCGGCCGCGGTCACGATCCCGGCATCCACCGGATAGGTGAAGTAGGCCTGGTCGACATCGGCGAGTGCGGTCGCGAGAGTACGGCGATCATGCAGATCGCCGACGACCACTTCGGCGCCGAGCGCGGCCAGTGCGTCGGTGCGTTCGCTGAGTGTCCGGGCCAGAATCCGCACCGGCCTGCCTTCTTCGCGCAGCCGGCGCGCGACGTGCTCGCCGGTGGATCCGTGACGCCCGGTGGCGCCCGTCACCAAAATGGGTGCCGTTAATCCGCTCATCGAGAATCCTCTTGGGTAAGTGCGACGGCGTCGCCGATCGGTCGACTCGATCAACCATCGCCTCTGACTTTAGTCTTGTCAAGCCAACCTGTCGGCCATCGGCTGACAAATGTTGCGGTAGCTGATGTTTGACCTGCGCCGACCGAGCTGACACCTCAACGCACTTGACTCAGGGGTATCGACCGCAAGCTCGAGACCGGGAGCGGGCCGCCAAAAATCCAGTTGGAAGGCGGTTTATTCCATTTTTCGCCGATTTCTCGAAGATACGATCAGTTCACTACCTTGGCTTGACTTGACTAGAGCTAGATGTGACAGTGACCCCGGAAGTGACAACTCCGCGACACTCAAAGGGGCCCCCCCGAGGGTGTGGAGCACGTCGAGCAGTTTCCGGCGGCGATCACCACGATCTTGAAGGAGACGTCGCTGGCCGGCGCGAAGGTCTACATCGGTGGCTCGGCATCCAACAACGCCGACATCAAGCAGTACGCGATGTCCGATCTGCTGATCGCGGCCATCGCCGCCTTCGTGCTGATCTTCCTGATCATGATGTTCCTGACCCGAAGTCTGATGGCCGCCTTCGTGATTCCCAGCACGGTGGCGTTCTCCTTCGCAGGCGCCTTCGGGCTTTCGGTGCTCTTCTGGCAACACCTGATCGGGCTGCCGTTGCATTGGCTGATCCTGCCGCTGTCGTTCATCATCCTGGTGGCGGTCGGTTCGGACTACAACCTGCTGCTGATCGCCCGGGTCAAAGAGGAACTGCACGCCGGATTGCACACCGGTCTGATCCGCGCGCTGGGCAGCACCGGTGGTGTGGTGACGTCCGCGGGTCTGGTGTTCGCATTCACCATGTTGGCGATGCTCATCAGTGATCTTCGGACCATCGGCCAGCTCGGATCCACCGTGTGTATCGGCCTGCTGCTCGACACACTGGTCGTCCGGTCATTCGTGGTGCCGGCGATCGTCACCATCCTCGGAAAATGGTTCTGGTGGCCAACATTGGTGCGTTCGCGCCCGGTGCCACCGCAATCAGGACTGATAGGAGTACGGCAATGAACTGGAACCTGTGGAACTACCTGACCGCGATCACCTTCGCGCTCGCATTGGTGTTCGCCACGTGCGCTTCGATCTACGTCGGGCGCGTCCTGCGGCAAAAGCCGGTGCCGCTGACCAACGAAATCAACAGCGTGCCCACCGTGCTGGGGAAGCTACGCAAGCGCGTGGCGCTCGAGGACTACGAGAAGCCGCTTGCCAACCAGATCGTTGACGCCCGCAGACCGCTGATGGCTTTCTCGATCCCGGCGGCATTCTTCACAGTTGGATGCTTCTACATCTTCGGCAGCCTCGAGCACCTGCACGGCGCCCAGCCGTCCGAGCGGACCTACCTCGGGTTCATCCCGATGATCACGTCGACGAACCTGACCATGCGGATGTTTCTGAGTGGCCGGCTGAAAAGCCGGATCGACAAATAGGTCAGACGAGAAGGTTTTCGGTGCGTGAATCTAGGTCAGCCAGGTGATAAAAGGCTGTTGAAGTGTTGTCCGCAGCCGCGACGGCGTCCGACGTCACCCGTTTGAAGGCCTAGTGTTGAGAAATGTGACCATTGCAGACCAGACGTCCGATTCGCTGCTCGCGGCGATGACGAAGGCGCACATCCCCACCGCGAATCATCAATTCATCCGCCTGATCACTACCGCTGTAGGCATCACCGAGTATCGAGCGGTGGTGAGCGTCGACAAGCCGTACGTGATAGCCAAGCGGCGCGACGGACTCCCCGATCTGCATATCTTCCACGGTTACACGACCGGCTTCACCACCGAGCAAGAGACCGCCGGCGTCGCGGGCAGCGGCGCCGGGTACGGGCCCAGTTCGCGAAAGGGAACCTGGTACGTCGAGCATCCGGATAATCGGGTACGCCCCAGCGGCAGGCGTTCCGCCGATGTTCGGCGTGAGGGCACCTTCTGCAACTGCGGGATGCAGTTGTCGCTTACCGGGGTGTGCAGCAACTGTTACTAGCGCGGCGGCCTAAAGCTCTACGGGACTCGCGTCCAGGGTTGACAGTTCTGCGATTCGAAGGCCTTCACCCCGGTGTTGACGTTCGCGAACATCGGTCCGACGGACGTATTGGTCTGCAGGACATGGTCTTTGGCCGCATCAGGTGTGCTGTAGGTGAACCACGAACACATCGAGTCCTGGGTCGGCACGTTGTTGATCCACACTCCGAACGTCGATCCGGACCCGCCGGTGCGGTAGAGCCCCGGTGCGATGTCGGGTCCGACGACGAAGAAGCCGGTGCCCGGGATCGGGTCGACTGGATCGGCAACGGCAGGCGGGGCCAGCACCGCGGTCAGTGCGAACACCGCTGATATGCGAAGCAGTGGGCGCATACCTCTTCCTCCACGCTGGTTTCTCTGGGCAGCCTAGGCCTACTTTTCTGCGGTGGCAGTATGAATCCATGAGCAGTGGCACCCTCCCCGCCTTCAATCCGCAGGACCCGCTGGGCCTGGACGCATCGCTGTCGGACGACGAGATCGCGGTGCGCGACACGGTTCGCCAGTTTTGCGGCGAGCACGTCCTCCCCCACATTGCGGAATGGTTCGAAATCGGCGATCTGCCGGTCCGCGAGCTGGCCAAGCACTTCGGCCAGCTCGGACTGCTCGGCATGCACCTGGAGGGTTACGGCTGCGGCGGGGCGTCGGCCGTGCACTACGGACTGGCATGTACCGAGCTGGAGGCCGCCGACTCCGGCATTCGGTCGATGGTCTCCGTACAGGGTTCACTGGCCATGTTCGCCATCTGGCGGTTCGGCTCCGAGGAGCAGAAACAGCAGTGGCTGCCCGGTATGGCCGCGGGCGAACTTCTCGGCTGCTTCGGGCTGACCGAGCCCGACGCCGGATCCGACCCCGCCTCGATGACCACGCGGGCCCGCCGCGACGGGTCGGACTGGGTTCTCAACGGCCGCAAGATGTGGATCACCAACGGATCGGTCGCCGACGTCGCGGTCGTATGGGCGGTCACCGACGACGGCGTGCGCGGCTTCATCGTCCCCACCGATACGCCGGGGTTCTCCGCGAACACCATCCACCACAAGCTCTCGCTGCGGGCATCGATCACCAGCGAGCTCGTCCTCGACGATGTCCGCCTGCCCGATGGCGCGCTACTGCCGGAGGTGAAGGGCCTCAAGGGTCCGCTGTCGTGCCTGTCGGAAGCGCGGTACGGGATCATCTGGGGTTCGATGGGCGCCGCGCGTTCCGCGTGGCAGGCCGCGCTGGACTACTCCGGCGAGCGCACTCAATTCGGGCGGCCGATCGCGGGCTTCCAGCTGACCCAGGCCAAGCTCGTTGACATGGCCGTCGAGTTGCACAAGGGCCTGCTGCTGGCGCTACAGCTGGGACGGCTCAAGGACAGCACCGGTTTGCGTCCGGAGCAGGTCAGCTTCGGCAAGCTCAACAACACTCGCGAGGCGATCGACATCTGCCGGACGGCGCGAACCATTTTGGGCGGCAACGGTATATCGCTGGAATACCCGGTGATCCGACACATGGTGAACCTGGAGTCGGTGCTCACCTACGAGGGCACTCCGGAGATGCACCAGCTGATCCTGGGCCAGGCCTTCACCGGCATCGACGCCTTCCACTGACAGGAATGACCCGATGAGCGCACGGCTGGAGTACACCTCCGAGCACCGGCAGTTTCGCGACATGGTGCACGACTTCGTTGAGCAGACCGTCGTCCCGGCCCACGAGGAGTGGGAGAAGGCCGGCTGCGTGGACAGGTCGCTGTTCACCGAAGCCGGAAAGCTTGGGCTGCTGGCGTTCTCGGTCCCCGAGGAATACGGCGGGGCGGGTGTGGAGGACTTTCGCTACAACGCGATCGTCGTCGACGAACTCCAGCGCGCCGGAGCGGCGGCCGAGGCTATCGCGTTGTCGTTGCAGAACGACATCGTGCTGCCCTATCTCACCGAACTGACGACGCCTGAGCAGAAGCAGCGCTGGCTGCCCGGAGTCGTCGCCGGCGACACGGTGATCGGCATCGCGATGACCGAACCGGGTGCGGGCAGCGACCTGGCCGGGATCCGCACCACAGCGGTACGCGACGGTGATCACTATGTGCTCAACGGTGCGAAGACTTTTATCTCCAACGGCCAGACCGGAGACCTGTTCGTCGTCGCGGCGCGCACCGGGCCCGACCGGCACAAGGGTCTGTCACTGTTCGTCGTCGACCCGGATACGCCGGGCTTCAGCCGCGGCCGGAATCTGGAGAAGATCGGTCTGCACGCCC
This sequence comes from uncultured Actinomycetota bacterium, assembly GCA_963750885.1. Lineage (GTDB taxonomy): Bacteria > Actinomycetota > Actinomycetes > Mycobacteriales > Mycobacteriaceae > Mycobacterium. The sequence continues at coordinate 129,493 of CAVVSN010000024.1, forward strand.
AGGACACCAGCGAACTCAGCTTCACCGACATGCGGGTTTCGGTCGACGATCTACTCGGCGAGGAAGGCCGGGGCTTCTACCAACTGATGAACAACCTGCCGCAGGAGCGGCTTTCGCTGGCCGTCGGCGCGGTGGCCGCCGCCGAGGGCGTGCTGGCCGAAACACTGGATTACGTCAAGCAGCGCAAGGCTTTCGGCTCACCCATCTCAAGCTTGCAGAATACTCAGTTCGTGCTCGCCGAGCTGGCGACGGAACTCGATATCGCGCGTACCTATCTCGACGACTGCATCGCCGAACATCTGACCGGCGAACTGACCGCGGCGCGGGCGGCGCGGCTGAAATGGTGGACGACCGAGCTTCAGGTGCGGACCGCCGACCGTTGTCTGCAACTGCACGGCGGCTATGGATACATGCGGGAATATGCAGTCTCACGTGCGTTCGTCGATGCCCGCATCCAGACGATTTACGGCGGGACCACCGAGATCATGAAGACGATCGTCGCCAAGGACCTCGGGATCTGAAGGCTCAGGCGCTTTCCCGGTCGATCATCGACATTCCGTTGATCCCGGGGACGACTTGGGATTCGAGTGGAGATGCCAGGCGCTCGGCTGCGCCGACCAGGATCAGCGACGCCGCGGTATTGGCATCCACTTGCCACTGCGACCCGCCGGCGTATTTCAGCAACTTGTCACGGCTTTCGACGTCGGTGGCGAACATGATCCAAACGGGTTCTGAGTTGTTATCCATGGTGGTTACCTCTGTGAGTTTTGTGGACTGGACGTGGGTCAACGGGGTGCGAGTCAAGCGCTAAGCCACCTCGAAGGCATGGGCGAGGACGAGCTGCGCCGGAGTGGACCGGATCAGAGCGGAGATATCAGCGACGACCGGTCCTCGGCGGAACTGCTCGTGCAGCAGATCCTTTGTCTCGCTGACGATTTTGCCGAGCTGAGCGGGCTGCGCGTGGCTGACGAACTCGCGCCGGTTCCACCACATCATCTTGGTTCGGAAGTGCTCGTTCGGATACGGCGTCGCCGGGATGGGCGCGACCACAGATCCAGAGGATCGCCAGCTATTGAGTACCTGCGTGGCGGCCGTGCACATGGTGTATTGGAAATCCAGGATCACCATCATGTAGAAGCAGCTGCGCGCCAGGGCGGTGGTGAGAAACGGGTTTCGGCCGGCGGCATCGGTCACCCAGCCGGTCTTCATTTCCAGCACCCCGTAGGGCACGCGCTCGTTGATCATCTGTCGCACGTCCTGCTGGCCGGGCTGGCCCGCCCACTCCTCGACCGCATGGGAATCGTCGGCCGAGCGCAGCGCGATGGCCCGGTAACCACCGGCCACGCGGCCGGAGTCGTTGACCACCGCGGCGAACATGATCGTGTCGTCCCCGCTGCGCAGCGCCTCGAGGTCGAGGGCAGATTCGACACCACGCTTGCTGTAGCTGCGAACGGCGCCGGCGGCATAGTCGGCCCACAGCTCGGGATCAATCGTGGGCTGCGAGATGACGAGGGTGCCCTCGATGTCGGGATCGGGCCAACTGAAGCATCGATTGAGGGAGAATCCTCCTGCAGCGGTACGCACAGATGCAGGTCGCATCGGTCTCCTCTCTGGGCCGACAGACTGACACTTTGTTAATCCGTCGTCTTTCATTCATTTAGTATCGTTTGCAGTAATATGAATATCAGACGGTATCTTTTAGCGCAATAGGAAGTCCGTCCGGCTTGTTGGATAGCTATGAGCCGTAGCCCTGGTACGTAGTTCCGCGCTGCTACGAGGCCTGTCGGTGCTCCGCACGGCTGCTCACCAGCGACAACGAGCATGGTTCCGCACCAGACTTGACAGCTGTAAAGTCCGTCGAATGGACAACATCAGGGGCAAAACCATCGTCATCTCCGGTGCTGCCCGCGGCATCGGCTACGCGACTGCGCAGGCGTTACTGGCCCGGGGCGCCCGGGTCGTCATCGGCGACCGTGACCTCGATGTGCTCGAAAGTGCCGTCGCCGGTATCAGCGCCTTGGGACAGGTGACCGGCCATCCCCTCGACGTCACCGATAGAGAATCGTTCGCAGCCTTTCTCGACAAGGCCCGTGCCGATGGCGGCGGGCACATCGACGTGTTGATCAACAACGCCGGCGTCATGCCGGTCGGCCCGTTCCTCGAGCAGTCGGCGCAGGCGATCCGCTCGTCGATCGAGGTCAACCTCTATGGCGTGCTCACCGGCTGTCAGCTGGTGCTGCCGGACATGGTGAAGCGCCGCAGCGGACACATCATCAACATCGCGTCGCTGGCGGGCATGGTCGCCGTTCCCGGGCAGATCGTTTACGCGGCAACCAAATTCGGCGTGGTCGGGTTGTCCACCGCAATGGCCGACGAATTCGCTCCGCAGGGAGTCAAAATCTCCGCGGTGCTGCCAACCTTCACCAACACCGAACTGATCGCGGGGACGACGCCGTCGTCCGCGCAGAAGCCGGTCGAGCCGGCTGAAATCGCCGCGGCGGTCGTCAAAGTGCTGGACAAGCCGAAATCCCGGGTGTCAGTGCCTGGTTGGGGTAAATCATTCGCCGCTGTGGCAACGCTGATGCCCGATCGCGGCCGGCGTTGGCTCAACAAGAAAATGGGCAATGACACGGTATTCCTCAGCTTGGACGCCGGTGCCCGCCGCAGTTACGAAGACCGCGCGCAGCACGCGACCGGAGTCGTCGAACACAAAGAGTGATCAGTGCCCGCGCGGGGCGTACATGATCACGCCGACGCCCGCCAGGCAGACCGCCGCGCCGATGATGTCCCACCGGTCGGGCCTAAATCCGTCCAGCGCCATCCCCCACGCCAGTGACCCGGCAACGAACACACCGCCGTAGGCAGCCAGCACCCGACCGAACTGCGAGTCGGGCTGAAACGTGGCCACGAAGCCGTAAGCGCCCAAACTGATCACGCCGAACCCCGCCCAGATCCAGCCCCGGTGCTGGCGGATGCCCTGCCATACCAACCAGGCGCCGCCGATCTCCAGAATCGCGGCCAGCGCGAACAGCAGGATTGACCTGACGACGGTCATGGCCTAGCCGGCCGTTGAGGCGCTCAGGGATCTGATCGTCTGCGATTCGATGTTCTCGAACGCGGTTCCGTCCGGCCGGAGCAGATCGTGGAACCACACTTTCGGGACCGCCGTGTACGGGTGCTTCCAGGAATCCCACGGGAAGTAGGTCTGGGTCCTACCTGCCACCAGTCCCCAGTTGATCGCACCGACGTTGTGCCGCTTGGCAATCGGCAGGATCGATTGAATGGTGCTGCCCTGCGTACGGGCCATGTACTCGGTGCACAGAATCGGACGCCCGTGCGGGGTGAGCTCGCCGATGCGCGACTCGAACGCCGACGGCCCGGCATAGGAGTGGAAGCTGATCACGTCGGAGTTGGCCAGCTGAATGTTCTGAATTGTGGTGCGGCTGCCGGGATCTGCCCACTCGCCGTCCCACACGCCGCTGGTCAGAGGCTGACGTGCGTCGACGTACCGCGCCCAGGTGAACACCTGGGGAAGCAGCTCGGCCACCCGGTCCAGCTTGTCGCTGCGCTCGACGTTGGCGTACTGCGGCGCGGGATTATCGGGTTCATTCCAGACGTCCCAACCCAACACCCGGTCGTCGTTGCGGAATTGGGTCATGACGCCGGTGACATAGTCCTGCAGGGTCCGGGTGTAGCTCTTGTCGTCGATGCGGTCAGCGCCGGGGCCCTGAACCCAGCCGGAGTTGTGCACCCCGGGGGTCGGGGCATGCTGGCGACCGACCTGGGGATGGGGGTCCCAGCAGGAGTCGAACAGCACGAACAACGGCTTGATGCGGTGGCGAGCCGCGATGCCGACAAACTGCGCCAAACGGGTTTGGAAGCCGCGCGCATCCTGGGCCCACAACTGGTCGTGCAGGAAAACCCGCACCGTGTTCAGTCCATGCAAACGGGCCCAACCAAGTTCGGTGTCGATGCGGCGCGGGTCGTAGGTGCCCGGCTGAAACATCTCGAGTTGGTTGATAGCGGTGGAGGTGATGAAGTTCGCGCCGACCGGCCAGCCTTGGGCTTGATACCAGCGGTTGGCTCGATCGGAGGACCACCGACTCGACTCTGCGGAGGCGCGTGGCGGCTCTGCGGAGGCGCGTGGCACTTGAGTCAGCGCCGTGCCCGCGGCCAGCAGCAGCGGCAGCTTCAGCACGGTTCGGCGATACACAAAATGACGATAAGTTGCGCGGCGCAACGTTCCCGGTATTCAACGGGCGGGTCGCGCCACTTGTTATCGCGCCGTCACCAAACGGGTTCAGCGCGCGGCGGCGAGCATCCGTTCCATGGTCAGCGCCTGAGCGCCGGCCGACAGCGACGTCGCTGCCGAAGTGGCGATCATCGCCCAGCGGCCGGGTACGACGGCGACCTCCTCGCAGGGCTGCCGGGCGGTCGAGAATTCCGAGACCAGCTCGCGGATCCGTTCGGCACTTTCCGTCGCGTCTGGGCTAAGGACGCGAGTGGCCGCACCGGTGCCGATCGCGGGATGGCGCGTCATGAACTCCCGCAGGAACAGCGCACCCGTGACTTTCGGATTGATGTCTTGGACAGCGGCCATGACGGTATCGCCGAACACGCCGCCCACGGTGCCGACGGCAAAGTCGATGCCGCAGTGCAACAAACCCAGCCGCTGATGCAGGTGAGCCATCGTGGTGCGCAGCCCGGTGTACAAACTGGCGTCCAGGCCGAGGCCGTCCCAGTCCGCGGGGCCGACGAACATGTTGCCCTTCCACGACGTCCCGCGCATGAACTGCAGGGTGAGCCCGTCGAGCAACTCGCCGGCGTGCACGTGCGCCGACGGTGTGGTCAACACGCGTTCGCCGCCGACATCTCTTTCGAAGTAGGTGACGTGCGCCTCGAGAACTTGATCCCCGCCCAGCTTCCAGGCATTGGCTGCGAGCTCTTCGAGCCGCCCGGCATCATCGAGTTCGATACCCGGCGTGATCCGTCCGCCGTTGCCGCCATCAGACGGCTTTAGGCAGGCATGGTCAAGCGCGTAACGGCCTTGCAAAAGCGCGCCGGCACGCAGCAGATCGCGACCGAAGGCATGACGATCCGCCTGCCAGGTGACGGTGTAGCCGGGCAGTGTCGGAAGCGGCGCTCGGAGCGCCTGAAACGCCGGGCTGGCTCGATGCTCGTGTTCCAGAATGACGGCGCCCGGTTGACCCGCCACCAGGCTGTCGAGGCCCAGCGCTGACTGCAAGGTGGGATGCAGCATTCGCTTGCCATTCCACATGCCGAGACGAGAATCGTTGGCATCGACCCGGATTCGGCCGAGGCCGGAGGTACGGGCCAACCAGGCCACCAGCAGCTGGAATTCGGGTTCGAAGTCGTAGGGACACACCACGGCCGACGGCTGTTCGCGCAGAAATTCGATGATCTGCCGCATGACCGGATCGCGGTCGCCGCCGTCGACCGCGCGACGCAACAACGCCTGCGACATGTAGTAATAGTCGGTATCTGGAAGAGACAGCCGCTGAACACCTTTCGCGGCGCTACCGCAGCGCCACGGCCGGGTCCGGCCGACCACGAGATCGCCACTGCGCGCAAGATAGAGACCACGGGTCTCCACATAGGTGGTGAGATCCGATACCGGCCGGCCTTCCACCATCGCGGTGAGATCCGTTTCGAAGCTGTTGGCGTAGGGAGTGGTCGAGTGCACCATCAGACGAGGCTGGCCCTGGCTGGGTGAGGCGAATTCGACGTGCTCACCCACCAGAGCAGGCAGCTCGTCGGGTTCGATCGACAACAGCTTGCGCGTCGCGATGGCGAAGTCGGTGTCGTCGAATCTCAGCGGGCCTGCGTAGCTTTGCCAAGCAATTTCGTCGCCGTCAACAATGACAGCCCACTCATGGAAATCGCCGGTCAGCGGATGACGTGATGTCCGCTGGCGGCAAACGCAGGAAGTACGCACCATTCCACTATCGCCTCGAACGGCCTTGCCGCATCGAATCAATGGGAAAGTCTAGACAACAACACAGTGAACAGACAGGTAATAGGCTGCGGGATAACTGATTCCCCAGCCGCCAGCGAATTCCCAGCAGTCTGCTAGCTCAAGGCACTGTCGATATCGGCGATGAGATCGTCGGTGCCCTCCAGCCCGACCGAGATGCGAACAACCCCATCGCCCAAACCAATAGAGGCTCGGCCTTCGGGGCCCATCGCACGGTGGGTTGTCGTCGCGGGATGCGTGACAAGGGATTTCGAGTCGCCAAGGTTGTTGGAGATGTTGATCAGTCGCAGTCCGTCGAGCAGCTCGAACGCGCGCTGCTTGGCCGCGCTGTCCGGCGCGTCGAGTTCAAAGGTCACGACTGTGCCGCCGCCGGACATCTGCCGCTTGGCCAGGTCATACTGCGGGTGCGAGCTGAGGAACGGGTAGCGAACCCACCGAACCGCGGGGTGGCCCTCCAGGTGCTCGGCGATCCGCTGCGCCGACTTGTTCTGGTAGTCGACCCGAATTGCGAGCGTTTCAAGGCCTTTGAGCATCACCCAAGCGTTGAAGGCGCTCATTGCTGGTCCGGTGTGCCGCATAAGTTTCTGAACCGGGCCGTCGATGTATTCCTTGTCGCCGAGGATGGCGCCACCTAGCACGCGTCCCTGCCCGTCGATGTGTTTGGTGCCCGAGTACACCACCACGTCAACGCCGAGCGGAAAACCCTGCTGCAGCAGCGGGGTCGCAAAGACGTTGTCCAGAACAACCTTCGCGCCGGCTGCGTGCGCGAGCTCGGTGACCGCGACGATGTCGACCAGCGACTGCATCGGGTTGGACGGCGTCTCGAAGAACACTGCCTGCGTCGGCACCGACAGCGCCTTCTCCCACTGCGACAGGTCCTCCCCGTCGACGAACTCGACTTCGACTCCCCAGCGCGGCAGGATCTCACTACAGACCACGAAACAGGAGCCGAACAGGCTGCGCGCAGCCACAAGTCGATCACCGGCGCCCAGCAGCGCGCCCAACGAGGTGAACACCGCCGCCATTCCGCTGGCGGTGGCGAATGCCGCGGGGGCGCCCTCGATCAGCCGCAGGCGTTCCTCGAACATGGTGATCGTCGGGTTGCCGTAGCGCGAGTAGACGTAGCGGTCGACCTCTCCGGTGAATGCCTTCTCCGCCTCCGCCGCGGAACCGTAGACGTAGCCCGAGGCCAAAAAAATCGCCTCGGAGGTCTCTTCGAACTGCGACCGCAGGATCCCGCCGCGCACCCCGATTGTCGCTTGGCTGACGCCCTCGGGCAGCGGGTCCGGTATGCGGACCGAAGGCACGTCCGGGCCAGTAGTGCTCACGTCTGCGTCCATGGCAAACCGATTGCGCGCCAACCCCGTCCGCCGCGGTGGCTGTCGCCGTCGAGCTGGCCTTCGAAGCCGTCGAGCACGTTGTAGGACGGGGTGATACCGGCCTCGGTGGCGGCCTCGGCCGCCCCGATCGAGCGATTACCGGAGCGACACAGGAACACGACGGGCCGATCGTCATGGGCCGGGACATGCTCGAGCAGGTCGCTGACGAAGTTGTCGTTACGCTTACCGTCAGCGGCGTTCCACTCGATGTAGACGACCTCGCGGCCCAAGCTGGCCAGGTCCGGGACACCGACAAATCGCCATTCGGCGTCGGTGCGAACGTCGACCAGCACCGCCTCGGGGTTCTCGCTGAGTAGCTTCCACGCCTGCTCGGGGGTGATATCTCCTGCGTATGGACGGTTTTGCGCTGTGCTCACCTGCGGTTTCCCCTGCTCGTCGACGAACGTAAAAACAACAATATCCGTGCATGAACGTAGGCCGAAATGCGGTCTGCGATTGCAGAGACGCAGCGCCGCACGGCGGTGAGGGGTTACGTCATTGTGCGCAAATTGATGAAGTCGCTGAAATTAGCCAGGATGTCGCGCGGATCCTCATAGATCGCGACTGCGCCCGCATCCAGCAATGCCTTCCGGCTTGCTCCGCCGCTGAGTAAACCTACCGTCGGCACTCCGGCGCGTTTGCCTGCTTGCATGTCCCACACGGCGTCGCCGACGAAAATCGCGTCATCGGGACCAATTTCGGCGCGCTCAAGCGCTGTGCTGACAATATCGGGATGAGGTTTGCCGCGATCAGCATCGGCACTCGAAGTGACGTGGCCGACAAGGTCATCGGCGTCAAGAACCCGGCGCAACAGCTTCAGCGTCGTCTCCCCCGCCGATGTCGCCAACACCGTCTGCCATCCCTGATCAGTGATGGCCTGGAGTAGATCGCGGGCACCAGTGGTCGTCTGTAAAACAGGTTCATATTCGCCGAAGTACCTGTCGTGGCTGTCCTTCGCGTCATCGCCGCTACTTTCGGCGAGTTCGTCGCCGATTGACTCCGCGATCAGTTCATCTCCGGAGCGCCCCAAGAGTTCGATGATGCGCCAACATGACACGTGACGGCCCACCTCGGCGAATGCGCGTTGCCACGCGACGGCGTGATGAAAGTTTGTATCGACCAACGTGCCGTCGAGGTCGAACAACACCGCCGGCGAACCCGCGTCAGACATCTTTATCCCCGTTTTCTCAGTAGTTGCCGTCGCCACGCACCATCACGAGCAACTCAGAGTCTCGGGCATACCCAGAAATCCCCCAATGAAGCGGTCCTGGGCCTGAGTCTTCATTCAACACAGTCGGGGACCCATGGTTGCAGTCTGAGAAACGTCGTCATACATGCGTTTTCAGCACCGCCGCCGGGGGTACTAGACAGCAAGTCTGTCGATGTGTCGCACTATGCGTCTCGAAGCGCGGGCGGTCGCGATCTTTGCAAAAGACGCTTTCGATAACATCGGCACGAAAGAAGTATGTGGCTCACTATTTGCTAGCGGCCGGCAGCATCCCTGGTCATCTCACTCCCCTCATTGAGCTTGGTGCCGATCTGGTGCGGCGCGGTCATGAGGTCACCTTTCTCGCCGACCCGGAATACGGGGATGTGATCCGCCAAAGAGACATGCGGCATCATCCCCTGCCGCCGACCGCGGCGCCGCGACAACAGCAATCCGTGGCCAGCGCGCCAAGGCTGATTCAGCGGTTTTTGACTGGACGGCAAGACATGTCGGCGGTGTTCATCGAGCCGATGGCAGCACAATGGGGCGCCCTGCGGGAGCTTTTACAGAAGCGGCACGTCGACGCGTTGCTCTGCGACATCGCTTTCACTGGCGCGTTGCCTCTATTGCTGTCACCGGGGCAGCGGCCGAGGATCACCGTGTGTGGCGTCAGTCCGTTGATGCTATCCAGCTCCGACACACCACCTTTTGGAATGAGCTGGCAACCAAAGTCTTTCATGAACTATCGCAGGATGAACCGCGTGGTGAGCGACGTACTTTTTCGTGACATCCGATCACACTTGGATGACGCGTTGCATTCCGTGGGCGCACCGCGATCGCCGGTGTTCGTGACGGACTGGCCGCTGCTGGCTGACCACGTCGTTCAGCTGTCCATTCCGGACCTGGAATATCCGCGCCGCGACCTGCCCGCCAACGTGAGCTTCGCGGGTCCCGTTCTGCCGCAGCGCTTGCCGTCTAGTCCGACGGATCGTCTGAAACGATGCGCGAAAACGGTCGTCCATGTCACCCAGGGCACCTGGGACAATCGCGACCTCTCTGAGCTCGTCATCCCGGCCGTGCGGGCGTTGGGGTCCCGCGACGACATCGCAGTCATCGCGACTACCGGACGGCGCGGCCAGGACAGCTTGCCGATAACGCTGCCGCGCAACGCTTTTATCACCGATTTCGTGCCCTACGAGAGTCTTCTGCCGGTCGTCGACGTCATGGTCACCAATGGCGGCTTCGGCGGGGTACAGCACGCCCTGGCACACGGAATACCATTAATAATCGCCGGTGCAACATCGGACAAACCGGAGGTCGCCGCCCGTGTCGCCTACGCCGGCGCGGGCATCGACCTGCACACGTCACGCCCCAAAGCCCGCGACCTCACCGACGCAATCGATCAGGTCCTGACGCAACCCCGCTACCGGACGACAGCTGAACGTCTCGGTCGAGAAATGCTGCGCTACAATGCTTTTGATCACGTTGCCAATACTCTGGCGAACCGCGCTACCGAGACCGCCGAAGCCGTCAACTAGCGCTAATTTTCGGCGATGGCGCAGAGACGGCCAGCCATGGCAACGCCATCTGGAACGCGGCGGCAGCGAACGGCCAGGTGTGGCGTCCGTGAAGTGCCGCAACAGTGCACCTGATGCCCTGCGCAGCGCCCACGCCGCACAATCGACGCGCTGCGTCGTTATCGGAGTGCGCCGACTCCGGCACGATAAACAACCCAGCGGTACCCGCATAGCGGCCATGAACAGTCATGACCGTGGCAGGGTCAAACCTCAGCCACGCCGGGCGGTCACCACCGAAGAGGCGGTGAACCGTCTGCGCCTGGGTCCCTGCTTGAGGACGCTCGTCACCGGCGATATCGACGAAGCGACCGAACAGCTCTGGATGCATGACTGCCAGATCGACGGCGCAGGTGCCGCCGGACGAGAATCCGGCAACCGACCAGTGTTGCGGGCCAGCTCCGGCACCGAAACGGCCGATGACGTAGGGCACGACATCATTTGTCAGATGATCGGCGGCCCTGCCGCGAACCCCGTTGACGCATTCTGTGTCGTTGGTGAAGGCGCCGTTGGCATCCACGAAAACCAGGATCGGGGCGTTGCCATCGTGCGCACGGGCGTAGCTGTCGGCCGTGGCTACCGCTTCACCGGCGCGCACCCAGTCGACCGCGGTGGTGAACTCCCCGCCGATCATCATGACGGCAGACACCGAAGCGCCCGTACCGCGAAACCATAACGGCGGCAAATAGATCCACTCTGTGCGATGGCTGAAGCCGGACGCATGGTCACCGGTGTCGACAGCAACCAACTGCCCGTCGTGCGGTCGGTCACCACGCGATCGCATCGCGACCGCTGTACTCCAATCAATCTGGTGGGGAAGGGGCCGCCCGGTCAGTTGATCCCAGGCAACCGCCACAGTCGGGAGGTAGCCGATCCAACCATTGATGACCAGCCCGGTGCTCAACAGGCAAAGTGAAGACCCGAGCGCAGCACCGTTCCGCCACCACCCACTGCCTGCCCGCCACCCCGATACCGCGATGGTCGCCGCGAATCCTGTCATGGCAGTCCACACCCACAACGTCCACGGCGCCACCTCACCGGAAATACCCGAGTCCTGTAGTGCCCAACGTCCGGTCAGCGCCGCCGCTAAGCCCACTGCCAGAGCTACACCTAGCTGAATCGGCCCGCACCGTCTGCGCCGGACCAGGACGCACCCCAACGCCACCGCGGCGACGATCTCGACGCTCAGCGGTACCCAACCCTGCATCAACGACAGACTGCCGCCCTGCGCGGTCACCACGACACCACGACTGGAGTCGTAGGTCATAGCGCCGCCTCATCCACACCGCTGGACATGCCCCACCACGCTGCCGGACAAACAGTTCGAGCCGCGCACTTCTTCGCTGCGACGCGACGCAGGGACGTTGGCGGAGAAGCCGGTGCGCTACCAGAGCCTTCGCAGCGCAGCCGACGCATCCCGGGCGCGGCCGCGGGCCGTGGTGACGTCGGCGGCGGTCACGATGGTTGCCCCCAGCGGACGTCGCGCCTCAGACTCATCGCGAGTGAATACCCGCACGTCACTTTCAGTGATGCGCAGCGCATCGCCCAGCGCGCCGGCGGCCCGGGGGCCCTGGGAACTCGGCACCGCGGTACCGGCGTAGATCACCTCGGCCGCGCCTGGCGAAATCATGATGGTGTCGGTCGGCAGTCCCAGGATGGCCCGCGCCTGCAGCTCGAATTCCGATAGCCGTTGCGTGCGCACAGTGACCAGTCCGCTCTCGAACGGCCGGGCGGTGACATCGCTGAAGTACACCTCGTCGCCGCGGACCATCAGCTCGACGCCGAACAGGCCGCGCCCACCGAGCGCTTTGACGACGCGGGCAGCGATCGACTTGGCGGCGTCCAGCGCCGCGGGGCTCAGGTCCTGCGGCTGCCAGGATTCCTGCACGTCGCCGATGGACTCGCCGTGCCCGATCGGTGCGCAGAAGTCCAGCGTCGGCCCGGACGGGCCCTCACTGCGCACCGTCAGCAGCGTGACGTGGAAGTCGATCTCGACCAGGGCTTCGGCCAGCACGCGGCCGTGGGCCAGCCGGCCGCCGGCGGACACCGCCCGCTGCCAGGCCGACTCGAGGTCACCCGGCAGCAGGACAACCGACTGCCCCTCCCCGCCGGCGGCGGCCACCGGCTGCACCCGCATCGGGTAGCCGGCGTGGTCGGCGATGGCCCGCAGCTCGTCGAGCGATCCAGCAAACCAGAACGGCGCGGTCGGCAGGCCGAGCTCGTCGGCGGCCAGCCGGCGCATGCCTTCCCGGTCGGCGGTGAGACGCGCGCAGCGCGCGGTCGGGACGAACTCCGTTGCCAGGCCGTCGGCCTCGGAGGAGGTAGCGGTCAACGCGTCGGAGGCCACCGCATCGGATGCGGTCACCACGAAATGCGGTCGCAGCCGCCTGATCGCGGCGCCCAGCTCGTCGGCATCGGTCATGTTGACCACCAGCGCCTGGTTGGCCACGCCGTGCGCCGGCGCGTCGGCGTACCGCTCAACGGCGGTCACGTGGGCGCCCAGCCGCTGCAGGGCGGCCGCCAGCTCGCGGCTGAACTCGCCGGCCCCCAGCAGCATGACCGTCGGCCGGTCGGCGTCGCTGGGCTGCCGTATCGCCTCCGTCTGCGGCGTGTCGTCAGTCACCGATTCCCCCTGCTCCCATGATCACGGTGCTCAAGGATAGGTGGGTTGACTGAGCGTGGGTCAGGGCTGGCCCGGCAGCAACCGGATCATCAGGCCATTCGCCTCGGCCAACAGGGTGTCGCCGTCGAGCAGTTCGCCGCGGACAAACGCCTTGCGACCCTCGGTTGCGGCCACATGACCGCGGACCACCAGCGGGGTGTCGGTCGGGGTGATCTTGCGATAGTCGACGTGCAGAAAAGCGGTTCGGCTGATCGGCCGGGCGGCGGCGTGCACCACCATCCCGAAGACATGGTCGAACAGCAGTGGCAGCACACCGCCGTGCACCGCGCCGTTGCCGCCGACGTGAAACCGGGAGAAGTGACCACGCATCTCCACGCCGTCCGGGTCGTACCTGCTCATCGTCCAGGGTGGCAGCAGCAGGCTGCCCATCCCGGGCAGTTGCGGCGATCGGCCCGCCGGGGCCTGACCTTCGGGAGCCTGAAACTCAGCGAGTTGCGCCGCGAGTGCTTCGGCATGTCCGGCGGCATCGTTCCAGAGGTCGTCGCTGGGGTCGGCGGATACCGCCAGGTCCTGCAACCGCCGCATGGCCGCGACGAACCGGCCGAAGCCCGGCCCCGGGCTGGCGGCGCCGTATTCCGGGAAGCCGCCGTGGTGGTCGTAGTCGGGGTCGAGTTGTTCGGGTCGCTGTTTGGAATCGGTCACGGGCGAGCCGCCAGAACGTCGCGACGCACGATGGTCTGGTCGCGACCCGGGCCCACACCGATGCACGAAATGTGGGCGCCGCCAAGCTCTTCCAGCCGCAGCACGTAGTCACGCGCCTTCGCGGGCAGATCGTCGAACTCGCGAGCCTCCGAGATGTCTTCCCACCAGCCGGGCAACTCTTCGTAGATGGGTTCGGCGCGGTGCAGATCGCTCTGGGTCATCGGCATCTCCGAGGTCTCCTTGCCGTCGACCCGGTAGCCGACGCAGACCGGAACCGTTTCCAGGCTGGACAGCACGTCGAGCTTGGTGAGGAAGTAGTCGGTGATGCCGTTGACCCGGGTGGCGTAGCGGGCGATCACGGCGTCGAACCAGCCGCAGCGGCGCCGCCGGCCGGTGGTCACACCGAACTCACCGCCGGTCTTGGACAGATATTCGCCGCTCTCGTCGAACAATTCGGTCGGGAACGGGCCCGAGCCGACGCGGGTGGTGTAGGCCTTCAGGATTCCCAGCACGGTGGTGATCCGGGTCGGGCCGATACCCGAGCCCACAGCCGCGCCGCCGGCGGTCGGATTCGACGACGTCACATAGGGATACGTGCCGTGGTCGACGTCGAGCAACGTGCCCTGCGAGCCTTCCAGCAGGATCGTCTCGCCGGCGTCCAGCGCGTTGTTGAGCAGCAACCGGGTGTCGGCGATGCGGTGCTTGAAGCTTTCCGCCTGTTCCAACAGGGCCTCGACGAGGTGCCCCGCCTCCAGCGCTTTGCGGTTGTAGATCTTGACCAGCACCTGGTTCTTGAATTCCAGTGCGGCCTCGATTTTGTGGGCGAGCACTTCCTCGTCGAGCACGTCGGCGACCCGGATCCCGATTCGGGCGATCTTGTCCTGGTAGCAGGGCCCGATGCCGCGGCCGGTGGTGCCGATCTTCTTGTTGCCCATATAGCGCTCGGTCACCTTGTCGATGGCCACGTGATAGGGCATCAGCAGGTGGGCGTCGGCGGAGATCAGCAGCTTCGAGGTGTCGACGCTGCGGTCCTCGAGGCCCTTCAGCTCGTCGAGCAGCACACCCGGATCGATCACCACACCGTTGCCGATGACGTTGGTGACGCCAGGCGTCAGCACTCCGGACGGGATGAGGTGCAGCGCGAAGTTCTCGCCGTTCGGCAGCACCACGGTGTGCCCGGCGTTGTTGCCACCTTGGTAGCGAACGACCCACTTGGTGCGGCCGCCGAGAAGGTCGGTGGCCTTGCCCTTGCCCTCGTCGCCCCATTGGGCGCCGATCAGGACGATTGCCGGCATGGCTTGCTCCTGTTAAATCCCACGTATTGGGGCCGCTTATTGTGGTCCAGCCGGTGACCCACACTATCTCAGCCGTTTGCGAGGAGGCTCCTGAACGTGCCAGAGATCGTCGTGTTGGCTTTCGACGGTTATCTGCCGCGTCCGCTGCGAGGGCTGACGATCGTCGATCCCGGTGATATCGGTAGCACGCGACGGGTGGTGGTGGTCGGCGCCGACGCCGACCTCGCGGCGGTGCTCACCCGGCTGCTGCGCGCGGAGCTGCTGAACATCGAGGTGGCGTACGTGCCGCGCCGCCGCACGCCGGCCACCCGGGCCTATCGCCTGCCCTCTGGCGCGCGGGCGGCCCGCCGGGCGCGGCGCGGGACGGCAGAACGGGTGCCGCTGATTCGCGACGAGACCGGTTCCGTCATCGTCGGGTCAGCCGTCTGGCGACCGGCCGGCGAGGAGCAGCAGCTGCACGGCGAGGCCGTGGTCGACGACGCAGTCCTCTTCGACGGCAACGTCACCGAGGTGACGGTCGAGCCGACGGCGGCGCTGCCCGGGTTGCGGGCCCGCGTGTCAGGCACGCGACGCTGGCTGATCGGGCGGGCCGCGCAGCTGGGCAGCGTCGAGGCCTTGGTGGTCCGCGACGGCGTGCCCGCGCCGCGACCGGCGCGGCGCTCGACGATCTACCGGAACACGGAGGGGTGGTTAGCCGTCCGGTGACGACGCCGCGAGGCGTGAGGAGCCGGCGCATCATGCCCGTCCGGTGACGACGCCGCGAGGCGTGAGGAGCCGGCGCATTGTGCCCGTCCGGTAGTTTCGTCGCGTGAGCCCCCGTGACTTGCACCAGTCGGTGCGGCCCAGCCCGGTCTTCTGGGCCATCGTCGGCGTGGCCGTCCTGGGCGGCGGGCTGGCCTACTGGGTCGGCGACGACGTCGGGCCGCTGGCCTACGCCGCGGTGTTCATCCTGGTGATCGCGGGCTGGGTGGTGTCGCTGTGCCTGCACGAGTTCGGGCACGCCTTCACCGCCTGGCGATTCGGCGACCGCGACATCGCACTGCGCGGCTACCTGGATATGGATCCGCGGCGTTACGTCAGTCCGGTGTGGTCGATCGTGGTGCCGATCGCGATCACCGCGATCGGTGGGATCGGTCTGCCGGGCGCGGCGGTGTACGTGCGGACGTGGCAGCATGTCCGCCAAGCAGCGCACGCTGATCAGCCTGGCCGGTCCGACGGCGAACCTGGTGCTGGCCATCCTGTTGCTCGCGGTGACCAACCTGTTTTTCGACCCGCTGCACCCGGTGCTGTGGGCCGGGGTGGCGTTCCTGGGCTTCCTGCAGATCACCGCGCTGCTGCTGAACCTGCTGCCGATTCCCGGCCTGGACGGGTACAACGCGCTGGAGCCGCATCTGAGCCCGGAGACCCAGCGGGCGTTGGCACAGTTCAAGCCGTACGGCTTCCTGCTGCTGTTCCTGCTGCTGCTCGCCCCGCCCCTGAACCAGTTGTTCTTCGGTCTGGTCGACAGCGTCTTCGAACTGTCCGGGGTGCCGGGATTGCTATGGCGGATCGGCGCCGGACTCACGCAGTTCTGGCGCCACCTGACCTAACCCGATTCCCTGCACGAACAGCGTCTTGCAATATATGCGCGAATCCGCATATATTGCTGGCTATGGGTGCCGGACACGACCACGCAAGCCCGGGTACGCCCGTGCCCAGGCTGGCGATCGCCGCCGCGCTGCTCGGCGGATTTTTCCTCGTCGAACTCACCACGGCGCTGCTGATCAACTCCATCGCGTTGCTGGCCGATTCCGGCCACATCCTGACCGACGTCGCGGCCACATTCATGGGCCTGTGCGCGGTGATGCTCGCCCAGCGCGGCAGTAAGTCCGCGGCGCGCACCTACGGCTGGCATCGCGCTGAGGTGTTCACCGCCGTCGCCAACGCCGTCCTGCTGATCGGGGTGGCCACCCTGATCCTGCGCGAGGCGATCGGGCGAATCGGGCAGGCGCCCGAAGTGCCGGGCATCCCGATGATCGTCGTCGCGCTGACCGGGCTGGCCACCAACGCCGCCGTCGCGCTGCTGCTGCGCTCGCAGTCGACGCAGAGCCTGGCCGTCAAAGGCGCCTACATGGAGGTGATCGCCGACACCGTCGGCAGCGTCGGGGTACTCATCGCCGGCGTGGTCACCATCACCACACACTGGCCGTACGCCGACGTGGTCGTCGCCGTCCTGGTCGCGCTCTGGGTGTTGCCCCGGGCGCTGTCGCTGGCCGCGGGAGCGCTGCGCATCCTGTCCGAAGCCTCACCGAGCCACATCGACGTCGACGAGCTACGGGCCGCACTGGCGGCGGTCGACGGCGTGAGCGAGGTGCACGATCTGCACGTCTGGACGCTGGTGCCCGGCAAGGACATGGTGACCGCTCACCTGGCCGGTGCCGACAACTCGGCGCGAGTTCTTCACGAGGCCCAGGCGGTGCTGGCCGCGCGTGGACTCGACCACGCGACGATCCAGATCGAGCCGCCGGGCGACTGCTCAGTGGGCCTCTGAACCCGTCAGATCAGGCCGAGGCCTTCGCGGGCAGCGGGGTCGCAGTCGTCGAGCAGATCCAGACACCTGGCCTGCTCGTCGGTCTCACCGATCGCGTCGGCCGCGCGCGCCAGCGCTGCCACACAACGCAGGAAACCCCGATTCGGTTCGTGCGAGAACGGGACCGGCCCGAAGCCCTTCCAACCGTTGCGGCGCAACTGATCCAGGCCACGGTGATACCCGGTGCGGGCGTAGGCGTAGGCGGTGATCGCCTTGTCGTCGGCCAGCGCATCCTCGGCCAGCGCCGCCCAGGCGACCGACGCCGACGGGTGCGCCGCGGCGACGGCGGTCGGGTTGTCGCCGGCGTCCAGTTGGGCCTCGGCGTCCGGGTCACCGGGCAACAAGGTCGGATTGGGTCCCAGCAGATCGTGCATCGGCGTCATGGCGCCATTGTGCCGTGCGACGGAACAGGGTGCCATGCCGCCGATGACTGCCGTCGGGTCGCTAAGCTTCAAAAGGTATTTCGAAACCGAAGAGGACAGCAGCGCCTATGCCCAATCCATCAGGGTCTGACCGCGACAACACCTCGGACTCGGCAGATCCAGGCGCCGCGGGAAACGCGGTGCGATCCGAGGCTGACACCGCTGTCGAACCCGCAGCCGGTGCGGACGAAAAGACGACCGAGAGCCCGCACGGGGCAGACCCGGCGACCGAGGTGATCGACCCGGCCGGATTGGAACAACAGCCGCCGATCCCCCAGCTTCAGCCGGGTGAACGTCGCTTCACCGCCCCGGGTTTCGATGCCAAGGAAACCGCGATCATCAACGCGGCCAGCGACCCTGCCACCGAGGTCTTCGCGCAGGGCAGGCAGTCCGTCGGTGGCCAACCGGCTTCGAGAACTGCTACGCCACAACTGATTCCGCCCCGACTGGGATCGAAGTTCCGGCCGTCCGGCCAGCGGAGCTGGGGCTGGGTGTTGGCGCTGATCCTGATCATCCTCGCGCTGGCCGCAATCGCCGTGCTGGGCACCGTGCTGATGACCCGCAATGACAGGAAGTCCGGCGCGTCGCAGGAAGACCAGGTCCGCAACACGATCCAGAGCTTCGATGCCGCCGTGCAGACCGGCGATCTGACCAAGCTGCGCAGCCTGACCTGCGGCAGCATGCGCGACGACTACGTCAACTACAACCAGCGCGAGTGGAACGACACCTACCACCGCGTCGCGGCGGCCAAGCAGTATCCCGTCGTCGCCGACATCGACCAGGTCGTCGTCGACGGCACCCACGCCGAAGCCAACGTCACCGCGTTCATGGCGTACGCGCCGCAGACCCGCTCGACTCGCAGCTTTGATCTGCAGTACCGCGACGACAAGTGGAAGATCTGCGAATCCAGTTCCAGCTGAAGCCAATTGGCTTTCGCCGGGCCCCTGTGCCAGCGGGTGGTGAGGCTGACGAGGTCCGTCGCCGTCACCCGGTGACGGATTTACCGTTGCAGTGCAGGTCGTTGCAGGCCTCGATGACCCGCTCGGTCATCGCCGCTTCGGCTTTCTTGAGGTAGCTGCGCGGGTCGTAGGCCTTCTTGTTGCCCACCTCGCCGTCGATTTTCAGCACGCCGTCGTAGTTGGTGAACATGTGCGCGGCCAGCGGCCGGGTGAATGCGTACTGGGTGTCGGTGTCGACGTTCATCTTCACCACGCCGTAGCGCAGCGCCTCTTCGATTTCCGACTTCGCCGAACCCGAGCCGCCGTGGAAGACGAAGTCGAACGGCTGCGAGCCGTCCGGCAGCCCCAGCTTGGCGGACGCCACCTTCTGCCCCTGGTCGAGGATGTCGGGGCGCAGCTTGACATTGCCCGGCTTGTAGACGCCGTGGACGTTGCCGAACGTCGCGGCCAGCAGGTAGTGGCCGTGCTCGCCATGGCCGAGGGCGTCGATGGTCTTCTCGAAGTCTTCGGGAGTGGTGTAGAGCTTGTCGTTGATTTCGGCCTCGACGCCGTCTTCCTCGCCGCCCACGACGCCGATCTCGACCTCCAGGACGATCTTGGCGGCAGCGGCCAACTTCAGCAGCTCCTGCGCGATTTCCAGGTTCTCGTCGATCGGCACGGCCGAGCCGTCCCACATGTGCGACTGGAACAGCGGGTTCTGACCGGCGGCCACCCGCTCGGCCGAGATCGCCAGCAGCGGACGCACGTAGGTGTCCAGCTTGTCCTTGGGACAGTGGTCGGTGTGCAGAGCCACGTTGATCGGGTACTTGGCCGCGATGACGTGGGCGAACTCGGCCAGCGCGACCGCGCCGGTGACCATGTCTTTGATGCCGAGGCCAGAAGCGAATTCGGCTCCGCCGGTGGAGAATTGGATGATGCCGTCACTGCCGGCATCGGCGAAACCCTTGATCGCGGCATTGACGGATTCCGAGCCGACGCAGTTGATCGCCGGAAAGGCGTATTCGTTCTTCTTGGCGCGTTGCAGCATCTCCGCGTAGACGTCCGGCGTTGCGATGGGCATGCGGCTTCCTTCCTGACGGGTCGCATCAGTATCGCAATACATTCGGCGGGTCCGCAGCCCGCCCGGTGAAGGATGCCCGTCAGCGCCGGTATCTTGAAACACGTGAAATCCACGAGGAAGCACTAGTGGCAATGCCCAACATCCTCGACCCGATGTATTGGATCGGTCCTCAGGGACTGTTCGCATCGGCCGTCTTGCCGACGATCCTGGCCATCGTCTTCGTCGAGACGGGTCTGCTGTTTCCCCTGTTGCCCGGTGAGTCGCTGCTGTTCACCGGTGGCCTGCTGGCCGCTCACGGCACCCTCGACATCTGGGTGCTGGCGCCGGCTGTGGCGCTGACCGCGGTCCTCGGCGACCAGACCGGCTACTTCATCGGCCGCCGGATCGGGCCCGCGCTGTTCAAAAAGGAAGACTCGCGCTTCTTCAAGCAGCACCACGTGACCGAATCGCACGCGTTCTTCGAGAAATACGGGCCCGCGGCAATCATCCTGGCCCGGTTCATGCCGTTCGTGCGGACGTTCACACCGGTGGTCGCCGGGGTGTCCTACATGCGCTACCCGGTGTACCTGGCCTTCGACATCGTCGGCGGCGTGCTGTGGGGCGGCGGCGTCACGGTCGCCGGCTACTTCTTGGGCAACATCCCGTTCATCCACCAGAACCTGGAAAAGATCGTCCTGGGCATCTTGTTCGTGTCGATGCTGCCCGCTTTTATCGCTACCGGCCGCGCGTACCTGAAGCGCCGCCGGACCACCCGTGACGACCAAGACAAGCTGACGGTCGCCGACTAATCCCGCTAGGCCGCGCGGAAGCCCATCGCCACGCCGTTCATGCAGTAGCGCAGGCCGGTCGGGGCCGGACCGTCGTCGAAGACGTGGCCGAGGTGCCCGCCACAGCGGCTGCACAGCACCTCGGTGCGACCCATTCCCATGCTGTTGTCCTGCTGCTCGAGCACGGCGTTGCTGAGGACTCGGTAGAAGCTCGGCCACCCGGTGCCGCTGTCGAACTTGGTCGTCGACGAGAACAGGTCCTGCGCGCATCCCGCGCAGGTGAAGGTCCCGGTCCGATGCTCATCGTTGAGCGGGCTGCTGAACGGCCGCTCGGTGCCCGCATTGCGCAGCACGTCGTACTGCTGTGAATTCAGCAGGTGGTGCCACTCGTCGTCGGAGTGATTGACGTCGAACGCCTTCGCCGGCGTTTTCGGCGCACCCGATGCGGTGCAGGCCAGCACGGATCCGGTGGCGGCCAGAGCACCGGCGACGGCGGTGCCGAACAGGACATGCCGGCGGGTCAGAACCGCCCTATGTGGTGTAGTCACCCTTTCCACCATAGCGACGCTCGGCGGTTAGACGGCGACCTTGAAATCGCAACCGGTCTTGGCGCGGACGTCGGCGACGGTGACGCCGGGATGCAACTCGATCAGCGTGAGGCCGTGGTCAGGCTCGACGTCGAAGACGCACAGGTCGGTGATGATCACGTCGACCACAGCCTTGCCGGTCACAGGGAGTGAGCACTGCTTCAGGATCTTGGGGCTGCCGTCCTTGGCGGTGTGATCCATCACCACGATCACCCGTTTGACGCCGGACACCAGATCCATCGCCCCGCCAGGGCCTTTGACCATCTTGCCCGGCACCATCCAGTTGGCCAGGTCGCCGGTTTCGGCGACCTCGAGGCCGCCCAGTATCGACAGGTCGATGTGGCCGCCGCGGATCATCGCAAACGAGTCGGCGCTGTTGAAAAAGCTCGACCCGGGCAGGCTGGTGACGGTCTGCTTGCCGGCGTTGACGAGGTCGGGGTCGACACCGTCCTCAGTCGGGTAGGCGCCGATGCCGAGCAGACCGTTCTCGGACTGCAGCGTGACCTTGATTCCGTCGGGAATGTAGTTGGCCACCAACGTCGGAATGCCGATGCCCAGGTTGACGTAGTAGCCGTCGCGCAGTTCCTGGGCGGCGCGCCGAGCCATCAGCTCGCGGATCGGGCTGTCGTTCTTCAGCGCCGCGCCGCCGCGGGTGGTGCGGAATTCGATGCGCTTCTCGTAGTCCTGGCCTTCGATGATCCGGTCGACGTAGATGCCGGGGGTGTGGACCAGGTCGGGGTCCAACTCGCCGACCTCGACGAGTTCTTCCACCTCGGCGATGGTCACCGTGCCGCAGGTGGCGATCATCGGGTTGAAGTTGCGGGCCGTCTTGCGGTAGATCAGGTTGCCCGCCTTATCCCCCTTCCACGCCTTGACGATGGCCACGTCTGCCCGAATGCCTTCTTCCAGAACGTATTCCGTGCCGTTGAAGACGCGGGTGTCTTTGCCCTCGGCGAGGTTGGTGCCGAACCCCGTGCGGGTGTAGAAGCCGGGAATGCCTGCGCCGCCGGCACGTAGCTTCTCGGCGAGTGTCCCCTGCGGTGTCAGGACGAGGTCCAGCTCGCCAGCCAGCACCTGGCGTTCGAACTCTTTGTTCTCGCCCACGTAAGAGGCGATCACTTTTTTCACCTGACGTGCCTTGAGCAGCAGCCCCATGCCGAAATCGTCGACGCCGGCGTTGTTTCCGACGATGGTGAGATCTTTGACGCCGCTGTCCACCAGCGCCTGGATGAGTTTCTCCGGAATGCCGCACAGTCCGAAACCACCTGCCGCGATGGTGATTCCGTCTTTCAGCAGCCCATCCCAAGCCGAGACGGCGTCGGCGTGGACTTTACTCATTGCTGATCCCTTCGTAGGACGCTACGGCGTGCGCGGCCTCCATCAGTGTCCAACCGGACAGTTGCACGGACAGGTCGCGCTCGGGAATCTCCGAGGCGGTGACCGCGCCGGCGACGAACTGGGCCTGCTGCCCGCCGGCCGTCGGCAACTCGGCGGTCTCGTTCCACGACGGGCCGAACAACGGCAGACCTTCCACGGTCTGACGGTTGTCCCAGGCCGACTGCGCCGACGTCAACACGATGTGACGGGCGGTGTCGCGGGCTTTGACGTCGTCAACGGAATCGCCGGGCAGCGTGGTGGCGACGAACGCCAGATAGCGGGCAGTGATGCCGGCGAACAGCCCGCCGTCCCCGCCGCCGGAGCCGCGCAGCACCCCGCCGGCCGCCATGTGTTCGTCGACGGCGGCTACCAGGCGATGGACTCGACGCGCATGCCGCTCGTCTTGGGTGCGCGCGGCCAACTCCGTGTCCAGGCCGAGCACCACGCCCTGGCAGTAGGTGTACTGCGCGCGAACCAGCGAACCCGCCTTGATGCCGTCGAAGACAAGATGCGTTTCGGGGTCGATCAGCGTCTCGTCGATCCAGTCGGCCATCTGCTGGGCGCGCCGCAGTCGGTCGCCGTAGCGGGCCAGGAAGATGCCGGCCGGACCGTTGGCCGGGGCGTTGAAGAACTGGTCCTGCTTACGCCACGGGATGCCGCCGCCGTCCTCGGGCACCCAGGAGTTGACCAGTTGGTCGTTGAGCTTGCGCAGCGCGCGCGGACGATCGACTCCTGCGATCCGGGAAGCCCGCTCCAGCGCCAGCGCCAGCCAAGCCATGTCATCGTAGTAATTGTTGACCCAGGATCCGTTGTTACGCAGCCGATGTGCGCGGATCTGCCGCGCGATCTTGACGCGCCGCTCGGGTTGCGGGTCACGCTGCTCGGCGTCGACCAGGCAGTCCAGCAAATGCGCCTGCCACCAGTAGTGCCAGCCGCCGAACCATCGATCGCGCCGGGTCGGTGGCCAGGCCACCACGCCGAGCTGGGTGCCGGGCAGCGCCCACAGCCTTTTCAGATGGCGACCAGCGACCGCGGTCTCCGCGCTGACCGCCCGGTTGACCCATACCTGATCCATGTCGCTGATCCTGCCCTACTCACCCTTCCCAAGCCTGGGTTATATCCCCGTGTTGGCTGATCCAAGCGTGCATCGCGATCCCGGCCGCAACCGCGACGTTGATGCTGCGCGTCGAGCCGAACTGCGCGATCGAGACGGTCAGCGCGGCGCCGTCGCGAGCATCGTCGCTGATGCCGGGTCCTTCGCTGCCGAACAGCAGCAGGCAGTCCCGCGGCAGCGTCGTCTGCTCGAGTCGCGAGGCACCCGGCACGATGTCGACGGCGACCACCGTCAGGCCCGCGTCCGCGGCGAAGCGCAGCAACTCGGCGGTGTCGTCGTGATGCTGCAAACGCTGGTAGCGGTCGGTGACCATGGCGCCGCGACGATTCCACCGGCGACGGCCGACGATGTGCACGGTGTCCACCGCGAACGCGTTGGCGGCGCGCACCACCCCACCGATGTTGGCGTCCTGCCCGAAGTTCTCGATCGCCACGTGGAGCGCGTGTCTCCGTTTGTCGATGTCGGCGACGATCGCCTCCCGCGTCCAATACCGGTAGGCGTCGACGACGTTGCGGGTGTCGCCGTCGCGCAGCAACTCCGGGTCATACCGCGGGTCGTCGGGCAGCGGACCCTCCCAGGGGCCGACACCGGCCGTTGGAACGCTCCACTCGGTGGGCCCGGGCCCGGGTTCGGTATCAGTCACTTGATCGTCCAGACCGCGGCGTGGGTGCCCACAATCGAGACCGTCGCGTACAGCAGCGCGCTGTTGAGATCACCTTGGGTGCACAGGGACGCGTTGACGTGCACCGAGTCCAGCGACGCCTCGGGCAGGATCAGCACCGACGCCCCATAGGCCGTGCAGGCCGGGTTCAGTCCGGGCGGCGGCAGGGTCGGCGAGGCGAGCAGCATCATCGGCCCGCCGCGGGCGCCGGAGTCCTCACGGTACTTAGCGGCGATGGTGTCAGCCTGCAAACCGAGCAGCATGTAGCCACTCCCGTTGAACGCAGCCGGGTCGCCGAGCGATTGCTGGTTAAGCGCAGACCCGTCGGCGTGCCATGCCGCCGCACTGGTGGTCCTGACCACCAGCCCGGTGTCGCTTTCGGTGGTCGGCAGCAACCCGACCGGGAACGCCGCCGCGTACGCGGCCGCAGTCCCGGCGATGCGGTCTCGGGGCGAGTACAGGTAGACGCCTCGCACAGCAGTGCGGTCCTTCATCGGTCCCAGGCATACCGTCCCGGTCATCCGCTTGCCGCCAGGCGCGGAAAGCGATTGGATGACAAGGTTTTTCACACCGTCGCAGCTACCGATGCCGACCGCTTCCATCGGATGCGCCAGCGCGCCGTACAACCCGAACCGGATATCGCCCGGGTCGGCGTGCGGCTTCGCCGGATCGGTCGGTGCCGCATCGACGTCGACAAGCACATAGTCGTCTTGCCAGCGCACATTCGATACCGAGGTGTTCCAGCCCAGCACCGCCAGGGACTCACCGATCCGCGCAGTTCCGGCGCCATAGACCTGTTGCCGGACAGCCGAATTCGAGCAAGAACAGACCAGTGCCAACGTCGCGATCATCGCGATGACAGTGCGCACGGTGACTAACTCAGCCCGAGGTCCGCCAACCCCAGCACGCTGCGGTACGGAAAGCCTTCGGCCTCAATGGCTTCGGCGGCGCCAGTGGCCCGGTCGACGACGGTTGCGACGCCGACGACCTGCGCGCCGGCCTCCCGCACCGCCCGCACCGCGGTCAGCGCCGACCCGCCGGTGGTGCTGGTGTCCTCGACCACCAGGACCCGCTGACCGGAGATGTCGGGCCCTTCGATAAGTCGTTGCATGCCATGAGCTTTCACTGATTTGCGGACAACGAAAGCGTCGATTGGGCGACCAGGTGCGTGCATGACGGCGGTGGCGACCGGGTCGGCGCCCAGGGTGAGACCGCCGACCGCGGCGTAATCCCAGTCTGCGGTGAGCTCGCGGACCAGCCGGCCGATCAACGGTGCAGCGCGATGGTGCAGGGTGGCCCGGCGCAGGTCGACGTAGTAGTCGGCTTCCTTGCCCGACGACAGCGTGACGCGGCCGTGCACGACCGCCAATTCGCGGACCAGATCGGCCAATTCGACCAGTTCAGGCTTAAGTTCGGCCACGGCCCCGACCGAAGACACTCGTGGCGGCGCGCGCCAGCGTTCGCGGCACCATCCGGCTGGCGGTGGTGAGGACCTTGTACTGCAGCCCGGGAATGATGAGGGTATTACCGCGGGCCACCTCGGCGAGGGTTTCCCGGACCACGTCGTCGACCTCGAGCCACATGAACGACGGCAGCGATGTCATGTCGATGCCGGCCCGGTCATGGAACTCGGTGTGCACGTAACCCGGGCACACGACGTGTATCCCGACGCCGGTGCCGCGCAACCCGACTGCCAGACCTTCGGTGAACGACACGACATACGCCTTGGACGCCGAATAGGTCGATCCGCGACCGGACAGCAGGCCCGCCACACTCGAGACGTTGATCACCGTGCCGGCGGCTTTATCGATCATCGCCGGCAACGCGGCCCGGGTCAGCTGCATGATCGCGGTGACATTGACGTCGAGCTGCCGCTGCAGTTCGGCGGGTTCGGCAGTCCAGAATTCGCCGGATGTGCCGAAGCCGGCGTTGTTCACCAGCACGCTGATGCCGCCGGACGCCAACCGCTCGGCGACCTTGTTGCGGCCGGCGGCATCGGCGAGATCGGCCGGAAGCACTTCGACGTTGCAGCCGCCCTCGTTGGACAGTTCGGCGGCCAGTTGATTGAGCCGGTCGGCATCGCGGGACACCAGGACCACGTCATAGCCGTCGGCGGCGTAGCGACGAGCGAAACCCTCGCCGATTCCGGAGGTGGGCCCCGTGATCAGGGCAACGCGGCGAGGCACGGCGCCAGTGTACTTAGCGCCGGTACGGCTCTGACCTAGCGTTGGTGATGTGACGCCTGGTGACCGTTACGCCCGGTCGGCGGGCGGTGACTCGGCTCTTGACGCGCGGGCGGCGGGGTTGCGGCGCGTGTCGTAGATCCGCTCTCGCGGCTGGTGGTTTCGGCATGGCGCTGCGGAGTCTCGCTGTGACCGGCGGGAGCCAGCGGCCGGCTGGGGGCCGCCTTGCGCCGTGCAGACGCTTGCGGCGTACCGGCGGTTGGCGTCGACTGCGGCACCGGCGGCAGCACCCGCAGCAAGTCGTTGAATTGGCGGACCGTACGCAGGCCTTCGTCCCACTGGGCGCGGGTGCTGCCGATCGGCATGCTGACCAGCGTCCAGTTCTGCTCGTTCCACATGATCTCGGCACAGTCGGGCGCGGTGTGCGCGAAGGTGACCATGCGGCGGTCGCACGCGCGACGGGCGGCGTCGAGGTTGGTGGAGTAAACCATCCGCGGCCCGATCGCCCCGAGCAGCCAAATGTCGTTCTCACGAGGTTCTTTGAGGCCCTTGAGCCGCACGTCGACGACGACGTTGGTGCCGACCTTGCGGTGCAGGGCGATCACGGTGGCGACTTCTTCGAGGTCGAAGATGAAGACCGCCTCGCCGCGGATCTGGCCGAGCACGACGTTGCGCGCCGGGATGCTGCTGCCGACGGTCGACATCACGCCGCGCTTCCAGCGCTTGAGGATCTCGGTGGATTCCTGCTCGTAATCGAATCCGTGCGAACGCGCCCACGACTTGCGGCGCCGGCCTCGTCCGCGACGGCGGTCGATGTCGACGTACAGCAGCACCGCCGCGCCGACGAAGCACAGCGCGGAGAGCGTGAACCAGAGGGGAACCATCGCCACGTAGCCTAGCTGCTCTCGACCCCCAATCGAGAATGGCAGCAGGTCACAACCGAATTAAAGTTTGCTACCGCTTGAGCGTCTGCGTCTGCGTCTGCGTCCGCGTCAAGCGGTAGCCACCCTTTAAGCCAGCACCAATGACTCACCGTCGGCGCTGACGTTGACCGGCACTACGTCGCCGTCGTGCACATCACCCGCCAGCAGCATCTTCGCCAGCTGGTCACCGATGGCGTGCTGCACCAGCCGCCGCAGCGGACGAGCGCCGTAGACCGGGTCGAACCCACGCTTGGACAGCCACTCCTTGGCCGGCAGCGAGACCTCCAGCTGCAGCCGTCGTTGCGCCAGTCGCCTGGCCAGCTGCTCGAGCTGGATGTCGACGATGCGGACTAACTCGTCGGGTTGGAGACCCTCGAAGATCAGCACGTCGTCGAGACGGTTGATGAACTCGGGCTTGAACGCCGCGCGGACCGCGGCCATCACCTGGTCCTCCGTACCGCCCGACCCGAGGTTGGACGTCAGGATGAGGATGGTGTTGCGGAAATCGACCGTGCGGCCCTGCCCGTCGGTCAGCCGGCCCTCGTCGAGAACCTGCAGCAGCACGTCGAACACGTCCGGGTGGGCCTTTTCCACCTCGTCGAACAAAACGACGGTGTAGGGCCGGCGACGAACCGCCTCGGTCAGCTGACCACCCTGGTCGTAGCCGATGTAGCCGGGAGGCGCACCGACCAGGCGGGCCACCGAGTGCTTCTCGCCGTACTCGCTCATGTCGATGCGGACCATCGCCCGCTCGTCGTCGAACAGGAAGTCGGCCAGTGCCTTGGCCAGTTCGGTCTTACCGACACCGGTGGGCCCGAGGAACAGGAACGAACCGGTCGGCCGGTTCGGGTCGGCGACCCCGGCCCGGGTGCGGCGGACCGCATCCGAAACCGCGGCAACGGCCTTGCGTTGCCCGACGACGCGCCTGCCCAGCTCGTCTTCCATCCGCAGCAGCTTGGCGGTCTCGCCTTCCAGCAGCCGCCCGGCCGGGATGCCCGTCCACGCCGCCACCACGTCGGCGATGTCGTCCGGGCCGACTTCCTCCTTGAGCATGACGTTTTCACGGGCCGCGGCCTGCGGCACTGTGGCGTCGAGCTTCTTCTCGATTTCCGGGATGCGCCCGTAGCGCAGCTCGGCGGCCTTGGCCAGGTCGCCGTCCCGCTCGGCACGGTCGGATTCGCCGCGCAGTGTGTCCAGCTGTTCCTTGAGTTCGCGGACGACGTCGATGGCGTTCTTTTCGTTCTGCCATCTGGTTGTCAGCTCGGCCAGCTTTTCCTTCTGGTCGGCCAGTTCGGAGCGCAACTTCTCCAGTCTGTCGCGCGAAGCATCGTCTGATTCCTTCGCCAACGCCATCTCTTCGATCTCGAGCCGGCGCACCAACCGCTCGACCTCGTCGACCTCGACGGGGCGCGAGTCGATCTCCATCTTCAGCCGGCTGGCTGCCTCGTCGACCAGGTCGATGGCCTTGTCCGGCAGGAAGCGGGCGGTGATGTAGCGGTCGGACAGCGTCGCGGCCGCCACCAGCGCGGAGTCGGTGATGCGCACACCGTGGTGCACCTCGTAGCGCTCCTTCAGTCCCCGCAGGATTCCGACGGTGTCCTCCACCGACGGCTCGCCGACGAACACCTGCTGGAAGCGCCGCTCCAGCGCGGCGTCCTTCTCGATGTACTTGCGGTACTCATCGAGAGTGGTGGCCCCGACCAATCGCAGTTCGCCGCGGGCCAGCATCGGCTTGATCATGTTGCCGGCGTCCATCGCACCCTCGCCGGACGCACCGGCGCCGACGATGGTGTGCAGCTCGTCGATGAAGGTGATGATCTGGCCCGCTGAGTTCTTGATGTCGTCGAGGACGGCCTTGAGCCGTTCTTCGAATTCGCCGCGGTATTTGGCGCCGGCCACCATCGAACCCATGTCGAGCGAGACGACCGTCTTGTCGCGCAGGCTCTCGGGGACATCGCCGTCGACGATGCGCTGGGCCAGGCCCTCCACGATCGCGGTCTTACCGACACCGGGCTCACCGATCAGTACCGGGTTGTTCTTGGTGCGGCGGCTCAGCACCTGCACGACGCGACGAATCTCGTTGTCCCGTCCGATGACCGGGTCGAGCTTGCCTTCGCGGGCGCGCTCGGTCAGATCGGTGGAGTACTTCTCCAGCGCCTGATAGGTGGCCTCGGGGTCGGGGTTGGTGACGCGGGCACTGCCGCGCACTTTGACGAACGCGTCGCGCAACGCCTGCGGCGATGCACCGTGACCGGTCAGCAGTTTGCCGACCTCGGAGTCGCCGGTGGCCAGACCCACCAACAGGTGTTCGGTGGAGACGTATTCGTCGTCCATCTCGGTGGCCAACTGCTGCGCGGCGGTGATGGCCGCCAGCGATTCACGCGACAGCTGCGGTTGCGAGTTGGCACCGCTGGCCTGCGGCAGCCGGTCCAGGATGCGTTGCGCTTCGGCGCGGATGGTGGCGGGCTCGACGCCGACAGCCTCCAGCAGCGGCGCGGCGATCCCGTCGTTCTGCGTGAGCAGGGCCAGCAGCAGGTGAGCCGGCCTGATCTCGGGGTTGCCAGCGGCAGTTGCCGCCTGAAGCGCCGATGTCAGCACAGCCTGCGTCTTGGTTGTCGGGTTGAAAGAGTCCACGACACCTCCGTTTCTCTACTCAGAGCGGGCCGCCAGGGGCCCGCTGCAAATGCTTGTCACGTTGTCCAACGCCGTCAAGGTTGAGTCTGTTCCGCTCAACTCTAACCAACTTTTGAAATCACAGTCGGCGGCTAGGCGGGATGGGGCTGGATCGTCGACAGAAGCGGAAAAAGCGCGAGTGACGCGTCGTTTCTCAACACGTCCCAGCTCTGCCGGGTGAGTGCCCATCCGCGTGAGAACCTGCCCATCAGCGCACCTCCGGCTTGCCTGTGAGCGTCGATCTTAGGCCGCGGCGGCAGCCAAGGAGCCCTGATCGGATCGGCCGCCGCCAGACCGGTTCGAACGTATGATCGATCAGTGGGTGACCTCGCATCGATCGGATACAACGGGCAGCCATTGCGCGACCCGCTCCGGGTGGTGCGCCCGCCCATCACCGTCCTGGTCGACCTGACCGTGCTGTTTCCCCGCGAGCCCCATCGCACCGGGCGCTATCACCCCAACGGTCTGCAACTACACAAAGTCGTCGAGGGGCAGCTGAGCTGTTGGGGCATCTGCGAGCAGGGCGATTGGTGGGGGCTGGTGAGCTACCCGATCGTCTACGGGTCCAAGCGCAAAACTGTCACGCACTGGGTACCGGCATGGGTACTGCGTCGGCGCTGAGTCAATGCGAAGATTCAGCCCGTGACCACAAGTTTGGGCTCAGTGCTGACCACGCTCATTCCGCTCGCTCTGGTCATCTCGATCTCGCCGCTGTCGATCATTCCGGCGGTGCTGGTGCTGCAGACCCCCCGACCGCGGCCGACGGGGCTCGCGTTCCTCGGCAGCTGGGTGTTGGGGTTGTGCGCGCTGACCGCGGTCTTCGCCTCGTCGTCGGACGCACTGGACGGGCTGCGTAAGTCGCCGCCGACCTGGGCTTCGTGGCTGCGCGTCGTCCTGGGCCTGGCGCTCATCGCGTTCGGCTTCTACCGCTGGCTGTCCCGGCACGGTCATTCCGAATCGCCCAAGTGGATGCGAGCCTTCGACACCATGACGCCGCGACGCGCCGCGATCACGGGTCTGGTGCTGGTGGTGGTCAGGCTCGAGGTGTTGATCATGTGCGCGCTGGCCGGTTTGGCCATCGGCAGCGACGGGCTCGCCGTCGCCGATGAGTGGACGGCCGCGGTGATCTTCATCGTCACCGCCGCATCGTCGGTGGCGATCCCGATCCTCGCCTACGCCGCTGCCGGCCATCGCCTCGATGATTCGATGACACGACTCAAAGACTGGATGGAAAAGAACAACGCCGCGTTGCTGGCGGCCGTCTTAGTCCTGATCGGTGCCATGGTCGTCTACAACGGCATTCACCCGCTGCTGCACCACGCCTAAAATCGGCGGCCGTGAGCCTCAACGACCGGGATGCGCTGGCGGTGTTGCATGCCGCCGTCGATCCTGACGACGCCAGCGGGCTCATCGGCCGGTTCTACACCCGCTGGTTCTCCTTCGACGTCTCGCCGCGAGATCTGTTCCCGCCCGACATGGCCGCCCAGCGGGCGGCGTTCGCCCAAGCGCTGAAATGGCTGTACGGCGAACTGGTCGCTCAGCGTTCCGAGGAGCCGGTGGCGTTTTTGGCGCAGCTGGGTCGCGACCACCGCAAGTACGGCGTACTGCCCGAGCATTACGAAACGCTGGGGCAGGCGCTCTATGCGACTCTGCGGGAGGCGCTCGCCGAGGAGTGGACCGAAGCCGTCGACGCCGCCGCCCGCCAGTCGCTGAACCTGATCACCGGGGTGATGAGCGGGGCCGCCGAGGCGGAACACGGGCCGGCGTGGTGGGACGGCACGGTGGTCGAGCATCTTCGGGTCTCCCGCGACCTGGCCGTGGTCCGGCTACAACTGGACAGTCCGATGCCCTATCACGCCGGGCAGTACGTCAATGTCGCTGTGCCGCAGTGCCCGCGGCGGTGGCGGTACCTGACGCCGGCCATCCCGCCGGACGAGACCGGGGCCGTCGAGTTCCACGTCCGGGCAGTCTCAGGTGGGCTGGTCAGCAATGCCGTGGTCAACGAGACCCAGGCCGGTGACCGGTGGCGGCTGTCCAGCCCCCACGGCGGCCTGCAGGTCGACCGCGACGGCGGTGACGTGCTGATGGTGGCGGGCAGCACCGGGCTCGCCCCGCTGCGCTCGATCGTCATGGACCTCGCCCGCTGGGGCGAGAACCCCCGCGTTCACCTGTTCTTCGGTGGCCGCTACCCGTGCGAGCTCTACGATCTGCAGACCTTGTGGCAGATCACCTCGCACAATCCGTGGCTGTCGGTGACGCCGGTCTCCGAACTCAAGGCCGACCCGGCTTGGGCCGCCGACTACCCCGACGTAACACCGCCGCGTGGCCTGCACCTACGCCAGACCGGCAAGCTGATGGACGTCGTCACCCGATACGGCAACTGGGGTGACCGCCAGATCCTGATCTGCGGCGGACCGGAGATGGTGCGCACCACCAAGGACGTGCTGATCGCCAAAGGTGCGCCGCCGGAGCGAATCCAGCACGACCCGCTGTCCCGCTAGGTCGCATAGTCTCACTGAGTGCACATCGTCACGCTGAGCGACCCGTCATCGTCGGTAGAGGCCCAGTTCGTGCCGGAGGCCGGCATGATCGGCATCTCACTGACCGACTCGGGCGCCGAGTTGCTCGGCCAACGCCGCGGGCTGGACGCCTACGTGGCCAACGGTAAGACGATGGGTATACCTCTGCTGTATCCGTGGGCAAATCGGCTGGGCGCCAACACCTATGAGGCCGAGGGCACGACGGTCACGCTGACCGACGGCGAGTACGGGGTGCGGACCGACCCCAACGGCTTACCGATCCATGGCGTACTGGCCGCTTTTCCCAACTGGCGGGTGACCCACGAATCCGGCCACGAGCTGACCGGCGAGGTGGACTTCACCTCTGACGAGGAGTTGCTGGCCAGCTTTCCGTTTCCGCACCGGTTGGCGCTGACCATCACGCTGGTCGAGCGGACCTTGCGGCTGCGCGTCGCCGTGACCCCAACCGGTAGAGACGCAGTGCCGTTGTGCTTCGGATTCCACCCGTACCTACAGCTGCCGGACGTGCCACGCGATCAGTGGGTGATCGAAACCCCGGCGATGCGCCACCTGACGCTCGACGATAGGGGACTGCCCACCGGCGAAGCGGTCGTCCAGCCTGCCCTCAGTGAAGCGTTGGGCGACAGGACTTTTGACGACGGATACGACCAGGTGGCCGACGGCGTCGCGTTCGCGGTGTCCGGTGGCGACCGCCGGATCGAGGTCCACTTCGAAGAGGGCTATTCGGCGGCGCAGATCTTCGCCCCGCCTAGCGAGGAAGTCGTCTGCTTCGAGCCGATGACCGCCCCGACGGACGCGCTTCGCCGCGGCGGTTATCGATCGGCACAGCCCGGCGACTGGGGCATCGCCCAGTTCTCGATCCGCGTCTAGCGGCGCGGCTTCCAGACCACCACGGCGGTGCTCTTCGGTACGACCGCGATGTCTCGTCGCTGATTCCTGCGCAACACTTCGATCTCGGCTGCCATCTCATTCATCCGCGAGTGCAGCGCCTCGACCTGATTGGTCAACTCGATAATCCGTTTGATGCCAGCGAGATTGACGCCTTCGTCTTGAGACAGCCGCTGAACCTCACGGAGCAGATCCACATCGTGCTGCGAATAGCGACGTCCCCCACCGGAACTGCGGTCGGGGCTGACCAGACCGAGCCGGTCATAGGTACGCAGCGTCTGCGCGTGCATACCGGCCAGCTCGGCGGCCACCGAGATCAGAAACGTTCGTGCGCTTGATTCTCCTGCGTTCTTGGCCATCAGCGGTTACCCGCCCATCCGGCGCGAGGATCGAAGCCACTGGAGCGCTCGGCGACCGCATAGGCCTCGAGCGCCTCTTTGGCAGCGCCCTCCAGATTCGGCGGGACCGCCACCTTCACGGTAACCAGAAGGTCGCCCTGCCCGCCGGAACGCTTCGGCACACCTCGCCCACGTACCCGCAGGATGCGACCGTCCGTCGTCCCCTTGGGTACCCGGACACCGACCTTTCCATCCAGCGTCGGCACGGAAAGCGTTGTCCCTAAGGCCAATTCACTGAAGCTGACCGGCACCGCGACAGTGAGGTCATCGCCGTCACGAGAGAACACCTTGTCGGGCCGCACATGCACGGTGACGTACAGGTCTCCCGAGGGAGCCCCGCGCAGGCCGGCCTCGCCTTGCCCGGCAAGGCGGATCCGCTGCCCGTCTTCCACACCGGGCGGAATTCGGACGTTGATGGTTCGGCTGCGGGTGGTGACACCGGTTCCCTTGCACTCATCGCAGGGATGGTCGATGATCGACCCGCTGCCGCGGCAGTCGGTGCACGGCTCGGAAAAGCCGAAAGCGCCTTGGTTGCGGCTGATTACACCCGCGCCGTTGCACGTCGGGCAGACCTTGGGGCTGGTGCCCGGCCGGGCGCCACTGCCATGGCAGTTGGTGCACGGGGCCGGACTGGTCAGCCGCAACGGCATCGCCACGCCCTTGGTGGCTTCCAGGAAGTCCAGCTCGGTTTCGGTTTCCAAGTCGTTGCCGCGACGCGGCCGGCTGGGCCGAGGCTGCGCGCCCCGTCCGAACAATCCGCCGAACAGGTCACCGATGTTGTTACCGCCGCTGCGCCCGGCAGCGTCGAACAGGTCGTTCAGGTTGAACTCAGCGCCGTCTCCGGCGAAGTCGCCGCTGGACACCGCCGCCGTTGAATCGACGACCGGAACCCGCCGCCGCCGGCGAAGAGCCGACGGGTCTCGTCGTACTCCTTGCGCTTGGCCTCGTCGGACAACACGCTGTACGCCTCGGAGACCGCCTTGAACTGTTCAGCACCGTCCGGGTTCTTGTCCGGATGCAAGTCGGATGCCAACTTGCGGTACGCCGTCTTGATTTCTTTGGCGCTGGCGTCAGAGGAGACGCCCAGCTCTTTGTAGAAGTCCTTTTCGACCCATTCACGTTGAGCCATAGCGCGTCACCTCCTCCGCCGTCGTTGAGTACCGCCGTCGCTATTTCTCCGACGGTTCTGATTCTGCGTGCTGCTCACCCTTGTTCGCTTCTTTATCGCCTGTATCCGCTGCCCCAGAGTTGTCTGAGCTGTCAACGACGGTGTCCACCACCCCGACCAGCGCGTGCCGAAGCACGTGCTCGCCGAGTTTGTAGCCGTGTCGCATCACGTTGCCGATCACCGGCTTGGAGCCTTGGCCCCCGTCGCCTTCGTGTTGCACGGCCTCGTGCAGCGCCGGGTCGAAGTCGTCGCCCTCGGCGCCGAATGCCGTCAACCCGAGACCGCTCAGCGCACCGGCCAGTTTGTCGGCAACGGACTTCAGCGGGCTCGACTCCAGATCTCCGTGGCTACGTGCCCGCTCGAGATCGTCCAGCACGCCCAGCAATTGGTTCACCACAGCGGCTTTCGCCCGCTCGCCGCTTGCCTCCTGGTCGCGCAGTGCCCGCTTGCGGTAGTTGGCGAAGTCGGCCTGCACCCGCTGCAGATCAGCGGTCAACTCGGCGACCTTCTCGTCGCCGGCAGTGTCCTTAACGTCCGTGGCGGCCTCCGGTGCCGCCCCCGAGGGGGCGACACCCGAAGCAACGTGACGTACTTCGCCGGTTTCAGGATCGATCCGCCGCTTATCAGTGACGGTTACCGGTTCTTCTGGATTGGCTTCGGTCACTGGCCCTCATGGTCGTCCTCGACCACCTCCGCGTCGACAACATCGTCGGCACCGCCCGCGCCCGACTCGCCGCCGCCGGCGGCTTGCTCGGACTGGGTGGCCTCGTAGATGGCCTGACCGAGAGCCTGCGACTCCTGGCCCAGCTTCTCCATCGCAGTCTTGATGGCGCCGATCTCGGTACCTTCCAGTGCCGTCTTGGCTTCTGCCACTGCGGCATCCACCTTGTTCAACGTGTCCTCGGGGACTACAGCGCCACCCCCAGACTCTTTAGCTTCGCGCTGCTCCTTGACGAACTTCTCCGTCTGGTAGACCAGCGTCTCGGCCTGGTTGCGGACGTCCGCCTCTTCGCGACGCGTGCGGTCTTCGTCCGCGTGCGCCTCGGCGTCCTTGATCATCCGGTCGATCTCCTCCTTGGAAAGGCCGGAGCCCTCCTGGATTTTGATCGTGTTCTCCTTGCCGGTGCCCTTGTCCTTGGCCGTGACGTGCACGATGCCGTTGGCATCGATGTCGAAGGTGACCTCGACCTGGGGCACGCCACGCGGGGCCGGCGGCAGGCCGGTCAACTCGAAGCTGCCGAGCAGTTTGTTGTGCGCCGCAATCTCGCGCTCACCCTGGAAGACCTGGATCTGCACCGACGGCTGATTGTCGTCGGCCGTGGTGAAGGTCTCCGACCGCTTGGTCGGGATAGTGGTGTTGCGCTCGATCAGCTTGGTCATCACGCCACCCTTGGTTTCGATACCAAGGCTCAGCGGTGTGACATCAAGCAGCAGAACGTCTTTCACCTCGCCCTTGAGCACACCGGCCTGCAGGGCCGCACCCGCGGCAACAACCTCATCGGGGTTGACGCCCTTGTTGGGCTCCTGGCCGCCGGTCATCTCCTTGACCAGATCCGATACCGCCGGCATGCGGGTAGACCCGCCCACCAAGACCACGTGGTCGATGTCGGACACCGCGATGCCGGCGTCCTTGATCACCGACTGGAACGGCTGCCGCGTGCGGTCGAGCAGATCCTGGGTGATCTTCTGAAATTCGGCACGGGTCAGCTGCTCGTCGAGGAACAGCGGGTTCTTGTCCGCGTCAACGGTGATGTAGGGCAGGTTGATCGAGGTCGATTGACTCGAACTCAATTCAATTTTTGCCTTCTCGGCCGCTTCACGCAGCCGCTGCATCGCCATCTTGTCCTTGGTCAGGTCGATGCCGCTGGTGCTCTTGAACTTCTCGACCAGCCAGTCGACGACACGCTGGTCCCAGTCGTCACCACCAAGGTGGTTGTCACCGGAGGTCGCGCGGACCTCGACAACGCCGTCACCGATCTCCAGCAGCGACACGTCGAACGTGCCACCACCGAGGTCGAAGACCAGGATGGTCTGTTCCTTCTCGCCCTTGTCCAGGCCGTAGGCCAGCGCGGCCGCGGTCGGCTCGTTGACGATCCGGAGCACGTTCAGGCCGGCGATCTGGCCGGCCTCCTTGGTCGCCTGACGCTGGGCGTCGTTGAAGTAGGCGGGCACAGTGATCACTGCATCGGTGATGTCCTCGCCGAGGTAGCTTTCGGCGTCGCGCTTCAGCTTCTGCAGAACGCGAGCACTGATCTCCTGTGCCGTGTAGTTCTTTCCATCGATCTCCACCGACCAGTCCGTGCCAATGTGGCGCTTGACCGAACGAATGGTGCGATCGACGTTGGTCACCGCCTGGTTTTTGGCGGGCTGGCCGACCAGCACTTCGCCGTTGCGCGCGAACGCCACGACGGATGGAGTCGTCCTTGCACCCTCTGAGTTTGCGACGACGACGGGGTCGCCACCCTCGAGAACTGCGACGACGGAGTTGGTGGTCCCGAGGTCGATACCGACCGCACGAGCCATAGTGAATCCTCCCTGATAATCGAGCTTTGTATGCACTACGCTTCTGAGTGAACCGCGCTCAACATTGCCTTTAACGATGTTCCGTTGTCAAGCCAGGGTTGAGTCTATATCACTCAAGGTTGTCACAGGGCTCAACGAGGTCACCCCAGAGTTTGTTCCCCATCTGTTGAGGCGGACATCACACCGTGGGATAGTTTCGCCAACCAGCCTCTTCAGCGGTCGTGCCCGGCGCCGCAGCGTGGCCCACGACGATAGGAAGTCCATGCCTCCGCTGCCAAGTACGCCCGAGCCTGCCGCGGACGGAAATGCCGGGTTCGCCCGCGAAGACGCCGGCTATCACCACGACCTGCGCCCGCGGCAGATACAGATGATCGCCATCGGCGGGGCGATCGGAACCGGCTTGTTCCTCGGGGCGGGCGGGCGGCTGGGGTCGGCGGGCCCCGCGTTGTTCCTGGTCTATGGGTTCTGCGGGATCTTCGTGTTCCTGATCCTGCGCGCGCTCGGCGAACTGGTGCTGCGCCGCCCGTCGTCGGGTTCGTTCGTGTCCTATGCCCGGGAGTTCTTCGGGGAGAAAACGGCCTTCGTCGCGGGTTGGCTGTACTTCCTGAACTGGGCCATGGCCGCCATCGTGGACTCCACCGCGATCGCGAACTATTTCCACTACTGGCGAGCGCTGCAGGCGATACCGCAGTGGGCCATTGCGCTGGTGGCACTGATTGCGGTGGTGTCGGTGAACATGATCTCGGTCAAGGCTTTTGGCGAGCTGGAATTCTGGGCGGCGCTGATCAAGGTGGTCGCGCTGACCACGTTCCTGGTCGTCGGAAGCATCTTCCTGCTCGGCCGGTTCAAGGTCGACGGGAATGTCACCGGACCCAGCCTGTGGTCCCACCACAGCGGGTTCTTCCCGACCGGCCTGCTGCCGGTGGTGCTCGTGACCTCCGGGGTGATCTTCGCTTACGCCGCAGTCGAATTGGTCGGCACGGCTGCCGGAGAGACGGCGGAACCGGAGAAGATCATGCCGCGCGCGATCAACTCGGTGGTGGTCCGGATCGCGATCTTCTATGTCGGCTCTGTTGCTCTGTTGGCATTGCTGCTGCCCTACACCGACTACAAGCACAACGAGAGTCCGTTCGTCACGTTCTTCTCGCACGTCGGTTTCGGTGGCGCCGGCAGCCTGATGAACGTGGTGGTGCTCACCGCAGCGTTCTCGAGTCTCAACGCCGGGTTGTACTCCACCGGCCGCATCCTGCGATCCATGGCCGTGAATGGCAGCGCGCCGAAGTTCACCGCACGGATGTCGAAAAACGGTGTGCCCTACGGCGGAATCCTGTTGACCTTCACGATCGGCTTGCTCGGTGTGGTGCTCAATGCGATCACACCCAGCGAGGCCTTCGAGATCGTGCTGAATATCGCGGCGATCGGCGTCTTGGCGGCGTGGGGGACGATCGTGGCGTGCCAACTGCGGCTGTACCGGATGGCCCAGGCCGGAGACGCTGAGCGGCCGAGTTTCCGGATGCCACTGGCGCCGTACAGCGGCTACGTCACCCTGGTATTTCTGCTGGCGGTGCTGGTCCTGATGGCACTCGACCCCGAGAAGGGCCCGTGGGTCATCGCGGCGCTGATCGCCGCCGTCCCAGCTCTGATCGGTGGCTGGTACCTGGTCCGTAACCACGTAGGCGCCGCGGCCGCCGCACTCGGCGAGCCCAGCGCAGACATTCCGGAGCCGGTGGCAGAGTAACAGAGCACACGCTCTGTTACTGTTCGGGGGTGCCCCGCCCTCGCGTCTACGAACCTGACCGGGTTCTGGACGCCGTCGAGTCGTTGACGGTGACGTCCGGCCCCGCCGCAGTCACCATCCGCGCGATCAGCGCCGCCGTCGGTGTTTCCAACGGCGCGCTCTACCACACCTTCGGATCGCGCTCGGGTCTGATCGAGCCGCGCCTGGCTGCGGGCCGGCCGACGATTCCTCGACGTGCAGAACGCTCTGGTCGATCAGGCCCTGTCGGCGACCGGGCCGCAGGCACCGCGGGCTGCGGTGATCGCCGCCGCCGATGCGCCAGTGGTGTTCGCCGAGCAGTATCCGAACTCCTCGAAACTGCTGTGGACGGTGTCCCGCAAGGAGTTGCTGGCTTCGGATCTGCCGGACGGCGTCGCCGCAGAGCTGAGCGATCTCCAACGGCTGCTGGTCGGCCTGATGATCCGTCTCGCGGTCAACCTCTGGGACCGCAAAGACGCGAGTGCCGTCGACACGATCACCACCTGCATCGTCGACCTGCCCACCGCTGTCGTGTTGCGCCGCGACCGGTGGGCCAATCCAACCGCCCGAGAACACCTGCGGGCAGCGGTACGTGCGGTCCTCGACGTGGGACCGCCGCCCCTGAAGAAAGGAAGAACATCGTGGGACTCAGCCTGAGCTACGAAGACAAGATTGCCGTTCTGGATCTGGGAGACGACGAGAACCGTTTCTCGCCAGAGTTTCTCGACCAGGTCGACGCTCACCTCGACGACGTGGTCGGCTCGGACGCCCAGGGACTGGTGACGACCGGCGGCGGCAAGTTCTACACCAATGGCCTGGACCTGGATTGGCTGATGGCGCACGGCGATCAGACCCAGTCCTACGTCGGGAAGGTGCAGGGCATGCTGGCGCGATTTCTCACCTTGCCGATTCCGACGGCGGCCGCGGTGGTCGGCCACGCATTCGGCGCGGGAGCAATGCTGGCACTGGCGCATGACTTTCGGGTGATGCGCTCGGACCGCGGCTACTTCTGCTTCCCCGAAGTCGACATCCGCATCCCGTTCACGCCGGGCATGGCCGCCCTGATCCAGGCCAAGCTCGCGCCGCAGGCAGCCGTCGCCTCGATGACCACCGGGCGACGCTTCGGCGGCGACGACGCGGTGAGCCTGGGCATCGTCGATGCGGTCGCGGGCGAGGGCGCGGTGACGGCCGCGGCCGTCGATCTGCTGCGCCCGCTCAACGGCAAGGACCAGGGCACGCTGGGCGCCATCAAGCAGACGATGTTCGGCCCGGCGGCGCAAGCACTGATCACCACTGACTGATCGCATCCGGTTACGTTGGTTTCATGGCTCCCAAAATTGCGACAGCCGAGGAAGTCGGCCTTCCCGAGTTGCTCGATTTCGTCCGACCGCGACATCGGATGGTGCTGAGCACTTTTCGCGCGGACGGCTCACTGCAGAGTTCGCCGGTGACCGGCGGCGTCGACCAGCAGGGCAGGTTGGTGATCGCGAGCTATCCGCAGCGCGCCAAGAGCGCCAACATCCGGCGTACTCCCGAGGCCAGCGTGGTCGTGCTCTCCGACGAGTTCAATGGCGCGTACGTGCAGATCGACGGGGACGCCGAGGTGATCGATCTGCCCGACGCGGTCGAGTTGCTGGTCGACTACTACCGCGCGATCGCCGGTGAGCATCCCGACTGGGACGAGTACCGCAGCGCAATGCTGAGTCAGCGCAAGTGCGTGATCCGCGTGACGCCGCGCCGCTGGGGCCCGGTCGCCACCGGAGGCTTTCCGCCGGCCTGACGGGTCACCTGTGACGGGTTCGCGGGCGCGTCATGCCGTCGCTTGCGTCGCCGCGTGCGTACCCTTGTTTTGCGATGTTTCCGCGTGAAATCGAGACCCCAAAAACAGGCGGCCGGCTGCTGGCCGGTCTGATGCTCAGCGCTGCTCTGCTCAGCGGATGCCACTCGACGACACAGGGCAATCCGGTGGGCTCTTCGGGTTCGGGTCCCACCGAGCCGTCGTTTCCGAAAGCCAAGCCGTCGATCCCCTCGCCGAGCCCGTCGGGCCCTCCTCCCTCCAGCGGCAACCCGCCGGCCGGCGCAATTCCGTTGCCGCCCGACCCGAGTGGGCACGTCTTCATCGAGACCAAGTCCGGCCAGACCCGCTGCCAGATCGACAACGACAGCGTCGGCTGCGAGGCGCAGTTCACCAATTCGCCGATGCAAGAAGGCGAGCGGACCAACGGAGTCAACATCACCGCAAATGGCGATGTGCAATGGGTGCTGGGCAACCTTGGCGATATCCCCACTGTGACAATCGATTACCTGACTTACGATGCGGCGGGATGGACGATCGCGGCCACCGAAAGCGGCACCAGGTTCACCAACGAGCACACCGGCCACGGCATGTTCGTCAGCATCGAGAAGGTCGACACCTTCTAGCGGGAATCAGCAGCGGTAGATGCGCTCGGCGTTGGCGGCGAAGAGTTTGTCGCGGGCGTCGTCACCCAGGCTGGAAGTGATGGCGGAGTAGCAGGTATAGAGCTCGTCGAACGTGCCGTGCATCCCGTCGACGGGAAAGTTGCTTGCGAAAAAGCAGCGATCGACTCCGAATTCGTCGATGACGTGCTCGAGCCACGGACGCTGAACATCGACCGACATCGATCCCAGGGGCATGGCCAGGCCGGAGAGCTTGCACAGCACGTTGTCGCCGAGACCGGCGAGGGCATCGATGCCCTCTGCCCAGAGCGCATGCTCTTCGTCGGAGTCATTTCGCGGCCAGCCCGCGTGTTCGACGACCACGACGAGGTCGCCGTGATGCTCCAGCCCCCTGGCCGTTGCCACGAGTTGATCGGGA
This sequence comes from uncultured Actinomycetota bacterium, assembly GCA_963750885.1. Taxonomy (GTDB): domain Bacteria; phylum Actinomycetota; class Actinomycetes; order Mycobacteriales; family Mycobacteriaceae; genus Mycobacterium. The sequence continues at coordinate 171,672 of CAVVSN010000024.1, forward strand.
TGGGTCATCACCTCATAGAGGAGCCCGCGCTCCCGGAGGGCGTGCAGTACGTCGGCCGGCGGAAGGGAAGCCTCGGACACTCCCATCGGGCGGACGCCCCGAAAGCGAGGCGCCGCAAGCTGTTCGTCCACCGCGGCCACGGTTTGGCGACCGACTCCGAAGGTGGCAGGCCGCCGACGATCGCATCTGGATGGCCGGCGGTGTCAGCTCGCCGGTCGAGCTCGAGGGTCTCCTCGATCGAGTGCACCCCGGTGGCGGCGGCGACATTGACCAGCTTCTCGACGTTCCAGCCGGCGGACTCGGCCAAGTAGATGGGGACGTCGAAGCGGCGTGACATACCCGAGACGTCACCCATGTTCAGCTCGTCCTGGCCCGCCGACAGGTAGGGATACCAGTCGGTGCGTGCCGGATCCCACAGGTGCACATGGGCATCCACGATGCGGGCAGGTCTGGAGGTCATCGCGGCTGAACCACCTCTCGAAGCGTTGCATCAAACCATTGGGGCAACGCGGGACCGCCGAAGCTGATACTGCCGGCGGGCCGCGGGTGGCTGCGCAGCCCGAATTGGCCCGCGCCCGTCATCAATTCGGCTCCGGCGAGAGCGAGCGCCTCCGGGCTGCACACCAGGTGGGCGACCAGCTCGGCGGGGACGTCGTCGGACTCCGCGCTGACGGCAAACGGCAGGACCAGATCGGCGGTGGCCTTGCGGCCGGCTCGCGCGAGCTGTGCTGAGGCCTGGGCGCGGCTACGGCCGCCCGTCGTGGTGGCCTCGGTGATGGTCACCAGGCGGATCGGGCGGCCCGTGGTCGCGGCGAGCTCGGCGACGGCACGCGTCCACCGCGCATCGGCGTGGATCTGTTCCACGATGTCGTCGTGTTCGGCGAGGATGCCCTCCCAGCCGCCCCCGGTCGCCACGCGCCCGCCCGCAAGGGCGACGACGACCGCGTCGACGTCGGCCAGCGCAGCGGGCGAGTCGATCAGGTGACACACCACTCCGCGCGCCTGCAGCGCACCGGACAGCGCCTTCGCCGCTTCAGGCCGGTCGGCAAAGACAGCGCATGAACCCGCGGCGGGAGTCGGGATTTCGTCGGCGGGTCGCTCGTCGAAGACCGATCCGAATCGGGCATTGCTGCCGCCACCGCTGACCTGGCGGGCCTCGGCCGGGGCCAGCGCGAGCGTGGTCGCCGCTTCGATGACGTGGGCCAGTGAGGGCACGCCGTCGCTGCGCACCACCTCGAGCAGTCGGGGCTCCTCGATCACCGCGACTTCGGATCCGCCTGCGAAGAGCACCTTCCGTGGCACGAGGTGAAGGTGTCGTCCACCAGGTGGGCGCCCAGCGGACCGAGGTGCTCGGGCGCGGGCATCGAGCCCAATGACAGTCCGCCGGTGGCCGCGCCGCTCGTCGGCAGCGTGCCGCCCAGCGCGGCGGCCACCATGCGAGTCGCGGCGATCGGCGAGATGGCGTTGATGACCACGCCCTCCGGGGCGTGCCGACCCAGCTGCCAGGTGAGCGACGCGACGGCGCGCTTGGCGCAACCGTAGGCGCCGCGCGTCGGCCGATCGCCACCCCGATCCGGAGGTGACGCCGAGGATGTGGCCCCGCCCCGCCGCTGCCATCAGTGGCAGGGCTGCGGCGAGCACATTGCGGTAGCCGTCGAGGTGCACCGAGAGGACGCTGAGCCAGTCGTCGTCGCTGCCCTTGGCGAAGCCGGTGGGTCGGCTGATGCCCGCGACGTTGACGACGGCGTCGAGGCCACCGAACTCGTCGGCGAGTTCCTGAAACAGTCGGCGGACTGCGGGCCCATCGGTGACCGACACTGCCGAGGCCCGGGCGGCACCGCCGGCCGCGACGATGCGACCAGCGGTGGTTTCCTCGGGCTGTGGTAGCCGTTCGGAGCCGTCGACAGAGACCAGAGGGTCAACGGTGACGACGAAAGCGCCCGTACGACTGATCGATTCGGCGATGGCGGCGCCGATGCCGCCGCCACCTCCGGTGACGACGACTACCCGCTGCCGATCGCTCACGTCACCTCCAGGCCATCGAATTGGCCTGCGGTGAGCCAGCTTTCGAGCAGATCGCGATAGGCGAAGAAGTCGCCGAATCCCCGGCCGAAGTTGGTGTTCTGCGCCTTGATGCCGCCGGGGTCGCCCTCGTTGTTGAGTCGCGAAGGTGTGCACGCCGACATGACCGCGCTGGGGTCGACGTGGGTGTCGACGATCTGCCGAATCCAGTCGGCCTCGGCGTCGGCGCTCACGTCGAACACCTGGTTGCCCTGCTTCTCGAGCAGTCCCACCGTGCCAGCGATGAATTCGGCGCCCAGCACGGCGAGTTGGGTGTAGTTGACGGTGACGACCGATTGTTGACCCGGGGCCGGCATGACGAACATGTTCGGGAAACCGCGGCTCATCAGCCCGAAGAGAGAGGCAGCGCCATCGGACCACTTCTCGGCCAGCGAGATGCCGCCGCGGCCGACGATGTCATGGCCGGCACGGCGCTGCAGCGGCGTGACCTCGGCCTCGAAACCGGTGCCGTACACGATGCAGTCGACGTCGTACTGATGGCCTCCGACCACCGGCCCATGTTCGGTGATCTCGTCGATACCGGCAGGGCAATCGACGAGGGTGACGTTGGGGCGGTTGAACGCGTCGAAGTACTCGTCGTGGAAGCACGGTCGCTTGCAGAGATAGCGGTAGTACGGCTTGAGCGCGGCCGCGATATCGGGGATCGGTGATCAGGGCATCGATCCGCGAGCGATGTTCTTCCATGATCCCGAAGTCGAGCTCCTCGGCGGTTCTCATGAATTCCTCGACAGTCATGCCCTTGCGCCGTGGCGGATTCTGTACGGCGGCGTAGTGGCGTGTCCAGCCGTCGTCGGTGAGGTCAGCCTCGACTGTGCGGCCCAGCATGACCGACTGGAAGTTGTCCATCCGAGCCTTTTGCCAGCCCGGCTCCAGGCCCTCGGCGAACGATGGATCGGTGGGCCGGTTACCCCGCACCCCGATCGCCGACGGTGTGCGCTGGAAGACGTAAACGTGCTTGGCAGACTCGGCGAGCGGCGGAAGGGACTGCAGCCCGCTGGCTCCGTTTCCGATCAGGGCGACGGCCTTGTCGCCGAGTCGGGTGAGCGGCTCGCCGGGGCCACCGCCGGTGTAGCCGTAGTCCCATCGCGCCGTATGGAATGCGCGACCCGCGAAGCCGTCCATGCCCGGAATCGCCGGGAGTTTCATCAGATTGAGGATTCCCACCGCCAGCACGTAGTAGCGGCAGGAGAGCGTGTCACCCCGATCGGTGTGGACCGTCCATCGACGCGTGCCGTCATCCCACGTCGTCTGGGTGACACCAGTGTGGAATAGGGCGTCGCCCACCAACTCGAAGCGGTCTGCGACCGCCTCCAGGTGCCGGCGGATCTCCTCGCCGTAGGCATAGCGCCGGGTGGGGACGTAGTCGAGTTCCTCGAGCATCGGAAGGTACTGATAGGACTCGACGTCGCACATCACCCCCGGGTAGCGATTCCAGTACCAGGTGCCGCCGACGCCGCCGGCCGCATCGACGATCCTGATGCGCGCGATACCTGCCTTGCGGAGATGAGCGCCTGCGAGCAGCCCGGCGATGCCGCCTCCGACGATCACCACGTCGGGGTCGTCGGTGACGGGCTCGCGCTCGAGCGTATGGGGTGAAGGGGTCGGCGCGGTACCCGGCGACGTACGCGTCATGGGTCAGATCGCGGATGGCTGCGCGGCCGGGGACCAGGCGCTTGTCGCGCTCTGCGAGGTACTTGGCATGCACTACTTCGGGGTCAAAGGCCATGACCCTCCCTTTCGCCGCGGCATCTGATGTTACAAAACATACGGCAAATGTAAAATGCATCGCATGGGCTCGAGCGCCCGGTCGACGTAGTGAAGTGCGCCATCGGCATCGCGAACATCGAAATGCGTTTGCTTCCAGCGGCTTCCGCGACGGGTGTGCCCGACGTTGGATCAGGATTGGACGTCTTGAGCTAACCGCTTTAACGACAGCTTCGTGTCAGCATCGAGAAGGTCGACACCTTCTGAACCGGCGAACGGTCAGTAAGTCCCTTTGCATGGGGGCGGATATAACGGAATCCCGCCGCCGGCTTGGCCATTTCCCGCCCCGGTGCGCCCATACCGCCAGCATTTTTCGGCTGGAATACCCGGCGGCGGCGGCGGCCCGCCCGGATCCGGTTGGAAGCGCGGGGCAGGCGGCAACGGACCCAACGGGGCGGCATTGACAATGCCTACCCCGCTTGTCAGTCCTGACATGGCAGCTGCGATCGCCGCCGCAGCGGCAAAGAGCTTGAGGTTCATGTTGCGGGCGCCTCCCCCGACTTTCACCAAGCTGGGATGATGCCCAATGGTAGGCCTGAACCGCAGCTATTGGGGCAGATTGCACAGGGAGAACTACGCAGATCCGCGAGCCGATCGACCCGCGTTCTAGCCGGCGGAACGATCCCGCTCCGTCTAAGCCGCCGCCGGCACCAATCTCAGCGCGACCGAGTCAATGCAGTAACGCTGATCGAGGGGCGTCGAATAGCCCTCTCCCGAGAAGAAGTGACCGAGGTGGCTGTCACAATTGGCGCACAGCACTTCGCTGCGAATCTTGTCCGGAGTGTTGTCGGGACGTAAGACCACTGCATCAGCTCGGGCCGCGTCATAGAACGATGGAAAACCGGTGTTCGGATCGAATTTGTCGCTACTGCTGAACACTTCGGCGTCGCATGCCCGGCACAGATACGAACCGGGGGTCGTGGTGTCGGTGTATTCACCAGTGAAGGGTTCTTCGGTGTCACCACGACGCAAGACAGCGAACTCCTGCGAGGTCAGTCGCTGACGCCACTCGTCGTCGGACAGTCGTAACTTTCCCATGCCCCGTTGCTACCCACGATTCGCGAAGCTCAAGCGAAATCGTGGTGGGGTACCCATCCGCTTCGGCGTTCGGAACGAATGACCTATGTCCACAATCAGCCGACGAAGGGAGCGCCCCCAATGACCACGGGTAACAAGGCAATTCTGGCCGGCGGCTGTTTCTGGAATTTGCAGGAAAGGGTCCGCGACAAGGACGGCGTCCTGTCGAGCCGCGTGGGCTACGCCGGCGGCGACACCCCCAACCCGACATACGACGAGCCCGACGGGCACGCCGAGTCGGTGGAGGTTGAATACGACCCCGAGCGCATCGACTTTCGCAGGGTGCTCGAATATTTCTTCAGCGTTCACGACCCGACGACCAAGGACCGACAAGGCAAGGACGTTGGTCAGCGCTATCGTTCGGCGATCTTTTATCTCGATGACGAGCAGAAGCGGATCGCGCTGGCGACGATCACCGACATCGACCAGTCCGACCAGTTCCGCGACCAGATCGTGACGGAAGTCGCTGCTGTGGAACATTTTTGGGAAGCCGAGTCCGAACATCAGGATTATCTGCAGAAGTAGTCCGGGCGCTCAGTGAGTCGCGCGGACAACGGTACGTGGACGCTAGCCGAGATCCAGGTCGCGGATGCAGCCGTGCTGCGCCGGGCCATCGCCGGCACGGCAATCGGAAACTTTATGGAGTCCTACGACTTCAGCGTCTACAGCCTCGTCGCGACGATACTCGCGCAGACTTTCTATCCCGGAAACGGTTCCGGCGCAGGTAATCTCATCGCCACCTTCGGAACTCTGGCGGTGGCATTCATTGTTCGGCCGTTGGGCGGCTTCATCTTCGGCCCGCTGGGCGACCGGATCGGCCGAAAACCCGTGCTGTTGATCACAATCGGGCTGATGACCTTCAGCGCGACCGCCACCGGCTTGCTGCCCGGCTACAGCGCGATAGGCGTCTGGGCTCCTGTGCTGCTCATAGGAGTACGCCTTTGCCAGGGGCTGTCCACTGGTGGTGAATACGCGGGCGCCATGACCTACATCGTCGAAGCCGCCCCCGATCGCAAACGCGGGATGCTGGCCGGATTCCTGCCGATGGGCACCCTGAGCGGCAATGTGGCCGCCATCGGCATGGTCGTCGGACTGCAGGTCGCACTGCCGCAACACGACATGGCGACCTGGGGTTGGCGCATACCGTTTTTCCTGGCCCTGCCGCTCGGCCTGACCGCGGTGGTGCTGCGAATGAGGCTTGATGAAACGTTCGACCACCATTCGACCGAACCAGACGAGCACGCAGGCTCCGGGCAGCTGGCGCAGATCAAGCAGACCATCGCCGGCCATTGGAAGGCCCTGTTGCTCTGCATCGGACTCGAACTGACGATTTGTAACACCAATTACATGCTCAGCGGATATCTACCGACATACCTCAAAACGCTCGTCCGACTACCCGCCAATGCGGCGTTGGTGATGATTCTGTTGGCAATGGCGTTCGCGTCGATCGCGGTGGTCTTCGTCGCGAAACTGTCCGACCGGATCGGCGTGAAGCCGCTGATAGCGACGGGTTGCTTCCTGCTCTTCGCCGGCTCGTTACCAGCCTTCACGTTGGTTCGATTCGGCTCCAACTACCCGACGAAGTTCCTCGGCGTGCTGATCATCGGACTAATGCTGTTGTGCCTAAACAGCGTTGAGCCGTCAACGCTGCCCGCGCTGTTTCCGACCAATGTGCGCTACGGCGGCGTATCCATCGGCTATAACATCGCGGTGTCAGGCTTCGGCGGCACCATCCCATTGGTCGCTCAGTCGCTGATCTCCGCCACCGGCAATGCCATGATGCCGGCGTACATGCTGATGTTCGCCGGGGTGGCCGGCACCATCACATTGATCTTCACTCCGGAAGTCGCCGGTCGGCCACTCCCGGAATCCGCGCCAACGGTGGAGAGCGCGGAAGAGGCCCGCGAGTTAGCCCGGGCTACCGGCGAATAACTCCACTCGAAACGGGGTTCCGGCCAAATCAGATTCGGGAGCCGAGCCCCGCGATCAAGTTGATCGTGACGGCCAGAACCACGGCCCCGAGCAGATACGACAGCAGCGCGTGGCGCAGCACCGTCGCCCTGATCGTGGTCAACCCGATCTCGGTGTCGGAGACCTGGAACGTCATGCCGACGGTGTAGGCGAGATACGCGAAATCCCGGAAGCGTGGCGGGTTCGGATCGTGAAAGTTGATGCCGCCAGGCTCATCTGAGTAATAGAGCCGGGCGTAATGCACGGTGAACAGCGTGTGCACCGCAAACCACGACGCGGCGACGGTCAAGATCCCGACGATGGCGGCCTCCAACGCGCCGCTGCCCGACAGCTTCGATCCCGCGGCCACCACGTAACCGACACCACCCAGGCTCGCGACGCTCGCCGTCAAAACGACCACATCGGCGACCCATCGGGTGGGGTCCTCCCGGGTCACCCATCGGCAGGTCTGCTCGGCATCCATTCCAACCAGAATGCGTTGCGTCCAAACCACATACAGCGCAGCCGCGGCTACCCACCCAGCGAGCGCGAACCGCCAGCCAACCGTATTGCCGACGACCAGTGCGACGACGACGCCGAGCGCCACCGAGACCAAGATCCGAACCGCGACGGTGTCGCGGAAAAACTTCGCGAGGGAATTCACGATCCTGACCTAACCACCGATGCGGCCGGTCGGCCCTGCTCATCGAATAACGCGGTACCGTACGATGAGCCGCGCCCGGAGCTTCGAGCACCCGGTCGATCTCAAGCGCCGGCCTGCCTGCCTCGAAGCCGTCGAAGAGACGCTCGCCCGAGCCGAGAATGACCGAGCTCACCTGAAGGTCGATCTCGTCGACGAGGCCCGCCGCGATCGCTTGCCGCGCACACGAGGCTCCCCCCGCGATCGATATCCGCGCGCCGCCGGCCGCCTTGACCGCTAGGGCGTAGGCGGCCTCGATGCCGTCGGTGACGAAGTGAAACGTCGTCCCGCCTTGCAACTCGATCGGGTCGTGCGGATGGTGGGTCAGGACGAAGACCGGGCAGTGGTACGGCGGTGTATCACCCCACCACCCCTGCCAGTCCGAGTCACCCCATGGCCCGCGAACCGGCCCGAACATGTTGCGGCCCATGATCGTTGCGCCCATACCGTCGAGCATTTCGGAGACTGCACCTGCCGATTGACCGGGTGATCTCTGGCGGAGCCGCGGTGCCACTCGTGCAGGGTTATGCCGCCGACGCCGCCCGGGTGTTTCAGAGATTGACCGGGCCCCGCGACGTAGCCGTCGGCGGATATCGACATGGAAAGATTCGTTCTGCTCACCCCCAGACAGACTCCGAAAGCCGCAGATACTCATCGGCAGCTCTAAGCAACGCCGCCTAATGTGGCGCTCGTGGACTTTCGGGTATTCGTTGAACCGCAGCAGGGCGCCAGCTACTCCGACCAGCTAGCGGTCGCCCAAGCCGCGGAATCGCTGGGTTTCTCCGCGTTCTTCCGTTCCGACCACTACCTGGCGATGAGCGGTGACGGGCTGCCCGGCCCAACCGACTCCTGGGTGACCCTGGGCGGCATCGCACGCGAGACGTCGACGATCCGGTTGGGCACACTGGTCACGTCGGCGACGTTCCGCCACCCCGGCCCGCTGGCTATCTCGGTGGCCCAGGTCGACGAAATGAGCGGCGGGCGTGTCGAATTCGGTATTGGCACCGGCTGGTTCGAGAAGGAGCATCTGGCGTACGCGATCCCGTTTCCGCCGCTGCGCGAGCGATTCGCCCGGCTCACCGAGCAGCTCGAGCTGATCACCGGCCTCTGGACCGCCCCGGTCGGTGAGACGTTCGATTACGCGGGAGCGCATTACGCAGTCAACGATTCGCCCGCGCTGCCCAAGCCGGTGCAGCGACCGCACCCGCCGATCATCATCGGCGGGTCGGGCGCCAAGAAGACGCCGCGGTTGGCCGCCACGTTCGCCGACGAATACAACGTGCCGTTCGCGTCGCTGGACACCATCACGACGCAGTTCGAGCGGGTCCGTGATGCCGTCGACGCGGTCGGCCGGCCCGCCGATTCGGTGATCTACTCCGCGTCCTTCGTGGTGTGCGCCGGACGCGACGAGGCCGAGATCGCCAAGCGGGCCGCCACAATCGGGCGCGAAGTCGACGAGCTGCGGTCCAATTCGCCGCTGGCCGGCACGCCCAACCAGATCGTCGATCAGCTCGGACCGTTCGCCGAGGTCGGCCTGCAGCGGACGTATCTGCAGCTGCTGGACATGTCAGACCTCGACCACCTCGCGCTTTTCGCCGACGAAGTGCAGCGACAGCTCTGACGTAGCATTTCAGGCGTGACTGACCTTCCGGACGACCCGAGCGATCGGCCGACACGGATGGCCGAATACGACGCCGACGGTTGGCAGCAGGTGCTCGATCACGAGCCGGACCGAACCGCTGAAGATGTCGATTCCGCTGCGTCCGACGGCGCGCCGGAGCCTTGGTACCGCAATCGCGTTTTGCTGGCCTTATGGGCGCTGATAATCGCGCTGCTGCTCACGTTGGTCATCTACGGCATGGTCGAGCTGTCCCGCGGCGGCGGCGAGACCAGCGGCCCGGCCACCACCACGTCGTCCACCACACCGACGCGGTCGTCCACCTCCACCACCACGCCGTCGACACCGTCAACGACCCCGCCGTCGAGCACTACCGAAGCGCCCCCGCCCGAATCGCCGCAGCCCGAAACGCCAGAGCAGACACCGGAAGAGGCGCCGCCGCCGGCGAACAACTCCCCGTCCCCGGCCCCGCCGACGCGACATCACCACCACTTGCACTTGCCACACTTCTCCTGAGCTGCGGCCGCTGTAAACCTTCCAGGATCCGAGGCTAGGATCGGCGCACGTGAGCGGCAACGAACCTCCTGAGGACCCGAGCGAAGCGCCGACCGGCTACTACGACTACAGCGGCGAAGAGCAAGGCTCCCCGCAGCGGAGCACGTGGTACCGCAATCCGATCCTTCTGGTCGCACTCGGTCTGTTCGTGGCGATCCTGCTCGGCTTGGCGTTCTACCTGCTCGCCGACCAGACCAACGGCACCGGCGGCACGTCGCAAACCCCGACCTCGCCGACGACACCAACGGTGGCGCCGACGAGCTCCACCGACGTCACCACGACCACCGAGCCGGTCGCTCCGCCGGAGTCGACCGCGATGACCGCCCCGCCCACCACCGCGGAGCCGACCACCACGGGCCCCGCCAGCGCGCCTCCGACCACCACGGAAGACGAAGGTCGCCATCACCACCATCACCACGACGGCGGGACTCCCTAGCGGTGAGCAGCAACCGACCCCCGTACGACGACTACTCGCGGGGCGTTGACGCGACCGAGCGCTTCAGCGTCGGCAAAAGCCCGTCGCCGTGGTACCTCAAGCGGTGGGTCCTCGCCCTGTGGGGCCTCGCGGTCGTGGTGTTGATTGCGGTCATCATCTACGGCCTCGCCATCCTGGCCCGCGGCAACGGGGGCAGCGCTCCGGCGCCGACCACGCGAACATCCACTCCGACATCGTCGAGCGCCACGACGCCGTCCGTCACGCCGTCGACCACTGAACCGACCACGACGACAACGACCGAAGTGACCATCGAACCGGTGCCGCCCAGCGCCACCTGGACGCAGCAGCATCCCCGCCACCACTGGTGGCGCAGTAATTTGCCCCCAATACCGCCGATACCGCACTTCTGAGTCGACGACGCTTCGCCGGGGTATACGAGCACGGCGACGGCCTAGTTAGGGCATCCTTCGTCGCGGTGGTCCCCTCGGGGATGTCACTATGAGCAGGCTTACATGGCTTGAGCAGGTGCAGTAGTTAAGTTACCGGCGAGTAACACCAGCCTAGTTACTGGTCGGTAACATTGGATTTGGGGAGATGCCTCCGTGCATACGCAGATGCTGATCAGACTCATTGTCGGACTGGGCGGGACGGCGATCATCGCTTTGCTCGCTGCGCGCCGGGTGCTGTGGCTGGTCAAACTCACACTTTCCGGTCAGCCCGTCACCGGCCGCACCGACGACGTCGGCACGCGCCTCTGGGCGCAGATCTCCGAAGTGTTCGGCCAGCGCAAGTTGCTGAAATGGTCGATCCCCGGGGTGGCGCACTTCCTGACCATGTGGGGCTTCTTCATCTTGGCCACGGTCTACGTCGAGGCCTACGGAGCGTTGTTCGTCAACGACTTCCACATTCCGATCGTGGGCCGCTGGAATGCGCTCGGGTTCCTGCAGGACTTCATCGCCCTCGGCGTGCTGCTCGGCATCACGACGTTCGCGATCATCCGGTTGCGCTCCGAACCCAAGGAGTACGGCCGCTCGTCGCGGTTCTACGGCTCGCACACCGGTGGCGCCTGGCTGATCCTGTTCATGATCTTCCTGGTCATCTTCAGCTTCTCGATCTACCGCGGCGCCTCGGCCAACACCGGCGGCCTGCCCTACGGCTGGGGAGCGTTTTTCTCGCACGGCATGGGCGTGCTCATGCACCCGCTGGGCCTCGCCGCCAACCAGTGGATCGAGACCATCGCACTGCTCGCCCACATTGCGGTAGCCCTGGTGTTCTTGGTGATCGTGCTGCACTCCAAGCACCTGCACATCTTCCTGGCGCCGGTCAACGTGACCCTCAAGCGACTGCCCGACGGCCTGGGCCCGCTGCTGCCGATCGAGGCCGACGGCAAGCCCGTCGACTTCGAAAACCCGCCGGACGACGCCATTTTCGGGCGCGGCAAGATCGAAGACTTCACCTGGAAGGGCAACCTCGACTTCGCCACCTGTACCGAGTGCGGGCGCTGCCAGTCTCAGTGTCCGGCCTGGAACACCGGTAAGCCGCTGTCGCCCAAGCTGCTCATCATGGACCTGCGCGACCACTGGATGGCAAAGGCGCCCTACATCCTTGGCGAAAAGGAATCTCCGCTGCAGAGCACGCCGGAGGGCGGCATCAGCGAAGACCTCACCGGCGAAAAGCACGCCGAGGAACACCACGTCCCCGAGTCCGGCTTCGGCCGCATCGTCGGCTCCGGGCCCGAGCAGGCCACCCGTCCGCTGGTCGGCACCGCCGAACAAGGCGGCGTGATCGACCCCGACGTGCTGTGGTCCTGCGTGAACTGCGGCGCCTGCGTCGAGCAGTGCCCGGTGGACATCGAGCACATCGACCACATCATCGACATGCGCCGCTATCAGGTCATGATGGAGTCCGAGTTCCCCTCGGAGCTGTCGGTGTTGTTCAAAAACCTTGAGACTAAAGCCAATCCGTGGGGCCAGAACGCAGCCGACCGGACCAACTGGATCAGCGAGGTCGACTTCGACGTCCCGGTCTACGGCGAGGACGTCGACAGCTTCGAAGGTTTCGAGTACCTGTTCTGGGTGGGCTGCGCCGGTGCCTACGACGACAAGGCCAAAAAGACCACCAAGGCCGTGGCTGAACTGCTGGCCACCGCCGGGGTGAAGTATCTGGTGCTGGGCACGGGCGAAACGTGTAATGGCGACTCGGCCCGCCGATCCGGCAATGAGTTCTTGTTCCAGCAGCTTGCCGCGCAGGCCAAGGAGAGCCTGGACGGATTGTTCGAGGGCGTGGAGACCGTCGACCGCAAGATCGTGGTCACCTGCCCGCACTGCTTCAACACACTCGGTCGTGAATACAAGCAGCTCGGCGCCAACTACTCTGTGCTGCACCACACCCAGCTGCTCAACCGGCTGGTCCGCGACAAGCAACTGGTTCCGGTGAGCCCAGCCTCCCCGCAAGACGTCACCTACCACGACCCGTGCTTCCTGGGCCGCCACAACAAGGTCTACGAGGCGCCCCGCGAGCTGATCAACGCGGCCGGCGCGAAGCTGGCGGAGATGCCGCGCCACGCCGACCGCAGCTTCTGCTGCGGCGCGGGCGGTGCGCGAATGTGGATGGAAGAACACATCGGCAAGCGGATCAACCACGAGCGCGTCGACGAAGCGCTGGCCACCGGCGCCACCACCGTGGCGACCGCGTGCCCGTTCTGCAAGGTGATGGTCTCCGACGGTGTGAACGACCGCCAGGAGGCCGCCGGACGCGAAGGCGTCGATGTCCGCGACGTCGCGCAGCTGCTGCTCGAGTCGCTCGACAGCAGCACCGTCACGTTGCCCGAGAAGGGTGCTGCCGCCAAGCAGGCCGCTGAGCGTGCCGAAAAGGCCGAGACAAAGGCGTCTGCCGCCACTGCGACCGCCCCGGCCGAGGAGAAAACCGCAGAGCCCGAGGCCGCCGCACCTGCCGATGACAAGTCGGAGGCCAAGGCCGTCACCGGCTTGGGTCTCGCGGGCGGCGCAAAGCGCCCGGGCGCCAAGAAGGCGGCGCCGGCAGCCGACGAGAAGCCCGCCGAGGACAAGGCGTCCGCGGCCCCGGTCAAGGGGTTGGGCATCGCTGGCGGCGCCAAGCGGCCCGGCGCGAAGAAGGCGGCGGAAAAGCCTTCTGCTGCAGCGGAATCCGCTCCGACGTCGGAGCCCGAAGCCAAGACTGAATCCGCGCCGGCCGCTCCCGCTGCGCCCGTGAAAGGGCTGGGCCTCGCCGCCGGAGCCAAGCGGCCCGGCGCCAAGAAGACCGCCGAGACGCCCACAGCGTCGGCACCGACGGCGCCCGCCGCGGAGCCCGAGGAGAAGCCCGAACCTGCGGAGACCCCAGCGGCCCCAGAGGCCGAGTCACCGGCCGCACCGGTCAAGGGATTGGGAATCGCCGCAGGGGCCAAGCGCCCCGGAGCCAAGAAGGCTGCCGCCCCAGCCCCGGCGACCCCGGAGCCGGAGCCCGAGGCGAAGCCGGAGCCAACACCGGAACCGGAGTCCAAGCCCGAGCCCGAGGCGAAGGACGAGCCGCAATCCACGCCTGCCGACGGCGGCGGCAACGACGGCGACGACGCTGCGCCAGCGGCACCCGCGAAGGGCCTGGGCATCGCCCGTGGGGCCCGTCCACCAGGTAAGCGCTGATCAGGCCGTCGAAAGAATTACTAATTAGATAGACAACCGTGGCACCATTGGTGTTGTGACCACTCACCAGCTGCCATGGCAGAACGCGGGGCAACAGCCGCGGCAGCGTACGTTCGCGCAGTCATCGAAGCTGCAGGACGTGCTCTACGAGATCCGCGGGCCGGTGCATGATCACGCCGCCCGGCTGGAATCTGAGGGTCACCGCATCCTCAAGCTGAACATCGGCAACCCCGCGCCGTTCGGCTTCGATGCGCCCGACGTGATCATGCGCGACATGATCCAGGCGCTGCCCTACGCGCAGGGCTACTCGGACTCCAAGGGCATCCTGTCGGCGCGGCGCGCGGTGGTCACCCGCTACGAACTCGTCGACGGCTTCCCGCGTTTCGACGTCGATGACGTATATCTCGGCAACGGCGTCTCGGAACTGATCACGCTGACCCTGCAGGCCCTGCTGGACAACGGTGATCAGGTTCTGATTCCCGCGCCCGACTATCCGCTGTGGACGGCGTCGACGTCGCTGGCGGGTGGCACTCCAGTGCACTATCTGTGCGACGAAACCCAAGGCTGGCAACCGGATATCGCCGATATCGAGTCCAAGATCACCGAGCGCACGAAGGCCTTGGTGGTGATCAATCCGAACAACCCGACTGGCGCTGTCTACAGCCGCGAAGTCCTCACGCAGATCGCCGGTTTGGCGCGCAAGCACCAACTGCTGCTCCTCGCCGACGAGATCTACGACAAGATCCTCTACGACGACGCCGAACACATCAGCCTGGCTTCGCTAGCGCCGGATCTGCTGTGCCTGACGTTCAACGGGCTGTCGAAGGCCTACCGGGTGGCCGGGTACCGGGCCGGCTGGCTGGCCATCACCGGCCCCAAGGACCACGCCAGCAGCTTCATCGAAGGCATCCACCTGCTGGCCAATATGCGGCTGTGCCCGAATGTTCCCGCGCAGTACGCCATTCAGGTCGCGCTCGGCGGCCATCAGAGCATCGACGACCTGGTGCTGCCCGGCGGGCGGCTGCTCGAGCAGCGCGACGTCGCCTGGTCGAAGCTCAACGAGATCCCCGGAGTCTCCTGCGTCAAGCCCGCCGGAGCGCTCTACGCGTTCCCGCGGCTCGACCCCGAGGTGTACGAGATCGTCGACGACGAGCAGCTCGTTCTGGACCTGTTGCTGTCCGAGAAGATCCTCGTCACCCAGGGCACCGGGTTCAACTGGCCCGCGCCGGATCACCTGCGGATCGTCACATTGCCGTGGTCGCGCGACCTTGCCCGCGCGATCGAGCGGCTGGGCAACTTCCTGGCCAGCTACCGCCAGTAGCGCACCTTGGCCTGGTTATCCTGGTTAACACAGCGTATGCGGGTGTTCTCCTGCTACCGTCGCACCGTTCGCCGAGCGTCTCCAGCGGTTTCGCTGAGGGATCTGCCCAGGCTTCGGGCCTCGTTGACGCCCGCGTGGAGATTTGAAATTTCTATGAATTTGGCCATAGAACGCGCGCCATGATGAAGGTTAGGCGCACTATGGGTTACATCTCTGCCAATGCTTCCGCCTCGTTGGCCTGCCACACAGTAGTGGCTGCACGAGTTGTTCTGCGGTGCACAGGACCTGACAACGGGGGGTGCGGCGTATCGACTGACGGTTGATGCCCCGGTAAACCTCCGCGCACCCCGCGGATAACACCATTCCCGCACTAGTGGATCTGCCTAGATCAGCTTTTATCGAAAGGAGAATTGCGATGTTTTCTGTTGCACAGCAGGCACAGTCGCCCGCAGCAACGGCTGACCGCAACCGATCGTGTACCCCGGCGCCGTCCAGGTTGGTCGTCTGACCATGGATTACGGCGCTCTACCGCCTGAAATCAACTCTGGGAGAATGTATTCCGGACCCGGGTCAACGCCTTTGCGTTCGGCATCGGTGGCCTGGAATCTGCTCGCCGCCGAGATCGATTCCGCGGCCAACCAGTACCAGGCCACCATCAACGTCTTGGCCGACGACGACTGGCGCGGCCCGACATCGGCAACCATGGCCGCCGCCGTCGCCCCGTACATCAGCCTGGATGACGACCACCGGCGCGCAGGCCGAGCAGGCCGCAGCCCAGGCATCGGCTGCCGCGACCGCCTACGAGACCGCATTCGCGTTGACGGTCCCGCCACCGCAGATCGCGACTAACCGGGCGCAGCTGGCCATGCTGGTCGCGACCAACGTCATCGGCCAGAACACGCCGGCGATCGCCGCCAACGAGGCGCTGTACGGCGAGATGTGGGCGCAGGACGCCGCCGCGATGTACGGCTACGCCGGGAGTTCCGCGACGGCGACCAAGGTCAAGCCGTTCACCCAGCCGCCCGAGACGTCGAATCCCGCCGCTCAGGCCACGCAGGGGGCCGCGGTCACCCAGGCCCAGAGCGCCGCCACCGGGACCGGTGTGCAGTCGCAGCTGCAGCAAGTGCTCTCCAACGTTCCGTCGTCGCTGCAACCAGCTCACCTCGCCGATGTCGGCGGCGACAAATGCGGCCACCGGCCCAGGGAGTTTGTTCGACGGATCTCCTCGACTTTCTCGGACGGCGCCGATGGGAACTCGATCGGAACCTTCCTGAACTCCTCCCTCGTGAACGGTTTCGTGTCGGCCGGATATATCAGCCCCGCAATCATCACGCCCGCGATCACCAGCGGCCTGGCCGACATCAACTCGTTGAGTCCAAACGTCGAGTCGGCGCCTGGCGGCGCCGGGGTCACCAGCATGATCAAGCCTCCCCCGCCGCCGACGCCGGCAGCGGTGCCGAACGTGGGCGTCTCGGTGAACACGTCCGGCAGCACGCTGGTCGGCAGGTTGTCGGTCCCGCCGGCATGGACGGCGGCGGCGCAGGTCGCCAACCACAGCGGTGTCACGTACGCCGGTGGCGGCTGGACCAACGCGGTGGGCCCGACTGGCGGCGGCACCGGAGCCGTCCCGGCCGGCATGCCGGGTATGCCCGGCGCGGCCGGCGGCAAGTCCGGCGGGTTCGGTCACGGGCCTCGCTACGGAAACCGCCTGACGGTCATGGGACGTCCGCTGTCGGGTGGCTGAGCGTCAGCGCCGTTCCAGCAACTCCAGCAAGTAGGCCCCGTAGCCGGATTTCAGCAGGGACTTCGCGCGCTGGGCCAGCTGGTCGTCGTCGATGAAGCCCATCCGCCACGCGACTTCTTCGGGCACGCTGACCTTCAGGCCCTGCCGACGTTCCAGCGTGCGAACGTAGTCACCGGCATCGGCCAACGAGTCGAACGTGCCGGTATCGAGCCATGCCGTGCCGCGGGCCAGGACCTGCACCGCCAGGCGACCCTGATCGAGGTAGGTCCGGTTGATGTCGGTGATCTCGTATTCGCCTCGCGCGGAAGGCTTTAGGCCCCGGGCGATCTCGACGACGTCGTTGTCGTAGAAGTAAAGGCCGGGCACCGCGTAGTTCGATTTCGGCGTGGCCGGCTTCTCTTCGATCGAAAGCGCGATGCCGTCGTCACCGAATTCGACCACTCCGTATGCCGACGGGTTAGCCACCCAGTAGGCGAAAATCGCTCCCCCGCTGAGATTTTGAAAGCGCCGGAGGTTGCTACCCAAACCGGGGCCGTAGAAGATGTTGTCGCCCAACGCCAAAGCCACCGAGTCAGAGCCGATGTGGTCGGCGCCGATCACGAATGCCTGGGCCAGCCCTTCGGGTTCGTCTTGCACCGCGTAGCTGATGTTGATGCCGAATGCGCTGCCGTCACCGAGCACTCGCCCGAATGCCGGTGCGTCGGAAGCGGTGGTGATGACTTGGATGTCGCGGATGCCCGCCAAGATCAGCGTGGACAGCGGGTAGTAGATCATCGGCTTGTCGTAGACCGGCAGCAGCTGCTTGCTGACGCCCAAGGTGATCGGATACAGGCGCGTACCCGCGCCGCCGGCCAGGATGATCCCCCGCATCGCCTACTCCACCAGGTCGGTGTCAGTCAGCTCGGTAGCGGCCAGCGCCGCGGCCAAGTTCTGGTGACGGAACGCTGAGGTGACGTGGTCGTGTACGACACGAAAGGCGGACGCGGCGTCAGAGCCGGATTCGCCTGGGCCGCTGATCTTTTGTTCGACGACCACCACCCCATCGTGGACGAACAGTCGACCGACTTCGATTGAGCGCGGGTTGGCGGTTATCCAGTCCCGTAACGCGGCGTGGCCCTGGGCGGCGCCGTGCGCGTCGCCGACCTCGATGTCCTCGCTGGATAGGCTCAGCAAGGCGTCGACATCAGCCGCGTTCAACGCGTCGTGCCATGCCAGTACGGTGGCGATTTCCGATGTGGTCATGCAGTGAAACGTACCGCGTGCTGCCGGGCAGCGGGCCGAACGGTCAGGCTACGCGTCGCCCGAGGCAGTGGACGCGCCAACCGGCTTGCTGCCAGCGCTGCACATCCAGACAGTTGCGGCCGTCGACCACGACCTTGGAGCGCACCCGATCGGCGAGCAGATCGGGATCGAGGTCGACGAATTCCGGCCACTCGGTGAGTACCAGGACCGCATCGGCGCGATCACACGCTTCCTCCACCGAGACTGCGTAACTCAGGGTCGGGAAGAGACGCTGTGCATTCTCCAGCGCCTTCGGGTCGTAGACGTAGACGCCGGCCCCGTTGAGCTGGAGCTGGCCGGCAACGTTGAGCGCCGGCGAATCGCGCACGTCGTCGGATTCCGGCTTGAACGCCGCTCCGAGCACCGCGATGTTGGCGCCCAACAGCGATCCACCACACGCCTTGGTCGCGAGTTCGACCATGCGGGTCCGGCGTCGCATGTTGATGTTGTCGACTTCCCGCAGGAAGGTGAGCGCCTGATCGGCACCCAACTCGCCGGCGCGGGCCATGAAGGCGCGGATGTCTTTTGGCAGGCAGCCGCCACCAAAACCCAAGCCCGCGTTAAGGAATCGACGCCCGATCCGAGGATCGTGACCGAGCGCGTCGGCCAGCAGGGTGACGTCGGCACCGGCCGCCTCGCACACCTCGGAGATCGCGTTGATGAACGAGATCTTGGTGGCCAGGAAGGCGTTTGCGGACACCTTCACCAGTTCGGCGGTCTGCAGGTCAGTCACCAAGAAGGGGACGCCGGCGGCCAGCATCGGCGCGTACATCTCGCGGATCGCGACCTCGGCACGCGTCGAACCATCCTGCACCCCAAGCACAATGCGATCCGGCTTCAGCGTGTCCTGGATCGCGAAGCCCTCGCGCAGGAATTCGGGGTTCCACGCGATCTCTACGTCCACGCCGGGACGTGCGGCGTCGCGCGCCCGTCCGACCAACTCGGCAGCAGTCCCGACGGGAACGGTGGACTTTCCGACGATCACCGACGGCCGCGTCAAACGCGGTGCGAGGGTGTCAATTACGGCGTGGACATGGCTCAGGTCGGCGCCGTACTCGCCGCGCTTCTGCGGTGTGCCGACTCCGAGAAAGTGCACATCGGCGAATTCGGCAGCGAGGTCATAGTCGGTGGTGAACTGGAGTCGCCCAGCAGCGATGTTGTCGCGCAACAACTTTCGCAGACCGGGTTCATAGAACGGAACGTCGCCGGCGGCGAGCTTGGCGACTTTACCGGGATCGATGTCGACACCGACGACTTCATGCCCCAATTCGGCCATACCGGCCGCATGGGTCGCACCTAAATAACCAGTACCAAAAACGGTGCACCTCATACACCTGTGTGTAGGTTGCTGCAATGAGCTAACGGCATCGCTCTCCTGAGCGGGGGGCAAACGTCAGATGACAGTTACCCATCGACGATCAAAAGCCCAGGCCAGGACGAACGGGATTAGTGGCCGAAGCCGCCGTGACCCCCGCCACCAAAGCCTCCGTGACCGCCGCCGCCGAAGCCACCACCACCGCTGCCGCCGTGTCCGCCACCGCCGGGGTAACCACCGCCACCGCCGGGGCCGGGGAATCCGCCGCCGCCGCCGGGATAGCCGCCGCCACCGGGGTAGCCACCACCGCCGGGGTAGCCGCCCCCACCGCCATACCTGGGCCCCCCGAAGATCGGCGGAACACCCGGAATCGGGATGGGTATCGGAACCACTGCGGGAGGCGGGGCGGGAGCCACCGGAGGTGGAGCAACGGGCGGCGGCGCGGCCGGCTCGGGGACCGGGGCCGGCGCGACGGGAACGGGTGCCGGTGCGGGCGCCGCAGGAGCCGGCGCTGCAGGCTCAGGTGCTGGCGCTTCCGGTGCGGGCGCGGGTGCCTCTGGCGCCGGGGCGGGTGCCTCAGGTGCGGGAGCCGGCACGGACGCCGGTGCCGGGGCCGCGGGCGCAGCGGGGGCCGGCTTGGCGTTGTGACCGGGGTCGGGCCTGCTGGCAGCGGTCGGCCGCATGCTCACAGCCAGCGCCACGAGCAGTGCCGCTGCTCCGACGACGAAGAGTGCGGCCACGGCGCTGGCCACCAGGAAGAGTGGCCTGCGACCACCGTCTGATGGCACTTCGGCTACGCCGGTATAGGTGCCGGTCTGAAAGTCCGCTTCTTCGCCGGCCAGCGCGGTGTAAGCGTCGCCGTCGCCGTCTTCGTCCGCAACGGCGCTGTAGGCCAAGGCCTGCTCGCCGGTCGCGAGGTTGGTGGCGACATCGAAGTAGCCGGGTGCGATGGCGAGGGGGTTGATGAAGCCGGTCCCGGGATCCTGGGCGTAAGCCAGTGCTTCGGTCGACGAGGTGAATAGCGGCGCGTTGGCCGAGGCCAGCGCGGCGCCGCGGGCCAGCGCGGTCTCGGGCTCCTCGGGCGCGCTGACTATCAGCCCGGTCGACGCCTCCAACTGCGGCTTGAGCGCGGCGATGTCGACACCGCCGGAGCCGACCAGGAAGAGACCGCCGGGCCGGGTGCCCAGCGACTCAGCCTCCGATGCCAGAGCGGCGAGCTCGGCGGATGGATCGCGGCCAGGGGTCAGCGGCTGGCGGTGCACCTCGGTGATCGAGCCGTCTGAGGTGTTGACGATGGCCAGGGTCGCGGTATCGGGCTCGACGAACAGCAATCCGGTCTGGGCGTATCCGACGGAGCTGCCGACCACTTGGGCCAGCGCCGCGGCGGCCAAAAACGACGACACCAGCATTACGTTTTCGACCTTGCGGGCGGCCAGCGCGTCACGCAGCGCAGCTGCTTCGATGGGGTCGGTCCAGGTCACGCCTATCGATCGCACCTCATAGCCGCTGTCGAAGGCGCCCTCGCGAGTGCCGAGGATGGCCGACACGACCTGGTCTGCGGCATTGATTGTCGGCGCATCGGCGGACGCGTTGAGGTCGAAGCCGTCCTCGTCGACCGTGACGCCGTCGGCGTTTTCGCCCTCGACAAGAACCATGCGGACCGCAGTGGGCGCCATCGACACGCCAAGTACGGTGTCCACTTCTCCTCCAAAGCTGCTTGCTCGCTGACCGGGTTGGTCAATGACGTGAGCCGAGCAGGTTGATTACCCAGTTATCACTACGACGATACCGACGGGCCCGCCCCGCGGCTACGGCCTGACCGGCGTATTCCCGGGCTTACCAGCGACCGTGACCGCCGTGACCCCCGCCGCCGAAGCCGCCGTGACCCCAGCCACCACCGCCGTGGCCCCAACCGCCACCGCCGTGACCCCACTCGGGACCACCGCCATGACCGCCACCGCCACCGTGGCCCCAACCAGGACCACCGCCATCCCACGGGCCGCGATCCGGTCCATGAGGACCGCCCCACGCCGGTGGCGGCGGAGCAAGCCCCGGAATCCCGGGAAGGATCGGCCCGAGCGGAATCGGTATGGGCACGAATGCGGGAGGCGGCGCCGGCGCGAAGACGGGCGGTGGCGCCGGGGCGAAAACGGGCGGAGGTGCCGGGGCGAACACCGGCGGCGGCGCAGGGGCCGGAACAGCCGCATGAATCGGCGCCGGGACGGCTGCTGGGACGGGGACCTGCACGGGTGCGGCTGCCGGGACGGGCGGCGCTGCCGGCGCCGGGGCCGGGATCCGGGCCGGCGCTATCACGTTGTGGCTGAGGCTGGGTCGCGTGTAAGCCGACGGCCGGATGCTGAACGCCAGCGAAATCACCAGCCCCATCACGCCAGCGATGAAGATGACCAGCACTCCCATCGCCACGAAAAACGGTTTACGAGTTTCGGGTTCGTGCTCCAAACGATTGAAGTCGGGATACATCCCGGTGGTGAAGTCTTCGTGCTCGTCGACGCCCACGTAGGCGTCGGGCCCCAGTTGGGTGTAGACCGCCGCTGAATCATCGGCGACAGCGCTATAGGCCAGCGCGTCGGCACCCGCTTCGGGACTGGGGACTGCCGCTTGAGCGACGGCCAGGTAGCCGGGCGTATCCACGTGCTGGCTCACCGAGCCGGTACCGGGGTCCAGCGCGTAGGCCAGCGCGGCGGTCGACGAGGCGAACAACGGCGCGTTGGCCGAAGCCAGCGCAGCGCCACGGGCCAGCGCAGTTTCGGGATGCTCGGGCACGCTCAGCGGTAGCGATGTGGCGTCTTCGAGCGCCGGTTTGATCAGTGGGATGTCGACGCCCGAACCCACCACGAGCAAGCCTTCTGGATGCAGGTCGAGTTCCTCGGCGGTGGAGACCAGGTTGACCAGCGCGGCCACCGCTTGTTCGTCGTCGTCGGGCAGTTGCTCGCGCTGGACGTCGATGATCGAGCCGTCGGTGGTGTTCACCACCGCTAACGTCGCCGAGTCCGGCTCAACGTAGAGCAACGCGTGGTGGGAGTAGCCGGTGGCGCTGCCCATCGACTGCGCCAGCGCGGCTGCGGCCAAGAACGACGACACCAGCATGACGTTCTCGACCTTGCGAGCGGCCAACACGTCGCGCAGCTCGGCCGCTGCCCGCTGGTCGGTCCAGGTCACGCCGGTTGACAGCAGTTCGTAGCCGGCCTCGTTGGCACCTTCGCGAGTACCGAGAATGGCCGCGACCACTCGATCTGGAGCGCTGAAGGTTGCCGGGTCGTCGGTTTCGGCAACCGCGAAATTGTCCTCGTCGACGGTGACCCCGTCAGCGTTTTCGCCCTCAACCAGCACGATGCGAACCGCCGTGGGCGCCATCGAAACACCAAGTACGGTGTCCACCAAACCTCCCGCCACTTTGCTAATCGTCCACGGGCCCTCTGAGATTGCGAACCATGCAGGTCGCCAACACAGAAGTTATCGCCACTCCGGAGCGCAGCGCTACAAACGCGGACTTAGCTGTGTTCTACGAAGACGTGACCAGGAGCAACGGTCGAAACATGCCCCCCGGCCGACCCTTCGTCCATGATTTTACCTTGCCGCGCGCCCGGCCACCCGGGCTAGTGGTGTCCGCCGCCGCCATGGCCGCCGCCACCGAAGCCTCCGCTGTGCCCGCCGCCGCCGAAACCACCGCCGCCAAAGCCACCACCACCAAATCCGCCACCGCCGAACCCGCCTGAACTATGCCCGCCGCCGGGCTCACCGCCGCCGAAGCCACCCGGCCCGCCACCAAATCCGCCCGGTCCGCCACCGAAGCCACCGGGGTTGCCACCACCGAAGCCACCCGGGTTACCGCCAAAGCCACCCGGGTTCCCACCCGGATTACCGCCGCCAAAGCCACCCGGGCCGCCGCCAAAGCCACCGGGGTTGCCGCCGAAGCCGCCCGGATTACCACCGGGGTTGCCACCACCGAAGCCGCCCGGGTTGCCACCTGGATTACCACCGCCGAACCCACCGGGACTGTCTCCAAAGCCGCCTGGGTTACCACCGGGGTTACCGCCGCCGAACCCACCGGGATTGCCACCCGGGTTGCCACCGCCGAAGCCGCCCGGGTTCCCACCAGGATTGCCGCCGCCGAACTCACCGGACCCCTGATGCGGAGCGGGAGAGGAGATTCCCGGAATACCCGGTATCCCAGGAATGCCCAGTCCCGGCAGACCAGGAAATAGCGGTCCCTGCGGTGCGGGCGGGTGTACCGGCTCGGGCATCTGCACCGGCGGCTGTTCCGGGAGATGCACTGGCTGACTCGGCCCGCGGACCGGACCCACGCGCACGGGATTGGGCGTTCGCACCGGGATCGGCACCGGGAGCGGGACTATGACCGGGGCGGGAGCCACGACCGGCACCGGCGGCGGGGCGGCCGGCAGCGGTGGTGGCGCGGCAGGGATCGGCAGCGCGACGGGCGGCGCAGCGGCCGGTCGCGGAGCCGGAATCGGCACGTTCGCCGGCGCTGGCACCACCGCAGGTACGTTCATGCGCTGTGCTTCCGGCACATCGACGCTCGCTGGGGCCGGAGCAGGCGCCGGAGCCTGAATGATGAGGTTCTGCAGCGGTCGAGGAAGTAGGGCTACGCTGGGCCGAATCCCAAGTGCCAGAGCAACTTCCAGCGACAGCGCGGCGGCGACGAAAACAACCGCGAGGATGCTCCCGACGAGCACCATGGGTCGGCGCTCAGGCTCGGTTTCCAAGTGCTGGTCACTCAACACTTCCTGAGCCATCGTGTGGGCTTCGGCGTCCTCATCCGGAACGGCGCTATAGGCGAGATCGTCCTCGCCCAACGTCGTACCAAGTGGAACATCAGGTGCCGCAAGGTATCCCGGCGACACCGCGTAGGGATCGATCGCGCCGGTGCCGGGATCGAGGGCGTAGGCCAGCGCCGCCGTCGATGACGCAAAAAGCGGAGCGTTGGCAGACGCCAGGGCGGCGCCCCAGGCCAGCGCGGTCTCGGGCTCTTCGGCCGCGGTGACCGGAAGCGTTGTCACCGCCTCCAATTGAGGCTTGATCGCGGCGACGTCCACGCCGGAGCCGACGATGAACACGCTCTGTGGGCGCGTCTCCAACGCCTCCAGACCAGCCACCATCGCGGCCAATTCGGCGACGCTGTGGCCGCCTGACATCAGCTCCTTATGGACATCGGTGATGGAGCCGTCGGCGGAGTCGATGACAGCCAGCGTCGCGGTGTCGGGCTCGAGGAAGAGCAGGGCGGTGTGCGCGTCGCCGACCGTGCAACCGACCGTCTGCGCCAAGGCAGCCGCGGCCATGAACGACGACACCAACATGACGTTTTCGACTTTGCGAGTGGCGAGGGCGTCCCGCAGAGCGGCCGCGTCCAGCGGGTCGGTCCAGGTGACGCCGGTCGAAGTCAGCGCGTGACCTGCCTCGGTTGCACCTTCACGGGTGCCGAGGATCGCCGAGATAACCTGGTCGGCCCCGCTCAGCGTGGCCGCGTCCTCGGCGGCGGCGAAGGAGAACTGGTTGTCCTCGACGGTGACGCCGTCGGCGCTTTCACCTTCGACCAGCAGCATTCGAACTGATGTGGGTGCCATCGACACCCCGAGCACGATATTCACCGCGCCTCCAGAGCCATTCGTAGCGCGCCACGGGTTTTAGGCGGAGGGAACACCGCGTCCGGCGCTACGTAATGAATCCTCGCCATAGAACCTGTGCTGGACTGCAGGTGAACTTAAGTGGACCTTATGAAATTTAAATATGACCGTGATGGCGTCGGTCCACGTTGACCCTGGTATTTCGACCCGACGCTCGCGCTTCCATAAGGATGCTCGGCGGGACTGGTCAGCCGCAGGATGCACAGCTGCCCGATCTTCATGCCCGGCCACAGCGTGATCGGCAGGTTGGCGACGTTCGAGAGCTCGAGAGTGATGTGGCCACTGAAGCCGGGGTCGATGAAGCCGGCGGTCGAATGGGTGAGCAGTCCCAGACGGCCGAGCGACGACTTGCCTTCGAGCCGGCCCGCCAGATCCTCGGGCAACGTGCACGTCTCCAAGGTCGAGCCGAGTACGAATTCACCGGGATGCAGCACGAAGGGCTCCCCTTCGGCCGGCTCCACCAAGCTGGTCAGCTCGTCCTGTTGCTGCGCCGGGTCGATGTGGGTGTAGCGGGTGTTGTTGAAGACCCGGAACAAACTGTCCAGCCGGACGTCGACGCTGGACGGCTGGACCAGGGCGTCTTCAAAGGGGTCGATTCCCAACCGGCCGGCGGCGATTTCGGCTCTGAGATCGCGATCGGAAAGCAGCACGCGACGAGCGTAGCGGCCGGTGATCTCAACAAACGGCACGACGCCGGGTGTTAGCCTTCTCCAGGCTTCATCGCCGATGTAGTTCAATGGCAGAACATCAGCTTCCCAAGCTGA
Source organism: uncultured Actinomycetota bacterium (assembly GCA_963750885.1). Taxonomy (GTDB): domain Bacteria; phylum Actinomycetota; class Actinomycetes; order Mycobacteriales; family Mycobacteriaceae; genus Mycobacterium. Next base: position 197,601 of record CAVVSN010000024.1, read on the forward strand.
ATACGCGGGTTCGATTCCCGTCATCGGCTCCACATCTGAGCGGGGCCAGCGTCTGTTCGTTCCGTTCGACGGACAAGCGTCAGCGGAATCGCAGTCCTTTGATGTCGATCGCCACGAGGACTGGCTCCGGGGTTTTCTGCAGATGCTCGTCATAGCCATAGATGCGTCGGATCATCGGTACGGCGATGCCGTCGACGGTCTGATAGTCGCTGGGATAGTTTGCGCCAGTAGCCCCGTCGAGTATGTCGACCGTGTAGGAGTGGCGGAAGAGCAGGCCAGCGTCGTCGAAGTGGAACAACTGTTCTGCGGTGTGGCTGTCGACGTCATCGGGGAAACCGACCTTGAGCGTGCGGTAGTCGACGCCGTCCTCGGTGAAGGGCGCAATTTCTTCGACCCGGAATCCGGGATAGGTGAAGAGGAATGGCGCCGTCAGATAAGTCCACCATGCTTCGCTGGCGAAGTAGGCAGCGTCCAATGCGGTCCATGGGGCATCGTAGGCCAGGCGTGCCATCGCCTCTTTTGGATCGTCAACCGTTTCAACGACTCCACCGGATGTCGAACGTAGTTCCATGCGCCCCTCGGCGAATACGGTATGTGTGTCGGGTCCGCCGACCGGATCGATGGTCACTCGCTCGGTGTGCAAGTCCAGCGCGACGGTGATGTCACCGAAGACGCCGGGGACACCTTTGAATCCCCAAATCGCACCCCCGATGCTGAATTGGCCTTCGACAGTGATGAGTTCGTTCCAGCGGTCCATTCCGCCGTGCGCTTTGATCGCGAGCTCCAGTAGGTCGGTCATTGTCTCGCCTCTCACAGGGGTGGATTCGTCGGATTTATACGCGGGCGAGCCGTACTACGCGTCCAGACCAAGCTGGCCACCGTCGTGCTGCCGCAGTTTGCGCCTGACTGCAAGGTGCCGGAGCCGTAGACCGCTCATCGAGCGCCGATCAGCTGGGGAATCATCGAGGCGGCAACGGGTGCGCCGAAGTAGTAGCCCTGCCCGATGTCGCAACCGTGCTCGCGCAACCAATCGGCGGTTCCGGCGTCTTCGATGCCCTCGGCAACCACGGTGACACCCAGCTCGTGGGTCAGGTCGATCACGGCACTCACCACCGCCGCGGCACGCGTGTTCTCCGTGATCGACGAGATGAACTGACGGTCCAGCTTGACCTCGTCGATGGGCAGGTCGCGTAGGTAGGACAGCGCCGAAAAGCCGCTGCCGAAGTCGTCGATCGCAACGCGGATGCCTTGTTCGCGCAACCGGCGCAGCACCGCCGTCACCCGGTCGATGTCGTTGAGAATCAGATCCTCGGTAATCTCGACAGTCAGCAATGAAGGTGCAAGACCACGGCACTGCAGCGCCTCGCACAGCGCATCGGGCAATGCCGCATCCTTGAGGTCCGGGGCAAACACATTCACCGCCACCGCCGTACCAACCCCCGAGGTCTCCCAATGCACCACATCGTCAAGAGCCCTCGCCACCACGAGTTCTGTTACTTGCCGCATCAGTCCGTGCCGGCGTACGAGTGCCATGAACACATCCGGTCGCAACACACCCAGCTCAGGATGCGGCCAACGCAACAGCGCCTCCACGCCGACGATCCGGCCAGAGCGCAGATGCAATTTCGGTTGGTACACCAGATCCAGTTCGGCGTGATCGATCGCTCGGCGCAACTCGCCCAAGAGTCGAATCTGCGCAGCCCCGTCACCGACAGGACGATCGGTGGCGCGTCCCGCCAGCTCCATGACTTCGGGCCCGACAAGCGCCATGTCCGGGCTAAATGAATGCAGGCCCGAAGATCGCGAGCGCTTGGCTGCGTACATCGCCATGTCGGCGCGCTTCATCAGTGCCTCTGGCGCCAGATCCGGCTCGTCCGACGACGCCACCGCTATGCCGACGCTGGGGCGCAGCAGCATCTCTTCACCGTCGATGATGAATGGCCGGTCGAAGGCCTCGACCACGCGGCCGGCCACTATGTAGGAGTGATCCTCCCGCCCTTCAAGTAATAGGGCGAACTCGTCTCCACCCAACCTTGCGACGGTGTCACCTGCCCGGACGCAGGCAATGATTCGCTCGCCGACACTGATGAGAATGCTGTCAGCCGCCGGGTGGCCCAAGCTGTCGTTGACCAGTTTGAAGTCATCGAGATCGATCGATACGACGGCAACGGAACGGTCTTCGCGCTGGCGAAGCATCATCACGTGAGTCAGTCGGTCGTAGAAGAGCGTGCGGTTGGCCAGCCCCGTCAAGGGGTCCCTCAGCGCTTGGTCGGCGGCGGCGGAAAGTAGTCGTCGGTTCTCCCAAGCGGCCACCGACTGGCGGAAACACACAGCGACAACCACTAGCGGCACGATGACCGACTCAACGCCCGACATGATGATCGCCGGTCCCACGGTGCCGGCCAACAACAGAGGCAGGTACGGCAGCCACAACGACGAGTTCGACGAGAGGGACACCGCTGGTCGAGGCTGTGGCGGGGAACGACGGCTCAGCTGTGCGGCGGCGGCGAAAAAGATCAGCGCAACTGCCCAACCCAGATCAGGCAGACTGCCAGTCCGGAAGCGGCCATTGGCGACGAGGTGCGCGTAGCCGAGGTGGGTGAGAGTCATGAACACTACCGCGGTGGCGAGCAGCCATAGCTCCCACCGATGGCGCGATTCGGCGCGCACGACGGTTTGCAGAGCTGTGGTCAGCACCACGAGGTCGCCGATCGGAAAGAGCAGCTGCACAACGGGTATGCCTCGATCCGCGAGACATAACTGTCGTAGGTGCCGTGTAGCGCGATCGTCCACATGAGCAGAAACAGGCACAACATCACCGTGACACCGTCGAGCACGATGCGCAGCCGCGACCCACCTGAGGGCCAGGTCGGGAATAAGGCCATCGCCAACCATGCCAGCAGAGTGAACGCGATGTAGCAGCCGTCCGCCGGAGACGGAAAGAGATTGCGTCCCAGAGTGATTGCGGAAAACGACCAAATCAGATCTCCGACGGTCCATGCGGCAAGCGCGACGGCCATCATCGTCCAGGCCCTGCGAGCACTCCCATGGGCGGATCGAGCGGCCAGTACCGCACAGACCGTTGCATAGGTGGACAACGCCAGCAGAGTCAGGCTGTCGACCGTGCGTACCGCGCCCTCGCCTCCCCACCGGAAGATCAGCAACAAGGCCAATGCAACGCCGACGGCGACCGACAGGGCCAGCAGTGGCGCCATGCCCCGCAGAAGTCGACGAATGCTCACGGGCCTCACGACCTCCCAACATTGCCGATCGATCCTCGCAGAGTGCCAGATCCGGCTTGTATTGGCGCCGCTTTGGCATGCCGATGCAGGGGCGGCGTGACTTTTCGCACCGGTGCAGCGAGTCTTCCCTTTCGATGGGCGGGAAGTCTGACCTAACGTTCGACGGGCCCGCGGAATGTCTTTCCCAAGCTGAATACGTGGGTTCGATTCCCGTCGACGGCTCCATTTCGAGCGGCGCGAAAGATATTCGAATCGCTCGATGAAACGGCGTCAGTCTCACCCGATGTCACAACTCGGTTCAATGTCGCACCAGATCGACAACTTCGAATGCGACGCTGGATTCCAAGCCGATCCTCATCGGGCACTCGGTAGGGGGTTTCTCGTCGAGAAATTGCTCGGCGACGACGTCGGCCGCGCCGCCATCGCGATCTCTCCAGGGCAAATCAAAGGTGTGAAAGCACTCGGACCCAATCAGGTCAAGTCGCTGTTCTCGATTCTGAGCCACCTGGCAATCTTCACAAAGCGGTCTCGCTGGACCCTGAGCAGTTCAAGAACAGCTTCGCGAGCAGCTCTCCCAAGACGAGACGGACGCACTGTACGAGACGTGGACAATCCCCAGCCCCGCCCGAACACTGTTTCAACTGGCGTTCAGCGCAGTGGAAAAACATTCCCCCGCCGAGATCAACACCAAGAACGAAACCCGCGGGCCGTTGCTGCTGATGGCCTCGAAAAAGATCACACCGTGGACCCGGTGCTCGTCCACTCGGCCCTTAAGCAGTACCGCAAGTCCAGCGCCATCACTGAACTAATCGACTACGACGACCGCGGGCACTCGCTCGTCATTGATAGTGGCGCACCCAAGTTGATGGACGACTCACTGGCGTGGTTGGACAAACACGGCCTTCACTAACGCCGAATCGCCTCGCCATCGCAATGGACGCGAGGCCGACGCGCCGCGGAGGTCTAGCGCCTCACGATTTCGCCGTGCGGGCTAAAACGGCGTAATCGTAAGGAAAAGCGGTTTTTGGCCTTAGCGGCCGCCGCCGGCACCGCCACCGAGAAGGCGTCCGCCACCGGCACCGCCGCCGAGGATGCGTCCGCCGCCGGCACCGCCGCCCAGGATGCGTCCGCCGCCGGCTCCGCCGCCGTCAATCATGATTGTGCTGGTCTGAGTCATGGACACAGATTATCGCCGAATCCTTGTTGACCGCAATATCATTCAAAGTAAACACCAACCCGAAGAATGTTGAACACAGGTAGTAGTTTTATTGAACAACGGGGGTTCCTCGTACCGCGATCGCGTTGCCGGTCGTCCCAAGCAGCGCCGAGCGGGTGCCGGGTGTCTTAGAGTTCGGCAGTGACTCAGATTCAGGAGCACGCCGACGCCGACCAACCATCGCCGTGGGCGCCGTTGCACAATCCCATTTATCGCAACCTGTTCATCGCATCATTTGTCTCCAACATCGGGACGTGGATGCAAAGTGTTGCAGCCCAATGGTTTTTAGTTGAAAAGCACAGCAGCGACGTCATCGTCGCACTGGTGCAAACGGCCAGCCTTGGGCCGACGCTGATTTTCGCGTTGTTCGCCGGTGTGCTGGCCGATCTGTTCGACCGGCGCCGATTACTGATCCTCCTGCAGACGTACGCGGTGCTGGTTGCGTTGGCCCTGGCCGTTCTGACCTACTTGGATCGCGTCAGCCCGACAACACTGTTGATGTTCACCGTGGCCATCGGCTGCGCTTCCGCACTGGCGGCCCCGGCCTGGCAGGCGATTCAGCCCGAGGTGGTCCCACGCGAGCAGATACCGGCCGTTTCGACCTTGGGCAGCGTCTCGGGAAACGCATCCCGTGCGATCGGACCGGCGATCGGCGGCGTGATTCTGGCAGTGGCCGGGCCCGCAGCGGTGTTCGCGATCAACGCGATTTCGTTCGCGGGAATCATCATTGCCCTGCTGCTGTGGCAACGACCGAAACAAATCGCGCCGCTCGAACGAGAACACTTCGGCCAGGCCATCCTCACCGGGCTGCTGTTCGTCAACAACGCTCCGATATTTCGCCGGATCCTCTTGCACGCGGCGCTTTTCCTGTTTCCCGCCTCGGCCCTTTTGGCGCTGCTGCCGGTGGTCGCTGCCCGCAGCTGGCACCTGGGCGCCAGCGGCTATGGCGTGGCGGTGGCGGCCGTCGGTTTGGGAGCCGTACTCGCTGTCGCGGTTGCCGGGCTGATACGCGCGCGATTGTCTGACAACCTGCAGCTGGCGGCGTCCGCCACCGCCTACGGCCTGGCAATCCTGGCCGTCGCGTGGCTGCCGTTTGGTGCAGCGTTACTTTTCCTGGTGATCGCGGGTATGGCGTGGCTGATCACGTTGACCGCGTTGAACTCGGCCGCCCAGCTGACGTTGCCGCGTTGGGTTCGGGCCCGCGGATTGTCGGTGTATCTGTTGGTCGCCACCGGATCTCAAGCGATCGGCGCATATGCCTGGGGTGCCCTCGCCACGCGGGCGGGCGTCGACGTCGCGCTGCTCGGGTCGGCCGTCGCGATGGGGATCGTTGTCCTCAGCGTTGCCGTGCTCCCGCTGCGGCCGGCCACCGGAAAGATCGACGTCGAGGTTTCCAACGCATGGCCGACACCGATGCTCATGTTCGAGCCATGCCCCACGGATGGGCCGGTGCTGGTTGCCGTGCGGTATCGGGTAGCGGCCGAGAACCACGACGTATTCGTCCAGTCGATGGGCAATGTCAGACGGTCACGGCTACGAACAGGCGGCCACAGTTGGCGGCTGTATCACAGTGTCGGACAACCGGACATCTACCTCGAGCGGTTCACCGTCGCGTCCTGGAGCGAATTCGAGCGCCAACGCACCGAGCGCTGGCTGGATTACGACAGCAACGGCGTCACAACGGCGATCGGCTATACCGTCGACAACGCCCGACACCACGAGTACTACCTCGCCAAGCGGGTGCCCCGATGAGAGATCCCGTCTAGCCGAGGCCCTTTGCGAAACCGCTGAGATCGCGCACGCTGGCGGCGAAGACATCGGGCATCGCGCCCGCCAACAACATGTCACCGCCGTGGCACGTGCCCGCCACCACTCGGCCCACGGCGGGCACGCCCGCCCGCACCAGGCACCGGTAGTAGTCCAAGCCCTCGTCGCGCATCGGGTCGAGCTCATTCACTGAAATCACATGCGGCGGTAGACCACTCAGGTCTTCGGCGGTTGCGACACCGGCGAAACAGGTGGGGTCGTTCGCATGCTCACCGTCGGGGTCATAGATCGAGCCGAGGAGCTCTGCCTGCTGAAGGTTGATGAAGTATCCGTCGCACTCACGCAGCGACGGCAACTCCTCGGGAACCTCGTGCCACCGGTTGGAGATGTACGGGCACTGCGCGTAGAACCCCGCGATCTCAGCTAACCACCCTTCCCGCTTAGCCTTGTGCCCCACCGTGAGAGTGAGATTGCCCCCGCCCGACTCGCCGCAGACAATCAGATGGCTCACCCCGAGTTCGGCGCGGTGCGCCGCGACCCATCGCACTCCCGACGCGCAGTCGTTCAGCCCGGCCGGAAACGTATGCGGGCCAAGCTTTCCCCCGGAGTTGCGGAACTCGACTCCAACGACGACGAGGCCGGTAGCCGCCAGGCACTCCCGGATTCGCGAGTACATCGTGTCCGCGGCGCTGGCGATGGCCATGCCGCCACCATGAAGGTGCACCACCGCCGGCAGCGAACCGTCGACGTCCGGGCGACTGATGTACAGCGTGACGTCGTTACCGTCCTCACCCGTGATCATCGTCGTCGTGGTGGTGACGCCATCCGCGTCGGGAACGCCGGGTGCGAAGGCGTCGAGTACGGCGCCAATGCCCGCCTCGCACATCTCCGCGTACGCGAGGCGTTCCTCCAGCGGCGCATCGATGGTGAGCGGCACGACGGGCATGTTGGCGTCGATCCCGAACTGTGCCAGCGCCTCGACCATTCTCGGGTCCGACCGGGGGTCGGTTCCGATCGAACAATCCGGATCGGCGAGACGACCGTGAGCCATGTGGTGACGGTACATCGACGTACCCGCGCAGACCGCCCGTTAGCCCGGATGTCCTGCTCGGTGATCGGTCCCGTTGCGGTCAGATCGAAGGCAGGATTTCGACCAACCAGTTCGCGCCGGTGGCCCCCGACGAGCTGAGACCGTCGCCGAATACGGCACCCAGGTCGAAGCTGCCGACATTGTCGAGCATGTTGGCGCCGGCTAACACATGGTCCAAATTGCCGAAAGCAGAGGCAATGTCGTAGTTCCCGAGATCAGAACTCGTGCCACCAGCACTGGCCGTGCTGTCACCGAACACGAGCGCTTCATTCCCATTGCCCCAGTCCGCGTCGGCGGAGCCGCCAGTGCCGGCGAGGTTGAACACCGAGGCCAACTCAGAGTTTCCGTTCTCGGCCTCAGCGGTGGTACCGGCGCCGTTGACTATGGCCGAGTCGTAGTTGCCATCCTCGGCGAAGGCGCTGCTGCCGGCGCCGGTGGCCGAAGTCATCTCGCCGGTCCCGTTATAGGAGTCGGCATCGGCGTTGGTGCCGCTGGCGTATGCGGACATAAAATCGCCGTGCGTGGCGGAAGCGTCTCCGCCGTTGCTCGCATAAGCGGAGTTCCCATTGCCGCCGTACGCGTCCGCGAAACCGCTGTTGGCTATCGCGGATTCGAAGTTGCCGGTCGTGGCGGTTGCGTCACCCCCGTTGGTTGCGAAAGCGGTGTTCAAATTTCCTCCGTAAGCGTCCGCCGTCGTCTCGGTGTCATTAGTTCCGACCGCGATAGCCGACTCCAGGAGGCCGCCGGTCGCCGACGCGTAGCTTTGAGCGCCGATCGCGATCGCAAAGTCCCCGGGGTCGGAGAACGCGGTGGCAGTGCCCTCATGTAGCAGCGTGACTCCGTCGAAGGAGATGGCAATGTTCAGGTCGGGCGTCGTCAGCGCATCCGGCGTGACGTTAGCGAGCGCGCCGACTGCGTCGGCGGCCGCGTCCTGGTCAGTCGAGGTCAGTAGCACGTCGGCGACCTTGACGCTCGGCAAAGCGGACGCGTCGACCAACATCGCCGCGGCGGCGGGCAGAGCGATCAGACCGGCACCCAGGACGGCGATACCGGCGGTGACGTACGGACGTTGCGTTGCTCGATGCATGATCGGATCTCTCGCTCGGGACGGCGGGCTCACCATGAAGTCACCTATGACAATGCTTAAAAAAACCTGAGTGACTCAAGGCTCGAGCAGCTGGCCACTGCGGTCAATAAGGGGTTTCCCTACACTTTCGCGATCCTGCCGACTTTGTTCTAGTCCGACTCGACCACTGCCCTGATCCGTTCGAGCGTCGTCGTCATGTCGCGAATGTTGCGTCGGCGTCGTAACTCGCCGAAAAGGAACCGGACGAATCGCGGCATCCCGTAGTTCTTCACCCAGAACGACTCGGTGACATCCGTGCCCGATGACGCAGGGTCGAACCGGTAATGCCAATTGTTGACCGGCGTATCGCCGACGAGAACTTGAAAGCCGAACTCGCGGCCCGGTTCACAGGCCGTGATTCGACAGGTGGTCCAGTAGACGGGGCCAATTTCGTTTCGCTTCACGTGCCCCCGGAAACGGACTCCAACGGCGGGCCCGGTTGCTCCGTCGAGCCACTCGGCGTCGAACGTTTCAGGTGAAAACCGGCCGGTGTTGCGGACATCGGACACCAAGCGCCAGATGTCATCAGCCGGCGCCTCCATGTGGACCGTCACGGATTCGTGCATTGACCGAGCTTAGGCGTGCAGTCAGCAGGTCAGCAATGAAATTGATCCCGCCGCAAGCGATTACCCGACTGGTAGCTTGATCGGCTATGGGTGCATTGGATGGACGCGTTGCTTTGATCACCGGTGGAGGTCGCGGACAGGGTCGCGCGCATGCACTGGCCCTGGCGGCCGAAGGTGCCGACATCGTCGTCGCCGACGCCCCGAATGCGATGGCGGACCTGACCTACCCGCTCGGCACCGAGGACGACCTGCGCGAGACGGCAAAGCTGGTCGACGAGCTCGGCCGACGCTGCGTGCCACTGACCCTCGACGTGCGAGACGGCGCCGCAGTCAACGCCGCGGTCGAACAGACCGTCGCCGACCTGGGCAGCCTCGACATCGTGGTGGCCAACGCCGGGATCGTCAGCACCGGACCTCTCGACGAGGTCAGCGACGGCGTCTGGCAGCAGTTGATCGACACCAACTTGACCGGCGCATTCCACACGCTGCGCGCGGCCATACCGGTGATGCGGCGACAGCGCTTCGGCCGGATCGTCGTCACTTCGTCGATGGGTGGCCGGATGGGCATCCCCGATCTGGCCGCCTACAACGCCACCAAGTGGGGCGTCATCGGTCTGGCGAAGTCCGCCGCGTTAGAGGTCGCCAAAGACGGTGTGACGATCAACGTCGTCTGCCCCACCACTACGCAGACGCCGATGGTCCAACCCACGGGCGGCGAAGACATTCCGGACGACCTGGTGCGCCGGATGATGAGGGCCAACCCGATCCCTCAGCCGTGGCTGCAGCCCGAAGACGTCAGCCGCGGAGTGCTCTACCTGGTCACCGACCCCGGGGTGATCACCGGCAGCGTCCTCGAAATCGGGCTCGGCGGCAGCGCCCGCATCCACTGATACAAGGAGCCCTGCTGTGTGCGATCGGTTCATCGTGCCGACGGCCGTCCTGCGCAGGCTCGCCGAGGACGACTCGATTCCAGAGGAGTCGCGTGAGGCGATTCGCGAAAGTGTCGCCGTCGAGGGCACATGGCGAGAACTGCGCGACGCGCACACCACCGCGACACAGGCCAGTCTGTTGGCCGCAAAAATCACCGGCCTGGATTTCGCCACCGCGCTCGCGACTGTGCCGGCGGTGACGGTCTATGACTGCAAGAACACTCGCTCGCTGCCCGGTTCACCGGTCACGCGTCCCGGCGGTAGCACCGACATCACGGCGAAACGCGCGTTCGACACCACCCGTGACGTCGTCGACTATTATCGAGAATGCTTCGGCCGCAACTCGATTGACGATGCTGGAATGACGCTGATGTCGTCGATCCACTACGGTGTGCGCTACGACAACGCTTTCTGGAACGGCGCCCAGATGACCTACGGGGACGGCGACGGCCGGGTATTCGCCGACTTCACGAATTCGGATGACGTCATCGGGCACGAGTTGACCCACGGCGTCACGCAATTCACGGCAGGTCTCGACTACTCCGATGAGCCTGGAGCTCTCAACGAGAGCATCTCGGATGCATTCGGGGCGATGTTTCACCAATGGCGAAACAAACAGGACGTTTCCGACGCCGACTGGCTGATCGGACCCGGAGTCCTCGGCCCGGCGGCAATTGCGAAGGGGTACAGCTGTCTTCGCAATATGGCCGATCCCGGATCCCGGCAGTGCCTGTCACCGCAACCGTCGCACTACTCGGACTACATTGCCGGCGGTGACCCACACGAGAACAGCGGCATCCCCAATCACGCCTTCTACCTGTCGGCCACCAATGTCGGCGGGCGGTCGTGGGAAAAGACGGGCAAGGTCTGGTACGCGGCGTTGACGAGCCCGAAAGCCGATCGATCCATGGACTTCGGCGAGTTCGCCGCCCTCACCCGCTCCGCCGCGAGATCGCTGTTTCCCCGCGATCGCGACGTCTATCGTGGGATCCACGACGCATGGACACGGGTTGGCATCGCGCAGCCCGACGTCGCCGTCTGAGCCGAGAGGCGAGCAATGCAGTACATCATCGAGCGACGCGGCGGGTTGGCCGGCCTGAAGGCCAGCTGCACCCTGGACGGCGATGCGCTCGATCCTGACGACCGCGAGACACTCGAGCAACTTCTCGACGGCGACCAGCCACTGGGCACGGATTCCGGCGCCGATCGCTACACCTATCTCGTTACCCGCCAGAGCTCTTCGGGTACGACAACGCGGGAAATTCCCGAGAGCGTGATGCCGCATACGGTGGCAAGCGTTGTCGCGCCAGACATCTGACCACCAGACGTTGAGCAGGTGGTTGTCAACTCACTCCGCTAGGCGGCGGACCTCTCTAGAATGTGCACGCCGCACGCCGATCCGAGCCCGATCACATGAGCCAACCCGACCTTGGCGTTCTCGATCTGACGGTCGCCCGCCTCGCCACGTAGGTGATGGCAGATCTCCCAGATGTTGGCGATACCGGTGGCCGCGATGGGATGGCCCTTGGACTGCAGCCCACCTGACACGTTCACCGGGGTCGAGCCGTCCCGCCACGTCGCACCCGAGTTGAAAAAGTCAGCGGCGCCGCCTTTTTCACACAACATCAGGTTGTCGTAGTGCACCAACTCGGCGGTGGCGAAGCAGTCGTGCAATTCGACGAGGTCAAGATCGCCCGGTCCGATGCCAGCCTGCTCGTAGGCGGTCGCGGCGGCGTTGCGAGTCAGCGTGTTGACGTTCGGCAACACCTGGCAGCCATCCTCGAACGGGTCGGTGGTCAAGATCGACGCCGCGACCTTGACGGCCCGCTTGCGCTGCTGCAGGGCCAGCGTCTTCAGCGTCTCGCCGTTGCACACGACTGCGGCCGCCGCGCCATCGCAGTTGGCCGAACACATCGGCCGGGTGTTCGGATAGGCGATCATGACGTCGTTCATGATCTGCTCCAGGGTGAACCGCTTCTGGTAGGCAGCCAGCGGATTCAACGTCGAATGGGCGTGGTTCTTCTCGCTGATCTTGGCGAACAACTCGAAGCTCGTACCGCCGTACTTGTGGCCGTACTCGGTGCCGATCTGAGCGAAGACGCCGGGCATGGACTCGGTGCCGATCCGCCCGTCCACCGGAGCGACGGCGCCGTAGCGGCCTTTGCGCTCCCAGACCATCCCGTCAGCGGCATCGGCTTTTTTCGTTCCGGCACCGCCGAGCAGCCCGGCACCGGAGAGTTTCTCCACCCCCACCGCCAGGCCGTACTTAACCTCGCCGGCCTTGACGGCCATGATCGCCGTCCGAAGCGCGGTGGCGCCGGTGGCGCAGGCGTTGGCGACGTTGTAGACCGGGATCCCGGTCTGACCGATCTGCTTTTGCAGTTGCTGTCCGATTCCGGCGTTGGCCGCCATCAAGTTCCCGGCGGCGATGACGCCGATGTCGGCCATCGTCACGCCGGCGTCGGCGAGGGCGCCGGTCGCGGCCTCGGCCGCCAGGTCGACAGTGTCTTTGTCGGCATGCTTGCCGAATTTGGTCATCCGGATACCGAGGATCCAAATGTCGTCACTGGCACTCATGCGGCTGCTCCTTCTATCGGTGGATCGTCAGGTCGCGGGCTCGAAGCCAAAGCCGATCGCCTCGGTTCCGGCAGAGTCGCTGCCGATCGGGAATGTCGCGAGCCGCACCTTCATGCCGTCGTGGATGTGTTCGGGATCGGGGTCGACGTTCACCAAATTGGTGCGCACCTGAGTGCCGTCGCAGTCGACGACGGAGGCGACGAATGGGATGGGAACGCCTGGTGCGGCGAAGGTGACGATGGTGAACGCGCGGACCGTGCCCTCGGTGGACACCGCAACCGTGGTGAAGTCTGACGCGAAACAACTCGCGCAGGCATTACGTCGATCAAAAAATCGCGCGCCGCAGTCTGTGCATTCCTGCGCGACGAGGTGGGGGTCGCCGTCGTCGAGCACCAGATAGTCGACCAATGGGATCCGGCCCGTCATGACACCTCCGTCGTTCGTTCTGTTGACCGTAGCGACCCTGACTCAGCCGCAGATGCCAAATATCAAGATCGGAGGCAGCAAAACGATGCGCTGACTGCCGAGGACACCGGCCACGTTGTGGACTTTCTCATAGCGGGGCGGGGTGTTTCGGCGGTCACATGTGTTTCCTACCCTCGACCTTGTGGGTAAGTGTCTGGCAGCGCCAGCCACCCTCGCCGACAAGCAGAGTTCGGCGACCGACCCCAAGCTGAGACTATGACTTATTCCTCGACGATCACCACAGCGGCACAGTCGGCCTCCATTCGAGTGGCGGGCGATCTTGACTACCGGACCACCGATGACCTCGTGCAAGTCGCTTCGCGACTGCTCGCTGGGCACGGTGTGCGCGATCTTCATCTTGACTTCAGCGAGTTGACGTTCTTGGACTCGGCGGCGCTGTCCAGGCTCCTGATGCTGCACGAGCGCGCATCCGAAGCGGGAATAGCGCTACACCTCGATCACCGCCCGCGATTCCTCGACCGTGTCTTGCAGGTGACTGGGCTGTTCGATCACTTCGACTTGACCCGCAGCGATGCGGAGACCAGCGATTCGCGCTTGCTGGGCCAGGCAAGTTCGGGATATTCGGGCGCTCGCTGAGCCGTGTTGCTGCGGTTCTCCCGGTACGTAGCCGAAACGTGACCAAGGCTTTATCGAATCCGCACGCGCCCTTACACTTCCAATATTCCGGACATGCCTACGATCGCTATTGCAACCTCATCTACTAAAGGAGTGGGTGCATGCGCGCGGTCCTCAGATCTGCATTAGTGGCGGCTGGTGCCGCCGCATCCGTGGTCACCGGCCCCTCGGGCGTAAGCCTGGCCGCATCGGACCAGTCGTACCAATTCCCGGTGGCCTCAGTAGGGCCTACAGGCCAAGTTGTCGGTGTCGCACACCCGATAATCGTCAACTTCCGCTCACCCGTCCTCAACCGCAAGGCTGCGGAACGCGCTGTTCACGTCACGTCCTCACCGTCGATGACCGGCAAGTTCGAGTGGATCAAAAGCGATGTCGCGCAATGGGTTCCAGACCGATTCTGGCCGGCACACAGCACGATTGCCCTATCGGTGGGCGGCGCGTCGGCAGAGATCAAGACGGGGCCCGCCGTGCTCGGCGTCGCCGATATCTCTGACCACACGTTCACCGTCAGTGTCGACGGGGTTCCGAGGACGCCCTCGCAACAGCTGCCGGCACCGCACCACCAACTGCACCTCGGCGAACCAGGCGTGATGCCGGCCTCGATGGGCCGGCCGCACTTCCCTACGCCGGTCGGCGTCTACACAGTGCTCTCGAAAGAGCGCACTGTGATTATGGATTCGAGCAGCGTCGGTGTTCCGATAACCGACCCAGAGGGCTACAAGACCCCGGTGGAGTACGCCACCCGCTTCACCAACCGCGGGCTCTTCGTACACGCGGCCCCGTGGGCCGTTCAGTCCCTTGGCCGCGAAAATGTCAGCCACGGCTGCATCAGCCTGAGCCCTGCCGACGCCGAGTGGTATTTCAACACGGTCAACATCGGCGACCCAGTGATTGTCAAGGAGTAACGCGCGCAGCGCTTTTCATCCTGACAAGGAAAAGCCCCCCGGCTTGACTCGGGGGGCTTTCCCTTGGGGCCTTATCCAGTGGGACCAGGCGGCAGCGGCTGGCCGGGCATCGGGCCGCTCGTCGGCGCCGAACCCGTCGACGCACCTTTGCCGCCTGCGACACCGGCCATGTCCACGATTGGCGCACCCGGCAGGCCGCCCAACGCGATCAGCGGAGCACCAGCCGGAACGGCAACGGGCAGTGGGGCGCCCGCGGGAACTGGGGCGCCGGCCGGGAAAGGAAGTCCGCCGGGAATAGGAGCACCGGCCGGAATAGGAGCACCGAGGGGCAGCGGGGCTGCCACCGGCGCACCTGCCATGTCCGCGATCGGGGCGCCGGCGGGCGCACAGCGCGGCACCGGCTGCACCGGCCACGCCGGCCACGCCGGCTGCTCCGGCCGCTGCCGGCGCGGCGACTTCGCCTGCCGACCCGTACATGCATGCGGCGCCGCCTGTTTTCAGCGGAGCCGCTACCGCAGCCTGGCTCAGCGCTATCGCGGCACCGCATAGTCCAACGCCAGCAACAACTTTGATGCTGAATCGGTCGAAGGTTGTCATCGACGTCAACTCTCTTTCACGCCCCGGCAGATCACACGATGCAGTAGCACCGGGCCGAGCTTCTTTCGGCCAACTCATTTTTAATGGACCGGTGTTCAACACGCACTACGCCACACGCGACTGTTTCCAAATAGAGACAATTCATCCGGTTTATTGGACCGAGAAACGAATCACCGGCGTTGAGATCTCCAACGAAGAGCGCTCGATCATCGTAATGACCAGGTGAAACTTGCACCAGCCCTTGATGTTTGATTTGAAACATCACAATTCGGCATCGAAGGCCTTGCGGGCCCGGGCTTTACCGCTTTCGTCAGCGGGTATAGACCTCGCCGCCGGTGGGATATCCCCCACCGTGGGTGGTTATGTGCACGTGGTCGTAGTGGCCGTAGCCAGATCCGGACGGGCCGCTGGGCGTGTAGTACGTACCGCGCCAGATGCAGTCCTGCAATGAAAACTTGCCGGCGTTCTTGAGTGCGAACGCCACGATTTCGTTGCCCAGCGCGATGCCGGCAGCACTGGACGGGTTGGGGATCATCACGTCGAGGGCCAGCCCCCGAGGGTGCCACGGTCGAGAGTCCGGCCGGACGCCGCCGATGTTCTTGATCTCCGGAAAAATGGCGCTGATGGTGCGGGCCACCAGGATCGTCTTGACCTGAAGGCCATGTTCCGGAGCGATGTCCGCGATCAACATCTGTGGGGCGTTCTTGGAGGCGACATGCCAGCGCGACGCGCGCGACGCGGCGGTCGGATCGGTAGGAGCGCCATTTGGTTGCACAGCGGAGGCGGCCCACGACGAAGCCGTCGGCGTGGCGGCGGTCAACTGCAGCTGGCAACACGCCGCGGAGGCGTCAGCTACCGAATCTGCCTTTCCATGGTGGCTCTCCGTTCGGCCACTACCGCCAAGGGCAAATATGACTGCGGCGGGTGCGATGACCGCAGCCATCACTACCGGCGACTTTCGTCCACCGCTGGCTAATTTGTGCCGGGTCACGGGGGGAGCTTACGAGCAATTCGCGAATAAGTCACGATCAGGTAACGGGGCCGCGGTTGAGACAGCTCGACCGCGCAGGTCAGGTGCGATCGCCGTCCATCAACCAGTTGCCCGGCCCGGGCGCGAACCGCAGGGCTCTAGCCAGTGCCACCGGCACTGGGGGAACGCTCCGGGCGGATGACCCCGCGGAGTGGCATCAATCCGAGTTCGTTGTGGCTCATGAACCCCGGCGGAGCATCCACGACGGCGGGAATCGCGTTAGCTGGGCCCATCGCGGTCCAGGTGTAGCCGGGCAACGCGTAGCCGCCGTCGGGATCCTTGGCCCCCTGCAGGATGAGCTCGGTGGACGAATCACCCTCGATCACGATGCGATAGTGATAGTGCTGCGGCCAGTCCTCTTGCGGCTCGATAGCCTCGAATGTGTCCATGGTGTAGATCTCGTGGAAGACGACCAGCGGCCTGTTGTCCACCCACGACGTCCACTTGTGATGCTGCCGCGCAACGGTTCCTGCCTTGATCACGCCTTTGAACCCCGGCATGTCGCTCGTTTCGCCACCTTCGAACGGAATGTCGCGGGTGGCGACACCGAGATCGACCTCGGTGGTGTATCTGTCGACTGTCTTGCCCATTCCCTCGACGATCATGGCCATCGACTGCGCGAATAAGGGCCATGCTTGCCCCAGCAGATTGGGCCCGTCCTCAAATCCGGCCGGATCACTGCCCATGCCCATCTCGAACAGGTACTTCAACGTGTCTCTGCCGAAGTTCACCACCTCGTAGATGTGGATCGTGTCGATCTGACTGACGATTCGGGCCAGCGTGAGAACGAGCAGGTCTCCGGCGAAGCCGGGATTGACACCGCCTGCGTGAAACGAGGTGCCGCCGTCGAGGCACGCGGCGTGGATCTTGTCGATATCCGCCTGGCTGTGCTCGGTTCGGTACCACCAGGCACCACCTGAGGCGACGACGTTCTTGCCTCCGCGTAGCAGACGGCAGACCTCGTCGGGGTCAGACCACAGAGGTGCATAGAAGACGCAGTCGGCTTCCAATGCCTCGATCGTGTCTTTGTCGTTGGTGGCGAACACCCCAGTCGGCGCCTTGCCACAGAGCTCGCCGGCATCTTTACCGACCTTCTCCGGACGATTACAGAGCACTCCAACTAGTTCGTAGGCCGGGTTATGGGCGAAATGTCGCAGCGCTATCGTTCCGACGTTGCCGACTCCCCATTGGATTACGCGATATTTCTTGTCGACGGGCGATCTGGTTGTCGTTGCGTGGCCTTGCTCGACTGTCGTCATTGCTCCTCCTCGAAATCACTACCTCTAGTTGATCGACACTCCGGCATCGACTTTGAACTGCAGCCCGGTGACGAAACGCGATTCATCCGAGACCAGGAACAGCACCGCGTTACTGACGTCTACGGGTTCGATGCATGGTGTGGGCATGGCGTTGACAAACATCGGTATCAGGTCCGGACGTTCTTCACTAAGAGTGACGCCGAATGACGGCGGAACCATTCCGGTGGGCACCCCGGTAGGGTGCACTGAGTTGACCCGAATGCTCTGTGCAGCGAGCTCATTGGCGAGCGCGATCGTCAGACCTACGACGCCGTACTTGGATGCGGTGTACGGAATCTGTAGCGGGAAACCCTTCATCGCACCGGCCGAGCTGATGTTGACCAAGCTGCCTCCGCCTTGAGTGAGGAGATGCGGTACAGCGGCGGCGCAGGTATTCCAGGTGCCGATGAGGTTCACGTCTACCACGGTGCGCCATTGATCGGAAGTTGTTCTGTCCCAAGGGGCGACGGTCAACACACCGGCGTTAGCGACGGCGCCGTCTAACCCGCCCAATTCGTCGACGCCCTCATCGACTGCTAAGCGCAATGCGGCTTCGTCGCGGACATCAGCGACTCGGCTCACGCAGCGGGCGCCGTGCTCGGTCACCAAACGTACCGTCTCGGCTAAGTCGTACTCAGTAGCCAAGTCGTATTCGATCTCCGGCAGGGACTCACAAAGGTCGATGAGAATGAGATCCGCACCCTCCTCGGCGAGCCTGACCGCGTGACTACGGCCCAAACCGCGTGCGGCACCGGTGATCAGCACCCGTTTGCCGGCGGCCCGTCCGCGCGCCGGTCCAGCTCCTGTCACCACATCAGTCCGCGAATGACTTCTACCGCAGGAATGTCCTCGACGGCGATCAGCCCTGCGGGAGCGCGGCAGACCCAGTCGATCGCATTGACCACCCGAGCTGCGGTGGAAAGACATCCCGCGTCGGTGATGTCCAGGCCTGGGTGTGACACATGGGTGTTCAGCTCAACGCGAGGATCCCCGTCTACCACGACTCGATGAACACCAAGATGGCCGTCGGGCGGATAGAGCCAATCCGGCGCAGAATCAGCGGTGAGCCGCGTGATGTGTTCCATGGTGATGACCGGAACTCCGTCACGCACGCCTTCAACCGCGAACTTCACGGCCCCCATTTGCCCCGGCTCCACCGTAGCCATCTTGCATTCGATCCGTTTGTCCGTGTACCACGGCTCGATGCGTTGTCGAACCTCATCGAGTTGCACGCCCAGCTGCTCGGCGAGGTTGCGAACCGCACCGCCCCACATGGTGGTGAGGACGCCCGGCAGGAACAGCATCGGCGTTTGGTCCTCGGCGCTGACACCGAAACCCATTTGTTTGCCGGTGAATTCGTAATCGTCGTAGTTGGCGTAGTCGAAGATCTCCTGAACGGTGACCGCCCGGGCGCGGGTGACCAGGCTCAGTGCAGTGTGCACCTCGGTGTCACCGGAGTAGCCAGGATCGATGCCATTGACATACAGCGAGGCATTGCCGGACTCGCAGGCCAGTTCCAGTGGCACCCGCAGCCAGTCATCCGCTTGGCGAGGAGTCACCAACCACACCATCGATGTCGCCACGATATTGATGCCCGCGGAAAGGAACTTCGACATCTGCTCGATGACTTCCATAGGCCGCGTCTCGCCTTGTGCGGTGTAAACCACGCAGTCCGGCTCGAGCGCAACGAGCGCGTCGACGTCGTCGGTCGCGATGATGCCGGTCGGCTCGCTCAGCCCGCACAACTCGGCGGCGTCACGACCGATCTTCTCCGGACTGGCGGCGTGTACACCGACCAACTCCAGATCGGGACGCCCGATGATCGCCGGTAGCGAATGGACCCCGACGTTGCCGGTCGAAAATTGAACTACCCTGCGCATCCCGCGTCCGTCCTTGATCAGTAGTCGGGAATCGGCAACGGCGAGTTATTGGAGTCGATGCCGCCGTCCACATGAAAGATCGCGTTGGTCGCATAGCAGTCCCGCGTGGATAGGTACACGCACAGCCGCCCTAGGTCGGCGACGTCGCCGAGGCGATGCAGTGGTGTCGACTCCTGCATCTTTTCTCGCGACCCGGGCATCATGTCGAGACTCCCTTGCAGACCGTCGGTGGCGAATGAGCCCAGGGCTATCGCGTTGACGCGAATCTTCGGCGCGAGCTCCTGCGCCATCGCACGGGTAAGCGCCTCCAGGCCCCCTTTCGCGACGCAATAGGCCGTCAGCGCGCGGATGCCGAAGCGGGCTGAGCCAGAAGAGATGTTGACGATGTTGCCGTGGCCGGCCTCGATCATGTGCGGAGCCACGAGCTGGCTCATGATGAACGCCGATGTCACACACCAGTCGAAGGTGTGTCGGAAGTCGTCGTCGGTGATGTCCAGGAAACGCGCGTATGTCGAACCGCCGACGTTATTCACCAGGATGTCGATGCGCCCGAAGCTGTCCATGGCAGTAGCGACAACCCGTTCACTGTCCGGCCGACTCATGGCATCCGCGACGAGCGCCAGCCCCCTACCGCCGGCATCCTCGATACCGGCGATGGTTCCGCGGATATCGGATTCGGTACGCGCAGTGCCGACTACGGTTGCACCCGCCTCTGCCAAGACTCTGGCGATGCCCTGTCCGACGCCCTTGCCGGCACCGGTGACGATCGCGACCTGCCCGTCCAGGTTGAATTGCTCGAGCGCCATCGCAATCCTCTCACCGATTCGTGTGGTCAACATCTAACAAATAAAACTGACTAAAGTCAACGAAGAGAATTGCGCAGGCGACCGGCTCGGCGGCTATTCTGCATACTGGGTGGGAACTCGGACCAGAGGAAATGCACTATGGCAACAGTGGAAAAGCCTTCGGCACGTGAGGCCAAGCGCCTACAGACCCGGGAGCGCCTACTGGGAGCCGCAATCGGCGAGTTCAAACGCGCGGGCATGGCTGACGCCGACGTCGGATCGATCGTCGCGGCCGCTGGAGTCGCACACGGCACGTTCTTCTTTCACTTCCCGACCAAGGAACACGTGCTGCTGGAACTCGAACGGCGCGAAGAGGAGCGCATCGCCAAACAGCTCGATCGCTACGTGGGCATCGCACACGATCTGTCTTCCACGCTCAAAGAGTCTGTCCGACTCATCCTGGGTCTGGAGCGTCGTCTTGGCGCAAATCTCTTCAAAGACTTTCTTGCCCTTCACTTCTCGCAGACCCGTCCCGCGGACGAAAGCCATGAACATCCAGTCATCGTTCGAGTTGCCCAGGAGATCGAGCGAGCCCAATATCTCGGCCATGTTGCACCGGAGGTCGTTCCGCTGAACAGTGCCGTGTTCTTCCTCCTGGGTCTTTACGCACTGCTGACCACGACACATGATTGGCCTACCCAGAACGCGATGCTCGACGACTACGTGGCCAGCACGTTACGCAGCCTCTGACGCGATAACTGATTGACGTAAGTCAGTTTCTGCGGCAAGATCGGGCCAGCCGATCGGCAGGAGGAGTCCTTGAGTTCGCCCACGTTGACCACCAGCCACCTCGACGAGCACTTCGAGCAGTCGCATCTCGCCCAGAAGCGGGCAGACAAGTGGCTTATCGCGGGCAGCATTCTGATCGGCACCGCTGCTCTCGGCATCTTCGGTCTTCCCCTGTTTCTCCGTGGAGTCTGGTTGCAGCGCCAGGCGCAGCGCGATGGCCTGGCGGTCCGGCCGATGCTCGTAACGTTGCTTGGTTACCTGGTCATTATCGACGCCGCGATCAATACGGTGGGATGGGCGCTCGATCTGATCGCCAACCACACCATCCTGGCCCGAATCCTGTTGAACGGCTGGGGCGCGATGTTCGACGCCGGCTACTTCTGGCACTACAACGAGCTGTGGCTCGGCGGCGCTGCAGGGCCGGGCGAGAAAGCCCTCGAAGTGGGCCTGATCCTCACGGTGTTCACCATGCGAATCGCGGCAGCGATCGGATTCCTGCAGATGAAGCGGTGGGGTCAGCAATGGATGGTGATCACCTGCTGGATGGGCGTAGTGATCTGGTGCGTCTACGTCTTCAACATGACGATGTTTGCCGACGTGCGGTTCGCCGGCGTCATCTTCCCGGTCGTCGGCTGGTGGCTCTACGACATCTTCTACATCACCCCATTCCTGGCGATTCCCTACCTGCACTCCGTCAACCGCGAGATCTTCACCGACTGACTGCGTCGAAATGACTTAAATCATTGACTTTAGTCAGATCTGATGACCCAATGGCGCCTGCCGACAACCCATTAACAAGGAGGTATGACATGGACTGGGTCTGGGAGATACTGCGCTACGTCGCGGCTTGGGGTGGAACGGGATTGGTCATCTGGTTCTGGTACTGGATGTTCTCGAGTCTCGGCACGTTCTGAGCGTCGATGATCGAGCTTACCGATGCACATGCAATGGCGATCGAACGCAGTTGCGCACTAACGGCTGTTGCTCTGAGTGGGCAGCGTCGCGAGGGTGTGCGTCTCGTGACCGGTGCTCACCGTGTGTTCAGCCTGAGTCCACAACTCGATTTCGTGCACGTCCCCTTTCCGTCGATGGAAAGAGACTGGACCCGTAGGACCTTGACATGCGGTGTCGCACTTCAATGTTCACCGTCAAAGGAGCGACTCGCAACGTTTCGACTGAATGAGCTATCGGCGCGCGAACTGCGTGCGATCACTCTCATCGAGGCAAGCGTGGCCCTGGGCTGGATCGCCTCGAACTGGCCCGGTCTGCTCGTCGAAGCGCACCGGGTGCTGCCAGACCTCCCAGCGTTGCCCGCAGACACCGACGCCGGCGAGATGGTCAACCGGGCGATCTCGATGTCGCGTACCGCCGCGCCGTTGAGCATTCATCCACTCGTGGGCCGATTGCCCCTGGCCCACAGTGCGCCTCAGAGTCTGGCCGACAAGCTGCGACGCAGCTTCGGCAGGATGCCCTGGACCACAACGCAGAAGCGCCTACCGCGCCCGTACTCCGTCCCGGTCGGTGGCGACGGCGGCGTACGTAACCCCAACCTGCCTCCACCCAGCCGGCCTCAGGACAACGACCTCGATATCACTCCAGAGCACCGGCCGGGCATCCCCTACCCCGAATGGAATTCCTGGACAAAGAGTTTTCTGCGGGACCACGTTGCAGTTCTCGAACGTGCGCACGTCACGCCGGCGCGTTCGCCAGAACCCGCATCCGCAGAGCTCCGGAAATGGTTTGAGGAATACACCCACCGGGCGATGAAGAATCGCCTCGACGACGGTTCGGACCTAGACGTCGAGCAGTACGTGCGCCACTACATCGATCTCGCGACCGGCGAAGCGACCGAACCGCGCATCTTCCGCGACTTACTGCCCAACAGCCGCGACGTGACGACGGCCGTACTTCTGGACGGCAGTTCGTCATTGGGTGTGCACGGCGGACGGATCTTCAAGCTGGAGTTGGCCTGTGCCGACGCTCTGTCGAAGGCGATGACGCTCGCACGGGAGCGCCACGGCATCTTCGTGTTCACGGGCAACACGCGACACCGCGTCGAAGTCAGCTGCCTCAAGGACTTCGAGGATCGGCGGTTCGTGCCGCCGGGCCGCCTCGGTCTGGCCACCGGCGGCTACACCAGGCTCGGTGCACCGTTGCGCCACTTGACCAGTCGGCTTCTTGCTCAGCCCTCCGAACGGCGGCTGCTAATCGTCATCGGCGACGGCCTGATCTCCGACGAGGGTTACGAGGGACGCTACGCGTGGGGCGACGTCGCGCACGCGGTCGAGGAAGCGAACGACGCGGGCGTCTCCATCTACTACGTGGGTGTCGGACCGACGCGCGTTGACCCGCTGCCTGAGGTCTTCGGACCCCTTCGCTCCCAACGCATCCGGCGGGTCGAGGAGCTTCCTAGGGTATTGGCACACGTTCATCGTGAGCTGGTCACCGCATGACCGACTACACGCTGAGGAGCTCATGACCACCGACATCTATTACTCCAACGGCAACGAAGTCCAGTTGTTCGAGCAGGCGTATGGGCAACGTCTGCCGGTGATGCTGACCGGCCCGACCGGCTGCGGCAAGACCCGGCTGGTCGAACACATGGGCCTACTGCTGAGCCGACCCGTGATCACTATCAGCTGCCACGACGACTTGACCAGTTCGGACCTCGTCGGCAGGTTCATGGTGACCGGCGGCGATGTGGTGTGGACCGATGGCCCACTGACCCGGGCGGTAAAGGCCGGCGCGATCTGCTACCTCGATGAGGTCGTCGAAGCACGGCACGACTCGCTGGCCATCCTGCATTCGCTGACCGACCACCGACGTGCCCTCTACCTCGACCGGGCAGACGAAGTCGTCAGAGCGCCTGAGACATTCATGCTCGTCTGCTCATACAACCCGGCCTACCGCAGTTCCCTCAAGGAGCTCAAGCCGTCCTTCCGTCAGCGGTTCGTCACGCTTTCGATGAGGTATCTGCCCGCGGACCGCGAAGCCGAGGTGATCGTTGCCGAAGCGGGCATCGAGCTTGCGACCGCGAGACGGCTCGTCGGCTGCGCCACCGCGATCCGCACCGCTGACCACGCCTTTCACTTCGAGCCGCCATCTACTCGTGTCCTTGTCACCGCCGCACAGCTGATCGCCGCCGGCGCAACCGAATTAGAGGCCGCCGAAGCCTGCATCCTCGCACCACTGTCTACCGACGGTGCCATCACCGACGGCCTGCGTGAGGTCGCCGTCGCCAGCCTCGTCACCGCCGACAGCTCGCACACTTCTCGTTAGCAGAACCGCGAAAGGAGTCATCACCATGGATTCGAAAGAACGACAGCGCAAGAAGGCGCTCATCGTCTTGCAGCTCGTCATCTACGGCTACCTGCTGCTGATGTTCGGGATTCAGCTCTACATGTCCTTCGCACGCGGCTGGTGGGAATTGTGAATCTTCCATTGCTGAGACGGCACACCGATGAGCCGGTCAGCTTCGAAGACCATCACGACGAATCGCGTCTCGCGCAGCGCCGGGCCGACAAGTGGATGATCGTCGGCGCTGCGCTGATGGGCATGTGGGCGCCGGGCCTAATCGGCTTCCCTATCTTCATGCGCGGAGTCTGGCTGCAGCGCCAGGCTTTACGGGCAGGTCTGTCGGTACGGCCGATGATCGTGACCCTGATCGGTTACCTGGTCCTGATCGACGGAATGCTCAACAGCCTCGGCTGGGCGCTGGACTTGGTCGCCAACCACACCCTGATCAACCGGGTGCTGATGGTCGGTTGGGGCAACATGTTCGACGCCGGCTATTTCTGGCACTACAACGAACTCTGGGTCGGCGGCGCGGCCGGACCCGGTGAGAAAGCCTACGTAGCGGGTCTGATCCTGACGGTCTTTGCGATGCGCTGTGCTGCGGCGATCGGCTTTCTGCAGATGAAGCGATGGGGCCAGCAATGGATGATCATCACCTGCTGGATGGGCGTAGTGATCTGGTGCGCCTACGTGTTCAACATGACCATGTTCGCCGATGTGCGCTACGCGGGCGTGGTATTCCCCGTCATCGGCTGGTGGCTCTACGACATTTTCTATATCACGCCGTTCCTGGCCATCCCGTATTTGCACACGGTCAACCGCGAAATCTTCACCGACTGAACAGTTTAAGGAGCACAGCTGTGACTTCATCCTCATCCGCATCGGCGCTTGCCGAGGACAAGGACCCGGCCGACGATCTGCCACCTGGCACCACGCCGTACTACGCCAGGATGCACAAATACATCAAACGGGCCGTCATCGTCTGTCTGGTCGCCCTCGTCATCGAGGGTGCCTTCACGCTGCCTTTCATGGCGGTTTACTACGGCTATCCGACCCTGAGTCTGACCCAGATTTGCAGTGAATTGCTCAAGGTCCGCTACTCCGACGACACCTTGGAGTGCAAGGTTCCTTATCCGATGTTGGGGCCACCCGAGGGCGCCGAGGGCAAGGACACCGCCCGAGACCAGTGGGGCATCCAGCCGGTTCCGAAATATCACCGGCTGAAATTCCGCGAACTGGTGCGCATCCATGACGCGCGGATGGCGCGACAGCATGGTGCTCCCACACCGTGACCTTCCGAGTCGTTCAGTGGACGACGGGAAACATCGGTACGAAGTCGGTACACGCGATCGTCGAGAATTCACTGCTCGAGCTCGTCGGATGCTACGCGTGGTCGCCAGACAAGGTGGGGCGCGACGTCGGGGAGTTATGCGGAATCGAGCAACTCGGCGTACGGGCCACCGACGACATCGACGCGCTGATCGCACTCGAGCCCGATTGCGTGGTGTACAACCAGATGTTCGCCAACGTCGACGATCTGGTCCGCATTCTCGAGGCGGGCATCAACGTTGTCACCACGTCGGAGTTCATCACCGGCCATCGACTCGGCGACGGACGCCAACGCATCCTCGCGGCGTGCGAAGTCGGTGGATCAACGATCTTCGGCAGCGGCCTGAACCCCGGCTTCATCGAGCTCTTTGCGATCGTCTCTGCGGGGCTCTCGGACCGAATCGACCGGGTGTGCATCGTGGAATCGTTTGACACCACGATCTACAACTCACCGGAGACCGAGAAGATCATGGGGTTCGGATACCCGATCGACCACCCGGATCTGTTGACGGTGACCGAGAAGGGGTCGGGGATATTCCGCGAGGCCGTCCTCATAGTTGCCGACGCACTGGGGGTCGAGCTCGACGAAATTCGTTGCGAGGCAGAGTACGCCCAAGCCACCAAGGACATTCACCTCCCCGGGGACTGGGTGATCGGTAAGGGTTGCGTAGCGGGAATTGACGTGAGCTGGAAAGGCTTTGTCGGTGATCGTGACATCGTCGAGGTACGCGGAGTGTGGACCAAAGGCCAATCGCTGGAGCCCATGTGGAAGGTGGGTTTCGGATACAACATCACCGTCGAAGGCCGACCGACTATCAAGACAACCCTGGCGTTCGAGCCGCCCGCAGATTTTGTCGCCCAGACGATCGAGGAATACGTTCTGCTCGGTCTGACTATCACCGCTGTGCCGGCCATTACCGCGATACCGGCCGTCGTCGCCGCGGCACCCGGCATAGCGACGTATAACGATCTGCCACTGCTACTTCCGCGCGGAGTCATCAATGTCTGAACAACGAGAGACGCAGCTCCATCACGTCGTATTCGCCGTCGCGCCGGAACGGCAGGCCGTGGTGGCGCAGATGTTCACAGTACTCGGCTTCAGCTTCGAGAAAACCGAGCTGACCGAACTCGGTGTGACGGTGCATCTGGATTGGAACGGCGGCGTCGAACTGATCAGCGCGATCCCCGGCGCGACCGCAGAAGTGGCGGCATCCGTCAGTGAATTCGTGACGCGCAACGGCGACGGCGTGTACACCGTGGTCCTCCGCGTCCCGGGGGCTTCTAACGCGGAAGCCATTACCGAACGCTACGGGTCGAAAACTCGCTTCCGGCAGAGCTTCTCCGGTGAGGGATCGTATCTCGACGAAATCGACCTGTCGGTATTCGGCCTTCCGTTGACCATGCTGGCGACCAATGTCCCGTGACCAAGTCAGCAGCTAGGAGATGTCGTGACAGTTGACGCGGCGAGGCCGAGTGTTTTTGAGGCCGGTCTACCTACCCTGAGTTATGACCTGACCGACACCCCGCAGCAGATCTATCCGCAGTTTCACGCGGCCCAGCGCTTGGCGCCGATAGCATTGGGACCCATTGGCCCGGAGATACTTTCGTACGAGCTAGCTCGTACGGTGCTTCGCGACCCGCGCTTCGTCATCCCGCCGGGAATTCATCTCTCCGCCCACGGAATCACGTCGGGACCATTGTGGGACAGAGTGACCCGCAGCATCCTGAATATGGAAGGCGACGAACACCGCCGACTGCGCAGCCTGGTGTCCAAAGCCTTCACGCCGCGGGCGACGGCGGGTATGGACGACACGATCCACACCGTCGTCAACGAGCTCATCGATCGCGTTGCGGACTCAGGCCGCTGCGAATTCGTCGCCGACATCGCACGGCCGTATCCCATACCGATCATCTGCGCGTTGCTCGGCGCACCTCGCGAGGACTGGCAACAGTTCTCACGCTGGGCCGAGGACATCTTCAAGATCGTCAGCTTCGACTGCGATCTCACCGAGGAAGAGCCCGTCATCCTCAAGGCATGGGGCGAGTTCGACGCCTACATCGACGAGATGGTCGCGAACAGGCGTCGACACCTAACCGAAGATCTGCTGTCTGAGCTGATCGGTATCGAAGATGCGGGAGACCGCCTCAATGCCGGCGAGTTGCGCATGTTGGCGTTCAGCATTTTGGTCGCCGGCACCGACACTACCCGCAGCCAGCTGGCGGCTTCGATGCAGGTGTTGTGCGATCACCCCGAGCAGTGGGCACTCCTGCGCGACCAACCCGAGCTGGCAATGCGCGCCGTCGAGGAAACCATGCGACACTCGCCGTCGATGTGCAGCACGGTTCGCAGCGTCACCGACGACGTCACGATCAGCGATTACACCTTCCCCGCAGGCACTTTCATCCTAGTGAACACCTATGCAGCCAATCGCGACAGCTCCGTCTACGAAGATCCGACTCGCTTCGATATCAGCCGCGACGCGCCCCCGCCGATCCTGACGTTCGGCGGCGGTGTGCACTACTGCCTCGGTGCCAACCTAGCGCGACGCGAACTCGCCGAAGCGCTCAAGATCCTCGCCCACCGGCTGCCGAATCCGCGGCGAGTCGGATCGGCGCCGTGGAAGCCGTTGCTCGGCATGAGTGGACCGACGAGTTTGCCGATGCAGTTCGGCTGAAGCCCTCGAACTTCGCCTAAGGCCGCGCCCCGTCGATAGGCCAGCCAGTCGATTCGGGCGCGTAACGAAGTCTGGCTGCCGGGGGGAGCGGTCGACGTCCTTCCGCCGATATCGCGTCCAGTACGAGCGCGACGTAGCGACGCCAGCCGTCGCTGTGCGATTCCATCGTCCACAGCACGCTGTGCAGCATCGCGATGAGGCGTGGTAGATCGTCAGCCACCAAGTCGGCCCGGACAACACCGGCCTGCTGGCCACGACGGGCGAGCTCGTTGAGCGCCTCATTCAGCGAGACCGAGACATCAGGCGTCAGCGACCCCGCTCTGCGGGCCGCGGTCAACAGGCTGTGTTCCCGCGCGCCCAGCGATATCGCCGCGTCGATCAGCTGAGCGAGACCCTCCAGTGGATCGTCGGCGCCGCGCGCGGCCTCGATCGTCGGCGTCAGGTCCTCGGCGATGCATTGGTCCAACGCGGCCCGGACCAACTCGCCCTTGGTCGGAAACCTGCGGTAGAGAGTGCGCTCGCCGACCCCGGCCCGACGGGCAACCGCTTCGATCGGCGCCTCCGGCCCGAGCTCACCGTAGACATCCCGTGCGGCACGCAGGATGCGCTCTGCGTTACGCGCGGCATCGGCGCGCAACGGCCGGTCAGACACCGCGGTCACGGTCACCAGAGTAACTGACTGTTGACTGCCATTTAGGCGCGCTCTACGCTCGGGTGCAATTGACAGCCGTCTGACACTTAGTGAGAAATGCCGATGACGTCGACAACGTCCGATCTACCAGTAATTCCAGCGCGCCGCGAGGCGCGCTGCCCGCTCGCTCCGCCGACCGAATTCGCCGGTTGGCGAGAAGAGACCGGCCTTCAGCGGGCGATGTGGAACGGCCAACAGGTGTGGTCGGTGAGCCGCTATGAGGACATCAGGGCCGCGCTGGTCGACCCGCGGTTGTCGGCCGAGACTCTCCCGGACTTGTTCGATGCGGCCAACGACAGCACGGCACCCGTCGTTTTCGCGCGGATCGACGATCCCGAGCATCATCGGTTGCGTCGCATGATGACCAGCCAGTTCACCTTTCGGCGGACCGAGGCAATGCGGCCGCAGATCCAGGCACTGGTCGACAAATACCTGGAAGCGATGATCGATAAAGGGCCGCCTGCCGACATCGTGCGCGACTTCGGACTCCCGGTGCCGTCTATGGTGATCGCCCTGTTGCTGGGCGTCCCTCCCGAAGATCTCGAACTCTTCCAGCACAACACCGCCGCCGGACTCGACGTGAACTCCACCGACGAGGAGCGGGCGACGGGCTTCATCGAGATGTATTCCTACATCCAGGAGTTGGTGGCGCGGAAAGAGCGCGATCCCGGCGACGACCTGATCAGCCGGCTGATCACCGACTATGTCGCGACCGGCCAGCTCGACTACAACACCGTGGCCGTCAACGCAGTGATCATGATGCAGGCCGGCCACGAGACCACCGCCAACATGATCTCGTTGGGAACCGTTGCGCTGCTGGAGCATCCGGAAGTCTACGAACGTCTCGGGCAGACCGACGATCCTGCCGTCATCGCCAACGCCGTCGAGGAGCTTCTGCGTTATCTCTCGATCGTGCACGCCCAGGTGGACCGGATCGCGACCGAGGACCTCGTTCTCGGCGGCCAGCAGATTCGCGCCGGGGACAGGTTGCTGATGAATTTGCCGGCCGGGAACTGGGACGGCGAATTCGTGGACAACCCAGAGGCTTTGGACATCGCGCGAAACGCCCGCGGGCATGTGGCTTTCGGCTACGGAACCCACCAGTGCATCGGCGCCAACCTCGCGAGAGCAGAGATGCAGGTGGCGTTCGCAACGTTGGCGCGCCGGCTTCCCGGGCTTCGACTGGCGGTGCCGCGGGATGAGCTCAAGTTCAAAGACGCCGACATCTACGGCATGAAAGAACTGCCGGTCACCTGGTGAGCAACGACTTGCGGTTCGACGACCAGGTTGCCGTGATCACCGGCGCCGGTGGCGGTTTGGGTTTGCAGTACGCCGTTCTGCTTGCCTCCCGTGGCGCCCGCGTCGTGGTGAACGACATCGGCGGCTCGGTCACGGGATCGGGCTCGAACACCGACGCGGCGACAGCGGCCGTCGAGCAGATCCACCGCCGCGGCGGCGAGGCGGTCGCCGACACCCACAGCGTCGCCACACCCGAAGGCGGACAAGCGATTGTCGACTCCGCGCTGGAGGCGTGGGGACGTGTCGACATCGTGATCAACAACGCCGGCATCGTCGGCGACGCACCGTTCGAGGACGTCACCGCCGATCGACTAGATCCGTTGGTGGACGTGCATTTGAAGGGCGCGTTCCATGTGGCCAGGCCCGCCTGGATACGGATGCGCGAGCAGGGGTACGGACGAATCCTGAACACCTGCTCGGCCGCCGGACTGCTCGGCGCCGAACGGATGAGCAACTACGGCTCGGCGAAAACCGGGTTGGTCGGGTTGACCCGGGTGCTGGCAGCCGAAGGCGCCGACCACAACATCAAGGTCAACGCGATCGCGCCGATCGCCTACACCCGGATGCTGGCGCACTCGGTCGAGAGCGCCGGCCAGCCAGACGACCCGTCCGCTCAGGCGATACTGGATGATCTTGTGGCACAATACCTTCAGAAGCTGGATCCGGCGCTCGTCGCTCCGGTCGCGGCATTTCTGACGCATCGGGACTGCCCGGTCTCCGGTGAGATCTACACCGTCGGCGCCGGGCACGTCGCCCGATTCTTCATCGGCCGGACCAAGGGCTTCTACAACCCCGCGCTCACCGTCGAGGAGGTACGTGATCACCTCGACGAGATCCGCGACGAGATCGGTTACACCGTGCCCGGAGGTCCCGCCGACGAGATGGCCGCCTTGTTCGCGACGATCATGGCGGACCAGCCCGGCTGACGGCTACAGGTGGCTGGCGGCGTAGCCCGCTGCCTGCGCGGTCATCCCGTTCGCCGGATACGACGAGTGCGCGAAGTTCGGCAGGCCGCCGGGATCGCCGTCACAGATGCTGTCGCCATCGGCGCACAGGTCGTCGGTCTTCGGCACATACAGCGGGCCGATGACGATCGGCGGCGCGCCGAAATTCTGCAGCCACGGCGCCGACGGTTTACCAAAGAGCGTGACCGCGGCCACGTGGCTGGCAATCTCAGGCGGCATCGGCTTGGGCAGGAAAGGTGAGTACTCCGCAGGCACTCCTGCTGGGACCGACGGCGTGGTGACGGCGCCGGCCACGGCCGCGCCCTGGGAATACCCGCCGAGCACAATCCTGGTTTTGGGGCAGTTGGCGGCGGTCGCCTCGATGTGACTGCTGGCGTCCTTGACCCCGTCGAGGAAGCTCTGGGCGAACTCGATGCGGTCGGAGAAGTTTCCACTGGCTTCGTAGTTGACCGGGTACACGCTGAGCGACTTCGGGCCGATCGCGGTGCGCAGTTCGTCGACGAACGGCTCTCCGATGCCGCCGACGCCGGCCGGCTCACCGGTGCCGCGGGCGAACACCGCCTCGACGTCAGAGCATGGTTGGGCAGCGGCGACCGGCATCGGCGCGCTCACCAACCCGCCGAAAATCACCAGCGCTGCGAAAGGGACATGACCAAGGTGGCGTGGGGACATGGTCACCATTGTGTCGTAAAGAACGCGAACGTGCCGCAGCCGTCGACGAGAGCCGTGGCTATCCAGCTCAACGGCTTATAACTGCTCGTCGGAGTCGTCGAGGACGCTGACCGCGATTCCGTAGGGCAGGAATCGGACTTTGCGGGTCACGTCGGTGTTGTTCCGGTTCGCCCGCAAGGCCTCGAGCTCGGAGGCGTAGACCTCCTCGACGCGCGCGCCGCCGTCGGCGCTCACCACGTAGATCGCCCACACCCCGTCGCCCGCTTCGCCCGCGGTTTCCGGCCTGGTCCGGGTGCGGCGCGACAGATCCTCGAAGACCGACGCCCACCCGGCCCGCTCGTTGGGCATGGTGAAGAACCGGCCGAAGCCCCCGAGTGCCTCGCGGAGGCCTTCGGTCGCGTCGCGGATTACGTGCTCGAAATCTTCCGGCTCAAATCCGAACCGGCCTTTGTCGTCATCCATTGCGGCCTCCTGGCTGCTCACACCTAATACCCCCAGTGTGCGCATTTCTGGCGGCTTGCGCCACGCCTAGTAGCCGTACCCCGGGCCGGCGTAGGGATTCTGCGGCGCGTACGGGCTCTGCTGGTACGGATTCTGCTGGTACGGGCTCTGCTGGTAGGGGTTCTGCTGCTGGTACGGGTTCTGCGGCTGCTGACTCGCGCCACCCTGGCCCTCGGGTACCTGGATCGGGATCGGCACCGGCAAGAACGGCAGGTTCAGGTACGTCGTCGTCATGGCCGGCGCGGTCGACGTCGGTGGTGGCGGCGGTGGAGGTGGAGGCGGCGCGCTCGGGGTGGTGCTCGCCTGCGGCGGTGTGGTTGTCGGTTGCGGAACGGTCGTCGTGGCCCGCGCCGTCGGTCGCGGCGGGGGCGGCGGCGGTGGCGGCACGTAGGTCTCCACCGGAGGCGGCGGAGGCGGCGGCGGGGGCGCCTCGCTGGTCGGCGGCGGAACCACGATCGGCGACGGCTCAGCGCTGGGCGGAGGCGGCGGCATCGGGCTCGGCGACGGAAGCTGCGAGCTCAAGGGCGGCGGTGGTGGCGCCGTGGTGGTGCTACTGGGCAGCGTCGGCGTGCGGGTACTGCTGGTCAGCGTGAAGGCCACCCCACCTATCGCAACCATCGAGACCAGCGCGGCGAGGCCCAGGAACAACTGCGGCAGTCGCGTTCCGCGGCCCCGGCCCACGTCAGGCGGCTCATACCGCGGCAGTTGCATCAGTTGCGACGGCGTCGCGCGGTTGTCGTCGATGTCGTACGGCTCGCCGGTGTAGACGACCGGCTCGTCGTCGGAATCGTCGGCTCGCGACCAGGCCAGCTCGGTCAGTCGTTCCGACGGGTCGTCGAACAGCGCACCGGCGGTCGGGATGTCGAACGTGCCGGTCGACGCCCCGAAGGTGCCGGTGGGAATGCCGATCGCACCGGTGGGCGCAAGGAAGCGGCCGGTGGTGGCGAGGCCGCTGGTCATCGTGGCGAAACCGCCGGTCGAGGCGCCCACCAGCGCAGACATCGTGGTTTCTTCGCGCTGTCCGTCTCGCTGCTCGATCGGCTGGCGGGCGGACAGCTTCACCGCGCCGACGGCCGTTGCCAGCCCGGGCTGCATGGCAGTTATCACCGCGGTCTTCGTGTGCGACGAAAGGCGCTGGGCGACAACTGGAATCTTGGCCGTACCGCCGGCCATCGCTACAGCTGCGAGGTCTTTGCTACGAATCTTATTGCGCCGCAACATATCGTCGAAGGCAGCGAACAAGCCGTCGAGCCGCTCTTCGATGAGGTCGTCGAACTCCGCTCGGCTTACTTTCAAACGCGAGCGCTGACCAGGCAGGTCTAGGGCCAGTTCGGTGGTGTCTTCGGTGGACAGCCGCTCTTTGGCCAGCCGGCATTCTTCACGCAGGCCGGCGAACTGCCCGACGACTGCGGTGCTGGCGGGATCGACGTCGTTATTGTGGCCCGCGTTGTCCAGCGCGTGCAGCATCAGAGCCTGGTCGACCAGGTCGCCGGAGAAGTCTTCGTAACGCAGCGTGTCGGCGATGGCAGTGAAGTCCGACGCGGCATCCGCCAGCGTGATGCTGGTCCCGCCACCGCCGAAATCGAGCAGTGCGACAACGCCCTTGCCGGGCAGCCGGGAATCGGAATTCAGCGCGGTCAGCGCGGCAACAGAATCCGGCACGAGTCGCGGCGCGATACCCCCGTGTACGAAGTCGGCGTGGGTGTTCAGCGCAGCCTGCATGCCCCGCAACGCCTCTGCACCCCAATGGGCCGGAACGGCCATCGTGATATTCGAGCTCGCGGCTTCCCCACCGGTCTCGGCGATCAACGCATCCAGTGCTTCGACCAGCAACAGCGACGGGTCGTGGCTCGAACCGTCCGCGGATTTCAGAGTCGCCGAACCGCCGATCCGCTCGACAAAACCGGTCATCAGCGTGCCGGTGTCCTCGGCGTCCGGGTTGCCCACTGGCACACCGAGTTCCGGCGCGCGGTCCGGAAAAAGTGTCAGCACGGCGCGCCGCGACACGGGCGGATTTCCGTTACGTACCGCGACTAGGTTCGTGGTGCCGATCGATAACCCCAACGGGTCATACATAACTCAAATACTTTCGTCGACAACATTTCGGTGGCCGGGGTCAACGATAACGGCGGGTCGCGCTATGACCGTCGGGCACAACGTGATCGGTACCCGGTCGATGCGGTTGCGTCACCGAAGTGAGACAGCCGCCGGGTTGACAGATCGGGTCGCGTCAGACCACGGTCAGTGGCAGCGATTGCCGCGGCTGGAATTCGAACGTCGCCCCGCCGCTCACTTTGGCGATCGCGACCTCAGACAGCTCTTTTGCCGCAGTGTCGGTCTCGGACAACTCAGCGGTCCAGTCGGTGGCCGTGCCGGTGACCCGGACCTCGATGCGCGGGTCGATGGCGGTCGCGATCGCCTGCAACGGCTGGATCGACGCCGGCGAGCACAGCGAAATCCACGCTGCGTCGTCGTGGGCCGGTGAGCGGTGGATCGTCAGTTGGTCACCGAACTCGGCGTTCACGTAACCAATCGGGTTGAACAACGGGTGCAGCTCGAAAACCTTTCGGATTCCCTCGATTCCGGCGGGCAGGTCAAGTGCCCGGTGGATGCGCTCCGCACCTAGGCCGGCGACTCCGGTCAATCCGCGGGTGCAGATCGAGTCGGCCAGTTTGATGTCCGATCCCGCGCGCGCCCGCACGGCGATCGCAAAGGACAGATACAGGAGATGCATCTGCAGGCATACTTCGTCGGCCATCCGCACCAGCGCCGAATGCGAGTACGCACCGAAGTCGAAGTCCGACACCACCGGCCCCGAATAGTCGGCAAGCCCTTCGTCGGAATGGTCTATCGCGTCGAGTTCCCAATGGGCAGCCAGAGTTTCGGCCACGATGTGCAGCGCCGGAATGCCTTCGACCGGCGGATAGGACTCGTCGATGACCACTGTCCAGGCGCAGTGCGGATGCCGGTCCGACGGGAGCCGGGGCGGGCGGTGGATCGGACGCACCTGCGCGCGCGCATTGGTTGCAACCGCGGTCGCGTCGAAGGTCGGGTCCTCGATGGTGTGGCACATGCCGAAGACGTAATCGGGACCCATCGGCTCGACATCGAGCAGCGCCCCGCAGTGGTCGAGATGGAACTCGCCATGCCAGCGATCGTGAATGGTGTAGCGGAAATCCATGAACTGGGGCGGTGCCCCGATGTCGAGCTGCAAGCCCTTGAAAATCGTGAGGACGTCGATACCTTCGTAGTTCAGCGCACGCTGCATGCGTCGGGTGTAGATCGGGCTGGCGCCGGCCCACTCCTCGATGGCGATCTGCACCATCTCGTCACGCCCGAATTCCTGGATGCACCAAGCCATGCCGGAGCGGTCGATCATCTGCCCGATCAACAGCAGCTCGGGCAGCAGGACGGCGAGCTGTTCGCGGGACAGCTGGGCATAGCGGGATCGGCTCACCGACCAAAAATAGAGCCGACTATGTTATAAAGTCAACAATGTCTATCTCCGCAGGCCAGAGGGCCAGCTCGACCGCCGGCCCGACCCGGCGGACGACTGCCCCACGCAAACGCGGCGATGACACTCGCGCGAAGATCATCGACGAAACCGTCCGTTGCATCGTGGAGGAAGGTTTTGTCGCCGCGACGGCGAAGCACGTCGCCGAACGCGCCGGCGTCACCTGGGGAGTGATCCAATATCACTTCGGCGACCGCAACGGCCTGCTGATGGCCGTCGTTGACGACGGGGTGGCCCGGCTGTTGGAGAGCCTTTCGGACGCCGATGTCAGCGAACTGCCGATGCGGGAGCGCATCGAGTTCGTCGTCGACACCGCGTGGAGTTGCTACAGCAGCCCGACATCGATGGCGGCGTTCGAGATCCTTCGGTCCAATCGGGCGGGCTCGTCGCGTAGGCACCTGCTTGAGATGAACGCGGCGATCGATCAGCTTGGCCGCCTGATCACTGAAGACCCCGCCAATGACGGTGTAGCCGAGGTTATTTGGGCCACGCTTCGTGGTGTCGTGTTGGCGCAGATGATCATTGGGACACCGATCGACTGGCAACGGGAGCGGCGCGCGCTCATCGAGATGGTCACGCTCTACCTGAGCTGAGTACTACCCGTGAATCTTCGCGGCGATCCCGTGCACGATGTCGAGAGCCTGCTCGACAACGTCGTAGCGGCAGGCCGAGACATCGACAGCGATGTTGTTGCGGACGGCCAGTGCGCGCTGGCACTGCATGCCGCCGCCGTCTTTGAGGGTCTGTGTCATGACCATCGTCCCGTCGATGTCGGCCGGCGTGCCGGCAACCCACAGTTGCGGCGACGGCGGGGTGGGGGACGTCAGCGTCAGAGTGCGCCCCGAACAGCTCGTCCACTGCGATTGTTGTTCGGCGAGAAGCTTTTTGGCGGCATCGGCGTTCGAGAAGCTGATCACCGCCTGGGTCACGGCGTAGATGCGGGCGCCTTCGCCTGCGTTGCGCAGCGCTTGTGACCGCACGCCCGTCCACCCGGCGTCGCCGTACACCAGATGCTGCGCCGGTGCCATCACACCGATGCACTCTTTCTGCAGCCGCTTCTCCGAATCGTCGCTCACCGAGTCGGCGAACGACTCCTGAACCAGCGCGGGGGCCCCAACCATTCCGGCGACCCGCTCGGGCGACAACAGCAGACCCGACAGTGCGGTGCTGTCCAACGGCCCGGTAGGCGCTGCTGCAGTCGGCGACGCAGCTCCGGTGTCCGGTCGCGATTTCGTGGCCAACACCGCCACTACAACCAGGGCGGCAACGACGAAGACCACAGCGCCGACAACGGCGGCCAAATGCGGGCTTCGCCGCGGCGGTGGCGGAAGCATCCTGGCGTGTGTCCTTTGTTTTCGAGCCGCGCGACCGCAGATGGCCGCGGATAGTCTCGGATGCCCGGAGAATACCCGTCGGCATGTGCTGCAATGACGAGATGACCTCTCGAGATCAAGGCGCCTGGCTCGCCGACGTCACTGCGATCGAAACGATCAAGTACCGCTATCTGCGTGGACTGGACACCAAGCATTGGGACGACTTCGCCAACACGCTCACCGAGGACGTGGTCGGCCATTACGGGTCGTCGATGGGCGAAGAACACCACTTCACCGACCGTACCGATCTGGTCGAGTACATGCGGTCGTCGCTGCCGTCCAACGTGATCACCGAGCACCGCGTCACGCACCCGGAGATCGAGGTGAACGGCGACGAGGCGACAGGCATCTGGTATCTGCAGGACAAGGTGATCGTGGCCGAGTTCGACTTCATGCTGATCGGCGCCGGTTTCTATCACGATCGATACCGCCGCACCGACGACGGATGGCGGATCAGCGAGGTCGGCTACGACCGGACCTACGACGCCACCCTGTCGCTGAAGAACCTCGACTTCAAGGTGACCTCGGGCATCGCTATCGCCTGACAGTCAGAACCGTTGGGGTGCAAGCGGTTACTGAGTGATCGCCATGACCGCGCCTGGTCGCAGCCACTGGATGACCTGCACCAACTTGGCATCGTCGATCGCGACACAGCCTTCGGTCGCTCCGCCGTCGGTGGTGTGGAAAAAGAATGCCGCACCCTTGCCGGGCTGACGGTTCGGGTTGACGCCCATCACGACCGCGTGCTTGTACTGCGGGATCTGGAGGTTCTCGCTTGCTCCGGTGTCGAACGGGCACTGCGCCCGATGGCAAACCTGCATGGTGTTGAACGTGGCGCTGCCGTCATCGCCGTTCCACCAGTGATTCGAGTCGACCTGAACATATTTGAGACCGCCACCGGGGTTGGGCGCCGTCCCGAATGCGAACGGCAGCGTGAAGACGCCCATCGGCGTTGCCGGATAGCCGCTCTTGGCCTGTGCCGCTAGACCTGCCGAGCCGATATGTGTCGGGATGCCGGCCTCGACCGGTTCCCAGCCGGTGTTACTTCGTTGGTAGATATCCATTTTCGCGTTCGAACCGCCGCTGCCGACGACGGAGATCACCTGGGTGGCGTTGCCGACCATCGGAGCAAACCAAGGTGCGCCGACTGCACCCCCCGACGGAGCTGTCGCCATGGGTACAACGGCTGCGCATACCGCAGCGCACAGTAAACCCAGCAGTCGGCGCACGCTCTTATCGTCGGCTCAGCCCGATCGAGTGGTCAAGTCAAGGTTTGGCGTCGATCAGGTCACCGCGCGGCTGCGACGCCCCGCTCGTCTCCTGTCGCCGCAGGTACACGGATATGTTCGTAGGCGTTATCCGCCGGAATCCCGGGTATAGAAAGCGTTAAATGTCACCGACAGATCGCCGCCACCAACCCGCGGTTGGCGGCAGTACAGCCAAGCTCGCGACGGCGGGCGGCGTCAGCGTGCCGCCATTGACGGTCTGGCTCGGATCTGCGATGTACACCTTCCCGGTGGACCGCGATGTGATCGTGGGCCGCGACCGCGACTGCGACATCTGCTTTCAGGACATCAATCCCGAAGATCTGAACCTGATATCGCGGGTCCACGCGATTCTGCGGTTCGACGACGGCCA
Organism: uncultured Actinomycetota bacterium; assembly: GCA_963750885.1. Lineage (GTDB taxonomy): Bacteria > Actinomycetota > Actinomycetes > Mycobacteriales > Mycobacteriaceae > Mycobacterium. Next base: position 236,450 of record CAVVSN010000024.1, read on the forward strand.
CTGGGTGGTGGTCGACAAAAGCCAGAACGGGATCTTTGTCGCCGGCTCGCGCGCCAACGTGATCCCCATCAGCGATCGCCTCAGCGTCGCGTTGGGCGGCCCGCGTGGGCCCGAGTTGACCTTCCGGGTGGCGACGCCGGCCTCCGGGTCGCCCAACCGCGGCGACAGCCCCGCAACGCAGATGTTCCGTCCGGCAGCACCACCCCCGCCCGCGCCGGCCCCGCCGCGCGCGCAGCTGCGGCCGAATCGTCCCGCTCCGCCGGTTTCGTCACCGTCGGCCGGGTTACTGCGCTCGGCGACGATCGGCCGTGCCAAGACCAACGGGATCGTCGTCGAGGACGCGCTCGCTTCCCGCGTGCACGCAATGCTCACGTCCACCCCGGCCGGCTTGGAGATTCGCGACAACGACAGCAGCAACGGCACTTTCGTCAACGGGACGCAGATCGCCAGCGCGCGGCTGCGCGACGGCGACGTCGTCACGATCGGCAACACCGACCTGCTCGCCACCGGCAACACCCTGGTCTTGCAGCCCGTGGCGGCCCGCATCAGCGGGTTGACCGCGCACGGACTGGCACTGACGGTCGACGGTCATCAACTGCTGCAAGACGTGTCGTTCACCGCGAAGCCGGGAACCCTGACCGCCGTCATCGGACCCTCGGGCGCCGGGAAATCCACACTGGTCAAGCTGATCGGTGGCGCAATGCCACGCAGCGCGGGCCTGGTCGCGTTCGACGGCCACGACGTGCACGCCGAGTACGCGTCGATGCGCTCGCGGATCGGGATGGTGCCCCAGGACGACGTGGTGCACCGCCAGCTCACCGTCGAGCAGGCGCTGAACTTCGCCGCCGAACTGCGGCTACCACCGGACACCACCGCCGATGATCGACGGCAGGTGGTCGAGCGGGTGCTCGACGAGCTGGAATTGGCCCCGCACAAGCACACTCGCGTCGACAAGCTGTCCGGTGGGCAGCGCAAGCGCGCGTCGGTGGCGATGGAACTGCTGACCGGCCCATCGCTGCTGATTCTCGATGAACCGACGTCGGGCCTCGACCCGGCGCTGGACCGTCAGGTGATGACGATGCTGCGACGACTCGCCGACGCCGGCCGGGTGGTCATCGTCGTCACGCACTCGCTGACCTACGTCGGGATGTGCGACCAGATCCTGCTGCTGGCCCCCGGCGGCAAGACCGCCTTCGCCGACCCGCCCGCGCAGATCGGTCAGGCGATGGGCAGCACCGACTGGGCCGACATCTTCGCCCGCGTCAGCACCGATCCCGACGGTGCGCACCGCGCATATCTGTCCCGCCATCCCGCCTCCCCACGCCGGCCGTCGCCGACCGCCGGCGCGGCACCGCTGGGCAAGCCGCCCCGAACCAGCTCGTGGCGCCAGGTCATGACGCTGGTGCGCCGTCAGACCCGGCTGATCACCTCCGACCGCGGCTACTTCGCGTTCCTGGCGGTGCTCCCGTTCGTGCTCGGCGTGCTGTCGCTGGCGGTGCCTGGCAACACCGGCCTGGGTACGACCAACGCGGCCGGGCCGGAGGAGCCGATCGACATCCTGATCCTGCTCAACATCGGCGCGGTCTTCCTGGGTACCGCACTGACCGTCCGCGACCTGGTCGGCGAGCGAATGATCTTCCAGCGCGAGCGGGCCGTCGGCCTGTCCGCCTCGGCGTACCTGATCGCCAAAGTCGTCGTCTACAGCGTCGCGGCCCTGATCGGCACCGCGGTCATGGTCGCCATCATGACGATCGGCAAGGGCACGCCCTCGCACGGCGGCGCGCTGCTGGGACATGGTGTGGCGCCGGGCATCGTGGAGCTGTTCCTGGGACTGGCCCTGACGGCGATCACCTCGGCGATGGTGGGCCTGGCGCTGTCGTCGCTGGCCCGCTCCACCGAGCAGGTGCTGCCGATGCTCGTGGCGACCATCATGGTGTCGATGGTGTTGGCCGGGGGTCTGATCCCGGTGACGGGCCGGTTGGTCCTGGATCAGCTGGCCTGGTTCGTGCCCGCGCGCTGGGGCTTTGCGGCGTCGGCGTCGACGGTGGACCTGAACAGCGTCGAGGCGGGGCTGCCCGTCGACAGATTGTGGCGCCACGTGGCAGGCGCGTGGCTGCAAGACGCCGGCATGCTGGTGGCGCTGTCCGTGGTTCTCGCCGGACTGGTCCGCTACCGGCTGCGCCTGGGGAAGCGGGCCCGCTGATGCCGGTCTTCGTCCGTAAACTCTTCGGCATCGGCAAGCTGCCCGCCGACGTGCGCGCCGCAGTCGAGGCCGAGGGGCTGATCTATCTCGCCGACTTCGTCCCCGTCACCCGCCGATTCAGCGGCGCAATACCGGGTCTGCGGTCGGCGCACAGCGTCGCCAGCTATGTCGGCTCGGTCGCGTTCACCTCGCAGCGAGTTCTGGCGACCCTGTCGTCATTACCCAAACTGGCCGGCCCGACTGTCGACGTCCGTTGGAATGAACCGCAATCCGGCGTCGCGGCGGCGGAGATATCGTCAACCGGCCTGCAGGTCGAAGCCGACGTCGACGAGCTGGATCAGACCTTCACCGGGCACCTGTCACTGCACTACAAGCTCGCGCTTCCCGACGAGGTCCTCAACAGACTGCCCCGCCGCTCGCTGGTCTTCGACATGCCACCGCCATACGTGCTCCGCGCGGTAGGAGTCACCTACCGGCCGTAACGCGGTCAGCGTGGCAGCCAGACCGACGACGTTGCGGACAAGTCAGGCCAGGGCGGGCGACGTAGCACAGCCACGCTGGCGAGCACCGCCGAGATCAGGCCGGCGGTCGCCCCGATCATCGCGATCCGGTTCTTGTCCACCGCCGGTACCCAGCGGGCCTTGCCGCCGTGGACGACGAACACACCCATCGGCGTAGTGGCGCCGTCACGAACCTTGGCCGCAGTGATCACGGTCCCGCCGTCCGCCGTGCGGTAGGGCTCGCCGTAGACGCGGCCACGAGTGCCGTTGACGGGCAGTTGCTGCACTGACTCCGGAATTTTCACAACTCTGGCCTACCACGTGGATCGCCGCACGCTTCCTAGGATGACCAGATGGACGAGCACGCATTCAGCACGCCGGAGCGGCAGGCGATCTATCGCGTGATCGCCGAGCGCCGCGACATGCGCCGGTTCGTCCCCGACAGCAAGATTTCCGACGACGTCCTTGCCCGCCTGCTGCAGGCCGCCCACGCCGCTCCCAATGTCGGGTTGATGCAGCCCTGGCGTTTCATCCGGATCACCGACGGGTCACTGCGGCAGCGCATCCACGCGGTGGTCGACGAGGAACGCCAGCAGACCGCACACGCGCTGGGCCCACGCGCGCAGGAATTTCTCGCGCTCAAGGTCGAAGGCATCCTCGACTGCGCCGAGCTACTGGTGGTCGCGCTGTCCGACGGCAGAGACAGTTTCGTGTTCGGCCGTCGCACCATGCCGCAGATGGATCTGGCATCAGTGTCCTGCGCGATCCAAAACCTTTGGCTGGCAGCGCGATCCGAGGGCCTCGGGATGGGATGGGTGTCGCTGTTCGATCCGCCGACGCTGGCGTCGCTGCTGTCCATGCCCGCCGACGCCGAGCCGGTGGCGATCCTGTGCCTCGGCCCGGTGCCTGAATTCCCCGACCGGCCGTCGTTGGAATTGGACGGTTGGGCGCTGGGACGCCCGTTGGGTGAATTCGTATCGGAGAACAGCTGGGGCCGAGCGCCGCACCCCGCGACGTGAACATCACGCCCGTCGACGCATCGTTCTGCCCGGGGCCTAGCGCACCGCTCAGCCATCGCTGACCGGGGGCACTGGCCTGACGGCGGTTACGATTCCGGGGTGCAACCACCGCCGCCAGGCCCCCCTCCGCAATGGGGACCCCCACCAGATGACTCGCTGGGGAACGTCGGGCCTGGCTTCGGAGGTCAGCCCGGCCCGGAGAACTACGGCCAGCAACCGCCACCACCGGGGTATGGACCGCCGCAATGGAGCGGCTACGGCCCGCCCGTGCCGGCCCCGACGGCGCAGCAGGCGTTCGGCTGGATCACCCTCGCGGCCATCGGGGTGCTGGGATTGCTCGGCGGGATTCTCACGCTGACCCTCTGGATCAACCTGAAAAGCGCTGTCAGTCGGGCCGCTGACGTCTGCGACCGGTTCGGCGGTGAGTACGCCAACATGTGCCGCCACCAGATCCACAACATGGTCCCCCCGGTGCCGGTGGCCCTCGTCGTGTGCCTCTTCCTGATCATCGCGGCGTGCCTTGCGGTTGCCGCCGGCGCGGTGATGCTCTTTCTCAAAAGGCCACTGGGCCAATTCCTGATCCTCGGCGGCGGCATCGTCATGCTCGTCTTGTCGATCGGCCTCGAAGCGCGCTACGGCGCCACGGGTCGAGTTACCTACGACCTGATTGCAGGTCTGATCATCGCGGCCGCCGGTGGCCTGATGTTCGTCTCAGCCTTCCGGGTGCTGTTGGGCCTGCCACCACAGTTGACCGCGCGACCCGGCGGATATCCGGGCAGCGGACAGTGGCAGCCCGGGCCACCTCCGCCCCCGCACTACAACCCTCCCGGCCCACCGCAGCAGTGGTGAGCGACACGGCCGGATAGGCCCCGCCACACGCCGCGAACCGCCGGGGCCGATAACGTCGACGAGGCCCGGCAAAGCTCAGGAGGTGGCGGCCATCGGCGGCACAGACCCAAACCCCGGCGCGGCGCATCCGCGAGGCGACAATGTGTTGCTCGTGCATTGGCACGACCTTGGCCGGTATCTCGGCGTCTACGGTCACCGGGATGTCACCAGCCCCCGACTGGACCAGCTTGCCGCCGAGGGCATCCTGTTCACCCGCGCGCATGCCACCGCGCCACTGTGTTCCCCGTCGCGCGGGTCACTGTTCACCGGCCGCTACCCGCAGAGCAACGGACTGGTCGGACTGGCGCACCACGGTTGGGAATACCGCCCCGGCGTCCGGACGCTGCCGCAAATTCTTTCCGAAAATGGCTGGTACTCCGCACTTTTTGGGATGCAGCACGAAACATCCCATCCGTCCAGGCTGGGTTTCGACGAGTTCGACGTGTCGAACTCCTACTGCGAGTACGTTGTTGAACGCGCTCAGCAGTGGCTACGCGACCACGACCCCGCCCAGCCGTTCCTGCTGACGGCCGGGTTCTTCGAAACCCACCGACCTTATCCGCGAGACCGTTACGAACCCACCGACACCGACAATGTCGACCTGCCCGACTATCTGCCCGATACCGTTGAGGTACGCCAGGATCTGGCCGAATTCTACGGATCGATCACAACCGCCGACGCCGCGGTCGGCCGGATACTGGACACCCTTGCCGCCACCGGATTGGACGAGAGCACCTGGGTGGTCTTCCTCACCGACCATGGCGCGGCATTCCCGAGAGCCAAGTCGACGCTGTACGAGGCGGGCACCGGGATCGCGATGATCGCGCGCCCGCCGACCCGAATGAAGCTGGCGCACAAGGTCTACGACGATCTATTCAGCGGAGTGGATCTGCTGCCGACACTGCTGGAGCTGCTGGGAGTCGCGACACCGTCCGACATCGAAGGCGTGTCGCATGCGCAGGCGCTACTCGCCCGCGATCACCGCGAGCCGGTGCGCGACCACGTTTACACCGGCAAGACGTATCACGACTCGTTCGATCCCATCCGCGCGATCCGGACCAAAGATTTCAGCTACATCGAAAATTACGCGCGCCGACCACTGCTGGATCTGCCATGGGACATCGAGGAAAGCCCCTCCGGGCAGGCCGTGGCACGGTCGGTCACCTCGCCGCGACCAGAACGCGAACTCTACGATCTGCGCTCAGACCCCACCGAGACCACCAACCTGCTGACCGAGGACGAAACCGAAGACGCGGACAAGATAGCCGCTGATCTCGCTGTCCGCCTCCATGATTGGCGACAGCGGACCAACGACGTCATTCCGTCCGACTTCGCCGGCAGCCGCATCGCGGCGCGCTACACCGAGACGTATCTGCAGATCCACGAGCGGGTACCCACCAGTCGGTCGGGGATCGCCGCTGACCGCGGCATCGACGATGCAACCCGTCGAACAGATCCGTAGTCGCGACCCGTCGGGTCTGCGGTTAGGCTCTCTCGGTGCCCGAGCATCCGACGTCCTATCTTGTGCTTGCCTCGCAGCGGTGCGGCAGCACATTGTTGGCCGAGTCGCTACGCGCAACTGGTACAGCGGGCGAGCCGCAGGAGTTCTTCCAGTACCTGCCGACCACAGGGATGGCGCCGCAGCCGCGTCAGTGGTTCGCCGACGTCGAGGACGAGACGATTCTGCATCTGCTCGATCCGGTCGACCCCGGTATGCCGGATACCGCATCTTCAGTCGCCTGGCGCGAACATATCCGCAGCTCGGGCCGGACGCCGAACGGCATCTGGGGCGGCAGGCTGATGTGGAATCAGACACCGCTGCTGCAGCAACGGGCGTCATCGCTGCCCGATCGTTCCGGGGACGGTCTACGAGCAGCCATTCGGGATGTGATCGGCAGCGAGCCCGTCTACGTTCACGTCCACCGGCCCGACGTGGTGTCGCAGGCGGTGTCGTTCTGGCGTGCCGTCCAGACGCGGATGTGGCGAAGCCGGCCGCACGCCGAGCATGGCTCGCGGGCCACCTATCACGCCGGTGCGATCGCCCACGCGGTGCACATGTTGCGCGAGCAGAACGAGTGCTGGCGCGCCTGGTTCGCCGAGGAGGGCATCGAGCCGATCGATGTGCCGTATCCGACACTGTGGCGCAACTTGAGCACGATCGTCGCGACGGTGCTGGATGCGATCGGCCAGGATCCCCGGCTGGCCCCGGCGCCGGCTCCGGATCCGCCGACCGGTGAACACTCCGATGAGTGGGTGGAGCGCTACCGCGACGACGCCCGGCGATTGGGACTACCGGCGTAGCCGAGGGTTCTCCCCACCGCATGCCCGACGATTCGAGGATGGACGATGGCCGACGACGAGGCCGCCGAGGTACGGCAAATGTGGTCCGCGCTGGGCGTACCCGGTGTGATCGACGTGCATACCCATTTCATGCCGAAATCGGTGATGGACAAGGTATGGCAGTACTTCGATTCCGCCGGTCCGCTGGTGGGTCGCGAGTGGCCGATCAAGTATCGGAGCGCCGAATCCGAACGTGTGCAGATGCTGCGACGGTTCGGGGTGCTCGGCTTCACCGCGCTGGTTTATCCGCACAAGCCTCAGATGGCGGCATGGCTCAATCAGTGGGCTGCGCAATTCTCGCGTGAGACACCGGATTGCCTTGCCACCGCGACTTTTTACCCCGAGCCGGATGTGGGCGAGTACGTCGCCGCGGCGATCGCCGGTGGCACGCAGGTGTTCAAAGCGCACGTCCAGGTGGGCCGGTACGAGCCCAACGATCCGCTGCTCGACCCGGCCTGGGGCGCTGTCGAGGATGCCGGGATTCCCGTCGTCATTCACTGCGGTTCGGGCCCCGCACCCGGCGAGCACACCGGCCCCGAGCCGATACGGCTTCTGCTGCAACGCTATCCGCGACTACGGCTGGTCATCGCGCACATGGGAATGCCGGAGTATGAGGACTTCATGGACATCTGCGAAAGCTCATTAGATGTCCGGCTCGACACCACGATGGCGTTCACCCCGTTCGTCGACGAGCTGATGCCGTTCCCGCCGTCGCAGCTGAATCGACTGCGGGACTTGGGTGATCGCATCCTATTCGGTAGCGACTTTCCCAACATTCCATACAGCTACGCCGATGCCATGCGGTCCCTCACCCGGTTGCCGGGCGTCGACGACGCATGGCTGCGCGGTGTTTTCTACGAAAACGCCGCCGCCCTGTTCTCGCCGTCCGGCTAGGTCAGGCGACCGGCTGCGGTTGCGCGGTGCTGGCCCAGCGCAGCCGCTCCAGGAGCAGCGATTCGGGTAGCACGACATGGCCGTCCAGGCGCTGACTCGACAGCGGGTCCAAAGCCGTCAGCGCCGCGCGCTGGATCCCGGACTTCGAGATCAGACCGGGCAGTGGCCCGCTCGCACTGGGGGCGGCGTCGGTCAGGAACGCGCACGCAACCGCCAGGGTCTGGTCGTTGCCCGCGCCGGAAACCTCGGCCGCCGTCCAGACTTCGCGGATTGGGTACGACCAGATCGCCGCGAGCGTGTTGGGCAGCGCGGTGTCCACCTTGACCCCGTATGCGGCAATGTGATTCGAGCTTCCCTGACTTACGCCGGACCACGTCTCGCGGGACGATCGGGGGTACGGCGTCGGAACGTCATCGGAGTTAGCCAAGGCGGCCGTCCAACCACTTTCCCGGAGGTGGTCCGCCAGCCGGCGAGCCGCTACCTCGGCGGTCTCGCGCAACGGAATCTGCGACGAACGAGCTTGCAGCGCAGCGAGATTGTCTGCGGCGGAGATAGTCACGCCGATCCACGTCTCCCGTTCCCGCGTGCCGACTTCGGATGTGCTGTCACGGCTGGTCACGCGGACGGCGTCGGCGCGCAGACCGTAGCGTTGGACGTAACCGGCGATCAGCGCCAGCGGCAGCGAGTCGGCATCACCCAGCGGCGGCGCCACTCGCAGCAGCGCGGTCGTCCGCACATCGGTGACCGATTCCTCGGCCGCGCGTGCTCCCCGGCTGGGACGCAGGATCGCCAGGCGGCGGCGCAGGATCGTGGTGACCGGCAGCCCCTGCCAGCGGGCCAGCAGCACGATCACCGCCGCAACCGCGACCCCGACCACCCAGCGCTCACGCACCGAATGCCAGGGGAAGGCGAGGGCCGCGGCCACAACGGCCAACAGCACCAAGGTGATCCGCCCGGTGGGCGGCGAGGGGAATTTGTGCGCGCTCACAGCGATGGTTCCTTTCGTCGGCGTGCGGCGACCGCGGCGGCAGCCACGACGGCCAATAGCAGAGCAGCCGTCCCACCGAACGCGACGATCCGGGGTAGCTGGCTCTTCGGTGCGGGTTCTGGCGGCGCCGCAACATGTTTCACCGGCGACTTGTCGCCGCTGACGGCGGCGGGCAGCTCCCAGGTCAAGGCCGCCACCGGGTCCACGGCGCCGGTGCCGACGATGTTCGACGGCGCGCGGGCACCGTTGTGCGCTGACCCGGTGATCCGCTGGATCACCTGCGTGGAGTTCAACTCCGGGTACTTGCTGCGCACCAGCGCCGCGACTCCGGCGACGTATCCGGCCGCATAGCTCGTACCGGCCAGTGGCACCAGTTGCTGATGTTCGTTCGGCAGGCCGTTGGCGAGTCCGCCGTCGTCGCGGTTGCTCACCGACACGATGCTTTCGCCGGGCGCGGCGACACCTACCCACGGACCGGCCATCGTGAACTTCGACGGCTGATCGCCGGGCGTGAGCGACCCGACCGACAGCACGTAGGGCTGCCACCACGACGGCACTGAAACCGAGGTCACGCCAGCCCAGTTGCGCGGATCGTCGGGACGGCCCAGGTCGGTCAGCGGGTTCGAGTCACACGCCGTGCCACTGGCCGCACCGGCAGCGCCGATGTTGCCGGCCGCGGCCACGATCACGGCATCCTTGTCGACCGCGGCATACCGGATCGCCGCTCCGAGTGCGCCTTGATCGACGTTGCGGTCGGCGGGGAGGCAGGTGATCCCCGAGACGGTGATCACCCGCGCGCCGAGATCGGCAGCGTGCACGATCGCACGGCCGAGCGCCGTCACGTCGACGACTGCCCGCCCGAGGGCGGGATCGCCACCCGCGCTGCGCGCCGAGAACTTCGCCGACGTCACCCGAAGAGACACCAGCCGGGCCCCGGGCGCAATCCCGGCGAAGCCGTCGTCGCCCGGCTGGCCGGCGATCAGGCCGGCCACCGCTGTACCGCGCCCGTCGCAGTCGGTGAGCCCGTCGGTCGATTCGACATAGTCACCGCCCGGCTGAACGCCGGGCAGCCGTGGCCCCGCCCGCACACCGGTGTCCAGCACCGCGACCAGTTGACCGTCGCCGCGGGAAAACCGCCACGCCGCAGCCGGATCCAGCGTCTGCTGGCTCGGCGGTGCCGCTTTGAAATCGGTGCCCGAGATGACGCCGGTCGCACTGCACTCGCCGTTCTTCTCCATCGGCGCCACCGGACCGGGTGCACCGGGGGGCGGCGCCGCGCCGGGATCGACCTGAGGGCGGTCGATCGCCATCGCAGGTGGGCAGGCCCACAGCGTGGCTACCACAGCCGCTGCGAGACATCCGAATCGACGAGTGCGGGCAGAACTCATCGATCAAGCACCACCGCGAACAGTCCAACCAGGTACGCGATCACCGGGATCAGCGACGCGTCGATGCCGGACGCGACGAATCCCACCAGCCGACGCAACGGCAGCGAGTAGGTCTCCGGCGACGCGATCGCCGGGCTCAGTGCGACGACAACCCAGGCCGACACCAGCGCAGCGAGCACCACCGCGATCACCAGTGCGGTCAGGTAGTGCGCGGTCGCGGTATAGAGGACCACCAACGCGACGCCGACCAGATGCGGCTGGGCCAGCAGCCACGCCTTGATGGCTGCCGAGTCCCACACCCGGGCCCGCAGCGCTGCTGCGGCAGCCGTCGCGGCGACCAGGTACCAGCCCCACGGAGAGAGCGTTTCCGGCCGCCACGCGATGGCCAGCGAGCCGATCACGCTGAGCAGCACGGCGCCGGCGATGAAGCCGGTCTGGTGCGCGTCGCTGATCCGGACCCGTCGCGGCAGGTCTTCGAGTACGCGCGCCGACGGAGCCGACGGGGTCGGGTCGCCGGGCGCCGGAATGACCGGCAGTGGGAATCGTGCCCACAGCGCGGACAGTTGAGGGGCTTCGATGGTGAACAGCAACGCGACGATCAGCAGACCCGCACCCAGCGTCACCAGCGGCAGCTGCCACAGCGCACTCGCGCCGGCAGTCAGCAGCACACCCACGCCCAGCACCGCGGTCGCGGTGAAAAAGCCGATGATGCCGCGGCTTTCGCGGTGCGGCAGGATCAGGCTGATCAGCGACCACGCGGCCACACCGGCCGCCGCCAGCGTCACCTGTGGCGTGCCGAAGTGACCCGGCACCGCCAGCGCCAACGCCGCGGCGATCGGCACCAGAGCGGCGGCGGACAAGGCCGCACCGGCCCGCGGCGAACGCGCCGCCAGACCCGCCACCACGGTGAGTAGCGCGATCGCACCGACCGCGAACACACCGGCGGGCGAGCCGGTGGCCACCCGATGGACGGCTCCGAGACCTGTTGCCGCCCAAATCAACCCGATGACGCCAGCAATCGCGCCGCGCTGGATGTGCGTGGTGCCCCAGGGCTTCAGCCGCGAGGTCGAGAAGATGACGGCGGCGTCGGCGATGTCTTCGACGATGCCCGGCGCGGCCGGCCCGACCGGGATCGGCTGCAACGCCAACAGATCCCCGTCGACCACGCCGACCGTTCCCAGACTGGCGTCCAGGCTGAACGGTGCACCGCCGATCGGCGCGAGGCTGAGCCGCACGGGTGTCGTCGGCTCGGCTACCGAGCTACCGGCGGCGGCTGCGTCGTCAGCGACGGCAGGTACGACCAAACGTTCAACAGCCGGCAGGATTTCGCGCAGCGGCAGATCAACTGGCAGTGCTATCTCGGTCAGCCGGCTGTCGGAAAGGATGGCGACCCGCACGATGGGTATGACAGCGCTGGACATCACCGGCTCCTCAGGATTCTGCGAGACATTGCTTCTCTTTCTTTTTGGGAATGACGATTGCTATCAGGGGATAGGTCAGACAGTTTGTGGATTACCGGTGAAGTCTCGGGAGAGTCGGTTGCCCTCGAACCAGTGGCCTTGCGGTAGTTGGCTGGTGAGCTGGTCGACGGCGATCGCGATGGCGAACGGGGTACCGGGGCTGAACGTGGAGATCCATTCGTCGTCGAACGCACGCGACGGGCTGACCAGCACCCTGCCCACGGCGGTATCGACAATGCTCATGCCCACTTCGGTGCTGGTGTGCCGCCCGTCGTGGTGGCAGCCCGCGACGATCTCCACGTAGCTGCGTGGCCCGGTGAACACCGATTCGACCACCGCCCGCGCCGACTGCGGAATGCTCAGGTAATCAAGGACTTCGGTGAGCGGCGCGCCGTTGCGCAGCCGCTCGTCAGCCCGCGCACCGACCTGGGCGGGCAGGCTGAACTCGTCGAATCGAGCAGGCGGACGCTGCGCCAGTCCGACACCGAGAATCGGCACCAGCGCGCGAGAGTCGTGTATGTCCATTGCCGTGAACGTGACAAGCTGCGCATTACGCAGTGCCACAACAGTTTTGCCGCCGCGTTGGGCGATGATGCCGCGCAGCAGGTCTGCACTACCCGGTACGGCGGCCGAACCCACATAGCGCAGGTCCAGCCACCGCTCCGGAAAGCACACCACCCGAATCCAGTCGGCTACCGCACGGTTGATGACGCCATCGTCCGACACCATGCCCAGGCGGGCCAGTTCGGCGGTCTGGGCTGCGAGGAACGCACCCCGTTCGGCGGCATCAGTGTAGGGCGTGGTGATCGCCAGAACCCACGGAAACGTTCCCGCTCCCACAGTTTCAGCGATACACCACGCCTGGTCGACGGTCAGCTCGACGGCGTTGGGCTTGTTGGTCATCTACGTTGCGGATCCACTCGACTCGATCCGCCCGACAAGCACTGCCGTGGCGGTGGTTAGCCGCCCCACTTGGCGCCTTCGGCCGCGTCACGGGCCAGCATCGAGGTGGTGTTGTTCTCGTGCGTGCTCGCCATCGCCCGATACGACAGCACCAACTGCTCCAGCGCCTGATTCCACTGCGCCTGCCACGCCTGATAACTCACCCCGGTATCACCCTGCCACGCCGACTGCAACGCAGCCTGCTCAGCAGAAATATCGGCACCCAAGCTCTGAATCGTGCCCGCATACCCGGCCATATCCGCCGAATGCGCCAGCATCGCCGGGTAGTTGTACATGATCTGCGACATCACAAACCCTCTCGACTAGAAATTTCGACCGGCTCAGAAGCCCGGGTAGCTGCTCGCCGCAGCACTGTCCGCGGCCACATACGTGCCCGCCGCATCACCCAAGTTGGCCTGAGCGATATCCAGCAACGAATTCACCTTCGCCGCCGCCGCCACAAACCGGGCATGCGCAGCCTGAAACGCCGCCGCACCATCACCGGCGAAAAACGCCTGCGACGACATCGCTTCCTGCTCAGCCTGACCAATCGTCGACCGCATCAACCCCGCCTTGGCACCAAACGCCGACTGCGACGCCACCAACTGCGGAATGTGAGCATCCAACAAACTCATACCCGAAATCCTCTCCTCGTCCGATTACCCTTGCCACGCAAACACCCGCTCAGCTCTGGTCCCCCTCCCCCTCCGATGCGTCCGGATCCCATGTGCCCGGCACCATCGGCATGCGCGGACCGTTGCCAAAACCGTTGCTGCTCAACGTCGCCAGCCCCGACGCTTCCGCGGATCTGTCTTTTTCCACGGTCCCGGCGAACCCCAGGGCACCCGTACCGCTCTGCGAGGCCACCGCCGCAGCGACCGGCTCGCGGTCATTCGGCGAACCCCAGTCCGGGTTCACATCGACGTTCATGTCGGCGAATTCGTCTGCATGGTCACGCATCTCGGACTTTCGCCGCCGACGCGTCGGCGCCTTTGCTCGACTCGCCGCACTCACGGCCGCTGCGGCGGCAATGGCGCCCGCCGGCGCCTTGTTCTCGTCGCGGTCGATCAATGTCGGTCCGGGGCCGCCGTCGGGACCGATGCCGCCCACCATGTAGGGGAACGCGGTCGTCGCGGGCGTAGCCGCCGGGGCCGCGCCTGCTCCGGCGCCGGCCGGTGACGTCGGAGCCGGAGCTGTCGCAGAGGCGCCCGTTCCCGTCGAGGTGAGAGCGGCGGCCGGCATCGGTGAAACCGACCGCGGGGCGCTGCCGGCCGGTGCGGTCGGCATCGGCGGCTCCCCAGCCGGGTTCGCCAGAAGCTGTTGCAACGCAGCCGGAAGCACCACCGCCAGGATGGCGGCGGCGGTCAACAATGGATAGGTGATCGCCGCGGCGATGCTGGTCGACACCTCGTATGCGACGAAGAACAACAAAGGGAAATAGGTGCTCGGGTTGGCGATGATGGCGCTGATCGTCCCGCTCGGATCCTGGAAGAGCTGCACCAGTTGGTTGTAGAGGTCGGTGAAGAAGTCGCCCGAGGACGCCGACGGATTTGCCGAAGCGGCCAGCGCATTGTTGGTCTTGAGCACCGGCGGCGCCGCCTCAGTGCGCGGAGCCGACGCCAACGCCGACCCGGACACACCCTGGTAGGTCGCCATCGTGGTGGCCGCCTGAATCCACATCCGGACGTAGTCGGCTTCGTTGAGCGCGATAGGAATCGTGTTGAGACCGAAGAAGTTGGTCGCGATCAGTACGCCGTGGATGACGTGGTTGGTCGCCAGCTCCGGAATCGTCGGCATCGCAGCCAGCGCGGCGGTGTAGGCGGCAGCGGCGACCTCGTGCTGAGCCGCCGCAGCGGTGCTGTTCACACTGGCCTCGGTGAGCCACGCCAGATACGGCAGGTGTGCGCTCACGTATTCTTCGGCACTCGGACCTTGCCATGCTCCTGCTTGGACCGCGCCTAACAGTGAGGTGAGTTCGCTTGCTGCCGAGGCATATTCAGTGCTCAGCGCAGTCCAAGCCCCCGCGGCCGCCAACAGCGACCCGGGTCCTGGACCGCTGCTGAGGAGCACTGAATGCACCTCAGGCGGCGAAGCCATCCACACCGGCGCGGTCATCGTCAGTGGCCGGCCAGGTATGTCGCTGCGGCAGCGGCGTCGCCGACTGCATAACTCACACCAGACTCACCGACACCGACACCGGCGCGGCCGAGTTCCTCGACGCCTTCGGCCGCGACCGCCGCATGCTCGGTGCCCTGGGCACTGAAGCCGGCCGCGGTCTGGAGCGAGACCGGATCAGCCGCCGACGGGATGACGGCAGTGATGGCCGGTGCGGCGCCAGCGTGCGCGGCCGCCAGCCGGGCGGTGATGGCTTCGACGGCGGCGCTGGCCGACGCCAGACCTTCTGGAACAACCTGCAGTGTCATGACTCATACCCCTTTCGTTGGAACTCACCGGCCGCCATCGACGGCGGCACTTTCGTTGACGAGCGGATTGACCAACTGCACGTAGGTGGGAGTGTCGCTGTCGGTCAACAGAATTGCCCGACCCGCGGGCAACCGGTCGAACCGCTGACCGCGAACCTTGCCACCGTCGACCGGGTTGCCCGACAACATCAGCGTGGTCGCCTGCAGGTCGTTGAGCCGGCGCAGCAACGGACTGGTCATCAGTGCGTGCGCGGCACCGCTCGCGCGCGCGGTGACGATGACCCGCAGACCCAGATCGCCTGCCTGAGCCAGCAATTCGATCAGCGGAGTCCAAGGACGCTGACCCACATAGGGTCCCGTCATCGCCGGAGAATCCGGTATCTGGTCGACGTCGTCGATGATCAGGTAGTGGGTGTGGCCTTCAAACGACCATCCGGTCAGCTGCGACGCGTCCAGACCTGCCGGCGGCCGCCGCTTCCCGATCAGCCCCGACAACCCGAGCATCGCCGGGGTCACCCGGTCGATGTTGGCGGTGTACTCGTTGTCCGGGAACAGCGGCTCGTCGACGAGGTGCAGTCGCCGATCCACCACCGTGAAGGCGACCCGGTCCGGTGTCGAGTTGTCCCGGATGGTGCGGATGATGTGCCGCAGCAAGGTCGTCTTGCCGGTCCTGGTGTCACCGAGCACCAACAGCAGCGGATCCCGCGCGAAGTCGAGCTGCACTGCGGCCAAGTCTTCTTCGCGCTGACCGATCACAATCCGATCGGAACCGCCGTAGACCGGTTCGAGCACCGAGGGCTCCAGATTGGTCGGCAGCAGCCGCACCGGTGGCGCGGTGATCCCCTCGTGCCGGGCATTGATGGCGGCGACCTGGTCGAGCTCGGGTGCGGCGATCAGGAAATGCTCGGCGGCCATGGTCAGACCACGGCCCGGCTGGTCGGCGGGCACGCCCTCGGCAGGGCGGTGCAGTGCACCGACCACCCGGACGTTGCTGTCCCGCGCGTCGTGCAGCTTGAGCTCCAGTCGCATACCGAGACCGTCGCGCATCGCCAACGGCACCTCGAGCCAGCTAGGCGTGGTGACGACCACATGGATGCCGTAGGCCAGACCGATGTTGACCAGTTCGGTCACCTTGCTCAGCAATGGGTTTCGGGTGCTGAACTGGTCGGTGTTGTCCCGGCTGAACGCATACAGGTTGTCGATGACCAGGAACACCTGGCCCAGCCCGTCGTCCGGACCTTGCTTGTCGCGGAAGACTTCCCGCTGCTGACGCGAGCGCAGCAGCTGCTCGATCTCGCCGAAGGTACGGCGGATGCGCTCGGGTTCCAGCGACGACGCGACGCTGCCGACGTGAGCCAGGCCTTCCAGGTCGCGCAGCTGACCGCCGCCGTAATCCAGGCAGTAGAAGCTCACCTCACGGGGCGAGTGCAGGCTCGCCGCCGACAAGATGAACGTCTGCAGCGCAGTCGATTTACCGGACTTCGCACCACCGTGGATCAGCAGGTTGCCGGACGAGGACCGCGCGTCGAACACCAGCGGATCGCGCCGCATCTGGAAAGGCCGGTCGATCTCGCCCAACGGCCAACGCCATTCACCCCGAGGCACCGATGCACGCGCGAGCGCGGCGCTCAGCGGAATCACCTCGTCGAGCGGCGGCAGCCACAGCTCGGGGGCGCGGGGACCGAAACGTGACAACTGGTCACCGATGGTGGCGATCAACTTGCGTGACGGCGCGATCGGTTCTTCGTGTCCGTTCTTGGCGATCACCGTGGTCAGGTCGGGTTCCACCCGACCTGCTGTGAACACCTTCGGCTCGGGGACCGAGTGCACCACAAGTGTTTTCGGCGCCTGCGGCGGGTCGTAGATACCGTCGACGTAGGTGCTGCGGAATTTGATCGGCGCGGCCCCGGGCGCGGGCACCAGGAATCCGACGCCCTTGTTCTCCCGGCCCGCATCGACGTGGTACGCGTCTTCAACACCGATGATCGACCGCGACACCGCAGGGCTGGCCACCTTCAGACCGATCCGGTACGAGGTGTTCTTGTCGATGTCCTTGATCCTGCCGACATCCAGCGTCTGTGACGCGAACAGGATGTGGATCCGAAACGAGCGACCCTTGCGGGCCACGTAGTCGAACAGCTCCGCGTATTCGGGGTGGTCGGACAGCATCAGCGTGAACTCGTCGGCGACGACGAACAGCGTCGGGATCGGTGCCAGGTCATGCCCGGCGGCGATCGCGTTCTCGTACTCGGTCACCGAGTTGAACGCGCTGCCCTGGACCTTGCGGCCGGCCTCGCGCAGCAGCGTTTCGCGGCGGGCCACTTCACCGCGCAGCGTGTCGGCGAACCGGTCGGCCAGCGACTTCTTCTCGGCCATGTTCGAGATCACCGCGACGACCTGGGGGAAGTTGCGGAAGATGTCCGCGCCGGCCTCACCCTTGAAGTCCGCGTAAATCACGATCAGCCGCTCGGCCGAGTGAGTCGTCAACAGCGCCAACAGAATTGACATCAAGGTCTGCGACTTGCCGGCACCGGTCATACCGATCATCAAGCCGTGTGGCCCCATCCCACCTTCGGCTTCGTCTTTGAGGTCGAAGATCAGCGGCTCACCGGTGGCCGTGACACCGATCGGCACCCGCAACTCGTCGTCGCGGTGTCGCGGTGCCCACAGCGTCGGGACGTCGAGTCGCGACGCATCCGGAATTCCCAGCAAGGTCGTGAACGTCGCGCCGCGGGTGGCTGTCGACTGCAGGCCGCTGTGTGTCGGGTTGGAGTCCCAGCGGGACAGCCGGCGCGCGACGTGCGCCGCGTCGTCGACGCCGAGAGAGTCGGCGCTGTCGATGTAGCGCTGCCAACCGCCGGTCTGCCAACGTTCGATGCGCATTTCCGGCAAGCCGCAGGATCGGCCGCTCGGGGTCCGAGTATTGCTCCCGGTGCGGCGCGGTGGTCGATCGATAGACGACGGTGACACCGGCCCGCGCGGCCGCCAGCGGCGAGGCGCCCAGGTCGAAGTCCGGATCGTCGACGATGATCAGCAAGTGCCGCAACGCATCCGCCGGTCCGGCGGCGAACGACGGGCGGTCGGACAGCGTCGATCCGAGCAGTGCGGCCAGCTCGTCGGGCTTGCTGGACAGGTAGCGGGCCGGGCCCACTCCGTCCGCTTCGGCCGGGATGTCCACGTGCGGCAACCATTTCAGCCACGACCAGTCCGGCGACTCCAGGTCCGGCGTAGCGACCGCCACACCGAGCACCGTGGGGTCATGCCAGGTCACCGCCTGAGCCACCCAGGCTCGCAGCGCGCCGCGAACCTCGTCTTCGTCGCCGAGCACGGTGATCCGCGACAGCTTGGTCAGGTCGATCCCGGTCGGGATGTCGCGCACGGTCCGCTGAGTGTCCAGCAGACTGCGTAATGCGCTGTGCGACACGGGCTCCAGGTCGACCTCGTCGGCGGTGTCGTTGACCCGCAGTGCGGTGTCCAACGCGGCCGAGTGCACGCCGGCACGCACCACCAGGAAGTCGCCGTCCTGGGGGTCGCGTTCCCATTGCCGTCGCGACCCGGGGATGGCGGCCAGATCCGCCGGCTTCGGGTGCGACCACTCGGCGGCGGCGCGCTGCGCGGCGGCCTGTGCGCGGACGTTGTCCCGGACCACCGACAGGTAGCGCAGGTAGTCGGCGCGCTCGGCGTCGATCTCTGCAGTGCTCGATTTGTTGTCACCGCGAAAGAACGCCGTGGCGGCCAGCAGCAGAACGAAGGGGAAGAACAGGGTCTGCGGCGAGATGAGTCGCATTCCGGTAGCGACCATCGCGACGATCATCCCGACGATCAGCAACACGATCACGACCGGCAGCGCCCGCTTCAGCAACGACGGCGGAATGACCCGTGGCAGTTCCGGCGGTGATTCGATGTTGATGCTGCCCTTGCGGGTCACCGGCGAAGGCAGCCGGCGGCGTGCCTCGAAGATCAAGCGACTCATCGGTTTTGCCCTTCGGCAGAGGTACGGCCAGGTCGGGAGTCGGGCGCCAGTCCGTCATGTGCGAGCAGCGCGTCGGACCGCGACAGTGTGGGCCCGGGGGCGTACAGCGACAGGACCGACCAGGGAATCGGAGTGGCCGGCTGCGTCAACCCAAGAGCCTCAGCGGTTTTCGCGTTTCCGGTGACACCGCCTTGGGCGGCCTCGTTGTCGATGCCGTACCGCACGCCGGTGTCGGAGATCCAGAACAACGACCCGGCTGCCGGTGACGACGCGTTCTGCCCGACGGTCTGGGCGAAGTATCCGGTCCCAGGAGCCATCGCGATCCGGTTGGCTGTCCCGCCCGCGCCCGCGCCGACCAGATCCTCGGTGTGCACCGCGTCGGGAATCGGCAGTGCCGAACCGGCAAGCAGCGTCAGTGAATTCGTGCTGGCGCCAGCGGCTTTGCTCCAGTGCGCGCAGGTGACGGGGTCGTGCGCAGCATCGAGCAAGCTAATTCGCTGCTCGGGGTAGCGGCTGGTGTCCAGCTGCCGGGAAACCGGCAATTTGGCCACCTTGTCAGCGCCCAGTCGTGGCGGCTGGTCCAGGCCGTAGGAGTTGGCGTTGCGCAGGATAGCGGCCAGCACCGGCGAGACCTGCTGCAGTCCGTCCGGTAGCACTGCGTAGTAGTTGGACGAGTTGCCTTCCAGCGCATGAGATTCCACGACACCGCCGATCGGGGCGGGCACCGGGAATCGGGCGGGACCGCCGGCTTCGGGGATGACGGGTGCGGCCAGTGGCGGCGACTCGGGAATCGCATTGAACAGACCGGGGGCGACAGGGCGGGGTGCGTGAATGTCGTTACCCAGGCCCAGAGCGTTGGTCACCGCGTGGTCGGCGAGGTCGATCCGGCTGCGCTTGCCGTCCCACAGCAACCAGGCGCTGCTGGGGTTGGTGACCAGGACGGCCTTGCCGGTCTCCAACGCCGCGGCACGGGCGCCGGTGCTGTCCGGAGCTCCGGCGATCACCGTGACGCCGGCGGCGGTACCGCTGGCCGCATCGCACACAGTCCAGTCGGCATCCTTGCGGGTGTTCTGCACCAACCGCTGCGGCGCACCCGGGATACCGATCAGGTTGCCGAGCGGAAACTTGTCCAGCTCACTGCTTTTCACCTGGGTGGGGTTGGCCGACTTGCCGGCGATCAGCCGGGCCGAGGCCAGGTTGAGCACCGGATGCAGTTGATCGCCTACCCGCACGTACAGCGCCGCCGTCGACCGGTCAGCCAGGATGGGATTGTTGGCCGCCGAGCCGTTCGGCCGGATCAGCGAGAACACGAAGCAGCCGACCAGCCCGGTGACCAGCACGATGACGCCCATCAGCACCGCGCGCGTCTGGGTCCGCAACGGGTCGACGAGCATCCGGGTGTCGTGCAGGGCAACACCAGAAGCGATGCGGCGCATGACAAATCGCCAGCCGGTGACCTGGTGGCGGGTGACGAAGCCCCGGCGGTAGACCACCTTTTCGGGGTTGTCGTTCACCGGGGTGCGCGAGGCGAATGAGCGCCGGTCGTCGGGCGACTCCGGGGTGCTCATGCCGGCGTCTCCAGCCGCAGGCCCTCGAGCAACGGCGGCACGGTGTTGGCCACGTCGGCGGCGGTGATCGTCATGAGCTCCTCGTCGGTGAATTCACCGGTCTTTGCGTGTTCGGAGTGGTCCAGCCGGAATTCGCGTTCCTCTTCCGACTTTTCGACGACGTTACGAACGAATCGTCCGTTACCGGCGATGTCGAGGCCGCGACGTTCGACGCCGACCGAATCTTCCTTCGTCGTGCTGGCCAGGTGAGCGAACAGAGCCTCGAGGTCATTGAGTGCCGCCTGCTCGAATGTGCTGTCGCGCCTGGTGGCCATGAAGTTGGCGATCTCGATCAGTTCAGGCGGCTGATAGGACGGGAAGTCGATGGTCCGGGTGAACCGTGATCGCAGACCCTGGTTGGTGTCCAGGAACCGATCCAGATCGGCGCGGTAGCCGGCGATGATGACCACCAACCGGTCACGGTCGTTTTCCATCCGCGCCAGCAGCGTGTCGATGGCCACCAAGCCGAAGTCGTTCTTGGCGCCGGTGGCGACCAGCGCGTACGCCTCGTCGAGGAACAGCACACCGTCGAGAGCGCTGTCGATGATCGCGTTGGTCTTGGCTTCGGTCTCGCCGATGTGCTGACCGATCAAGTCGGCACGATGGACCTCTTTGATGTTCTCTTTCTTCAAAAGGCCAAGGCCGCAATAGATTTTGGCGACGACACGGGCGATCGTGGTCTTACCGGTCCCGGGCGGGCCGGTGAACACCAGGTGGTGGGTGCGCTGAGCCACTTCGAGTCCGCGCTCTTTGCGGACCAATTCCATCGCCACCGCGCTTTTGAGCCGCGCGACCTGATCCTTGACCTTGTCCAGTCCGATGAACTCGTCGAGCTCACGCTCGGCCTCCGACAGCAGGACGGCCTTGCGCTCCTGGGCGCCGGGGTCGACGAAGTCACCGGGCTTGGGCTCGGTGCCGACGTCCCATGGATCGCTGCGGGCGGCGATGCGGTCTGACGTGGTAGGCACGATCCCGAAGCTGGTGTCCGTCAACGCCTCTTCGACCTGAGCGTTTTCCGGGTTGGCGGCGTACAGGTCCTGCAGCACCTCGCGGGCGGTGTCCTCGTCACCGTCGGCTCGCAGCGACAGCGCCCTGGCCAGCGCTCCGTCTACCGCCGCGACGGCGACCGGGCCGTCCGGCTCTTCGAGGTAGGACAGCGCCGCGGCAAACATGCCGAGCCGCGCCAGCGAGATCCCGAGAGCAACCTTGACGGCGTGCGCGAAGCGCTCGTCCAGCTTGGGGTCGTTGACAATCGGGGACAGCAGTTTGACGACGTCAGACCAGCGCTCGGCGCGGTAGTGGATCGTCGATGTCACCCAGCGGGCTTCGTGCGAACTCGGTCGCCGCCGGCTGACGTCGCTGACAAGCTGAAACGCCGCAGCAAACTGGCCGTCGCCGGCCAGCGCCGAGGCGTACGCAAGGTGGAAGTCGTCGGGCTCAGTCGCCCGGAACTTGAGGTAGAGCCCGGTGTCGTAGAGAAAACCGAGCACACCCTCGGTCAACTGAACTTGCCGCTGCAGCACACCTGCTGTGGCGGTGTTGTGCGAAATCGCTTCCAGCACATGGAGGGAAGGGTCGCCGGCCGCGGCCAGCCCGACCCACGCGTCGGCCTGATCGTGAGCGATGCGGACCAGTCCGGTGAACCCGGATCGAGCCGCGGCCAGGTCTGCGGGACGCGTGCGGTCGTACACGGTCAGACCGAGCGCCCGGCAACAGGTCGCGAATCGGCTCGCTACATCGTCGTCGACCCGGGCCGTTTTCGGCCGGGTGGCGATGATGCCGGTCTCAGCGGTTTCCACGCCTCGGATCTCCCCTTCGGACGTAGTATTGCCTAAGCTAACTTCGGCGAAGCTAGCATCGCACATGCTATGTGTCGAGACGCACGTAACCTCTGGATGCGTGGTCTCGTCCGCTCCGTCGTGCGGGCCAAGACACTGCAGGTCACAACCGATATCGAGCGGGCAGATCAGGTTTTCGCCGCGACGAGACTAATAGGTTCTCGAACTTTCTCGCGGCGGGGCTTAATGAAAATGAGTGTCATTATGCGAGGACTGTACGGCATCGCGTCCTCACTCTTTGACCGCCCTGACCAAACTGTTGCGGGCGATCATCGGCCCGGCCTCGGTGTCGGGCCCCGGCACCGGGCGGCCCACCTCTTCCAGGTACTCGGTCAGCGGGGTCGCGACCGCTTTCCAGCCGTGCCCTGCGAACCATTCCTCGGCCGGGGCGTGCCGCTCGTTGTAGACCAGCTGGAAGAACAACCGCTCGTCCCCCTCGGCCTGCGCCGCGCGCTCGGCCTCGACCGCGGCGGTGAACGCCTCGGCCGGCATGGGTGCGCCGTCCTCGACCGCGACGTGGCTGCCCGCGCTGGCCAACGCGTCGATCCCGGTGAACAACTGCTGCTGGGCAGCGGCCGGCAGATAGATCAGTAGACCTTCGGCGATCCACGCCGAAGGCTTGGATGCGTCGAAACCACTGTCGCGCAACGCCTGCGGCCAGTCCTCACGAAGGTCGATGGCAATCTCACGGCGCTCGGCATTGGGGGTTGCCCCCTGCCCGGCAAGCACCTCGCGCTTGAAATCAAGAACCTGCGGGCGGTCGAGCTCGAAGATCGTCGTCCCGTCAGGCCAGGCCAGCCGGTAGGCGCGCGAGTCCAGCCCCGCGGCCAGGATCACCACCTGACGGACCCCGGACTCGGCGGCCTGGAGGAAGTAGTTGTCGAAAAATCTGGTGCGGGCACCCTGGAAATTGACGAAATGCTCACCGAAATCCGGCGATTTGAGTTGGTGGTCGGGGTTTTTGCCGTCGAGCACGTCGGCAGCGGCGCCACCCACCGCGTGGCAGAAGATTCCCGCGAACAGGTCGACGGCGAGCGGATCGGCTTTCTGCGCCTCCAATGCTCGGGCGATTGCCACGAATAACGCGGTCGAACCGACGCTTGTAGTGATGTCCCAGTTGTCATCGTTAGTACGCACGGCAACCGACCCTACGCGCGCCCAATCCACCCATGACGGCATTGAATACGACATTGCGTCGTAGACACAAGACCCCGTCCCGGTAGGGGGTATTCGCCGCTACACCAGCGGGCGCCCGGCTTTGATCCGCCGGTCCAGATCCCACAGTAGGACGTTGAATGGAAACCGCCGGACGAACTGCGGCATCGCGTTGTTCAGCGTGCGCAGCACCCCGATCACGCGGTCGAAGCGCCGCTGCGTGGCCGGATCCCAGGCGAATTGCATTTCGTCGCGGAAGCGCTGCGGTAGAAACCCGGCGGTCAGTAGAAGGCCGATTTTCTCCGGTTGCCGGCGCACCGCCTCCGGTAGAGGGAGCGCCTGAATCCGGCCCACCGCAATGGGATACAGGTAGCTACGGACGGCATCGTCGATATGGACCTTCTCGAGCTGTTCGTTCCAGTAGCGGTCGAACGCGGCCCGGTCCGCCGGCCACATCTCCGGTGGCACCTGCAGCGTGGAGCCGAGCACCACGGCTTCGCGGTAGTGCCGGTCGGCATCGCCGTCGTCCATCTCGCCGATGAATGTGCGGTAGAAGTCGACCCCACCCTTGTAGAGGCACGCCGCCACCCAGAGCTGCAGATCGAGGTCGAACGCGTTGTACTGCACGGGGCTGTCGGGAGTGGAGTACACCTGCGCGTGAGCACGATTCACCGCGCGCCGAAATGCCGCCTTCTGGATGTCGGTACCGGCCATGGCGACGGCGAGGTAGGTGAACGTGGTGCGAGCCCGCTTGATCGGGTGCAGGTCGATGCGTCCGCTTTCCACCCGGCTCTCCATGACGCCGTAGCCGACGCCCGGCCGGGCCAGCTGCATGATCACGTTGGCCGGACCCAACAACAACGCCATGCCCATCAGGGTGTCGTCGAGCCGAGGTGTGCGCCGCGGCCGGCGGCCGATGATCGGTGGCTCGCTGACCGCGCGCTCCACATGCCTTACGGGTTCACTGACCGTCATCGCCCACCTGCCCGCTGATTCTGAGAACGCTTGTTTCCTGATATTGCAGCGCGGCGTGCACCGATGTCAAGATGGAATCCATGGCAACCGCCCCGACGACCAACGCGCGGCCTTACGGCGGCGTCGGTGCCGCCGACCGCCTGGCGACCCGCCGGGCCAGCTTGCTGGAGGCGGGCCTCGATCTGCTCGGTGGCGAGCAGTCCGTGGAGTTGACCGTGCGAGCCATTTGCCGGCAGGCCGGCTTGGCCGCTCGCTATTTCTACGAAAGCTTCACCGACAAAAACGAATTCGTTGCCGCGGTGTTCGATCGGGTGATCGCCGAACTGGCCGCCACCACACAGGCGGCGGTCACCGCGGCGCCGGCCGACGAGCAGACTCGGGCCGGCATGGCCAACATCGTCCGCACGATCGCCGGCGATCCGCGGGTCGGGCGGCTGCTGTTCAGCGCGCAACCGGCCAACGCCGTGCTGGTGCGTAAGCGCGTCGAATCCAGCGCCCTGTTTGCGATGCTGTCCGGCCGTCACGTCGAGAATGCGCTGCGAGTGCCGGAGAACGACCGGATCAAGGCCGCGGCGCATTTCGTGGTCGGCGGGGTGGGGCAGACGATCGGCGCCTGGCTGGCCGGCGACGTTCGGCTCGGTCCCGATCAGTTGGTCGACCAGCTGGCCTCGCTACTCGACGAGCTGGCCAACCCGAACCTGTATCGCGACTGACGACCTAGGGCGCAGCCGGGATACGGCGATCGGCCGACGTCCTGGGCACCGCCTGCGCGTCGTGGGCCGTGAATTCTTTGATCCAGCAGGCGAACTCGAGGGTGATTCCGTCGGGATCCTGAAAGTAGAACGACCGCACGTAGACCCCGGGATGCACGGTGGCCGCAACCTGCCGCTCGCTCTCGTCGTGGTTGAGCACCGGACCCACCCGCACGCCCTTGTCTTTGAGCTGCTGACGGTAGGCGTCGAACTTCTCGGCCGGCACGTGAAACGCCAAGTGGTTCATGGTGCTGACGGCGCTCGTGATTTCGCCGATGCCCGGGATGGCGGCCGGCGACGACAAACCGGGCACCCGGTCGGGGGCATCAGTGAACCAGAAGAACGCGACGCAGTCGCCGTTGCCCGCGTCGAAGAAGAAATGCTGGCCGACTCCGCCGGGTAGGTCGAGCGACTTGATCAACGGCATGCCCAGGACGTTGCTGTAGAAGTCCACGGTGCGGGCCATATCCGAACACACCAGCGCGACATGGTTGATGCCGCCGAGTTCGAATTCGGAATTGCGGTTGTGCGGCTTGATCATCCCCTGGCTCCTGTCCGCTTTGCTGGTTCCGTGGCGAGGATCAGAATCTGAACCTAACATCAGATTCAGGTCGATTCCAGCAAAAAGGGCCGTTCCCGGGATCGCGGCGGTCCCACGATCACGACGAAGGAGGCCCGTCGGTGTCTACCGTGTCCGACAAGGCGACCTCCGACAAGCCGACCTCCGACAAGCCGACGTCCGACAAGCCGACCCATCGTGCATCGCTACCGACGGACCGCGGCCGCCGCACCCGGGCCGCCATCGACGCCGCCGCCCGAACGGTGATCGCCCGCAAAGGCTTCCTCGCCACCACCATCGCCGACATCGCCGGCGAGGCCGACCGGTCGACGGCGTCGTTCTACAACTACTACGACTCCAAAGAGGCGATGATCCGCGAGTGGGCGCTGCGTTTCCGCGACGAGGTCGGCGAGCGTGCGAAACCGGTTACCCGGCACGGCCTCTCGACGCGGGAGCGCACACACCAGTTTGCGGCGGCGCTCTGGCACACCTACAAACATCGGCTGGCGGAAATGATCAGCGTGTCGCAACTCGCGATGATCAACGACGACTTCGCCCAGCACTGGTCTGAAATCTGCGCTATCCCAACTTCATTCATCACCGAGATGGTGCGACGGGCCCAGGCGGACGGCTACTGCGAGGGCGACGACCCGCAGTTGATGGCGGTGGCGATCGTCGCGATGCTGAATCAGTTCTGCTACCTGCAATTGGCCAGTCCGACGTCGAGCGCTGAACCCGACGACCAAGCCTGCATCGCCACCCTGGCGAACATCTTCTACCGGGCCATCTACTACAAGGAGGTCAGCTGAGGTGACTCGTACCACCGGCACCCCCGGGGTCATCCGCGAATTCATCGGTCTGCCGTCGCCGACCGGCAGACGCGCCGGCGCCGGTGGGCATCCATGCCAGGGGCTCTATCACCGCGGTGTCGGGCGCAAACCCAAGGTCGCGGTGATCGCCACCCATTACCAAATAGACTTCTCCGAGCATTACCTCGCCGACTACCTGGCCACCCGCGGGATCGGATTTCTCGGCTGGAACACCCGGTTTCGCGGATTCGAGAGCAGCTTCCTGCTCGACCACGCGCTGGTCGACATCGGGGTCGGAGTGCGCTGGCTGCGCGACACGCAGGCTGTGGAAACGATTGTGCTGCTGGGTAATTCCGGAGGCGGCTCGTTGATGGCCGCCTACCAGGCGCAGGCGACCAACCCACACGTGACGGCGGTGCCGGGCATGCGACCCGCCGCGGGCCTGACCGATCTGCTGCCCGCCGACGGCTACGTGGCCAGCGCGGCACACCCTGGGCGCCCCGACGTGCTGACCGCCTGGATGGACGGCTCTGTCGTCGACGAGAACGATCCGGTCGCCACCGACCGCTCCCTCGATCTGTTCGATGATCGAAACGCCCCGCCGTACTCGCCGGAATTTCTGACCCGTTACCGCTCCGCACAGGTCGCGCGCAACAACGCGATCACCGACTGGGCCGAGATCGAGCTCAAACGTGTTCGAGCCGCCGGTTTTTCGGATCGCCCGTTTACCGTGATGAGAACATGGGCCGACCCGCGGATGGTCGATCCGACGATTGAGCCGACTCATCGCCAGCCCAACCTCTGCTACGCCGGGTTGCCCGCGAAGGCCAACCGCTCGGCGCACGGCATCGCCGCGGCCTGCACGTTGCGCAGCTGGCTGGCGATGTGGAGCCTGCGCACCGCGCAGACCCGGGCCGAGCCGCACCTGGCCCGAATCAACTGCCCCGCGTTGGTGATCAACGCCGAGGCCGACACCGGCGTGTTCCCGTCGGATGCCCAGCGCATTTACGACGCGCTGGCCGGCACCGACAAATCCCAGTGCTCGATCAACACCGACCACTACTTCACCACGCCCGGTGCGCGCAGCGAGCAGGCTGACACAATCGCCAAATGGATAGCCAAGCGGTGGCGCTGAGGGTTCTTGCCCACTTCGAACCCGGCCCCAAGGTGTTGGATTTTCTTGCAGCCGAAGCCGATTGGCTGGACATCCGGTGGTGCACCGATGACGAGGCGCTTGACCGGGAGCTACCCGAAGCCGAGGTCTTCTGGCATGTGTTGCATCCACTTACCGGCGCCGCCATGTCACGGGCGCCCAAGTTGCGGTTGATCCATAAGTTCGGCGCCGGGGTGAACACCATCGACGTCGAGGCCGCCACCAGACACGGCATCGCGGTGGCCAACATGCCCGGGGCCAATGCGCCGTCGGTGGCCGAAGGAACGGTGCTGCTGATGCTGGCTGCCCTGCGCCGCCTGCCGGTGCTCGATCGCGCCACCCGCGATGGCCGCGGCTGGCCGTCTGATCCGGAGCTGGGCGAGACCGTCCGCGATATCGGTGGCTGCAGCGTCGGCCTGGTCGGCTACGGCAACATCGCCAAACGGGTGGCGAACATCGTCGCCGCGATGGACGCCACGGTGTTACACACGAGCACCCGCGACGACGGCTTACCCGGCTGGCGGCCGTTGCCGGAACTGGTGGCCGCCAGCGACGTCGTCTCGCTGCACCTACCGTTGACCACCGATACCGAGGGACTCATCGACCGGGCCACGATCGCGCGGATGAAACCTGGTGCGGTGCTGGTCAACACCTCGCGCGGCCCGATTGTCGACGAGGAAGCTCTGGCAGAAGCGCTGCGCGACGGCCGACTGGCCGCGGCCGGCCTGGACGTCTTCGGCGTCGAGCCGGTAGCTCCGGACAACCCGCTGCTCGGGCTCGACAACGTCGTGCTCACGCCGCACGTCACCTGGTACACCGTCGACACCATGCGTCGCTATCTGGGCGAGGCCGTCGCCAATTGCCGCCGGATGCGGGACGGGCAGCAGCTGGCCCATGTAGTCAACCAACCCACCGGTTGTTAGCTTGGGGGTCACGCTGTGACGGGCCCCGGGGAATTCCAAAAGAAAGGCGACCAATGCCGATCGCAATCAATTCTGAACATCAAGAGCTGGCCGATTCGGTGCGATCACTGGTGGCGCGGGTAGCGTCATCGGAGGTTCTGCACGCCGCTCTGGAGACACCCATCGAGAACCCGCCGCCGTACTGGCAGGCCGCGGCAGACCAGGGCCTGCAGGGTGTGCATCTGGCTGAATCTGTTGGTGGACAAGGGTTCGGCATCCTCGAGCTCGCCATCACGCTCGCTGAGTTCGGCCACGGCGCGGTACCCGGGCCGTTCGTGCCGTCGGCGATCGCGAGTGCGCTGATCGCGGCACACGACCCGGAAGCCAAGGTGCTGGCCGATCTGGCTTCGGGCTCGGCTATCGCCGCCTATGCGCTGGAGTCCGGTCTGACCGCGACGCGACAGGGCAGTTCACTGGTCGTCCGCGGCGAGGTCCGGGCGGTGCCGGCCGCAGCGCAAGCGTCGCTGCTGGTGGTACCGGTGGCGATCGACAGCCAGAAAGAGTGGGTCGTGCTGCAGGCCGACCAACTCGAGATCGAGCCGGTCACCAGCGTCGACCCGCTGCGGCCCATCGCGCATGTGCGCGCCGACGACGTCGATGTCTCCGACGACGCCGCGCTGAGCAACCTCAACTCGGTGACCGCGCAGGCGCTGATCTGCACGCTGCTGTCGGCCGAGGCGGTCGGCGTCGCACGGTGGGCCACCGACACCGCCGCGGAATACGCCAAGATCCGCGAGCAATTCGGCCGACCGATCGGACAGTTCCAGGCCGTGAAGCACAAGTGCGCCGAGATGATCGCCGACACCGAACGCGCCACGGCCGCAACGTGGGACGCGGCGCGCGCCATCGACGAGGCCAGCGAGCACGTCGAATTCGCTGCCGCAGTGGCGGCCACGCTGGCGCCCGCCGCAGCCCAGCGTTGCACGCAGGACTGCATCCAGGTGCACGGCGGCATCGGCTTCACCTGGGAGCACGACACCAACGTGTACTACCGCCGCGCGCTGATCCTGGCCGCCAGCTTCGGGCGCGCCGCGGAGTACCCACAGAAAGTGGTGGATACCGCCACCACCACCGGTATGCGCGCCATCGACATCGATCTGGACCCCGACACCGAAAAGCTCAGGGACGAAATCCGTTCCGAAGTCGACGCCTTCAAAGAGATGGACCGCGAACAGCGCACGGTGGCGCTCGCGGAAGGCGGCTGGGTGCTGCCGCATCTACCGAAGCCGTGGGGCCGGGCCGCCAGCCCGGTGGAGCAGATCATCATCGCCCAGGAATTCGCGGACGGGCGGGTCAAGCGTCCGCAGGTCGGCCTCGCCGCCTGGATCATCCCGTCGATCGTCGCCTTCGGCACCGACGAGCAGAAGCAGCGCTTCCTGCCGCCGACGTTCCGCGCCGAAATGATCTGGTGCCAGCTGTTTTCCGAGCCCGGCGCCGGGTCCGACCTGGCCGGCCTGAGCACCAAGGCCACCCGGGTCGACGGCGGCTGGCGGATCACCGGCCAGAAGATCTGGACGACAGCTGCGCAGTTCTCCCAGTGGGGCGCATTGCTGGCCCGAACCGACCCGTCCGCGCCAAAACACAACGGCATCACCTATTTTTTGCTGGACATGAAGAGCGAAGGCGTGACGGTGAAGCCGCTGCGCGAACTCACCGGCCAGGAGTTCTTCAACACCGTCTACATCGACGACGTGTTCGTGCCCGACGAGTACGTGCTCGGTGAGGTGGACCGGGGCTGGGAGGTCAGCCGCAACACCCTGACGGCAGAACGGGTTTCGATCGGCGGTAGCGATCTGGCTTTCCTGGCCAGCCTGGCCCAACTGGTCGAGTTCGTGCGAGACGGGGAGTTCGACCGGGTCGCCCGTCACCGCGCCGGGCAGTTGATCGCCGAAGGGCATGCGGCCAAACTGCTGAACCTGCGTTC
The DNA here is from genome assembly GCA_963750885.1 of uncultured Actinomycetota bacterium. Lineage (GTDB taxonomy): Bacteria > Actinomycetota > Actinomycetes > Mycobacteriales > Mycobacteriaceae > Mycobacterium. The sequence continues at coordinate 267,202 of CAVVSN010000024.1, forward strand.
TACACTGCTGACCCTGGCCGGGGGTGACGCGATGCCGTCGGCGGCGATCTCCAAGTTGCTGTCGATGCGGACCGGGCAGGGATACGCCGAATTCGCCGTGTCGTCGTTCGGGTCCGACGCGGCAATCGGCGACAAGGACACACAGCCGGGCAAGTGGGACGACTTCCTGCTGTCCAGCCGCGCCACCACCATCTACGGCGGCACCTCGGAAGTACAGCTCAACATCATCGCCGAGCGGCTACTGGGGCTGCCCCGCGATCCGTAGGCTCTGCACGCAAAAATCCACGCCCGCCTGACGATGGCCAGGTGGGCGTGGATTTTTATTGCAGGAGGCGGCTGACCCCGTTTGTCCAAGAACGGGGCCAGCCGTGTTCCCCCCTTACTGGGGGCTCACCACCAGCGGTGGTGACCACCCCAGAAGCCGCGGTGTCCCCAGAAGCCGCCGCGACCGAAGCCGCCGTGGCCGTAGCCCCGTCCGAAAGCCGCGACCAAAGCCGCCCCGTCCAAAACCGCCGTGGCCGAAGCCGCCGCGACCAAAGCCGCCGTGGCCGCCGCCAAAGCCATGGCCGCCACCGTGACCACCCCAGGCAGGCGGGGCGACATGCACCGGGCCGACTGCCGGCATCGGGGCTGGCGCGGCTTCAGCTGCGGGTGCCGCACCCAAAAACATTGCGCCGGCCACCGCGCCTGTGCCGATTGCGCTCACGGCGAAGCGGCGGGCGGAAGAGAGTGAGTAAGTCATCGTGTTGCTCCTTCGTCGTCTGGTGACTGACACCGAGAACGTTAAATGGCATTACTTAGCAAACGCTAAATTGAACTGTTAATTAGCCTGAGAATGTTGTTTTAGGCCTTGACCAGCTAATTCAACTGTTTCGGCGTTAACTACTGAAAGACCGCATTCCGGCATTACTGCTTTCAGGAAGTCCTGATACCCAATTCTACTTATTTCAGTAGTCACTGACCTAGGTATATATCCAGCTCGAGCATCATATACGCATCTACTGACATCAGTACAACCTTACTTCCTGACTTCAGGAATTACTTGTTTATGCGCCCACGTAAATCCGGACCATTACTGGTTCTACGCAAATTCAGCGAACTATTGATGCACGTAACCTCATGAATTCTCTACTCTTGACATAGGCAGCTAGCAATCATCAGTTATCGGGCCGCCGGGCTCGCCGCGTAAACCCTGTCGCGGCGGGCAACGCCGTCGCACGGCGCGCCATCACTGCGCGACATAGCTTTGACCGACATACTTGAGTCCTGATCTACTGAAAGCTCGCGCCAACCGAAGGTCGTCAGCCGCATGGATTCCAGCTCGCCGTCGTTTCGAGCCAGGCCGCCCGCGCGCGCCGATGCGTCGGCGCAGACCGAACGCTTTCAGAGCTTCCGGAACAACACGGACCACAAGAAGCCCGAGCAGTCGTCGAGGACCCAGCGCACCCGTCGCACCGTCGATCTGTCTCCCGCCACCCATCGGGCCCTCGACATTTGGCAGCGCGACGCTGCCGACCGGCTCGGATACGCCCGCGTAACCGGACAAGAAGTGATCTCCGCGCTGATCGAGCTGCTCCTGAAGGACGCCAAGCTGTCCGCCGAGGTGACCCGGAGCATCCGCGAACGACGCTGATCTCGGCAGTGCTAGCTTCGCCGTCATGGCAGATACACAGCGCACCAACCGTCGCGAGCAGGACGTCACCGGCGAACGCGCGACCCTGGAAGCCTTCCTTGACGACTACCGAGACATCTTGGTGCGCAAGGTTTCCGGCCTCTCCGACGCCGATGCCCGGCGGAATCTCGTCACCTCAGCGACGACGGTCGGTGGATTAGTCAAGCACCTGCGCTGGGCCGAATACGGCTGGTTCGAACAGTTTTTGCAGGGGCGACGCGACGACAACCGTCGCACGCACGACCGGGACTGGGAGTTCGAGATCCAGGCCGACGAATCACTGCCGACACTGGTTGCCGAGTACCAGGCGCAGTGCGAAGAGTCCCGCCGCATCGCCGCGCAGTATCCGCTCGACCACGAGCTGCGGCACGGTCGGCTCGACACGACGGTCTCGCTGCGCTGGATCTACCTGCACATGATCCAGGAGACGGCCCGCCACACCGGGCAGATCGACATCCTGCGCGAGCAGCTCGACGGCAATACCGGGTTCGACGGCTGAGGGGGCGATCCTCTGCGCTAGTCGGCGTCGATCTCGCGCAGCTCGCGCTTGAGGATCTTTCCAGTCGGGTTGCGCGGCAGCTCGTCGAGGAAGATCACCTCGCGCGGCACCTTGTACTTGGCCAGCTGATCCTTGACGTGCTTCTTCACCGAGTCCTCGTCGAGGTTCGCGTTGTCTTTCTTGACCACGAACGCCCGCAGCCGATGACCCCACTCTTTGTCCTCAACGCCGATCGCGGTGGCCTCCACCACGTCGGGGTGCGCGCTGATGCAGTCCTCCACTTCCGCCGGGAAGACGTTCTCTCCACCGGAGACGATCATCTCGTCGTCGCGGCCGCTGATGAAGAGCAGACCCTTCTTGTCGAAAAAGCCAACGTCACCGGATGACAGCAACCCGTTGATGATCTGCTTGTTGCCGCCGCCGGTGTAGCCCTCGAACGGGAAGCTTGTCCCGACGAATATCCGGCCCACCTCGCCTTGCGGCAATTCCTTGCCGTTCTCGTCGTAGATCTTGATCTTCACGCCCTTGACCGGCGGCCCGGCCGTCGTGGAGTTGTACTTGAGGTGCTCCGGGCCGGCGATCGTGGCGAAGGAGATCTCGGTCGAGCCGTACATGTTGTAGATGACCGGACCGAGGTCCTTCAGCGTCCGCTCGGCGACGTCGGCACCCAGCGCCGAACCCGAGGCGAACACGATCCGCAGGCTCGACAAGTCAGGCTTGTCCTTCCGCTTCTCGAGTGCATCGAGCATGCGCGACAGCATCACCGGCACCACGACCACCGCGGACACCTTGTGCTCCGCGATGTCGTCGAACACCTCGTCCGGATTGAACTTGCTGTGCAGCACCAGCGTCGACCCCAGGAACATCCCGATGGTTGCATGCAGAAAACCCAGGGCATGGAACATCGGCGCCGGCAGCGACGTCACCTCGTTGGCCTTGAACGGCACATGCGACAGGATTCCGCCGATCGGCGCCAACGTGGGCGGGGTGCTGCGGTTCGCGCCCTTCGGCGTTCCGGTGGTGCCGCTGGTCAGAATGATGATCGACGAATGCTTGCTGGCCTTCGGCGCCGGCGACTTGCTGTTGGCAGCGACCAGATCGGCCAGCGTCTCGTCGGTGCTGCCGGAGTCGTCCCCGTTCGGATTAAAAGGCAGCGCCCGCAGCTTGCCCAGCGACGGCTTGGCTTCGCTGACGTCTTCGGTGTACTCGTCGTCGTAGATGATCAGCTTGGCGCCCTCGCGCTCGGACACCTCTTTGATCTGCGGTCCGGAGAACGAGCTGTTGAGCAGGATGATGCGGGCGCCCACCCGGGCGCAGCCGAATTCCGCAATGGCGAACCAGCGGTGGTTGCGCGCCAGAATCGCGACCCCGTCGCCACCACGTACGCCCTTGGCGAGCAGCCCGTGGGCGACCGCGTTCGCGGCTTCGTCGAGTTCTTTGTAGGTCAGCGTGCCGTCGTCGTCGATGATCGCCGCGCGATTGGGCGTGCGTCGGGCGTTGAACGACGGCAGCATCCCGATCTCGCCCCACTTCGTGATCTCGGCGGCCATCGCGGCGTAGTTCAGCGGGTTCTCCAACCTGAACGTGCCGGACTCGATGATCTTTCGCAGGTAATGCAGTTCGGATAAGCCGCGCTCGGCATACTGCTGGATCTTGGCTACCGCCTGTCCAGGCAGATCAATGAGATTAGGCATGGCTTCCACCCTATGTGACGTAGGTCGCACGGCGGTCGGAACGCTGTGCCGAATTAGCATGTGCCCATGGCTTCGGTGTCACTAAACGTCGGCGAACGCCAGGTCGAGGTCACCCACCCCGACAAGGTGGTCTTCCCAGAATCAAACGGACAGGCCGGCCTCACCAAGCTCGATCTGATCAACTACTACTTGGCCGTCGCGGACGGCGCCCTGCGCGGAGTGGCCGGGCGGCCGATGATCCTCAAGCGGTTCGTCAAGGGGATCGACCAGGAAGCCGTCTTCCAAAAGCGGGCCCCGGAGAAGCGACCCGACTGGGTCGACGTCGCCGAATTGCGTTACGCACGAGGCACCTCGGCCAAAGAGGCCGTCATCCATGACGCGGCCGGACTGGCCTGGGCGATCAATCTGGGCTGCGTCGACCTCAATCCGCACCCCGTCCTCGCCGACGATCTCGAGCATCCCGACGAACTGCGCGTCGATCTGGACCCGATGCCCGGAGTGACCTGGCGACAGATCGTCGACGTCGCGCAGGTGGCCCGCGAAGTGCTCGAGGATCACGGGCTCACCGCCTGGCCCAAGACCTCAGGCTCGAGGGGCTTCCACATCTACGCGCGGGTCGCACCGAACTGGACGTTCCGGCAGGTGCGACTGGCTGCACAGACGGTGGCGCGCGAGGTGGAGCGTCGCGCACCAGAACTGGCCACCAGCAGATGGTGGAAAGAAGAACGCGAGGGCGTTTTCGTCGACTTCAACCAGAACGCCAAAGACCGCACGGTCGCGTCGGCGTATTCGGTGCGCGCCACCGCGGACGCACGCGTCTCCACACCCCTGGCGTGGGACGAGGTTGCAGGCTGCGACCCCGCCGACTTCACCGTGGGGACAGTGCCGCAGCGGTTCGCTGAAATCGGCGATCCGTGGGCCGCCATGGACGAGACCGCCGGCAGTCTCGACCAGTTGCTCACGCTGGCCGAGGAACTCGGTCCAGCCGAGAAAGCACCGAAGGGTGCGCGGCGGGACGGGTCAGGTCGACGCCAGTCGGTGATGCCGCTCATCGAGGTCGCCCGCACCAAAACCAAGGACGAAGCGATGGCTGCACTGGACACCTGGCGCGAACGTCATCCCGCGGCGGCCGAGCTTCTGCAACCGGCCGACATCCTGGTCGACGGCATGCGGGGACCGAGTTCGATCTGGTATCGGATCCGCATCAACCTGCAGCATGTGCCGGATGGCCAGCGGCCGCCGCAGGAAGATTTGATTGCCGACTACAGCCCTTGGAAGGCATAAGCAGGCCCGTTGACCGCGCTAGGCTCACGCCATGGGCGAGCAGTGGAATCGGCGAGGGTTCCTACGCGTCGGCGCGACAGCGAGCCTGCTCGCACTCGCGGGATGCTCGTCGGAGAAATCGCCACCCGCGGCGAACGGTGGTGGCGGCCCTGTCACGATCACGCACATCTTCGGTGAGACAAGCATCGCCCAACCGCCCAAACGGGTGGTCAGCGCGGGATTCACCGGGCAGGACGACCTGCTGGCCCTCGGCATCGTCCCCATCGCGGTGACCAACTGGTTCGGCGACCAACCGTTCGGTGTATGGCCCTGGGCCCAGCCCAAACTCGGCGGCGCAAAACCCGTTGTATTGAACCTGGACAACGGAATTCAGGTCAGCCAGATCTCAGCCCTGAAGCCCGATCTGATCGTCGCCACCGACGCCGGTCTTGATCAGGACACCTATCAGAAGCTGGCGGCGATCGCGCCGACCTTGGCGCAATCCGACGGCGATGCATTCTTCGAACCCTGGAAAGACCAGGCAAAAGCCATTGGCCAGGCGGTCTTTCAGTCCGGCCAGATCGCCTCGCTGATCAGCGGCGTCGACAAAGGATTCGCCGGCGTCGCCGACAAGTACCAGCAATTCAAGAACAAGCGGGTCCTGCTCTTGCAGGGCAGGCTGCACGACGACAATGTCGTTGCGACCACCGGTTGGCAAACCGACTTCCTCACCCAGATGGGGCTGGCGATCCCGGAAAGCCTCGCCGGCTTGGCCGTCGACCAGCAGCGCGCGTTCATCCCGCGCGACAAGATCAAGTCAGTCCTCGGCGACGCCGAGCTGCTGATCTGGATGACCGAAAGCGACAAGGATCAGGCCGATCTGCTGGCCAAGCCCGATGTGGCAGAGCATCGTTCGCGCAGCGTGTTCACCACCAAGGACCAGGCCGGCGCGATCGCGTACGCCTCGCCGCTGAGTTACCCGCTGGTGGCAGACCAGTTGCCCGCGCTGATCGCCAACGTCCTGCACTAACCGTGAGCGTTCTCGACTACGGAGACCAGGCGTTGCTGCTGCAATTCGACAGCACCGCAGAGGTTCTGGCGTGGGCAGCCGCGCTGCGCGACGCGGCGATGCCCGATGTGCTCGACATCGTCGCGGCTGCCCGCACGGTTCTCCTCCAACTCGACGGGCCCGGACGACAGGGCGCGACCCGCCGTCAACTCGAGACGATGCGGGTGGCGGTCGGCGCCGAGTCGGTCGCGCCTGGCGAGCCGCTGGTGATCGACGTTGTCTACGACGGCGCCGACTTGGACGAGGTGGCCGAACTCAGCGGGCTGACCGCGGCGCAAGTGATAGAGGCCCACACCGCGAATCCCTGGAACGTCGGATTCTGCGGATTCGCACCGGGTTTCGCGTATCTCGTCGGCGGCGACCCACGACTGGCCGTCCCCCGGCGGTCCGAGCCGCGCCCCGCTGTCCCGGCCGGGTCGGTCGGCCTGGCCGGCGAGTTCACCGGGATCTATCCCCGTCGCTCCCCCGGCGGCTGGCAGTTGATCGGCCGCACCGACGCCGCGCTCTGGGACATCGGCCGAGCCGACCCGGCGCTGCTGACGCCGGGCACCTGGGTCCAGTTCCGGGCCACGTAGAACATGGCCACCCTGGAGATCCTGCGCACCGGACCGCTGGCGCTCGTCCAAGACCTCGGGCGGGTCGGGCTTGCACACCTGGGCGTCACCCGGTCCGGGGCCGCCGACCGGCGTGCCCACACCCTGGCCAACCGACTGGTGGCCAACCCCGATGACCGCGCCACCATCGAGCTGACCATGGGCGGATTCGCCGCGCGAGTCCGTGGCGGCGACATCGACATCGCGGTCACCGGCGCCGACGCTCACGCGACGGTAGGATCAACAATGTTCGGCGCCAACAGCATTCAGCACGTTCGCGACGGGGAACTGATCGCCCTGGGCGTTCCACAGTCTGGGCTGCGCAGTTACTTGGCGGTGCGCGGCGGTATCGACGCGGCACCGGTGCTCGGCTCGCGGAGCCATGACGTCCTGTCGGGAATCGGGCCGGCGCCGCTGCAAGCCGGCGACGTGCTGCCGATCGCGGACCACACCGAGCAGTACCCCGAACTCGAACAGGCTCCGGTTGCGCCGATCGCCGACCAGCTCATCGAACTCACCGTGGTGCCCGGTCCACGCGACGACTGGATTGCCGATGCCGACGCGCTGGTGCACACCGTCTGGGTGGCCTCCGACCGCAGCGACCGGGTGGGCATGCGGCTACAGGGACGGCCGCTCGCGCACCGCAGCCCGGGCCGTCAACTGCCCAGCGAAGGCGCGACCCGCGGCGCGATTCAGGTGCCGCCCAACGGATTACCGGTAATCCTCGGCCCCGACCACCCGGTCACCGGCGGCTACCCCGTCGTCGGCGTGATCGCTGACCACGACATCGACAAGGTCGCCCAGGTGCGACCCGGCCAGCAGGTGCGACTGCGTTGGTCGCGTCCCAGGTCAGGGTGACCTCCGGTAGCGGCGAACCAGCTGAACTGGTAGACCAGCAGTGTGCATACCCAGGTTCATACCGCCCGCCTGGTCCACACCGCCGACCTGGAAAGTGACGCGCGGCAGCGCGCCCACGACATGGTGAGCGACGCGTTCGGTGGCGACTTCACCGATGTCGACTGGGACCATGCGCTCGGCGGCATGCACGCGCTGATCTGGCATCGCGGCGCGATCATCGCGCACGGCGCCGTCATCCAGCGCCGTCTTATTCACCGCGGCGTCGCCCTGCGCTGCGGCTACGTCGAAGCTGTTGCGGTGCGCGAGGATTGGCGCGGCCAAGGTCTGGGCATCGCGATTCTCGACGCATGTGAGCAGGTCATCCGCGGCGGATATCAGTTGGGCGCGCTGAGTTCCTCGGACCGGGGCCGACCGCTGTACGCGCTGCGGGGCTGGTTGCCGTGGCGCGGGCCGACGTCGGTGCTGGCACCCACCGGCCCGGCGAAGACTCCTGATGACGACGAGTCGGTGTTCGTCTTCCCGCTGCTGACCGACCTCGACCCGACCGCGGCGTTAACGTGCGACTGGCGCGACGGGGACGTCTGGTAACGCGCCGACCGGGAGCAACGCCGCGGCAATTGGACGGTAACGCCGCCGACATTCGGTTGGCATACACACTTCATATGAATCAGCCCGAGGAGCCGTCGCTGGTCGGCTACCGGGTGGCCGTGACAGCGGCGCGGCGCGCCCGCGAGCTGTGCACCATGCTTCGACGCCACGGCGCCACCGTCTCCAGCGCCCCGGCAATCACCATGATCCCCATGTCTGACGACGGCCAATTACGTTCCAGCACAGAAGTATTGATAGACCAACCGCCGGACATCGTGATTGTCACAACCGGCGTCGGGCTGCGCGGCTGGCTGGCCGCCGCGAGCGAATGGGGCCTTGCCGACCGATTGACCGCAGCGCTTTCCCAAGCCCGCATAGTGGCTCGCGGACCGAAGGCCACCGGCGCAATACGCGGCGCGGGGCTGCGCGAGGAGTGGTCCCCGGAATCAGAGTCTTCCCGCGACATCTCGCAGTACCTGCGCGACTCCGGCATCAGCGGCTGTCGCATCGCCGTCCAGATGCACGGCGCCACCGATGACTGGGACCCGTTTCCAGAGTTCCTCGACGAGTTGCGTTCCGCGCGGGCCGACGTCATCCCGATCCGGGTGTACCGATGGAAGCCGGCACCGGCCGGCGGCGAGTTCGACCAGTTGATCCAGGGTATCGCCCATCGTGAGTTTCACGCGGTGAGCTTCACCTCGGCGCCCGCTGTCGCCGCAACGTTGATGCGCGCTGCGGAGCTCCGGATCTCGGGTCAACTGCTCGACGCCTTGCGCTCCGATGTGCGGGCGATGTGCGTCGGTCCGGTAACCGCGGCGCCACTACTGCGACTGGGCGTTCCGGCTTCGTGGCCGGATCGCATGCGATTGGGCGCGCTGGCCCGCCACATCGTCGACGAGTTACCCGGATTGCACACCCTGCGTGCGGCGGGTCATCGGATCGAGATCCGCGGTTCTCGCGTGACGGTCGACGACACCGTGCAGTCGCTGTCGCCGGCGACGATGGCCATCCTGCGTGCGCTGGCTCTTCGCCCTGGATCAGTGGTCGCCCGCAGCGAACTGCTGCGCGCCCTGCCGGGCAGTGCCGCCGATCCGCACGCGGTCGACACCGCCGTACTTCGGCTGCGAAAAGCGCTGGGCGACAGGAACATTGTCGTCACCGTGGTCAAACGCGGCTACCGGCTGGCGATCGACGAAACTTCCGGAGCGGCTTAGTTCGTCGACCGCACGATGGTAGTTGACGCCTACGTTAGTTTATTCAGTCGCATGGAATTTCACAGAATTTTCTGAGCTCTTGCACACCGTGCTCTTACCTGCTTATTATGTGACCCGGTTCACACAGGAGCCCATCGCCCGGGGGGGCGTGCCAGATCACGAAAAAAGCGGATGGGGTTCCTCCCTATGAAAAATCGTCGTATTCCGTTGAGTGCCGCCGTAGCCGGCGGTGGGCTGCTGGCCGCCGCGTTCTTGCAGGCGGCTGAGGCTGCCGCCGACATCAGTGGCGACGCCTTCACGATCGGCGGCACCACCTTGGACCCCATCGGCGGGTACAACGACATCATCCCGCTGTTCGGCGATGCGCCGCTGCTGCAACTCGGTGGTGGCAACCTGGTTCTGGCGGGGCCTTTTGTGGATGCCAATTTTGCCAACCCCCAGGACTTCGAGGCGTACAACAGCGACGGCACTCTGCTCGGGCAGGTCGACACCAACCCCACCGCCTCGAACATTCTCGGCATTGACAGCGCGCAGTTCACCGTCACCTCTACCGACCCGGTCACCGGCGTCAGTGCCGACCAGTTGCCGACCGACGGAACCGTCTACAGCATCACCAACTTCGGCTCCGGCTACGAGAACGTCTACCAAGCCGTCCCGACCGGGGGTGTCGGCCCGGCCGATATCCAGGACACGTTGGTGACGCCGCTGGGCAACGTTCCCGTGTCGACCGCGTTCGACGCCACCAAGGAGCTCAACCCGAGCACTCCCCTTGACGGTCTCGACACCAGCTCGGGCGCCGGTCTGCTCGGCCCCGGTGCCGACCTGAGCCTGCACGCCTTCACGATCGGTGCCATCACCTTCGACCCCGGCAACAACGGGTTCCAGGAGATCATCCCGCTGTTCGGTATCGCGCCGATACTCGAGATCGGCGGCGGCGACTTGCCGTCTGTCAACGGGCTTGCCGCGCCGCTCGGATATCCGTCGACCGACACCCTCGAGGCCTACAACAGTGACGGTATCGGCCTCGGAAACGTCACCGTTGGCGTGAACGCCTCGAACATTTTGGGCATCGACAGCACGCAGTTCGCCGTCCTACAAGACAGCCCTGTCGGCGATACCGATGCATTGCCCGCCGTGGGCACCATTTACAGCGTCACCGGTCTGGGTTCTGGCATCGAAAACGTCTACGAAGCCATCCCGAACGCTGACGGCACTGCTGCTTCCAGCATCACCGACACATTGGTGACGCCGATGGGCAATATCAACGTGCCGACGAACTATGACGCCATCAAGGAACTCGACCCGACCGACACCTTCAAAGGCCTTGACGTCGGGGGCACGGCCGCGGCCGCCGGCGCCAGCGCCAATGCCTTCACAATCGACGGCACTACTTTCGACCCCGGTAGCGGCGGGTTCGACCACATCATGCCGCTGTTCGGCATCGCGCCATTGCTGGAGATCGGCGGCGGTCACATCACGACACCACCCCCGATCTTCTTCATTCCCGGTCTGAATATCGTTCCTGCGCAACAGGAACTCGAGGTGTACAGCGGCGGTTCTGACGTGGGTTCTGTCAACACCGAAGTGGATAGCGCGGACATTTTGGGTATCGACAGCACACAGCTCACCGTCCTGGGTGCCGCCCCGACCTCCGACATCGTCCAGGGCGCGCTCGGCGGCAACGCCGATATCAGCTTCGGCGCAGCCGCCCCGATCACCGAAGGTGATCTCGCAAGCGCTCTCGCCGGCAGCGGCCTCACCTTCAACGGTGAAATCACCGCCCAGGAGGTCATTAATGCCCTTGGTCACACCTCCATCGCAGGCGACCTCGGCATCACCGACCCCATCTACAGCAACACAGGCAGTTTCAGCTCAGGCGACCTTGCCGCCGGCATCACCTTCAACCCAACCGATGCCGCGGATGCCTTGAACGGCATCAACACTGCTGACCTGCCGGACGTGGGTACGGTGTTCAGCGTCACCGATTTGGGTGGGGGCTTTGAGAACGTCTACGAAGCCATCCCGAATGCCCTCGGCACCGCCGCTTCCAACATCACCGACACATTGGTGACGCCGTTCGGCAACCTCGACCTGTCGAGCCCGTTCGACGCCATCGCGGAACTCATGCCCGGCAATGCTGCGGCCGGTGTCGACCTCCTCAGCAACCTGTTCTGAGATCCAGGCTCGAATCCGGTGGGGCCCAACGGCTCCACCGGATTCGTGCTATCCGCTCAGGCGAATGCCTGCTCGGCATCGACCCCAACGACGCGAAGCAGGTTGACCACCTTACGGTCAAGTCCCTCACCGACTTTGGACACCTCGTCGATGCCGAGACTGCCGAACGCGGGGCCGGGCTGGTCCATCGTGAAGATCGCGTTGCCGTCGCCGTCTGTATAGACCAGCATCCGCAGCGGGGCATACAACAACGCCTTCGGGTCGTGGCGGAACATCGTTTCGGCGATGACGTGGTTGCCGATCAGGTATTCGATCGCCCGGGTGCGATGCCCTGCAAGACTGAATAATTCAGTCGCGTCGATCTTCGCGTAGACCATCAATTCGTTCGGCGCGTTCTTCGACGCCGCCGCAAGAACGTCATCCCAGTCGCCGCCGGATTCCGCGATCTTCGCAAAGGCCGCCCGGTCGACCGGTGGTGCCGCCAGCTCCAATGCGGCCACGAATTTGTCGAAGGGCACGCCGGTGGCGATGTCGACACGGGTCATCTCGTGTCGTTCACGGTGAAAGGACATCGGATTCGCTTCCCTTTGGTTCATTGAACGAACTTTCCAGTTACCAGCATATGGTTCAGTGAACGAACCTGCAAGGGTAGGATCACTTATGTGGCCCTACCCCGCGAATACAGCGACGAGATCTGCCCGATCGCCCGATCTCTCGAGGTCGTCGGCGAGCGTTGGACGTTGCTCGTGGTCCGCGACGCCTTTTATGGGGTGCGCCGGTTCAGCGACTTTCGCGCTCACCTCAATATTCCGAAAGCCGTTCTTTCCGAACGTCTTTCACTTTTAGTCAACGAAGGAGTGCTGGTCAAGGAAGCGGGCGGTCGCGGTCGCGACGAATACGCGCTGAGCCCGAAAGGCCGGCGGCTGTGGCCGGCGATCTGGTCGCTGGTCAGTTGGGGCAACGAGAACTACGTCGACCAGTCGCAACGGCGCTCCTATCGGCACGCGGACTGCGGCGGCAAGATCGGGGCGGACCGCGTGTGCGGACGGTGCGGACTACTTCCCGACGTCGCCGACCTCGTCCTGCACCCGCCGCGCCGTCCACGCGACCACGACGACGCGGTGAGCATCGTGTTGCGCCAACCGCACCGGATGCTGGAGCCGATCCACCCGGAATAGCCGCCACACGTGATCTGTCTCACGCGAAGGCCGCCCGCTGGATAGTATGGGAGGCGCACTGTGATCCGTGACACCTTCGCCCGTTGGGAGATCCGTTGTCCTCCACTACCGAACTGGCCGAACTGCACGACCTCATCGGCGGCTTGCGGCGGTGCGTGAGCACGCTCAAGGCCCGCTACGGCGACAGCCCCGCGATGCGCCGCATCGTCATTGACGCCGACCGCATCCTCGGCGACGTCGAATTACTTGACACTGATGTTTCCGAATTCGACTTAATGCGCGCTACGGTGCAGCAATCCGGCGAAAAGATCGCCATTCCCGACACCGATTACGACCGCGATTTTTGGCGCGACGTCGACCATGAGGGAGTCGGGGGTCACAGCAGGTCCTAATTTCTGCCCCGCCGAGATTCTTTGGCGCGTCCCTGGGTACTCTTCGACCAACAGCCCGTTCGAAGAGGAACAATTGATGAGCGCACCAACTGCGAACCATCCTGAGTCCGGTGTCTTTTCACCCACGCGCGCGCACATCCAGCAACGGACGCTGCGCACCGACCGGTGGTGGCTTTCGCCGCTGCGGATCGATCTGGGCTTCGCCGCGTTCATCATTTACGCGACGTTTCGCTCCTTCCAGCAGGACCACTACTTCGTCGCGAAGTACCACTACCTGACGCCGTTCTACTCGCCGTGCGTCAGCCGGGGTTGCATCAAAGAGGCCAGCGATTTCTGGCCGCAGATCCTGCCGGACGTGTGGTGGCTGCCGTACGCGGCGCTGACGTTGCCGTTCCTTCTGTTGTTCCGCCTGACCTGCTATTACTACCGCGGCGCCTACTACCGCACGGTGTGGCAGTCGCCCACCGCCTGCGGCGTGGCCGAGCCTCGCGCGCACTACACCGGCGAGACCAAGTTTCCGCTGATCGTCCAGAACACACACCGGTACTTCTTCTACGCCGCCGGCATCATCTCGGTGATCAACAGTTACGACGCGATCGTTGCGTTCCACTCCGACAGCGGACCCGGCGGTTTCGGCTTCGGCCTGGGCAATGTGATCCTGCTGGGCAACGTGATCATGCTGTGGGTCTACACGCTGTCCTGCCACTCGTGCCGGCACGTCACTGGCGGCCGGCTCAAGCACTTCTCCAAACACCCTGTGCGGTACTGGATCTGGACTCAGGTCAGTCACCTCAACACCCGGCACAAGATGTACGCCTGGATCACCTTGGGCACCTTGATGCTGACCGACTTCTACGTGGCGCTGGTGGCCAGCGGGACCATTTCCGACCTGAGATTTATTGGCTGAAAAGCCTTTTCAGAATTATCGAAATAGCTGAGCGAGGATTTCATGGCTGAGGTCGAACGGCACACCTACGACGTGGTCGTCATCGGTGCCGGCGGCGCGGGTTTGCGCGCGGTCATCGAGGCGCGGGAACGCGGCCTGAAAGTCGCGGTGGTGTCCAAGTCACTGTTCGGCAAGGCCCACACGGTGATGGCCGAGGGCGGCTGCGCCGCGGCCATGGGTAACACCAACCCGAAAGACAACTGGAAGACCCACTTCGGCGACACCATGCGCGGCGGGAAGTTCCTGAACAACTGGCGAATGGCCGAACTGCACGCCAAGGAAGCACCCGACCGGGTGTGGGAGCTGGAGACCTACGGCGCTCTGTTCGACCGCCTCAAAGACGGCAAGATCAGCCAGCGCAACTTCGGCGGGCACACCTACCCGCGGCTGGCGCACGTCGGTGACCGCACAGGCCTGGAGCTGATCCGCACCATGCAGCAGAAGATCGTCTCGCTGCAGCAGGAGGATTTCGCCGAGCTCGGCGACTACGAAGCCCGGATCCAGGTGTTCGCCGAGACCACGATCACCGAGCTGATCAAAGACGGGGACGCGATCTCCGGAGCCTTTGGCTACGTGCGCGAAACCGGCAAGTTCATTTTGTTCGAGGCTCCCGCGGTCGTGCTGGCTACCGGCGGTATCGGCAAGTCGTTCAAGGTCACCTCGAACTCCTGGGAGTACACCGGCGACGGCCACGCGCTGGCGCTGCGGGCCGGCGCGACGCTGATCAACATGGAGTTCGTCCAGTTCCACCCGACCGGCATGGTCTGGCCGCCCAGCGTCAAGGGCATCCTGGTCACCGAGGGTGTACGCGGTGACGGCGGAGTGCTGAAGAACTCCGAAGACAAACGATTCATGTTCGGCTACATCCCGGCGGTGTTCAAAGGTCAGTACGCCGAGAGCGAGAAGGAAGCCGACGACTGGCTCAAGGACAATGACTCGGCTCGTCGTACGCCCGACCTGTTGCCCCGTGACGAGGTTGCCCGCGCCATCAACTCCGAAGTCAAGGCCGGTCGCGGTACTCCGCACGGCGGCGTCTACCTCGACATCGCCTCGCGACTGACGCCCGAGCAGATCAAGAAGCGGCTCCCGTCGATGTACCACCAGTTCAAGGAGCTGGCCGGCGTCGACATCACCAAGGAGCCAATGGAAGTCGGTCCCACCTGCCACTACGTAATGGGCGGCGTCGAGGTCGACGCCGACACCGGTGCCGCCACCGTCCCCGGGCTGTTCGCCGCGGGTGAATGCTCCGGCGGAATGCACGGCTCCAATCGTCTGGGCGGAAACTCGCTGAGCGACCTGCTGGTGTTCGGTCGTCGAGCCGGCCTGGGCGCTGCCGACTACGTGCGGGCGCTGGACAAGGACAGCCGTCCGACGGTGTCCGAAGACGCCGTCGACACCGCTGCCAAGCGGGCACTGGCTCCCTTCGAGACCCCGACGAACGGCACCGCCGCGGAGAACCCGTACACGTTGCAGCTTGAGCTCCAGCAATCGATGAACGACCTGGTCGGCATCATCCGCAAGTCCGAAGAGATCACCGAAGCGCTGTCTCGGCTCGACCGACTCCGCGAGCGCTTCAAGCACATCCACGTCGAGGGCGACCGCCGCTACAACCCCGGCTGGAACCTGGCACTCGACCTGCGCAACCTGCTACTGGTCAGCGAATGCGTCGCCAAGGCGGCGCTGGAGCGCACCGAAAGCCGTGGCGGCCACACCCGCGATGACCACCCCGGCATGGACTCCTCGTGGCGCAAGGTGCTGCTGGTCTGCAGCGCTTCGGGTGACGACCCGATCGTCCCCGACGTCACCGTGACGCACAAAGACCAGATCCCGATGCGGCCCGACCTGCTCGAGGCGTTCGAGGTCTCGGAGTTGGAGAAGTACTACACCGAGGAAGAGCTCGCGGACCACCCAGGACGGAGAAGCTGATGACCCACGACGCAACTTTGCGCGTATGGCGTGGCGACGAGGCCGGCGGCGCCTTAGAGGACTACACCGTCGAGGTCAACGAGGGCGAGGTGGTGCTCGACATCATCCACCGCCTGCAGCAGACCCAGACGCCGGACCTGGCGGTCCGGTGGAACTGCAAGGCCGGCAAGTGCGGCTCGTGCTCGGCCGAGGTCAACGGCAAGCCCCGGCTGATGTGCATGACGCGGATGTCGACCTTCGCCGACGACGAAGTGGTGACCGTGACGCCGATCCGGACGTTCCCGGTGATCCGCGACCTGGTGACCGACGTGTCCTTCAACTACGAAAAGGCGCGGGAGATACCGTCATTCGCGCCGCCGAAGGACCTGCAGCCCGGCGAGTACCGGATGCAGCAGCAGGATGTCGAGCGTTCCCAGGAGTTCCGTAAGTGCATCGAGTGCTTCCTGTGTAACAACGTCTGCCACGTGATCCGAGACCACGAGGAGAACAAAGAGAGCTTCGCCGGCCCGCGATACCTGATGCGGATCGCGGAGTTGGAGATGCATCCGCTGGACACCATGGACCGGCGCGACCAGGCGCAGGAGGAGCACGGGCTCGGCTTCTGCAACATCACCAAGTGCTGCACCGAGGTTTGTCCCGAGGGCATTCACATCACCGACAACGCGCTGATCCCGATGAAGGAACGCGTCGCCGATCGCAAGTATGACCCGGTCGTCTGGCTGGGCAACAAGCTTTTCCGTCGGTAGACCGTCGCCAGCAGGCTAGACGCCGAGGCGCCGAAAGACGCTGCGGTGGAAGACGATCGGCGCGATGTCTGGGTCGACCCGGACGTCGCTGACCCGTAACACCACGATCGTGTGGTCGCCGGCGGGGATGAGCTGCTCGATCGCGGTTTCCATCCAGAGGCTGGTGCCATGGATAAAGACCGCACCGCTGGTGTAGGACACCGTTTCCAGGTCGGCGAAGCGATCGCCGGTCTTGGCCGCCAGCCTGCGGGCGGCGCCGTCGTGCGACTCACCCAGCACGCTGATACCGAGCGCGCCGACGCCCTTGAGCTTCGGCCACGTCGTCGAGGTGTTCTGCACGCAGAACGACACCAGCGGCGGATCCAATGACACCGGCACGAATGTGCTGGCCGCGAGTCCTTCTCTGACACCGTCGACTTCGGCGGCGATGGCAATGATGCCGGAGGGAAAATGGCCAAAAGCCTCGCGCAGGGAGGTAGGCGTCAGCTTGTCAGGTGTATTCACCGGGCTTCACTCGCGTAGACGGGATTTCGTAAAAAGACCCTACCTGTCGGGCGTTACATCTTCTGCGCTGCCCGTCACGTAGCCGTGCGCGGCTGCGACATCCGGATGGGCCCGGAGCCTGCTCTTCCAGGCGTTGCGGCCATACACCGAGAAGATCGGGTCGGACGGGTCCGCGCGCGGATCGGCCTGCTGCGCCAGTTCGGCGGGCAACGGCAGTGTCGGGATCTGCGCGTCCAGTCGCGGGTTGAAGAAATAGGGCACCGAGATCCGGTCCGCCGACTGGCGCAGATTCACCCGGTGCTCGGTCGCGCGCAGGTAGCCGCCGGTGGCCAACTCCAGCAGCTCGCCAATGTTGACGATGAAGGCGCCGTCCCGCGCCGGCACGTCGACCCAGCCACCGTCGCGTCCACGTACCTGCAGCCCTGCACTGCCCGGCTCGGCTAGCAACAGCGTCAGCACTCCGGAATCCCGGTGCGCGCCGACGCCCTGCGAGCTGGCCGCGGTCGACGGGTAGTGCACGACCTTGATCAGCGTCGCCGGCGTCGAGTCGAATGCGGCGTCGAAGAATTCCGCCGGACTGCCCAGCGCCACAGCCCAGTGCCGCAGCAAGCTGCGCGACACCTCTGCGAGTGCCGCGTCCCATTCGCCGATGATGCCCGACAGTTCCGGCAGTCCCGCAGGCCACTGATTTGGTCCCTGCAGCCACAGATAATCGGGGCTGCCGGGACCGCCGATCGGCTTGCGCTCCGGGCCGATGTCGATCTGCTCACGCCAGTCCACCTCGCCGCGGGTCAGTTCGCCGCCCAGCCGGGTGTAGCCCCGGAAATGCGGGCTGCGGATCATGGCGACGGCATCTTTATCCGCCTGCGGCAGTGCGAACAGTTGCCGGGCCGCTGTCAGTACCCGCCGGGTGAGCGACTCGGGCACTTGATGTCCGGTCAGGTAGAAGAATCCGACCTCGTGGGCGACCTCGCGCAAGCGGGTCCGCAGTTGGCCGGCGGGGTGACGAAGGTCCACCTCCGGCACTGCGGTGACGCTTGACACAATTGACACCTATTCATCATCACCGCAGCTAGACAGGCACGCCACCGTGTCGATCAGCACAAGGCCAACTAGTTGGTTGATTAGCTAGTGAAATTTAGCTCACAGTCGGTTGCGAAGCTTTACCGTTGGGTATAACTTAAGCACGTTACTGGTGGGTAACTTAGCCCAAGTACCCAACCGATATGTGGCGTTCTCATCGAGGAGGAACTAGTGAGCCACTACAAGAGCAATGTCCGCGACCAGGTGTTCAACCTGTTTGAGGTCCTAGGCATTGACAAAGCATTCGGCGAAGGCGATTACACCGACCTAGATGCCGACACCGCCCGCGAGATGCTGGTGGAAATGAGCCGGTTGGCCGAGGGTCCCGTCGCGGAGTCGTTCGCCGACACGGACCGCAATCCGCCGGTGTTCGACCCCGAGACTCACTCCGTGTCGCTGCCCGAGTCCTTCAAGAAGTCGGTTCGCGCGCTGCTCGACGGCGGTTGGGACAAGGTCGGCATCGACGAGGAACTCGGCGGCATGCCGATGCCCAAGGCGATGGTTTGGTCGCTGCACGAGCACGTGCTGGGTGCCAACCCCGCGGTATGGATGTACGGCGGCGGTGCCGGTTTCGCCAGCATCTTCTACCACCAGGCCACCGAAGAGCAGAAGAAGTGGGCCATCATCGCCGCTGAGCGCGGCTGGGGTTCGACCATGGTGCTCACCGAGCCGGATGCCGGCTCGGATGTCGGCGCCGGTCGCACCAAGGCCGTCCAGCAGGACGACGGCTCGTGGCACATCGACGGGGTGAAGCGTTTCATCACCTCCGCCGACTCCGATGACCTGTTCGAGAACATCTTCCACTTGGTGCTGGCCCGCCCCGAGGGCGCCGGACCCGGCACCAAGGGTCTGTCGCTGTTCTTCGTGCCGAAGTTCCTGTTCGACTTCGAGACCGGCGAGCCCGGCGAGCGCAACGGCGTCTTCGTCACCAACGTCGAGCACAAAATGGGCCTGAAGGCCTCCGCGACGTGTGAGCTGACCTTCGGTCAGCACGACGTACCAGCCAAGGGCTGGCTCGTCGGCGAGGTGCACAACGGCATCGCGCAGATGTTCGAGGTCATCGAGCAGGCTCGGATGATGGTGGGCACCAAGGCTATTGCCACGCTGTCCACTGGCTACCTGAACGCCCTTGCTTATGCCAAGGACCGGGTGCAGGGCGCCGACCTGACGCAGATGACTGACAAGGCGGCGCCGCGCGTGACCATCACGCACCACCCGGACGTCCGTCGCAGCCTGTTGACCCAGAAGGCTTACGCCGAGGGTCTGCGCGCGCTGTACGCCTACACCGCGACCTACCAGGACGCGCCGGTCGCCAAGGCGGTCCACGGTGTGGAGCCCGACCTGGCAGTCAAGGTCAACGACCTGCTGCTCCCGATCGTCAAGGGAGTCGGCTCCGAGCAGGCGTACGCCAAGCTCACCGAGAGTCTGCAGACCTTCGGTGGGTCGGGCTTCTTGCAGGACTACCCGATCGAGCAGTACATCCGTGACGCCAAGATCGACTCGCTGTACGAGGGCACCACGGCCATCCAGGCGCAGGACTTCTTCTTCCGGAAGATCGTCCGCGACAAGGGTGTGGCGCTGGCCCACGTGTCCGGGCAGATCGAGGAGTTCATCAAGAACGAGTCCGGCAACGGTCGCCTGAAGGCCGAGCGGGCGCTGCTGTCCACCGCCTTGGCCGACGTCCAGGCGATGGCCGCGACCCTGACCGGCTACCTGATGGCGGCGCAGGACGAGATCTCGAGCATCTATAAGGTCGGCACCGGTTCGGTGCGCTTCCTGATGAGCGTCGGCGACCTGATGCTCGGCTGGCTCCTGCAGCGTCAGGCCGCTGTGGCGCTGGAGGCACTCGACGCCGGCGATGTCAGCGAGGCCGACCGGGCCTTCTACGAGGGCAAGATCGCCGTGGCATCGTTCTTCGCGAAGAACTTCCTGCCGCTACTGACCAGCACCCGCGCGGTGTTGGAGTCGATCGACAACGAGATCATGGAGCTCGACGAAGCCTCGTTCTGATCCAGAAACGCTAGCAAGCGAAATCCCCCGCTCTCACTTGGAGACGGGGGATTTTGCTGTGCGGGACAGATTCGTAAAAGGGGCCGCCGCGGGATCCCCTCTTCCGGCGGCGGCCCCGGTCTCGATCCTGCGTCTGAACTCAGACGAGCCGCCGACACAGGGACGCCCCGCGCTGCCATCGGGTCGGGGGTCGGGACGACAACACGGAGCTATCCGCCTAGTTGGTACCCGGGCGCTGACGTGGTTAAACGCGGTGAAGCCGCGGCGATCAGGCCTCCAGGATGGCAGCGACGCCTTGGCCGCCCGCCGCGCAGATCGAGATCAGCCCGCGCAACGGCTTGTCCGAATCCTTCTGCTTCGCTTTGGCCTCGTGCAATTGCTTGGCCAGTTGCGCGAGGATCCGTCCGCCGGTGGCGGCGAACGGGTGCCCGGCGGCCAGCGACGACCCGTTGACGTTCAACTTGGACCGGTCGATGGACCCCAGTGCGGCGTCAAGGCCCAGCCGCTCCTTGCAGTACTCCTCGGACTCCCAGGCCTGCAGGTGCGCGAGCACGACCGAAGCAAAGGCCTCGTGGATCTCGTAGAAGTCGAAATCCTGGAGGGTGAGCCCGTTGCGCGCCAACAGCCGAGGCACCGCGTAGGTCGGCGCCATCAGCAGACCGTCGGCGCCGTTGACGTAGTCGACCGCCGCCGTCTCTGCGTCGACGAAGTAGGCCAGCGGGGTCAAAGAGTGCTCGGAAGCCCACTCCTCGGTGGACAGCAACGCCACCGAGGCGCCGTCGGTCAGCGGTGTCGAGTTACCGGCGGTCATGGTGGCGTCGCCGGCCTTCACACCGAACACCGGCTTGAGCTTGGCCAGCTTCTCCGCTGATGAGTCCGCCCGTAGATTGTCGTCGCGGTAGAGGCCCAAGAACGGCGTGACCAGGTCGTCGAAGAAGCCGCGGTCGTAGGCCGCCGCCATGTTGCGGTGACTGGCCGCGGCAAGCTGGTCCTGGTCGACCCGCTTGATACCCATCTCCTTGGCCGTGATCGCCTGATGCTCGCCCATCGACAGGCCGGTACGGGGCTCGCTGTTCACCGGGATCTCGACGCCGAGGCTGGCGGGCAGCTTGCCGACCAGTTTCAGCCGGTCGACGTTGGACTTGGCGCGGCGCAGCCCCAGCAGCGTGTGGCGCAGGTTGTTGCCCAGTGCGATCGGCGCATCGGAAGTGGTGTCGACCCCACCGGCCGCGGCGGCCTCGTAACGACCGGCGGCGATGCCGTCGGCGGCGGCGATGGCTGCCTGCAGACCCGTCCCGCATGCCTGCTGCAGGTCGAAGGCCGGGGTGTAGGACGACAGCGCGGAGCCGAGTACGGATTCGCGCATCAAGTTGAAATCGCGACTGTGCTTGAGCACCGCGCCACCGATCACCGCGCCCAGTCGTTCACCGGACAGACTGAACCTGTCAATTAGGCCGCTCAGGGCGGCGGTGAACATGTCCTGGTTGGACGCTTGAGCGTAGGCACGGTCCGAGCGGGCAAAGGGGATCCGGTTGCCACCCAGCACCGCAACGCGTCGTTTGGCGGCTGTCGCCGGGGAATTTGCCGAGGAGCTTTCAGTGGCCACGCTTATCTCCGTCAATTGTTGGTTATCCGGTGTGGGAGCCATCGTACCCACTGTTCTTACTCTGGAGTAAGTTAGCTCTCAACTACGGTACTGATACCCGACAGCATGGAAGGCAACCCAGTGGCACCCGATTTATTCTCTCAAGTCGTCAACTCCGGGCCCGGCGCGTTCCTCGCCAAGCAACTTGGCGTACCCCAGCCCGAGACTCTGCGGCGCTATCGGGCAGGTGAGCCACCGCTGGCCGGATCGCTGCTGATCGGCGGCGAAGGCCGAGTTGTCGAACCGCTGCGCGCGGCGCTGAGCAGCGACTACGACGTAGTGGGCGCAAACCTCGGTGGCCGCTGGGCGGACTCGTTCGGCGGGCTGGTGTTCGACGCCACCGGCATCACCAACCCGACCAAGCTGACCACCCTGCACGAGTTCTTCACGCCGCTGCTGCGCAACATCGGCCACTCCGGTCGGGTGGTTGTCATCGGCACCACCCCCGAGGCCGCCGAGAGTAGCGACGAGCGGATCGCGCAGCGCGCGCTGGAGGGCTTCACCCGCTCGCTAGGCAAGGAGCTGCAGCGCGGCTCAACCGTCTCGCTGGTGTACGTGTCCCCCGACGCCAAGCCCGCCGCCACCGGCCTCGAGTCGACCCTGCGGTTCCTGCTGTCGGCCAAGTCGGCCTACGTGGACGCGCAGGTGTTCTACGTCGGCGCTGCCGACTCCACCCCGGTCGCCGACTGGGACCGGCCGCTGGAAGGCAAGGTCGGCATCGTGACCGGTGCCGCGCGCGGTATCGGCGCGACGATCGCCGAGGTGTTCGCGCGCGACGGGGCCCGCGTCGTGGCGATCGACGTGGATTCCGCCGCGGAGGCGTTGGCGGAGACCGCCACCCGGATCGGCGGCACGGCGCTGGCGCTCGACGTCACCGCCCCCGACGCGGTCGAGCGGATCACCGAACATCTGCGCGAACACTACGACGGCCACGCCGACATCCTGGTCAACAACGCCGGCATCACCCGCGACAAGCTGCTCGCGAACATGGACGACGCACGCTGGAACTCGGTGCTGGCCGTCAATTTGCTTGCACCGCAACGCCTTACCGAGGGCCTGGTCGACAACGGCGCCATCGGCGAGGGTGGCCGGGTGATCGGCCTGTCGTCGATGGCCGGCATCGCGGGTAACCGCGGGCAGACCAACTACGCCACCACCAAGGCGGGCATGATCGGGCTTACCCAGGCGCTCGCGCCGCAACTGGCCGAGAAGGGCGTGACGATCAACGCCATCGCACCCGGGTTCATCGAGACCCAGATGACGGCGGCGATCCCGCTGGCCACCCGCGAGATCGGTCGTCGGCTGAACTCGCTGTACCAGGGCGGCCAGCCGGTCGATGTGGCAGAGGCGATCGCCTACTTCGCCAGTCCGGCCTCGAACGCAGTGACGGGCAACGTCATCCGCGTCTGCGGCCAAGCCATGTTGGGAGCGTAGGACCTCGATGACGCAACCAAGTGGCTTGAAGAACATGTTGCGCGCCGCGGCCGGAGCACTGCCGTTCGTGCCGCGCGGCACCCAACTGCCGGATCGGACGGTGACGGTCGACGAGTTGCCCATCGACCGCACGAATGTTGCTGAGTACGCCGAGGTCACCGGTCTGCGTTACGGCGACACAGTGCCGTTGACGTACCCGTTCGCGTTGACCTTCCCCTCGGTGATGTCGCTGGTGAGTGGTTTCGACTTCCCCTTTGCGGCAATGGGGTCCGTGCACGTGGAGAACGAGATCACCCAGCACCGCCCAATCCGGGTGACCGACACGGTCCACATCGCGGCGCACGCGGAGAATCTGCGCGAACACCGCAAGGGGCTGCTGGTCGACGTGGTCACCGATGTCAGCGTCGGTAATGAGGTGGCCTGGCATCAGGTCACGACGTTCCTGCATCAGCAACGCACCAGCTTGTCCGACGAGCCCAAGCCGCCGCAGAAGAAGCAGCCGAAGTTGCCGGCACCCAAGGCGATTCTGCGGATCAGCCCCGGACAGATTCGTCGTTACGCCGCAGTGGGTGGTGACCACAACCCGATCCACACCAGCTCGGTCGGGGCCAAGCTGTTCGGATTCCCTACGTCAATAGCCCACGGAATGTTCAGCGCGGCAGCGGTATTGGCCAATTTGGAAGCCAGCCTTCCGGAAGCGGTGACGTATTCGGTGCGGTTCGGCAAGCCGGTGCTGTTGCCGGCCACCGTCGGGTTGTACGTCGACCATGTCCAAGACGGTTGGGACCTCAGCCTGCGCAACATTTCCAAGGGCTATCCGCACCTGACCGGTTCGCTGCGGGCGCTTTAGCGGCTGCGCTTCACCAGGAGCCGCAAGCCGTAGGTGCTCGTGGCGGCCGTCAGGAAAACCAGTAGCAACCACAGCGGCGGCCTGGCCAGTTCCCAGACGAAGATCGCCGCCCACAGCGGCGCGTTCTGAGTGATCGCCAGCACTCCGGCCGAACCGGCCAGCGCAATGGCCGGCACGTGGAACTGGGTGCCGGCAACCGCGTTGATCGTCAGCACGAACAACGTCCCGGCCGCCGCGCCAGTCGCCAGCGCCGGGGTGAACAGGCCGCCCCTCGCGCCCACACGCAGAAACGTGGCCGTCACAACGATTTTCAGAACCAAGACGATGGCCGCGGTACCCAGCGTCATGCCGCCGGCGAGAATGATGTTGAGGATTGATCGGCCGTTGCCGGGCAGTTCCGGCCACCAGTGTGAGCACACACCCACCAGCAACCCGGCCCCGGCGATCCCCGGGATCAACAGCCACGACTTGGGCAGTTCGCGCTGCCCCGCCCACCCCATCAGGCGGTTGAACACCAGTCCGGTGACCAGCGCCAGCGGTGCCAGCGCCATCGCGTAGGCGATCAACAGATAGGACACGTCCGGGTTGGGCCAGTGCAGGTTGGGCTGATCGTGGGTGACCAACGATGACACCGAGACGGCCAGGCTCGAGGTGATCAGCGCGGCACCTACCTCGCGGGGATGCCAGGTCTTCAACATGATTCGCAGGGTGAACATCGCGCCACCGAGCGGCACCGCGTACACCGCCCCCAATCCGGCCCCGGCGGCACACGCCAGCAGGACCTCGCGGTCGCGCTCGGAGAGCCGCTTGAGCCATCCGGTGACGAGATTGCCCAGCGCAACCGCGAATTGGCGCGGCGCCACCTCGCGACCCAAGGAAGCACCGGAACCCACGACCAATACTTGCAGTGCCGCGTCGAAGGCGAAGGGCAACAATCGAATACGCTCACGATGAGCGACCGCAGCCGCCAACGGCGCCACCTCGGTGCGCGAGCGCAGGACCCACCAACCCAGGCCGGCCAGCCCGCCGCCGATCATCGGGCCGACAGCCTGACGAATCAGACTGCTCGCGGTGACGGCGTCCAACAGCGACCCGAAGCTGTAGCGGTAGGTGAGATGCTCGACCAACCGCAACAGCGACGTCGTCGCCAACCCGGCGACTCCGGCCAACAGCCCGACAATGATGACTGCACAGAGGAAATCGACGTTGCGGCTGCGCATCACCGCTAGCCGGAATCGGCGACGGGTTCGGCGGCGTCCTTGTCGGTCGGTTTGCCCTTGAGCCCGCGCCAGAACAAGTTGATCATCACATCGGCTGCGCCATCGACGTCGGTGTCGCCGGTGCTGAGCCGGGTCGCGATCGCCTCGCCAGCGCCGACCAA
Organism: uncultured Actinomycetota bacterium; assembly: GCA_963750885.1. GTDB lineage: Bacteria > Actinomycetota > Actinomycetes > Mycobacteriales > Mycobacteriaceae > Mycobacterium. The sequence continues at coordinate 292,922 of CAVVSN010000024.1, forward strand.
TGCTGCCGCGATCATCTCGAAGTCACTGTCGGGTTCGGGATTCCGGGTGCCCGCCTGCAGAACCCGGACCACCAGGGCAATGATCCGCTCCCGCCCTTCGCGCACGGTGTGGGCAAATGCCTGCGAGTTGGTGGCTTGTGCGTACATCACGATCCACGACGCCCGGTTGGAGTCGATGTAGCGCATGAACGCGACAATTGTGTTGTGCAGCAACTCTCTCGGACTCTGATCGAGGTTGATCTCCTCGCGCACACCGTCGATGAAGCGGGCCAGTTCGCGATCCAGGCACGCGCCGAACAGCTCCTCTTTGGAGCCGTAGTACAGGTAGAGCATCGGCTTCGAGATCTCAGCCTTGGCCGCGATCACGTCCATCGAGGTGTCGTGATAGCCGTTGATGGAGAACATTTCCACCGCGGCGTCCAGCATCTGCTGTTCTCGGACAGCACGCGGTAGCCGCTTGGTTCCACCGGCCATGCTGTCCCCTCCTAGCGGACCACTCCTTCATCCAGACTAAGCAATTCGAGGTCGCACCGCCCGATTACGGTCCGCAGTCGGACTTGGCGCCCTTGAACTTCTTGATCCGCTGCACCGATGTGTCGACGCCTGCAACCGTCAACTCGCCTGCGGCGACGGCCTTCTCCAACCGGTCCAGCACCGCGGGCACCTCGTCGGTGGTCACCCACAGCGCGACGTCGACGCCCGCCTGCAACGTCTTGAGCACCGCGTCGGGCACGCTGTAGCGGTCCTTGATGGCGGCCATGCTGGACAGGTCGTCGCTGAACACCGGGCCGTCGAAGGCGGGGGCGTGATACCCGGTGCCGGTGCGCAGCAACTGCACCGCGGCCCGGTTGACGCTGGCCGGCTCGTCGCCGGTGAGCTCGGGGACCTGCAGGTGGCCGACCATCACGCCTACCGGGGCGGCGGTCACCAGCGTCCGGTACGGAATCAGGTCGTCGTTCTGCAGCGTCGACAGCGGTGGTGTGACCACCCCACCGGTATGCGAGTCGCCGGAGCCGTGCCCGTGGCCGGGGAAATGCTTGATCACCGGCAGCACGCTGGCATCCCGCAGCCCCCGGGCGTACGCGGCGGCGTATTCGGTGACCTTCGCCGGGTCCGAGCTGAACGACCGGTCGCCGATCACCGTGTCGTCGGGGGCATTGGTCACGTCGACGTCGGGCGCGAAGTCGACGGTGATGCCGAGGCCGCGCATCCGGTGACCCCGGTCGAGGGCCATCCCGTAGACCTCGTCGGGGGTGTGTTTCTGGGCCAGCTCACGGGCCGACGGCGCCGGCCCGATCAGCTTGGACAGCCGGGCAACCCGGCCACCCTCCTCGTCGACGCTGACCGCCAGCGGCAGCGCGGTGCTGACGCTCAAGTCCTTGACCAGGTTGGGGCCCAGCATCGACAGGTCGGTCCAACTGCCGATGAAGATGCCGCCGACGTGGTAGGTCGCCACTACGGTTTTGGCGTCGTCGCCGTTGCGCACGCCGACCATCAACAGCTGGGCCAGCTTGTCGCGCAGCGGTATGGATGCCGGATCCCCGCAGGCCGGTTTGGCGGGCGGAGGCGCCTTGGTCGGCGACGAAGTCGCCGGGGCCGACGCGGGTTTCGAGGTGTGGCTGCACCCCGTCATCAGCGCCGTGACGGCGGCAAGTACGGCCAGGATGCGTGGCAAACCCATCAGGCCATGCTGTCATGTGCCTGACTCGGCCGTACGGCCAGCGACCTCAGCGGCCGCGACCTCGGCTTCTGCTAGGTTGGGCAGCTATGAATCGCTTCGTTGCGCCCGCTGCCGCCAGCGTCGTGGTCGGCCTGTTGCTGGGTGCGGCGGCGATCTTCGGGATCACGCTGATGGTGCAACAGGACACCAAGCCGCCGCTCCCCGGAGGCGACCCGCAGTCGTCGGTGCTCAACCGGGTCGAGTACGGCAACCGCAGCTAGCCGCCCGACGACGATGCGGGCCGAATCAGGGCCCGTTGAGGTCACGCAGGCATCCCGCCGCTGGCTGTGGTTGGTCGCGGCGATAGCGCTGGCGCTGACCTTCGCCTCCTCACCCGGCCGGGTCTCCCCGGACACCAAGCTCGACCTGACCGCCAACCCAATGCGTTTCCTGTCCCGCGCGACCAATCTGTGGAACAGCGACCTGCCGTTCGGGCAGGCGCAGAACCAGGCCTACGGCTACCTCTTCCCGCACGGCACCTTCTTCCTGGCCGGTCACCTGCTGGGGCTGCCGGGCTGGGTCACCCAACGGCTGTGGTGGGCGCTGCTGCTGACCGTCGGCTTCTGGGGGTTGCTCCGGGTCGCCGAGGCACTGGGCATCGGCAGCCCGACGTCGCGGGTTGTCGCAGCAGCGGCCTTCGCGCTGTCGCCACGGGTGCTGACCACCGTGGGGTCGATCTCGTCGGAGACCCTGCCGATCATGCTGGCGCCGTGGGTGCTGCTGCCGACGATCCTGGCGCTGCGCGATCAACGGGCGTTCGGTGCGGCGGCTGGCCGGCCAGGCCGGGGTGGCCGTCGCGCTGATGGGTGCGGTCAACGCGATCGCGACGCTGGCCGGGTGTCTGCCCGCGGTGATCTGGTGGGCCTGCCACCGGCCCAACCGGCGGTGGTGGCGCTACACCGCGTGGTGGCTGCTGGCGATGGTGCTGGCCATGACGTGGTGGGTGGCGGCCCTGGTTCTGATGGCCCGGATCAGCCCGCCGTTTCTGGATTTCATCGAGTCGTCCGGGGTGACGACGCAATGGTCGTCGGTGGTCGAGGTGCTGCGCGGTACCGACAGTTGGACGCCGTTCGTTGCGCCCAACGCCACCGCGGGCGCGCCACTGGTCACCGGGTCGGTCGCCATCGTGGCCACCTGTCTGGTGGCGGCGGCCGGGCTGGCCGGGCTCGCCATGAGCGGCATGCCCTCCCGTGGCCGATTGGTGACGATGCTGCTGCTCGGGGTGGCGTTGCTGGGCATCGGATACAGCGGTGGGCTGGGTTCGCCAGTGGCGCAACAGGTCCAGGCCTTTCTGGACGCCGGCGGCGCGCCGCTACGCAATGTGCACAAGCTGGAGTCGCTGATCCGCATCCCGGTGGTGTTGGGTCTGGCCCAGCTGCTGGGCCGAGTCCCGTTGCCGGGTAGCGCGCCGAAAACAGTGTGGCTGAACGCGTTTGCCCATCCGGAGCGCGACAAGCGGATCGCGGTGGGGATCGTGGCATTGACGGCGCTGATGGCCGCGACGTCGCTGGCCTGGACCGGGCGAATCACCCCGCCCGGCACGTTCACCGCGATACCGCGCTACTGGCACGAGACCGCGGACTGGCTCTCCGCCCACAACACCGGAACGCCGATCCCGGGCCGGGTGCTCGTGGTTCCCGGTGCGCCGTTCGCCACCCAGTTGTGGGGCACCAGCCACGACGAGCCACTGCAGGTGCTCGGCGACAGCCCATGGGGTGTGCGTGACTCCATCCCGCTGACCCCACCACAGACCATCCGCGCGCTGGACGCGGTTCAGCGTTTGTTCGCTGCCGGAACGGCTTCTGCGGGGCTCGCGGATACGCTTGCTGGACAGGGAATTTCCTATCTGGTGGTGCGCAACGACCTGGATCCGGATACGTCCCGGTCGGCCCGCCCGATCCTGGTGCATCGGGCGATCACCGGCTCGCCCCGCCTGCAGAAGGTCGCCCAGTTCGGCGCCCCGGTCGGGTCTGAGCCGGTAGCGGGGTTCGTGTCCGACAGCGGGTTGCGTCCGCGATATCCCGCGGTCGAGATCTACCGGGTCGACGGAGCGAACACCGGCGGCGCTCCCTATCTCGCCGACATCGACCAGATGCCGCGCGTCGACGGTGGTCCGGAGGCACTGCTGCGACTCGACGAGCGCCGACGGCTGACCGGGCAACCGGCGCTGGGTCCGGCGCTGCTGACCGCGGACGCGATGGCCGCGGGAGTGCCGGTTCCGGTTGCCCTGGTCACCGATACGCCGCTGGCACGGGAGACCGACTACGGCCGGGTCGACGACCACTCGTCGGCGATCCGGGCACCCGGCGATACCCGGCATACCTTCAACCGGGTGCCCGACTATCCAAGCCCGGGCGCCGACACGGTCTACGGCGCGTGGACCGGCGGCCGGCTGACGGCATCCAGTTCGTCGTCGGACTCGACGGTGCTGCCCGACGTCGCCACCGCGGCGTCGCCTGCCGCCGCGATCGACGCCGATTCGGCCACCGCCTGGGTGTCCAACGCTTTGCAGTCGGCTGTGGGCCAGTGGCTACAGGTCGACTTCGACCATCCGGTGACCAATGCCGTCATCACCATCAACCCCAGCCCAACCACCGTCGGGGCCCAGGTGCGCCGGGTGGAGATCGAAACTGCCACCGGGACAACAACACTGAGATTCGATGAGGCAGGAAAACCGGTCACGGGTGCGCTCCCCTACGGCGAAACACCCTGGGTGCGGATCACCGCGATCGGCACCGACGACGGATCGCCGGGGGTGCAGTTCGCGATCACCGACTTGTCGATCACCCAGTACGACGCCAAGGGCTACGCGCATCCGATCAACGTGCGGCACACCGCCCTGGTCCCGGCAGCTCCGCCCAACGCGGCTGTCGCGCAATGGGATCTGGGAACCGAACCGCTGGGCAGGCCGGGCTGCGCGATGGGTCTTGAGGACATGCAGTGCGCACCCTCGATGGCGCTCGCACCGGAGTCGCCGGCCTCCTTCAGCCGCACCTTGAGTGTGCCCGCGCCGATTTCGGTGGTGCCGACGATCTGGTTGCGGGCACGTTCGGGACCGAAGCTGGCCGACCTGATCGCCGAACCGGACACCACCCAGGCCCACGGCGACTCCGATTCGGTCGACGTCCTCGGCGCCGCCTATGCGGCCACCGACGGCGACCCGACCACCGCATGGACGGCGCAGCAGCGGGTGGTGCAGCACAAGACACCCCCGACGCTCACCCTCACCCTGCCCCAGCCCACCGAGGTGACCGGCCTGCGACTCACACCGACCTCGTCGTCCGTGCCCGCGCACCCGACGATGGTCGCCGTCGACCTCGGCGACGGCCCGCAGGCCCACACATTAAAAATGTCTGGGCCGCAGACTATTTCGCTGAATCCCAAGGTCACCGACACCGTGATGATCAGCCTGCTGGACTGGAAAGACGTCATCGACCGAACCGCGGTGGGTTTCGACCAGCTCAAACCGCCGGGGCTGGCCGACATCGCGGCGCTGGCCACCGACGGCACTCCGATCGCCGTCGCCGACGCGGCCCGCAACCGGGGTCGCGACATCACCGTCGACTGCGAACACGGTCCGATCATCGCCATCGCCGGCCGATTCGTGCACACCGAAGTGCACACGACGGTCGGCGCGCTGCTGGACGGTGCCCCGGTGAGCGCCCAGCCCTGTGACAGTGAGCCGATCCAGCTTCCTGCCGGCGAGCAGGAGCTGGTGGTAAGTCCCGGACCACAATTCGTCGTCGACGGCGCGCAACTGGCCGGTCCGCTCGCCGCGCAATCAACCACCGCCACCCCAACACCTGTGACCACCGGCGCATGGGGCCCGGCCCGTCGCGAGGTCAACGTCCCGGACGCGAAAACGGCGCGGGTGCTGGTGGTGCCCGAAAGCATCAACGCCGGCTGGGTGGCGCACACCAGCATCGGAGATCGGCTGAAACCGTTGGCAGTCAACGGATGGCAGCAGGCGTGGGTAGTACCGGCCGGAACGTCGGGCACCATCACGCTGAGCTTCGCGCCCAACTCGCTGTACCGGATCGGCCTGGCCGGTGGTCTGGCGTTGTTGCCGTTGCTCGCCTTGCTGGCGTGGTGGCCACAGCGACGCCGGTCCACCGATCCCGCGGCGTGCCCGTGGACGCCCGGACTCTGGTCCGCGGTCCCGGTGCTGACGGCCGGCGCCGTCATCGCCGGTGCGGCAGGCATCGCGGTCTTCGCCGCCGCGCTGGGCCTGCGCTGGGTGCTGCGGACGAGTCCGCAACGACGCGACAGCGCCACGCTGTGGTTGAGCGCGAGTGGATTGACCCTGGCCGGCGCGGCCCTGTCCCGCCACCCGTGGCGATCGGTCGACGGGTACGCCGGCCATTCCGCCGGCGTGCAGCTACTTGCGCTGATTTCCCTTGCCGCACTGGCCGCCTCGACCGTGACGCGTACCGCTGAGCATTAACGCTCAGCTGTGCATGCAGCTCCCCATCCCCGGGTGACCCGTCGACGGGTGACTTGCGACGCCGCTGCCCTGCTGTTACGGGATAGGCAGCGCTTTTCCTTCTGAGGTGGTGAGACATGGCGGCTGGGGATACGGCACTCACGGTGGCCGACATCGACCGGTGGAACGCCGAGTCGGTGCGCGAGGTGTTCCACGCCGCCGCCGCGCGTGGCCAGGCGACGTTAGAGGCTGCGCGCCAACTGGATTCGTTGGCGGTGTTCGACATGTGGCAGGGCGCCACCGCGCAAGCCCGCCGGCACGCGGGCGCGTCGATCCGCCTCGACCTCGACGCGCACGGCAACGAATCACTGGTGGTGGCAAGAGCGGCCGTCAAGGCGGCCGACGACATTGCCCGGGTGCAGTCAGCGTTGATCACGTTGCGCCGCGACGCGGGCGAGTTGCAGATGACGATCGACCGGGCCACCAACACGGTGATGCCGCGTTCGAACTTCAGCGGGCCGCCGACGGCGGCACTGATCGCCGAAATGCAGCTGCAGCGTCGGCTGGATGCGATTGTGGCAGAAGCTGGTTCAACTGATCGGGAACTGGCGGACGCGATCGACATGGCCGACGGTGACCGGCCGGTTCCGCCTGGCCCGCACGACAATCGACCGCGAATCCAAGATGCGCTATCCGGCCCGTTGCCGGACGATCCCAAACAGTTCCACGCGCTGTGGAATCAGCTCAGCCCCGATGAAAAGGATTGGCTGTACAACCAGGACCACGGCGTCGGCAACCACCCTGGGATGCCATGGGATCCCCTGGACCACCTGGGCAAGGACCATTTCAACCGACTGCACCTGGCCGACTTGGAACTGCAGTCCCAGTCGGACGTCGACCGGATACAGCACAACATCGAAGCACTGACGAGTGTGCCGCACGTCGACGACGGCGCCCTCTACGCGTTGCAGTCGCAGCTCACCGTCGCCTCAAACCGCCTCGCGGGTTACGCGGCAGTGCAGGCAACCTTGGACACTGGCAAAGGGCCGCGACGATATCTGGGGATGCTGGACGAGTCCGGCCGCGGCGCGGTGGCGATCGGCAATCCCGACACCGCCTCCCGCAATGCGGTCTTCATACCCGGAACCGGCCAGGGGCTGGCCCGGCTGTCGTTCAGCGACGAGAAGTCGCTGGCGATGTACAACGCCACCATGACCGCCGACCCGGGCCTGCAGCCAGGTGACGTCGCGGTGACGACGTGGATGGGCTACGACCGTCCAATGGATTTGAGCCGTGCCGCTTTTCCCCAACCCGCGTACGGCGGTGCGGACCGGCTCGACGCTTTCGAAAACGGGCAGCGGGCGTCCCATGTCGGCGCGGCGTCCGTCGATACCGTGATCGGGCACAGCTACGGCTCGACGGTGCTCGGAGCGGCCGCCTCCCACGGGCGCCACCTCGACGCCGACAACATCATCGCGGTGGGCAGCCCCGGGATGCTGGTCGACCATGCCGACCGGCTGGACGTGCACACCCACGGCAACGTCTACGTGATGCGCGCCGCGAACGACGCGATCAGCATGGGCGGCGTCGTCACCGAATGGACCCTGGGCGCCGACCCGATCGCACCGGGCTTCGGCGCCCATCGACTTGCCGCCGACCCGGGCCCGGCCGGGCCTTTCGGGCTGCCCAGCATCGGCGCCCACAGCAGCTACTGGCTGGACGGCAATACGGCGCTGAAGAATTTCGGCGCGGTCATCGCGGGCAGGCCGCCGCCCTGAGACCTGACGGCGCCATGGACGCTAAAGCGTTTCGTCGAGTTCGCCGAGACGGTCGGTCAAGCGCAGGTTGTCGGAGTAGTCCACCGGGCAGCAGATCAGTGAAACGCCGTCCTCGTCGAGCGCGGCCCGCAAGGTGGGTAGCAATTCGTCGGCGCTCTTGATCTGATAACCCTTGGCGCCAAAGCTTTCCGCGTACTTCATGATGTCAGGGTTGCCGAATTTGACATAGTGGTGCTCGCCGAGTTCGAGGTCCATCTTCCACTCGATCAGGCCGTATCCGCCGTCTTCCCAGATCAGCACGACTAGCGGAATCTTTTCCCGGACAGCGGTCTCGATCTCTTGGGAGTTCATCAGGAAGGCCCCGTCACCGGCCACTGCCAGTACCTTCGAGTCCGGTTTGGCCAACTTGACTCCGAGGGCACCGGGCAGCGCGAAACTCATGGTGGATAACCCATTTGAGATCAGGCAAGTGTTGGGTTCATACGTCGGGTAGAGCCGGGCCATCCACATTTTGGTGGCGCCGGTGTCGACCAGCACGATGTCGGAGCGGTCCAGCGCGGCCCTGGTGTCGGCGACGACCCGCGCCGGCGCCAACGGGTACCGCGAATCCTGTTGTCCCCCGGCGAATTCCTCGCTGAGCAAACCTGCTCCGGGGATCTCCGGATCGGCGGCGAAGACGTGGTCCTGAAGCCCTTCGGCCAGCGCGTCCAGCGACTCGCTGATGTCGCCGATGATCCCGACATCGACCGAGTAGTGCGCGTCGACCTCAGCCGGGAAGCGGTGAATGTGAATGATCTTCTTGTCGGCTTTCGGGTTGATCCGGACCGGGTCGAACTCCTGCAGCTCATATCCCACCGTGATGATGGCGTCAGCGTTGTCGAAACCGAAGTTGACGTAGTCGTGCCGCATGAACCCCAGCGCCCCGATGCTGTTGGGGTGATCATCGGGCATCACGCCCTTGCCATGGAACGTGTTGGCCACCGGGATGCCGAACTTCTCCGAGAAGCGCACCAGAGCATCGGTCGCGCCGGAACGGGCCGCGCCGTGTCCGGCCAAAAGCACCGGCCGCTTGGCCTTGCGCAGGATGTCGACGGCGCGCGCTACTTGGCGGGCGGCGGGTGCGTCAGCGTGAACGACGTTGCGCGGCAACGGGCCCAGGTCGTAGTCGGCCTCGTCGGCATCGATGTGTTCGGGCACGGCGAGGTACACCGCGGCCGGGCGTTCGGTCTCGGCAAGCTTGAACGCCTTGCGAACCATCTCCGGTATCGCCTCAGCAGTCGGGATCCCAGCGGCCCATCGGGTGATCGGCGCGAACATCGAGACCAAGTCGACGTACTGGTGTGACTCCTTGTACTGCCGGTTCTGGCCTACCTGGGCAGAGATCGCGACCAGCGGCGTGCTGTTGGTGGTGGCGTCGGCGACACCGAGCTGCATGTTGATCGCACCCGGGCCCAGCGTTGCGGACACCACCGCCGCACGCCCGGTGACCCGCCCGTACATCTCGGCCATGAACGACGCCGCTTGCTCGTGGCGGGTGAGCACATAGCGGATGCGCGACGCGGCCAGCGCCTGCACGAAGCGGATGTTCTCCTCACCGGGCAGTCCGAAGACCACCTCGACGCCCTCGTTTTCCAGGCACTTGACTATTAACTCGGCCGCTTTACTCATCGGCACCTCCCTTTGAGGAACGTTAGTGGCAGGCTATGTGTTGAAACTTTCACCATCTATGCAGCGAAGGATGTCACCGTGCCCATCGCGACCATCAACCCGGCCACCGGCGAGACAGTCAAAACCTTCGACGCCGCTACTGACAGCGACGTCGACGCCGCAATCGCCCGCGCTCACGAGCGCTTCCTCGACTACCACCGCTCCACCACGTTTGCCCAGCGCGCCGAGTGGGCAAACGCCACCGCTGATCTTCTCGAGAAGGAAGCCGACGAGGTCGGCGCCATGATGACCCTCGAGATGGGCAAGACCCTGAAGTCCGCGAAGGCCGAGGCGATCAAGTGCGCCAGCGGTTTTCGCTATTACGCCGAGAACGCCGAGAAGCTGCTGGCCGACGAGCCCGCCGAGGCGTCCAAGGTCGGAGCGAAAAGGGCGTACACCCGCTGGCAGCCGCTGGGCGTGGTGCTCGCCGTGATGCCGTGGAACTTCCCGCTCTGGCAGGCCGTCCGATTCGCCGCCCCTGCCCTGATGGCCGGCAACGTCGGCCTGCTCAAACACGCCTCCAACGTTCCGCAGTCGGCGCTGTACCTGTCCGACGTGATCGCGCGCGGCGGATTCCCCGAAGGCTGTTTCCAGACGCTGCTGGTGTCCTCCAGCGCCGTCGAAGCCATCCTGCGCGACCCCCGGGTCAAAGCGGCGACGCTCACCGGGAGTGAACCGGCCGGCCAGTCCGTCGCCGCCATTTGCGGTGACGAGATCAAGCCCACCGTGATGGAACTCGGCGGCAGCGACCCCTTCATCGTGATGCCGTCGGTCGACCTCGAGGCGGCCGTCAAGACCGCGGTCAAGGCCCGGGTGCAGAACAACGGCCAGTCCTGTATCGCCGCGAAGCGGTTCATCGTGCACACCGACATCTACGACGCGTTCGTCGACAAGTTCGTCGAGACTATGCAGGGGCTCAAGGTCGGCGACCCGACTGACCCGGACACCGACGTGGGCCCGCTGGCCACCGAGTCCGGCCGCGACGAAATCGCCAAGCAGGTCGACGAAGCCGTCGCTGCGGGCGCGAAGGTCCGCCTCGGCGGCAAGACCCCCGACCAGCCCGGCTGGTTCTACCCGCCGACCGTGGTCACCGACATCACCAAGGACATGGCGCTCTACACCGAAGAGGTGTTCGGCCCGGTCGCCTCGATGTATCGCGCCTCGGGCATCGACGAGGCGATCGAGATCGCGAACGCCACCACGTTCGGGCTCGGTTCCAACGCGTGGACCAACGACGAGGCCGAGCAGGAGCGCTTCATCGACGACATCGAGGCCGGCCAGGTCTTCATCAACGGGATGACAGTGTCCTACCCCGAACTCGGGTTCGGCGGCGTCAAGCGGTCCGGCTACGGCCGGGAGCTGGCCAACCTCGGGATCCGGGCATTCTGCAACGCCAAAACGGTGTGGGTGGGCTAGCCGCTGCGGGCCGCCGCCACTAGACAGACGCGTTGGGATCGACGCTGACGCGGGATCTACTCGAAGTTTCCCGCGCTGGCGTCGATCTCGGCCGCCAGATCTAGACGCCCGCCAAAGCCTTCTCGTCTTCAGCGGCGAAGGTGTCTTCCAGTTGCACCGGCGAGTAGTCGAGGTCGATCTCGGCGAGTGGACGTCCGCGTGCGCTGGAGATGGTGCCGAACCGGCGCATGCCCTTGTCGGCGGCGTACTGCATCATTTCGTCCTGCACCAGATTGAACGGCGGCACGTCGAACAGCGCGAATCCCTGCGCGGTGGCGTCGAGCGCGAGTGGCATCAGGTCGTTCATCCGCGACTCGAACACATTCCAGTTGGCGTCGTCGGCTGCGACGTGGCGACGGCAGGTGAAGGTGCCCCACGCCATGTGGCGGCGCTCATCGTCGCCGATGCGGCGCACCAATTCCTGCATGCCGGGCAAGATTCCGCGTTCGACGCAGATCTTGTGCCACGCGTAGTAGCCGGTGAGCGCCAGCATGCCCTCGACGACGTGGTTGTAGGTGACTGACGCCCGGATCTGCGCTGCCGGTGACGCATCGGACGACAAGGCGTTGAGGGCGTCCGGCAGCTCGTCGTAGAACATCGTCCGATAAGCCGTTAGCGGTTCCAGGTAGGGCTGAAGGTTCTCGGTCATCCCGACGGCGTCGAGCCACAGGCGAAAAACCTGGGTGTGCTTGGCCTCTTCGAAGGCGAACTGAGTCAGGTACATCTCGTCGCCGAGGCGTCCTTCTTCGCGCATCGCGGACATGAACGGCTGGATGTCCTCGGTCACCGCCTCCTCGCCGGCGATGAACTGCGCGCACAGCCGGGTGGCGAAATCGCGTTCATCGTCGTTCAGCCGCTCCCAGTCGGCGCGGTCCCGCGAGAAGTCGATGTCGGCGGGATTCCAGAATTTGGCATTGCCGCCGGCGAACAACTTGAGCGGCAGGCTGTCCCAGTTGAGACCGCCGGCTGCCAGTGAATCTGAATGTGTGCGTGTCATCAGACCTCCTCAGATCTTTTGTGGCTCAATCTTGTTGCTGCCTTGGGGAATCGGGGCAAATGCCGCGGTCAACACGGCTACCAGACGGCGGACTGCCAGCGCGGGCTGCTCTGGGGTGGGGTCATCGAGACCCAGGATTGGATCCAGCCCGCGCATGTAAGGCGCGAGCGCCAGGTGCGGAAAGATCAACAGCAGCAACGACATCAACGCGTCGGTGTCGGCATCCTTGCGAAACTCGCCCCGCAGTTGGGCGTCGCGCACCAGTGGCCGCAGCACTTCCAGATAGTGGCGATGGATGACGCTGCGCACGCTGATCCGGGCATCGGTGTCGACTTCCAGGCTGGCTGCCGCGTGCAGCGAGCGTTCGTGCGGATGGTCGGCGAAGTAGGCGATCCACACGTCGAGCCAGTCGGTCAGGAAGTCGAAGAACGGCCGACTCGGATCGAGCTCACGGATCCGGTCCTCCATGTAAGCCCGCACCCGCTGGCTGACGACGTCGGTGATGAACGCATACAAGGTCGCGTTTGTCGGCAAAGTATTGGAACAGGCTGCCTTTGGCGACGCCGGCACGCCGGGCGATCACGTTGAGACTGCCGCCGGAGAAGCCGTGCGCACCGAACTCCGCCTCCGCAGCTTCTATCACTGCGGCCCGTCGCGTGGCATCGACGCGAGCCCAGGTGACCGTCGGCATCAGCCCTCCTCCGGTGGATGACCACTGGTCACTTTAGGGTGAGCCACGTCACTTCGCAAGAGTCGGAGCGGACAAATTCCCGATTCGATCCCGTCTCCCCGATCCGGACCATCGGACGCCGCCGTAGTCCTAGAGTCGGCTACGTGTCGTCAGTGAATACCGCTCAGGGACCTGTAACTACCACCGATATCGGCGTCACGCTGATGCACGAGCACGTGTTCATCTTGACGACCGAGATAGCGATGAACTATCCGGAAGCATGGGGCGACGAAGACAAACGGGTGGCCGACGCGATCGAGCGGCTCAACGAGCTGAAGTCGCGCGGCGTCGACACCATCGTCGACCTGACCGTGATCGGGTTGGGCCGCTACATCCCGCGCATCGCCCGGGTCGCCGCGGCGACCGACCTGAACATCGTCGTCGCGACCGGTCTCTACACCTATAACGACATCCCTTTCCGGTTCCACTACGAGGGTCCCGGCGGACTGCTCGGCGGCCCGGAGATCATGGCCGACATGTTCGTCCGCGACATCGAGGAGGGCATCGCCGACACCGGCGTCAAGGCAGGAATCCTCAAGTGCGCCACCGACGAACCCGGCGTCACACCGGGTGTCGAGCGGGTGCTGCGCGCGGTGGCCCAGGCGCACAGGCGCACCGGGGTACCGATCTCCACGCATACCCACGCCGGGCTTCGCCGCGGGCTCGAACAGCAGGAAGATCTTCGAGGAGGAGGGCGTCGACCTGAGCCGGGTGATCATCGGGCACTCCGGCGACAGCACCGACATCGGCTATCTCGAGGAGCTGATCGCCCGCGGCTCCTACCTCGGGATGGACCGGTTCGGCATCGACGTCATCCTCGCCGTTCGAGGACCGGGTGAACATCGTCGCGACAGATGTGCGAGCGGGGGCACGCCGACAAGATGGTGTTGTCCCACGATGCCAATTGCTACTTCGACGCGATCCCCGAAGAGGTGGTGCCACAGATGGCGCCGAACTGGCACTACCTGCACATCCACAACGACGTCATTCCCGCGCTCAAAGAACGCGGGGTCACCGACGAGCAATTGCACACCATGCTCGTGGACAACCCGCGTCGCATCTTCGAGCGGCAGGGCGCCTACTCGTGACCGCGCCGATCCCGCCGATCGGCGCCCAGATCTCTGCGCTGGCCGCACTCGCTCCCGACGAGCCGGCCGTCACTTGCGACGGGCGCACGCTGACCCGCGGCGAGCTCGATCGCTCGACGAACCGGCTGGCCCGCGCGTACGCCGAGCGGGGTGTCGGCGTCGGTGACTACGTGACCATGGTGCTGCCCAACGGGATCGAGTGGATCCAGGCCGCGGTGGCCTGCTGGAAGCTCGGTGCCGTGCCGCAACCGCTGTCCGCCCGATTGCCCGACACCGAGCTGGCCGGCCTGCTCGAATTGCGGCCACCGACGTTGTTGGTCGGTAGGGTTCATGCCGAAATACCCAGTGTGCCAGCTGATTTCGAACCGGACCCGGCATTGTCCGATGCCGCGTTACCCGAAGCAGTGTCGCCGGTGTGGAAAGCAATGGGGTCCGGTGGCAGCACCGGCCGTCCGAAGCTCATCGAATCCGGCGGCGACAGCCGCATTCCGGCGGCCATCGGCTATCCGCTCGGCGCCCAAGAGGGCGACATCACGCTGGTCCCGGTGCCGCTGTCGCACAACACCGGTTTCACCACCGCGACCATCGCGCTGCTGATGCGCCACCACCTGGTGCTGATGAGCCGGTTCGAGCCGGAGAAGTTCCTCCGACTGATCAGCGACCACCGGGTCACGTTCCTGACCACGGTGCCGACCATCATGCAGCGGGCGCTGCCGGTCTATCACGACAACCCCGACGCCTACGACCTGTCGTCACTGCGCCGGTTCTGGCACTTGGGCGCCCCGTGCCCGCCCGCCATCAAGCAGGCATGGATCGACCTGCTCGGACCGGAGAAGGTCTGGGAACTCTACGGCGGCACCGAATTACAGGCGCTGACATTCATCTCCGGCGATCAGTGGCTGGCTCACCGCGGCTCGGTCGGCATCGTGGTGGCCGGCGAGATGAAGGTGCTCGACGACGACGGCAACCCGTGCCCGCCCGGCGAGGTGGGCGAGATCTACATGCGGCCCAGCCCGGGCAGCGCGCCCACCTACCGCTACGTCGGCGCGACGGCGAAATCCCGCGACGGCTGGGATTCGTTGGGCGACCTCGGCTACTTCGATGCCGACGGGTTTCTCTACATCTCCGACCGCCGGGTGGACATGTTCACCGTCGGCGGCCGCAACGTGTATCCGGCCGAGATCGAAGCGGCGCTGTCCGAGCATCCGGATGTGTTGTCCTGCTTGGTCGTTGGGGTGCCGCATGAGGATCTTGGGCAGGTGCCTTATGCCCTGGTTCAGGCCGGTGCCGAACTGGATGAGCAGACGGTGCAGGAGTTTCTGCGCGACCGCATCGCCGGCTACAAGGTGCCGGCGACCGTGGAGTTCGTCGACGAGTCCGCTGCGCGACGACGCCGGCAAGGCCCGCCGCTCCGCGGTCCGCAACGAGATCATGGCGCGACTGCGTCTTCTTGACGCGGGCTGACGGCCCCACCCTCCTGCGGGCGTGGACTCCTGCGTAATTCCCACCGCCGCAACGCTTCCCGGCACGGCGATTCGACCAGCGCGTAGCTCACCGCGGAAATCGCAATACTGAAGACCAGCGTGAACGCCAGCACCTCGGGCATGTGGCCATGGAACGCGAACTGACCGATCACCGGAAACACCATCGTCAGCGCGGCAAGATGCCAGATGAAGATTCCGTAGGACCAGCGTCCGAGCGTCACCATCGGGGCACTACCCAGAAGTCGGTGGGCGTCGTCGGGCCGGTCGAGCACCAACGGCGCCACCAGGCCCGCGGCCACCAGCGCACCCATCGCGGTCTTGACGGTGAACTGCGCAGCGCTGCTCGGGACCAACCCGGCCGGCCCGGCCAGCGGCGAGGCCGCAACCAGATAGGCCGCCAGCACCACCACGGCCATCGGCAGGCGGTGCCGCGCGAGTCGGTGTGGCCAGCCGATCGGGCTGTAGATCCATTCGGCGAGCAGCATGCCCGCGGCGAACCACGAGAAGAATGCCGGCGGCCAGGTCAACGGATTGAGCCCGGGCGCGGTGTGAAGCGGGAGCCAACCCCAAAACCAGCTTGCGACAGCCAGAGCCGCGATGGCCGGCACCCGGGCGCGGACCGGCAGACGGGCGGCCAGCACCGCCAGGATCGGCAGCGCCAGATAGAAGCTGACCTCGACCGACAGGCTCCACATCTGCGTCAGTCCGGCGGTCAGCGTCAGCGGCACGTAGACCTGGGTGAGCGACAGATTCGCCAGCCACACCGTGAGGTTCGGGTGATTGCCGTCCGGCAGCAGCGCCAGAATCACCACGACCGCAACCAGATACGCGGGCATGATGCGGACAACCCGCGACCGTAGATAGTGACCGGTGGCCGGGCGCGGCGCCAGACCGCGAGCCGCGGCGGCGTGGCTGCGCCACAGCAAGAACCCCGACAACGTGAAGAACACCGCGACCGCCAGATCGAAGCGGCCGAACAGCCGACCGTCGAATCCGCTGGAGTGCCCGGTGTCGAACGCCACGTGGGTGACGACGACGCCGATTGCGGCGCAGGCCCGCATCCCTTCGACGGCGGGCAGGAATTTGCGGGTGCCGCCCACCTGCTCCGTTGGGATCCATAACGACAGTCTGCCGGGTGAACGGGCAAACCCGATTTGCCCACCCTGGGGACATAAACGGCGACCTTAAATAATGCTGTTAGGGTCGAACGAGTTTTGCTTCGCTGCAGCGCCGCAAGCAGGTAGAACCCCAGGTCGCCGGGGGTTCAGGGCGGAACAGGTTTACTGGCCTGAACCGGACGAGACCAGAAGGAGGTCACGGCAACGTGAACCGAGCAGTCATGTTGCGGATGGCCGCGTGCGGGATCATGGGACTCGGAGCCGCGCTGTTGATCGCCGCGCTGCTGTTGTCGACCTACACCGGCAGCAGGATCACCAAGATTCCGCTCGATCTGGATGCGACGTTGATCGGTGAAGGCAGCGGGACGACCGTCGACCCCGCGTCGCTGTACAGCCCGAAGCTCGTCGTCGACAAGAACGTGCCGGTGGTAGTCGCAGCAACAGATCGACGTCGAATCCCCCGCCAACGCCGACGTCGTCACGTTCCAGGTGGGTAGCTCGGTTCGGCGCAGCGACAAGCAGAAGGACTCCGGCCTGCTGCTCGCTCTGGTCGACACGGTCACCCTCAACCGCAAGTCGGCGACAGCGGTGTCCGACGACACCCATCCCGGCGGCGCGGTGCAGAAGCCGCGCGGATTCAAAGACGAAAGTCCGGCCACCAACATCGCGCTACCGCACGAGGGGCTGTCCTACCGCTTTCCGTTCCACACCGAGAAGCGCTCGTACCCGTACTTCGACCCGATCGCGCAGAAGGCGTTCGAGGCCAACTACAACGGTGAAGAAGACGTCAACGGCCTGTCGGTCTACAAGTTCACCCAGGACGTCGGCTACGACGCGGACGGCAAGCTGGCCGAGCCGATCAGGTATCCGTCGCTGTACGCCGACGACGCGGACAGCAAGGTCACCAACACCGCTTTCATGTGGGGCCTACCGGGCGATCCGGACGAGAAGATCACCATGACCCGCTACTACGCCGCGCAGCGGACGTTCTGGGTCGACCCGGAGTCCGGCACGATCGTCAAAGAACAAGAGCGCGCCAACCACTACTACGCGCGGGATGCGTTGAAGCCAGAGGTGACGCTGGTCGACTACAAGATCACCTCTAACGAGGAGACGGTCGAGTCCCAGGTCAACGCCGCGCGCAACGAGCGCGACCGGTTGGCACTGTGGTCCCGGGTGCTGCCGATCACCTTCACCGCGGCGGGCGTGATCGCTCTGATCGGCGGGCTGCTGCTCGGCTCGTTCAGCCTGCGCACCGAGACTGCGTTGAACGAACCCGATCAGGATGCAGCCGATCGCGGATTCTTCGGTCGCGGCGAGCAGCCGGTCGAGCGGGTGCCCGGTGCCGAAGCAGAGACCGAGAAGATTCCCACCCAGCCCAAGGACGTCAAGCGAGACGGACCGTCGAGTTCGGGAGGTCCTTCGACTCCCGCGCCACCCGACCGCTCCTAGCTGGTTCAGCGCGTGCGGGCGCTCCCCCACCGGGTTCTGCGGTGGACCCGTCCCGGGTACGCACTGGCGTTGGCGCTCCTCGTGGTGGCGCCGCTGCTGAGGCCCGGCTACCTACTACTGCGCGACGCGGTCTCGACGCCGCGGTCGTACTTCACCGACGGCGCTCTCGGCCTGGTCTCGGCTCCGCGGGCGACACCACAGGATTTCGCGATTGCGCTGACCTCGCATGTCGTCGACGGCGGCATCGTGGTGAAAGCATTGCTCGTCGCCGGCTTGTGGCTGGCCGGCTGGGGCGCGGCGCGACTGGTCGCGCAGCTGCTGCCGGAGTCCGGTGCCGGCGGCCAATTCGTGGCGATCACGCTGGCGATCTGGAATCCCTATGTCGGCGAGCGGCTCCTGCAAGGGCATTGGAGCCTGTTGCTCGGCTACGGCTGCCTGCCGTGGGTTGCGACTACGGTGGTCACGCTGCGTTCGACCGAAAGTAGCATCTGGCCAAGCTTTTTCGGCCTGGCGTTCTGGATCGCGCTGGCCGGTCTGACCCCGACCGGGTTGATCCTGGCCGCCACCGTCGGGTTGGCATGCGTTGCGGTGACGGGCACTGGCGTATCGCGCCGGCGTTGCGCTGCAATCGTATTGGGTGACGCCGCGCTGGCGGCGCTGCCATGGTTGACCGCCGCGATACTGGGTCTGTCGTCGACGGATCGGATGTGGGCCCACACCCCGGGCATCGCCGCATTCGCGGCGCGCGCCGAACCTGCGCTGGGCACGTTGGGCAGCCTGGCCAGCTTGGGCGGCATCTGGAACGGTGACGCCGTACCAGCTTCGCGCACAACGTATTTCACTTTGGTGTCCGCTGTCGTGCTGCTCGCGCTGGTCGCCGCCGGGTTCTTCACGCTTCGGCATTCGCGCGCCGCACGACCGTTGCTGGTGCTGGCAGTGGCGTCGATCCTGACACCCGCCGCGCTGGCCACCGGCCCGGGTCTGGCCGTCCTGCACGCGGTCGTCGAGGCCGTGCCCAGCCTGGGCGTGCTGCGCGACGCACAGAAGTGGGTCGCGCTGGCGATGCCCGGCTACGCGCTGGCCGGCGCGGGTGCGGTGTTGACGTTACGACGATGGCTCGGCTCCTCAGGACCGACCTTCGCGCCGCTGGTCTGCTGCGCCGCACTGCTACTGGCGCTGCCCGACTTGGCCTGGGGCGTAGGGGGAAAGGTCCAGTCGGTGCACTACCCCGGCGACTGGGCGGCGGTCGCGGGCATGATCAACCGAGCACCCGCAGAGGTCGCGGTGTTACCGGCCGACACCATGCGGCGGTTCACCTGGTCGGGTCCCGCACCGGTGCTGGATCCGCTGCCGCGATGGCTGCGTGCCGACGTGCTGACGACCGGTGACCTGACGGTCTCTGGGACGACGGTTCTCGGCGAGGGCGACCGGGCCCGTGAAGTGCAGCGGCTGCTGTTGGCGGGCGCCGACCCAGATCAGCTCCGAGCGGCCGGCGTGGGATGGCTGGTCGTCGAGGAGGGCACCGCCGGCGATATGAGCACGGCCACAGAGACATTGGAGCGACTTCCGGTTGCGTACCGCGGGCGGGACCTGATGCTGTACCGGGTCGGCGGCGACACGGCCGGCGCATCGGCGGGCCGTCGGGCAGCGGTCATCATCGCGCATCTGGTGTGGTTGGCCATGCTGATCGGCGGGGCGGTCGGCTCGGCCGTCGCGGGCCGGCGGCTGTCGTCAGACCACGCCGCTGACGCGGTCACCGGCGACGACTGACTCCAGCACCGAGCGCATCGCGTCGGCGCTCTGCTTCCACGAGAACTCGGCGCTGCGCGCTTGCGCCTTGACGCCGAGCTGATCGCGCAACACGGGATCGGCGAGCAACTGCTCGAGCCGGCTCACCAATTCGGCACGGTCGTCGACCAGCACACCGGTGACCCCGTCGATGATCGAATCGGCCAGCCCACCAGAGGACCGGTAACCGACGGTCGGCACCGCATGCTGCGCCGCCTCGATGACCGCCAGCCCCCAGCCTTCTTTCCGGGACGGCAGCACGTGTACCCAAGCCTGTTGCATGACATGGTGTTTGGCGGTGTCGTCGACGTGCCCGTGGAATGTCACCGCGTCGCTGATGCCCAGCCGCTGCGCATGATCGGTCAACCGTTGGCTCCACCAACCGCCGCCGACGACGTCGAGGTGCAGATCGGGTATCGATGCCCGCAGCTGCGCCACCGCATCCAGGGCGTCTTCGATCTGCTTGTGCGGTACCAGCCGCGACAACACCAGGACGCGGGGCGTACCCGACCGCGAGCCGCTCAACGATGCCACGGGTGCCTCGTCGAGCCCGTTGCGCACCACGGCAATTCGCTCGTTGTCGACACCCAGGCCGACCAGGTCGCGGGCCGACGGAAGTGACACCGTCACATACTGGTTGCGGCGATGCACCCTCGGCGACAGCCACGATTCGACGAACCAGCCGACGCGGCTGAGGAACCAGCCCGCCACCGGCCACTGTTCACGATGGCAGTGGTGTACCAGCACCGCGACGCGGGAGCCGTAGATCAGCCGGGCCAGAAACGGCAGGCCGTTCTGGGTGTCGACGACGACGTCGGGTCGCACGCCGCGCAGCGGCCCGATGCCGAGCCTGGCCGCCGCCATCGCCAGCAGCGCCCAGATGTAGACCGAGTACGGCCCGCCGGAGCGCGCAGATATGGACACCGTCGACGACTTCGCGGCGCGCTGCACCGGGATAGCGCGCGGTGCGCAGCGTGACGTCGACACCGGATGCGGCCAACTGGGCGCCGATGCGCTGCAGGTAGGTTTCGCTGCCGCCGCCCTGCGGGTGGCCGGTATCGCGCCAGCACAGCAGCAGCACTGAGCGCACACCAGGACATTCCGGTCAGCCTAGCGATGCTGGGGCTTTAGGGTTGGCCGGTGGCCGTGACCGAGGTGTTCGCGCGGCGGGCGACCTTGCGCCGCTCGGTACGGCTGCTGTCGAGCTTTCGCTACGAGCAGGCTGAGCCACCGCGTTTCTACGGTCCGCTGGCCGTCGACACCGTGCACCTGGTCAGCGACCTGTGGCAGGGCATCCACGGCGAACGACCGGTCGGTCGCCGGGTTCTCGACGTCGGCGGCGGGCCCGGTTATTTCGCGAGGGCGTTCAGCGATGCAGGGCTTGGCTACATCGGTGTCGAGCCGGACCCCAGCGAAATACACGCTGCGGAGCCGGTTTTGGCGCGTGAAGCGGGGACGTACGTCCGGGCGTCGGGCATGGCGCTGCCGTTCGCCGACAACAGCGTGGACATCTGCCTGTCGTCGAACGTCGCCGAGCACGTGCCGCGGCCCTGGGAACTCGGCGGCGAAATGCTGCGGGTGACGCGGCCCGGCGGCCTGGTGGTGTTGTCCTACACGGTCTGGCTCGGCCCGTTCGGCGGCCACGAGATGGGCCTGACCCACTACCTCGGCGGGGCCCGGGCGGCGGCCCGCTACGCCCGTAAACACGGTCATCCGGCGAAAAACAACTACGGGTCGTCGTTGTTCGCGGTGTCGGCGGCGGAGGGGCTGGACTGGGCGGCGAGTACGGGTGCGCTGATCGCCGCCTTCCCGCGCTACCACCCGAAATGGGCGTGGTGGCTGACGAAGATGCCGGTGGTGCGTGAGTTCCTGGTGAGCAATCTCGTGCTGGTGCTCCAACCGCAGTACTGAAACGTGTTCTCGTTTCGCCGCGGCTTGGGTAGGGTGGCGGCCATGAGCCAAGTCACAACGGAGCAAGCTACAACGGAGTACGACAAGCTTTTCATCGGCGGCAAGTGGACCGAGCCGTCGACGTCCGAGGTCATCGAAGTGCACTGCCCGGCCACCGGCGAGTACGTCGGCAAGGTGCCGATGGCTGCAGCAGCCGACGTTGACGCCGCGGTCGCCGCGGCGCGCGCGGCATTCGACAACGGACCATGGCCCTCGACGCCGCCGAAAGAGCGCGCGGCCGTCATCGCCGGCGCACTGAAGCTGATGGAAGAGCGCAAAGACCTCTTCGTCAAACTGCTCGGCGACGAGACCGGCCAGCCGCCGATGTCCGTCGAGACGATGCAGTGGATGAGTGGCGTCGGATGCCTGAACTTCTTCGCCGGCCCCGCCGTCGATCAGGTCAAGTGGCAGGAAGTCCGCAACGGCGGCTACGGGCAGACCATCGTCCATCGCGAGCCGCTCGGTGTGGTCGGCGCGATCGTGGCGTGGAACGTGCCACTGTTCCTGGCGATCAACAAGCTGGGCCCGGCGTTGCTGGCCGGCTGCACGGTGGTGCTCAAGCCGGCCGCCGAAACACCGCTGAGCGCAAATGCTTTGGCGGAGGTGTTCGCCGAGGCCGGCCTGCCCGAGGGCGTGCTGTCGATCGTCCCCGGCGGGATCGAAACCGGGCAGGCGCTGACGTCGAACCCGGACATCGACATCTTCTCCTTCACGGGAAGCTCGGCTGTCGGCAAGGAGATCGGCAAGCGCGCCGCCGAGATGCTCAAGCCGTGCACCCTGGAGCTCGGCGGCAAGTCGGCAGCCATCCTGCTCGAGGACGTCGACCTGGCCGCCTCGGTGCCGATGCTGGTGTTCTCCGGAATCATGAACACCGGGCAGGCCTGCGTGGCCCAGACCCGCATCCTGGCTCCCCGCTCGCGCTACGACGAAATCGTCGAGGCGATAGGCAATTTCGCGCAGTCACTGCCCGTCGGGCCGCCGTCTGACCCGGGCGCGCAAATCGGCTCGCTGATCTCGGCGAAGCAGCGCGACCGCGTCGAGGGATACATCGCCAAGGGCATCGAAGAGGGTGCGCGACTCGTGACCGGAGGCGGGCGGCCCGAAGGGCTGGACAACGGTTTCTACGTGCAGCCCACGGTGTTCGCGGACGTCGACAACAAGATGACGATCGCGCAGGAAGAGATCTTCGGCCCGGTGCTGAGCATCATTCCCTATGACACCGAAGAGGACGCGATCAAGATCGCCAACGACTCGGCGTACGGGTTGGCCGGCAGCGTGTGGACCACCGACGTGCCGCGCGGCATCAAGGTCTCCGAGCGGATCCGCACCGGCACCTACGCGATCAACTGGTACGCGTTCGACCCGTGCTGTCCGTTCGGCGGTTACAAGAACTCCGGGATCGGGCGCGAGAACGGCCCGGAGGGCGTCGAGCACTTCACTCAGCAGAAGAGCGTGCTGATGCCGATGGGCTACACCATCGACGCGTAAGTTCGCTGCGCCGAACGTGACGCTGCAGGCACGCTGGAGCTCGAATGTGCCTGTGGCGTCACGCTCGAGCTAGAACGCCTCTTCGCTCAGCTGCATGGCCGCGAGATCGACATTCGCCGCGATCTCGCGTTCTGCGGTCAGCCGCGGCAGCACGTTCTTGACGAAAAACTTTGCCGTAGCGACTTTTCCGGCGTAGAACGCGCTGTCCGCCGGACCGGGATCACCGTCGAGCGCGTTCAGCGCTGATCTCGGCCTGCCGAAGTAGCAGCCATCCGATCAGCAGGTCACCGACCGCGAGCAGGAATCGCACCGACTCCAGACCCACGCGGTAGAGCTCGCGGGCGTCTCTCCTGCGAGGCGATCAGATAACCAGTCATGGTGGCGACCCAGGCTTGCAGATCATCGAGCGCCGTGGCGAGTTGCGTACGGGCGTCGGCGAGTTCGGGCCGGGCTTCGGCGTTGTCGATGAATGCCTGGATCTGTGTGACGAGGTGGTTCAGCGCGACACCGTGGTCGCGGACGATCTTGCGAAAGAAGAAGTCCTGCGCCTGAATCGCGGTGGTGCCTTCGTAGAGGCTGTCGATCTTCGCGTCGCGAATGTATTGCTCCATCGGGTAGTCCTGCAGGAATCCGGACCCACCGAGCGTCTGCAGCGACTCGGTCAAACATTGATAAGCCCGTTCGGAGCCAACACCCTTCACGATCGGCAACAGCAGATCGTTGACCTTGTCGGCCATATCGGCGTCGGCGCCGGATACGACGGCGGCGACCGACGGGTCTTGGTGGGCCGCGGTGTA
Source organism: uncultured Actinomycetota bacterium (assembly GCA_963750885.1). Classification (GTDB taxonomy): domain Bacteria; phylum Actinomycetota; class Actinomycetes; order Mycobacteriales; family Mycobacteriaceae; genus Mycobacterium. The sequence continues at coordinate 316,897 of CAVVSN010000024.1, forward strand.
GAGATACAGCGCGCGTAACCCTTCGGCGTAGGCCTTCTGGGTCAGCAGCGCGCGACGCACGTCGGGGTGGTGGATGATGGTGACCCGCGGCGCGGCCTTGTCGGTCATCTGGGTGAGATCGGCGCCCTGGACGCGAGTCTTCGCGTAGTCCAACGCATTCAGGTAGCCCGTCGACAACGTTGCGATAGCCTTGGTGCCCACCATCATTCGGGCGTACTCGATGATCTTGAACATTTGCGCGATGCCGTTGTGGCGATCGCCGACCAGCCAGCCCGTCGCCGGGACACCATGCTGACCGAACGTCAATTCACATGTGGCCGAGACCTTCAGGCCCATCTTGTGTTCCAGACCCGGTGACGAACACACCGTTGCGCTCGCCGGGCTCACCGGTCTGCGGGTCGAGCAGGAATTTGGGGACCAGGAAAAGGCTCAGCCCCTTGGTGCCCGGCCCCGCGCCCTCGGGGCGGGCCAGCACCAAGTGCAGGATGTTCTCGAACACGTCATCGCTGTCGCCGCTGGTGATGAACCGCTTGACGCCGTCGATGTGCCACGTACCGTCGCCCTGATCGATCGCCTTGGTCCGACCGGCACCGACGTCGGACCCGGCGTCGGGTTCGGTGAGCACCATGGTGGCGCCCCAGTTGCGGTCGATGGCGAGCGACGCCCAATGCTGTTGCTGCTCATTGCCGATGCCGTAGAGGATGTTCGCCATAAACGGCCCGGCCACGTACATGAACACCGCAGGGTTGGCGCCGAGCACCAGCTCGTTGACGGCCCACTGCACCATCGACGGCGCCGGCACACCGCCGACCTCTTCGTCGAGCCCGACCCGGAACCACTCGCCCGTCCCGCCATGCGCTGCAGCGATTTTTTGAACGGATCCGGCAGCGTCACGACATGGGTGTCCGGGTCGAATGTCGGCGGATGACGGTCGCTTTCGGCGAACGACTCGGCCACCGGTCCTTCGGCCAATCGGGCGGCCTCGGAAAACATCTGCCGTACCGAGTCGCCATCGAGGTCGCCGAATGCTTCGTCGGCAAGCACCTCGTCCAACTTCAGCGATTCGAACAGGTTGAACTCGAGGTCGCGCACGTTGCTCTTGTAGTGGCCCATGGCTGACGCCTTTCGATCGCCTGGGCCGAGCTTAGCGCCGTCAGCGTCCCCGGAATTGGGCTTGGCGACGCTCGATGAACGACTGCACGCCTTCCTCGCGGTTGAGCGCACGAGGTGAATATGTAATAGGGCATAAAACTTAATCAAGGCGCCTTCGGCTCACCGTGAAGTTTTCAGATTGTCAGTCTCTTTAGGTCTCTATCCAGCAACGGCAGGCCCTAGCGGTTGCTTGCTCGACGCGAGTCTTATATGGTGTCTTACATAGTCCTCAGGAGAGATCATGCTGATCGTCGAACTGAACGTCGCCGGCTACCGCTTGAGCGGTGAATGGGCGGGTCTGCGCCGCAACACGCTGCGACCCACGCGGTTCCACCCGCGATCCATTCAGTGGCGCATGCCGCAGCTTCGCCACACCCGCGCAGCCTGACAACCGGGTGGTAGCCCACGCATGACAATCGCGACACAAGCACGCCGCAAGCGCGGCGATACCCGGACCAAGATGCTGATCAGCGCCGCCGAAGTGATGCGCGAACGCGGCGCCGCGGGCGTAACCATCGACGAGATCCTCACCCGCAGCGGCGCACCCCGCGGCTCGGTCTACTACCACTTCCCCAACGGCCGTAATCAGATCCTCGCCGAAGCATTGCATTACGCCGGAGATGCGATCACCGCCGACATCGACGACGCCGCCGGCCGCGGCGCCAAGGTATTGCTCCGACAGTTCGTCGACTTCTGGGAACGGGTGCTCGCCGAAAGCGACTACCACGCCGGCTGCCCGGTGGTCGCCGCGGCGATCGGCTCAGCCGAAGACGAAGTTAGGTTGGCCGCCGAGGCGGCGCGGATCTTCGCGCACTGGCGTACGGCCCTGGCGTGGGCATTCGTCGCCGACGGCTTCGCGGAGCCGGATGCCGAGTCGCTGGCGGTGATGTCGATCGCGGCGCTGGAGGGCGCGGTCGTGCTGTGCCGGTCCAGCCGCAGCATCGACCCGTTGCACAAGGTTTACGAGCAACTCGAATTCCTGGTCAAGGCAAGGGAATTCGTCCGTCGCAACGGAGTTCCCGGACAGACGAATCTGATCCCGCCTTCTCCTCAGACCGCTACGCGGTGTGCATCGTCGGCGCTAGTCGCTGGCCGGCAGCGGCTTGGCTTCCTTGAGGCTCAACGCAGTCTCACCCACCGCCAAGGTCCCGGCGCCGGCCTTGGTGACCAGCACCTCGGCGCCCGCGTCGTCCACATAGCGCTTGCCCATTATCGCGCCGTCGGAGAACGCTGGATCCAGCTCGCCGGAACGCTCGGCACCCAACTCCACCATCGGCGCCCCACCGCAGCGCAGATCATCGAGGCTGTCAGCGCTGCGGACGACGATCACCTGGGTGTCGCAGACCTGGCTCGCCAGCCGGGTTCCGTTCTTGATCATGATTTCGATCCTCGGTTCGTTTACTGCTCGGCCGGAGCGGCGCGAAGCTCTTCGACGATGTCGCGGCGAAGCACCTTGCCCGTCGCGTTGGTGGGCAGCTCGTCGCGAAAGACTACCCGGTCAGGGGTCCGCGACCCCCGCAAACTCTTGCGGACATGCTCCCGCAATTCCTCGGCGTCAGGGTCGGCTCCGACGGCCGGCACCACGACCGCGACGATCGCCTGCCCCCACTGCGGATCCTCGACCCCGACGACCACAACCTCGCGCACATGCGGGTGCTCGACGAGCACATCTTCCAACTCGGCGGGCGCGATGTTCTCCCCGCCGCGGATGATGGTGTCGTCGCTGCGGCCACCGATGAAGAGGTAGCCGCCCGCGTCAAGGGTGGCGATGTCCTTGGTCGGGAACCACCCCTCCGCGTCGAGCACCGAGCCGATCCCGGTGTAGCGACCCGATACCTGCTCACCGCGGACGAACAGCTCGCCGGTCTGCCCCGCCGGCAGCACCGCGCCGTCCTCGCCGCGGATCTGCACCTCGACGCTCGGCACCGGCTGGCCTACCGAACCCAACCGCTTCAGCACGGCCGGGTCGTCGGCGCGCCTGAGCCTCGCGGTGGTCGTCGGGCGTCAGTACGGCGATCGTCGAACTCGTCTCGGTCAATCCATAGGCATTGACGAAACCGACGTGCGGCAACAGTTCCAGGGCCTTGCGCACCAGCGGCAACGGCACCTTCGAACCGCCGTAGGCCAGATTGCGCAGCGACGGCAGCCGATGCCCGCCACCTTCCAAGACCGTGACGATCCGGTCCAGCATGGTCGGGACCACCGTCGCGCTGGTCACGTGCTCGGCGTCGATCAGACGCAGCCACTCTTGCGCGTCGAACACCGGCAGATAGACCATCTTGCGGCCCGCGTAGAGATTCGACAGGGCCGCGCTGACACCGGCGATGTGGTACGGCGGGACGCAGATCAGCGCGGCATCGGTCTCCTCGGCGGACCCGAATTCGACTGTGCCCGTGACGTAACTGGTCAGGTTGTTGTGGGTGAGCTCGACGGCTTTGGGCTGCGACGTGGTGCCCGAGGTGAACAGCACGATGCCCACCGAGTCCGGGTCGGCAAACTCCACAACCGGCTCGGCGTCGCGAGCCTGCGCCAGAAAGTCGTCGGACAGGATTACCTGCTTGGCGGCACTTTCGAGTCCGGCCGACCCACCCAGCTCGTCGAGGTAGCGGCTGTCGGCGACCACCAGTGGATCGGGCAGTCGCGCGATCAGCGTCTTGATGCCCTCGGCCGAGAGCCGGTAGTTGATCGGCGTGAACGTCAAACCGGCCCGCGCCGACGCGAACATCAGCAAGGGCAGCATCGCGCCGCCGAGGCCGACGTAGACGACGTGCGAAGCCTGCGAGCGGGCGATGATTCCGGCGCCGCCGTCGGCCAGATCGCTGAGCTGCTGCGCTGTCAGCCGGACATCCCCGGAGACGACGGCCGTCCGCTCGGGATCGCTCGAGCTGGCCATCTCGAGAAGTAACGAAATACTCACGCTCGCTCTCTCTGTGCTGTCGGCACGTTACAAAAATTGGCAGGAGTGTCATGCAAGTTTAGATGACGTCACAATGTCGACCCGCGTCGTGGCCGATGTCACTACGACGATGCCGTTTACCTGCGGACGAGTGGGCTACCCGGTCCGAGTTCGCCAGTAGTTGACCAAGCAACCACGAGCGAGTTGGGAACATCGCTTTGACGACCTTCACCGCAGATCTATCGCCCACACACTCCACCTTCACCAGGATGCGCGCCGGGATAGCGGGCGCCATGCTCGCCGAGTTCTTCGGCACCTTCGTGCTATTGCTGCTCGGCCTCGGCACCTGCGCAGTGAACACCGTCGGCCTGCCCGGTTCAGGGCGGCAGACCGTTCCGTTCGGCCCGGACAACTGGCTGATCAATGTCTTCGGCTGGGCGTTCGCCGTGATGCTGGCGGCCTACGTCTCCGGCGGCATCAGCGGTGCGCACTTCAACCCGGCGGTCACACTGGCTTTCGCCGTCGCGCGAAAGTTCGATTGGCGCAATGTCATTCCCTATTGGGTGGCCCAGATCGCCGGCGCTTTCTGCGGAGCCGCGGCCGTCTACGCCGTGTATCGGCCCGCAATCGAGGCCCACGACGCCGGCATAGCCCGAGCGGATGCGATGGACACCTACGGGATTTTCGCGACCTCTCCCGCCCAGTACTTTCACGGCGGCTACGTCGGGCCGGTTGTCGACCAGTTGGTCGGTACCGCGATCCTCGTCGTGCTGATCGCGGCGTTGATCGACAACCGCAACCAGGCGCCCGCCGGCAACCTGGCGCCACTGCTGATCGGCTTCATCATCGCGGTGATCGGCTGCTCCTACGGCACCAACGCCGGGTACGCGCTCAACCCGGCTCGCGAAATCGGTCCGCGGGTGTTCGCCTGGCTCGAGGGCTGGGGGAAGTTGGCGTTGCCCGGCAATTACGGGCAGACCACCAACTACTGGTGGATCCCGGTGTTCATGCCGCTGTTCGGCGCCGTCGCCGGCATCCTGCTGTACGACTTCTTCATCGGCCACGTGCTGGATGCGCGCGCAGCGATGATGCGTACCCCGGAGCCGGGTCTGGCGCCGGTTCCCAGCACCGACGCCGCGTCGGGGGTGGCCGGTCCGGTCACCGCCGAGGACAGCGCCGAGGCCGAGGAACTCGACGAGGATCGGGCCGCCTGAGCTCAGGTGCCGGTCCAGCGGGCCGGCCGCTTCTCGGCGAACGCGATCGCGCCTTCCTTGGCGTCGTTGGAGCCGAACACCGGCATCAGGATCTTGTTCTGCTCGCCGAACTGAGTGTCCGGGCTCCAGCCGCGGGATTCGACGATGATCCGCTTGGTGGCGGCCACGGCCAGCGGACCGTTGACGGTGATCCGCTCGGCCAGCTCGATCGCCGCGTCCAGCGCGCCGCCGGGTTCGGTGAGCACGTTGACCATGCCCAGCGCGTGAGCCCGCTCGGCGGTGAAGGCTTCGCCCGTCAGCGCCAACTCCATCGCGATCGCCGGTGGGATGCGCGCGGGCAGGCGCAGCAGCCCACCGCCGCCGGCCACCAGCCCGCGCTTGACCTCGGGAATGCCGAACGACGCGTCCTTGGACGCCACGATCAGGTCGGTGGCCAGCGCCAACTCGGTGCCACCGGCCAGCGCGTAGCCCTCGACCGCGGCGATGAGCGGCTTGTCCGGCCCGCGCTCGGTGAAGCCCATCCCGCGGCCCTCGACGATGGGAACTTCGCCGCGGGCGAACGCCTTGAGGTCCATGCCTGCACAGAACGTTCCACCCGCTCCGGTCACGATGCCCACCGATAGTCCGGGATCGCCGTCGAGCCGGTCCACCGCGTCGGCCAAACCGTGGGCCACCGCGGAGTTGACCGCGTTCTTGGCCTTGGGCCGGTTGATGGTGATGATCAGGATCCGGTCCCGCTGCTCGACGAGGACTTCGGGTTCTGCGGCTTCTTCAGTGCTCACGGCGGTGTGCGCTCCTTTGAATTATGTGAAAGGTGTCTGTCGAGAGATGGTATCGAGCCGTTGCGGCTCGGCTAGCATCACAGCCAAATGGCTGCGACCGATATCGAACCCAGCGAGCTGTCCAAGTGGGATCCCGGGCTCACCGAACGCGTGATGGGCTGGCTGCGTCCGTTGATCAAGGGCTACCACCGCGCCGAGGTGCGCGGGCTGGAGTCGTTCCCGCCGGGCGGCGCGCTGGTGGTGGCGAACCATTCCGGCGGACTGTTCCCGATGGACGTCCCGGTGTTCGCCACCGGCTTCTACGAGCACTTCGGCTACGACCGTCCGGTCTACACGCTCAGCCACGACATCATCTTCACCGGACCCACCGGCGAGTTCTTCCGCCGCACCGGCTTCATCCGGGCCAACCACGAAAATGCCGACGAGGCATTGCGATCCGGCGGCGTGGTGGTGGTGTTCCCCGGCGGCGACTACGACGTCTACCGACCGACGTTGTCGGAGAACGTGATTGACTTCGACGGGCGCACCGGTTACATCAGGGCGGCGATCAACGCCGGGGTGCCGATCGTTCCGGCGGTGGCGATCGGCGGCCAGGAAAGCCAGCTTTACCTGTCCCGCGGAATCGGGCTGGCCAAGGCGCTGCGACTGGACAAACTGATGCGGGTGAAAATCCTGCCGATCTCGGTGGGCTTTCCGTTCGGCCTGTCCGCGGTGCTGCCGGTCAATGTCCCGCTGCCGACCAAGATCGTGATGCAGGTGCTCGAACCGATCGACGTGACAGCGGAATTCGGCGAAGAGCCCGACATCGACACGGTCGACTCCCACATCCGGCGCGTCATGCAGAAGGCGCTCGACGGGCTGGCCAAACAACGTCGCCTGCCGGTAATCGGGTAGCAGCGCGATGGCAGCGCTCGGTCTGCTGGGCAGCATGGTCCGCGCAGGGATCATCGCGCCGATGCGGCCCGACAAGTATCTGCGCATCGTCGGGGTGGTCCGCCGCGAAGGACTCGCTGTCACAAGCGGATTCGCGATGTCGGCGCAGCGCTGCCCGAACCGTCCCGCGTTGATCGACGAACTGGGCTCGCTGACCTACCGTCAACTCGACGAGCGCGCCAACGCGCTGACCGCTGCACTGCAGGGGTTGCCCGCCGGCACCCCGGAGGTGGTGGCGATCATGTGCCGCAACCATCGTGGCTTCGTCGAGGCGTTGATCGCCGCCAACCGGATCGGCGCCGACGTGCTGCTACTCAACACATCGTTCGCCGGCCCCGCGTTGGCCGACGTGGTCAATCGCGAGGGCGCGGACGCGGTGATCTTCGACGAGGAGTTCACCGAGTCGGTGGACCGCGCGCTGGCCGACAAGCCCGACACCACCCGCATCGTCGCGTGGACCGACCATCCGGAGCAGCACGACGTCACCGTCGAGAAGCTGATCGCCACTCACCTCGGCAAGCGACCCGCCAAGGTGGATCGCAAGGGCAAGATGATCCTGCTGACGTCGGGAACGACCGGTAACCCCAAGGGCGCTAAGCATTCCGGTGGCGGCGCAACGGAACTCAAGGCGATCCTCGACCGGGTGCCGTGGCACACCGAAGAGACGACCGTTGTCGTGGCACCGATGTTTCACGCCTGGGGCTTCTCGCAACTGATCTTCGCCGCGTCGCTGGGTTGCACGGTGGTCGACCCGGCGCAAGTTCGACCCGGAGGCCACGCTGGATCTCATCGACCGTCATCAGGCCACCGGCCTCTGCGTGGTGCCGGTGATGTTCGACCGGATCATGGATCTGCCCGACGATGTGCGCCGCCGCTACAGCGGTCGCTCGCTGCGGTTCGCCACCGCATCCGGTTCGCGGATGCGGCCCGATGTCGTCACGAAGTTCATGGACGAGTTCGGCGACATCCTTTACAACAACTACAACGCCACCGAAGCGGGGATGATCGCCACCGCGACACCTGAGGATCTGCGCGCCGCACCCGATACCGCCGGAAAACCCGCTGTGGGCACCGAGATTCGCATTCTGGACTCCGAGCATCAGCTCGGTGCCTACCGGCGAGGTCGGTCAGATCTTCGTCCGCAACTCCAACCGCTTCGACGGCTACACCTCCGGCGCCGGCAGGAATTTTCACGACGGATTCATGGCATCCGGCGACGTCGGCCGACTCGATGAGGCCGGGCGACTCTACGTCGTAGGTCGCGACGACGAGATGATCGTGTCCGGCGGCGAGAACGTCTACCCGATCGAGGTGGAGAAGACGCTGGCCGCGCACTCCGATGTCGCCGAAGCCACCGTGCTCGGTGTCGACGACGAGCAGTACGGGCAACGACTGGCGGCGTTTGTGGTGTTGACGCCGGCCGCGTCAGTCACCGTCGACGATCTCAAGCAACACGTCCGCGACAATCTGGCCAACTACAAAGTGCCGCGCGAGATCATCGTGCTGGACGAATTGCCGCGCAGCAGCACCGGCAAGATCTCGCGGCGTGACCTCCATGGCCATCTGGAAGGTCAGGCCTGAGCCAGCGCTCCTTCGATCACCGTCAGCTTCTCGGAAAGCCCTGCGGCTCGCCGGATTTCGATGAGCTCATCGATGACGGCCTCGGTCACCTCATGCGGATCGTCGACCGTGGCGCCGTCGGCGAGCACCGAAACGTTCAGCTGGTCAACGTAACTCCACACGGTGATGTTCAGACCGCTTCCGGTGGTCAACGGTCCCACCGAATAGATCTCGGTGACCATGGCGCCGCCGACCCGGCCGTGCTCACGCGGACCCGGGACGTTGGAGATCGGCAGGTTGAGCACCTTGTTCTGGCCGTCGCGGCTGGCCAGCCAACGGAACAGCGACTCCGACGGCCCCGGCGGAAAGTAAGCCGCCCATCGGCTGACGAGTTCCGGGCCGAGCAAGTGATGGCTTTCCTTGGCGTCGACCGCGTAATCGTGCGCCCGCTTCACCCGCTCCAACGGATCGTCGACGTCGGCGGGCAGCGCCACCATCATTCCGGTGAACAGGTTTCCCGAGACGCGGTCCGGTGAGAAGTCGAAGCTCACCGGCACCGACGCCAGCAGCGGGAGGTCGGACACGCCGTCGTAGCGGAGCCGCAGCTTGCGCAACGCCCCCGCCGACAGCGCCAACACCATGTCGTTGATCGTGACGCCGAGCGCCTTACCGGTCTCCTTGACATCGCTCAGCGCCAAAGTTGCTGTCGCGAAACGACGTTCGGGGGTGAGCATGTGGTTCAGAACGTCGGCGGCGGCGTGAACGGCATCGTCAACTCCGGGGACAGCTTGCGCGAGCTGCGACGCACCCGGTTGATGCCCTTCGCGGTGTAGCCGATGGTCCCTGGGATCCGCCCGATGTGGCGCATGTGATCGGCAAACGCCGACCGCACCAGCTCCCCGGTCGACGGCGTCGGATCGGGCGCGTACCGGGCTTCGCCGTTCTGCGGCCCCGGCGCCAGATCCATCCCGCGCGCCAACAGGTTCGCCGCGGCCACCCCGTCGGCCAGTGCGTGGTGGACCTTGCCTACCACCGCGATCCGGTTGTCGGCCAAGCCTTCGACGAAGTACATCTCCCACAGCGGATGGTCGCGGTCCAACGGCGTGCTGGCGATCTCGCCGATCGCCTCATCCAATTCACGGCGGCCGCCCGGTGCCCGCAGACGCCATGGGCGCACGTGATAGGTCAGGTCGACGTCGCAGTTTTCCCGCCACATCGGATGGTGCAACTTGAGCGGAATGTCAACCAGCTGATAGCAAAACGGCTCCAGCTTGTACAGCCGACTGTGGATCACCCGGCGGAATGCGTCGATGTCGAAGTCACGACGGTCGGAGTCCAACTCGATCACAGCGATCTTGAGCGTGTGCATGTGCACATTCGGCGTTTCGCTGTACAGCAGTACCGCATCCCAGCCGCTCAGCCGCTTCATGGGAGCGACCCTCAACCGCGCGGCGGCTAAATAACCTCTTTGGCCGCGATCATCCGGTTGCGATAAACCTGGTTCAGAAACAGCCCGACCGCAGTCGACATCGCGCCGGTTCGCGCGCCGTCGGTCAGGTCGAAACCGTGTCCGGCGCCGGGCAACTCCACATAGCCGACCAGCGAACGGGAGACCGCCCGCAGTCGCTCGACGAAGCTGCGCGCCTGCGCGACTGGGATCACCTTGTCGCTGCTGCCGTGAATCACCAAAAACGGTGGGGCGTCGGCATGTATCCGGGCAATCGGCGAGGCATCGCGGAACACCTCGGGATGCCGACTTATTCTGCGTTTGACCACCACCCGCTCGAGGAAGTCGACGAACTGTTGCCGCTCGGGGGTCGAGCGGTCCTCCCAGTCGTAGCGGCCGTAGATGCCGACCACCGCATCGACGGAGGTATCCGAGTCCGGCGGTAGCTCGGTCTGCATGTCGGGGTCGTTAGCGGTCAGTCCCGCCAGCGATGCCAGGTGCCCGCCGGCTGAACAACCAGCTACCGCAATGAAATTGCGGTCACCACCGAACTTGTCGACGTTGGCGCGGGCCCATGCGATCGCGGTCTTGACGTCGGTGATGTGCGACGGCCAGCGGTGGTGTGGCGACACCCGGTACTCGGCTGACAGGCACACCCAACCCATCTCGGCCAGGTGCGACATCAGCGCGTAGCCCTGGAGTTGCCGGCCACCGTGCACCCAGGCGCCGCCGGGCACGAAGATCAACACGGGGGCCGGGCGAACCGGCAGGTCCTTGCGACGCCACACGTCCAATAGTTGCGATGGCTCCTTGCCATACCGCACCGACGTCCGGTGCAGGTGGCGGCGATGCTGCCGCGCCCGCCAGAAAGGCGGAGTCCGGTCGGGCGCCGGCCACGCGATGTCCAGGTCGTTGGTCGCTACCAAGCCGCGCAGCGCGGCTTCGGTGACCGCCTGGGTTTGATCCCGCTCGGCCTTGCGTGTCTCGCCGATGCCGGGTGTGCGCCACGACTTGGCCGACGCCGACATGAACTCGGGCGCCAACCGGGCGCCCCAGATGCCCATCGCGGTGATACCGCCGAGCGGTTCCAGATGTCGGCCGACACTGGTAGCGAAGCCATCGCATCGCTGGCTGCCAGCATGTAGTCACCCGGGCGGGCCCGCAGCAACCATTTGATGTGCGACGCCACGGAGCGCCCAGCGGGGCGCGGCGCCGGTCGTACGGTCATCGGGGCAGCGTACCCCGCGGTATGGCGGTCCAACCGGAATCCCGCCCAGTTCGTCGCCGATCGCGGTAGCCGCACCTAATGACGCGGAATCGGCGTACCGTCAGAGGTGTCGGGCGGCTCGGTGACGAGCGGAAATGCCCGATCGAAAAGGAAAAACTGATGGCTTCACTGACCACGTCTCGTTCACCGTATGTTCTTCGCCTGGAACTGGTTAGGGACACCCTGATGTCCCATTCCAAGCTCAAAGACAAGGAAGCCAGCGAATTGGCGGAACACGTTCTGCAAGCGCTGAATTCAATTCCTGAAAAGATTCGCTGAGCCGAACTGCGGCGCTTCCGCATTCGTCACCACACGGCCTTCCGGTTCGTGTGCCCCTCTGACTAAGTGATCCGTCGAAGAAGGGCGCATCACCGACGATCGTTGTGGGCATTTCCTGCGCAATCGGAGGTTCGGATCATGACGGTTACCGTGACGCCCGGGTGCGCGGACCGACGTAGCGGGTGACGAAGAGCAGTTGAAGCGCAACCGATCCGCGGCTGGTTCGGCGCCGACACAGCTTGACCCTTCAGGGCACATCGGCACTGATCGTTTCGCTAAAGAACACCTCCCGGCCGCGGGCCTGGTGGGTGTAACATCGCTGGTGCTGATACTTCCAGCCGTTACGGAATGGATCGGGCCGCTTTGCCGCCGGACTCAATGAGCATCCGCTCGCGCCGCACATACTGAACCACTCGATTGCGCCAATAGCGTGTCGCTGCCGCAAATACCTTGCCGCGCACAGCAAGACGTCCCGCACTGATATCACCTCTTCCCAGCATCAGGTGCTGTCGACGCCCGCCGCCATTACTGATCCGCCGATAGACTCCCCGGCTCGGCCAGCGACAAGCGGCCGAGCCGGGTGTCGGCCTTTCATGCCGGCGATCTAACGCCGGCAACGCAGACATACCAACGCAGAAGGAGGGCGACCATGGCGATTACCGACGTGCCGGCCTTCGCTCATTTGACTGATGCCGACATCGACAACCTGGCCGTTGAACTGGACCGATCAGATTGGATTGTGGACGCGCGGCTTGGCGAGTCCGACGCGCGCTACATCCGTCGCACCATCGCCGCGCAACGGGCGTTAGAGGTCGCCGGCCGGCTGCTGCTGGGGTTCAGCACGCGTCGTTCCGCATCGTTTGCAGGCACGGTGACCCTGGGCGTGGCCAAGATCATCGAGAACATGGAAATCGGCCACAACGTCATGCATGGCCAGTGGGACTGGATGAACGACCCCGAGATCCATTCCTCGACGTGGGAGTGGGACATGAGCGGGGCATCGAAACACTGGAAAAGCCACCCATAACTTTCAGCACCACAAGTACACCAACATCCTTGGCATGGATGACGATGTCGGCTACAGCACCCTGCGAGTCACCCGTGACCAGCCGTGGAAGGGCTACAACGTCGGCAACCTGCTCTTCAACACCATCCTCGCGCTCGGCTTCGAGTGGGGAATTGGCTGCAGCCCATCGAGTTCGGAAAACTTCTCGAAGCAAGGCCCCGGCCGCGACGTAACCCTTCGGCAGATCCGCGAGTTCTCCGTCAAGGCCGGACAGGCAGCTGGTCAAGGACTACGTCGCGTTCCCTGCGCTTAACCTCGCTGTCGCCGGCGGCGACCTTCACGTCGACGCTGAAGGCCAACATCGTGGCCAACGTGATCCGCAATATCTGGACTGCCGCGGTGATCTTCTGTGGGCATTTCCCCGATGGCGCCGAGAAATTCACCACCACGGACATGATCGGCGAAAGCCGGGGTCAGTGGTACCTGCGCCAGATGTTGGGCAGTGCCAACTTCGATGCCGGGCCGGCGTTGCGATTCATGAGTGGCAACCTGTGCTACCAAATCGAACATCACCTGTACCCCGATCTACCCAGCAATCGGCTTCACGAGGTCTCGCTGCACGTACGCGAGGTATGCCACAAGTACGACTTGCCTTACACCACAGGCTCATTCCTGACGCAGTACGCCGAGACGTGGCGCACCATCGCCAAGCTTTCGCTGCCGGACCGCTACTTGCGCGACACTGCCGACGACGCCCCGGAGACCCGCAGCGAGCGGATGTTCATCGAACTGCAGCCCGGCTTCACCGGGACCGACCCGGCGACCGGGCGGCGTCGCGGTCTCAAGACTGCCATCGCGGCGGCGCGCCAATGGCGAAACGACCAGCGCGCCGACAAGCCGCCATCGAGACAGACCACACGTCAGGCGGCCATAACCTAGGTTGACCAGTAGAGTCAGCCTGAAGCCAGCGGAGCGGCTGGGATATGACCAGCGTCCGACCGATAGACGGAGGCCGGTTCAGGTGAGCGAGATGCGTTATCTCGATCTGCACGGTGAGCGGGTTGCCTATCGGGATGAAGGCACCGGCGAGGCGTTGCTGTTGATCCATGGCATGGCGGGAAGTTCGACAACCTGGCGCGCGATCATCCCCGAGTTGGCGAAAAGATATCGAGTGGTCGCACCGGACTTGCTGGGGCACGGCGAATCAGCCAAGCCGCGCGGGGACTACTCGTTGGGTGCATTCGCGGCGTGGCTGCGTGATCTGCTCGACGAGCTGGGTATCGGCCGAGCGACGGTAATCGGTCAGTCACTGGGTGGCGGTGTGGCCATGCAGTTCACCTATCAACATCGCGACTACTGCCAGCGTCTCGTTCTGATCAGCAGCGGCGGCCTCGGCCCCGACCTGAACTGGATATTACGAATCCTCTCGGCACCCGGGCCGAGCTCGTGCTGCCGGTGGTCGCTCCGCAGCCGGTGCTGAACCTCGGCAACAAGCTGGGATCGTGGCTCACCTCGGCCGGAATCCAATCGCCGCGCGCGGGCGAGATGTGGAGCGCCTATTGCTCGCTGTCGGATCGGCCGACTCGCCAGGCATTCCTGCGCACGTTGCGTTCGGTGGTGGACTACCGCGGCCAGGCGGTCAGTGCGCTGGGCAAGATCCACGTCAGTCACGGCTTACCGACGTTGTTGATTTGGGGCGAGCAGGACCGGATCATTCCCGTAGCCCATGGCTACGCCGCACACGACGCGGTGCCAGGTAGTCGCCTTGAGGTCCTCCCCGGGGTCGGTCACTTTCCGCATGCTGAGTCCCCGAAGGCGGTGATCGACATCCTGGACGACTTCATCACCAGCACGGGTCCGGATGTCCGATCTGACGAGTCGAAAATCTGATCGGACCGCTCTCGGGAGTCTTCGTCCGGACTGCCGAGGGCAGATGCTGTCGGCCACCACGAAAAGCCATCTGGCGCAATAATTTCGCGCCATCCAAGGTGACTAGCGGCGTCGGCGTCGATTATGTCGACGTATGGTTTCACGGGCGCTCACGATGAGGCCTCGCGCAGCGTAGAAGGCGCTCACCACCGCCAGCAGGATCAACACTACGAACATCGGCAGCCAGTTGGTCCTGCTATGGGACACATTCCACCAAATGACGGCGAACAGCACGATGCAGACACACAGCACCGCGTCGCGCCAATTGCCCTTATAGCCGCTGGCCTTTTGGCGTAGCGCGCGGTTGCGGTCCGTGGCAGCAATGAGGTCATCGATGCGCTCGTCGATAGTGCGCTGCAGTTCGGCCCGACGCGAGTTCTGCTCCGGCGGAATACCCTTCAGCAGGTCCTGATCCTGCTTGATGAGCTCGCGGACGTCCCCAGTCCGGAACGGGCCTTTCAATTGGCCGGCCGCCGCTGCCAACAATGCCCCACCAGCGATCGGAGCTGCGCCCAAAGCAAGTCCGGCCAGACCAGACATTCGCCCATCTCCTCTATTACTTCACCTGCACCGCAACCATCAGACCACGACGTCGACCCGGACGACGTCGGTCGGGCAGTCCGGATCCTGGCGCCCGGTTGGCGTTGGTGATACTGGAATCATGCCGAGCACCGAGTTCCATCCTGACCTTCGCAAAGTCGCCCGTTTTGCGCCTCGGGCGCTGGTCGGCCCGAAGACACTGAAGCTGATCCGCCGGCTCTCACCGGTGATCCAGCGCGGCGGGACCAGCCGCGACGTCGAGGCACTCATCCTGGGCTCCGGTGTCGGGGTGCGACTGCACCGCCCGGCCGGCGTCAGCCAGCCCGGTCCGGCGCTGCTGTGGATTCACGGCGGCGGCTATGTCATCGGCACCGCGCAGCAGGACGACGAACTGTGCCGCCGGTTCGCCCGCGTGTTGGGCGTCACCGTCGCGGCGGTGGACTACCGGCTGGCGCCCGAGCACCCCTACCCCGCGCCGCTGGAGGACTGCTACGCAGCGCTGACCTGGCTGGCTGCACTGCCCGCAGTCGACCCGGCCCGGATCGCGATCGGCGGGGCCAGTGCCGGCGGCGGGCTGGCAGCGGCCCTGGCGCTGCTGGCGCGCGACCGTGGCGAGATCACGCCGACCCTGCAGGTGCTGGCCTATCCGATGCTCGATGACCGCAGCGGCTCGACGCCGGAGAACCCGAACTACCGGCTGTGGGGACCGAAGAGTAACCGCTTCGGCTGGGCGGCCTACCTCGGCAACGCCGATCCGAAGGTCGCGGTGCCGGCCCGCCACGAGGATCTCAGCGGGCTGCCCCCGGCGTGGATCGGCGTCGGCACCCACGACCTGTTCCACGACGAGGACGTCGCCTACGCCGCCCGGCTCACCGCGGCCGGGGTGCCGTGCCAGATCGAGACGGTCCCGGGCGCGTTCCACGGCTTCGATCTCGTGGTGCCGAAAGCGGCTGTGTCCAAAGCGTTTTTCGCCAGCCAATGCGCGAGCCTGCGATCCGCTCTGGCCGTCACGAGCTGATGGCTGCCGGCGCGCCCTTTGCGGTGAGCGAGGAACAGCGGGCGCTGCGCGGCGCGGTCGCCGACCTGATGGCCCGTCACTCCGGCGAGGCGCAGGTGCGCACTCAGATGGCGACCGATACGGGTTTCGACCCGATCGTGTGGCGTGAGCTGGCAGCCATGGGTCTGACCGGCCTGCTGATCGACGAGAAGCACGGCGGCGCCGGAGCGGGCCCGGTCGAAATGGGCATCGCGATGGAGGAGATGGGCCGGGCGCTGCTGGTCAGCCCGTTCCTGTCGACGGCGGTGCTGGTGCCGGGCTTGCTGGCCGAAGCCGGCGATGCGGCCGAGTGCGACGCGGTGCTGCCGCGGATCGCGGCGGGTGAACTGATCGCGACCGCCGCCTTCGCCGAGGACGGCTCGGCCCGGTTGCCGGCGACGATTTCCACATCCGCCGGTCTGATCGGCGACACCTGGCACCTCACCGGCTACAAGCATTTCGTGCTCGACGGGCTGTCCGCGCAACTGTTCTACGTGCTGGCGACGACCGACAGCGGTCCCGCGGTGTTCGCGGTCGATGCCGGTGCTCCGGTTTGGCCGTGACGCCGCTGACTACTGTCGACCCGACCCGCAAGCAATGCCGACTGCAATTCGTCGACACCCCCGCCCGGTTGATCGGTCGACCGGGTACCGGCGTCGGGGTGTTCGACGCTGCGCTCGACCATGCGGCGTTGGCCTTGGTCAGCGAGCAGGCCGGCGGCGCGCGGCGGGCGGTCGAAATGGCCACCGAGTACGCGAAGACCCGTTATCAGTTCGGCCGGGCGATCGGCAGTTTCCAGGCCGTCAAGCACATGTGCGCCGACATGTTGCTGGAGGCCGAGTCAGCGGTGTCGGCGGCGCGCTTCGTGGCCGGCGCATTCGCCGAACAGAGCACCTCCCGCGTCGCGGATCTTGCTCTGGCACAGGCGTACTGCTCGGATGCATTCGTCTTCGTGGCGGCGACCAGCATCCAGGTACACGGCGGTATCGGTTTCACCTGGGAGCATCCGGCGCACCTGTATCTGCGCCGAGCCCGCAGCGACGCCCAGTTGCTGGGCAGCGCGTCTGGCACCGGGAACGCTATATGCAGCAGATCGGAGCCTGACTGTCATGACGACGACGAGGAACTGCGCGATGAGGTCCGGAAATGGTTGGCGGCCAACTGGAATCCCGATATCGATCGCGCCAGCTGGGCCCACATCGTGGTCGACGCCGGCTGGGCGACCCCCAGCTGGGAGCCGGAGTTCTACGGCCGCGGCCTTTCGGATGCCCAATCCCGGCTCGTTGCAGCGGAATTCGCTGCCGTCGGCGCGCACGGCTGCGGACATGACCGCGGCAACCTGTTCGCCTGCACGCTGCACGACGCGGGAACCGACGAGCAGAAGCAACGGCTGATTCCGCCGTCGATCCGCGGCGAGAGCAAGTGGTGTCTGCTCTACAGCGAGCCCGGCGCGGGGTCGGATCTGGCCGGCCTGCGCACTCGGGCAGAGCGCGACGGCGACGAGTGGGTGATCAACGGGCAGAAGGTGTGGACGTCGTTCGCCAAGACCGCCGACTACGGCATGTTGGTGGCCAGGACCGACTGGGATGTGCCGAAACACCAGGGCATCAGCTTCTTCATGCTGCCGATGCGATCAGCCCGGCGTCGAGATTCGGCCGATCCATCAGATCACCGGCGAATCGGAGTTCAACGAAGTCTTCATCGAGGACGCTCGCCTTCCCGCCGAGAACCTGGTTGGCGAGCTGAACGCCGGGTGGTCAGTGCTGCAGACCGCGCTCGGTTACGAGCGACGGTTCATGGCCGACATCGCCCGCACGGCCAGGGATGCCAAGCGGCCCCAGGCCGAGAAGGCCAATCTCCTGGTCGAATTGGCGCGCGAAGCCGGCCGGCTGGACGACCCCTACATTCGTCAGCAGATCGCCCGCGTCGACGCGTGGGCCACCGTCAACCGGTGGAACACCCAACGCTCGAAGGCGGCCACCGATCGCGTGGAGTCGGCGACGCTGCTGGCGCTCGGAAAGATCGCGATGTCGCGGATTCTGCACGAGACAGCGCGCGTCGAAACCGAAATCGTCGGCGCAGAAGCCATGTTGACCGGCCCGGACAATCCCGTCGGCGACGCGGTGACCTTCCGGACGTTGAACGCCTACTTCACCTCGATCGGCGGCGGCACCGACCAGATTCAGCGCAACATCGTCGGCGAACGCGTGCTGGGCCTGCCGAAAGAGCCTGAGCCATATCGCAACACGCCGTTCCGCGACTTGCCGCACTGATTCGGCCCGTGCCATCCTGACAACGTGGCCGCTCGCGAAAACCCGTTCCGCGGGATTCTCGACCCGGTGGCACGCAAGCTGCATCTGCCCTTCGGCACCAGAGAGTTCATCGACAAGATCGTTCGCGGCGGCGTGGACCAGGCCGGCCGACGAACACTGCACATGCTGATCACCACCTGGGATGCCACCGGCGGCGGGCCGTTCGCCGCCAGCGCGATCGCCACAGCGGGCTTGGCCAAGACGGTTGATATCGCGCAGGGCCTGTTCATCGGCCCGGTTTTCAACCCTCTACTCAAGGCGTTGGGTGCCGACCAGGTCTCGTTCCGCGCCTCGCTGTGCGCCTCGGCGGTAGTCGGTCTGGGCATCATGCGCTACGGGGTGCGGGTCGAGCCGATTCACACGATGGACGTCGACAGCCTGGTCAACGCGATGGCGCCCACGCTGCAGCGCTACCTCATCGGCGACATCTCCTGATTCAGGTTGACGGGTAGGCAATTTCGCCGCCGATGATGGTCGCCGCGACCATTCCGGCGTCCAGTTCGGCCAGCGCTGTTTCGCGGCGTCACGCTGAGCACGCACAGGTCCGCGGGTTCACCGGGTTCGACCAGACGCGGCCGGGTGGGGTGCTCCGCACTGCCCAGGAACATCGTCAAAGCCGTTCGGGCCGAGACACATTCACTGCCACCCAGTACGGCTCCGCTGGGTGTGGTGCGATGCACCGCGGCGCGCATCGCGGCCCACGGGTCACCGTCACCGAACGGCATATCGGTGGATAGCGCCACCGGCACCCCCGCCTCGAGCAGCGACGCCACCCGCCACAGTTGATCGTGTTCGGCAGCGGGCACCTCGTCGAGGTACTGATCACCGCGCTCGACAACGAAATTGGGCTGGGTCACCACGGTCACCCCGAGGTCGGCGACGTCGGCCAGGCAATCCGGCGGAACGACGGCGGCGTGCTCGATGCGGTCGCCCGGATGACAGCCGGCTTCGCGCAGCGCCGCGATCGTCACCAGCAACTGCGCGGCGGTGACGCAGTGGACGGCGACCGGGTGATCGTCGCGGTGCCGCTGGGTGATCCAGCCGGCCAGCTGCTCGAGGTCGAGGTCGTCGTCGTGCAGGATGCGTTTGCCCGGGGCCAGGCAGTGCACGTGCTGACGTAGTTCGCCGTGGCGGTGCAGCTCCGCAACCGCACCACGTCGGCGATGGCGAGATCCGGTGTGGCATCGGTGATTCCGGTGACGCCGTAGCCGCTGAGCCGCTGGCTGAGATCGGCCAGGTTGGTTTCGCTGCGCCCCACGGCGTCCGCCCAGGAGTCGGTGCTGCGCAGCCTGCCGTCTGGATGATCGGCCAGGCCGACGCGTGCCAGGCCCGCCGAGTTGAGGATCCACAGCACGCCGCTGCGATGCTGAATGCGCAGCGGCGTCGTGGGGACGCATCGGCGTCCAGTGCGTCGCGGTCCAGCGGCCCCGCGACCGAATCGTGGTATCCGACAGCGCGGATCCAGCCGTCCTCACCGGCCTCGGCGTTCGCCAGCGCGGCGGCCAGTGCGGCGCGATCGCGGACCTGCGGTGGGCCGACCCGGATCGACGTCGCCGCGGCCGCCGCGGAATGCAGGTGCACGTGGTGATCGTGCAGGCCCGGCAGCACGGTTCCGCCCGCCGCGTCCAGCACATCCTCGCCGGACTTCGGCGTCAGGGTTGTCGGCGACCTCGTCGATGCGGTCGCTCACCTGTATGTCGACGGCAGTGCCGTCGAGCGTCACCGCCCGCTGAATCAGCATGTCGCGCCGAGTCTTCTCGGACACCAGGCGCTCGACCGCGGCGTTGTCGGCGCCCAATGGCGACGACGCGCGGCGGCGCCTCGGGTCGGGTGGCCGTTGCAGCGGCACCGGACGGCAGTGCCGCGTAGCGGGCGGCCACCTGGGCCATCGACACGTCGATCACCTCGCCGCCACCGCGGCGCAGCGACTCCCCCACCGCGCGCGCAGCCTCCAGCCCGCTGAGCGGGTCGCGATCGCATCGCCGCAGAACACCGGTCCGTCGGCGGCGGCACCGACCAGACCGCCGGCGACCGCGGCGTCGTCACCGAACGCCGGTCGGTCCGGCTGATCGCGATAGCCGTTGATACGCAACCAGATTCGCCCCGGCTGGCCGGGCAGGTCATCGGCGCTGAGCCGACGACGCCGCAACGCCGCGCGGCGGGACCCCTCGATGACGATGTCGGCGACGTCGAGCAGCCGGCGCAGCGCATCCGCTTCGGTGTCGAAATCGACGGCATAGGAGAGCTTTCCGGCGTTCATCCAGTCGAAAAAGGCCGGCTCGCCGCGTCGGGTGCCGTCGGGCCGCGTCGGGCTTTCCACCTTGACGACGATGGCGCCCGCGCGGGCGAGGAGCTGGCCGCACAGCGGCCGGCCCACAGCGACGACATGTCGACCACGAGCAACCCCTCGGCTCGTCGCGGCCGCGCACTGGCGCCACAGGGCCGGACCGCCGGCACCCCGGCCGCCGCCTCACCCAGCGCTGCGGCAGCGATGTCGAGCAGCTGGGTGCGGGCGATCACGTCGGCAGTGGAACACGTTGCGGCCCAGCGGGACAGCACCTCCCATGGATCGCCGTTGACCGTGTCGACTTCCATCAGCGCCGGTAACGCCGCGAGGTCGTCGTCGCGCGGCAGCGCCACCGCACACCAGCCGTCAGCGGTGGGCAGCAGTCTGGTGGCGCCGCCGGCCGAGATGCGGCCGGGCGGGCCGAGATTCATGATCGCCGCGCGGCCGGCCAGGACGGTGTCGGCGTCGACATCGACGCCGAGCAGCCCGCCGATGTCGGCGGCCACCCGGCGGGCTTCTTCCAGCATCAGAACTGCAGCGCGGTGAAACGCCAGTCCAGGACTTGCCGCGGCTCGTCGGGGTCGTCGCTGAACGCGTAGACCAACGACCGCAATCCCAGCAGCCCGCCGCCATCGGTCTGTTCGGCAGATTCGATGTGCAGTTCGCTGTAGAGGGTGTCGCCTTCATACACCGGCGCGGTGTGATCGCAGGACTGCCAGCCCAGCACGGTCGCGATGTTGGGCAACAGCTTGCTGGCCTGCGCCAGCGCCAGCCCGATGGTGTGCCCGCCGTAGACCAGCCGCCGCCCGCCGAGGCGTGAATCATGGTGGACGCCAGCGATATTCAAGGTGAGACGGGCCAATTCCGGTGCGCTGCTGACCACGTCGGCGCTGCTGTGCAGCACCGATCCGGCTAGGCCGGGGTCGAAATGCGGCCCGGTGACCCGCTGGCGGAAGGCGTCGCCGTTCCATTCGGCGGCCGCCGATGGCGGCGGCGCCAGGTCGGCGCCGATCGTCGACAGGTCGTCGGCGTGGTTGGAGCCGTCGGGGTCGGCGCCGGCACTCAACGGCAACATCGCGCAGCGGTAGAAGTCCAGGATCAGCCGGTCGGCCTGGTCGATGGTGGTGATTCGCAGGGCCATCAGCCCGGTGGGGGCCCGGCCCGGCTTCGCCGAATTCTTCTTCAGCCCGACGATCTCGGTGCGGGTGAACAGGGTGTCGCCGATCGCCGGGAACCGGAAAAACGTCAGGCCGCGGTAGAACAGGTTGGCTTTGACGTGCTGGGTGGCCAGCGTCGACTGGCCGATCGCGACGTCACAGACCAACCCTGGATGCGCCAGCGGCGCGGGCAGGCCGGTGACGACGGCGGACAGCTCGGAGTCCAGCGGCAGCCGCAGCCGGTCGCCCAGGATGCTCTGGTGCACCGCGGCCAGCCCGGGAGTGAGCGTCATCGACGGCGCACCGGTGAACACCTGCCCGGTGTGCACCTGGTCGAAGTACGGGCCGACTGTCATCGTGTGCCGCCTGGCGCGGCGTGCCAACATGGGCCCATGAACGACGACGAGGCAATGCTGGTCGCGACGGTGCGCGAGTTCGTCGATAAAGAGGTCAGGCCGACGGTGCGCGAAGTCGAGCATGCCAACGAGTATCCCGAAGCGTGGATCGAGCAGATGAAGCGCATCGGCATCTACGGGCTGGCCGTACCCGAGGAGTACGGCGGCACGCCGGTGTCGATGCCGTGCTACGTGCTGGTGACCCAGGAGTTGGCGCGCGGCTGGATGAGCCTGGCCGGCGCGATGGGCGGGCACACGGTGGTGGCCAAGCTGCTGGCGCTGTTCGGCACCGACGAGCAGAAGCGGCGTTACCTGCCGCCGATGGCCACCGGTGAATTGCGCGCGACGATGGCGCTGACCGAGCCCGGCGGTGGCAGCGATCTGCAGAACATGTCGACCACCGCTGTCTCTCTGACGGTGAAGATCTCGTCGTCAACGGCTCGAAGACCTGGATCTCCAACGCGCGCCGGTCCGGGCTGATCGCGCTGCTGTGCAAGACCGACCCGAAGGCGACGCCGCGCCATCAAGGCATCTCGATACTGCTCGCCGAGCACGGCCCGGGGCTGACGGTGTCGCGGGATCTGCCCAAGCTGGGCTACAAGGGCGTCGAGAGCTGCGAGCTGTCGTTCGACGGCTACCGGGTGCCGCACTCGGCGATTCTCGGCGGCGATGCGGGCAAAGGCTTTTCGCAGATGATGAAAGGCCTTGAGACGGGCCGTATTCAGGTGGCGTCTCGCGCGTTGGGGGTGGCGACCGCCGCCTTCGACGACGCGCTGGCCTACGCGCAGCAGCGGGAGAGCTTCGGTCAGCCGATCTGGAAACACCAGTCGGTCGGCAATTACCTGGCCGACATGGCGACCAAGCTGACTGCGGCACGCCAGCTCACCCGCTATGCCGCCGAGAAGTTACGACAGCGGCGAGCGCTGCGACATGGAGGCCGGGATGGCCAAGCTGTTCGCCTCCGAGGTGGCGATGGAGATCGCGCTCAACGCCGTCCGGATCCACGGCGGCTACGGCTATTCCACCGAATACGACGTCGAGCGCTACTTCCGCGATGCGCCGCTGATGATCGTCGGTGAGGGCACCAACGAGATCCAGCGCAACGTGATTGCCGCGCAACTGGTGTCCCGCGGCGGGCTCTAGCGCGGGATCGCGGTCAGTCGCGGACCACGATCACGGTCTTACCGGGTCGCCGGCCGGACCGCTGCCCGCTCTCGAACGCCTCCCGTCCCTCGGCCAGGGGAAAGGTTGCGGCAATTTCGATGTGCAGTTGACCACGGTCGACGAGAGCGGCGAGCTCGCCAAGTTGCTCTCGATCAGGGGTCACCACGAAAAACATTGCGGTGACGTCATACTCGTCGGCTTCGCTGCGCCGGAATCGGCGCGGAAAGAGCAACAAACCGTCCACCGCCGCGAAGCGCCCGGAACAAATCTCTCGAGTTAGGGCCGCCGACCGTATCGATCACCACGTCGTAGGCCGAATGGCTGTCGGCTAAAGCATCGCTTCGAATGTCGATTACTTTCCGCGCACCGAGATTTCTGACCAACTCGGCCGCGTCGCTACGCACCGTGGCGGTCACTCGGCACCAAGCTGCGCGGCAAGTTGCACCGCCAATGCCCCCACCCCGCCCGCTCCCCCGGTCACCAGGACGCGCTCCCCGTGCAGCACCCCGGCGTGGTCGACAAGGGCCTGCCATGCGGTGAGTCCCGCAAGCGGTAGCGCAGCGGCGACGGTGTGCGAGACGCCGGACGGCTTGGCGGCCAGATCCTGCGCGGGCACAGCCACATAGTCAGCGGCACCACCGTCGCGATCGAACCGGATCAGGCCGTAGACATGGTCGCCTGCCGTAAAATACCGTGTGCCAGAGCCATTTTCGACGACCACTCCGGAGATCTCGTGCGACGGAATGACCGGTGTCCGGCTGACGCCGTCGCGCGTCCACGTCTCTTCCCAGGTGAGTTCATCGAAAGTGATCGCCGCCGCGTGCACCGCGACCAAGACCTCGCCGGCGGCCGGCACCGGTATCGGCGCGGTTTCGACGGCGAGCACTTCCGGCCCGCCGCGTCGGTGCGCCCGCAGTGCGGTCATCTGGCTCATTCGCTTCTCCGCTCACAGGACGGTGATCCTTCGTAGTTCGAGCATGGACGCAATTGGCTTGCCTCGAAGGTCTGTGACCCGGCTCGCGCTGTCCGCGTCAACTCACCGCGTCGACCAGGCCCCAGGCCAGCGCGGTATCGGTGTCCAACGTACGGCCGCTCAGCACCAAATAGGCTGTGCGCCAACGGCCTATCCGCCGGGTCACACTGACCGTGCCGCCGGCGCCGGGTATCAGCCCCAGACTCAGTTCGGGCAGCCCGAACACCGCATCGGCGGCGGCTTCGATGCGACCGCAGAATGCGGCCATCTCCAATCCGCTGCCGAGCACTTGGCCGTGCACTTCAGCACGGCATGCCGCACCGAGTCGGGCGGTTGACCGCGTCCAGCGCCAGCGCCGGGCTGTAGCGGGTGCGGGCCAGATGCGCGCTGGCCGGGTCGGCGAATGTGCCGAATTCGTCGAGGTCGCCGCCACTGCAGAAAGACGGTCCGTTTCCGGTCAGCACCACCTGGTCGACCGACGAATCCAGTTGCGCCACAGCCAAAGCCTCGAGCAGTGCGGCGCGAGCGTCGGTGGAAAAGGCGTTGTGCCGCTGCGGGCGGTTGAAGGCGATGTGCAAGGTGTCGCCGTCGCGGTGGGCCTGAACCGGGTCGGCGATGTCGGGCATGGTGGCCGGACCGCGGGCGGCCAGCCAGCGGGCGAATTCAGGGCCGGCTTGCAGGGCGGAGTAGGCCAGTGACTCCGTCACCACCCCGGGCAACGCCGCGCCCGCCGGATCCACGGAGCGCAGCACGTCGTCACACGTCGCGGCCGCAATCGGCCACTGCTGAACCCGCGCGGTCAGCTCGGCAACCGCCGTGTCGATCGATGCGACAGTGATCGCCCGGCGATCGTCGGCGTGGTCTTCGGTGAGGGTGAATGTTGCGTTCTGCAGCCAGAATTCGGAGTCATCCTGCAATGACCCGACCGCTACGACCGGGTCGCCGAGCAGAGCAGGGTCGACCTGGAAGTCAGGCTTCGAGACATCGACAACGCGCAGGGTCACATCGAATACTTCTTGACCAGTTCGTGTTTGAACATCTTCCCGGTGTCGGTCCGCGGCAACTGCGCTTCGAACGATATCGACTTCGGACACTTGTAGTGCGCCAGTCGCTCGCGCAGCCACACCAGCAACTCGTCGGCGAAATCGCCGGTCGCGTCGGCCGGGTCGACGGTCTGCACCGCAGCTTTCACGCTCTGGCCCATCTCATCGTCGGGAATCCCGAATACCGCGGCGTCAAGCACTTTTGGATGGGTGACGAGCAGGTTCTCGGCTTCCTGCGGATAGATGTTCACGCCGCCGGAAATGATCATGTGGTGGCGACGGTCGGTCAGGAACAGGTAGCCCTCTTCGTCGACGTGGCCAACGTCGCCCACCGTGCTCCAGCCATGTCGATCGCGGGAAGCGGCCGTCTTCTCCGAGTCGTTGAGATATTCGAAGGAAAAGCCGCCCTCGAAATAAATTTCGCCGGACTGGCCGGGCGGCAACTCGTTGCCGTCTTCGTCGAGGATGTGCAGTTGGCAGTTCATCGGCTTGCCCACCGAACCGGGGTGGGCGAGCCACTCGTCCGCGCTGATCAGTGTCGAACCGATAGCCTCCGAAGAGGCGTAGTACTCGTCGACGATCGGCCCCCACCAGTCGATCATCTGCTTCTTGATCTCGACCGGACAAGGCGCGGCGGCGTGCATCACTCGTTCCAGGCTGGACAGGTCGAACGAGTTGCGCTTTGCTTCAGGCAGTTTCAGCATCCGGGTGAACATGACCGGCACGAACTGGCCGTGCGTGACGCGGTGGCGCTGGATGGCATCCAGACAACCTTCGGGGTCGAACTTCTCCAGGACCACCGTGGTGATGCCGCCGGCCTGCACCGTCATCGACCACACCGACGGCGCGGTGTGATAGAGCGGCGCCGGGCTGAGATAGACGGCATCCGGGTGCATCCAGAAGCCGACCAGAGCCGACATCATGCCCGGCGCGTCGGCGGGCGAGACGTGTGGCAGCGCCCGTTTGATTCCCTTCGGCCGGCCGGTCGTTCCCGACGAGTACTGCAGCAGATCGCCTTCGATCTCATCGGCGATCGGGGTATCCGGCTGGCCGGCAACACATTCGGGATACCGCTGCCAGCCGTCGAGGTCGGCGTCCCCTTCGCCGGAGGCGAGCAACAGCGAAGCGGGCAGACCGTTCGGCAGGTGCTCGGCGAGGTTCTCACAC
This sequence comes from uncultured Actinomycetota bacterium, assembly GCA_963750885.1. GTDB lineage: Bacteria > Actinomycetota > Actinomycetes > Mycobacteriales > Mycobacteriaceae > Mycobacterium. Next base: position 343,436 of record CAVVSN010000024.1, read on the forward strand.
GTCTTGCGCAGTGCGGCCGACCCGACGATCGCCTTGGCGGCGCTGTTGTCGATGATGTACGCCGCTTCGGGCGCGGTCAGGTGCGTGTTGATCGGCACGTAGTACAGGCCGGCGCGTCGAGCCGCCCACATGACGGCGTGGATGTGCTCGTTGTTCTCCATCAGGATCGCAACCGCGTCGCCTTCAACCAGGCCGGCGTGCCGGAAGTAATGCGCCAGCCGATTGGCCCGGGCTTCCAGTTCGTCGAACGTGATCACCGTGCCGGACGGGTGAAGAATGACGGCGGGCCTGTTGGTCCCACCCTGCCCGGAGGTGTGCTGGCGAATCTGCATGGGCAGACTGTACCGCCGGAAAAATTGACAGCTGTCAAGAGGGCGTGATCTACCCGCTGACTACGGCGAATGCACCTGTTCGGGCTGCGGATGAGGGTGCCCGCCGTGCCGCTTGGCCCGACCCCCGAACGGTGCCGCCAGCGTCGGCAGCAGCTCGCGCCGATAGCGGATCAGGGCCCCCAGCGCTATCACCGCGTACACGCCACTGAGCGCCAGGCGGCCCTCGGTCGAGGTGAGCGGGAACTGCACGACGAACAGGCCGAGCAGTGCCCAGGCCGTCCAGCGCTGGAACCGTAGGCCGAGCAACAGCGTCACGCCCATCAATGTCTGCGCGGCGGTCAACACGATCTCCTCGATCTGACGGCCGTCCAAATGCATTGCGGCGCTTCCCCCGCCGAGCATGTATGCCACCGGCAACGATCCGATGAGCAGCGTCCACTGGTTGACCTTCGCCGAGATCAGCGTCGCGATCGCGGCGTCACCCTTGCCCCTGGCAGCGAAGATGGTCGCGATGATGAATTCCGGCGCCTCCGACGCCAACGGAGCCAGCCACTGCACCAACAGGAACCGGTCGATGCCCAATTGCGTACCAGCGCCGATCAGGTTGTCGGCGAACGGTTTTGCACACGTCACGATGACCGCGGCGGCGAAAAGGAACAGTGCGGCCACCGTGATGCGGCGGGTGCGGTCGGGCAAAGCGCCCAGCGCTGCGGCGGTGCCGACCAGCTCGGGTTCTTCGACCTCGCCGCGAGTCAGCTTGAACAGGTAATAGCCGAACCAGCCCAGCAGGGCCAACCCGAACCCGATGTGGATGCGGCCGGTCGCGGGGATGGCGAATACGGCGACCCCGGCGATCATCAGGAAGCCGATCTCTACCCGGTTGCTCGGTTCGAGCTGCAACCCGTCGAGCTTGCGGCCGGATGTCCGGCGGGCCACCAGCACGCTGACCAGAACCACGACCGGCCAGCCGAGGCCCATCAACAGCCGATTCGAGCCGGTCATGTTCGCCGCCGCGTACTGGGTGTACTCGGGCAGGTGGCCGGCGGTGTAGGCGTAATACAGGTCGACGGCGTACTCGGGCAGGACGGCGATCACGGCCAGGACCGCGACGGCCAGGCTGCCTGACACATCGACCTGGGCGGCTTCCGCGGCCCACGCCAGCACGAAACTGGCGCCTACCACGGCGCCGCCGTAGGCGATCAGGCCAACAATGGGATCGAGTTGAATACCGAGGACGCGGAGCACCAGAGCCGGGCAGATAACGGCACTGACGATGGCAAATGAGCGGAGCAACGTCCGTGACCGGTCACGTGACCCCGTTACAGCGCCCGTGATTGGTGTCACGTCGCTAAGGTACCCGGTGACAACCCATCCAGCAACCTAGCTAAGCTACCGACTGGATCCGGCGCGCTGATCAAATTAGCTGGTCAGCAGGGTCGCAACCGAGAGTTCGGCTCGCCGATTTCTCAGTTATGGCAACCCTGCTATTCCAGCGAGAAGGGCTTAGTCGGACTCGGCCAAGCGCTGCTTGAGCGCTTCGAACTCGTCCCGGACGCCGGTCGGCAGCTTGTCGCCGACGAACTCGAACCACTCCTCGATCAGCGGCAGTTCCTGGCGCCACTCGCTGGCGTTGACCGCGAGCGCCTTCTCCACATCGGCGGCGTCGATGTCCAACCCGTCCAGATCGAGATCCGCGGCAGTGGGGACGACGCCGATCGGCGTCTCGTGTCCGCCGGACTTGTGCTCGATGCGGTCGACGACCCACTTCAGCACGCGACTGTTCTCGCCGAAGCCTGGCCAGAGGAACTTGCCGCCGTCGCCGCGACGGAACCAGTTGACGAAAAAGACCTTCGGCAGCTTGGACTCGTCGGAGTTCTTGCCGAGGTCGATCCAGTGCTGGAAGTAGTCGCCGACGTTGTAGCCCAGGAACGGCAGCATGGCCATCGGATCGCGGCGCACGTCGCCGACCTTGCCCTCAGCGGCTGCGGTCTGCTCGCTGCCCATGGTGGCGCCCATGAACACGCCGTGCTGCCAGTCGCGCGCCTCGGTCACCAGCGGCACGGTGGTCTTACGGCGGGCACCGAACAGGATGCCCGAGATCGGCACGCCCTGCGGGTCGTCCCACTCCGGCGCGAGGATCGGGCACTGCGACATCGGGGTGCAGTATCGCGAGTTCGGGTGCGCGGCTTTGGTCTCCGTCTCGCGAAGATCCCAGTCGTTGCCCTTCCAGTCGATCAGGTGGTCAGGCTCGCCCTCGAGCCCCTCCCACCACACATCGCCGTCGTCGGTGAGCGCGACGTTGGTGAAGACGGTGTTGCCGCCCTCGATCGTGCGCATCGCGTTCGGGTTGGACTTCCAGTTGGTGCCAGGCGCGACCCCGAAGAAGCCGAACTCCGGGTTGACCGCGTACAGCCGGCCGTCCTCGCCGAACCGCATCCAGGCGATGTCGTCACCGAGGGTCTCGGCACGCCAGCCCGGGATCGTGGGTTGAAGCATCGCGAGGTTGGTCTTGCCGCACGCCGACGGGAACGCCGCGGCGAAGTAGTACGCCTTGTTCTCCGGCGAGATCAGCTTCAGGATCAGCATGTGCTCGGCGAGCCAGCCCTCGTCGTGGGCCATCGCCGAGGCGATCCGCAGTGAATAACATTTCTTGCCCAGCAAGGCATTTCCGCCGTAACCGGATCCGAAGCTCCAGATTTCGCGGGTCTCCGGAAAGTGCGTGATGTATTTCGTGTCATTGCACGGCCACGGCACGTCTTTTTGCCCGGGCTCCAGCGGAGCGCCGATCGAATGCAGTGCCTTCACGAAAAAGCCGTCGTCTCCCAGCTTGTCCAGCGCGGCCTTGCCCATCCGGGTCATCACCTTCATCGAGGCGACGACGTATTCGGAGTCGGTGATCTCCACCCCGAGCTTCGGGTCGTCGGCGCCGAGGGGGCCCATGCAGAACGGGACAACCCACATGGTGCGCCCGCGCATGCAGCCGCGATACAGCTCGGTCATGGTGGCCCGCATCTCGGCGGGCGGCTTCCAGTTGTTCGTGGGGCCGGCGTCGACCTCGCGCTCGGAGCAGATGAAGGTCCGCGACTCGACCCGCGCGACGTCGGACGGGTCCGACAGCGCCAGGTAGGAGTTCTTGTGCTTCTTCTCGTTGAGCTTGGTGAAGGTGCCGGCTTCGACCAGTTGGTCGGCGAGGCGCTGGTACTCCTCTTCGGAACCGTCAGCGAAGACCACCCGGTCCGGCTGCGTCAGCTCGGCAACCTCCTCGATCCAGGCCAACAGCTCCTGGTGTTTCGTCGGGGCGGTATCCAAACCGGGAATCGTCGCTGAAGTCATGGGAATCTCCTGCTGTCGCGTTGCACGTGTTGCGCGGCTAGGTGGCGGCGGCTTCACCACAGGTTATCGCGAGCGGTATACCCATAAAAAGTCGAGGCTGTATTGGTTAACTCACAGGAACGATTCAGAACACGTTATCGGTGGTATTTGTCGCCGCATTTTGGTCGATCTGCTCACCTTCGGCCCCATCAGCCACCGACAACTCGGACTCGGCGCCTGCGTCGTCGGACGCCGTTTCGCCCCCGTCGGCCGGTTCAGGCTCGCCGAGTTCGGCCCGCACCGCCGCGAGGGCGGCCTGCAATGTCGGCATCTCCTTGCCGCGCAGCGCCGCGGCCCGCGCCCCTACGACGGAATGCTCCCGCAGCTCGGTGTCGATGACGCTGACCTGCCCGGCCACCCGCGTGCTCTCGCCTTCGTCCTGCTCACTGAGCGCGGCTGTGAGCGACGACTCGGCGGCCAGCACCCGGGTCGCCACCAGCTGCTCTGCGGCGGACTGCACCAGCGCGGTGGATTCGCCGGCCCATCGGTCCAGCAAGGCCCGGTCGCGAAGTAGCCCGCGAATCCCGACCACCCAGACGGTGAGCGCCAGTCCGATCGCCGCGCACGCGACGGCCCCGGCCACCGTGAGCCCGGGGGTCAGGTCGGCCAGCAGCCGGCTCAGGGTCAGCGCCACACCCAGCCCGAAGCCGGCGCCCACCAGCATCATCAGCCGGGTCTCCAGCTTTCGCGACTTCAGCGCAGCCGCCGGCAGGTCCACCGTCGGCAACGGCGCGGCGGCGGGCGGTTCGATCGCCAGGCCCAGGGTCTGCGCGACCTCGGCCAGATGCGTGGTCGTGCCGTCATCCACTTCGGCGATGACGTCCTTGAGCCGGGCACCCGCCTGCGACTCGAACTCCGTCAGCTTGCCGCGGCTCAGACTTGCGGCGTCTTCCTGAAGCTCCGAACGCACCGAGGCGCAGCGATTGCGGGCGAAGTAGGACAGTTGCACCCGGGCCTGCTGGGTTTGACTGCGCAGCGCGATCGTCCGCTCGGACTTGGACAGCCGTCGCTGCCGCAGGATCTCGCCGCGCTGCTCCCGCAATGCCTCGACCCGCGCTCGGCGGCCCGCGCCATCGGCGTCGCGATCGTATCGGTCGGCGACGGCCTGTAGCCGGGAACTCCACGCCCGCAACCTATTTCGCCGAGCGAGCTCGGCATTGTCCAGGTGGGCGGACAACGCCGCAGCCAGGTCGTCGATGCGCGGCTCGCCCTCCTCGGGCGCGGCGGCGACACCGACCCACTGCACGTCGCGGTAGCGCGGCGCGTGCGCCGCCAACATCTCTCGGTTGCCGGCCAGAACGTCTTCCCAGTTCTGATGCACGTCGATCTTGGACACCACGCCGATCACCGCGTCCGTCTCGGCGGTCGCCGCGTCGAGCAGCGCACAGTCGGATGCCGTCAACGCGGCGGCGGCCGAGACGACGAACACCACTGCTAACGGCGCCTCGCCGATCTGCAGGTCCGTCGACTCGATGAATGTCTGCTTCGGCAGCCGCTCGCTGAGCGCTGCGACCACGCCGGTCACCCCGGCCAGCCACGGCCCGGTCACCAGCACGTCGTCTCGGCGCTCGGTGCCCGGCGTACCGAGCTGCGGGCCGATCGCCGTCACCATGGCGTCCACTTCGGCAACCACAGCCTTGTCCTTCTTGCCGCTCACACCGATCCTCCGACCATCGACCACAGCCGCAGCGAGCCGCGGACGATGTCCGCGGTGCACGCCCGCTCGGTATCTCCGACCGGTCCACGGCGGTAGCTCTGCCAGTGCATCGCGCGACGCAGGTGCGCCGCCGCGGTTTCGTCACGATCAACGGTGATGCCGACCGCCTCGACCACCTCGAAAGCGGCCATCATCCGGGCGACCACGGTGTCGTCGTGCGCCAGGAACTCGCTGATCCGCCGGTCGGTTACGGCGATCGTCTCCAACTCGGCCACGGCATCCAGCACCCGCTGGTAGCGCGATTCTGCGCCGAGGATCTTGACCTTGGCGACGATGTCGTCGATGCCGCTCAACCCGCGCAGCAGGGCGTCGACGTCCCTGCGGGTGGCTCCGCGACGGATCGCGGCGATCGCCTGCCGGATGCCGAAGGCGTCGAGGGTGACCATCAACCGGCCGCGGACAGCGGCGTCGACGGAGTGCCCGCCGGCCAGCGCCTGCAGCCCGCGCCAGGACGCGTCGTCCAGCGCAGCGCCGGCGAGGATGCCGATCAGCGGCTCGACGGGCACCCCGGCACGGGCTGACAGCTGCGCGCACCGGGTTCTGGCCGCGGCGGTCGGGCCGTCGGGGTGACGACCGGGGGCGGTGGTCGCGACCAGGTCGGCCTTGTTCAATACCGCCAGCACCGGCCGCCCGGCCGCCTCGACGGCGGCGCGATCCTCGGGTTTGACCGCATCGGCCAGCACGAGGACGTTCACGTCGGCGTCCGCAAGGCGCGTCACTGCCAGGTCGGAATACGCAAGCGCGTGCGCGACGGTGCTGCGGCCGACGCCACGGCATCCGCTGACGGCCACCCGTAACGGGGTGGCGAGCCGCTTCGCGATCGCGGCGCAGCGCGGGTCGGAGACCGCGTCCGCAAACCGCTCCAGCTCTTCGACGAAAATTCGGATGCCCCTATCCGCTCAGGTCGCCTTGCAGGTGCTGCTAACCGCTCATTGTGGCCGAGTAAATGCCGATCGCGACGTAGGACCACGGGGTTTTCGGTCGAATGGTGACATTTACACCGCCGGGAAGCGAGTCACCCGATACCAGGCAAAGGCAACTGTTGGGTATCAATCTGCCCCGCGGGGGGCGACATGATGGGTTCATGGGCGACGATGAACGGATGCGCGCGCAGCCCTGGGTGGACGCGGCCACACCGCCGACGCCTGATACCGCCCTGCCTGCGGATCGTGAGGTCGCCGAATACCGTCGGACCACCAGTTTTCGCACCCGGCGCTCACAACTGTCGGCCGCGCAGCAGCGGACGTGGGAACGGCTGTGGCCTGAACTCGGCACCATCGCGGTATCCGGAGACGACTCGCAGGGTCCGGCGCAACCATTGGACACCCAGGCCTGGTTTGGCCGGGACGCTCCGCTGGTCCTTGAAATCGGTTGCGGCACAGGCACTTCCACACTAGCAATGGCAAAGTCGGAGCCGGACGTCGACGTCATCGCCGTCGAGGTCTACCGGCGTGGCCTGGCGCAGCTGCTCTCGGCCATCGACCGGGAGCACGTCACCAATATCCGGCTGATCCGCGGCGACGCCGTCGACGTGCTCGACTTGCTGCTGGCTCCCGGCTCGCTCAGCGGGGTGCGGGTGTTCTTCCCCGACCCGTGGCCCAAGGCCCGTCATCACAAACGTCGACTGCTACAACCCGCCAACGTGGCGATGATCGCCGACCGGCTACGGCCCGGCGGGGTGTTGCACGCCGCGACCGATCACGCGGGCTACGCCGAGCAGATCGCCGAGGTCGGCGACGCCGAACCGCTGCTGAGCAGGCTGGACACCGGAGCGCTGACTCCGGTCTCCACCGCCCGCCCGGCCACCAAATACGAGGGCAAGGCGCACGACGCCGGCAGCGCCGTCACCGAATTCCTTTGGGAAAGACGGTCACGATGAGTCTCACCGACGAAACGACCAACGCCCCGGTGGCGCCGCCCGGCGACCCGCCGGCCGAATCGGGCTCGACACCGCGGCGGGTACTTCTGGTCTGGGATGCGCCGAACCTCGACATGGGCCTCGGATCGATCCTCGGCCGACGGCCTACCGGCTTGGAGCGCCCCCGCTTCGACGCGCTCGGGCGCTGGTTGCTGGGTCGCACCGCTGACGTATCGACCAACCACGACACGGTCGCGGCCGAACCCGAGGCGACCGTGTTCACCAACATCGCCGCAGGCAGCGCCGATGTGGTACGGCCGTGGGTAGACGCGCTGCGCAACGTCGGGTTCGCGGTGTTCGCCAAACCGAAGCTCGACGAGGACAGCGACGTCGACAGCGACATGCTCGAGCACATCGCGCAGCGCTCACGGGAGGGATTGGCGGCCCTGGTGGTCGCGTCCGCCGACGGTCAGGCATTCCGCCTGCCGCTGGAGGAAATCTCTCGCAGCGGGGTACCCGTGCAGGTGCTGGGATTTCGCGAACATGCGAGTTGGGCGCTAGCGTCGGATACCTTGGAGTTTGTCGACCTGGAGGACATCGCGGGTGTGTTCCGGGAGCCTCTACCGCGAATCGGCCTAGATTCGCTGCCTGACAAGGGGGCGTGGCTGCAACCGTTCCGGCCGCTGTCCTCGTTGCTGACCTCGCGTGTCTGACAACTTGAAACCAATGCGCGGGTCGTTGCAGATCCAGTAAAGGAGCTTACGTGTTCGCCTGGTGGGGTCGAACTGTATATCGCTACCGATTCATCGTGATCGGAGTGACGGTGGCGCTGAGCCTGCTCGGCGGCGTCTTCGGGATCAGTCTGGGCAAGCACGTGACACAGAGCGGTTTCTACGACGAAGGCAGCCAGTCGGTCAAGGCGTCAGTGCTCGGCGACAAGACCTACGGACGTGACCGCACCAGCCACATCGTGGCGACCTTCACCGCGCCCAAGTCGATCAACGATCCGGCGTGGCAGAAGAAGACGGTCGACGAACTCAACGCCTTCAAGAAAGACCACCCCGACCAGGTGGTCGGCTGGGCCGGCTGGCTCGCCGCGCCGACCAGCACCGATCCCATCATCAAGGGAATGGCCAGCGAGGACGGCAAGCACACGTTCGTCAGCATCCCGCTCAAGGGCGACGACGACGACACCATCCTGACCAACTACAAGGACATCGAACCGGATCTGCAGAAGCTCAACGACGGCAAGATCCAGCTCGCTGGGCTGGAGCCGATCGCCAACGCGCTGACCGGCACCATCGCCACCGACCAGAAGCGCATGGAAGTGCTGGCGCTGCCGCTGGTGGCGGTCGTGCTGTTCCTGGTTTTCGGCGGGGTGATAGCGGCCTCCCTGCCGGCAATCGTGGGTGGCCTGAGCATCGCCGGCTCGCTGGGCATCCTGCGACTCATCACGATGTTCGGTCCGCTGAGTTTCTTCGCCCAGCCCGTCGTGTCGATGATGGGGTTCGGTATCGCCATCGACTACGGGCTGTTCGTGGTGAGCCGTTTCCGAGAGGAGATCGCCGAGGGCTACGACACCGAGGCCGCGGTGCGGCGCACGGTGATGACGGCCGGTCGCACGGTGGTGTTCTCCGCGGTCCTGATCGCCGTGTCCGCAGCCAGCCTCTTCCTGTTGCCGCAGGGCTTCGTGAAATCGCTGACCTACGCGGTGATCATCTCGGTGTCGCTGGCCGCGGTGCTGTCGATCACGCTGCTGCCGGCCATCCTGTCGATCCTTGGTAGCAACGTCGATGCGCTCGGCGTGCGCACCCTGTTCCGGATCCCGTTCCTGGCCAACTGGACGCCGTCGCGCGTCTACCTGAACTGGCTGGCGGATCGGCTGCAGAAGACCAAGACCCGCGAAGAGGTCGAGGCCGGGTTCTGGGGCAAGCTGGTCAACGTCGTGATGAAGCGGCCGCTGATCTTTGCCATTCCGATCGTGATCGGGATGATCGCGCTGGTCATCCCGCTGCACAACCTCTCCTTCGGCGGCATGAGCGAGAAGTATCTGCCGCCGAACAACTCGGTACGAGAGTCGCAGGAGAACTTCGACAAACTCTTCCCCGGCTATCGCACGAACCAGCTGACGCTGGTGATCGAGAGCAACAACCACAGCAAAGTCACCGACCAGCAGGTCGCCGAGGTCCGCAACGCCGCCGCCTCGATCAGCGGGTTCACCGACACCACCTGGCAGGAGCGGGCCTGCCCGACGATCGAGGGCAACCCGTGCGTCTCGGGACCGAACGGCAGCCACCCCAAAGACGACTCGGTGCGGGTGATCCAGAACGGTCTCTCGAACGCCAGCGACGCAGCCAAGAAGCTCAACGAGCTGCGGTCCATGACGCCGCCAAGGGGTTTGACCGTACTGGTCGGCGGCGTCCCGGCGCTCGAGCAGGACAGCATCCACAGCCTGTTCGACAAGGCGCCGCTGATGCTGGTGGTGCTGCTGTCCACGACGATGCTGTTGATGTTCCTGGCATTCGGATCGGTGGTGCTGCCGATCAAGGCCGCCGTGATGAGCGCGCTGACGCTGGGCTCCACGCTGGGCATCCTGACCTGGATCTTCGTCGACGGCCACTTCTCCAAGCTGCTGAATTTCACGCCGACACCGCTGATGGTCGTGCTGATCGCGTTGGTCATCGCGGTCGGTTTCGGCCTGGCCACCGACTACGAGGTCTTCCTGGTCTCGCGCATGGTCGAGGCCAGAGCCCGCGGTATGTCGACGGCAGAGGCCATCCGGATCGGTACGGCGACGACCGGACGCCTGATCACCGCCGCTGCGCTGGTGCTGGCGATGGTGGCCGGGTCGTTCGTGTTCTCCGACCTGGTGATGATGAAATATCTGGCGTTCGGCCTGATGGCGGCGCTGCTGCTGGACGCGACCGTGGTCCGGATGTTCCTGGTGCCGTCGGTGATGAAGTTGCTCGGCGACGACTGCTGGTGGGCTCCGCATTGGATGAAGCGCCTGCAGAATCGCTTGGGCCTCGGCGAGATTCACCTGCCCGACGAGCGCAAGGTCGCCGTCGGCGCGGGCCCGGTCCGGCCGGCCTGCCACCACCACCCGCCCGCCGATCGCGCCGACACCACGTCCGCCGCACGACCCCACGCACCCCAGCGCCGAGGGTGCGCTCGCGGCCGGCCCGGCCACCGGCCGCCCCCACCGCGCCGCGACCGGACATGCCGGCCGCCGGCTCCAGGATGCGCCATCGGCCGCCGGCACCACCCGGATGTCCGCACCGGGACGGACCGAGCCCAAAGAGGCGCCGACGACCCGCTTCTCGGCCCAGCCGACCCCGCCGGCCGGCCCGGCACCGGCTCGCCCGCCGGCACCGCCCGCTCCCCCGCAACCGCCGCGTGGCGAGGACCGCGAAATCGAGTCCTGGCTCAGCGATCTGCGCGGCGGCAAGACCGGCGACCCGCGTGGCGCCGCTCCCAAGGCCCCGCAGCCGTCCGCCGACGAAACCCGGGCGCTGCAGATCCCGCCGCGGGACAAGCCGTCGGGTCCCGCCGCCCACCGAACCCGAAGACGCCACCACCGCGATCCCGACCGCACCGCGGGAGGACAAGGATTCCGACACCGCCACGGAGAAGTTGAACGCGCGCGGCGACAAGCCGCGTCCACGCCGCGGGGGCGGGCTCAGCGCTCAGGACCTGCTGCGCCGAGAGGGCCGGATCTAACCGCGAATTCGCTTCGCGCTCTTAGCTTTTGGATCCCACGTGGTCCGGATCGGCCTGCATGACCGTCGCGCTGTCGTCCTCGGTTTCGTCCGCCGCTTCTTCCGGGTCCTCGGCCAGCAGCACCTTGAACGCGTTGTTCAAGAACGCGACGGTCGGGACGGACAACAGCGCACCGACAATCCCGGCGAGCACGCCGCCGGTGGAAATCGCCACCACGATCGCCAGCGGATGGATCGACACCGCCCGGCCCATCACCAGCGGCTGCAGGATGTGGGCCTCGAGCTGATTCACCGCGACGAGTAGCCCGAGGGTGATCAGCGCGTAGACAAAGCCTTTCGCCAGCAGTGCCACGATGACGGCCAGGAAGCCGCTGAGGACCGCACCGACCAGCGGGATGAAAGCGCCCAGGAACACCAGCGAGGCCAGCGGCAGCGCCAACGGCACACTCATGACCGCCAACCCGGTGCCGATGCCCAGCGCGTCGACCAACGCCACCAGGAAGGTGGCCCGCACGTAGCCGGTCAGCGAGTGGAATCCGGCGCCACCCGCCGCTTGTACCCGCTCGCGGACATGGGTCGGGGACGATCTTGGTGACGTAGCTCCAGATGTTGCGTCCGCCGTACAGGAAGAAGATCAGCGTGAACAGCATCATCAATGCCGCGGTGATGATTTCGGTGATGGTGGCCGCGGTCGACAGGGCGCCGCTGGTCAACTTCTCCTGATTGTTCTGCAGCGCCTGGATCGCCGAGTCGCCGGCGTGGTCGATCTGCTGGCGGCTCAGATGCAGCGGGCCCTCGATCAGCCACTTCTTTGCGGAGTCGATGCTGCGGGTGACCTGTTTCACCAAATCCGGTACGCCGACGATGAATTGGCTGACGACGAAGGTCATGATCCCGCCGAGGATCGCGAAGCCGGCCAGCAACACCAGCGCGACCGCGCCGCCGCGGGGTGCGCCCCGCTTGTCCAGCCAGTCCACGATGGGGACCAGCAACGCGCTCAGCATCAAGGCGAGCAGCAGCGGGACGACGATCACTTCCAGCCGCTGTGACGACCAAAAGCAGCGCGACGACGGCGGTCAGGATCACCAGCAACCGCCAGGCCCAGGCTGCGGTCTTGCGAACTATCGGTTCTACCGATTCGGCGTAATCGGACGCGGCCTTCGATGGCATAGCGCCAAGACTAGGTGCGGACACCGGCGTCGCGCAGCGATCCGGGCGCGACCTGCGGAGCTACGCTAAGCGCGTGTCGCACGACGCACCGGCCGGCAAAGTCGACGGTCAGGTTCCAGAGCATGACCGCGGCAGGTACCGGTGGCTGCGGTGGGCCGCCCTGGCGGTCGTCGCGATCGTGTTGGCCGTCGAGGTGGCGCTGGCATGGGATCAGCTGGCCAAAGCCGCCCGGAGCCTCTACTCGGCGAAGTGGTGGTGGCTGCTGGCCGCCGCGCTGGCCGCCGTGTTGCTGATGCACAGTTTCGCCGAGGTACAGCGGACGCTGCTGGCCTCAGCCGGGGTGCGGGTGCAAAAGCTGCGATCCGAGGCGGCCTACTACGCGGCCAACTCGCTGAGCACCACGCTGCCCGGCGGTCCGGTGATCGCCGCGACGTTTCTGCTTCGCCAGCAACGACTTTGGGGCGCCTCGACGTTGGTGGCGTCCTGGCAGCTGGTGATGTCGGGAGTGCTGCAGGCCGTCGGACTGGCGCTGCTCGGGCTGGGCGGCGCGTTCGTCCTCGGCGCCAAGAACAACCCATTCTCGTTGCTGTTCACCTTGGGCGGCTTCGTCGCGCTGCTGCTGCTGGCGCAGGCGGTGGCCTCCCGACCGGAGCTGATCGAGGGCATCGGCTGCCGGGTGTTGGCGCGGTTCAACTCGTTACGCGGCAGGCCGGCCGACGTCGGCCTGGCCAAATGGCGCGAGATGTTGTGCCAACTGGAATCGGTCAGCCTGAGCCGCCGCGACCTGGCGGCCGCCTTCAGCTGGTCGGTGGTCAACCGGTTCGCCGATGTCGCATGCCTGGCGTTCGCCGCGTACGCCGCCGGCGCGCACGCATCGCTCGGCGGGCTGACGGTCGCGTGCGCCGCCGCCCGCGCGGTCGGGACGATCCCGCTGATGCCCGGCGGCCTGTTGGTGGTCGAGGCGGTGCTGGTGCCGGGCCTGGTATCCAGCGGCATGTCACTGCCGAATGCCGTCTCGACGATGCTGATCTACCGGCTGATCAGCTGGCTGATGCTCGCAGCGATCGGCTGGGTGGTGTTCTTCTTCATGTTCCGCGCCGAGAACCATCTCGACCCCGATGACACCGAGACCGAGTCGCTGGCCATCGAGGCACGAGGCCGCGCTCGCCGCCGTCCGACGACGAACGGACTACTTGAACGGCGCGCTGATGCCCGGCATGGCTGCGGCGGCGCCGGGCGCGGCGGCCGTGCCGCCCGGAATCGCGTGCTGAGCTCCGGAGATCACGCCGGTCGGCATACCACCGGGCACAGTGCCGGGCGTATCGACACCCTGCGGCGACTGCATGAATCCGAGCACCTGCGGAAGGCTGATCGTCATCTTGCACCGGCTGGACAGTCCGGCGAGCGGCGACGCGATGGTCTGGATATCGCTGGCCGCCTTGGGGTTGGCGTCGAAGTAGGACTCCAGCAAGCTGACCGATGTCGGACCCGGCGGCTGCAGCATGGCGGAGGTCATCGCCTGGTTGGTCTCCGGGTGCCCATCGAGGTAGTCACCGGCGGACCTGGCCACGTTGCTGATCGTGCGCGCCATTTCGCTGGCGGCACACGGATCGGACGCACCGACCGCCGATGGCGCGGACAGCAACACCACCGCCGTGGCGCCACCCAGCCCGGTCGCCGTCAGCGCGGCCAGCAGTCGACGGCGTGCCGTCGCGGTACTCCCAGTCAGGGACCTCATTCACACTCCTCATAGCTTGCCGGCGGACGTTCGCCCCGCAGACAGCTGCCGGCGCGGGGCCGGCACATGCCGATAATCCTGCCACCGAATCCGTCGCCGTCGCCAACCCTGCGTTCAGGGTTCTCGTCACACCTGTGTGAAACCTGTGCGGGAATCGACATCGTTGCGGAGTTGTTGCAGCTCAGCGACCCGTAAGCAGCCTCGGCAATAGCTGGCTGGGGGCTCGCGGGCACGCGATTCTTCGCTGCGGTCGCAAGCGCGGCGAAGCCGGGCGCAGCGGGTCGTCGCGTGAAAACGAATGCGGGGAGACCGAAATCCAGCACTTCATGATGCGCTTGAGCAGCAGCCTGCGCAGGTGTCGCTGGCTGGTCTTCGCCGGTTGGGTGCTCGCGCTGATACCCGCCCTCTACCTGGTGCTGACCTCGTCGGGTCATCTCACCGGTGGTGGCTTCGAGGTGCCCGGGTCCCAGTCGCTGCGGGTCCACGACCAGCTCGAAGCGCATTACCCCGACCAGGGCACGTCGCCGTTGGCGCTGGTCGCGGCCCCTCGCGCGGATGCCAGCTACGAGGACATGAATGCCGCTGCCGGGTTCCTGCAGCAGGTCGCCAAGCAAATGCCCGACGTGGTGGTGGTGCCCAATCCCGCGCAGCCGTCACCGCAGCCGGACCGGCCGTACGTGGTCTCGTTGCGACTGGACGGGGCCACCAACAACAGCGCCAGCGACGCCGCCAAGAAGCTGCGGGTCAAGATCGGCGTGCAGGGTGAACGCCCCGGCCAGATGCAGAACGGCCGCGTCCGGCTCTACGTGATCGGCCAGGGTGCGCTCAGCACGGCCGCTGCGGCCAACACCAAACACGACATCGCCAAAGCCGAGCAGTGGAACCTTCCGATCATCCTGATCGTGTTGCTGGCGGTGTTCGGCTCGCTGGCGGCCGCCGCGATCCCGCTGGCGCTGGGCATCGTCACCGTCATCATCACGATGGGCCTGGTCTACCTGCTGTCGGCGTACACGGTGATGTCGGTATTCGTCACGTCGACGGTGTCGATGTTCGGCATCGCGCTGGCGGTCGACTATTCGCTGTTCATCCTGATGCGCTTCCGCGAGGAACTGCGCGCCGGACGCCAGCCTCAGGAGGCGATCGACGCGGCGATGGCCACGTCGGGCCTGGCCGTCGCGCTGTCCGGGATGACCGTCGTCGCATCGCTGACCGGTATCTACCTGATCGACACTCCGGCGCTGGCATCGATGGCCACCGGCGCGATCCTCGCGGTCGCCGTGGCGATGCTGACGTCGACGACCATGACGCCGGCGGTGCTGGCGACGTTCGGCCGGTCGGCGGCAAAACGGTCGGCGGCGCTGCACTGGTCGCGGCGCCCGGAAACCACCCAGTCGCGGTTCTGGACACACTGGATCGGCGGCGGTGATGCGCCGGCCGTGGGGGTCGGCGGCGGCAGCCTCGGCCGTGCTGCTCGCCATGGCGGTGCCCGCGCTGTCGATGGTGTTGGGCAACAGCCTGCTTCGCCAATTCAACTCGTCGCACGAGATCCGCGCCGGGGTGTCGGCGGCGTCCGAGGCGCTGGGTCCCGGCGCGCTCGGCCCGGTCCAGGTGCTGGTGACCTTCCCCGACGGCGACGCGTCGTCGGCCACGCCACACCCAGGCGATCGCCGCGATCCGCGACCAGATAGGTCACTCCCCCAACATCCTGTCGGTGGCCCAGCCCGTCTTCGCCGACAACAACAGCAGCGCGATGTTGTCGGCGATGCTGTCGGTGGACCCCGAGGACCTCGGCGCCCGCAACACCATCGGCTGGATGCGCGACCACCTTCCGGCGGCCGCCACCGATTCGGCGCAGGTGAGTGTCGGCGGTCCGACCGCGCTGATCAAAGACTTCGACGACCAGGTGTCCCGAACCCAGTGGCTGGTGTTGGTCTTCGTTGCGCTGATCGCGTTCGTGATGCTGCTGCTGTCGATCCAGTCGGTGTTCCTGGCGCTCAAGGGCGTGGTGATGACGATGCTGTCGGTGGCCGCGGCCTACGGCAGCCTGGTGGTCGTCTTCCAATGGGGCTGGCTGGAAAAGCTCGGGTTCGCACCGATCACCTCGATCGACAGCACCGTTCCGCCGCTGGTGCTGGCGATGACGTTCGGCTTGTCGATGGACTACGAGATCTTCCTGCTGACCCGCATCCGGGAGCGGTTCCTGCAGACGGGTAACACCCACGACGCGGTGGCCTACGGCGTCAGTACCAGCGCGCGGACCATCACCAGCGCCGCGCTGATCATGATCGCGGTGTTCATCGGCTTCGCGTTCGCCGGTATGCCGTTGGTGGCCGAGATCGGGGTGGCGTGCGCGGTGGCGATCGCGGTCGACGCCACCGTGGTGCGACTGGTGATGGTGCCCGCGCTGATGGCGGTGTTCGCCGAGTGGAACTGGTGGCTGCCCGCCTGGCTGGAACGCATCCTGCCGTCGGTCGACTTTGAAAAGCCTTTGCCTGCAGTCGATCTCGGCGACGTGTTGATGATCCCCGACAACATCTCAGCTCCTGCGGTGCCCAGCGCCGACCTGCGGATCGTGCTCAAATCCGCTGCCCGGCTCAAGAACCTGGTGCCCGATGCGATCACCGTCGCCGACCCGCTGGCGTTCATCGGATGCGGACGCGTCAGCGAGCCGCACGTCAAGGTCAAAGGCGGCAACTACGTCGCCAGCGCCGCGTCTCGCCAACTGGCGGTGATCGGCACACCCGACGGCACCAACGGCGGCAGCGGCAACGGCGGCCATCCGACCGCGCGGAAGTTCGTCGGCGGACGGTCGCAGCGCAACGGCACCGGCCGCGCGGCACCGCGCGCAGTGCGGCCCGTCCACCCGGTCACGCTGTGGCGGGGCCGGCTCTCGGTCGCCCTGGATGCGTTGGGAGCACAAGCCGCCGCCAGCGAAAGCGACCAGCCGGAATTCGAGCGGCGCAGCCCGGTGGAAACCACCAACGTCCAGTTGCCCACCGGCGACCGGCTGCAGATCCCGACCGGCGCCGAGACGCTACGGCTCAAGGGCTACCTGATTCTGAGCCGCAACAGCAGCCGCGATTACACCGAATTTGCTGAGCTCGTCGACACCATGGACGCCGAGAACGCCGCAGTCGTGCTGGCCGGGATGGACAGGTATTACTCTGGTCAATCACCCCGGCGGCAATGGATCGCCAGCCAGTTGGTCCGTCGCCTCGCTGACCCACATCCGTCGGATATTGATGAGGACAGTTGGCCCGAGTCCGATACGAAGGCAGACTGGGAAGGTGTAAGGCGACGCTGCCTCGCGGTAGCGGTGGCGATGTTGGAGGAGGCGAGGTGACGTTGGCAGCGGATCGACGCCATGGGCAGGCGCCGCACCGAGCCCCGGCACGCCCCACGCAACGGTGACCGGCCCGTCGAATTCTGGCCGACTTCAGCGATTCGCTCGGCGCTGGAAGGTGGCGACATCGCCACCTGGAAGCAGATCGCGGTCGCGATCAAGCGCGACCCGTTCGGCCGCACCGCCCGCCAGGTCGAAGAGGTGTTGGAGAGCTCGCACCCATACGGCATCTCCAAAGCCCTCGCGGAGGTGCTGGAGCGGGCCCGTGGGCACCTGGAGGCCAACGAGCGCTCCGAAGTGGCCCGCCATGTCCGGGTCCTGATCGAACGGTCCGGCCTGAAGCTGCCGGAGTTCGCTTCCCGGATCGGCGTGCCCGTCGACGAACTCGGCGAGTACCTCGACGCGATCACCAGCCCGTCGGCGTCGTTGATGATCCGGATGCGCCGGCTGTCGGACCGCTTCGCCAAGGCTCGCTCACACGAACCTCCTCAGCAGCCGACCCAACGCGCTCCGCAGCGGCCGCCGCGCGGCTATTGATGGTCAGCCAGCCTGACGCTCACACCCTGCGGCAGATCCTGGCCGAGACGCGGACCATCGCGGTGGTCGGCGCATCGGACAAACCGACCCGCCCCAGCAACGAGATCTACTCGTATCTGGTGGCAACCGGCCAGTATCAGGTCTTCCCGGTGAACCCGACCATCACCGAAATCGATGGCGCACAGGTGTATCCACGATTGGCTGACCTGCCGGTGGTACCCGACATGGTCGACGTCTTCCGCCGTTTCGACGATCTGCCCTCGGTGCTGGCCGAAACGCTCGCTCTCCCACAGCGGCCGAAAACCCTCTGGCTGCAAGAAGGTTTATGGCACGAGGACGTCGGCCGCGAGGCCGAAGCGGCCGGCCTGCAGGTGGTCATGGACCGCTGCCTGATGGTCGAGCACGCGCGGCTTCGCTAGCCGTTTCAGCGGGGGTTGAGCGGCGATACGCCGACGACCAGCCAATGGCCGCTCTGCTTGGTCAGCGTCACCCGCAATGCCAGCACGGCGTTGTCGGGCGGCTGGCCAGGTTCGTTCTGCGTCGCCCGCATGACCACCGCCACAGCGGCCGCGGAGGGGCCGATCGCCTCGAGACCCGCCTCCATCGTCGCCGCGGTGGCGGTGACGTTGCGATGCGCCAAATCCGTTGTGGCCTTGCCGAATTGCTCTTTGAACGTATTCCCCTGCTCGGGCACCATCATCGCCACGGCGCGGTCGATGGCGGCCATCGGCTCGGACGGCGAGAAGGTCGCCGTCGCCTGGGCCATCTCGGTGGCGATGCGCACCACCTCGGCCGAGTCGACTTTCAGGTCGTGGTCCGGCGACGTCCAATGCCGGTACCCGGTCAGCACCGCCGCGACCATCGCCGATGTGGTGAGCGCGACGACCGCCAGACGCAGGCCGGGCGCGTCGTCGTCGGTACCCACCGTCACCGAATCACGGCGCAGCAGCCAGATGTTCACCGCCACGCCCTCGACGATCAACAGCACCAGCACCGAACACAGCGACACCCACCACACCGGCCACGTCAGCACGTACCCGATCGCCAGCAGCGCCGCGATCGCGGCCAACGGCGCCGCGACGTCGAAAGCCAGTACCCGCCAAGCGTTCCTCATCGGATCGACTCCAGCCGCGCGATCATCAGCTTGCCGTCTACGTCGGCGATTCCGAGCCGGAGATTCCAATGCACCGTCTGCGACTTGCCGCCGGCGTTCTCGCTGACCGAGGTGGCCACCACCATGACCGTGTCGGTGCGGCTGGCGATGGATGCCGGCAGTTGGTCGGACGGCGCGGGCCGACCGGACTGCGCGTCCAGATCGTGGTGCACGGTCTCGAAGGCGACCGCCTCGACCTCGCCGCGGCTGCGCGACTGCAGTCGCTCCACCACTTGCTGATACGGCTGGATCGAGGAGTCGAAATCGGCGTTGAGTTCGCCGATGGTGCCGTCGTGCAGACGCTGCAGGCTCTCCTTGATGTTCTCGGTGTTCATGTTGATCAGCACGCCGGTCCAGTCGGCGGCCGCCTGCATGGCCCGAGTCTGGTAGCTGCGCTCGTCGACGTCGTTGCGGTGGCCGGTCCAGATCACCGCGCCCAGCGCGATCGCCGCCACGCACAACGCTCCCAACACGGCGGAGGCGATGCCGTAGGGCGTGAAGGTCCGGCCATCGGCGTCGTCGGATGTCGACGTGTCATCGGGCTCGTCGGGCTTGTCGGCCGCCACGGCGGTTTGCTCCTCGTCGGGCATGGCCGTGAGCCTAGGGGCGACGATCAGAGCGTCCTGGTTGACTCACTTCCACCAGGGGCGCCGGTCGGCGGGCGTTCACCGAAATGGAACAGCGCCGGCGGCGCTATGCTGCTGGGTTGTGCAGGAGACACGCCTCGACATTGCTCGGATCCGTGCGGCTCGCAGGGTAATCGACCCGATTTTTCTCGACACTCCGCTATACCGCTGCGAGGCGCTGGAGCCCGCCCTGGGGTGCACGGTGAGCATCAAGCTCGAAACGGCGAACCCGGTCCGCAGCTTCAAGGCCCGCGGCACCGAGGTAGTCGCGAGCCTGCTCGCCGACCATGGCTCGCGAGCCGTGGTGTGCGCCAGCGCGGGCAACCTGGGCCAGGCCTCGCTTGGTCCGGTCGCGGCCGGGGGCTCGACGTCACCGTCGTGGCATCCCGCTTTGCGCCTGCGGCCAAGCTTGATCGCATCCGCGCATTGGACGCCAGGCTGGAGCTGGTGGACGGCGACTTCGAGATGGCTCGCGAGCGGGCGGCGGCCATCGCGCGATACGAAGGCATCCGGCTGGTCGAAGACAGCGCTGGACATCGAGACCTGCGAGGGCGCGGCGACCATCGGCCTGGAACTGGTCGGACACCGTGCCGGCGTTCGACGCCGTCCTGATTGCTCTGGGCGGCGGGGCGCTGGCCACCGGTGTGGGTCATGTGGTGAAGGCCTGGGCGCCCGACGTCGAGGTGATCTGCATCCAGCCGCTGGGCGCACCGGCGATGACACACTCCTGGCGCCAGCGGCGCGTCGTCACCACCGACTCGACCAACACCATCGCTGACGGCGTCGCCGGCCGGCGACCCATCCCGGCCGTCCTGGACGACCTCCTCCTGGTCGCTGACGACGCCGTCCTGGTCCAGGAGGCGTCGATCATCGCCGGCATGCGGATGCTCCTCGACCACGCTGGCCTGGTCGTCGAACCGTCGGCCGCGCTCGGCATCGCGGCGATCCTCGAAGACCGTGACCGCTTCGCCGGCCGACACGTCGTCACCATCGTGTGCGGCAGCAACGTCGGATGTGCTTCGGGTCCGCGATACAGGCGTACCGGTAAGGGAGAAAAGGTATCGGACAGCGAGATTCAGCGCCGAGTGATAACCAAAGCTAAGACGACGGACGAGCGAGCATGGCTAAGCTGAGGTGCCCAGTGTGGCGTTGGTGCAGTCGGTCAACGATTCCCGGCGGGAGTGCCAGAACTACTTCGACTACCGCATAGGGAAACGAGAAGGCCGCAAGCTGGGTCGACCGCGTATGAAATCCAAGAAGGATCATCGGAAGTCGTTTCGGTTACCTGCAATGGGTTCAGTATGCGTGGCAACGGCCAGTTGTTTATGGCCAAGGTCGGCGAGGTGAAGGTGCGCTGGTCGAGAGGGACTGCCCAGCGAACCGTCTACGCGTCACGATCATCGACGAACCCGACGGGCACTATTACGCCAGCTTCGTCGTCGATTTGCCGCACGACCCGCTGCCGGTCGTGGCCCGGGAGGCCGGGGTGGATGTGGGGATCACCCGGCTGGCGACGGTCGCTACCACCGATGGCCACCGCACGGACGTGGAGAACCCGAAGCACTTAGAGCCGCAAGCTGCGCAAGCTGCGACGATTAGAGCGGGAGAAGTCCCGCAGGCAGAAAGGGTCGAGACAACAGGGACAAGACGCGACGCAAGGTAGCTATCGCAGCACGGCGAGGTAGCGCGAGCGCGGCTGGACTATCACCACAAGCAGGCACTGGCGTTGATTCGCGAGAATCAAGTAGCCGGGCGACGATGCAGTGGGGGTACCTCCCGGCCGCGCAGCGGCGAGGGGCAGGCACGGCAATCAGGGCAAGCCGCGTTGATTAAGGAACAATGGCAAGCGTGACGGTAGAAGCTATCCGCTCGGGCATCGACCTGAGCCATGTCGACGCTGGTGCCCGCCCCCAAGACGACCTGTTCGGGCATGTCAACGGTCGCTGGCTGGCCGACTACGCCATTCCCGCCGACCGTGCCACCGACGGCGCCTTCCGGCTGCTGGCCGACCGGGCCGAGGAGCAGGTGCGCGACATCATCACCGAGGCCGCCGCGGCCAACGGCGCCGAGGGCACCGACCCGCAGCGCATCGGCGACCTCTATGCCAGCTTCATGGACACCGACACCATCGCCGGCCTCGGCGTGCGCCCGCTGCTCGACGAGCTTGCCGGCGTCGACTCCGCGCTGACGCCGACCGAGCTGGCCGCCGAACTCGGCGACGCTGCAGCGCACCGGCATCGGCGGCGGCACCGGCCTGTACGTCGACACCGATTCGAAGAATTCCACCCGCTATCTGCTGCACCTGAGCCAGTCGGGCCTCGGGCTACCCGATGAGTCCTACTACCGCGACCCGCAGCACGCGGAGATCCTCGCCGAATACCCGAAGCACATCGCGCGGATGTTCGCGCTGGTCTACGGCGAGCACGAGGGCGACTGGGACGCGACCGCCGCGCACATCGTCGCGCTGGAGACCAAAATTGCGGCCGCACACTGGGACGTGGTCAAACGCCGCGACGCCGATCTGACCTACAACCTGCGCACCTTCGATGAATTGGGCTCGGAGGCAACCGGTTTCGACTGGCCGGTGTGGCTACATGCGTTGGGCGTAACTGGTGAGCAGGCCGCCGAGGTCGTCGTCCGCCAACCCGACGCGTTGGTCACGTTCGCCGCGCTGTGGGACAGCGAGGACATCGAGGACTGGCGGCGCTGGCTGCGCTGGCGCGTGATCAGCGGGCGGGCGTCGCTGCTGAGCGACGACATCGTCGACGAGAACTTCGCGTTCTACGGCCGCACGCTGTCGGGCACCGAGCAGTTACGCGACCGGTGGAAGCGCGGCGTCGGGTTGGTCGAGAGCCTGATGGGCGACGCCGTCGGGCGGCTCTACGTCGAGCAGCATTTCCCGCCGGACGCCAAGGCCCGGATGGACGAGTTGGTGGCCAATCTGCGGGAGGCCTACCGGGTCAGCATCATCGACCTGGAGTGGATGACGCCGGAGACCCGGCAGCGCGCGCTGGAGAAGCTGGACAAGTTCACGCCGAAGATCGGCTACCCCGCGAAGTGGCGCGACTACTCGTCGCTCGTCATCGCCCGCGACGACCTGTACGGCAACTACCAGCGCGGCTATGCACTGGAGTATGACCGCGACCTGGCCAAGCTCGGCGGGCCCGTCGACCGCGACGAATGGTTCATGACGCCGCAGACCGTCAACGCCTACTACAACCCCGGCATGAACGAGATCGTCTTTCCGGCAGCGATTCTGCAGCCTCCGTTCTTCGACGCCGAAGCCGACGACGCGGCGAACTACGGCGGTATCGGCGCGGTGATCGGCCATGAGATCGGCCACGGCTTTGACGACCAGGGTGCCAAGTACGACGGCGACGGCAACCTGGTCGACTGGTGGACCGACAACGACCGCGCCGAGTTCGGTTCCCGCACAAAGGCTCTCATCGAGCAGTACGAGGCGTTCACCCCTCGCAGCCTCGACGCCGCCCACCACGTCAACGGCGCGTTCACCGTCGGGGAGAACATCGGCGATCTCGGTGGGCTGTCCATCGCGCTGCTCGCCTATCAGCTGTCACTGAAGGGCGCGGAGGCGCCCGTCATCGACGACCTGACCGGGGTGCAGCGGGTGTTCTTCGGCTGGGCTCAGGTGTGGCGCACCAAATCCCGTGACGCCGAGGCGATTCGGCGACTCGCCATCGACCCGCACTCGCCACCGGAGTTCCGCTGCAACGGAGTCATCCGCAATATCGACGTCTTCTACGACGCCTTCGAGGTCACCGAGGCCGACGGGCTCTACCTGGATCCCCAACGGCGAGTCAGGATCTGGAACTAGAGCTGCCAGTCGTTGGAGCCGTCGTTCTTGCTGTAGGTCCCGACCGAGTTCTTGACGACGATGGGATCACCGGCGCCGAAGTTGGCGAAGAACCACTTGGCGTTGGTCGGGCTGATGTTGATGCAGCCGTGGCTGACGTCGCGCTTGCCCTGGTCGGCCACCGACCATGGCGCGCTGTGCACGTAGTCGCCGCTGTTGTCGAACTGCACGGCGTCCTGGACGTCGACCTTGTAGCCGTAGGTCGAGTTGACCGGCACGCCGTAGGTGGATGAATCCATCACGACCTTGGCCTTCTTGTCGAGCACGTAGTAGGTGCCGTTGGGCGTCTGGTGACCACCTGCGGCCATGCCCATCGACATCGGGAAGGTCTGCTCCACCGCGCCGTTACGCGTGACGACCAGCTGGTGGGTTGCGTCGTCGGCGGTGGCCAGCAGCGAGTCACCGGTGACGAAGTTCGTTCTGGGTGCCGGCCGCGTCGACGTGCACCGCGGTGTGCGCGGGCCAGAAGCTGAGCGGGCGCCAGCGCACCTGGCTCGACGTCAGCCAGTAGAACTTGCCGGACACCGGCGGGGTCGACGACACGTGGATCGCCTGCTCGGCCATGTGCTGGTCGGCGATCGGGCGGGCGAAGTTGATGATGATCGGCTCGCCGACGCCGACAGTGGAGCCGTTGACCGGGTTGAAGGTCGGCGGCACGAACGGCGGCGGGCCGGTGAACGGCTCGGGGTTCTGTCCGACGACCGGACCCGACGGCGTCGCGGCGGCCGGGACTGCCGGCGGCACGGCAAGCGGGTCACCCGGCGGCGGTGGCACAACCGGCTGACCCGGCGGCGGCACGACCGGCGGCTGGCCGCCCAGCGGATCGGCGGGGGGCGGCGGCGCCGGCTCACCCGGGGGCGGAGCCGGGGCGTCCACTCCGGGCGCGGGCGGCGGCGGCTCTGGGTCGGCAATAGCCATACCGCTGCCCAGCATCAGCGCAGCGGTCACTCCCACTGCGCTGAACGCAGCGGCCAGAGGACCCTTGGTCCATCGCGACATTTGATTCCCTCCAAGTCACGGTCTCAAGCCCAGTATGCAGTAGCGACGGGCCCGGCCATTAATCCAGCGATCGCCGCAGAGCGTCGAAACAGCCGCTCTGACAAGCCGCTGAACTGCGGCTTTACCCGCTACTTCGGGTCGGCTGGCGGGGACGTCGAAGAGCTGCCGGTCGGCGGTCATTCCGGCCGCTCCGAAGCCGATCAAGGCGGCCGAGGCGGCGAACATGGCCAGCACACCGTGCTCGTAGAACAGGCCGCCAGCGAATGACCCGGCCATGATGCCGACCTGGAAAGCCGCCATGTAAAGGCCGGACGCCCCGTCGGGATCATCGGCGCCGGCGCGCATCGCCGCAGCTTGCAGCATGGGCGACACCGCGTTGGCAAAAGCACCCCACAACGCGATGGCGACGACGCCGACCAGGGCGGTCGCCACCGCCGGCAACCGGTGGAAGGTCAGCGTGGTCAGCACCAGCAGCGTCACATACAAGCCGACCATGCAACTGATCGCGGCGACTCGTGGGTGATGGTCCAGCGGCCGGGCCACCAGCGGCATCGCCAGCAGTCCCGCAATGCCGTAGATGGAAAGCAACCAGGCGATATCGGGTCCCCGAATGCCCACGACGTCGCGGATGATCACCGCGATGAACGTGAAGGAGATGTAGTGCCCGGTGACCGCGATCATGGTCAGCAAGCTCACGAAGATCAGCCTGCGATTGCGGTGGTGCCCGGCGGCCCGGCCGACGCGGGCGCGCTGCTCGTCGCTCAGCGACAACGGCGGCAGCACCGCGGCAGCCGCAACGGTGACGACTGCGGCGATGGCGGCCACCGACCCGACGGCGATCCGCCAACCCCATGCCAGGCTCATCGCCGCCGTCGCCGGGCTGCCGACCACGACGGCCAGGCTGATACCGACGTAGATCATCGTCGTCGCACGTCCGGAGTGGCTGGCCGGAACCAACCGGGTGGCGACCGGCGCGATCACCGACAGGATCAGCCCGTGGGTGACCGCCGACAGCGCGCGGCCGCCGGCCAGCACCACGAAGTTGGGCGCCAGCGCGGAGATGATCTGGGAGACGGTCAGGCAGGACAGGACAGCAGCAACGCGCGGCGGCGCGGCCAGTGCGCGGTCCAGCGGACCAGCGGAACGGTTGCGACCGCGGCGACCAGGGCGTACCAGGCCAGCAACGTTCCGACCATCGGGACGCTGACGTGCAGATCACGGGCGATCGCGGGCAGTGCGCCGACCGGCAGCAGCTCAGCGGTGACATAGGTGAAGGCCGCAGCGGCCAGAACTGCCAGCTGGAGGGCGATTCGGAGAGTCCAGGGCCCGCTCGTAGCGGTTCGCCCTTCGGCGGCACGGGCTGGCCCCACGGCCACTACTCAACCACGCGTGGCAAGGATCCGTTGACGATCAGGAGCGGACGAGTCGCGCGATGGCCGCAGAGGCTTCGGCGAGCTTCTGGTCGGCCTCCGAGCCGCCTTGGGCTACCGCGTGGGTGAGGCAGTGCCCGAGGTGTTCGTCGAGCAGATTCAGCGCCACCGACTGCAGCGCGTTGTTGGCGGCGCTGATCTGGGTGAGGACGTCGATGCAGTATTTGTCGTCTTCGATCATCTTCGCGATGCCGCGCACCTGGCCCTCGATACGCCGTAATCGTTTGGCGTAGTTGTCTTTCTGCGATGAGTATCCGTGTGTGGGTGCCATCTGCCCCTCCAACATCGTGGTCGTGAAGATCGTGCTCGGGCCATCGCGACGGCGCCGGTGTTGTCACCATTGTCAACGATCGGCCCGCGTTCGCGCCACGCCACCCTGGTAAGGCCGCGTTTTGCCGGCTCGACGCACATACCCCTTGGGGGTATTTTAATGATTTTGGCCGACCTTCACGAAACACGCATACTTGACCAATGGCCGACACGGACTCCTCCCCCACCATCGACATCAAGCCGCGCAGCCGCGAGGTCACCGACGGCCTGGAGAAGGCCGCATCACGCGGAATGCTGCGAGCGGTCGGGATGGACGACGAAGATTTCGCGAAGCCGCAGATCGGGGTGGCGTCGTCGTGGAACGAGATCACGCCCTGCAACCTGTCGCTGGACCGGCTGGCCAAATCCGTGAAGGAAGGCGTGTTCGCCGCCGGCGGCTATCCGCTCGAGTTCGGCACGATCTCGGTGTCCGACGGCATCTCGATGGGCCACGAAGGCATGCACTTTTCGCTGGTCTCGCGCGAGGTGATCGCCGACAGCGTGGAGGTCGTCATGCAGGCCGAACGACTGGACGGGTCGGTGTTGCTGGCCGGCTGCGACAAGTCGCTGCCCGGGAATGCTGATGGCCGCCGCCCGCTTGGACCTGGCCTCGGTGTTCCTCTACGCGGGCTCGATCCTGCCCGGCCGCGCCAAGCTCTCCGACGGCACGGAGCGCGACGTGACGATCATCGACGCGTTCGAAGCGGTCGGCGCCTGTGCCCGCGGGCTGATGTCCCGCGAAGACGTCGACACGATCGAGCGGGCCATCTGTCCCGGCGAAGGTGCGTGCGGCGGCATGTTCACCGCCAACACCATGGCCAGCGCCGCCGAGGCACTGGGCATGTCGCTGCCCGGCAGCGCCGCACCTCCGGCCACCGACCGCCGCCGCGACGGGTACGCCCGGCGCAGCGGTGAGGCGGTCATCGGCCTGTTGCGCCGCGGTATCACCGCGCGCGACATCTTGACCAAGGAGGCGTTCGAGAACGCCATCGCCGTAGTGATGGCGTTCGGCGGTTCGACCAACGCGGTGCTGCACCTGCTGGCGATCGCCCATGAGGCCGACGTGGAGTTGTCGCTGGCTGATTTCAGCCGCATCGGCGCGAAGGTGCCGCACCTGGCCGACGTCAAGCCGTTCGGCAAGCACGTGATGTTCGACGTCGACCGCATCGGCGGAGTGCCGGTGGTCATGAAGGCTCTGCTGGATGCCGGTCTGCTGCACGGCGATTGCCTGACCGTGACCGGTAAGACCATGGCCGAGAACCTCGCGCACATCGCCCCGCCGGACCCCGACGGCAAGGTGCTGCGGGCACTGGACAACCCCATCCACCCCACCGGCGGGATCACCATCCTGCACGGTTCGCTGGCCCCCGAAGGTGCGGTGGTCAAGTCGGCCGGGTTCGACTCCGACGTGTTCGAGGGCACGGCAAGGGTTTTCGAGCGCGAGCGGGCGGCGCTGGACGCCTTGGAAGACGGCACCATCACCCACGGTGACGCGGTGGTGATTCGCTACGAAGGCCCCAAGGGCGGTCCCGGGATGCGCGAAATGCTGGCGATCACCGGTGCGATCAAGGGCGCCGGCCTGGGCAAGGACGTGCTGCTGTTGACCGACGGCCGGTTCTCCGGTGGCACCACCGGGCTGTGCGTCGGGCACGTCGCGCCCGAGGCGGTCGACGGCGGGCCGATCGCCTTCCTGCGCGACGGCGACCGGATCCGGCTCGACGTCGCCAGCGGCACCCTGGACGTCCTGGTCGACGCCGACGAATTCGCTTCCCGCCGTGAGGGTTTCACCCCGCTGCCGCCGCGTTACACCTCGGGCGTGCTGGCCAAGTACGTCAAGCTGGTCGGATCGGCGGCCAACGGAGCGATCTGCGGCTAGTCGGCTACTTCACCAGCGCGAACGCCAGGCCGTCCCAGTGCTTGGCGCCGACGGTCTGCAGCACCGCGGTGTCGAGCTGCGGATGCTCACCCATCAGCTCGAGGACCTTTCTCGTTCCGATCAGCACGGCGTCCTCGCCGGGCGAAAGGATCTCACCCTCGCGAATCACGTTGTCCACCACGATCACTGAGCCGGGCCGGGTGAGCTTGACGGCCCACTCCAGGTAGCCGGGGTTGTTTTCTTTGTCCGCGTCGATGAACACCAGGTCGAACGGACCGCCGGTCACGCTCGGCAGGGTGTCCAGGGCCGCGCCGACCAGCACCTCGACCCGGTCGCCGACTCCGGCGCGATCGAGGTTCGCCGCGAGCGACCTCGGCGTGTTTGGGCTCGTATTCCAGCGTGGTGACCCGGCCGTCCGGGCCGGCGCCGCGGGCCAGCCAGATCGTGCTGAACCCGCCCAGCGTGCCGATCTCCAGAATGCGGCGGGCCCCGGTCGCGGCGACCAGCAAGCTCAGGAACTTGCCCTGCTGCGGCGACACCGCGATCTTCGGCAGCCCGGCGGCATCGCTGGCCTCCAGCGCCGCGGACAACACGGGGTCGTCGTCCAGCACAGTGTCGTCCAGGAATTCGTCAACGTCGGCGGGGGTGGGCTTTTGGCTCATGCGATCAAAACTAGCTCGCCGGCTTCGCCGCCCGCCACCGCATTAACCGTCCTTGCCGGGTACCCCCCAGGGGTATAGGCTGGCCGGTGTCCGGTCCCAAACCCGTAGAGGTGGAGAAGATGTCAAACGAAGCAGGCACGCTGTTGAGCTGTGGTCACGATGGTTGCGGATGTCGCGTGCGCATCGAGGTCGCATGTAACTGTTCCGGCGACCAGGCCTACGTCTGCAAGTGCGGCGACGAGATGGTCGAGGTCGCCAGCTAGCGAACTCCCTCTTTCGCGTAGACCACCCGCAGGACGTGCCCGACTTCGGGCCCCATGACCAGTTCGGCCAGGGTGCACAGCGTCGTGACGTACTGCGGGCCGTGCGGAGGTTGCTCGTCGCAGAGGTGATGCGCAATCTCGTGCAGGACAACCAGTTCACGCATCGCCCAGTCGGCGTCAGCACGGTCCGGCACCGCGATAACGCCTGCACCATCACGGTTTTCGTAGTGGGCGGCGGTGGCGGCCCGCCGGGCCCGCACCCGCAGCGGCGCCACATCATCCCACCGTTTTCGCAGTGCCGGCAGGGCCAGCACCTCGTCGACGTAGCGCTGCACCGCATCCAGCGATCCAAACCGCGCCTCGGGTGGCAGCGTCAATTGCGCGCCGAAGAATTCCACGCTGTTCGAGCCGTGCTCGGCGGCGCGGTCGAACAGCGTGCGGACGAATTCCTCGGCGGCGTAGACCTTGGAGCGCTGCGAGTCCCGCACCGAGCCGTCGGAGCTCACCGTTCCAGCGCGGTCCGCGCTCCGGACAACTCTGGGCCGCTCCCCAGTCGCGCCCGCTTACCGGCCCGGTCGCCCGCCCGTCGCGCCGCTGACGAATATCCCGCGGTCGCTCGGCTGGCCTGCCAGGTACCTCGCGCCTTCGATGCGGTGCGGTAGTAGTCGCGAAGTTCTAATTCCTTGTTCCGCAATGCAATTGCGGTACCAGGCGGAC
This sequence comes from uncultured Actinomycetota bacterium, assembly GCA_963750885.1. GTDB lineage: Bacteria > Actinomycetota > Actinomycetes > Mycobacteriales > Mycobacteriaceae > Mycobacterium. The sequence goes on from CAVVSN010000024.1 coordinate 373,131, forward strand.
GGTGACGGTCCTTCTTCGCTTCGCGCTGGGTCTGCTCGCGGGCCTCGGACAACCGCTGACCGACCCGCGCGCCGAACGCCAGCTGAAAGTTCAGCCGGGCGGTAATCGTCGGGGTGGGCCGGTGCTCCCCCGACGAGATGTAGGAATCCGACGCGCGCACCATCTGCACGACCAGGCTGGCATACAGCGCGTGGGTGGTGTCGATGTCCTCGGCGAACCCGTAGGCGTAGACGAACGTCGAATTCGACGCGATGTCGCAGCGCACGTCGTTGGCCGCCGCGATCACCACGAACAGCTGGACGTAGGTGCGCAGCCCCTTGGAGCCGGCCGTGCCGATGGTGATCGTGCGCTGCACCGGCGTCTGCGCCGGCGTGCGCTTGTCGGCGTGCGACCGGGCGACGGCGAGATCGATGGATGTTGCGGTGGCCAGCCGTTGCGCGGCCGACATGAATGCCTCGGCCTCGTGCGCGTTGTCGGTGCCTTCGGCCTGACGCAGCAGGGCGGCGATCCGCGCCAGCATCTTGTCGTCACTCATGCGACCAAACTATGCGAAACATGCGACGCTTCGAGCGCCGCCATTCACAGTCGCGCGTTGATCCAGGACACGACGTCGTCGAGCACCTGTTCTTGCTCCGGCTCGTTGAACACCTCGTGATAGAGGCCCGGGTAGACCTTCAGTTCGACGTCGGAACTGCCGACCGCGTCGACTAATTGGTGGCTGCCGATCTCCGGGATCAACCGGTCCTCTGATCCGTGCACGACCAGCAGCGGCGCGGCCAGTGAGGCGGCTCGCTGCGGCATCGTCTCACCGACCAGCATCAGCACGCGGGCGATGCCGCCGGGGACCTTGCCGTGATAGACCAGCGGGTCGGTGTTGTAGGCCTCCACCACCGCCGGGTCGCGGGAGACCGCGCCGGCATCGAGTTGCTGCAGGGGCAAGCCCGGTGCGATCGCCCCGATTGTCTTGGCGAGCCAGGCCAGCAGCGGCGAGACGGCGGCCTGGGCCGCCACCGCCGGTCCGGACAGCACCATCAGGTCGTAGTTGTCGGGATGTTCGACGCCGTAGGCGAACACGATCCCGCCGCCCATGCTGTGGCCGAGCACGATGCGCTTCAGGCCGGGATGTTCTTGCGTGGCGATGCCGACCAGGGTGTCGAAGTCGCCGGTGAACTCGGAGATGTCCTTGACCAGCACCCGCTTACCGCCCGAACGGCCGTGGCCGCGGTGGTCCAGCGCGTAGGTCAGCAACCCGTCCCTGCCGAACCGCTCGGCGACATGGTCGTAGCGGCGGGCATGTTCGCCGAACCCATGCGAAAGGATCACCACCGCCCGCGGCTCGGTGTCGGGGGTCCACACGTCGTAGACAATGCGCACATCGCCGACGCCGTCGAAGGCATGTTCGGTACGCGTGGTTGTCATCAGGGGCAGCGTAGACCCAACGTCGGTGTCAGTACGTAAGCTCTGTCCGGTGAGTGTGCTGGCCCGCGAGTTGGCCGATGACGGCCGGACGGATTTCTCTGCCGCCGCCGAGCCATACCGGCGCGAACTGCTCGCGCACTGCTATCGAATGACCGGATCGTTGCATGACGCCGAAGACCTGGTGCAGGAGACGCTGCTGCGCGCCTGGAAGGCCTACGACCGCTTCGAGGGCAAGTCTTCGGTGCGCACCTGGTTGCACCGGATCGCTACCAACACCTGTCTGACCGCGCTGGAGAATCGTCAGCGGCGGCCGCTGCCGACCGGGCTGGGGGCGCCGAGTTCGGACCCGACCGCGGACTTGGTCGAGGGTGCCGAGGTGCCGTGGCTCGAGCCGTTGCCCGACGCGGCGGGCGACCCGCTGATCCTTCAGCGATCGTCGGATAATCGCGAGTCGGTCCGGTTGGCGTTCGTGGCGGCCCTGCAACATCTGTCGCCCCGGCAGCGAGCGGTTCTGCTGATGCGTGACGTGCTGCAGTGGAAGGCCGCCGAAGTGGCCGACGCGATAGGTTCCACCACCGCCGCGGTCAACAGCCTGCTGCAGCGTGCGCGTTCGCAACTCGAAGCTGCCGGGCCGAGCGCCGACGACCGGCTGGCGTCGCCCGATTCACCGGACGCCCAGGATCAGTTGACGCGCTACATCGCCGCATTCGAGGCCTACGACATCGAGCGGCTGGTGGACATCTTTACCAGCGAGGCGATCTGGGAGATGCCGCCGTTCGTCGGCTGGTATCAGGGACCGCAGGCCATCATCACGCTGATACATCAGCAGTGCCCGGCGGATACGCCCGGCGACATGCGGCTGATCCCGTTGACCGCGAACGGACAGCCCGCGGCGGCGATGTACATGCGCGAGGGCGACGGTCACGTGCCTTTCCAGCTCCACGTGCTCGACGTCCGGGCCGACGGGGTGTCACGCGTGGTGGCATTCCTGGACACCAGGCTCTTCGCGAAATTCGGCCTGCCGGAACGGCTTTAGCACTGCCTCCTCGTCGAACGTGAAGTTGCTTTCACGCTGGCGGCTCGGGGTGACGGTGTCTTCACGTTGGAGCCGCCGATGAGTTTCTCCGCGGTTTCCGGTCTATATCCCGAGACGCCATCTAACGCACCCGAGGAGCGCATCGTGACCGCTGTCTACACCTTCGACGTCTTTTCCAGCCTTGACGGGTTCGGCGGCGTCAGTGGTGGCGACTGGGGCGGCTACTGGGGCAGGCAAGGCCCCGAATTACTCGACCGCCGCCTCACTCTGTACGAAGAAGAACAGCGAATGATACTGGGCGCGAACACATATAAACTATTCGCGCAAATGCTCGCCGAGAGCACAGAGGAGTCGGACGTGCGGGACCCCTGGGTCACCCGGATGACGCACCTGCCGGCAACGGTGATCTCGTCAACGCTGGACGGACCTCTCGACTGGCCCGACGCGACCGTCGCGGGCGGCGACGCCGTCGATGTCATCGCCCAGCTCAAAGAGGAGTCCGAAGTGCCGTTGCGCTCGCACGGCAGCCTGTCGATGAACCGGGCGCTGATGGCCGCCGGCCTTGTCGACCGCGTCCACGTGACGCTCTTCCCTGTGATCACCGGTCAGACCGGAGACGACCCGATCTTCCGGGGCGCGGCAGACTTCGACCTGGAGTTGATCGAGAGCCGAACGCTTGACCGCGATATCCAAGAGCTCATCTACCGGCCCACCCTGCACGGCTAGAACAGCCTGCTGTCCGGCGAGCGCCCGGAGTAGCGTGACAGCGTGCCCGCCAGTGTCCAGATCCGGCGCGCCGCCGACCGGGCGGTCACGACAACGTCGTGGCTGGACTCGCGGCATTCGTTCTCCTTCGGCGATCACTACGATCCGGGCAACACTCACCACGGCGTATTGCTGGTCAGCAACGACGATGTCGTCGCGGCGGCCGCCGGCTTTGATACCCACTCGCACCGCGACATGGAAATCGTGACCTGGGTGCTGGACGGCTCGTTGGCCCACAGCGACTCTGCTGGCAACAGCGGTGTCATCTATCCCGGTTTGGCGCAACGGATGTCGGCGGGCAGCGGTATCGCGCACTCGGAGCGCAACGCCTCGGCCTCCGAGCCGGTGCGCTTCGTCCAGATGTGGGTGCAACCCGACGTCGCCGGTATCCAGCCCGGTTACCAACAGCACGCAATCAGCGACGACGAGATGGCCGGACGCCTGGCGACGATCGCTTCGGGCATGCCGGGCCACGATGCCGCGATCAGCATCCACAACCGATCGGCAGCTCTGCACGGTGCGCGATTGCGGCCCGGCGACGAACTGGCGCTGCCCGACGCGCCTTACCTACACCTGTTCGTCGCCCGCGGTCAGGTCGACTTCGGGCAGACCGAGCTGAGCGAAGGTGACGCGGTCCGGCTCACCGCATCAGACGGTGTGCGCGTCACCGCCCGCGGGTCCGCGGAAATCCTCGTCTGGGAGATGCACGCAGCTCTCGGCGACTAGGGTGGGCGCCGACGAACAGGAGCCGGTATGTCCGAACCGTACGCCCGTCACGCGACATCTGACATCGCTCACGGCGACGATCCTTCCGGCGACGATCGTTCAGCAAGGCCGAAATTGACTGGCAGCGTTCGCTTTTGGGCTCTGCCTATCTTCGTCACGCTCACCTTGTTGTCGGCGCTGGCAGCGTTCTACCTTGGCGGAATCCTGCAGCCCATGACCAATTTGCGGCACTTCCCGGTCGCCATTCTCAACGAAGATGCCGGGCCGACGGGCGCGCAGGTGGTCAAAGGCATGCTGGCCGGTTTCGACAACGACGCCTACGACGTCCGCGAACTGAGTCACGATCAAGCCAAGACACAATTGGATACCGCGCAGATCTACGGTATCGCCGTCATACCGCCGAATTTCTCCTCCAAGCTTCAGGCCTACGCGAAAAGCGCGCTGACTCCGGGCCGCGTCGAGCGGGCGGTCATCATCGTGTCGACCAATCCGCGCGCAGGTACCTTGGGGGCCAATATCGCCGGCCAGTCACTACAGCGCGCGGTGACGCTGATCGATCAGCGCGTCGGCCAACGGCTTTCACAAGAGGTTGCCGAGCAGACCGGTAAGGCGCCCGAGCCGGGTGCCGTGGCGCTGATGCTGGCCAACCCGGTCGAAGTCAAGTCGACTGTGCACAGCGCACTACCCGATGGCACCGGTAACGGGCTGTCCGCCTTCTACTATGCGTTGCTGTTGGTATTGGCCGGCTTCACCGCGAGCATCGTGGTCAGCAGACTGGTGGATTCGATGCTCACCAACCAGGCCAAGATCTCACGCTTGCGGACGCTGCTGATCAACTGGGCGATGATTGCCGTGCATCGCCCTGCTGACCTCCGCCGCGTACCTTCTGATCGCCGGCCAGCTGGGTATGCCGGTCCAAAATAGCGTGACGGTATGGCTTTTCGGCGTCTTGGCGATTCTGGCAGTGGGCGTCGCGTCGACGTCACTGATTGCGGCGCTGGGCGCCATCGGCGTCGTGGTCAGCATGTTCGTGTTCGTCATCCTGGGCATCCCGTCGGCAGGTGCGACGGTGCCGTTGCAGGCGACTCCGGCATGGTTCGAATGGTTGGCGAGATTCGAGCCGATGCACCAAGTGTTCTTGGGCACAAGGTCTTTGCTCTATCTGGGCGGCACAGCCGGTTCGGGGCTTTCCCAGTCGCTGGTGTGGACCGCGGGCGGTCTGGCCGTCGCTGTGCTGTTCGGCGCCGGGGTCACCCGCAGTTACGACCGGCGGGCTGACCATCACCTCCCGGCGAGCATCGGGATCGAGAATCCGGCTGCCACGCCCGCCGAAATCCCATACCCGGACCAGTAATCCCGGCCGCCGCTAAACGCTCAGCGGCCGAACGTCATTGGACTGCGGCCAAACCGTCACGCCGCTGTTATGACCGTTGCTGTGTAATACCTGTGGTAGTTGCTGAGCTCACCAGCAACGACATTCGCGCGGAAGGGGCGACCGTGCCCAACCTTGCTGCCGCCTTCCGGCGCATCGCGGCCTGCTGTGTCGGCGGCGCGCTGTGTCTGGCGCTGGCGACCAGCACGGGTCAACCGTTGGCGCGGGCCGAAGCCCGCGAGTTGTTGGCCACCGCCATCGCCAGTACCCAGGGCTCGTATCTGGTGTACAACTTCGGCGGTGGGCATCCGGCACCGATGCTCAATGCCGCGGGCAACTGGTACGACGGGGGCAGCGGCGGCCACCTGATGGTCATCAAGGCCGCCTCACAGCGACTCGAACCGCATCTACTGGTGGACAGCCACCGCGGTTCGCAGTCGCGCTGCGAACGCAATCCGCACGCGCGGACCGGCGATGGGCTGGTGCAGGCCTCGGAAACCTACACGGCAGTGCAGGCCTGGCAGGCGCTGGGCCGACCGACGATCGCGATCAACGCAAACTTCTTCGACATTCGTGGCCAAAAGGGTGGCTCGTGGCGCTCGACGGGCTGCAGTTCGCCGCTGGGGACTTACGTCGACAACACCCACGGGCAGGGCCGGGCCAATCAGGCGGTCACCGGCACCATTCCCTACGCCGGCAAGCAGGGCCTGTCCGGCGGAAACGAGAACTGGAGCGCACTGGCGACCATGATCCTGCCCAACCGCGGGGCACCGTCGATGCTGTGGCCGCGAGGTGGTCGCGACGGCCACGACTACGACGCCGCCACGTCGGTCGTCACCGGATTGGTGGATCGGGGCGAGCAATTCGTCGCGGTGAGCGGGCTCGGGTTGCTGGCACCGGGAAATACCGGCCAGCTCAACGACGGTGGCCCGAGCGCGGCCCGGACGGCGCTGGCCTACTCCAAGCCTCGCGACGAGATGTACGTGTTCCAGGGTGGAAGCTACACGCCGGACAACATCCAAGACCTGTTTCGCGGGCTGGGCAGCGACAACGCCGTGCTACTGGACGGCGGCACCTCGTCGGCGATCGTGCTGCGCCGCGACACCGGTGGTATGTGGGCCGGCGCCGGTGTGCCCAAAGGCAATTGCGACACCCGCGAGGTGCTCTGCGACGCCCACGAGCGCTCGCTGCCGGGCTGGCTCGCGTTCAACTAGAACTTGGGGGTGAGGTCCAGCGAGGTGATCGTGGTCATCTTGGTAACCAGCCAGCGCGCGTGATCCCGTTGCAGTGAAAGCCGATAGGACAGGTACTTCAGCGACGGGGCATCCTTGGTGGCCGGACTGGTCGACTCCGTGTTGGTGTAGACGATCGCGGTCGCGTCCGACGCACTCAGTGACTCCACGGCCGCACCCACGACCTGCGTGCTGTTGGTGATCTTGGCCTGCTTGTTGGGTGCGACGAGGGCATCGAGGTATTTGCGGTAGGCGGCCTGGAAGTCGCCGCTGAGGTACTGCGACGCCCGGTCGGCCAGCTTGTCGATGTTCTCCGGGTTGTAGGTCCACAACGTCGTGATCGCGTTGGCGGCGGTGCGCGCGACTTTCAACTTGGTGGCCACGGTGGCCCGATCGTTCAGGTATGGCTGCATGGTCGCACCGGCGAATGCGCCCGCGGCGACGAACAGCACGGCCGCCACCGCCGCCGCGATCACCGACCACTTGGTGGCCGGCCGTCGCTCACGAAAACGAACGACCGCGCCGTCACCCTCGGCCTCGTCGTCTTCCATTGAGCTGTCGGCGTTTTCGTCGTCAACATCCGACTCGTCAACGTCAGGCTCGTCGACATCCGACGCAGCGATGGTCGGCTCGTCGACAGGCGCGGGTTCGGTCTCAGCGCCGGCGGCGTCATCGGCCGATTCGTCGGTCAGATCACCTGTTGCAAGCTGCTGATCTTCCACTGGTTGCCTTCCCTCTGAGCCGTGACCACCCAGCGATTTGCGGTCTGGATTTTTTGCGTTCCGTCAGGCGATTTGGACGAAATGTCAGTCGCCACCATCACATTGGCGCTGCCGTCGTCGTTCCAGCGCTCCACGCCTACCGCAAGTGCGGTTCCCTTGGTCGGCTCCGCCTTCGCGATCTGCACCAGGATGTCGTTCTGCTTGTCGCGATACTGTTTGGCGAAATCGCCTGTCGCGTTCGCCAATATCCGGTCGTAGTAGGCGTTGGCATGAAACGGGTCCAGCGTGGTGAATCCGGTCATGAAGGCCTTGACGTAGCCGAGCACGTCGACTTCCTGCATGGCGTCCCGGTGGTGCGAACGCTCATTGACCAGCACAAATGATGACGTCGTGACGGCGCCCACGGTGATCGCGGTGGCGCCGGCCACCGCCGCGGGCAGCGCCCAGGTTCGTGATGGTTTCCACCACTGCGCAGAAAGTGTCGGCCGCCACGGCAATCGCGACCACAGAGTCGGCTTGGGCACCTTCAGCAGCGGCTCTTCGCCGGGCTGGATCCTTCTGCGGGGGCTCACTTTTGCCCCTTCGGCGGAGCCGGCGCCGCAGGCGGAGCCGGCGCCTTGGGCGGAGCCGGCTTGGGCTTGGTCACGACGTCCAGGTTGTCGACCAGCCACTGGCCGTCTTTACCTTTGACGAACGAAACACGAACCGTGGCGGTGATGAACCGTTGTTCGTCGCCGCCCCCGCGGTGGCCCTGCATGAACAGCAGCATCGTTGCGGTGTTCCCTGTTGCGGACAGCACCGTGCTGTCGGTCACCCAGTACTCGTTGACCGCCGGATGCCCCTTGATCACCGACTCCTGCTGCTTGACCAACTCCGGTCGATACTTGTCGGTGGTCAGCGAGCGGGCGTGCTCGAAATCTTGCTGCAGCGATTTCGGGTCGTAGGTGAGCATTTCGACGACGATCTTGGGTCCCTGCGCGTTCAAGGCGCCGCGGGTCTGATCGGAGTCCCGATCGGGCAGGTAGATCGCGAAGAAACTGACCGCGGCGCCCGCGACGCACAGCAGCACAGCCACCCCAGCGACAGTCGCCGCGTGCCGCCGGATGTCTGCGGGTCGCCGATCGTCTGCCACGCAATGCGCTTCGGTACCCAGCAGCAGGTCGGCGAAGGTGCGCCGTCGCGAATCCCGCAGCGGCCAAAGCCATCCCACAAACACCGAGAGCGTGTCGAGCAGATGCGCGAGCTCCCGCAACATCAATCGCCCGACTCCGACGGCGGACCCGTCTCGTCGCACGACCTCGATCCCGAGCAGCGCTCGACCGAGGCTCCACCCGACGGTCACCGGTAGTACCGCACGGTTGACCAAGGTCGCCAGAGTCACGAAGATCAGGAGCGATAACGACGCCCACCACCACAGACTTCGCGGCGGCGTCGTAAGCCAGACCAGCGCCATCGTCGCCACCACGACGGCACCGGGCAGCAGGTCCACCGCCAGCGCAGCAGCGCGAATGTGCCAGCGCGCCAACTTGTTCGGCGCTGCGTCCTCGACTGCCGGTGCGGCTTTGGCATCTGTGGCCGCTTCGACCAGCACCGTCACCTCGCCACCTGGTCGAGCTTGGAAATCCGGTATTTACCCTCGTCGAGCACCATCGTCACCCGCAAGCGGTAGCCGGCCTCCTGGTTCGCCGCCTCGGAGTTGGAGACCTTCACCCGCAGCGGTACCAAAATCTCCACGGAGCCGTCCGGGTTATTGCGCTCGACAGCCGCACGCAGGTCAGACACCTGGACGTGGGCGTTCGCGGCCTGGTAGGCCTCGACAAGCATCCCGCTGTACAAGATCGCCTGCGACCGGAAGGCGCCGGCACCGCACTCGACGATCTTCTGCGCGCTGGAGGCCATCGCCCCGATGTCGGGCGCCTGGGTGGCCCCGACGCAATCCTTTGCGGCTTCGACCGCCGCGGCGTCCCGGCGCGCAGTGACCTGGCTGTCATGGTGCGAGCGCAGTGCGACGAAATAGCCAGCAGCCGCGAGTCCGCCGGCCAGCACCACAAGTGCAGCTGCGATGCCGATGAACCAGCCGCCGGCCCAGACGCGAGGTGCCGCGGGGGTCGACCTCGCCTTCTGGGACCTCGGCTAGGTCTTCGGGGTCTGACTCGGAGATCTCGTGATCGGCCGCTTCGCCGGATTCCAGGGAATCCTCGGCAATTTCGTCAGCGGTGGATTCGTCGGCGACCGCAACCGCCGTCTCAGCCCGGTCGGATCCGGCCTCGGCAGTGCTAGTCGGGTCGGCTTCAACCTCAGATTCTGCCGAATCTTCGGCCGTCACCTCCGCTGTCGAATCGTCGTCCGCCACCTCCAGAAACGAAGGATCTTTATCCGGGTCGTTCGGGGTCAGCCGGCTGGCGCCAGCATCTCCTTCCATCCGTCATCTCCTGTGTTGCGTGAGTTGTTGATGGAGTATGTAGAACCGTCGGGTCCCGTCACCTCGCCACTCATCGGACTATAGACGGCCGCTGGCGGCCCGCTCGGAGCGTAGATGCAGGGGTTGGGCTGTTGCCCGTTGCACTGGACGGAGCCCGAGCCCGGCCGCTGCAACGGATCGCTTTTCGGCGGCGGTGTCTGCCCACCTGGTGGGAGGCGATTGGCGGGCAGCGGATTCAGCCCGTTGTTGACCGACGGCGCCGGGATCACAAAGCCTGGTTTCACCGCCTGGTCGCAGCGGCCTCCGGGGGCGGGGCAGTTCAGGATCTGATTGGGGTCGCCGTACCACGGGTTGGTTCCCAGGGGTTCATAGGGCTTTCCGCTGCGGCAGTCCGCAGGTGTCGCCGCCCGCTTACCGGGCACGTCCATACACGGCAGGTTGCGTGCGCCGCGCACCGCGTTGGCCTGGAAATCCTGCGGGATCCGGCAGTAGTTGTTTTCCCGCAGCGGCGCGATGCTGGTGTCTGCCGGGGCGCGCCACTCGGGCGCAGGGCGAAAACCGGTCAGACACGGCGCCGGATAGTTGATCGCCAGCGTGAGGTCCAGTGCGGCCATCCGGTCTTTTTCGTACGGCGCGGAGATCGCCTGCACGATCGACCCGAGCTGCGGCAGCATCACCAAGGTCTGCTCGAGGCCGGGGTGGTAGCGCTTGAGCATGTCGACGATGATCTCGGTGTTGGCCAGCGTCTGCGGCAGCGACTCACGGACGTCACTGAACACCGAGTTCACCTGGTCGGCGGTCGGGGCCGCTTGCGTCAGAATGCTTTTCAGGTGCGAGTCCTGCTGCGCGGTCTGCTTACCCAGGACATTGAGGTTGCGCGCCCAGCGATCGATCGCGTTACTCGAGACGGCTTGGCTGTCCAGGATCGGCGCTGAGTTCTGGATGATGTCGTCGACCTGGTTGATGTTGGTCTTGAAGTCGCCGACGATCGCCTGAGTGGAGTCGACCAGCCGCTGCAATGCCGGACCCAGGCCTCCGACCGCGTCGGACGTCTCGTCGAGCAACTCACTGATCTTGTCCTTCGGCAGCACCGACAAACCACGGTTGGCGGTGTCCAGCGCCGGGCCGATCTCGCTGGGGACGGTGCCTTTGGTTATCCGCTGACCAGGCGAGAAGAATCCCTGCGCCTTGCCTTGCGACACCAGGTCCAGATACTGCTCACCGACCGCCGACACCGAATGCACGTTGGCCACTGCGTCGAGCGGAATCTTGAAATTGCTGTCGATGCTCATCGTCGCCTCGGCGCCCTTTTCCGTCGGCTCGACGGCGGTTACCTTGCCGATGGTGACTCCGCGGTAGGTCACGTTGGACGTCGCATACAGGCCGCCCGAGGCCGGCAGGTCGGCTTTCAGCTGGTACTGACCGATGCCCGCCAATGTCGGAAGCCGCAGGTAGTAGATCCCCAGCACCAACAGGGCCACGGCGGTCAAGATGCCGAACAGGATCAGCTGGCGCTTGATGACACGAGTCAGCATTGCCGGTCCGCCCTCTCTACCAGTGGTCCGCCCGGCGCGTCATTCGGGTTCGGCGTGAAACGCACGTCGGGAATCATCGTGTTGGGGTCCCGACCATAGGACTGCTCCAGCGCCCGCAACGCTCCCGAGAACCCGGTACCGGTGAGGAAGGCGTTGTCGACTGCCGACAGCGTCGTATCCACCTCGAGCGAGGAGTTCATGAAATCGCCCCGGATCAGCTCGGGTGCGGTGTCCAGGTCGAACGGCGCGGTGAAGAGCAGCTTCAACGCACCGAGCAGGTAAGGCGAGGCCTTGCCCAGTTCCTTCAGCGGGCACTGTAGCGACACCAGGTCCTGGTGCAACGGGGCCCGAGCCTCACCTAGGTACTGGGCGGCGGCCTGGCTGAGCGCGCCCACCGACTGGACCGCGTCCACCAGATGCTTCTGATACTCCGGGGCCGCCAGGTACTTGATCAGCGGCGGGAATTCGGTCAGCGCGCGATCCAGCACATCGGAGCGGCCACCGACGTAGGCCAACAGCCGGTTCGTCGAGTCGATGGCGTGGGTGATGTCATCGCTCTGCTCGTTGAGCTGACGGGTGAAGGTGTCCAGTTTGCCGAGGAACGCGCGGATCTGCGGGCCCCGGCCGGTCAGGACCTTGGTGACCTCGTTCTGCAGAACCTCGAGATTGTTGAGACCACCGCCTCGCACGACCATCGCCAGGCTCGCCAGGGTCTGTTCGGTACTGGGAAAGGCCGACGAGTTCTTCAACGGGATGGTGTCGCCGTTCTTCAGCATCTGCGACGACGGGTCGGCTGGCGGGGCCAGCTCGATGTGCTGTGAACCCAGCAGGCTTGTCTGCCCGATTTTGGCGGTGGCGTTCTTGGGCAGCTTGACGTTCTTTTGGATGCCGAGCGTCAGGGTGGCCACCCAGTTCTTGGCGCGGTGGCCGTTGATCTCGAACTCCGGGGTTTTGAGCTCGATTTTGCGGATGGAGCCGACGAAAACGTCGGCCACCAGGACCTTGCTGTTACCGTCGATGGCCAGTGTGTCCGGCATCTGCACGTACACGGTGTACGCGCCGGACGAGTCGCCTGGACCGCCGGGCAGCGAGACGTTCGAGACGCCGTGCCAGCCGCACGAGCTCAACACCGTTGCGGCGATGAGTAACACCAGGCTCTGCCAGATCCGGTGGCGGGCTTTGCTGATCATCACGCGCATCATCGGCTCTCGGTTCGGCTTACTCCTCGCGCGGAGCGCGCTCGTCACGCGCATCACTGCCCGCCTCCTGGTGCGGATGCTGCCTCAGCGGGCAACACGGGTCCGGGCGGCATCTGCCCTGACAGCGGCGACGGCCCAGGCGCCGGCGTCGGTGCCACCGGACCGGGGATCACGTTGGGTCCCGGCGGCGGCGGCGGTATCGGGCCCGGGTTCCCCGGCAATCCGATGTACGGCGCCGGCCCGAGAGGCTGCTCGTCGTAAGCATTCTGGTACCCCGGCGGGGTCTGCAGGTTCGACTGCACCGGCACGATGTCCGGCCCACCCATCAGTTCCGCCAGCGATTCGGGGGTCAGCAAGCCCGCCGTGACCGGCCCCACCTTGACGCCCTGCATGCCGGGTGCGGTGATCCAGCCGTGCTGGGTGTTGCGGTGCGAGGTCGGGGTGTCGGGCACCCAGATACCAGGCACGGTGGTGTCTTTATAACCGTTCGGCGGATGCAGCCGGTCCTCGGAATAGGCGACTTCCTTCGGCAACGTCGCGGCGAGGCTGAACGGGTTGAGGCCGAAAGGCAGGTAGTTGAACTTGATCGCGTCGAGAACCGGCGCCAGGTACTGCGCGCAGAGCTCGGCGGATTCCTGGTAGCCCTGCCGGCTTCCGGCTTGAATGGCGCTGCAGAGGAATTCCATCGGGTTCGCGAAACCCATCGTGCCGACCGTTCCGGCCGGCTGCCCGACGATGGCGCTGTGCGCCGGGTGGTAGATCAGGTTCGCGTTAGCAAATGCTGTCGGCAGAACATGTAGGCCGGTTTCCAAACCGGCCAGCGGTTCGGGCTGGACCAGTGCGTTGGTCGTATCGCCGAGGTTGTTGATGTCGTGCGTCAGCACCTCACGGTTTTTGTCGAGGAACGGTCGCACCGTCGTCAGCAGTCCGTCGAACTGCTGCAGCGCATTGGACAGGTCCTGGTCGGTCCCGGTCAGGCTGCTGGTGAATTGGGCCAGGTTCTTGTTCAGCGCGACGAACTTCTGGTCGTCGGCGTGTAGCGCGTTGACGAACAGCGCGAGGCTTCGGACCACGCCGAAGAAGTCGCCCCGACCTTGGTTGAGCGCGGTCAGCGCTCGCGACAGGTCGTTGAAAGTGGTGTTGATCTGCTTACCCTTGCCGGCCAGCCCGTCGGCAAAGGATTCGATGACCTCACCGAACGGACCTTTGGGCTGCTCCTTGGTCGGCCCGAGTTTGGAGATGATCGTTCGTAACGGAGTTGCGCAGTTCGTCGTATTCGGTCGGCACCTGGGTGCGTTCTTCCGGGATCACCGCGTTGTCGGCCAGCACCGGTCCGCCCTTGTAGGGGGGTTCCAGCTGAAGCAGTCGCGATGCCACCAGCGTCGGGTTCAGGATCACGGCCTGCGCGTCGGCGGGCACCTTGTACTTGTTGGAGTAGTGGAAGGTGACCTTCATCTTGTCGCCGGCCGGCTCGACCTTGTCGATCGCGCCGACCTTGACGCCCATGATCTCGACCCGGTCGCCGTTGTACAGGGCGTTGGCCACCGGGAAGTAGGCGACCACGGTGTTGTTGGTCAGCTTCTTGTACAGCTCGATTCCGAGGTACGCCAGCACCAGCGCTGCCACCACGGCGAGCGCGCCGATGATGTATCGCCGCACGTGACATCTTCGGCAACCGGAGGTTGCGGATATCAAAGACGGTGCTCAATTCTGGTTACCTCCTTGCGCTCCGCTGCCACCGGCGCCACCTGTGTTGGCGATATACGGCGCCGGTAACTGCGGACCTGGCCCGGGCGGTGCCGCGGGTCCGGCCGGCAACGGTCCTGGCGGCGGAGCCGCGGCGGGGTTAGCCGGAGCCGGACCCGGGAGCGGTCCCAGTGGCTCGGTGCGTCCCCCGGCCGGTCCGGGCGCGATCGGCACGGGTGTGCCCGGCACGTCCGGCTGGACCTCGCCGGGTCGCCCGGCGATCGGAATTCCCGGGGTCGGGGGCAGACCGGCAGGGTTCGGCGGCGAGGAAGCCACGTTGGGCAGGGCCGGATACGGCCCATTCGGTCCGAACGGTCCCAGGTTCTGGTCGATACCCGCACACGGCATCGGGTTATCCGGCCGCGGCAACAACTCCGGCGTCGGCGTGTACGAGCACGGCGATCCTGGCGCCACCGCCGGGTACGGATGATCCGGGGTGCCTTCCAGCACAGGCGGCGCAGGCGGCGGCGCACCATTGGGGAACCGCGTGCCGTTCGGGTCGGGGAACTTGAACGCCGGCAACCCGGCACTGCGCCAGAAGTTCTCCGGGTCGATACCGCGCTTCTTGAACGCGGCATCCACCAACGGCTGCAGGATCCAGTACGGCAGCAGGTTGGTCAGCTGCACTTTGAAGTACGGACCCGACGACACGGTCTCGTTCAGGCCCGCGGAAGTCTTGCCGATCTTCTTGGTGATGGCGGCCAGATCGTTCTTGCGGGCGTCCAAGAGGTCGCTGACGGTGCGCAGCTGCTCCAGGACGTGATTGAGGTTCGGGTTGTCGTTGATCAGGTTCTGCACCTGGGCCGAGAACGTGGCCACGTTGCTCAGCAGCGCGCTGATCGCCCGGCTGCGCTCGTTGAAGGCGGCCAGCAAGCTGTTGGCGTTGACGAACAGCCGGTCGACCTGTTGGCTTCGGTCACCCAGGATGCTGGCGATCTTGTTGGCCTGCTCGAGCAGATGGGTGATCTGCTCGTCGCGCTTGCCGATGGTGTCGGAGAATTTGGCCACCCCATCAAGCGCCGCACTCAGGTGCGGAGCCGTCTGATCGATGGTCTCCGACAACACGTGCAGCGACTCTTTGACGGTGTCGATATTCCAGCCGGCGGCGGCCTTGGTGACGTCGAAGAACGCGTCGTAAATCTGGTAGGGGGTGGTGCTTTGCCCAATCGGCAGCGTGCCGTTAGGCCGCAGCGTCTGGTTGCCCCGCGGCTCGATCTCGAGCACCTTCTTACCCAGGATGGTGTCGGTTTTGATCGCCAGCCGACTCTCGGTGCCGATGGTTTGGCTTCCGGTCGAGAACTTCATCACGATGTGGTCGCCGTCGATATTGATGGCCTCGACGTCGCCGACGTCCACCCCGGCGATCCGAACTTTGTCGCCCTTGTTGAGCTGAGCAGAGTCGGTGAACAGCCCGTAATAGCTGGGTTCTGCGAACAACTGCGGGGTGCTGGTCAGGGTCTGGCCGACACCGACGACCATCACCGTCACGATCAGCCCCATCAGGCCGATCCGCTTCCGGTTGGCGGGTTCTAGCGTTCTCATTTCGGTGTGCACCTACCCGACGGTTGCGACCAGATCTTGACCGTCCGGACCGGGCCGCCGGCCTGCAGTCCATTGGTCTTGAGGGTGAGGTCGCAAAGGTAGAAATTGACCCAGTCGCCGTAGTTGCCGACGGCGTTCCCCACGATGTTCATCCCGATCGGCGTCCGCTTGATCTGGTCGTCGTAGAGGTCGCGCTGGTCGATGATCGGCTGCTGAATGGGCTCGAGGTAATTGAGCGTCTTGTGCAGCAGGGTCCGGTTATCGGCGAGCAGGTCGCCGACCGTCCCGGCCCCATTGCTGATGTTCGCGATGCCGGCGGCGAACGGCTCGGCATGTTCGTTCAGGCCGCTGATCAGTTTCTCGAAATTGTCGACGGTCTCGTCAAAGTCCTTGCGGTGCTTGACCGTGGTGTCCAGCACGATGTTGAGGTTCTTGACCACCTCGCCGATCGCCTCGTCACGCTCGGCGATGCGGGACGTCAGTTGCGCGGTCTGGTCGAGGATGTCGTTGATCGTGCCGCCCTGGCCCTGGAAGACGGTGATGATGGCCGTCGCGATGTTGTTCACCTTCTCCGGGTCGAGCGCCCGGAACAACGGCTTGAAACCACCGATCAGCGCGTCCAGGTCCAGTGCGGGCTGAGTATGAGACAGCGGAATGAACCCGTGCGACGGAAGAACCAGGTCGCCACCTTCGCCGTCGCCGCGCTTGATCTCGAGGTAGCGGTCGCCGATCAGGTTGAGGTAGCGCACCTGAGCAGTCGTGGACTGATACAGCGGGACGTTTTTGTCGACGTTGAACTCGACCCGCACCCGATGGCCACCATCGATCAGCTCGATGTCTTTGACCTTGCCGATCTCCACCCCGGAGGCCCGAACGAATTGGCCTGCGCGCAGTCCGCTGATGTTGTTGAACTCCGCGGTGTAGGTGGTGGTCCGGTCGAAGCGCATCTGACCGAACACGACGGTGATCAGCGCGGTGAAGAAGATCAGCACCAGCGAGACGATGCCGAGCTTGACGAGGGTTCCGGTCATTTTCATGGGTTGATCGTGTGGTCTCCCACTTGGCGGCCCCAGACGTACTCGACTGCGTACGGGGAGCCGGTATCGACATGGTTATACGGAGCGAGGCTGTTACCGGTATCCATGATCAGCGTTGGCGCGGGCCACAACTCGCGAGTGATGGTCTGCCAGCAACCCGGCGCGCCGCCCGGCCCGCCGTGCGCGTTGATCCGGGGCAGGTTCTCCGGGTAGATGTACGGGTTGGGCGCTCCACCGATCAGGCCGGTCAGCGCGGAGAGGCCCAACGTGGCCGCCGTGATGCCCAGCCCGGGCAGGCTCAGAGCCAGCCCGAGGCCGGAGAAGATCTCGGTTTCCGACCGCAGCGAATACGGACTGGTGAACGCGGCAACCTTCGGTTCGGAGTCGTGCAAATTACGGATGGCACAGAACAATTCGGGGCTGTAGGTGTCCAGCAACTGCGCCGTCGGCACCAAGTCTTTGGCCGCCCGCGCGAAGTACGGGCCGCCCTTGTTGAAGATCTCGGCACCGGTCGTACCGAATCCGACTGCCGCCAGCAGCGCCCGATCCAAGTCCTTCTCCTGGGCGTGCACGGTGTGCGCCGTCGTCGCCGCGTTGTTCAAGAAGTCGAACAGATCGGGCGACGCGTCGGCAAAGGTGTCGGCCAGCTTCGCCAACTCCTGAATGTCGTGCCGGATGATCGGCATCCGCGGATTGACTTCGTCGAGCGCCGCGCTGCCGTTGATGATCGACTGCCCGAACTTGTCGCCCAGCCCGCTCAACGCCTGTGCCGCGGCGCTCAGGGTCAGGTTGACCTTGACCGGGTCGATCTTCTCGGCGATCGAGGTGATGGTCTGGAACAGCGTGTTGACCTCAGTCGTCACCGACCGGGCATCGATCACATTCTTCGGAGTGATCCGTTGTGGCAGTGGATGTTCCGGCGCGGTCATCGACACGTACTTCTCACCGAACACGGTGGTGGCCACGATTCTCGCGTCCACGTTCGCCGGAATCAGGTGCAGATACTTGGGATAGACGTCCAGGGTGAACTTCGCCGCGGGCTTGCCGTCCTGCTGGATCTCGTCGATGTCGGCCACCCGGCCGATCTGCACGCCGTTGTAGGTGACCTTCGAACCGGGGTCCATCACCAGGCCGGCCCGGTCGGACAGCATGGTCAGCTTGGTCTTGTCGACGTAGTAGCCGCTGTACTGCTGGTAGACAAACAGCAGCACGAGTGCGGCAATGAGAAAGACGACGACGCCGGCGATCCGGAAGGGCTGGAACGGCGCCTTGTTGATTTTCCCGCGTGGATGGTCTGCGTCATGGCCCGCCTACACCGTGAAGTTGAAGTTGGGATTGACGCCGTAGAGCGCCATCTCGGCCAACAGGATGACGACTGGGGTAGCCACCAGTGAGAAACGCATCGACCGACCGACCGCCTCACCGACCCCGACCGGGCCGCCGCTGGCGTTATAGCCGTAATAGCAGTGCGAGAGCATCACGACCGCGGCGATGATGATGATGTCGACGAACGACCAGAACACGTCATCGGGGCGCAGGAACGTCCGGAAGTAGTGGTCGTAGGTGCCGGAAGTCTGCCCGTACAGGAATGTCGTCACGATCTGCGGCGAGAGGAAAGACAGGATCAAGCCGACGGAGTAGAGCGGGATGATCACCACCAGCCCGGCCAGCATCCGGGTCGACACCAGGTAAGCGTTGGACTTGACACCCATCACCTCGAGCGCGTCGATCTCCTCGCTGATCCGCATGGCGCCAAGCTCGGCCGTGGCGCCGGCGCCGACCGTGGCTGCCAGCGCGATGCCGGTGACGATCGGCGCGACGAGGCGCACGTTGATGAATGCGGAGACGAACCCGAGCAGGGTGTCGAGTCCGACATGGCCCAACGACGCGAGGCCCTGGATGGCCACCAGCGAACCGGCGGACAGGGTGACGAAACCGATGATCACCGCGGTACCGCCGATCACGGCCATGGCGCCGGTGCCCATGCCGACCTCGGCGATCAGTCGCAAGATTTCTTTGCGGTAGCGGGTAACCGCCCACGCCATGTCGCGGACACCGATAATCGCGAACCAGCCCAGCCTTCCGGCTTCGTCGAGCGGTTTGGTCGCCGTCTCTCCAACGCGACGAAAGTCGCCGGACAGCCGCGGGAAGCGGGAGCGTAGTACCTGGACGGTCGACAGTCAGTGCCCCGTTCCGTATCGCACACCGATGGTGGTCAGCACCACGTTGACCGCGAACAGCGCCACCACGCAGAGCACCACGGTCTCGTTGACGGCGGTGCCCAGACCCTTGGAACCGCCGCTCACCGTCAGGCCGCGGTAGCAGCCGACCAGGCCGGCGATCATTCCGAATGACAAGGCCTTGATCGTCGCAATCACCACTTCGGGCAAACCGGTGAGCTGGGTCAGCGTCGCCAGATAGGCGCCCGCAGACACGTGCTGGAGATAGACACCGAAGACGAACCCACCGACCAGGCCGACCATGCTGACCAACGCATTGAGCAGCATCCCGACCAACGAGCAGGCCAGCACGCGAGGCACCACCAGTCGGTGGATCGGGTCGATGCCGAGCACCTCCATCGCGTCGATCTCTTCGCGGATGGTGCGCGCGCCCAAGTCAGCGCAGATGGCCGTCGACGCCGCACCGGCAATAACCAGCACGGTGTTGAGCGGACCGATCTGGGTGATGACGGCGATACCTGCACCGGCGCCGGACAGGTCGGCGGCGCCGACCTGGATCAGCAGGATGTTGAACGTGAAGATGAACAACGCCGTGATCGGCACCGAGATCGCCATGGTCGGCAGAATGGCGACCCGCAGGATGAACCAGCACTGGATGATGAATTCTTTCCACTGAAAAGGCGGGCGGAACAACGCCTTTCCGGCCAGGACACACATCCGGAAGAAACCGCCGATGAGAACCAGCGGTGGGCCAATCTGGTCACGGATGTAATCAGTGACACGCGGCTGCGTCGTGGTCACTGGCACCCCCTCCTGATGCAACCCTGCGCCTTGAGGGGGAGCGGCGAACAGTCTCGCACAGCTCCTCCTCGCCCCGTTTCCAAGTGTGTGACCCGCGTCTCACTACTGGCAGGTAGTAAGCCGGACCACAGGACTGTACCCGATGGGTTGAGGGGCGTGCATGGCATCGGCGTTATTGACCTTTCGTCAATGTGACCTGCGGGTTTTTGGTTATGTCAGGTTGGCGTGCCCGGCGCGGGATCTGTTGATGGGGAACCGCTTTGAGCGACCGCCGACGCGCCGTAGCGCGTCCGCAATTCGGTCTTGAGCACTTTGCCAGCCGGGTTGCGTGGCAGCGCGTCGACGATCTCCAGGCCCTTCGGATGCTTGTACCGCGCGAGGCGTTCGCGGAGGAAATCGTCGAGGTCTTCGATGCTTAATTTCTCCGGCCGACCTCCCGCGACCGCCGCGACCGCGACCGGCACTTCGCCCCATTTCTCGTGCGGCCGGCCGATCACCGCGACCTCCACGATCGCGGGATGACTGGCCAACACGTTCTCCACCTCAGCGCAGTAAATGTTCTCACCGCCGGAGATGATCATGTCCTTTTTGCGGTCGACCACCCAGACATAACCTTCGTCGTCCATCCGGACCAGGTCGCCGGAATGGAACCAGCCACCGTGGAACGCTTCGGCCGTGGCCTCGGGGTTGTTCCAGTAGCCGCTCATCAATGTGGGTGCGCGATAGACGATTTCACCGACCTCGCCAGTGGGCACGTCGTTCATCTCCTCGTCGACCACGCGGGCGGCCACGGTCGGAACCACCTTGCCCACCGAACCGAGCTTTCTGAGCGCGTCCTCGCCGAGCAGCATGCAGGTCACCGGCGACATCTCGGTCTGGCCGAAAGCGGCCAGGATCTGCGACCCCGGAAAGGTTTCCGACATCTGCCGCAGCAGGGTATCGGAAGCCGGCGCGGCACCCCAAGAGATCACCCGCAGCTTCACATCACGTGGATTCGCCTGCTGCGCAGCACAAACCGCCTGCCACTGGGCGGGGACCAGGAAAATTCCGGTGACCTTTTCTGCGGCCAGGACGTCGAGCAGGTGCCCGGGGTCGAAGGCACCGAGTGGATGGATCACCGTGGGAAGACCCATCAGCATTCCGGTCAACAGGTTGCCGATGCCGGCAATGTGGAAGAACGGCACACCGATGAAACCGACGTCGGTGGCCGCGAAGCCGTGGGTATAGAGGTTGGCCGTGGTCTGACAGGCCAGGTTGGTGTGCGTCAGCACAGCGCCCTTGGGCCGGCCGGTCGTGCCGGAGGTGTACATGATCAGTGCCGGCGAGTCATTGGGGACGTCGGCCGGCGTGGCCGCATCGCCTGACTCGGATACCAGATCCTCGTAGGCCAGCAAGCCTTCGTCGGCCGAATCGCCGGCCACCACGATGGTGTCCAAGATCGATGTGACGCCACGGACGGCCACGGCCACCGACGCCAGTACCGGCTCGGTGATCATCAACCGCGCCTCGCAGTCCTCGACCAGGAACGCGATCTCCGGCGGCGTGAGCCGGAAGTTGACCGGGACGGCGATGGCCCCGATCAAGTTGGCGGCCAAGACCGACTCGACGAACTCGGTTCGGTTCAGCATCAGGATCATCACCCGGTCGCCGTTGGCGACGCCGCGGCGACTCAAGGCTCCGGCAAGCTTGGTGACCCGGTCGCGGAGGGCGGCCCAGGTGAGGGTGTGGCCCATGAAGCGCAGCGCAGTCGCGCCCGGCTGCATGAAGGCATGCCGTTCGAGTTGGTTGACCCAATTCTGTCGTCGCGCCAGGTACGGCTGCGCTGAATAGTCCCCGACAGCGTCGTGGGTGTCATGGGCGCCGTGGCCGGTCAACTGCGCGGTCAACTGGTCGCTTCCCTTCCGGCGTAAGCCTTCTGCTTAAGTTGATATTTGATAAAACTTGGTGTTGTCTGGGTCACACTATGGTCTTGGCGTCACGAAGACAACCCCGATGAATTCGGTGAGCGCGCTCGCTGCCACGCGGATTCCACTGCGTCGGGCCCAGCTGTCTGACGAGGTCGCGGGCCATTTGCGGGCCGCCATCATGTCCGGCGCGCTGCGGCCTGGAACGTTCATCCGGCTCGACGAAACCGCCGCCAAGCTCGGCGTCAGTGTGACTCCGGTGCGCGAGGCGCTGCTGAAGCTGCGCGGCGAAGGGATGGTGCAGCTCGAGCCGCATCGCGGGCATGTGGTGTTGCCGTTGAGTCGCCAGGACGTCGACGACATTTTCTGGGTGCAGGCGACCATCGCCAGGGAGCTTGCCACCTCGGCGACCAAGCGCATCACCGACACCGAGATCGACGACCTCGAACACCTCACCGATGTGCTGGCCACCACTGTTGCCGCCGGTGACGTCGAGGCCATCGCGACGACGGAGTTCGCGTTTCACCGCACCTTCAACCGCTCGACCGGACGGATCAAGCTGGCGTGGTTCCTGCTGCATGTGGCCCGGTACATGCCGCTGATGGTCTACGCCACCGACCCGGAGTGGGGTGCCGCCGCGGTGCGCAACCACCGAGAGGTGATCGCGGCGCTGCGCCGACGGGACACTGCCGCAGTGGTCGAGCACACCGACTGGGGATTCAACGACGGAGCCCGTCGCCTTACCGAACGGCTGGCCGGCAGCGGGATCTGGGACTAGTCGCCCGACGCTTTTGTCGCAAGGTCCTCGGCGCGCTTTTTGAGGTTCTCGGCGAGGTAGTCCAGCACGTTGCCGGCCAGTTGCTTCACCATCGGCGCCGGAATCGGCAGCGACGGCTCGACATCGAGGTCCACGGTCAGCAACGACGACGAACCGGTGTCCACCACGCTGAAGAGCTGCTCCTGTTTCTTGAACAGGTTGCCCTGCTGCAGCACGGTCTGGATCTGGGTCGGGCTCGGGTAGTAGACCGCCTGGATCAGGCTGTCCTCGATGGCTTCGAACTTCGCATCGAGACGTAGCTGGCTGGGGCGCCCGTCGTCGTAGCGGGCCAGCACCCACAAGCCCTCGACTCCGTCGTTCCACTCCGGGTAGGACTCGAAGTCGGCGACGATGGCCAGGATCGCGTCGGCGTTGGCGGAAACCTCAACGGTCTTGCTGACAAAAGGCATTCGCCGAGCATAACGAGAAAGTTTTGGCGGCTAGCTCACGCAGGCCGTCGACAGCAGCGCGCGGAGGTCGTCGGGAATGGGCGTCGGCCGACGGGTGGTCTTGTCGATGTAGACGTGCACCCAGTGGCCGACGGCCGCGACAGCCTGGGGCTCAGTGTCTTCCGCGTCGGCAGGTCCACTGCCGGCCCGAAAAACCCCGAGCCGGTACGTCACGCTGCTGTTGCCGAGCCGGGTCACGGCCACCCCGACGACGAGCCGTTCCGGGAAATGCAACTCGGAGAAGTACCGGCAGCCCGATTCGGCGACGATGCCCTGCGCCGACGTCGTCACCGGGTCGATCGTGACGCCTGCGCCGATCCAGCCGTTGATCGCGGTGTCGAAAAGTTGGTAGTACACCGCGTTATTGAGGTGACCGAACATGTCGTTGTCGGCCCATCGGGTCAGCACCGGCCAGTGCACCGGGAAGTCGCGGCTGGTGAGCCCGTCGGGTGCGGGCGGAATCGAGCTCATGGTTGTATTCGACCATGCTTGAAATCCGGGGTGCCGTGCTGGAGCAGATCGGATCGCCTCGGCCCTACGCGGAGTCCCGACCGATCACCATCGCCGACATCACGCTGGCTCCGCCCGGTGCCGAAGAGTTGCTGGTGCGCATCGAGGCCGCCGGCGTCTGCCATTCTGACTTGTCTGTGGTGGACGGCAACCGGGTGCGGCCGACGCCGATGCTGCTCGGGCACGAGGCGGCCGGAATCATCGAGCGGGTCGGCGACGGCGTCAATGACGTGACCGTCGGCCAGCGGGTGGTGATGACGTTCCTGCCGCGATGCGGTCACTGCACGGCGTGCGTGACCGACGGACTGACTCCCTGTAAGCCGGGCAGCGCGGCCAACAACGCCGGGTCGCTGCTGGGCGGCGGGATGCGGCTGACTCGCGGGGACGAGAAGGTCTTTCATCACTTGGGGGTCTCAGGTTTCGCGACCCACTCGGTGGTCAACCGCGCCAGCGTCGTCCCGGTGCCCGACGATGTCTCTCCCCCGGTCGCTGCGCTGCTCGGCTGCGCGATGCTGACCGGTGGCGGCGCGGTGCTCAACGTCGGCAAGCCACAGCCGGGGCAGACGGTGGCCGTCGTCGGCCTCGGCGGTGTCGGCATGGCCGCGGTGATGACAGCGCTGTCCTACGCCGGCGTCCGCGTGATCGGCGTCGACCAGCTTCCCGAAAAGCTCACCAATGCAAGCACTCTCGGAGCCCACGAGGTTTACACCCCGCAGGAGGCCGTCGACGCCGGCGTGAAGGCGGCCGTGGTGGTCGAAGCCGCCGGGCATCCCGCCGCCTTGGAGACGTCCATCGCGCTCACCGCCGCAGGCGGCCGGACCATCACTGTCGGCCTGCCGCGGCCGGATGCGCGGATCAGTGTGGCCCCGTTGGGTTTTGTGGCCGAAGGCCGGTCGCTGATCGGCAGCTACCTGGGGTCGGCGGTGCCGGACCGCGACATCCCGCAGTTCGTGGAGCTGTGGCGATCGGGCCGGTTGCCGGTGGAGTCGCTGGTGTCCTCGACGATCGCCTTGGACGACATCAACTCCGCGATGGATCAACTCGCCGATGGTCGTGCCGTGCGCCAGCTGATCTCGTTCGACGCGGCCTAAGCCCCGTAGAACGCCCGCCGCAACGCGCGACCCTGCAGCGCGAACAGTTGCTCGGCGACTTCCCAATCGGGTAGCAGCGAGTCGAACCCATGACAGGTGCCGGCGAAGACGTGCAGTTCGGCGGCGACCCCGTCGCGCAGCAACCGCAGCGCGTAGTCGAGCGCTTCGTCGCGAAGCGGATCGATGTCCGAGCAGGTGATGAAGGCTGCCGGCAACCCGCGCAATGGATTTCGTCGGGCCGGAACAGAATCGGCCGACGGCCCGGCCGCCCCCAGGTAGTAGCGCCACATCAGTTCGGCGGCAGGTCCGTCGAACGCCGGCGTCGCATCGAACTCCGTCTTGGATGCCGTCACCCGGTCGTCGAGCACCGGCTGGTGCAGCAGCTGAAGTACCACCGCAGGTAGCGACCCGTCGGCTGACCGTTGCGCGAGGCACGCCGCCAACGCGCCGCCGGCGCTGCTTCCGGCCACCGCGATGCGCGAGGCGTCAACGCCCCATTCGTCGGCGTTGGCGACCACCCAATTCAGCACCGTCACCGCGTCTTCGAGTGCGGCCGGAAACGGGTGTTCTGGCGCCAGTCGGTAGTCCAGCGACACCACCGAGCACTGTCCGCGGCGAGCAAGTTCGATGCACTGCCGGTGGTCGGTGTCCAGGTTGCCGAGCACGAATCCGCCTGCGTGGCAATAGATGACGGTGGGGGCCGGCGGCCGCGCGCCACGGTAGATGCGCACAGCTACGCCGGATGCGATTGTGTCGCTGATCGATACCCCGATGGCGTCGGTGCTGTCGAGCGCCGCGCGGCGACGTTCGTCGAGCCCCGCCCGGATCGGGCCGACCTGAGACAGGTCGGTGCGGGTCGTCGCGACGGCACGCAGCACCGGGTCGAGGCGGTCGTCCATCATTGGATTTTGAGGCATTGACCGCCGTCGATGACCAGTTCCGAGCCGGTGATGAACGACGCCTGCTCCGACACCAGGAACGCGACCGCGTCGGCAACCTCGGACGGCCGGCCGATGCGGCCGAACGCCGACGCCGCCACCAACCGCTCCTGGGTGTCCTCGTCCAGCATCGGCGTCGCGATGGGTCCCGGGAACACCGCGTTGACCCGAATCCCTGCGGTCGCGAGTTCGCCGGCGGCGGCCTGGGTCAGCCCGCGCAACGCCCACTTCGCTGAGCCGTAGGCGATGTGGTTCGGAAACGGCCGGATGGCGCCGGTGCTGCAGGTATTGACGATGGTCGCGCCGTCGGCGGCACGCAGCTGCTCGAGCGTAGCCTGGATACCCAGGAAAGCGCCCAAACAGTTGATTCGCCAAGACTTTTCGAAGCCGTCGACCGACTCCTCAGCAATCGATGCACGGTGCAGCAGGCCCGCGTTGTTGACCAGGGTGCTCAGCGATCCGAACCGTTCGACGGTCGTCGCCACGGCCTGCTGCCATTCCCACTCCAGTGTCACGTCGAGCGGTATCGCGATGACCGCGTCATCGCCCAAACTGTCTACCGCGACGCGTAACTCGGCCGCATTGACGTCGCACGCGGCTACCGAAAACCCGTCGGCGCGTAGCCGCTGGGTGATGGCCCAGCCCTGCCCGCGGGCGGCGCCGGTGACCAGCGCCACCCGTCCGGTCATCGCTCACCCCGCGCTTCGTCGAGGCCGGCAGCGGCGCCGCGGCGCAGGGCCTGCGATTCCGCGGCCAGGGTGATCATCCGAAAACCTATCTGCGCCATGGTATGTCCGACCTTACCGTTGCCGGCATGGACGGCCGGCACCAGTCCGGCGGCTGAGGCGGCTTCGTAAATGCCGCCGATGGCCGCCCGCACGTCCTGGTCGGTGCTGGCGTTGCCGACATCGACACCCATCGAGATCGCCAGATCCGCGGGTCCGACGTAGATTCCGGTCAGACCGGGTACCGCGCAGATCGCGTCGACATCGGCCAGCGCCGCGGCGGTTTCGATCATCGCGAACACGCTGACCCGTGCCTGGAGCGCGGCGGTATCGGCGCCGAGGCTGGCCCGCAGCGGTCCGAAGCTGCGCGTGCCGGCGGGCGGGTAGCGGGTAGCGGCCACCGCCGCGGCCGCCTGGTCGGCCGACTCGATCATCGCGACGATGATGGCGTCGGCGCCGGCGTCCAGCACCCGCCCGATGGGCGCTGCATCGGCGTTGGGCAGTCGCACCGCGGTTCCGATGGGTATGTGTTCGATACCGCGCAACATGCTCGCGATGTCGGCGTCGTCGATGTAACCGTGTTGGGCATCGAAGCCGACGTAGTCGTATCCGGCCCGGGCGAACTCCTGCGGCCCGATGGCGGTCGGTCCGGTGATCCAGCCGCCCCACACGGGTGGACCCGAAGCAAGCGCCCGCTGCAGGTGGCTGGCGGTCACGACGCCACGATCGCGATCTTGCCGCGCGCGGAATCGGGACGGGCAGCCAATTCGAAGGCAGCCTGGACATCGTCGATGCCGAAAGTGTGGGTCGAATAGTCGGCCAGCAGATTCCGATGTTCGGCGGCGAATTTGTTGGCCAGTTCGAGCATCCGTGGACGATCAAGCGCCACACCAGATTTCAGCGTCAGATTGCGACGCAGCATGGTGCGCATGCTGATCGGGTAGCTGTCGTCGTCGGGCACACCGAAGTAGAACACCGTGCCGCCGGGCGCAGCGGCTTCGATCGCATGGTTCAGGGTGGCCACCTGATGGCCGACGGTTTCGATCACGACGTCCGGCCGGTCGCCTGCGTCGAGGTGGCTGACCCAGCGGTCGCTGGTGGCCCGCACGTAGGTGTCGGTGCCGAACGCCTTGGCGATCTCGCCGCGGTTGACGGGGTCGACACCGGTGACTTGGCGGGCGCCCGCGGCTTTGGCCGCAGAGGAGAACAGCAGTCCGATCGAACCCTGGCCGATCACGCCGACGTGGCGGCCGGTGAGGTCGGGCAGTTGCTCGATCGCGTAGAGCACGCAGGCCAGCGGTTGGAGCCCGACGGCCTGCGCCGGGCTCAGCGTCGGGTCGTAGGACGTCACCTGGTTGCCGTCGGTGACGACCCGCTCCATCAGGCCGTCGAAGCCGGATGCCCAGCCCACCACCCGATCTCCGGGCTGATGCCGGCTGTGCCGGCTGGCGATGACCTTGCCGACGACCTCGTGGATCGGAAAGCCGTCCTTCTCGGCGCCGCTGCGGCCGTAGTCCCCCGGTAGCAGGCCGCGCACACCACGGAACGCAGGCATGTCGCTGCCGCAGACACCGGCGGCCAGGAACTGCAGCAACACTTGACCGTCGGCCAGGCAGTCGGGTGTCTTCTCGTCGATCGAGGTCCGTTCGAACTGATAGGGCGCGACGATCCGGTAGGACCACATGTCACACCTCCACGGGCAGCCTGCTCCAGCCCCACTGGAAACTGGACGGCGGGCGGTACGCCGCCTCGTCGATGATGCGGTAGTCCGGCACGCGCCGCAGCCATTCGGTCACCAGGATCGACACTTCCAGGCGGGCCAGGTGATAGCCCAGACAGAAATGCTGCCCGCGGCCGAACGCCAACGAGCGGCCGGTAGGGCGATTCCAGATGAACTCGTCGGGTGCCGGGTACTCGCGCTCGTCCCGGTTGGCGGAGGCGAGCAGGGTGATGATGCGCTGCCCCGGTTCGATCGTGGTGTCGCGAATCGTGAACGGTTTTCGCGCGGTGCGGGCGAACCACTGGGCGGGTGCGCAGTAGCGGATCATCTCCTCTTGCGCGACGGCCACGTTGGCGGCAGGATCGGCGCGCACCGCGGCCAGTTGGTCAGGATGCCGCAGCAGTTCCCACAGTCCGTGGGCCACCACCTTGGGCACGGTTTCGGTTCCGCCGATGAACACGCACAGCATCTGGGTGGCCACTTCGACGTCGTCGAGTGCGCTGTCGTCGGGCAGTCGGTAGCCGAGCAAGCCGTCGACCACCGGTAGCTCACCGTCGGCCGCGGCGGCCCGTCGCCGGCGGACAGCCGGAATCAGGTGCTCCAGGTAGTTCGGCCGGGCCGCGGCGGTGTCGACGCCGCTGCCGGGTTCGGCCAGGCTGCCGGCATTCACGGCGGTCAGCACATCTGTCGCGAATTCGACTGGTATCCCCAGCAATTCGCATACCACCGCGGCTACGACGATGCCGCCGTAATCCTGGGTCAGGTCGAAGGTGCCCCGCGGCAGCAGTTCGTCCAGCCGCTCGTTGGCCAGCTCGCGGATCCGGGCTTCCCATCCCGCCGCCCGCTTCGGCCGGAACGACTGACTGTGCGCCCTACGCACGCCGTCGTAGATCGGCGCGTCGAACACGGCGTGAAACGGCAACGGGTGCAGCGGCGGATCAGCGACCGGACCCTGATTGTGGCGGCCCAGCACGGCCGCCGCCGGCAACGTCCCTTCCGAAGCGACGAAGGTTCCGTCGTTGAGCGCCAGCACATCCCAGATGTCATCGAAACGCGACAGCGCGAACGTGTCCCACTTCGGCAGGTAGTACACCGGATGGTGCTCACGCAAGATCCGGTAGTAGGGCAATGGGTCGGCCATCACCGCCGGATCGAACGGGTCGTAGCTGAAAGCGCTCACTGCAGTGGCGACGACGGAAGTGCTTGCAGGATCGAGTCTTCCCAGCCGTCGCGCAGGGCCGGGGCAACGCTCATCCACGTCACGATCTCGGCCGGGGGGCTTTCCTTCCACGACGGATAGTGCTCGGCGAAGCACTCCCAGCCGCCCTCGAGCGCCCAGTAGTGAATCACCTCGTTGAAGCGGAACGTAGTGGTGAACGAACCCAACCAGTGTTTACCGGTGCGTTCCGACCACGGCACGTACAGTCGCTCCAATTCGCGGATGTAGTCGTCCTGACGGCCGGGTTTGGTCTGCATGATCTCTTGAATCACCACGGACGCACTGAAGTTGGCGTCCTGTAGTTGGGTGAGCGTTTTGTTGCTCGAAGCCGGGTACATGATCCGGCCCTCCCCGGAAGCCCCGATGCCGACGAGAAAAGCTGCCCATGCCCCGGCGGCCGCGTGGTGACTGCCGCCGCGCGACCGGGCCGAGCCGATCCGCGCATAGTCGGCGAACGCGTCGATCTCCCAAATGATCGTCACCTGCGGCCAGTGCCCGTTGTACGGCGTCGCTTCCCAGAGGGCGAATAATCGCGCGCCCAACTCCTGCATCATCGGCCGATAGATGTCGGTGAAGGCCTGGCTGAATTGGTCGCTCGATCCCGAGCCCAGAGCAATCGTCTCGTGCAGATACAGCAGGGTATGGCTGTGGTACGTGCGCATCAGCCAACCGGGATCAGTTCGGAATCAACCGGCAACGAGGCTTTCATGTCGCTACGCAGCGTCTCGGTCGGGCCGGCCTCCCCCGGCAGGCCGGCCGCGGCGAGCGCGTGACGCTTGAACGCGCGGGCAGCACCGGAGAGCACATGCTGCACGGTGGTGGTTCGATGACCGACGTTCAGCGGCCAATCCTCATGCCAGAGAGTCACTTCCGTCATCCAGTGATCCAGCGCCGCCAGCACCTCCTGGCGGATACGCCCGTCGGCGGCAAACATGTCCGCACTGACGGCCAGACCGCGGGCCGCGCACTCGGTGCTCCTCGTGAGGATGCGCGGGTCGAGCTTGACCGCGTGCACGCCGAGGATCTGCAGCGGACGGTCGTCACACTCCTGCGCCAGCAGGACGTTGACATCCCACCCGGCCCGCACCCGGTCGTAGAGCCAGCCGCCGACCGAGACCACCACGTCCGCAGCACTGGAGGCAACGACGTCGAGCCGGTACTTGACCGATCCGCTGTCGCGACGCGGCATCGGTGGCGGCCGATTCTCGAAGTCCAGCTCGAAGGCCACTATCGAATCCCTTCAGCAGATCGAACGCCGTAGCGCGTTCGACGACCCGGGACCCAGCGTGACACTTTTACCACAATCTGTAAAGTTTCGATTAGATCAAGAATGTCGCCGCGACTCGAGCTCCGCGAGGACTTCGTCGGTGTGCTGGCCGAGTTGCGGTGCGGGCGAGCGCGGCGCCCACGGTGTGCCGTGGAAGTCGGCCGGTGTCGCGACCATCGGTATGACCGCGTGTCCATCCGGGACGTCGACCATGCCGCCTGCGGCGTGAAACTGCTCGTCAGCGATGACATCCTCGATCGTGTTGACCGGCGACCAGAAGAAATCCGGTTCGCCGGCGAAGATCTCGGCCCACTCGTCCAGGGACTTGGTGGCGAAGATCTGGTCCAGCTCGCCGATCAGCTCAACGGCATTGCCTGCGCGGGATCGCGCATCGACGAACCGCGGATCATCCAACCACTCGGCCTTGCCGACAGCGCGGCACAACGGGGGCCAGTGCCGGTCGATCTCGAGCCCGACGATCCAGAACCGGCGGCCGTCGGCGGTGGCGTAGTTGTTCATGCACGGGTTGAACATCGTCTCGCGCTGGCCGATCGCGATCGGCTGACCCGACATCAGGTAGGTGTTCAGGTCGAAGCTGACCGTGTAGGCGCCCTGCCGGTAGAGCGATGTGCTGACCAGCTGACCGGTTCCGGTGCGGCCCCGCGCGACCAGCGCCGCGCAGACGGCGGCGGCCAGCGTCATACCGGCGGAGTGATCGCCCATCCCGCCCCGCTGGAACGGCGGCGTCTCACCGGGCCGGGTCAGCAGGTGCGCCAGCCCACCGCGGGCCCAGAATGCGGCGACGTCGTAGGCGGCGCGATCGGCGTCCGGCCCGGTCTCGCCGTAGCCGGTGATCAGCCCGTACACCAGCCGCGGGTGATCCTCGGCCAGCGATTCGTAGTCGAGCCCGAGCCGGCGCAGTGCCGCAGGCCGGACGTTGGTGATGAAAACATCTGCGCCGCTGATCAATTCGAGTGCGGTGCGGCGGCCGTCCGTAATGGTCAGGTCGAGGACGACGCTGCGTTTGGACCGATTGTCCATCTCGAACGGTGGGCTGACGTCGACGTCGAGTCCGAGCATGCGGCCGAACATCCGGGCCGGGTCGCCGGTCGGCGGCTCGATCTTGACGACGTCGGCGCCCCAATCGGCGAGGATGCCGCCCGTCGCAGGTCCGGCCACCCACACGCCGAGTTCGACGACGTTGACGCCCTCCATTGGTCCGGCCATGCCACACACCATGCCACGCGTACGCTCGTGGCGGCATGAGCATGGTCACCGGCCACGGACCACTGAGCAGCGCTCCAGCCGGCTGGTTCTCGCCGGCACTGCCGGCGCACGTTGTCTACGTCGAGCCGCATCCCCGCCGAATTCGGGCGATCAAGGACGGACAGACAGTGATCGACACCGAGCGGGCGTTGCTGGTGCATCGGCCGGATCGCCCGCTCAGCTATGCGTTTCCCGCCGGCCTGGTGTCTCACCTGCCCGCTGAACCCGTTGCCGAGGCACCAGGATTCGTGCAAGTGCCGTGGGATGCGGTGGAAACCTGGACCGAAGAGGGACGCACCCTGGTGCACTATCCGCCCAACCCGTATCACCGCGTCGACTGCCGACCCACCATGCGGCGGTTGCGGGTCGAGGTGGCCGACACCGCGCTGGTGGACACCGACGAGACGGTGATCGTGTTCGAGACCGCCTTGGATCCGCGGCTTTACGTCCACCCGGCGCATGTGCGCAGAGAGCTTCTGCGGCAATCGAATACATCGACCTACTGCAACTACAAGGGCTATGCCACCTACTGGTCGGCTGTCGTCGGCGATACCGAAATCCACGACGTGGCGTGGTGCTACCTCGATCCGCCACCGGAAAGCCGGCCCATCACAGGCTTTTTCAGCTTCGACGCCGATCGCGCGGCGGTGGTTGCCGAGCTGCCCGTTCAGGACCTCGGCGGCGAATAGTTCGGTCGCCCACGCGCATCGTGGAGACCGCCTTCGGCGCGACCTGTGGTGTAGATCGTGTGGTTTCGCGAGTGGATCTCGCGCGGTCGAGCACCTTGGTACCTCGGCGCGGATCGCCAGCCGCAAACTTGTCGGTACCCGGCTGTCGATGATGATCCGCATGTCCTTGACGGCAACACCTTCCGCGGCGGTGAGTCCTGCTGAGCGTGTTGAGGTGTTGTTCGAGGAGTTGGCGGAGTTGGCTGGGCAGCGCAATGCCATTGATGGGCGGATCGTGGAGATCGTCGCCGAGTTGGATCGCGATGAGCTCTGCGGGGCTACGGGTGCGCGGTCGGTGGCGGCGTTGGTGGCCTGGAAGCTGGGTTGGTCATCGGGAAATGCCCACACGGTCGTCACCGTGGCGAGCCGGCTGGAGGAGTTTCCCCGCTGCGCGGCTGGCATGGCCGAGGGTCGACTGTCGCTGGATCAGGTCGGCGTCATCGCGGCGCGGGCGGGCGAGGGTTCCGATGAGCATTACGCGCAGCTGGCGGCCTGCGCCACGGTCAACCAGCTGCGCACCGCGGTCAAGCTGGAACCGCGACCCGAACCCGATTCGCGGCCGCAGCCGCAGCCCTCGATCACCAAGACCTGCGGTGAGGAGTTCAGCTGTTGGCGGATCACACTGCCCCACGAGGACGCGGCGAAGTTCGACGCGGCCTTGGCGTCTCATCGGGATGCGCTGTTCGCCGAGTGGAAGCAGGATCACGGCGATGGCGCGGGCGCATCAGAGCAGCGCGCCCCCGTTGCCGAGCACCGTCGAGGCGTTTATGCGCCTCGTCGAGGCCGGCTGGGACGATGAGGCGGCGCGGCGGCCACACGGGCAGCACACCACCGTGGTGGTGCACGTCGATGTGGCGCAGCGCGCCGCCGCGCTGCATCTGGGCCCGCTGCTCACCGACGCCGAACGCCGATACCTGACCTGTGACGCCACGTGTGAAGTCTGGTTCGAACGTGCACGGCGAGGTCATCGGCGCCGGCCGGGCGACCCGGGTGATCAACCGGCGGCTTCGCCGCGCGCTCGAGCACCGCCATCCCACCTGCGCGGTTCCCGGCTGTGGGGCCACCCGCGGTTTGCACGCACACCACATCCGGCACTGGGAAGACGGCGGTCTGACCGAATTGTTCAACCTGGTGTTGGTGTGCCCGTATCACCATCGGTTGCACCACCGGGGCGGCATCACCATCACCGGACCCGCACGACCATCTCGTGCGTCACCGACAGCCGCGGCCAAGAACTGAGCGCAGGATCGCTGGCACGCCCACCCACCCAACCCCCGCCCGCTGTCCCGCCCTACCCCGGGCCCACCGGCGAGCGCGCCGACTGGTGGTGGTACGAACCATTCCAACCACAACCACCACCAACAAACAACTAGATCGACCACCGCGGCGCGGCCATTACCGGCACCATACCTAAGCCCAAACAGGCTCGAGGCACAGCGATATTCGTTCGCGATACCCGCTGCTATCGGTCGTAGACCCACGCTGACCCACGCACTAATTTGAGCCAAGTCGGCTCGGCGGCGAGTAGTTCGGGCGCCCGAGCCCCAGCGCGTGCTGGGCGATCATGTTGCGGAACACCTCGAGGGTGCCGCCGTAGATACCGACAGGTGAGGCCAGTCGGAAAATGTACTCCGCGCCGCCATTGTCGGCTCCGTCGGCGGCCCCCTCGGTGTCGACCGGGAGCGCCGAGGCGATGCCCAGGATGTCCATCAGGTCGGGCGCGACGTCGCGCATGGTCTGCGCGTTGGCCACCCGGCCGAACATCCCCGGCGTGCTCAGCGCCGCTTCGGTGCGAGCAACGCCGCGGCCCAACCGATATGCCACCGAGGCGTCGTCGATCAGGCGGCGCCCATCGGCACTCTGCTGCGTGACCGATGCGCGCGATCCTGTCGATCGCCTCGGCCATCAGTGTCAGATGCTCGCTCATCACCGCGACCCTCTGCAGACCGTCGTTCTCTTTTTCCGCGGTGCCGTGCTCCTCGTCGAGCGCGCCCCGCAGCACTCCCCAACCGCCGTTCACCGCTCCGATGCGATATCTGTCGTCGACCCGCACGTCGCTGTAGTAGACGATGTTGGTGCGGTCGCCGTCGACGGTGCGGATGCCCTGGATATCGACGCCAGGCGTGTCGAGCGGCACCAGAAACATGGTCAGGTTCTTGTGTTTTGGCGCATCAGGGTCGGTGTTGGTGAGCAGGAAGACGTATTTGGCATTGTGGGCGTTCGAGGTGAACATCTTGGAGCCGTTGATGACCCAGCTAGACCCATCCGCTTCCCGCACCGCGCGGGTTTTGCAGGTCGCCACATCCGAGCCACCCTCGGGTTCGGTGTAGCCCAGGCACAGCCGGGTGTCACCGGCGAGCACGCCGGGCAGTACCTCGTCGGTGAGTTCCGGCGGTCCGAATTGGCGCACCATCTTCGCCACCACCGCAGTGGTGCCCCAGTGGAACCACGGCGTGTGCGCCCGGCCGATCTCCAGATCCCAGATGCGCCGGCGCAACGCGCTGAAGCCGCCGTCGGGCACGTCGTTCCAGTCAGCGGCCAGATAGCCCTCGGCGCCCAGCGCCAGGTGCACGCCCTCGTCGAAGTTCTCCCCCGTCTCGCGGTCTCGGCGGATCACCTCGTCGGTGACCACGTCGACCAGGAATGCCCGCAGCCGATCCCGGAATTCGGTGTCTTCCGGGGAGAGTTCGACGGTGGAGAAGTCCATGACTGTTAAAGCCGCGCTTCGGTTTTGATGGAGTTGTCGGTGGTGCGCAGCGGCCGGATCAGCGCGTCCTGAGCGAACGACGCGATCAGCTCGCCCTCCTCGGTGTGCACGGCACCGCGGACATACGACATGCCCGCACCCACCTGGGTGCTCTCATGCGTGTAGAGCAGCCAGCCCGTCCACGTCACCGGCTCATGGAAGCTGACCGACACCGTCATCGGCGCGGTGGACACGGTCAGGTGCGACTGAGCGGTGCCGATGCCCTCGTGGGCGCGCATCGTGGTCGAAATACCAAGGTGACCGGTGAAATACGCGACCAAGGCCTTGGCCAGATCGTCGCGGTCCGGA
Organism: uncultured Actinomycetota bacterium; assembly: GCA_963750885.1. Lineage (GTDB taxonomy): Bacteria > Actinomycetota > Actinomycetes > Mycobacteriales > Mycobacteriaceae > Mycobacterium. Next base: position 408,554 of record CAVVSN010000024.1, read on the forward strand.
ATCGGGTCGTAGTGCAGCCAGGCGTACAGCTCCGGAGGTCCGACCTCGTCGGGGCTGTTCACATCGACGACGTCGACGAGACGCAGTTCGCGACCGGCCATCTGCATCCCGCCATCGTTGGCGTCGCGGGGCGCGGCCACCTCGGGACGGGGCAGGTGGTGACGAATGACGTCGCCCGACGGCACGTCCAGCAGGGTCGTCACCGTGATGGCGCGACGTCCGTTCTGCGACACGCCAACCACTGCGGTCGCCGTCGAACGCCCCTCGGCTACGACGTCGATGTCGATCTCGACCGGCGGCCCGACCACCACAGCGCGGGCGAACACGGCGTGCACCGAGCGGACCGACTTCTCCGGAAACCGTTTGGCGACAGCGACAATCACCTGCGCGAGCACTTGGGTTCCCTCGACCACCTGGCGTTCGTCCTCAGCAGCGATGCCGGTGTCGGCGCTGAACCGGCCGTCTCCGACTTCGCGCGCATCGAACAAATCCAAGAGGCCGGCGACCGACCAGTGCGTCTGCTCAGAGTCTGTTGTCACGTAGCGAGAATGACATTCTCATCAAAACTTGTAAAGGCATCCAGCCGTCAGGACGCGTCGATCACCAGGCTCTTGAACCGATCGATCGCTTCCAGTGCGTGCGCCAGACTGTCGCCCGGCAGGCCCACCTGCACCCAGTTCACGCCCAGCTTCGCCAGCCGTTCCAGGCCACCCAGGTAGGCCTCGGCGTTGAAGTCGTCGGACGCCAGGCTGCCGCCCTCGAAGTTGCCGAAGACGATGTCGATGGTCGACGGGTCCCGGTCGGTCTTGTCGAGCCGACGGCGCAGATCGTCGATGCCGTCGGCGAGGGCCTCGATGGAATCCATCGCCGCCGTCCGCGCGGTCTGCGCCAGCTGTGGCGGTGCAGCGAAGGGGCACCAGCCGTCACCCTTCTCGGCGACCCGACGGCGGGCCGCCCCGGTGTTTCCGCCGATCCAGATCGGCGGATGCGGATTGCTCACCGGTCGGGGATGCGCGGTGATGCCGTGGGCGCTGAAGTGCGTGCCCTCGAACGTGACGTCGTCGGAGGTCCAGATGGCGCGGATCGCGTCGAGTGCCTCGTCGAACAGTGCGGCGCGCTCCTCGAAGTCCACCCCGAGCGCGGCGAACTCCCGCTTGAGGTAGCCGACACCGACGGCCAGGGTGAACCTACCGCCGGACAGCAGGTCGAGCGTCGCGCCAGACTTGGCCACTACGAACGGGTTTCGATACGGCAGCACCACGATGTTGGGGATCAGCCGCAACGTGGTGGTGTGCGCGGCGGCGTATCCCATCGCGACAAACGGATCCAGCGCGTCGTGGCCGCCGGCTTCGAGCCAGCGCTGAGTCGGCGCCGGGTGGTCGGTGAACCCGAAACCGTGAATACCGGCGGCTTCAGCGGCCGCGGCTACTTTCGCGATGCCCTCGCCCGTGACCAACTCCGGGTTGTAGGGGTGGCTGTGCATCGGGTGGGTGATGGTGAAATGCATCTGCCGCTCTCCTTCGCTGAGCGCCGACGGTGTCCTTGCAAGCTACCGCGTGACATTTGTACGATAATCTGTAAAGCCAGCCGGGTGACAGGCCGGTCCGTTCTACCGCCGCAAAGGAGCGACGACGTTGGGCACAACGGCGATGGTGGACGGATTGACCCCGCTGGCGACCGGGTTCTGCTTCGGCGAGGGCCCGCGCTGGTTCGAAGGTCTGCTGTGGTTCTCCGACATGCTCGGCGAGGCCGTGCACACCGTCACCGTCGGCGGCGCGATGACCACGCTTCACCTGCCCGGACACGCACCCTCCGGCCTGGGCTTCCGGCCCGACGGGACGCTGTTGATCGTGTCCACCGAAGCCCGCACGCTGCTGGCCTACGACGGCGAAAACGTCAGCACCGTAGCCGATTTGAGCGCACTGGCACCGGCCGACCTCGGCGATATGGTCATCGACCACCAGGGCCGGGCCTACATCGGGTCGCAGGCGTTCAAAGGCGGGGTGATCCTGCGGGTCGACCCCGACAACAGCGTCAGAGTGGTGGCACGAGAACTCGACTTCCCCAACGGGATGGCGATCACGCCCGACCACCAGACCCTGATCGTCGCCGAGTCGATCGGCCGGCGGTTGACCGCGTACACCATCGGCGAGGGCGGCGACCTGTCCGATCGACGAGTCTTCGCCGACGGCCTGGACGGACCGCCGGACGGCATCTGTCTCGACGCCGAGGGCGGGGTGTGGACGGCGATGACGCTGGCGCACCGGTTCGAGCGCATTGAAGGTGGCGGCGGTAAGGGGCACGTGACGCATCGCATCGACATCGGCGATCGCGCGGCGATAGCCTGCATGCTCGGCGGGACCGCTGACCGCACGCTGTTCATGCTGTCGAGCAGCGACGCCTATCCCAAACGTCTGGTCGGCACGCGACTCTCCCGCGTGGACACGGTGATCGTGGATACTCCGGGCGTGACCGCCGTGGAACACCAACGATGACTGATTCCTATTACGAGTTGACCGATGCCGCCGACCCGCTAGGCGAAAAGTTCACTGCCACAGACTTGGTCCGCAGCACCTGGACCGGTGCGATTCAGCATGCCGCGCCGGTATCGGCGCTGCTGGTCCGCGCACTGGAACGGTGCGCGCCGCGCGACGACACCCGGCTGAGCCGGGTCGCGGTGGACCTGCTGGGTCCGGTCCCAGCCGACGGCGACATGTGGGTTCGCTCGAAAGTCGAGCGCCGCGGTAAGCAGATCGAATTGATCAGCGCCGAGACGTTGGCGCTGGGACCCGATGGTCAGCCACGGCCGACGGCGCGGGCCACCGGTTGGCGGCTGCAGATGCTCGACACCGCGGAGCTGGAGCACGCCGCCGCACCGCTGCCGCGTCCGCTCAGCGAAGCCCGCAGCCGCGATCTGGCGAAAGACTTCGACCGCAACTACGTGCACAGCCTCGATTGGCGCTGGCTGACCAACCCACTCAACGACGGGCCCGGCGAGTCCTGGATCAAGCCGACGACCAGCCTGGTCAACGGCGAGACGATGACTCCGTTGGAGCGGCTGTTCGCGGTTGCAGACTGTGCCAATGGAATTGGCTCCAAGATCGACATCACCAAGTGGACCTTCTTGAACAACGACCTCGTCGTGCACGTGCACCGGATCCCCGACGGCGAGTGGGTCGGTGTCCGCGCCGAGACCAACTACGGCCCGGACGGCATCGGGACAACCGTGGGCACGCTGTTCGACGAGACCGGGGCCGTGGGCAGTATTCAGCAGTCGGTACTGGTACGTCGACGGCCCAGCTGACCGCGAAAGTGCAACTAGTAACGCATTTCCCGAGAGAGGCCATCGCTGATCGCACTTTCGCGGCGCGACGGAATGACGTCGACGACCCGCAGATGCATCAGGTCGGGCGAGCTGATAGCCGCGGCGATCAGGCAACCGGCATCCGCCGGCGGCACCGCACCTGTCGAGCGGACGATCGAAGCGCGTACGCCGGTTCCGACGAACTCGGCGTCCAGACCGCTGACCCACGCCTCGAGCATCCGGTCCGCCCCGGCCGGTGACGCCCCGACCAGTTCCGGGCTGAGCAGCACGACGTCGCCGCGGCCGCTGTCGATCATTGGCGGAACGAGTTGTCCCACAAGGTGTTGCGCGCCCGCCCAAGACCTATCCGCGACACCGGCGGTGCTGATCAGCACGTCGGCCTCACCGATCAGATAGTCGGCGGACTCCATGAATTGATCGATAGAAGGCGGATCGGCCAGATCGAGGTGAGCGGCGAACACCGACGCGCCCCCGGACCGGTGCCGGGCGGCAAACTCCTCGCAGATCTGCGGGCGGCGGCTGCCCATCATGACCAGATGCCCGCCCGCCGCCAACCGCGCCGCAGTCGCGCATGCGACCGGCGATGACGCTTCGGTGATGACCACCGCTCTGGCGTGGCTCACCGCAGACACCCGGCATTTCGGGCTTGCCCAGCTAAGCTCGGGTAGTCAGCTACCAGTGGCACGAAAACAGCGTGACACTTCGCCCTAGTTTTGTAAAGTTGCGGGTATGGACCAAACGTCGACCATCGAGGGTGACGCCTCGACGCAGCAGCGGATCCTCGCGGCCACCGCTGAGGTCCTCGGCCGCAATGGCAAGCGCAAACTCAGCCTGTCCGACGTCGCCGTTCAGGCGGGGGTGTCCAGGCCGACGCTGTACCGCTGGTTCGCTTCCAAAGAAGACCTGCTCTCGGCGTTCTCCCAGTACGAGCGGCTCACCTTCGAAAGCGGTATGAGCCGGGCAACGGCAGGACTCAAAGGCACCGACAAGCTGGACGCGGCGCTGCGCTTCATCGTCGACTACCAGCACTCCTACACCGGCGTGCGGATGGTCGACATCGAACCCGAGCACGTCATCACTCAGTTCTCGTACGTCATCCCCCAGATGCGCGACGGTCTGCAGCGGCTGGTGCCCGGCCCCAATGCCGCGGTCAAGGCGGCTACTGCAATCCGAGTAGCGTTCTCGCACTACATGATTCGCAGCGATGACGCCGAAGAATTTCTGGCGCAGCTGCGGCACGCGGTCGGAATCAAGCCGGTCGACTGACTCCAGATAGTCTGGCAGGTCCTAGGTGCGGGTCGCCTTGGCGGCGCTTCCTTTGAATGCAGCGTCCGGAGATGGGTCGAGATGAGTGGAGCGGCTCTGGTTTCCGCCCGCCCGTTTGGCGGCGTACATGGCCATGTCGGCGGCGTTGACCAGATCGTTGATGAGTTCCCGCTCAACAGGATCGAAGCTCGGACCCAGCGGAATGCAGACGATGCCGACGCTGGCCGTGATGGGGTAACGGGTAGCGCCGACGGCATTGCGTAAATGTTCGGCGATCTCGTACAAGTCATCGGTGCGGTAGATGTCGGCGACGACGAATTCCTCGCCGCCGAAGCGCGCGATGATCGATGTGGGCGGGCAGGCGAGGCGGAGAGCGCCGGCCACCGCGACCAACGCCTGGTCGCCAGTGGAGTGCCCTTGAGTGTCGTTGAGCCGCTTGAAGTTATCCAAATCGATCATCGCCGCACCCAAATAACGCGGCCCCTCCCGGCGGCGCAGCAGCAACCCGTACGTTGATTGATAAAAGGCCCGGCGGATCAACAAGCCTGTTAATGCGTCGCGGCTTGATTGTCGCAATTCGCTGGCAAGCGCGTGGACGAGCCATTGCACCGCAATGGGAAATGCGACATTGAGCACCACGACGAGCATCAATCCGCAGCCCGCCACGACGATGTCGTAGGTACGCGTGAGACGCGCCGCTATCGTCACGACGGTAGTCAGGGCGATCACGAGGTTGACCAACATGTATCTCGCGGTGTGAAAGAAGGCGATGTAGCCGCCGAGCACAGCAAACGCGCAAGAACCCAGCAAGGCCGCGAGCGGGTCACGTTGCACGAGGCAGGACGCCGTGATGCAGACGCTCCCCGTCAGCGCGAACACCACGGATTGGCCGCGGGTGGGCCAGCGGATCAGCCACAGCAGCGCCACGGTCATGCCGACGCCGCTGGCGATCGGTGCGACGATTTCCGCGACTGGGTAGCGCGGCAGAGTCGGGCCGGCCAACACGATAGCCGGGACCACAGCCATCGAGGCGATCACGGCAGCGATCACGGCCCGCCATACCAACCGGATACCGCGGGTGTTGAGATACAGACTCAACCAGTCGAACTGGTCGCCTTGACGCCACCACCGCCGAACGGCGTTCACATGCCTCCCTCCGCTTCGCTTCATATTCTTCTGCACGGCACGACACGGCTTTAGCTGACAGTGTGTCTCATGTCGTCAGTCGAACAGCACCGCGGCGTTGAGATAGCCGGTCGGGTCGAACGCCGACTTCAACGATCGCATGGCCGCGATATCGGCGGCGTCCCGTGACATACCGAGGTAACGACGCTTGCGGCTGCCGACCCCGTGCTCGGAGCTGACGTTGCCGCCACATTCGGCGATCAGGTCCATCATCGCGGCGTACAGCTCCTTTTCCTGCTCAGCGCTGCAGCGCAACACATTCAGATGCAGGTTGCCCTCGCCGATGTGGCCGAACAGCACCCCGATGGCGTCGGCCGCATGCCGCCGCACGAGCGCCTCGGCGTCGCGTGCGAACCCGGCCACCGCGGACAGCGGCAGCGACACATCGAACTTCAACGGCGGCCCGTACACCCCGACTACCTCGGCCAGTGACTCGCGGGTCCGCCAAAGTCGTTGCTGCGCAGCATTATCGACGCCCACGGCAGGCTCGCTCGACGGATGCACACCCTCCAGTGCCTCGGCCAGCCGCTCGGTCTGGTCATGGTCGGCCGCCAGCTCCACCAGTAGCAGCCAGCGGTCGTGCACCGGCGCGGGCACAGCGAGATGCTCGTCGGCCAGCGCCGCGGCCCGGCCGTCGATCAACTCCAGCGCTGCGATGCCGTCCAGCTCGCGGAACAGCCGCCCGGCGTCCACCAACGCGCTGAGTTCGCCGAAGCCGCAGACGGCGGTGACGCGATGCGCCGGATCCGGGTGCAGGCACAGGTCGAGGGCAGTGATCACGCCGAGTGTTCCCTCGGCGCCGACGAACAGAGAGGGCAGGTCGTAGCCGGTGTTGTCGGCCCGCACCTGCGAATGCCGGCGCACCATCGAGCCGTCCGGCAGCGCGACGTCCATTCCGATCACCTGGCTGCCCATGTTGCCGTACCGGACCGTGCGCAATCCTCCGGCGTTGGTCGCGGCCATCCCCCCGACGGTCGCGGTGTCCCGTGCGGCGAGGTCGACGCCGAACACCAGACCGGCCGCGCTTGCGGCCCGCTGCACCGCGCTCAACGTCGCCCCGGCGCCGGCCGTGACGCGACGTTCAGTCGTGTCGACATCGCCTACGCCACAGAGTCTTTCGGTGGACAACAACACGTCGTCGTGTTCCGGGACGGTCCCGGCCACCAACGACGTCCGGCCGCCCTGGATGGTCACGTGGGCTCCGGCGTCGCGGCATACCCGCAAGACCTCGGCCACCTCGCCGGCCGAACCGGGCCGCACCAGAGCGCTCGCATGGCCGCGGTAGCGGCCGGTGTAATCCACGCTGCGGGCCGCCAAGACGTCGGGATCGGTGTTGACGTAATTCGCCCCCACCAGCGACGACACCTGCTGCAGCACATCCGCGGCCATGGCGTCGGTCTACCACACGCCCCGATCGCCGTGCAGGATGAGTGTCATGCAGCGTGAAGATGTCTGGTTCAACTCCGGCAGCGCCCGGATCAGCGCGTGGCTGTATCGGCCCGACGGTAACGGCTCGGATGCACAAGCGCCGTTGTTGGTGATGGCGCACGGGTTGGGCGCGGTTCGCACGATGCGTCTCGACGCCTACGCCGAACGCTTCGCCGCGGCGGGTTACGCCTGCCTGGTTTTCGACTACCGAAACTTCGGCGACAGTGAGGGCGCACCCCGTCAATTGCTCGACATCCGGATGCAGTTACAGGACTGGACGGTGGCCGCGGCATTCGCACGCACACTGCCTGGAATCGACCCGCGTCGAATCGGCTTGTGGGGCACGTCTTTCAGCGGCGGCCATGTGATCGCCACGGCGGCCCGGGTGCCGGGTATCGCGGCGGTCGTGGCCCAGTGCCCCTTCACCGACAGCTTGGCCTCGCTGGGCGCGATCAACCCGCTGGTCAGCGCTCGCCTCACCGCGCTGGCGGCCCGCGACCTCGTCACCGCCCGCTTCGGGGGCAACCCGGTGATGGTGCCGACCGCCGGACACCCGGGCGAGGTCGCGCTGATGACGTCGCCCGACGCTTACCCCGGCTACCTGGCTCTGGTGCCAGATGGCGTCGAGATGCGTAACGAAGTCGCCGCCCGCATCGGGGTGAAGCTGGTGCCCTACCGCCCGGGCCGACTCGCGGCGAAGGTGCCGTGCCCAATCTTGTTCTGCATCTGCGAGTTCGACACGGTCGCGCCGTCCGGACCGACCCGCCGCTATGCGGCGACAGCGCCCCGCGGCGAGGTGAAGCTTTATCCGGAAGGGCATTTCGAGATCTATGTCGGCGACGCCTTCGAGCGGGTGATCGCCGACCAACTCGAATTCCTCGGGCGAGTTTTACCTACGTCCGGCGACGACGCAGCGCCCGCAGCGCCAGGAGGATGAGCAGGATGATCAGGCTCACCGAATGACGCTGACGCCGCCGTCTACCGGAATCACCGCGCCGGTGATGTAGCTGCTGGCCCGGCTGGCGAGGAAGACCGCGATGCCCGCCATGTCGTCGGGCTGCCCGATGCGGCCCAGCGGAAGGCCCGCACCCACCGCCTCCGAGCCGTACGCCAACAGCTCCTTGGTCATCCGGGATTCGAAGAGCCCGGGCGCGATCGCGTTGACCAGAATTCGCGGCGCCAACTCTCCGGCGAGGTGCTGGGTCAGCATATGAACGGCGGCCTTGCTGGCGCTGTAGGAGAAGTTGTCCCGGCCGCGTCCCGGTGCAACGATTCCGTCGATGCTGCCGGTGTTGATGACGCGGGCCGGGTCGCCGTCGCTCGATCCGGCGGTGAGCATCGGCACCAGCGCGCGGGTCAGCAGGAAGACGCCCTTGACGTTGACGTTCATCACCTTGTCGAACCCGGACTCGGGGAATTCGTCCAGCGGCGCTCCCCAGGCGGCGCCGGCGTTGTTGAACAGCGCGTGGAGCGCGTCCTCGCGCTCGGACAGCTCGGCGACCAAAGCGTCGACTCCGTCGGCCGTGCCGAGGTCGGCCGCAATCGCCTGCACCGGCCCGTGGGCGGACAGTTCGGCGACGGTGGAGTCCAACTCGGCCTTCTTGCGGCTGGACAGGTACACCGTCGCGCCGGCTTGCAGCAGTCCGCGGGCGATCATCAGTCCGATGCCGCGGCCGCCGCCGGTGACGACGGCGACCTTGCCGTCGAGTCGAAACAACTCTGTCATGGCGCGACGATCTGCGCTTTGGCCGTCCCGAGCGGGGACTGCACCCGGACCGCCTCGTCGCGAATCAGGCCACGCAGCAGCGCGGTGCTGAATTCGGCGGCGATTTCCTTGGCGCTGCGTCGTCCACTCGGCCGCAGCCAGCGGTAGGCGCCCAGCGTCATCCCGATGTAGCCGAGGGCCAGGACGTGAGAGTCGCTCTCGTAGAACTCGCCGCTGGCGATGCCGCGGTCGATGAGCCCGTGCACGTGCTCATACACCTGGGTCTCCTTCTCGCGGACCGCGACGACCTGCTCCTTGGTGAACCACTCGGTGATGTAGGGCTGCTCTTGGAAATAGACCGCGGCGCCTTCGGGGTTGGCGGCGATCTGGTTGAGCAACCGGACGGTGTACTGGTAGAGCGCCTCGCGGGCAGACATCGTCGGATCGTCGTGCACGGCGGCCAGGGTCCGCTCGGCGGCCTGCTGGTAGATGTCGTAGAGGATCAGCGACTTGCTGGCGTAATAGTGGTAAACGGTGGCCTTGTTCAGGCCCACCACGTCCGCGACGTCGTCCATCCGGGTGCCGTGATAGCCGCGCGCGGCGAACAACTTGGTGGCCACAACCAGCAGCTCCTCGCGGCGGGTGAGCCCGTTCTCGGATGGCATGTCTACTCGCTATCGGCAGTCCGGGGGAATTCCGGAGTCAATCAACTAGTTGGGTAGTCTAGGCAACACGACAGTTCACTGTTGCGCGCTGCCCGCCGGGACTAGACTCGGCAGGAAGCGCGAGCCGACTCGAGAGGTAGTCAGATGCAACCGGATCCTGATCCCAGCTACGACATTTCCGACGAAGCTGAGTTCTTCTTCAAATATCTCCCGTGGGGCCTGCGCGGCGTCACCGACGGCCAGGGTTACCCGCCGCCGGCCTACCCACCCGTTTAGGCCGCACCGCCAGCCCCGAGATCGACGCCTGCGCGAACTTTTGCGAGTGAGCGCATCGCCAGCGTCGTTCTCGATGCGCGTTAGAGCGCTTTCAGCTCCTCAGCCACGTCGGACACCGACTTCTTCGCGTCGCCGAACAACATTGACGTCTGCGGCAGGAAGAACAGCGGGTTCTCGATCCCGGCGTATCCCGAAGACATGCCGCGCTTGAGCACGATCACCGACCGCGACTCGTCGACGTTGAGGATCGGCATGCCGTAGATAGGCGAGCCCGAGTCGTTGCGGGCAGCTGGGTTCGTGACGTCGTTGGCCCCGATCACGACGGTGACGTCCGTGCGGCCGAACTCGCCGTTGATGTCGTCCATCTCTTTCATGGCGTCGTAGTCGACGTCGGCCTCGGCCAGCAGCACGTTCATGTGACCGGGCATGCGGCCCGCTACCGGGTGGATGGCGTACTTGACCTCGACGCCCTTCTCCTCCAGCAGGCTGGCCATCTCCTTGACGGCGTGCTGCGCCTGCGCGACTGCCAGCCCGTAGCCGGGCACCACGATCACCTGGTTCGCGTAGGCCATCTGAATCGCCACGTCGGCGGCCGAGGTTGCCTTGACGGTGCCCTGGTCTCCGGCCGCGGCACCACCCGCGGTGTCGCCGCCACCGAACGAGCCGAAAATAATCGCCGGAATCGACCTGTTCATCGCGACCGCCATCAGGTTGGTCAGGATCGAACCGGAAGCACCGACAATCATGCCGGCGACGATCATCGCGGTGTTGTTCAGCGCCAAACCCGCTGCGGCTGCGGACAATCCGGTCATCGCGTTCAGCAGCGAGATCACCACCGGCATGTCGGCGCCGCCGATCGGGAACACCACGAACAGGCCCATCACGCCCGCGAAGACCAGCACCAGCACGATCCACCAGACCGGCATGCCTGGGTTCAATCCCAGATAGACCGCGACGCCGATCGCGCCGAACAGCAGAACGAAGTTGGAGAACTGGAACAGCTTGGCCGATGCCACCAGTCGCTTTTCCACATTCTTGGGAATCGACTCCTGCAGCTTCAGGAACGCCACCAGCGAGCCCCAGAAGGACACCGAGCCGATGACGGCCGCAAACAGCGAGCCGACGACCAGCGCGACAGTGGGCGACTGGTCAGGGCTGAAAACCGAAAAGCCCTTGGTATCAATGAATTCCGACCACGCGATCAGTGCGACGGTACCGCCACCGACGCCGTTGAACAGCGCCACCAGCTGTGGCATTGCCGTCATCTTGGTCTTCTTGGCGGGTGGCACGCCCAGCGCCACGCCGATCAACAGGCCCGCAGCGATCAGGATCCAGTTGATCGACGCGGTGTCGCGCACCTTTATCAGCGTGGCGACCACCGCGACGCCCATGCCGACCGCAGCGATCCAGTTGCCGCGCACCGCGGTCTTCGGGCCGGTCAGGCCGGACAGACCGAAGATGAACAGCGCGAACGCCGCGATGTAGAGGACGTTCACGCCGTAGTTGACGTTCTCGGTGCTCACTTACCAGCCCCCTTCGCGCCGACTGCCTTGTCGCCCGCGGTCTTGCGCGACTTGAACATGCCCAGCATCCGGTCGGTGACCAGGAAGCCACCGATCACGTTCAGAGTGCCGAAGATCAGGGCGACGAACGCGATAGCCCGCACGCCCCAGCTGGCATCGGCGGGCAGCTCCCCCAGTACCAGCAGCGCACCCAGGACCACGATGCCGTGGATCGCGTTGGTGCCCGACATCAACGGGGTGTGCAAGGTGTTGGGCACCTTGGAGATGACCGCAAAGCCGACGAACCCGGCAAGCACCAGGATCGCCAGATTGGCCAGTAGCTGGTCGTACATCTACGCGTCCTTCTCTGCCTGATTGCGAGTCACACACGAGCCGGCAACGACCTCGTCCTCGAAATCCGGCGCCAATTTGCCGTCGGTAATCAACAGGTCGAGCAGCGCGATGATGTTCTTGCTGTAGAGCTCGCTGGCGTGCTCGGGCATCGTGGCGGGCAGGTTCAGCGGCGAGGCGATCGTGACGTCGTGCTTGACGACGGTCTGACCGGGCTCGGTGAGCTCGCAGTTGCCGCCGGTCTCGCCGGCCAGGTCGACGACGACGCTGCCGGGCTTCATCGCCTCGACGGCGGCGGCGGTCACCAGCCGTGGCGCGGGACGGCCGGGAACCAGCGCGGTGGTTATGACGACGTCGAATCCGGCGATCGCGTCTTCGAGTGCCTTCTGCTGCTGCGCGCGCTCCTCGTCGGTGAGCTCACGGGCATACCCGCCTTCGCCGGCGGCGTCGATTCCGAGATTGAGCCATTGGGCACCAACCGAGCGCACCTGATCGGCCACCTCGGGGCGAACGTCGTAGCCGGTGGTCTTCCCGCCCAGGCGCTTCGCCGTCGCCAGCGCCTGCAGGCCGGCCACACCGACACCGAGCACCAGCACGGTCGCCGGCTTCACGGTGCCCGCGGCGGTGGTCAGCATCGGGAAGAACCGGGTCGACTCCGAGGCGGCGAGCACCACGGCTTTGTACCCGGCGACGTTGCCCTGCGACGACAACGCGTCCATCGCCTGCGCCCGGGAGATACGCGGGACTGCCTCGAGCGCGAACGCCTGCACCCCGGCCTCCTTGAGCGCGCCGATCGCGTTGTCGGCGTTACGGGGCGCGAGGAAGCCGATCAGGGTCTGCCCGCTGTGCAGTTTCGCGACCTCGTCAGCGGTCGGCGGCGCGACCTTGATCACGATGTCAGCGGCCCAGGCGTCGCCGATCGTGGCGCCGGCCTCGGTGTACAGCTCGTCGGGCAGCAGTGCCCGCTCGCCGGCGCCCGACTCGACAACGACTGCGATCCCGCTTTTGACCAGCGGCGCGATTACCTTCGGCACCAGCGCGACCCGCCGCTCGTCGGCTCCCGACTCGGCGACCACGCCGACCGTCGTCTGCGTTTCTGTCATGGCGTCCGCATCTACTTCCTGTACTCCCTACTCGCCGGTAGATCGGCACCAACCCTAACCTGATGCTCCGTCTCCTCTCCGCCGCTCCGCGGCCGGCATCGTCGCCAGAGGCCGGTCTCGTCAGTAGCTCACCAAAGCGGGAAGTCTTGGCCGTGCTCCTCCGTTGGCCGCGGTCCGAAGTAGCGGCGCTGGGACTCCTCGATGGCGACGTCGTTGATGCTGGCTTCGCGCCGGGCCATCAGACCGGCCTCGTCGAACTCCCACAATTCGTTTCCGTAGCTGCGCCACCACTGGCCCGCGGAGTCGCGGCTTTCATATTGGAAGCGCACGGCGATGTGGTTGTCGTGAAAGCTCCACAGGCCTTTGCGCAGGACGTAGTCGTGCTCGCGCTGCCATTTGCGGGTCAAGAACTCGACGATCGCGTCGCGGCCGACGACGTGCTCGCCGCGGTTACGCCATTGCGAGTCAACGGTGTACGCGCGGCTGACACGTTCGGGGTCGCAGCTGTTCCAGGCGTCTTCGGCGGCTTGAACTTTCTCGATGGCCGTCGCCAATGTGAAGGGTGGAAGCGGCGGGAGGGTATCGGTCATGGCCCTCATCCTGCGCCCCCGGTGTGGGCCCGACGCGGGTGGCTTATCGTGACGGATATGGACTTCGCGATGTCAGCCAAAGCCAGTGACTACCACAAGCGACTGAGCGAGTTCATCACCGATTACGTCTTTCCCGCCGAGGCTGACTACGACAAGTACCGCGAGGAAGTCGGCCCGAAGGATCACACCGTTCCGCCGATCATCGAGGAACTGAAGATCAAGGCCAAGGCCGCCGGGCTGTGGAATCTGTTCCTGCCCTCGGAGTCCGGTCTGACCAACCTGGAATACGCGCCGCTGGCCGAGCTCACCGGGTGGAGTCTGGAGATCGCGCCCGAAGCGATCAACTGTGCCGCGCCGGACACCGGCAACATGGAAACCCTGCACCTGTTCGCCACCGAGGAGCAGAGCAAGAAGTGGCTCGAGCCGTTGCTGAACGGCGAGATCCGCAGCGGGTTCTCCATGACCGAGCCCGCCGTCGCCAGCAGCGACGCCCGCAATATCCAAACGTCGATCGTCCGCGACGGTGGCGACTACGTCATCAACGGCCGCAAGTGGTGGACCTCAGGGGCGGCGGACCCGCGCTGCAAGATCCTGATCGTGATGGGCCGCACCAACCCTGAGGCGGCAAGCCACCAGCAGCAGTCGATGGTCTTGGTCCCGATCGACACGCCTGGCGTGACGGTAGTCCGTTCGACGTCGGTGTTCGGCTACCAGGATCAGCCCGGGCATTGCGAGATCATCTACGACAACGTCCGGGTGCCGGTCACCAACCTGCTCGGGGAGGAAGGCGGCGGCTTTGCGATCGCCCAGGCTCGACTCGGCCCCGGTCGCATCCACCACTGCATGCGCGCGCTGGGCGGCGCGGAGCGTGCGCTGGCGCTGATGGTCAACCGGGCCAACACCCGGATCGCGTTCGGCCGGCCGCTGGCCGACCAAGGTCTGGTCCAGCACGCAATCGCCCAGTCGCGCAACGAGATCGACCAGGCCCGGCTGCTGTGCGAGAAGGCGGCATGGACGATCGACAAGCACGGCAACCGGGCGGCGCATCTGCTGGTCTCGCAGATCAAGGCGGTGGCCCCGCAGATGGCCTGCAATGTGGTCGACCGCGCCATCCAGGTGCATGGCGCTGCCGGCGTCAGTGAGGACACCGTGCTGGCCCGGATGTACTCGTGGCAGCGCGCGATGCGCATCTTCGACGGACCCGACGAGGTGCACATGCGGTCGATCGCGCGCTCCGAGATCGGCCGGGAGAAGAGCGCTTTCGCTGCGGCGGTCACCTAAAGTGGCGACTGGCATACGAGATCTACAGGGAGCCTGGAACTTTCGCGACGTCGCCGACACCACCGGCGTGCTTCGGCCCGGTCGGCTGTTCCGCTCCGGCGAGCTGAGCGAGCTGGCCGACGAGGGCCGGGACGAGTTGCGGCGCTTGGGCATCACCGACGTCGCCGATTTGCGGTCCCGCAGTGAGGTCCTGCGCCACGGCCCCGGCCTGGTACCGGACGGTGTCGACATTCACCTGTTGCCCATCCCGGATCTCCCGCCCGACGACGCCAACCCGAACGGCGAGGCCCCGCACGAGCACGCATTCCGGCGGCTGTTCGAGGAAAAGCCGGACGGCGAGTCGGCCAGTGACGCCGCCAGTCGCTACATGGTCGAGGAGTACAGCCGGTTCCCCACCTATCCCGGCGCCCGGGAGGCGGTGCACCGCCTCGTGACGCTATTGGCCGACGGCCGCACGGTGCTGGCCCACTGCTTCGCCGGCAAGGACCGCACGGGCTTCACCGTCGCGCTGGTGCTGGAGGCCGCCGGCGTCGACCGCGACGCGATCGTGGCGGACTTCCTGACCAGCAACCAGGCCGTCCCGCTGCTGCGGGAGCGCATCCTGGACACCATCCGGCAGCGCACCGACGTCGAGGTGACGCCCGAATTGATGTCGACCACCGAGGCGCGGCTGTCCGAAGAGGTGCTCGGCGTTCGTGCGGAATATCTCGACGCCGCGCGGCGGACCATCGACGACAACTTCGGCTCCCTCGACGGCTACTTCCGCAGCGCGGGCATCACCGAGGCTGACGTGAACCGACTGCGCGACGCCTGCTGGGCTGAACCTGTCGCTTTACCGCACCCCGGTGATATCACCGCGGTGCTCGTTTCGAAAAGGCACCATCACCCCAGGCCAGTGACCGCTGAGGTTTCTGAGGCTTGTGGGGCGCGTCCGACATCTTGGACGCGATACTTAATTTTCGCCAACGAAAACCTGTGTATTTCTCAGACATATGCGTTCTATAGGCGTAGACATATGCCTAATACCCTGCGCCGCTGGAGCCGCATCGCGCCCTGGCGACCGTCCCACAGTCCGAAAGGTCGCACAAATGTCTGGTCGCAAAACTTCGTCTAATGGGTCTGGGAATGGTCGCCACGGCCGGTGCCGGTTTCCTCAGCCTGGCCGCGATGATGAACACCGGTTACGCCCACGCCGACGACATCGGCCTGGTCCTGGGCGGCAGCGGCACGCCCATCCCGGGGACGGACTACGTGGAGTCCGCCGCCGGGCATTACCTGTTCCCGACCTACGGCACCGGCATCACCTTCTACCAGGCCACCCCGGAGAACCCGTTCGGCGAGGGCGTTTTCACACCCGAGGGCCTCTACCCGCTGACCGGCGTGAAAACCCTGCCGTTCAACTACCCCTCCGGCACCGACGGGTTTCCGGACCAAAGCACCTCGGTGGGCCAGGGCGACACCATTCTGGCCAACACCATCGAGTCCGACATCGCCAACGGCAACACAGCCACAGTGTTCGGTTACTCCCAGAGTTCCGTGATCTCTGGCCTCGTCATGCAGGAGTTGACAGACGCGGGTATTCCCAAGAACGACGTGAACTTCCTCCTCGTCGCCGACGAGACCGCGCCGAACGGTGGATTGCTCTCGCGCTTTGACGGTTTCACGCCGTCATCGGGTCCCGCGGTGTCCGACCCGCTGAACCTTCCAAGCCTAGGGATCGGCTTCGACGGCGCCACCCCCTCCAGCGAGTACGCCACCACGATCTACACGATCGAATACGACGGTTTCGCCGACTTCCCGAAGTACCCGCTCAACTTCTTGTCCGACCTCAATGCGTTCTTGGGTATTGAGTCGCTGCATGGCACCTACCTGAACGGCGGTGACGGTACCGGCGGGCTCGGAAGCGGCCCGTCGCTCGGCGACATCAACAACGCCACACCGCTGCCAGTCTCCGGCGCGGACACCGCGACCAACTACTACATGATCACCACGCTCGACGGTTCGGATGCCGCTGCGGGACACGAGATCACGGCGCCGTTGGTGGCGCTGCTGCCGACACAACTCCAAGAGTTGCTGGGGCCAGACCTGACCTACCTGATCAACCTGGGCTACGGCGACGGCAGCGTGGGCTATTCAACGACGGACGCCGACGTCAACACCCCGTTCGGGCTGTCCAACGGCGTCAGTGCGACCACCGAGTGGAACACCCTCGTCGCCGACACGCAGCAAGGTATCCAGAACTTCATGACGGACACTGATCCGTACGCGGCCGCGGCCACGTCGAGCGGAGCGGAGACCGCCACCGCGGTCTCGGCGGCCACCCCGACGCTCACCGACATCGCCAATGCCTTCTCCAGTGCGCTGTCGACGGCAAACTCGGTTTTCCTGCCGCTGTCAGATATTTCGAATGCGCTGACGGTCAGCCTTCCCGCCTATGACCTGTCGTTGTTCACCGCTAACATCGCGACGGGCGACTTCACGGACGCCTTCGGACTGCCGATCGCGGCGAACACCGCACTGGATACCCTGGCTGCCGGCTTCGCCGTCGAGGTCCTCCAGAGCGCCGCGTCGCAGATAGCTGCCGACTTCGCGTCCATCGGCTTCTAACGCTGAAAAAGAAGGGCGCCGCGGCCATTTGAGGGGTGCGGCGCCTTTCTTTGTGGCCAGCAGACTTTTAGGGCTCCAGCACGACCTTGCCGAACACCCCGCCGTCGGCGAGCGACTGCAGCGCATCACGTCCCTGCGACAGCGGATACCGTTGCGGCGGCGGCGGTTTCAACCCGGCCGCCACCAACTGGTTGAGACCGAAGGAGAACAGCGCCGCCGAGCCGGGTACCTGATGCAGGTACTCGCCCCAGGCGACACCGAGCACGCCGGCGTTGCGCAGCAGCAGCCGGTTGACCTTGACCGTCGGGATGGCGCCGGCGGCGAATCCGATCACCAGCAGCTTGCCGTCGATGGCCAGAACCCGGACGGCGTCGTCGAAGGCCTGGCCGCCGACCGGGTCGACCACGATGTCGACGCCGCGGCCGTCGGTGTGCTCGCGGACCGCCTGAGCCCAGCCGTCGGCCAGCGGCAGCACCACGTCGGCGCCCAACGACTCGACGAATTCCGTTGCAGCCGTGCGATGCACCACCGCGATGACCTTGCTCGCGCCCATCGCTTTGGCCACCTGGATGGCCGCCGTGCCCGACGCCGCCGGCCGAACCCAGCACCAGCACGCTCTCGCCCTGCCGCATGGCGGCCCGGCGGGCCAGCGCGAAATACATCGTGTTGTAGTTCACCAGCAGCGACACCGCTTCGGCGTCATCGAGTTCGGCGGGGCTGCGGGTCACGTTGGCCAGCGGAGCGAGCACCTGCTCGGCGTAGCCGCCCAGGATGCCGAACGCCGAAACCCGGTCGCCGACTTTGAATTCGGAGTCCTCCGGCGCCCAGTCGACCACGCCCGCGGCTTCCATGCCGGGGATGAACGGCGGCGGCAGCTTGAGCTGGTACTCGCCTTTGCTCAGCAGCAGATCCGGAAAGCAGACCCCGGCGGCACGGACGTTGATGACCAGAACGTCGTCGTTGCCGGCGACGTCCTGGACATCGGTGTAGACGAGACCGTCCGGGCCTGAAAGCTCCTGTACGACGCAAGCTTTCATGCGGCGTCGATCAGCGGATCGAGAAGTTGGCCGCCTCGGCCGCAGACAGGTCGTCGATCTCGCCCCAGTGCGAGGCGATGTCGTCGACCGACGGCGGGGTCTTGAAGGTGACGCCCTCGTTCTGGAACAGCGCGGCGCGCTGCACCTTGCCGCCGCCGACGATGAAGATCGACCCGGTGTCGGGCACTTCCTCGGTGACCAGGTAGGCCACCACCGGCGCGACGAACTCCGGTGTCAGGTTCTTCAACACCTCGGGCGGCAGGATGTCCTCGGTCATCCGGGTGGCGGCGATCGGCGCCAGCGCGTTGGCCTTGATGTTGTACTTCGCGCCTTCCTGGGCCAGCGTGTTGATCAGGCCGACCAGGCCCAGCTTGGCCGCGCCGTAGTTGGCCTGGCCGAAGTTGCCGAACAGTCCGCTGGTGGACGTGGCGACGAGCACGCGGCCGTAGCTCTGCTCGCGGAAGTGCGGCCACGCGGCGCGGATGACGTTGTAGCCGCCGTAGAGGTGCACCTTGAGCACGGAATCCCAGTTCTCGAACGACATCTTGTGGAACGTGCCGTCGCGCAGGATGCCCGCGTTGCTCACGATGCCGTCGATCTTGCCGAACTCGTCGAGCGCGGTCTTGATGATGTTCTCGGCGCCCTCGGTCTCGGCCACGCTGTCGTAGTTGGCAACCGCACGTCCGCCGGCGTCTTTGATCTCCTTGACGACGTCGTCGGCCATGTTGTGTCCGGCGCCGGTGCCGTCACGAGAACCACCGAGGTCGTTGACCACGACGCTCGCGCCTTCTTTGGCGAGGGTCAGCGCGTACTCGCGACCCAGACCACCACCGGCTCCGGTGACGACGACAACGCGATCCTGCACTCCGGGCATGAAAGATTCCTATCTCTCGATCGTCGGTGACCAACAGTGTGAAAACGGACCGGCAGACGTCAGAACAGCCGGCGCGCCAACTTCCACGCCTTTTCTGTATACGGCGGGTAGATGAAGGCGGCGATGTCGGGTCGGGTCGGCTTGGTCAGCACCGATTTGCGGTGGCTGAACTCCTCGAAGCCGAACTTGCCGTGGTAGGCACCCATGCCGGACGGGCCGACGCCGCCGAACGGCAGCTTGTGGGTGGCGAAGTGGAACAGCAGGTGGTTGATCAGCATGCCGCCCGCCGGCACTTCCTTGATCACTCGCTCACGCACGGACTTGGTCTTGGTGAACAGGTAAGCGGCCAGCGGCTTGGGCCGTGCGTTCACGAATGCGATTGCCTCGTCGAGGTTTTGGACGGTCACGATCGGCAGAATCGGGCCGAAGATCTCGTCGGTCATCAACGGCTCGTCCGTGGCGGGGTCCACGACGACGGTCGGCTGGATGTTGAGAGTCGAGGCGTCTGATCCGCCGCCGATGGCGACGTTTCCCTGGGTGGCGGCGAGTGCGGTGGTCAGCCGGTTGAAGTGCCGCTCGTTGACGATCCGCTTGCCGCCGGTGACGTTTTTGGCCTCGAACCCGGTGACCGCCTTCTGGATCTCCTCGATCAGCTGGTCGCGGACCGGCTCCTCGGCCAAGACGTAGTCGGGCGCGATGCAGATCTGGCCGGAGTTGATCAGCTTGGTCCAGGCGATCCGCTTCGCGGCGACCTTGACGTCGGCGTCTTTTGACACGATGACCGGGCTCTTGCCGCCGAGTTCGAGGGTCACCGGGGTCAGGTGCGACGCCGCGCCTTCGTAGACCTTGCGGCCGATCTCGGTTCCGCCGGTGAACAGCAGGTGGTCGAAGCCCTGCGCGATGAGCTCCTGGCTGACGGCGCCGTCGCCCTCGATCACCGCGATCGCGTCGTTGTCCAGGTACTGCGGGACCAGCTCGGCCATCAACGCCGACGACGCGGGCGCCACCTCAGACGGCTTGAGCAGCACGGTGTTACCCGCCGCGATCGCGCCGATAGCGGGTCCCAGCGTCAGCGCGAACGGGAAGTTCCACGCGCCGATGATCAGCACGGTGCCGTAGGGCTCGTACTCGACCCAGCCGCGGCCGGGCAGCTGCGACATCTCCAGCAGCCGGTGGCGGCGCTTGGCCCACTTGCCCACGTTCTTCGCCGCGTACGCGGCCTCACCGCTGGTGCTGGCGACGTCGGCGAGCCAGGCCTCGAACGGCGACCGCCCCAGGTCCTTCTCCAGGGCGTCGGCGATCTTGGTCTCGTTCTCGACCATCAGCCGGTTGAGCGCGCGCAACTGCTCCTTACGCCACTCCAGACTGCGGGTGCGACCGGTGGCGAAGGTCTGACGCAGCCGAGCGACCGTCTTCGCGACGTCGGAGCCGGAAGCCGGGGCTGTCGGGTGGGTGTGGGTGCGGCCGGAGCAGTGATTTCGGTCGTCATGGGGATCCCTTCCTCGACCGGCGAAATCCCAATCCTAATCAACCACCCGGTTGGGCAACAGGTCCCCTCGGCTATCGCCGTTTCGTGCGTGCGTGACCGCTCAGATGCGTTCGGCGGTCACGAACTGCGAGAACGCATCCTTGTCGTCGCCCGACGGCACGCCCTCGACCCAGCGGTCCAGCCGGCGCATCTCGTCGCCGGAGTTCTGCGCGGTGGCCCGCCAGCCGTGGTCGTTGAGCCACGTCGCGACGTCGGCGCGGTCGTCGTCGTGGTAGATCAGGTCCTGGATGTCGACGTTGCGCTCGATGCCGAGCTTGGCGGCCACCCGATCGAGGCGCTCCCGCATCTCCTGCCGACGGTCATCGGCGTGGTTGGCCGCGGTTTCGGCGGCGATCCGGCTGCCGGGCGCGCTCAACTCGGTGATCTGCGCGAACAGCCGGTCCTGGGCGTCGGCGGGCAGGTACATCAGCAGCCCCTCCGCCAGCCAGGCGGTCGGCGCCTTCGGGTCAAAGCCCGCCGCGACCAGCGCCGCCGGCCAGTCCTGACGCAGGTCGATCGCCACCTCGTGACGGTCGGCCGACGGCGTTGCGCCGTGCGCCTCGAGCGTCGCCGCCTTGTACTCGAGCACCTTGGGCTGGTCGATCTCGTACACCGCGGTGCCGGCCGGCCAGTCCAGCCGGTAGGCCCGCGAATCCAGGCCGGATGCCAGGATCACCACCTGCCGGATTCCGGCGGCGACCGCGCCGGCGAAGTGGGCGTCGAAGAAGTGCGTGCGCACCGCCTGGTAGCCGCGCATGTGCTCGAAGATCGCCGCGGCCTCGGCGTCGATCGACGCCACCTGGTCGAGCAGCGAGCTGTCGAGCATCTTTTCCCACACCCCGGTGCCGGCCTCGCTGACCAGAATCTTCGCGTACGGGTCGCGGATCAGCGGGTCCGGCCGGTCGGTCTCGGCGGCGCGGGCGGCGGCCACCATCACCGCGGTAGTGCCCACACTGGTGGCGATGTCCCAGGTGTCGTCATGGCTACGCAAGCTGCTCATCGCGGGTCCTGCCTTCTACGAAAGTGGTTGATGGTCAATCAGTTACGCCGAGCTCGAGCGCTCAGCAGCTTGGTGGTGAAGGCTTCGTCGGCCAGATCGGCGGGAATCGCCCGGCCCAGCCGCGCCATCTCGTCGGCGTTGCTGACGGCGCTCACCTGCCAGCCGTGCTCGGTCAGCCAGTCCGCGGCGTCAGCCCGGTCGCTTTCCTGGTAGGTCAGGGTCTCGACGTTGATGTCCAGGCCGAGGCGTTGGCGCATCCGGTCGAAACGCGCCCGCCGCGCGACCCGGCGCGCTTCGCTGTCGGCCGTGCCGAGGCTGAACGCTTCGACGGCCACCCGACTGCCCGGCGCGCTCAGCCCGGTCACGATCTCGAACAGCCGGTCCTGGGCTTCGGCCGGCAGATACGGCAGCAGGCCCTCGGCCAGCCACGCGGTCGGTTGGCCGGAGTCGAAGCCGGCGGCCGTCAGCGCGGCTGCCCAGTCGTCCCGCAGGTCGACCTGCACGGTCCGTCGCTCAGCCGTCGGCGCTGCGCCGGCCGACTCCAAGCGTGGTCGTCTTGTAGTCGACGACCTGCGGCTGGTCGATCTCGTAGACCGAGGTGCCGGCGGGCCACTCCAGCCGGAAAGCTCGTGAATCCAGGCCGGCGGCCAGGATGACCACCTGCCGGATACCGGCGGCGACAGCGTCAGCGAAGTAGGAGTCGAAGTAGTGCGTGCGCACTGCCTGGTAGTCGATGGCCAGCCGGTGCGCCCGGCGACCGTGATCGTCGTCGCCGATCCACTCCAGCGAACTGGCCAGCCGTTCCCACGGCTGTCCGGCAGTGGAGACCAGCAGGTAGGCGAACTGGTCACGGATCAGGGGGTCGTCCGATCCTGTCTCGACGGCACGGGCCGCCGCAACGCTCAGAGCGGTGGCGCCCACGCTTTCGGTGATGTCCCAGCTGTCGCCTTCGGAACGGATGGAGGTCGCGTCGTGTGCACCAGTCATAGCGCCACCGATGCTACCCAACCAATTAGATAATCTATATAGTTGTGTGCGCTACATCACTGCTCGAGTCGGGCGGCCGAGCCAGGCTGCGGGCCAGCAACAATTTCAATTGATCGGTGATGGCGTCGAACTCGTCGCGACTGCCCACAAAGCCCGCATAGAAGCCGACGCCCAGCAACACCGCGAGCAGCATTTCGGTGAGCGCCGCGGCGTCGGTGTCCGGGTTCAGTTCGCCGCTCTGAATGCCGTCGTTGATCGCCCACAGCCAGGAACGCCCGAGTCGTGCTGACCGAATCGGCTCCGGGTCGGCTCAATTCGGGGTGACGCTGCGATTCCAACGTCGCGCCGATCAAGAACGCCGACGCCGCGCGATTTTCGACTTCAGCCTCGGTGGCGCCCTCGATGAACGCTGACACCCGCGCGGTCAGGGTCTTCTCTTTCTGCGCCCGCTGGGTACTCGCGGCGACCATGGCATTGTTGGTCTCTTCGAGCACCTGCCAGTACAGCACCCGCTTGTTTGCGAAGTAGTGGTTGATCGCGGGCCGGGTCAGGTCCGCCCGGACCGCGATCGCCTGAAAGGTGGCGGCGTCGTATCCGCGTTCGCTGAACACCTCGCGAGCGGCACGCAAGATGCGCTTACGCGTCTCAGCCGCCTTTGCTGCTGGGGGGCGACCCGGCCCCCGGCTCGCGGGCTGCACCACACGTCGATTGTGCCATAGCTCACACCCGAGGGCTGTCACTTAACCGACAGGCCTGTTAGCCAGCCAGACCTACCGCGAGTGGTGCGGCATCAACGCGCCGGGTGGCACGCTGCCGAATTTGCCGGCCTGGAAGTCCTCGAGCGCCTGCATCACCTCGGCCTTGGTGTTCATCACGAACGGGCCGTAGTGGAACACCGGCTCGCGGATCGGCTGCCCGCCCAGGATCAGCACCTCGAGCGCCGGAACCCGCGACTCCTGCGACGGTGCGGCGTCGACGGTGATTCGGTCGCCCGGGCCCAATATCGCCAGTTGACCCTGCTGCACCGGGTGCGAGACCGGTCCCACCGAGCCGCGCCCGGCCAGCACGTACACCAGCGCGTTGTAGCTCGCGGTTCCACGGTATGTTCAGCCGCGCCCCGGGTTGAATAGTCGCGTGCGCCAGCGTGATTGGCGTGTGCGTGACACCCGGCCCGTGATGGCCGTCGACCTCGCCGGCGATGACGCGGATCAGCGCGCCGCCGTCATCGGACGACAGCAGTGCGACGTCGTCGCCCTCGATCGCCTGGTAACGCGGCGTGGCGAACTTGTCCTTTTTCGGCAGGTTCACCCAGAGCTGGACGCCGTGGAACATCCCGCCGCTTTCGACCAGCTCGGCTGGTGGCGTTTCGATGTGCAGAATGCCCGCTCCCGCGGTCATCCACTGGGTCGCGCCGTCGGCGATCAGCCCGCCGCCGCCATGCGAGTCCTGGTGCGCGAAGCGGCCGTCGATCATGTAGGTGACCGTCTCGAACCCGCGGTGCGGGTGCCAGTCGGTTCCCCGAGGCTCGCCGGGCTGGTATTCCACCTCGCCCATCTGGTCCATGTGGACAAACGGGTCCAGCGCGGCGCTGCTGACCCCGGCGAACGCGCGGACCACCGGGAATCCTTCGCCCTCGTGGCCGCGCGGCCCAGTGGTGATGGATCGGACTGGACGTTCGGTCTCGACGGGACCTGCAGCGGACACCCGCGGCAAGGTCAATGTGTCAGCGGTGATCGCGGGCATCTCGGGCCTCCTCGTATTCGGATACCCGGTATAACCGGACTACGGTCCGATTATTCCATCACGACCGCTGCAGAGGGCTCAGCCTCTAGGCTTTGGCGGACTCCGCCGCCCCCTTTTCGGTGGACGAGCCCTCGTGGGTCAACCCGCCGCCGGCATTCTCCAGGTGTGCGCGGACGAACCACTGGAACTTCTCCAACTCGGCGGCGTGGTCGATCAGGATGTCCTGGGTGACCGGGTCGAGTTTCTCGGTTTCGCCGATGCCCCTGCGGGTGTCTTCGATGACGCCGTTGTAGACCAGGTCGAGCGCAGCCAGGTGCGCCGGCACGGTGTCACGGCCCACCGAGTAGTCGTCCCAGGTGCGGTCTTTGAGAATGGCGCCCGGCGTCCCCTGCGGCGACGCACCCAGCGTGGCGATCCGTTCGGCCACCTCGTCGGCATATCCGCGGACCAACTCCACTTGCGGGTCGATCATCTCGTGCACCCCAATGAAGCTGGGGCCCACCACATTCCAGTGGACGTGCTTGAGCGTCAGATGAAGGTCGTTGTAGGTGCTCAGCTGCTTCTGCAGCAGATCAGCAACTTTGGCCCCCTGCTGTTCGGTCAGGCCGGGAACGGTGAATTGAGTCATGGGCGGCGTGTACCCGATGACCGCTGGGAGTAATCCCGGCACGTCACAGCGCGCGGATGTCCTGCACCGCCAATCCGCGCCCCACGACGCGGCTCGTAGGCCAGGCCGCTGGCGTAGAGCAACTGGACTACCCGGTGGCGGTGCGGGCGCATCGGTTCCAGCAGCTCGACCATCTCGGCGTCGTCGATCGGACGGCCCAGCAACGTCCAGCCGATCATCTTGGAGACGTGATAGTCGCCGACCGACAGCGCGTCGGGATCGCCGAACGCCCGCTGCGCCGTCTCGGCCGCGGTCCAGATCCCGACGCCGGGCAGCGACATCAGCGCCTCGCGGGCCTTGTCGGCCGGCCACGAGGTGAGCCGCTCCAACGACTCGGCCCGCTGCGCGCACCCGACGACGGTGCGGGCCCGGCCCGGATCGACGTTGGCGCGGTGGAATTCCCACGACGGGATCCGCCGCCACACCTCGGCCGACGGCGGCACCCGCATCCGCTGCGGCGCGGGTCCGGGTGCCGGCGTTCCGTACTTGGTCACCAGCAGCCGCCAGGCCCGGAACGCATCCTTGCCCTGCACGCGCTGCTCGATGATGGCGGGGATCAGCGCCTCCAGCACCTGATCGGTGCGGCCCAGTCGCAGGTGCGGCACCCGCCGATGCGCCTCGGCGACGATCGGGTCGACCGGCGCGAAACCCGACAGGATCGTCGTGCGCGCCCAGCATCGCCGGTAGCGCGTCGAGAAACTCGTCGGCGCCGCTCCCCCACGCTGTGCAGTCGACCGCGTCGGCGGCCGCGCGGCTGATCCGCGCGGTGACAGATCCGCTGCGTAACAAGCTGGTTCGCCAGATCGCGCCGTCTTCGCCGACCTGAAAACACGGGTCACCGGGACCCCTGCGCAGCGGGAAGAGGGTGTTCCTGGGGCTGACCGCACTGGGAAATGTCAGCGTGCGAGCGCTACTCACCATGTGCTCCCGCCGGGTACCGCAACTGCTCGATCCCGACGATCATAAGTCCGGCTCGGCCTGGGTATGGATGTCCGCGGCCTCATTGACCGCCAACCGTCTTCGGGTCAGGATGGCGAGGTGACCACCCCGTTCGACGATCCGTCCGCCGAGCTGGCTTGGATGTTCCTGCAGTGCCTCTCCGAGGGCGGCGACGTCGACGAATGCTTCGAGCTGCTCAGCGACGACTTCACCTACTGGAGCATCCTGACCCGCGACTCGGTCGACAAAGCGGCGTTGCGCGAGGAGTTCGAGCGGCGCAAACGCCGTGTCGAGTTGAACCTGGACTTCATCCAGTGCTTCAACGACGGCGAAAGCGTGGTGATCGAAGCGGAAACCGACGGCGAGACCGTCGACGGCGTGCGCTACAACAGCCCGGCCGTCTTCATCTTCGAAACCCGGGACGGGCTGATCACCTCGCTGCGTGAATACAGCGACACCCAGCTGACCGCGCACGTGTTCGGCCCGGCGAGCGCTTAGGCGTCGCCGACGGTGACCTCCGCCTTGTCCGGATAGAACGCGACGTGGCCGGCGATCGCGGCCACCGCCGGATAGGGCTGCTCGTAGAACCAGATCACGTCGTCGACGGTGTCACCGGCGGCGGTCCTCACGCTGTAGTAGGCGGCTTCGCCCTTGAAGGGGCAATAGGTGCTGGTGTCGGTGCGCGTGAGCCCATCGTGTACCACGTCGTCGAACGGAATGTATTGCACCGCAGGGTAAGTGGATTCCTGCAGCTGCAATGCGCGGTTTGTGTCGGCGACGATGTCGCCGTTGACGCGAACCACCACGTGCTTGCCGGTCGGCTCGATGGTGATCGGATGCTCGGCGGTGGGTTCCAGAACGGGTCGACTGGTCATAGTGACGCCTCCTCGGGTGCGAATAGCTGATTCAACACTGCCGGGCGCACAAGATTCCCGGATGCGGGAGTTTCGGGTCAGCCCGCCGGGGCGAGCATGTCCTTCCACCCGCTGTCCCCGGTGTGGCGGGAATCCTCGAGGGAGTACCTGGCGCCGTCGGGCCCGACCACTTCTCCGCTGGACGGCAGGTAGATCGCGCTCGGACTGGCCGGCGTGTAGACACACGGGTTGGGCTGCTGGCCGTTGCACTGCACGGATCCCGAACCGGGCCGCTGGAGTGGATCGTCGACCGGCGGCGCGGGCGGCGGCAGCCGATCGGCTGCCAGCGGGTTCATCCCGTTGTTGACCGACGGCGCGGGTATCACCCTCCCGGGGTCGACGGGTTGGTCGCATCGGGCACCAGGTGCCGGGCAGTTACGGATCTGGTTGGGGTCGCCGTACCAAGGGTTGGTGCCCAGTGGCACGTACGGCTTGTTGTCGCGGCATTCCTTCGGCGTCGCCCTGCGCTTGCCGGGAACGTCGACGCACGGATAGTTGCGGGCGCCGCGCACGTCGTTGGCCTGGGTATCTTGCGGGATCTTGCAATAGGTGCCGGCCGGCAGCGGGGCCACGCTGGTGTCCGCGGGTGAGCGCCACTGCGATGCCGGCAGGAAGCCGGTCAAGCAAGGCGGCGGATTGTTCAGCGACAGGTCGAGATTCATCAATACCGACCCCGGCGCCGACGCGATCAAGGTCTGGGCCACCGAGCCGATCTCCGGCAGGAAAACCAGCAACTGCTCGACGCCCTTGTTGTAGCGCTTGAGCATGTCGGCGACGACTTCGAGGTTGGCGATCGTCTGCGGCAGCGATTCGCGGACGTCACTGAACACGCCGTTGACCTGATCGGCGGTCGGTGCGGCTTTGGCCAGAATGCTCTGCACCTGCTGGTCACTGTTCGCGATCTGGGCGGTGAGTCCCTTGAGGTTGCGCGACCACTGCGCGATCGAGTCGCCCGAGTCGACCTGGCTGTCGATGATGGGTGCCGCGTTCGCGATGATGTCGTCGACGTCGGACAGGTTGGCTTCGAAGTCACCGACGATGGATTGTGTCGAGTCGACGAGTCGCTGTAGCGCCGGCCCCAATCCGCCTACCGCAAGCGATGTTTCGTCGAGCAGCGAGGCGATCTTGTGTTTGGGGAGTACCGACAGACTGCGGTGGGCGGAGTCGAGGGCGGGACCGATCTCGCTGGGCACCGTGCCTTTGGTGATGGTCTGGCCCGGCGAGAAGAACTTTCCCGGGTCGCCGGTCGACACCAGGTCCACGTACTGCTCACCGATCGCCGACACCGAGTGCACATTGGCGGACGCGTCGATCGGGATCTTGTAGCGGCTGTCGATGCTCAGTGTCGCTCTGACACCGCGCGCCGTCGGCTCGACCTTGGTGACCCGGCCGATCTGGATGCCCCGATACGTCACGTTCGACGTGCGATACAGACCGCCGGATGCCGGCAGTTCTGCGACCAATCGGTATTGGCCGACCCCGAGCTGGCTCGGGATCCGCAGGTAGAACCAGCCGAGCGCGATTATCGCGGCTAATGTCAAGGCGGCGAACACAATCAGCTGGTTGCGAATGAAGCGGGTCAGCATCGCGTCACTCGCCCCGCTCCACCGGCGCATCGGCCGGGTTCGGACTGAAAACGTACGTCGGGAACCATCGTGTTGAGGTCGCGGCCCCAGGACTGCTCGAGGGCGCGCAACGCTCCGGAGAATCCGGTCCCGGTGAAGATTGCATTGTCGATGGTGCTCAGCGTGAGGTCTAGTGCGCCGGAGACGTTGATGTAGTCGCCGCGCACGATCTTCGGCACACTGTCGACGCTGAACGGCGGTGACAGCAGCAGCGTCAGCGCATCGACCAGATACGGTGCCGCACGGCCGAGTTGCTTGAGTGGCCGCTGCAGGTCTTGCAGGTCCTGATGCAGGTCACCCCGCGCCGCCTTGAAGGTCTGGTCGGTCACGTTGCTGACCCGGCCGACCGCTTCCACCGTGTCGGCGAACAATTTCCGCTGCTTGTTGAAATGCTCGATCAGCGGGGGAAATTCGGTGAGGGCGCGATCGAGTGTGTCGACGCGTTTCGCGGCGTACCCGAGCAGTCGGTCGGTGGAGTCGATCGCCTGGCGGATGTCGTCGCGCTGCTGGTTCAGCTGGGTGGCGAAAGTGTCCAGCTTGCCGAGGAAGTCCCGGATCTGCTGGGCCTCGCCCGGCGAGGATCTTGTAGACCTCATTCTGGATGACTTCGAGGTTGGGGATGCCGCCCCCGCGCAACACCATCGCCAAGCTGGCCAGCGTCTGTTCGGTGGAGGGATACGCCGAGGAACTGCTCAACGCGATGGTGTCGCCGGCCTTCAACGATTGCGGCGACGGGTCTGGTGGCGCGGCCAACTCGATGTGCTGCGAGCCCAACAGGCTGGTCTGGCCGATCTTGGCGGTGGCGTTCTTCGGAAGTTTGACGCCCTTGTCCAGGTCGACGGTCAGGGTGGCGACCCAGTTCTTCAGGTCGATCGACCGCACCGTTCCGACGAAGACGTCGGCGACCAGGACCCGGCTGTTTCCGTTGAGCGCCATGGTATTTGGCATCTGAACGTAGATCTTGTAGGAGCCCGGCCCGCTGCCGGGCCCGCCGGGTAGCGGCACATTGGCGATGCCGCGCCAGTTCCCGCATGACGTCAGCATCACTGCGGCGGTCAGCACCGCCAGCGCCTGCCAGATGCTGCGGCTGATCCGCCGCGCCGGCCTCATCGATTGTCTGTTCGGCTTGCTCCTCGCGCGTACCGCGCTCATCGCGCGCCTCATCGATTACCCGGTCCCGGAGTGCCCGCTTCCGCCGCGCCGAGCGGAGGACCGGGCGGTGGGGGCGGCGGTCCGGGTGACGGCAGCGGCTGCGGATACCACGGCGGCGGCAGCGGATTGTTCTCGTCGTAGGCATTCGGCGGTCCGGTCATGGTCTGCCCCGCCGGCGGCGGCGGGATGTCGGGACCGCCCATCAACTCGGCCAGCGACGCCGCCGTCAAAAGATTTTTGGTAGCCGGCTGAACCTGCACTCCCTGCATGCCGGGCGCCACAATCCAGCCCGGCTCCGAATTACGGTGCGACCATTGGGTATCCGGCGAGAAGATGCCCGGGACCGTGGTGTCCTTGAAACCGGGCGGCGGCTGCAAACGCGGCTCGGAGTACGCGACATTCTTCGGTAAGACGTCCGCGGCGCTGAACAAGGTTGATCCCATAGGGGAAATAGTTGAACTTGATCGCGTCCAGGATCGGCGCAAGGTACTGCGCGCAGAGTTCCGCGGAATCCTGATAGCCGAGTCGACTGCCGGCCTGAATCACGCTGCAGATGAACTCCATTGGGTTCGCGAAGTTGGTGAAGGCGGCGACACCACTGAGGCTGCCGTGCGCCGGTTCGTAGATCGCGAGCACGTTGGCCGCCATGTTCGGCAGAATGTGCAGCGCGGTCTCCAAGCCGTCGCGCGGCTCCGGTTGCAGGATCGTGTTCGTCAGGTCACCCAGGTTGTTGACGTCGTGGGTCAGCGCGTCACGGTTTTCGGTCAGGAACTTCTGGGCGGTGGACAGCAGGCTGTCGGTATCTCGAATCGCGCTGGCGGCAGACTGATCCGAGCTGACGAGATTGTCGGTCAATTGGTCGAGGTCTTTGTTCAGCGCGACGAACTGCTGGTCGTCCTGGTGCAGCGCGTTGACGAACATCGCCAAGCTCTTCAACACGGCGAAGAAATCGCCGCGGCCCTCGTCCAGTGTGCCCAGCGCAGTTCGACAGGCTGTTCAGCGTGGTGTTGATCTGCTTGACCCTTGCCGGCCAGCCCGTCGGCGAATGCTTCGATGACGTCGCCGAACGGCCCCTTGGGCTGGTCCTTGGTCGGTCCGAGTTGGTCGATGATGTGAGTGACGCTGTTACGCAGCTCATCCCACTCCACCGGCACCTGGGTCCGCTCGATGGGGATCACCGCGCTGTCGGCCATCACCGGCCCGTCTTTGTACGGTGGCTCCAGCTGGATGCTGCGTGACGCGACCAGCGTCGGGTTGAGCACTACTGCCGACGCATTGGCGGGCACCTTGTATTTGTTCCGGTAGTGGAAGGTCACCTTCATCCGGTCGCCGGTGGGTTCGATCTTGTCGATCGCACCGACGCGGATGCCCATGATCTGAACCTTGTCCCCGGTGTAGAGGGCGTTGACCGCCGGGAAGTAGGCGACCACCGTGTTGTTGGTCAGTTTCTCGTAGAGCTGCCAACCGACCACTGCGGCAACAAGACCCACGGTCACGACGAGCGACCCGATGACCGCCGCAGTCTTCGACACATGCGGCAACCGCACCTTGCGGATGTCGAAAATTGTGCTCATCGGCCGCTACCCCCCGTTCCCGCCGGGTGTGAGGAATGGAACTGGTAGCTGCGGGCCCGGACCTGGCGGTGCTGCCGGCCCGGGTGGCAGGGCGGGTGCGAACGTCGATGGCGGCGGAGGTGGGCCTGCCGGCTGCAAGCCCTTCCCGCCTGGCTCCCGGCGGCGCATTCGGCGGCAGCGGTACGGGCGTGCCCGGCACGTTCGGAGCCGGAGCCCCGGGAAGTCCGGCATCCGGCACGCCCGGTGTCGGGGGCAGACCGTTCGGGTTGGCCGGCAACGAGAGCACATCGGGCAGTGCGGGATACGGACCACTGGCGCCGAACGGGCCTTGACTCTGGTCGATGCCGGCACACGGCATCGGGTTGCCCGGCCGCGGCGACATCTCCGCCGGTGGCGCGTACGAGCATGGCGATCCGGGTGCGACGGCCGGACCGGGATGATCCGGGGTGCCCTCGAGCACGGGTGGCGCCGGCGGCGGCGCACCGTTGGCGAACCGGGTGCCGTTCGGGTCGGGGTATCGGAAAGCGGGCAGTCCCGCACTGCGCCAGAAGTTCTCCGGATCGACGCCACGCTTCTTGAACGCCGCATCGACCCACGGCTGCAAGGATCTGATACGGCAGCAGGTTGCCGATCATGACCTTGAAGTACGGTCCCGAGCCGACTGCCTCGCTGAGCGCTGCGGTGTAGTTACGCAGCGTATTCAGCACGGATGCAAGGTCGTTCTTGTGTTCGCGTCAGAACATCGGTGACGCCCCGCAACTGCTCGAGCAGATGGTGCAAGTTCGGGTTGTCGTTGATCAGGCCTTGAATTTGCGCTGAGAACGCCGACACGTTGGTCAGCAGTGCCGCAATGGCTTTGCCGCGTTCGTTGAACGCCCCGAGCACCGTCTGGGTGTTTCGTAGCAGTGCGTTGATCTGCTTGCTGCGATCACCGAGCATTCCCGCCACTTTTCTGGCCTCGCCCAGCAGGTGTTTGAGTTCGTCGTCGCGTTTACCGATGATGTCGGAGAACTTCGCCACCCCGTCGAGGGCTGAGCTCAGGTGTGGGTACGTCTGATTGATAGTGTGCGACAGCACATTCAGGGATTCCTTGACCGTGTCGATGTTCCACCCGGCGGCGGCCTTGGTGACATCGAAGAATGCGTCGTAGACCTGGTAAGGGGTGGTGCTCTGCCCCAGTGGCAGCACGTCGTTCGGGCGCATTCGCTTGGCGCCACGCGGCTCGATTTCGAGCACCTTCTTGCCCAGCAGCGTATCGGTGCGGATCGCCACCCGGCTCTCGGTGCCGATGGTGTGCTTGCCGGTGGTGAACTTCATCAGGATGTGATCGCCGTCGATCGACATGTCCTGCACGGAACCGACATCCAGGCCGACGATGCGCACTTTGTCGCCTTTGCTGATGCCGGCGGAGTCGGTGAACTGCGCGTAGTAGCTCGCCGTCGCGAACAGCACGGGCAGACTGCCGAAACTCTGTCCCACACCGACAACGAGGACCACGATGGCGATGGCCAGCGTGCCGACGCGGACCCGGTTGGCGGGCTGCAGTGTTCTCATTGCAGCGTGCACCTGCCCGACGGCTGCTGGAGCACCTTGACCGAGCGGACGGGTCCGCCGGGTTGCAGCCCGTTGACTTTGAGCGACAGGTCGCAGAGGTAGAAGTTGAAGAAGTCGCCGTAGATCCCGCTGGCGCGCCCGATGATGTTGAACGCGGCGGGCACCTTGCCCACCAGATCGCCGATCCGGTCGCGCTGATCGTTGAGTGGTCCGGCGAGGGCTTCCAAATGGGTGACGGTGCCGCGCAGCAATGCCCGGTTGTCGGCAAGCAGGTCGGCGATTGTTCCGGCCGCATTGCTGATGTGCGCGGTCCCGTCGGCCAGCGGGTCGGCTCGGTCCTTCAGGCCGGTGATCAGCCCTTCGAATTTGTCGATGGTGGTGTCGAGTTGGTCGTGGTGGCGCGCGGTGGTGTCCAGCACGGTGTTCAGATTGTGGATCACGTCCCGATCGTCTGATCGCTTTCGGCCAGTCGATCGGTCAGCTGTGCGGTCTGGTCGAGGATGTCGTTGATCGTTCCGCCTTCGCCCTGGAAGACGGTGATGATCGACGAGGCGATGGTGTTGACCTTCTGCGGATCCAGTGCACGGAACAGCGGTTTGAAGCCGCCGATCAGCGCGTCGAGATCCAATGCGGGCTGGGTTCGGGACAACGGGATGAATCCGCCTGGCGGAAGGAATTTTTCAGAGTTCTCACCAGAACCGCGACTGATTTCGAGGTATCGGTTGCCGATCAGGTCTTGGTAGCGGATCTGTGCGGTGGTCGACTGATAGAGCTGCACCGAGCGGTCGACCGAGAAGTCCACCCGGATCCGCTTGTCGCCGTCGACCAGATCGACCTTCTCGACCTTGCCCACTTCCACCCCGGAGGCACGAACGAACTGCCCCTCACGCAGACCACTGGCGTTGCTGAACTCCGCGGAATAGTCGTTGGTGCGGTCGAACCGAATTTGACCGAACACCACGACGATGACTGCGGTGAAGAACAATTGGACGGAGACGACTGCAGCGAGCCGCGCGACGGTGCCTTTGAGTCTCATGGGTTGATCGTGTACTCCCCGTACTGGCGGCCCCACACGTATTCGTTGGCCAGCGGCTGTCCGAGCTCGAAGTGGTTGTAGGGCGCAATGCTGTTACCGGAGTCCATCACCAGATAAGGCGCGGGCCACAGATCGCGGGTGATCGGTTGCCAGCAACCAGGTTTGCCGTAGGGCCCGCCTCGGCCGTTGACCCTGGGCAGGTTATCGGGGTACACGTAGGGATTTTCCGATCCGGTGATCGACACCCCTAACTGCGCCGCGTAGTGGTTGCCGCTCTCCAGCTGCGCGACTTTGGGTGCGACGTCGGCGAAATTGCGGATGGTGCAGAACACCTGCGGGCTGTACGTGTCGAGCAGGTGTGCGGTCGGCTTCAGGTCGGCGGCCAGGCGCTCCAGGAACGGCTGGGCGCGGCTGAAGACGTCGTTTGCGTTGTTGGCGAACCCGATTGCCGCCAGCAGGGCTGCGTCGAGCTCGGCTTGGTGATGGTTGAGCGTGCGGGCCGTCGTCACGGCGTTCTCGATCGCGTCGAAGAGATCCGGTGCAGCCTTGGCATAGATGTCACCGAGCGCGGCAAGCTGGTGGATATCGTGACGAAGCAATGGCATCCGCGGGTTCACGTGGTCGAGGATCTTGTTGCCGTTGACGATCGACTGCCCGAACTTCTCGCCCAGCCCGGTCAGCGCCTGCGCCGCGGCGCCGAGCGTGAGGTTCACCTTCACCGGGTCGACGTTGTCGGCAAGCTCGACGAGCGTCTCGAACACGGTGTTGAACTCGGTGGTGACCGACGTGGCGTCGATCACCGATGTCGGGGTAATCCGCTGCGATGTAGGGTCTTTCGGCGAGGTCAGCGACACGTACTTGTTGCCGAACACGGTGGTCGCCTGAATCTTCGCGATGACGTTGCTAGGGATGAGGTCGACGTACTCCGGGTCGACGTCGAGGGTGAAACGCGCCGCCGGCTTACCGCGGTGCTCGACCTCGGAGATACCCGCCACCCGGCCGATGCTGACACCGTTGTAGGTGACCTTCGAGCCCTGATCCATCACCAGGCCCGCTCGAGCGGCGAGCATGGTCAGCTTGGTCTTGGGGGTGAAGTCGCCGCGAAACTGGCTGTATATCAAGGCCAGTAACACCGCACAGGTCAGAAACAGGCCCAGGGCCGCCGCGGTGTCCGGCCAAGTCCGGGATTTTCGTTCCTTCCGAGTCGCCATCGGCTACACCGTGAGGTTGAAGTTCGGGTCGACGCCGTATAGCGCGAGCGAGGTCAGCAGTACGACGATGACTGTGGACACCAACGAGAAGCGCATCGACCGCCCGACCGCCTCGCCCACACCGACCGGCCCCCCACTCGCGGTGTAGCCGTAGTAGCAGTGGGTGATCATCACGATCACCGCCATCACGATGACTTCCCCGCCGGACCAGAACACGTCCTCGGTGCGCAGGAAGGTGCGGAAGTAGTGCTCGTAGGTGCCGGCCGACTGCCCGTAGAACAGCGTGGTGACCACCTGTCCGGACAGAAACGACATCACCAGGGCCATCGCATAGAGCGGGACGACCACCACCAAGCCAGCGACCAGCCGGGTCGACGCCAGGAACGCCACCGACTTGATGCCCATCACCTCGAGTGCGTCGATCTCCTCGCTGATCCGCATCGCCCCCAGCTCCGCGGTCGCACCCGCGCCGACCGTCGCCGCCAGCGCGACCCCGGTCACCACCGCGGTGACGACGCGGACGTTGGCCAATGCGGCGAAGAAGCCGGTGAATGCCTCGACGCCGATGTTGCCCAACGACGCAAATCCCTGGATGGCGATCAGCGACCCGCCGGACAGCGTCACGAAGCCGACGATCGCCGCGGTCCCGCCGACGACGGCCATCGCTCCGGTGCCCATGCCGATCTGGGCGATCAGCCGCAGTGTCTCCCGGCGGTAGCGGCGCAAAGCCCAGCCGGTCGACCAGGCGCTGTTGACTGAGAACCTGGTTAGTTGGCCGGCCTTGTTGATCCCCCGGATGGCCCCGCCGCCATAGTGATCGACTCCTGCGACCGCGCGCGGAAAGCGCGCGCGAACAACGGCCGCGGTCGACATCTCAACGCCCCGTCCCGAACCGGACGCCGATGGTGGTCAGCACGACGTTGACCGCGAACAGCGCGAGCACGCACAGCACCAGCGTCTCGTTGACGGCGACGCCGACGCCTTTGGGGCCGCCTTTGGTGGTCAGACCCCGGTAGCAGCCGACCAGGCCCGCGATCATCCCGAAGATCGCGGCCTTGATGGTCGCGATGAGCACCTCCGGTAAACCGGTGACCAGCGTCAGGGTGGCGAGATATGCACCGCCCGAGACATTTTGGAGCTTGACGCCGAACAGGAATCCGCCCACCAAACCGATGGTGATGACAGTCCCGTTGAGCAGCGTCGCGACGACGGTGGCGGCAACCACCCGCGGTACCACCAGCCGGTGGATCGGATCGATGCCGAGAACCTCCAAGGCGTCGATCTCTTCGCGGATCGTGCGGGCACCCAAGTCGGCGCAGATGGCGGTCGATCCGGCGCCGGCCACCACCAGCACGGTGGTCAGCGGCCCGAGTTGAGTCACGGCCCCGAGGGCGGCGCCCGCACCCGAAATATCCGCTGCGCCAAAGGCGGCCAACAACGTGTTGAGCGTGAAGACGATCAGCACGGTCAGCGGTATGGAGACCGCAATCGTGGGCAGCAATGCGACCCGGGTGATGAACCAGGTTTGGACGATGAATTCGCCCCAGTGAAAGGGCCTACGGAACAACGCTTTTCCGGTCATCGTACACATTCGGGCGAATCCACCGACGGTCGTCAGTGGCGGAATGAGCTGTTCACGCACATATCCGAGGAGTCCGGCCGGCGTCGTTGCCGTCATCGTCGCCTCGGCCATCCGCTGTCCCGGTCCGTCCGCGGCGCGAGGTGGCATGCGTCAGCGCAGTGGCAACACTGCTTTACCATGCGTCACACTATGTAACAGAAATCACTTCGGCTACATCAGACACGCGGGGTTTACCGCGTCCAAAACCGATCGCGCACCGCGACGTTCACCGCGGTCCCTATTCGGCAGGTGTTGCTTTACTGCTGCGTTTGGCGTTTTTCAGGCGGCCCCAGAATCGCGCGGCTTCTCGAATCGATTCCTCGGTCGGCCTTGGCTCCCAACCTAATTCGCGGGCCGCCTTGCTGTGGTCGACCGGAGCCTCGGCACGCATCATCCGCACCGACTGCATGCTGAGTTCGGCGTCCTTGCCCGTCAACCGGGCTCGAAGGCTGCCCAGCACGCCCATTCCGTAGAGCACGGGCACCGAGATGGACCGCCGCGGCGCCGGCACACCGGCCTCGTCGGCCGCGATCTTGACCACCTCTTTCAGCGGCATCATCCGCTCGGAAATGATGTAGCGCTCCCCGTTGCGGCCTCGCTCGGCGGCGATCAGCATTGCTTTCGCCGCGTCGTCGACACCGACGACCTCCAACTGAATGCCGTTCATCAGAAACGGCAGCTTGCCGTACACCGCGCCGGCGATGAATGCGCCATGCGGGGTGCGGCCCCAGTCGCCATCGCCGTAGGTCGTCGACACGCACATGGCGACGGCGGGTAACCCTTTCTCCGACGCGTACCGCAGCACCAGATCCTCGGCCTGTACCCGCGATTCCACGTAGGGGGTGAGCTTGCGACGGTCGATCTGCTCGTTCTCCGTCGCCACGTGGCCGTGCCGACGGGCCATCGTGGCGTAGGTACTGGTGAACACGAACCGCTTCAGGGTCGCGGTGATCGGCTCCTCGACGGCAACGTCGAGGACGCTGCGCAAACCCTCGACGTTGGTGTGAAACAGCGGCGCCGGATCCTGCAGCCAGGCCCGGGTGTCGACCACGCAGTAGTACACCTGCTCGCAACCGCGCATCGCGTCGCGCACCGTGGCCGTGTCGAACACGTCGCCGTGAAACCGGGTGACGTCGAGGTCGTCGATGCTGCGGGTGTTCGCGCCTTCGCGGACCATGACGCGCACGTCGGCGCCCGTCGCGACGAGTTGGCGGGTGACGTGCGAACCCAGGAAGCCGTTGGCGCCGATGACCAGCTTGGGTGCGCTCACTGCATGGCCTCCGTAAGTCTTCAGCCAGCTCGGCGGCGTCATCGTCAAGCGTGCCAAGGCGTTTCCGCCTTTTTGCACCACTTGATTCCGGCCTGCAAGAACCGCAGCGGGTTGTAGATGTCTTCCTGGCGAGACCATTTGCCGTCGCCGGCATAGGTGACGATCGAGATGTTGGTCGCGCTGATGATGGTGCCGTCGCCGGGATCGCGCATCGGATTGTCCAACTCGCAGATGATTCGACCGGTGGCCTCGTCGATGACCGACCACAGCGACGGGAACTCCGTCATGTGGCTTCCCGGGAACGTCGTCATCGTCTTGCGAATCCAGGTCCGCACTTCGTCGCGGCCCTTCATGGTGCCGGCCGCGTGCTCGATGTAGTCGACGTCCGGGGTGTAGTGCTGCACCCACTCGTCCCAGTTCTTGGTCTCGGCGGCGTGCGCCACGGTCTGCTCGAAGGTGTCGAACGCGGTGGCGAGTTCGTCACGACTGAAAACCTGCTTCACGCAAGAAACTAGAACACGTTCTACTGGAGTTTGTCGAGGAAGTGGATAATCGAGAAGATGACGGACTACAAGAAGGCAATACTGGCCGGCGGCTGCTTCTGGGGCATGCAGGACCTGATCCGCAAACAGCCCGGCGTCGTCGCGACCAGGGTCGGCTACACCGGCGACCCGAAGGTCCCCAACGCGACGTACCGCAATCACGGGACGCATGCCGAAGCCATCGAGATCACCTACGACCCGGCGCGTACCGACTACCGGGCCATGCTGGAGTTCTTCTTCCAGATCCACGACCCGACCACCAAGAACCGCCAAGGCAACGACGCGGCGCCAGCTACCGCTCGGCGATCTTCTACCTCGACGACGACCAGAAGCGGGTTGCCGAGGACACCATCGCCGACGTCGAGGCCTCCGGTCTATGGCCCGGCAAGGTAGTGACCGAAGTCAGTCCGGCCGGCGACTTCTGGCAGGCCGAGCCCGAGCACCAGGACTACCTGGAGCACTACCCGAACGGGTACACCTGCCACTTCATCCGGCCGGGTTGGAAGCTGCCGCGACGGGCAGACGTCGAGAGCTAGGTCGCGGGCTACTTCCCGATCGCGCGGAGCTGATACAGCCCGCGGGTGGTCGCGACGGTCTTGCCGTCGGCATCGGTCACCGTCGCCTCGAGAGTGAAGTCGGCCTTGCCGCGTTCGGCCGCCTCGGCCTCGATCCGCGCGATCGTGTCGTCGTCGAGGCTGGCCTCAGCGCGCAGCTCGGACTTCGCCATCGCGACGAACGAGATGTCGATGTTTTTGACCAGCGGAAAATACCTGGAGCTGTCGAATGTACTCAAACTGATGATGCCACCGAGGATTTCGGCGACGGTGAATTGCACCCCGGCGTAGATCACGCCGAAGTGGTTGCCGTTGCCCTCAACCGGGACGGTGGCGGCGGCGAAGCCGCGCCGGGCCTCCACGACCTGCACGCCCATGTTGTGCGCGAGTCGGGATCGTGGATCCCAGAGCGGCGTTCATCATCTCGACGAGCTGGTCGGCATCGGTGGTCACGATCGCCGATCCTAACGCCGACGGACCACGATCTTTCCGCCGTCCTTCGGGGTGTAGGCGACACCGCGGGAATGCAGCTTCTCCCCCGGCGCCGTCGGTGGCTTCGATAGTGAAGTGGCGCAACACCGTTCGCAAAACCACGTCCATCTCCATGTTGGCGAACACGGCGCCCACGCAGCGCCGGGCGCCGCCGCCATACGGGATCCAGGCGAAGCTGGGCGGCTTGGTGCCGACGAAGCGCTGCGGGTCGAACCGCTCGGGCTCGGGGAACAATTCGGCGTCGCCGTGTAGCCGCGAAATGCTGACGATGATGGTGTGCCCGCGTGGGATCGACCATTCGCCGAGCTCGTACGCCGGCGCGTAGACGTGGCGGCCGATGGCGTCGATGACGGTTCGACTGCGCTGTGACTCGAGGATCGTCGCCTGGCGCAGCTCGTTGTCGTCGGTGTCGGCCTCGGCCGCGAGACCGGCCAGAACTTCGGGGTGGCGGCTGATCCGCTCGAAGTCCAGGCGAGCGCCGAGGCGGTGGTCTCGTGCCCGGCCGCCAGCAGGGTGAGCAGCTCATCGCCGATGTCTTCGCGCGACATGGCCGAACCGTCCTCGTAGGTGCTGCGCAGCATCAGCGCCAGCACATCGTTGCGATCCTCGAAGTAAGGGTCGCAGCGTTCGTCGTCGATGAGCTTGTCGATGATCGCGTCATAGCGGGCCCGCCATCCGCCAGCCGACCCCACGGGGAGTAACGGCCATAGGTACGTGACGGTTTGGGCAACGAGGCCAGCCGCGAACCCAGCGTGACCCACGGCGGGATGATTCGGCGGAGCTCGTCGAGCTCTGCGCCTTCGGCGCCGAAAACCGCGCGCAGGATCGCGTTGAGCGTGATGTGCATCGTCGACGGCAGGGTCGCGAACGGCGTGCCCTCCGGCCAGTTGGCGATCTCGCGCAGCGTCTCCTCTTCGATGATCGTCTCGTAGTTCTTGATGCTCTTGCCGTGGAACGGCGGCGCAAGGAGCCGGCGGCGCTGCCGGTGCTCGTCGCGGTCCAGCGCGAAAACCGAGCCCGGGTCCGAGTAACCGGCTCAGATTGGGCTGGATATTGCCGAGCACGTCGGGGCTGGTGGTGAAGATCTGCTTGGCCAGCTGCGGGTTGGCCACCACCATGATCGGGCCGTAGATCGGCACGTGCAGCGAGAACACGTCACCATAGCGCCGCGCAACCAGGTGCACGAATGGTCGTCGGAGGAATCCAAATGCCAGGCCCTGCAATACTTTTGGAATCCGCGGGCCCGGGGGCAGCGTGGCGGCGAACGTGGGCGACGCCGCGTGCGTTTCGACGGTGCTCATGATGGTGCGCTCCCAACGTCGCGGCGTGGTACTGCGACGTACCACGATTCTGTCCGGTACGGTACCGTCTGGTACCAAGGGCTGGCAAGGGTTGAGTGAAAGGAGGCGACGTGGCCACGACCGTCGCCGACGATGCGACTTCCACGGGAAGCTCGGCGGAGTCCACTGGGCCCAGAGGGCCCGGTGGCATCGATCCGTTCCGCCAACGGCTCCTCGACGGTCTCGCGGCAGCGATCGACGACCGCGGCTATCGCGCCAGCACCGTCGCCGACATCGTCCGGCACGCCCGCACTTCCAAGCGGACGTTCTACGACCAGTTCGCCACCAAGGAGCAGTGTTTCCACGAACTGCTGTACGCCGACGTCGGAAAACTCGGCCGAGGACATCCGCGATGCGGTCGACCCCGACGCCGACTGGCAGACCCAGATCCGGCAGGCCGTCGAGGCCTACGTCGGACACATCGAATCCACGCCGGCGCTCACGCTGAGTTGGATCCGTGAACTTCCGTCACTGGACGCCGCGGCGCGGCCGTCGCAACGGCGCAACACCCACCTGCTGACCAGCTTGCTGGTGAACTTGAGTGACACCCCTGCCATGCGAAACGCCGACCTGCCGCCACTGACCCAGGCGAAGGCCGTGATCCTGGTCGGCGGCTTGCGTGAGCTGACAGCGCAGGCAGTCGAGGACGGACACAGCGTGCGCGAGATCGTCGAACCCGCTGTCCAGGCTTCGATTGCGCTGCTCGGCTACCGCTCCTGAGCTACGCCGTGGCCGGGCTTGCCGATTAGCCGAAGCACCGGGCCGGAACCGCGTTGCACGGTCCCGGCCCGGTGTACTGCTACGTCGATCAGGCGACTCAGGCTGCTACGAGTTCGCGATCCTTCGGCTTGGCGTCGCTGCGCTCCTTCGGCGGCAATGCCAGCTTGATGATCTTGCGCACCACGGTGCCGAACTGCTTGGGCAGCGAACCCGCGTTGTAGGGGATGCCGTAGCGCCGGCATATCTCCTGAACCTCGGACGCGATCTCCGAGTACCGCTGGGCCGGCATGTCCGGGAACAGGTGATGCTCGATCTGGTGCGACAGATGACCTGATAGCAGGTGAAAGAGCTTGCCGCCGGTCAGGTTTGCCGACCCGAGGACCTGCCGGAAGTACCACTGACCGCGCGACTCGCCTGCCGTCTCCTCGACGGTGAATTCCTGTGTGCCGTCCGGGAAGTGGCCGCAGAAGATGATCATGTACGACCACACGTTGCGCATCAGGTTCGCGGTCAGGTTGCCGGTGAACACAAACGGCGCGAACGGGCCGGCCAGCAGCGGGAAGGCGACATAGTCCTTCAGCACCTGCTTGCGGGTCTTGCGCCAGATCTCCTGCAGAATCTCGCGCTTGTCCGCCAACCGGATCTCGCCGGAAGTGATGCGCTCCGTCTCCATTTCGTGCAGAGCAACCCCGTACTGGAAAAGCACCATCAGCAGGAATGCGTAGAGCGGGTTGCCCAGGAAGTACGGCTTCCAGCGCTGGTCCTCGCTCATCCGCAGGATGCCGTAGCCGATGTCGCGGTCCATCCCCACGATGTTGGTGTGGGTGTGGTGCATGTAGTTGTGCGAGTGGCGCCATTGGTCGGCCGGGCACGCGGTGTCCCATTCGAATTCCTGGCCGCGGATCGACGGGTCACGCATCCAGTCGTACTGGCCGTGCATGATGTTGTGGCCGATCTCCATGTTGTCGAGGATCTTTGAGATGCCGAGCATCGCGGTGCCGGCCAACCAGGCCGGTGGAAAAATCCCGGCCATCAGCAGCGCGCGGCCGCTGACTTCGAGCGTGCGCTGCGTCTTGATCACGCGGCGGATGTAGTCGGCGTCGCGCTGGCCGAGATCGGCCATCACGCGCTCTTTGATCGCGTCGAGTTCAGCGCCGAATGCATCGGCCTGCTCGGCAGTCAGGGTGACCTTGGGCTTAGTCGTTTGAGACATGGTGGAGCCTCCTATTTCCCTATATGGCTTAAAGTGCGATGTCGACATCGCCGACCGGAACGGACACGCAGATCTGCACGTGCTCGTCGGGGGCGGTCGACACCGCACCGCTGGTCAGGTTGCGAACCACACCGCTGGTCTTGCGGCGGGTGCAGGTGTGGCAGATGCCCATTCGGCATCCGTTTGCGGGGGTCAGTCCGG
Source organism: uncultured Actinomycetota bacterium (assembly GCA_963750885.1). Taxonomy (GTDB): domain Bacteria; phylum Actinomycetota; class Actinomycetes; order Mycobacteriales; family Mycobacteriaceae; genus Mycobacterium. The sequence goes on from CAVVSN010000024.1 coordinate 451,632, forward strand.
CCGACTCCGCTTGCTCGAGCAGTGACCGGCCGTCGTCAGTGACCTCAATGGCACTGTCCGCGAACGTGACTCGTCCACCGGACGGTTGTGCCGGCAAGTCGAGCTTGGGCGGAACGAAACTTTCCGAATGTGCGTCCGGGCAGTGCTCGCGGACGGCGTCGACCAAAGCCGCTGGCCCGCAGACGAACACCGCGTCGGGTTCCGGCATGGCCGCCGCCAGGTGTCCGGCGTCGAACCGGCCATCGAGATCGCCGCCGGCCGATCGGGTGTAGCCGTGCAACACCCGCACGCCCGGCATCGCGACGAGCTCGTCGTGGTAGCCAGCCTCAGCGCGGTTGCGTGCATAGTGCACGAACGCGATCTCGCCGGCGTGGCCTTCGTTGACCAGAGTGCGCAGCATCGCCAGGACCGGGGTGATCCCGCTACCGCCCGACACGAACAGAATGCGACGGGGCCGCTGCGCCGGGAGGACGAAGTCGCCGCCCACTCCGGTGAGCCCGACCACCATGCCGCGGCGGGCGTGCTCGTAGAGGTAAGTCGAGACCACCCCGCCGTCGTGCTGTCCGATCGTCAGCTCGAGGTGCGTGGCTCCCTCGGCGTTGGCCGGGGAGTAGCACCGGGTGTGCCGGCGTCCGTCGATCTCGACGGCAAGGTTTACGTACTGCCCAGCTGAGACGGCGTCGGTGAACGCGTCGTTGGGCGCCAGAATCAGGGTGACGCTGCGAGGGGTGTTTCGTCGCACGTCGACGACCTTCGCGCGGCCCTCGGTCAGCGTCCAGGCCGGATCCACCTGTTCGGTGTACCGGTCTACGCCGTGCGGGCCGGTGAGCAGGCCGACGAGGTCAGAGCCAAGCACTCGCTGCTTCAAAGTTTGGGTGAACATGTGTATACCGTGCGCTCACTTAACCCAGTTCGTCAAGGGTTTATCCTGCCCTGTGTTAGGCTTCACACAGTGAACAGTCGTGTGCCTAGCTCACGGCCGCACCGACCGAGTCGCAGCCGTAGCCGCGAAGGACCATCCCGCGAGGAACGCAAGGAAGCGACCCGGCGGGCCATTGTCGCTGCCGCCCTCAAGCTCCTCGACGAGCGCAGCTTCAGCGGATTGAGCTTGCGCGAGGTCACACGCGAAGCAGGCATCGTCCCCGGGGCGTTCTACCGCCACTTCGAGTCGATGGAAGCCCTCGGGCTGGTCCTGATCGACGAGTCGTTTCGAACCTTGCGGGACATGCTGCGCGGTGCCCGCGCCGGCAAGCTCGACCCGAACCGGGTAATCGAGTCGTCGGTGGAAATCGTGGTCGCCAGCGTCACCGAGCGTCGCGAACACTGGCGATTCATCGGCCGCGAACGCTCCAGCGGCGTCACCGTGCTGCGCTATGCGATTCGCACCGAGTTACGCCTTGTCACGTCCGAACTGGCCACCGATCTGGCCCGGTTTCCGGCGCTGAACCCCTGGAGCACCGACGATCTGAATGTGTTGGCGATGCTGTTCGTCAACTCGATGATCGTGATCGCCGAGGCGCTCGAGGACGCCCAGGGTCCCGACGCGATCGAGGAGATCCGCCAAGCCGCGGTCAAGCAACTCCGGATGATCGTGATCGGCATCACCGGCTGGCGCAGCAAGCCCTAAGCGCTCTCCATATTTGCAGCGCAGCGCAGCAACGCCTCGGCAACACTCCGCCTCTCTCGTGCCGAAATACCCTGCAGCATAACGTCTTCGACACCGAACACCGCTTCGTGAGCCGTGCGAAGCCGCCGCGAGCCCAGACGGGTGAGAGCTAGTGATTGCGCGCGCCCGCGCGGTTCAGCGGCGGCGTTTTCTACCAGACCTGCGGCACGCAACCCCGCCAGCACGTCCTGCAACGACTGCCGGGTCACAAAGCACAGCCGGGCGAGTTCGGCGGCCGATGCCTCCGGGTGCTCATCGAGAGCCCGCAACGTCGAGTACTGCGCCATCGAGATGCCGGTGGCCTTCAACGCGGCGTCACATTGGCGCCGAAGCCCTTGCTGTACACGCTTGACCAGATAGCCGATGGAACGTTCCGCCTCGGACGGTTGCATGACAGGAACCTTACACCCATGCTAAGTTTGCGTCAGGAACCTGACATAGGAGAGAAGGATATGACTACCATCACCGCACACACCGACTACGCGACGCTGGTCAATGTGTTCACCGTGGAACCCGAACGGGCACGCCAGCTTGCCGACCTGTTGACCGAAGCCACCGACGAAGTCATGCAGCACGTGGACGGGTTCATCTCGGCGAACATTCACCTCAGCAGCGACGGCACCCGGGTCGTCAACTACGCGCAGTGGCGAAGCGCAGATGCATTCCAGACGATGCTGCAGGATCCCACCGCTCGGGAACATATGGCGAAGTGCGCTGAGCTGGCCGTAAGCTTCGACCCGCATCTGTACACCGTCGAGTCCGTGCACGAGGCCTAGCCGCAGAGCCATGATGGTGTGATGGGCATCCGAATGCGAGACCTGCTCGACGGCGCGCTGGGATCGCTGCGCTACGAGGCATGCGAGAAACGTCTTCGGCTTTACCTGGACGGCGAGTTGGTGGCCGACACCATCAACGGCCTGCTGGTGTGGGAGCCACGGCGATTGGTCCCGACGTATGCGGTGCCACGCGACGACTTCGCGGCACAGCTGGAATCAGCCGGGCGGGTCGACATTCTTGCCGACTTGCCCGTGCTGGTGCCGACGAATCCCTTTGCGGTGCATACCTGCACCGGCGAAATGCTCGACGTCGTCGTCGGTGATCGGCGATGCCCGTCCGCGGCATTCCGGCCGGACGATCCGGACCTGGCCGGCTTTCTCAGCCTCGACTTCAGCGCGTTCAAGTGGCGTGAGGAGGACGAGCCGGTGGTCTCACACCCGCACGATCCGTTCAAACGCATCGACATCCTCGCCAGCACCCGCCATATCCGGATCGAGTCCGACGGACGACTGCTGGCCGAGTCCTCGCGGCCACTGCTGCTGTTCGAAACCTCACTGCCGACCCGGTTCTACCTGCCGCCCGCCGACGTCGTCGTCGATCTCGAGCCGACCGACCGCGTCAGCGACTGCGCCTACAAAGGCCGGGCCTCGTATTTCTCGGCACCGAACGGTCCCGCGGATATTGCGTGGACGTACCGCGACCCGCTTCGCGAGGCCGAGCCCGTCCGGGACCACATTTGTTTTTTCAACGAACGGGTCGACGTCGCCGTCGACGGCCTACGCCGACAGCGACCCATCACTCCGTTCACGCACTGAGCGCCGTGGCCGCCGCACATCGCCGTGAGGGCAAGCTGGCTGACATCACCGGCCCGGGCCACACGGATCGATGGGGTGTGACCGGCACGGACCTGGGTGCTTCGGTCATCGCGCCGGATGGGTCGCTGGTGTCGGTCTTCGGCGACACGTTCTCCGGTGAGTTTGTCGGGCAAGGAGATTGGCGCTCGCCGGTCATCCTGATCGGCACCGGGGACGCCAGCCATCCGATCGCCTACCACCGCGCCGGCGGCGCCGATCCTGATTTCGCCCAACAGCTTTGGCGTTACCAACATCGCACCGGCCCCGAAGGGCACCCCCGGCGCGGCATCAGCACCGTCATTCCGTCCGACCTGCTGCGGGTGGACGATGCGCTCTATCTGCACGTGATCGTCAACCGGGGCTTCGGCAATGTGGTCTGGACCGAGATCTGGCGGTCCGATGACAGCGCTGTCTCGTGGCGACGCCTGGGAGGCAACACCAAGTTCCCGGCCGGGTTGCACGACGGCCATGCCCAGTGCTGGTCCTGGGATTACGACCCCGTCGATGGCTGGATCTATGTGGCATCCACCGGCTTTCAGCGCGACAAGGGCATCATTTTGCAGCGGGTCCGCCCCGAGTTCATCGCCGATCGGCGCCGGTACCTCGGCTGGGGACGCAGGAATGGCCTCTGGTCATGGGCCGGCACACCCACACCGTTGACTCCCGCGGGCGAGACCTGGGGTGAGCTGTCACTGCGCCGGCTGAAAACCGGCAGATGGATACTGGGCGGGTTCCTGGCCTCGGAGTACGCGCTCGGCTACCGGGTGCTGAACTCGCCCACCGCGGTGCGCGCGGCACCGCTGCAACGGCCGGTGATCGGGTCCGGGTGGGACGACGAAGATCATGCCGGCAGCCGTGTTGCCCAACTCTACGGCGGCTACATTTTGCCGGGCTCGAAGCTCGACCTGGTCGGCGGTGTCGGGCTGGTGGTGTCGCAGTGGAACACCACGCACGGATGGCCTTATCGGGCAATGCAATTCAGTGCGACGCTGCGCGACACCACTCAGACGTCACCTGTCGACGTTGTATAGCGAGTCGCCGTCCTCGGGGGCGCCATCGATCTGACCGCGGTGTACCCGATCCGGCCGCTCAGTCGGCGGCTCCGCAGCGGGCGGCACGTCTGGTTCCTCAGCGGCAAGCTTGTACTCGAGGGATTCGCCCTCTTCCTCCTCGCGCGCCGTCATACCGAACTTGTTGGCTTCGCTCCAATCATCGGGCGGGTCGACGACGATGTCGCCGTCGTCGTTGCGCACCTCGTCGGAATCGGTCGATTCACTCGGGCTCAGGGTGTCGTCGTCAGGCATAGCGGTTCGATTGCCCTTGAGTTCGACAGGCTAAACACTCAGGCGTTATCTGGGCGCCCGCCACATCTGCCACAACGTCGGACCACCTGGAACGACTAGCTCGCCGGTGACTTCGAAACCAAACCGTTGGTAGTACGGCACGTTGTCCGCCTTGCTGGATTCCAGATACGCGGGGGCGTGTTCGGCATCGACCCGGTCGAGACGGGACTGCATGAGGGCTTGGCCATAACCTTTGCCGCGGACCGAGGGGTCGCTGCCGATCACCGCGAGATACCAGTGCGGTTCCTCGGGGTGCTGCGACTTCATCCGATCGAGCAGTTGGTTGAGTTTGCGGCCCGTCGCGACACTCAACCCGAATCCGAAAATGAACGACGGCAACATCATCAGTTGTTCGCGCGCGGACTGCTTCCAGCGTCCCGGCGGATCCCACAGCGCCGCAGCACCGATGGTGGACCCGTCGGTGGCCACCTCCACGCCACCGCCGGCCAGGTGGTGGTGCCGGGCGATTGCGGCGAAGAACTTTCGCTGACGGGCCGCCCGTGCTTTGTCGTCGGGCATGATCCAGACCGACACCGGGTCGTCGAAGAAGGCACGGCCGAGCGCGTGCGAGAGCTCGGTGACATCGGCTTTGCGCGCCGGACGCGTATTGATGGTCATCGAACGTCACAGTAGTAGCGTCACAAATCGTGTGGGACTTCGAAACGGACCCGGAATACCAGCAGAAACTGGACTGGGTCGAAGAATTCATGGTCAACGAACTCGAGCCGCTCGACCTGGTGTCGCTCGACCCGTACGACAAGAAGGACGCCGAGACCATGGCGATCCTGCGGCCGCTGCAACAACAGGTCCGTGATCACGGCCTGTGGGCCGCACACCTGAAGCCCGAGCTCGGCGGCCAAGGCTATGGCCAGGTCAAGCTCGCGCTGCTCAACGAGATCCTGGGCCGGTCCCGCTGGGCCCCGTCGGTGTTCGGCTCGCAGGCACCCGACTCCGGTAATGCCGAGATCCTGGCCCTGTTCGGCACCCCGGATCAGAAGACGACCTACCTGCAGCCGCTGCTCGACGGCGAGATCACCTCGTGTTACTCGATGACCGAACCGCAGGGCGGCTCCGACCCCGGGCTGTTCGTGACGAGCGCTGCGCGCGACGGCAACCACTGGGTGATCAACGGCGAGAAGTGGTTTTCCACCAACGCCCGGCACGCGACGTTCTTCATCGTCATGGCGGTCACCAATCCCGAAGCGCGCACTCGCGACAAGATGTCGCTGTTCATCGTTCCGGCCGGGACACCGGGTGTGGAGATCATCCGCAACGTCGGGGTCGGGACGGAGTCACACGCCACCCACGGCTACGTCCGCTACGCCGATGTCCGGGTGCCGGCCGACCACATTCTCGGCGGCGAGGGCGAGGCCTTCGCGATCGCGCAGACCCGGCTGGGCGGCGGTCGCATCCATCACGCCATGCGCACGATCGCCCTGGCCCGTCGGGCGTTCGACATGATGTGCGAGCGGGCGGTATCGCGGCAGACCCGGATGGGTCCGCTGGCCAATTTCCAGATGACCCAGGAGAAGATCGCCGACAGCTGGATCCAGATCGAGCAGTTCCGGCTGCTGGTGCTGCGGACGGCGTGGCTGATCGACAAGCACCACGACTACCAGAAGGTGCGACGCGACATCGCCGCGGTCAAGGTCGCGATGCCCACGGTGCTGCACGACGTCGTGCAGCGCGCTTTGCACCTGCACGGCGCGCTCGGGGTGTCCAACGAGATGCCGTTCATCAAGATGATGATCGCCGCGGAGTCGCTCGGCATCGCCGACGGCGCCACCGAGCTCCACAAGATGACGGTTGCCCGCCGAACGTTGCGCGAATACGAGCCGGTGTCAACACCTTTCCCGTCGCAGCATCTGCCCACCCGGCGCGCCGAGGCGCAGGCCCGGTTGGCCGAGCGGTTGGAGCGCGCGGTCGCCGAGTTCTAGCTTTCGGCGGTGACCCGTTCGATGTGGGCGAGAAAATGCGTCAGCACCGCGTCGGGCGCTTCCAGTTGCGGCCAGTGTCCGATGTCGTCGGCGAGCATCACCACGTCGGCGTTGGGAATTACCTCGGCGTAGCGGCGCGCCATGTGCGCGCCGGAATTCGGATCGATCGGCCCGTCGATCAACCGCATCGACACGTCGGTCTCGCGCATGGCCCGCACCCACCGATTCCGGTGTGTGTGGCGGTCTTTGATGAATCGGCCGACCTTGTGCAACACCCGGCGGCCGTCGTTGTAGCCCAGGATCTGCTGGAAGACGTCCATCATGTGCGGGCTCGGTTTGGTGTTCGGGCCGAACATCTCCCGTATCGTCGGCTCCAGCACGCGGCGCGACACCGCACTGTTCTGCAGCGGACTCAGGATGTCGCCCAACGGAGTTCCCGACAGCAGCTTCTGCGCGGCCCGGGGCGTGTAGGTCTCGACAAACATCCCGCCGTTGAGCCAGGTGATCGAATCAATGCCCAGCGCACCGTAGGCGTGCTGGCCAAACTCGTTACGCGCCAACAGTTCCTGGCCCACCGAGTCGCCGAGGTCGTGAGCGAGGATGTGCGCGTGCCGGATACCCAGGTGATGCAGCAGCGCCTCGTGCATGTCCGCGTGATCATGCACCGAGTACTCGTAGGCAACCGGCTTCGCCGAGAAGCCCATCCCCATCATGTCCGGCGCGATCACCGTGAACCGCTGCGTCAGCGTCGACCAAATCGGTTGCCAGTCAAAGGAATTGAAGGGATAGCCGTGGATCAGCAGCAGCGGCGGCCCACTGCCCTCGACCCGGTAGAAGATGTCGAAGCCGAGGTAGTCGAAATACAGCCCGGCGTCCAGCCAGGAAGCCAATCCGGTGTCCATGACCCGCCCCGGCCTAGGAGATGTAGCGAACGACGCTCTCGGCGACGCACGCCGGTTTGTCGCTGCCCTCGACCTCGACGGTGGTCGACACGGTCGCCTGCGTGGCTCCGTTGCCCAGGTCCTCGATGTTGACCAGCGAGCTCTTCGCGCGAACCCGGGAGCCGACCGGGACCGGCGAGGGGAAGCGGACCTTGTTGAGGCCGTAGTTGATTGCGAGTTTGATGCCGTTGACGGTGTACATCTGGTGCTGAAGCCGGGGCAGCAATGCCAGCGTCATGAACCCGTGCGCGATGGTCCTGCCGAAGGGGCCTTTGGCCGCCCGTTCCGGGTCGACGTGAATCCACTGGTGATCGCCGGTCGCGTCGGCGAAGAGGTTGACGTCTTCCTGACTGATCGTCACCCAATCGCTCTCTCCGATACTTTCACCCTTGATCGAGGCGAGGTCGGCGACTGAATCGAAGGTGCGCATGGCGTTTCTCTCCCTTGAGTCGGCCCGGCAGCGGGGGCGGGCGGCGCTGCTTAGCATCGTGCCACTCCGCGCACGCGACCCCGACCACCGGCTGGTGGAGGATGGTCGGGTGAAGCTGTTGCTGCTCGCCGACACCCATGTCCCGCGACGCGCTCGCGACCTGCCGCCGCGGGTGTGGGACGAGGTGGAGCGGGCCGAGGTGGTGGTGCATGCCGGCGACTGGGTGGTGCCCGAACTGCTCGATGAGCTGACCGCCAGGTCCGCGCGGCTGGTGGCCTGCTGGGGCAACAACGACGGGCCGGAGCTGCGTTCGCGATTGCCCGAGCGGGCCGACGCGGTGCTCGACGGGCTGCGGCTCACGGTGGTCCATGAAACCGGCGGCAGCGCCGGACGTGACGCCCGTATGTCGGGCGTATACCCCGACACCGACGTGCTGGTGTTCGGCCACAGCCACATCCCGTGGGACACCACGACCAGCACCGGCCTGCGGCTGCTGAACCCGGGCTCGCCGACCGATCGCCGTCGGCAGCCGTTCTGCACCTACATGACAGCGAGCATCGAAGACGGCGTACTCGCGGACGTTGTTTTGCATCGTCTGGAGAAGTAGCTGGCTGCTAGCCCGGACATAGCGTCTACACATTCTTAGCTCGTAAACAGATACAAGTGAACACTCTCATCGACCCCGTCATCGAAGTGTCCCGCGTCGTCGGCAGATTCCGTCGGCAACTCCGCCGCTCGGCTGACCGTGGCTTCGACTCCGCACGGCTGACCGAATCGCAGTCGGAATTGCTGTGGTTGGTCGCCCGGCAGCCTGGCATCTCGGTCAGCGCCGCGGCGGCGGAGCTGGGGCTGGTCGCCAACACCGCCTCGACGCTGGTCTCCAAGCTGGTGGGCAAGGGCTACCTGTTGCGGACCGCCGACGAAACCGACCGCCGGGTGGGCCAGCTGCGGCTGGCCGGAGCGGCCCAACAGATCGTCGACACGTCGCGATCGGCCCGTCGCGCCATGCTGGCCGACGTGCTGAACGAACTCGGCGACGACCAAATCGAGGCTCTGACAAAGGGGTTGGCAGTTCTCGACTCGATGACCCGACGACTACAGGAGCGATGACCATGAGCACAGCACTGCCGATGGCGGTCGACGGCCGCAACCTGACCTACCGGTACGGCCAATTCACCGCGGTGGACGACGTCACCTTGCAGGTTCGGCCGGGCGAGACGATGGGCCTACTCGGTCCCAACGGCGCCGGCAAAACCACAGTGGTGCGGATGCTCACCACACTGACACCCGTGCAGCACGGCGAACTGCGCATCTTCGGCCTCGACGCCCGTGACCAGACGAACGACATTCGAAGCAATATCGGCTATGTGCCGCAGCAGCTTTCCATTGAACCAGCACTGACCGGCCGGCAGAACGTGGCCTGGTTCGCCCGGTTGTACGGCGTGCCGCGCTCGCAGCGATCCGAACGGGTGGACGAGGCGCTGGCCGCCATGGAATTGCTCGACGTCGCCGACCGGCCTGCCGGGACGTACTCCGGCGGCATGGTGCGTCGCCTGGAAGTCGCGCAGGCACTGGTCAACCGCCCGTCGCTGCTGGTCCTCGACGAACCGACGGTGGGACTGGATCCCATCGCGCGCGACCACGTGTGGACCCACGTGCTGAACATGCAGAGTCAATTCGGCATGACCGTGCTGTTGACCACGCACTACATGGAAGAAGCCGACGCGCTGTGCGATCGGGTGGCGCTGATGCATCACGGCACGCTTCGCGCCGTCGGGACACCGACGAAGCTGAAATCGACGGTGTCCGCGGGCGCGACGCTGGAGGACGTGTTCCGGCACTACGCCGCATCGGACCTGTCAGAGCAGCCCGAGAGTGGCGGCTCGCTACGTGAAATCCGTTCCAGCAGAAAGGTTGCCAGCCGTGCCGGTTGATAACGCTGTCAAGTCCACACCGATCACGCTGACTCGCGCTCCGCACGGGTGGCAGCGGGTACCCGCAACGTTGGGCCGCGTCGGTGCATTCGCGCTCGTGGAGATGCAGAAGCTACGGCACGATCGCACCGAGCTTGTCACGCGGATGGTGCAACCGGCGCTGTGGCTGCTGATCTTCGGTACGACGTTCAGCAAGCTGCACGTCATCAACACCGGATCGGTGTCTTATCTGGCGTTCCTGGCGCCGGGGATCATCGCGCAGTCGGCGTTGTTCATCTCGATCTTCTACGGCATCCAGATCATCTGGGACCGCGACGCCGGAATCCTGGCCAAGCTGATGGTGACGCCGGCGCCGGCGTCCGCGCTGATCTCCGGTAAAGCATTCGCAGCGGGCGTGCGATCGGTGGCCCAGGTCATCGGCGTACTGGCGCTGGCCTACGTGATGCGGATTCCGATGACGATCAACCCGCTGCGCATCCTGGCCGCGATGGCCGTGGTGATGCTGGGTTCGGCGTTCTTCGCCTGCCTGTCGATGACGCTGGCGGGGCTGGTGCGCAGCCGCGATCGGCTGATGGGGATCGGCCAGGCGATCACCATGCCGCTGTTCTTCGCGTCCAATGCGCTCTACCCGGTCGACGCGATGCCGGGGTGGCTACACACGCTCAGCACCGTCAACCCGCTCAGCTACGAAGTCCACGCATTACGGGCGATACTCATCGGCACCCCCTTCAACCCACTGGACATCGTGGTGTTGGTCGTTGCGGCAGTCCTCGGAATCGCCACGGCATCAACGCTTTTGCGGCGTTTGGTTACCTAGGTCACGAATATGTAACTCCCCCTGCTGAATTCAATTCGGCAGGGGGCTTTTTCGCGCTCGGCCAGCTCCGAGTCGACCAGCACCTTCCGGGCCGACGGTCTGCGGCCATCGAGTGCGCGTCTACGGCTTTGACTGTGCATCGTCGGCGGAGTTTCGCCGACATTCGCGCCCTCACAACACAATCGAAACCGTCCTTGCACACTCAATGCCGAATTTCCAGCCGCTTACCTCGATATGAACAGGCCGGAAGCCAGCTCCGAGTCGTAATCGTTATCTGCGGGTAACGCTTCGAGCCTCAATCGTTAGCGAACCGCGATCCCACACTCCGCTTTGAGTGACACGCTTGTAGTTACCGGCGTGTTTGACTGCCACAGACAGCTATTCGACCGCTTGTGCGGCAAATGAAAGTTGGGATAGGAGCTATGAAGTTCGCAGAGAAATTCCGCGGTGCGGCAGGAAGTCTGCCGCGCAGATTGGCAATTGCGACCGTCGGGGCAGCGCTGCTGGCCGGCATGGTCGGTGCGATCGGCGGCTCGGCGACCGTGGGGGCGTTCTCCAAAAAGGGTCTGCCGGTCGAAACGTTGAACGTCCCATCGGCGTCTATGGGCCACGACATCAGGGTGCAATTCCAGGGCGGCGGACCGCACGCGGTCTACCTGCTCGACGGCTTGCGCGCACAGGACGACTTCAATGGTTGGGACATCAACACTCCGGCGTTCGAGGAGTACTACCAGTCGGGCCTGTCGGTGATCATGCCGATCGGTGGACAGTCCAGCTTCTACAGCGACTGGTACCAGCCGGCTTGCGGCAAGAGCGGTTGCCAGACCTACAAGATGGAAACCTTCATTACCAGGGAGCTTCCCGCATATCTGCAGGCTAACCGAGGCATCTCCCCGAACGGCAATGCCGCGGTGGGTCTTTCGATGTCGGGTGGGTCAGCGATGATCCTGGCCGCGTACTACCCGCAGCAGTTCTCCTACGCCGCATCGCTATCCGGCTTCTTGAACCCATCCGAGGGTTGGTGGCCGACGCTGATCGGTCTGTCAATGGGCGACGCGGGCGGCTACAGCGCCTCCAACATGTGGGGTCCGAGCAGTGACCCGGCCTGGAAGCGCAACGACGCGATGGTGCAGATTCCGCGCCTGGTGCAGAACAACACCCGCATCTGGGTCTACTGCGGCAACGGCACTCCGAACGAACTGGGCGGCAACAGCATGCCGGCCAAGTTCCTGGAGCAGTTCACCCTGCGTACCAACGAGCAGTTCCGGGACAACTACACCGCTGCGGGTGGCCGCAACGGCACGTTCAACTTCCCGCCCAATGGGACGCATGACTGGGGTTATTGGAACCAGCAACTGGTTGCCATGAAGCCCGACATCCAGCGGACGCTGAGCGCTGCGCAAGGCGCGACCTGATAGACCCACCCCATGCATCGGCCGCAGCGTTCCCCCAACGCTGCGGCCGATGTTTTTGTGCGGATAGCTAATTCAGCAGGGCGCGCCGATCCTGATGGAAATACGTGAAGCCGGTAGCCAACGTGCACATCGCCGACGAGAAGACCAGCATCCCGGTGCCGTTGACGAACAAGCTCATGAAACCGCCGACGGTGGCGCCGAAGATGAAGCTGGCGAACAGCATGAAATATCCGAACCAATCGGAAAGATTTCCGCCGGCGATGTGACGCTCGATGCCCTGACCCATCTTGACCAGCGTTCCGGTGACATAGCTCAAGGGCACCGACACCTCGCCGTCTTTGACGAATGAGGTGTTCAACGCGCCAATCCCAAAGGCCAGCAACATGATCGGCGGAAAGTCCAACTGGCTTTCCGACCAGCCCTCGTCGAACACGTCGACGATCGTTGCCGCCACCAGGCTGAAGGTGGTCAGCACCGTCGACCCGTGCGGATGCGCCACCCAGAAATGTCGCCTACACACCGACGCCACCACCACGCCGGCGACGAAGCTCAGCAGCAACAGCGCGGCCGTTATGGACAGCACCACGTCGTCGTTGAAGTACCCCAGTACGGCGCGTTGCGCGTTGCCGGTCATGAACGTGACGAAATATCCGGCGGAGTGGGTGAAGGCCGTCGCTCCGAGTACACCGGCAAGGACCGCCAGCAGGTACGAAAGCCGGGCCTCGCGGTCGAACGTCTCACCGAACATAAAGCCATGGTTCCATCGGAACTACGCGCCGTGCACCGCGGGGGCAGCCATTCAGGCGCGATTCACATCAGTCTGCTACAAACTTGGCGATCGACCGTAGCGGGATGGGCAGCCAGCCGGGCCGGTGCCGAGATTCGTAACCCGCCTCGTATACCGCCTTGTCCAGTTCGTAGGCCGCCAAGACCAACGCGGAGTCGCGGGGGTCCACGCCGGATGCCGCCGCGTATCCATCGCAGAACGCTGTTCGGTTGCGCTGCACCCACTCTCGAGCACGGGCTGCCAACTGCTTGTCGGCCGACTGATCGACCAGCGGTCCATAAGCGGCGTAATCGAACGAGCGCAACACACCTGCCACGTCCCGCAACGGAGAGTCCGGCGCGCGCCGCTCTTCCAGCGGTTGGCCAGGCTCACCTTCGAAATCGATCACCAACCAAGACTCGGGAGTGCGCAGCACCTGGCCCAGATGCAGATCACCGTGCACCCGCTGCACCGTGATGGTCTGCTCGGCGAGCTTCTGGAAGCGGTGCTCGATCACCGGGACGTACTGCTCGACCTCGGACACCGCTGCGGCCGACGACGACAACCTGGCCAGCATGGTGTCGACCGGGAACGGTACCTGCGAGGTGCCGAGCGCTTCGGCGAGCCCTGCGTGCACCGATGCAACGGCTTCACCCAGACGGTACGACTCACCGGCGAAGTCACCGCCGACCTCGTAGGCGTACAGGTCACCCTCGGCGAATAAGTCGCGGACGCTGGCGGTGGCCATCGCCCAGCCCTCGGCCGCGTTGCCCTCGTACTCGGTCGCCATCCCCAACGGGACAGTGGTGTCGCTGCCCGGAACGATCAGTTCGTAGGTGCCCAGCAGCCGCGCCACGTGCGGGTTACCGGCCCGGCCGAGGACCCGATTGAGCTCGATGTCGGGGTTGATCCCCGGGCTGACCCGGCGGAACACCTTCAAGATTGCGTCGCGGTCGAAGATCACACTGGTGTTGCTCTGCTCGGCGTCGGAGACCCGGGGGTAGGCCTTCAGCGGCAGGGTGACGTCCGGCTCCTTGCTGAACGACACGTCTCCCTGGTTGGCCGACGAATCAACCAGCGACAGCAGAAACGCAGCAGAGTCCGGGTCGTAGAGCGCGTCGAAGCCGACCCGGTCGCCGTCGGCACCGATGGTTGCGACGGTGCTGAACTCGGTGGGTGGTTCGGAATCCCAGCCGACGAGCACCTGATAACGCTCGGCCGAGCCGTCGGTGTAGGTGACATCGACCAGCACGAGATCGAGACCGCCGCGCAGACCTACCACCAGACCCGGCTCGGCGGTCGCGAGCTCGCGGCTGCGGCCGGCGTACCAGCGCTGCTGCGGCAGCCATTCTGACCACGGCAGATTCATTACGACTCCTCCGAGTGGCACAACTGGAACCAGTAAAACCCATGGCTTGGCAGGGTGAGCAGATACGGCAGGTGTCCGATCGGCGGAAATCTCACCCGTCCCGTCAACTCGATCGGTATGTAGCCGTTCCACTGCTGCAGGTTCAGTTCAATGGGTTGTGGGAAACGCGACAGGTTGTTGACGCAGACCACCACGTCGTCATCGGACACCCGGGCGTAGGCCAGCACCGACGGGTTCGTCCCGCCCAATTCCTGGAACGACCCGATGGCGAACGCATCGTGTCTCCTGCGCACCATCAGCATGGTGCGGGTCCAGTTCAGCAATGACGTCGAGGTGTCCATCTGCGCTTCGACGTTGACGGCCTGGTACCCGTAAACCGAGTCCTGGCTAGCGGGCAGGTACAGCCGGCCCGGGTTGGCTTTGGAGAAACCGGCGTTGCGGTCCGGTGTCCACTGCATCGGGGTGCGCACGCCGTCGCGGTCACCCAACCAGATGACGTCACCCATGCCGATCTCGTCGCCGTAGTAGAGACACGGTGAGCCGGGCAGCGACAACAGTAGCGCGGTGAACAGCTCGATCTGATTGCGGTCGTTGTCCAGCAGAGGGGCCAGCCGGCGCCGGATTCCGACGTTGGCCTTCATCCGCGGATCTTTGGCGTACTCGGAGTACATGTAGTCGCGCTCTTCGTCGCTGACCATCTCCAGCGTCAACTCGTCGTGGTTGCGCAGGAAGATCCCCCATTGCGCCATGTCCGGTATCTCCGGGGTCTGCCCCAGAATCTCCGAGATCGGGAACCGTGACTCGCGGCGGACCGCCATGAAAATGCGCGGCATCAGCGGGAAGTGAAACGCCATGTGACACTCGTCGCCGCCGGTGCTGGGATCACCGAAATATTCGACGACGTCGGCGGGCCACTGGTTCGCCTCCGCCAGTAGCACCCGGCCGGGAAACTCGTCGTCGACGACTTTGCGCACTTTCTTCAGGAAGGCGTGCGTCTCGGGCAGGTTCTCGCAGTTGGTGCCTTCGCGCTCGAACAGATAGGGCACCGCGTCCAACCGGAACCCGTCGATCCCTAGATCGAGCCAGAACCGCAGGACGTCGATCATCGCTTCCTGTACGGCCGGGTTGTCGTAGTTCAGGTCCGGCTGATGCGAAAAGAAGCGGTGCCAGTAGAACTGCTTGCGCACCGGGTCGAAGGTCCAATTCGACTCTTCGGTGTCGATGAAGATGATGCGAGCGTCGGTGTACTTCTCGCTGGTGTCGCTCCACACATAGAAGTCGCCGTACGGACCCTCGGGGTCTTGGCGCGATTCCTGGAACCAGGGGTGTGAATCCGACGTGTGGTTCATCACGAGGTCGGTGATGACCCGGATGCCCCGCTCGTGCGACGCATTGAGCAACGCCGACGAAGTCCTCGACCGTGCCGAATTCAGGCAGCACTTTGTAGAAGTCGCGGATGTCGTAACCGCCGTCGCGTAGCGGAGAGTCGTAGAAGGGCGGCAACCACAGACAGTCGACACCCAGCCACTGCAGATAGTCCAGGCGCTCCATGAGCCCCCGCAGATCGCCCGATCCGTCGGCGTTGCCGTCAACGAAGGCTCGGACGAGTACTTCGTAGAAGACTGCGTGTTTGAACCAGGTCGGATCGGCCGGCAGCGACTTGGCGTCGCCGAACTCATCGGCACTGGGATGTTCGACTACGCCGGCTTCGACGTGACTTCCCTCGGCAGGATCATGCTCAACGGTGTCGTCTCTGCTGCTCGTCAAGTCCACGATTTTACACGTACCCGAGGCGCAGCATCGAAAACCTTATGCGCCAAACGAATTGAGTAAGGATGCTGAGCTGGGACGTTCGGATCAGCCCGGCGGGCCGTCACCCAGCGTCACGTCGATGGTCCGCCCCTGCAGTCCCACGCTGACGTGATCGCCGGGGTGGTGCTGGTCGAGAATGTTCGTCAGCGCGGTGGCCGAGTTGACCGGTTGGCCGTTGATCGAGTTGACCACGTCCCCCGGGGCGAGCCCGGCGCCTGCGGCAGGGCCGGTGGGAATCACCTGGCGGACGATCGCGCCCGCGCCACCCGAGGCGTCGTTGACTCCGACGCCGAGGAATGCGGTCGGCCCGATGTGCACGGTCGGCGACGAGGCGCCGGAGCGGATCTGTCCCGCGATGGCCATCGCCTCGTTGATCGGGATCGCGAAGCCTTGGCCGCGGCCGAGGTGGAAGTTCTGCGATCGCGGCGGTGTTCATGCCGATCACCTGGTTGGCGGAGTTGACCGTTGGGCCACCCGAGTCGCCCGGGCGAATGTTCGCATCGACCTGGAT
Organism: uncultured Actinomycetota bacterium; assembly: GCA_963750885.1. GTDB lineage: Bacteria > Actinomycetota > Actinomycetes > Mycobacteriales > Mycobacteriaceae > Mycobacterium. The sequence goes on from CAVVSN010000024.1 coordinate 468,204, forward strand.
CAACCCGACCAGGGTTTCGGTGCTGCCGGTCAGCGCGTCGTTCGCCGACACCGTCTGGTTCAGCGCCGCCGATGCGCCACTCTCCACGCTCGGCGCCCCACCGACACCACCGGCGTTACCCAGCGACACCACCGGCTCGCCCACGCTCAGACCGTCCGAGTTGCCGATGTTTGCCACCGGGAGGCCACCACCTGCGAGTTGCAGTACCGCGATGTCGTGCTGGCGGTCGTAGCCGATCACGTTGGCCGGGTAGACCTGACCGTTGGCGATCGACCTCGCGGTGAGATCGGTCGCGCCGGCGACCACGTGGTTGTTGGTGAGGATCACGCTGGGGTCGATCACGATGCCGGTCCCGGCGCCGACGGCGCTCTGGAATCCCAGCTTGGCGTCGATGTCGACGATCTGCGGGCCCACCTGCGCGGCCGCGGAGCCGCGTCCCGCGGGAGGGGCGGCATGGCAGGGCGACGCGTTCGCGGGCACCGTGGCCAGACCAAGTCCTGCCGCTGCCAACAGACTGAGCAAGCTCAGCGACCTCCGCGGTTTGCGGCGGTGCGATCCGCTCATCCCGTCACCTCCTGCATGAGTTCCAGCCCGAATTAACCAGAAATGTCGTCACACGTGAGTGACGACAGAACTTCGTTCATCTAACCGTAGCGTGCGTCGCTGAATCGGGCATATCGACGATTGGTGTTCCGAGTTTCGGCCGAATTGCTGCCGGACGGTAGCTTCAAAGCTTTGGCTGGACGGCCAACTCGACCGCAAAGGTGTTTCTCGTATGAGCGTTCTCGATTCGTTCCGACTCGACGACAAAGTGGTGATCGTGACCGGCGCTTCGTCCGGACTGGGCGTCTCGTTTGCCCAGGTGTTCGCCGAGGCCGGCGCCGACGTCGTGCTGGGTGCGCGCCGCGTCGACCGGTTGGCCGACACCGCGGCGCTCGTCGAAGCCGGCGGCCGCAAGGCGCTGACGGTCGCCACCGACGTCAGCGTGCCCGAGCAGAGTCAGGCGTTGGTCGAAGCCGCGATGCAGACGTTCGGCCGGGTCGACGTGTTGATCAACAACGCCGGCATCGGCACCGCTCACCCGGCGACCCGGGAGACACCCGAGGAGTTCCGCTCGGTGATCGACGTCAATCTCAACGGCGCGTACTGGGTGGCGCAGGCCTGCGGGCGGGTCATGAAGCCCGGCAGTTCGATCATCAACATCGCCAGCGTCCTCGGGATCACCACCGCGGGCCTTCCGCAGGCGGCCTACAGCGCGAGCAAGGCCGCGATCATCGGGCTCACCCGGGACCTGGCGCAGCAGTGGGGCTCCCGCAAGGGAATTCGCGTCAACGCCCTGGCTCCGGGTTTCTTCAAGACCGAGATGACCGACGAGTACCCGCCCGAATACCTGGAGAGCCAGTCGCATCGACTGGTCTTGGGCCGCCTCGGCGATGACCGCGAACTGGCTGCCACCGCGGTGTGGCTGGCGTCGGCGGCCGGTGGGTACGTCACCGGGCAGACGATCGTCGTCGACGGCGGATTGTCCATCAACTAGGCATGCCCGACTTCGACCCCGAGGCCCGCTTCGCGCAAGCGCCGGTAGCCCGACTGGCCACCGCCGCCCCCGACGGACGTCCACACCTGGTGCCGGTGGTGTTCGCACTGCACGACGGGGTCGTCTACACCGCGGTGGACGCCAAACCGAAGACCACGCAACGGCTGCGCCGCCTGACCAACATCGAGCGCAACCCACAGGTGAGCCTCCTCGTCGACCACTACGACGAGGATTGGACGCAGTTGTGGTGGGTCCGCGCCGACGGGATCGCCACCATCCATCGCGAGGGCGAGCACGTTGCAGGGCGGGCGCGATCTGCTTCGCGCGAAATACGCCCAGTATCAATCGGTTTCACTTATCGGCCCGGTGATCGCCGTCTCCGTGCGGCGCTGGAGCAGCTGGCACGGCTGAAGCCGGGCCGGCGCTTGCCAACTCGCCTTCAGCTTAAGAGCCCGAGCCCGGCGTCTACTGTCGTAAATACGCCGTTCAACTGGGCATATGGCCTGTACTATGGGCTACTAATTGCAACGTGCGCAACTTATGTTCGCTTTGCTGAGCGGAACATAGGGCATATTGGAGATCTGCAATGCGGGCGGGGGTTCGCATCGTTCTCGGAGGGTGGGCACCGTGGGTACAGCGATTCGTACGGGTTGGCTGGCGGCATCGGTCGCCGCGCTGACCATGATGGGTTCGGCCGCCCCGGGCATGGCGGCGATCGCACCCCCGACTCCGTCCGGCACGGTCGCATCGATCCTGCCGGCCAACGGCGCGGTGGTCGGCGTGGCCCACCCGGTGATCGTCACGTTCACCAGCCCGGTCACCAACCGCTCGGCAGCCGAGCGGGCGATCAAAGTCACTGCGCCGAACCACATGACGGGCACCTTCGATTGGCCCGAACCGAACGTCGTCGAGTGGAAGCCGGACGGGTACTGGCCCGCGCACAGCCACGTCGGCGTCGCGGTGCACGCGTTGTCGACCGGTTTCGGGACCGGCGACGAAGTCGTAGGTACTGCAAGCATTTCCGCGCACACCTTCACGGTCACCCAGAACGGTGAAGTGCTGCGCACGATGCCGGCCTCGATGGGCAAGTCGACTCGCCCGACCCCGATCGGAAATTTCTCCGCGCTGTCGAAAGAGCGCACGGTCGTGATGGATTCGCGGACCATCGGCATCCCACTGGAGTCCTCCGAGGGCTACAAGATCACCGCGCAGTACGCCGTCCGCGTGACGTGGGGCGGCGTCTACGTGCACTCGGCTCCGTGGTCGGTGGACTCTCAGGGCTACTCGAACGTCAGCCACGGCTGCATCAACCTCAGCCCGGACAACGCCGCGTGGTACTTCGACACCGTTCACATCGGCGATCCGATCAACGTGGTGGCCTAGAGCGTGATGCCGGAATACATCCGCGCGAGGCCGAGTTGGCGCCTGCATGGCGAATCCACAAACCCGCGCGGTCCGGTTCGATAGTTACGGCGGACCCGACGTCCTCTACGTCACCGACGTCGAGAGGCCCGAAGCCGGGCGCCGGCGAGGTGCTCGTCGAGGTTCGCGCGGCCGGCATCAACCCCGGCGAGGCCGGTATCCGCATCCGGCGCGCTGCACGAGCAATTCCCGGCCACCTTTCCCTCCGGCGAAGGCAGCGACTTGGCCGGCGTCGTCGTCGAAGTCGGCAGACGGCGTCAGTGATTTCGCCGTCGGTGACGAGGTGCTCGGGTTCAGTTTTCAGCGGTCGAGCCACGCCACCCACACGAGCGTCCCGGTCGAGCAGCTGATTCACAAGCCGACCGAGTTGAGTTGGGAGGTCGCGGGTTCGCTGTACGTGGTGGGCGCCACGGCGTACGCCGCGGTTCGCGCGGTCGCGCCCCAGTCAGGTGAGACCGTGGCGGTCTCGGCAGCCGCCGGCGGAGTCGGCAGTCTCGTGGTGCAACTGCTGGCGCTGCAAGGTGTACGGGTGTTGGGCATCGCGTCGTCGGGTAACGCGGAGTGGCTGCGCGCGCACGGCGTCGAGCCGATCGAATACGGCGACGGATTGGCTGACCGACTGCAGCAGGCCGCCCCCGACGGCGTCGACGCCTTCATCGACCTGTTCGGGCCGGACTATGTACAGCTCGCCGTCGATCTCGGTGTGCCACTCGAGCGGATAAACACGATCATCTCGTTTGCCAAGGCCGCCGAAGTCGGCGCGAAGACCGAAGGCAGTGCCGAGGCTTCGACACCGGCTGTGCTGCAGGAAATTAGCCGATCTGATCGTGTCCGGCGCGGTGGATTTCGACGTTGCTGCGACCTACCCGCTGGATCGGGTCGTCGACGCCTTCGACAGAACTCGAGCAGACGGCACACCCACGGCAAGATCGTGCTGCTCCCGCAGCCGGTCAGCTGAGGTAAGTGCCCGTTAGCGTTCATTAACGCCTAGGCTCGACGACATGGCTACTACTACATTGCAAGATCCCCGAGTCGCCGACACTCTGCACCGGATGTACGCCGAGGCGCAGGAACAGATGTCGACGCTGCGCGAGCGGCGCCCCAACATGTCCGCCGCCGTCACCGTCAAGGAACGCGCCGACGCGATGAGCGAGTTCTACATCCCGGTCACGCCCGAGTCCGGCCGGCTGCTGTACTCGCTGGTGCGGGCAACCAAGCCGGCCACCATCGTGGAATTCGGTATGTCCTTTGGCATTTCGGCGCTGCACCTGGCATCGGGGCTGCGCGACAACGGCTCCGGCCGGGTGGTGACGACGGAGATCAGCGAAACCAAGATTGCCACCGCCAAGCAGACGTTCGCCGAGACCGGTCTGGACGACCTGATCACCGTCCTGGAAGGCGATGCTCTGTCCACGCTCGCGGAACTGGACGGGCCGGTCGACTTCGTCCTGCTCGACGGGTGGAAAGAGCTGTACCTGCCGGTGATCAAGCTGCTGGAGCCGAGGCTGTCGCCCGGCGCCCTCGTCATCGCCGACAACACCGAGAGCCCGGACACCCGGTCCTACCTCGACTACGTCCACGGCAGCGAAAGTGGCTACGTGAGTTTCAATTTCGCCGTCCGCGACAGCGACAGCATGGAACTCAGCTGCTACGCCGCCACCTAGGCTTTCGGCGGCCGCTAGATCAGCGCGGTTTCAGCGACTGCTCGAGCCAGGGCGTCATCCACTGCACGCCCTCCTCGGTCAGGTGCACGCCGTCGCTGCGGACGTGGATGCCGTCCACGTCGGCCGTGTACGTTCCCTGCGGGCACAGCTTCTTCCTGAGGTCGAGGATGTGAACGTCCGGGCGATTGCCAATCGTCTTGCCCAGCATGGTGTTCCACTCGTCCACCCGCTCGGGCTGATCCTCGGGATACAAACTGCCGTCCGGCCGTTCACCCCGTCTGCTGTACGGCAAGTTCGCGACGGTCAGCGGCGCACCGCTGAAGCTGAGGATGTCGACCGCACGCCGCAACTCGGCGCTGATGTAGGAGTCGAAGGCCGGATCCCCGATGTGGGTCCACCGTCCCTCGTTGACCCGGTCCACGGTCTCCCAGCGCCCGATGACCAGCAGGACGGCGTCGGGCTGATCGGCGGAGATCTGCGAGGTCCACCGGCCCGGCCATGATTCGCACTCGCTCTTCTGGTCCAGGGACTGGCCGAGATAGCTGTACGGCCCGCCGCGCACCAGGCTGCAACCGATCACGGTGTGGTCGACGAACTGGAATCCCGGCGTCGCCGGCAGGAAGTGCATCATCGTCCAGCCGATCGAGTCGCCGAACACCGACACGGTGAACGGCCGGCGCGGGTCTCGCTTGGTGATCGCCCGCGCCGGCCGGACGGCTCTCGGCAGGCGACGGTGAGACCACCGCGACCGGCGACACACCCGGCGGAAGGCTGGCGTCGAGTGCGCTGACACCGGCCTTCGGAACAACCGGAACCACCAGCAACGTCACTGCCGCGGCGGTCGCCGCGGTGGCTCCGGCCAGCGGAAGCAGTGGCACCCGCATCGGTTGCCACTTTCGGACCGGCTGCTCGATCGCCCACCACGACACCACCGAGATCGCCAGCGTCACGGCGCACCGGAGGGCGAACAGCGACAGGCCGTGCCAGCCGGTCCGCTGGCCGTTGAGAACCAGGAAGATCGGCCAGTGCCACAGGTAGATGCCGTAGGAGATGCCGCCGAGCCAGGCCAGCGGACCCCAGGCCAGCGCGGTGGCGACCGGTCCGCGCTGATCCAGTGCCACCGGGGCGATCACCAGCACCGCGGCGACGGCGACCGCGATCAGCAGGCCGCCGCGGAACTCCCGGGCGCTGCCGGTGGCGAAGTGCACGGCCGCCCCGAGCAGCGCCAGGCCGATCACCGGGAGCAACCGGGCGATCCACTTGGCCGTTCGGGAGCGGATCAGCGACCACCCGCGATTGAGCGCAGGCCAGTCGCCGACCAGCAGCGCGGACGCCGCGGCGCCCACCAGCAGCGCCTGCGCCCGGGTGTCGGTGCCGAAATAGACCCGGTCGCGGGTCGCGTCCGACGCAAGCAGAATCGCGGCCGCGGCGGACCCCAGCGCTCCGAGCGTGGCGAGCAGGAACACCGTCAGACGGACTGCGCCGACGGTGGCCCGCTTCTTCCGCCGACGTGCGCGGACCGCGAGTCCCAGGGCCACCGCAACCAGTGCCAGCGGCCAGACGATGTAGTACTGCTCTTCCACGCCGAGTGACCAGGCGTGCTGCAGCGGCGACGGCGGAGATCCCTGAGCGAAGTAACCGGTCTTGTCCGCGACGAACATCCAGTTCGCCACCCAGAAGAAGGCGGCGACGGCGTCGTCGCGCAGGCTGGCGATCGCCTCCGGTGCGAAGAGTTGGCGTCCGACGGCCACCGTCAGCACCATCAGGACCAGCGCGGGCAGCAGTCGCCGGGCCCGCCGGATCCAGAAGTTGGCCAGGTCGATCACGACCCGTGCGGCCCAGTTCGTCGAGCAGCAGCGACGTGATCAGGAAACCGCTGAGCACGAAAAACACGTCGACGCCCAGGAACCCGCCGGCCATGCCGGGGATACCGCCGTGATCGGCGAGGACCAGTCCGACGGCCAACGCGCGCAGGCCGTCCAGGGCACGGATGCCCGGGCGGCGCTCGGGCCGGTCACCGTCGACGCTGGCCCGGCGGGTGGTCGAGCGGCTAGCCGGTGGTGGGGCGACCCAGCGAGGCTTCCGAGCAGAATGAACCGGCACGGGGTACGCCCCGGCCGGTTCCATGTTCACCTCTCCAGCGCGCCGACTAGTTTCCTGGTCGGTGGCCTTGATGCCGCCGATGCTCGGGTGCCCCTCCCTGCTGATGCAGGCGCCAGTTTAGGTCCGGGCAGTGCGCATCAGCGGCAGACACGGCGCGGCGGCGGTCGAGATATGCTGCCGCGCGCCAACTCCGCGCGCGGCAAGAGAACAGGCTCGAGTCGTCACTGGGGCGATACGGCTTGCGATTCGGCGGCACCTTCCGCGGGTAGATCGCGGGCCCAGCGGGGGTCGAACATGGCACCGTTGGCATGCTCGACCAACATGAACGATGCCATGGATTCGAATCTGGCGACTTCTACTTCGCCGCTTCTTTCCCAGGAAGCAGCGCCATCGTCGCAGAATGAACCGGTACGGGTTTGCTCTGGCCGGTTTCATGGTCACCGCTCCAGCCCGCCGACCGGTTTCTTGGTCAGAAGCGAATTTTAGCTGAAGGCAAAATCGATGAGTCCGCGAATATTGCGTCCTTCACGCAGGTCCACGAACGCCTCGTTGATCTGGTCAAGCTGGTAATGGCGGGTGACCAGCTCATCGAGTTTCAATGCACCTGCCTGATACATCGACAACAGCAATGGCACGCTGGTGCGCGGATTCATCCCGCCGTAGAGCGCTCCCTTGAGTTGTTTAGACGACAGCACCATCTCCTGCAGGATCAGCGGAACCGCCGGCTCGGTATAGGGGGTGATGCCGGTGACCACGCATGTCCCGCCTTTACGAAGCAGCCGCATGGCCAACGGGATCAACTCGACATGCACGACGCCGGCGGTCACGACGACGCGGTCGGCCATCACGCCGGCGGTGATTTCGGCCACCAGAGGTATCGCCTCCTCCGCGGAGACGGCGCTGTGCGTGGCACCGAAGATCTTGGCCGAATCCCGCTTGGACTCAATCGGGTCCACTGCAACGACAGAGGTAGCGCCGGCCGCGCGCGCCCCTTGCAGGGCATTCATCCCTACGCCTCCGGTACCGATGACGACGACGGTGTCACCGGGTTCGGTGCCCGCGGAAACCGTTGCGGAGCCCCAGCCGGTGCTGACGCCGCACGACACCAGTGAGGCGGCATGGAATGGGATCGTGTCGTCGATCTTGATGACGGACCTGTCCGTCAGCACCGCATATTCGGCGAATGTGCCGAGTTGTCCGTAGGCCATCAGGTTTTCGTCGCCGAGATGCCGGCGACAGGTTCCGTCGGTCGGCATCTCCCTTGAGAACAAACTTGCGCCGGCGTCGCAGATGTAGCTCTGACCGTTCACGCAAAACCGGCAACTGCCGCACGCGGGAATGAACGACATCGCCACATGGTCGCCCGGCTGCACCGACGTCACACCCGGCCCGATTTCTTCGACGACACCGGCGCCCTCGTGACCACCGAGCATCGGGAACCAGTCCGGCTCAGGGATACCGGTCGAAGCCCGCACCTCGGGGGTCGGCAGTACGTCGCCGGTGACGAGGTGGTCATCGGAATGGCAGATACCGGCAACGGCCATCCGTACCAGGACTTCACCGGCGTGGGGTGGATCGAGATCGACCTCGCGGATCTCCCAGTCCTCGCCGACCCCGCGCAGCACTGCGGCACGACACTTCATTGCAACCTCCTGATGGTCGGCCGGAGCCGGTCGCGGCCTTACGGCGAGTAGCCCAAAATGCTCTTGACTTCCAAGTACTCGTGGAACCCGAACTCGCTCCACTCTCGACCGTTGCCGCTGCGCTTGTACCCGCCGAACGGTGTGTTCATGTCGAAAGCGTGGTTGATCGTCACCCAGCCGGCGCGGATCTTGCGGGCAATGTCGCGCGCCTGATCGAGATCGGCCCCTGAGACAAAGCCGGCGAGGCCGTACTCGGTGTCGTTGGCGATCTCGATGGCCTGGTCGATGTCGTCGTAGCCGAGGATGCACAGCACCGGCCCGAAGATCTCTTCGCGCGCTATCGTCATGTCGTTGGTGACGTGGGCGAAGACGGTCGGGTTGACGTAGTAACCCTTGTCTAACCCCGTCGGCCGGCCCGGACCGCCCACCACCACGGTCGCACCCTCATCTACGCCCTTCTGAATCAGGCGCTGAACCTTGTCGAACTGAGCCTTCGAGGCCACCGGTCCGATCGTCGTCCCTTCGTCGGGAGGGCCGACCGTGACCTGCTCGGCCGCCTCACGCGCGATGGAGATGGCTTCGGCCATACGGGAATTCGGGACCAGCATCCGCGTCGGCGCGTTACAGCTCTGACCCGAGTTCGGCATCATGTTGGCCACCCCGGCGCTGACGCCCTCGGCAAAGCCGCTGTCGTCGAGGACGATGTTCGGGCTCTTACCGCCGAGCTCCTGGGTCACCCGCTTCACGGTCGGGGCAGCAAGCTTGGCCACCTCGACACCGGCGCGGGTGGAGCCGGTGAACGACACCATGTCGATGTCGGGATGGCTCGCCAACGCCGTGCCCACGCCAGCGCCATCGCCGTTGACCAAGTTGAACACCCCGGCCGGCACGCCCGCGGCATCCAGGATCTCGGCGAAGATGTAGGGCGAATAAGGGGCCACCTCCGATGGTTTCAGAACGACGGTGCAGCCGGTCGCCAAGGCCGGGTAAACCTTCACCGCGACCTGGTTGATCGGCCAGTTCCACGGCGTGATCAACCCGCAGACACCGATGGGCTCCTTGGCGATCAGGCTCTCCCCTTTGTGTTCCTCGAACGAAAAGTTCTTCAGCACATCGATGGCCGTCATCAGGTGCCCGATCCCGAGGAATACCTGCGGGCCTGCGGACAGCGATGCCGGCGCCCCAATTTCCTCGGTGACCGCCTCGGCGAGATCATCCGCACGCTTCTGGTACTCGGAGAGGATGGCCTGCAACAGATCCAGGCGCTGTTCGCGGCTGGATTGCGACCAGCCGGCGAACGCCCTTCGGGCGGCGTTGACCGCCACGTCGACATCGGCCGCCGAGCCCAGCGAGATCCTCCCGGAAACCTGCTCCGTCGCCGGGTTTTCCACGTCAAAAGGATTCGGCCGCAACGGGTCGACCCACTGTCCGTCGATGTAGAACTTCAGGTATTCGCGCATAGCTGCTCCTTTTCGCAGTCCTTTTCCTTACTGGGTGCCTTCGGCATACCAGGTGCGGAATCGGTCGTACTTGGGCATCTCCTCGGAATTCGCCTTCGGATCGATGCACACGTGCACTACACCGACTTTGCCACTGGCGTAGGCGCGAGCGATCGCCGGGCCGATCTCCTCTTCCTTCTCGACGTACTCACCGTGGCAACCAAAACCCTCGGCGACCTTGTCCATCCGGACGTCCTTGCTCCAGTGCACACCGGGTTGCGGCGACGGCTGGTCGAAGGTGCGCTTGTAGACGCCCACTTCGAGTCCCCACTGGTGGTCGACGCCCACCACGCACACCAGTGGAAGATTCTGCCGCGCAGCGGTTTCCAGCTCGGCGATATGGAAAAGAAACGCCGAATCGCTGGTCAGCAGCATCACCGGGCGCTTGCCGCCCTCGGCCACCGATGCCCCGACCGCGTACGGCAGACCGGTGCCGAGGTGGCCGAAGTTCTGGTTCCAGATAACGTCGCGCGGCTTGGACTGCGAGTAGGTCCACTGGAAGATCACGGTCGCGCCGCCGTCGCGCACCAGGATGCCGTCCTCGAGTTCGTTGAACGCTTTGGTGGCCTCGACGACGTAGCGCGCCGGGTGGATCGGTGAGCGTCCGGACGGCGCCGATTCCGCCATGTCCGCAAGCTCTTTCGCATCCTTTTCGATTAGGACCTGCAGCGAGGGTGCGAGTTTGCGCGGACAATCCTTCAGCGCCTCGATCAACTGCGGCACGACACCGCGCAGATCGCCGACCAGCGCCACGTCGAACCGTCGGTTGACGCCGATGGCGGTCGGGTCCTGCTCCGCGTACACCCATTTGCGGTTCGCGTCGTTGCCGGCCCAGTGCTGGGTCCGGCCGTAGTGCATCGGCTCACCGAGTTCGGTACCCAGCGCAACGCACAGGTCGGATTCCTCGACTGCCTCGTTGGCGGCCGGGGAGAACAAGTAGGGGAACGTCCGATCCTGCAGTCCCGGAATGAACGAGGTCCCGCCGGAGGTCTGAATCACCGGGCAGGCCATGAGCTCAGCCAGCTCCTTGACCTCCTGTTGGGTACGTGAGGTGTGCACGCCGTGGCCCACCAGCAGGATCGGGCTCTTGGCTTCGCGGATCAGCTTGACGGCCTCAGCCACCTCGCGGCTGCCGGCGCCCTGGTTGACCAGCCGGTAGCTCGACGGGCTCGGCGCCTCGGCGACATCAAGTTCCTCGAGGATCACATGCGACGGGAACTCGACGTAGGACGGCCCCGGGGTGCCGGACATCGCCCTGCGGATGGCCTCGTGGATGATCTCGTCGGTCTGGTCGGCGTACTCGATCGAGCTGCTGTACTTCACCGACGCGGCGAAAAGAGGTTCCTGCTGGACGAATTGGATGCGGCCGCGTCGCACCCGGCGCTCCGTGACGCGGGCCCGCTGCCCGCCGAGGAAGATGACCGGTGAGTTCTCGACTAGCGCGCACTGAATCGCCCCGGCGATATTGGCCATGCCCGGGCCGAGCGTGCCTATGCATAGGCCGGGCTTGCCCGTCATCCGTGACGCCGCCTCGGCCATGAATCCCGCACTCAGTTCGTGATGCGGCGCCACCACCGACCACCCGCGCGCGTCGGCCTCTGCGAACATGTGCACGAAGTTCGGGTCCGGGATACCGAACAGAGTGTTCACACCCTCGGCCTCGAACAGGTCGAGGATGCGTTTGTAGACGGGCACGGACATGATGGGAAACTCCTTTATTTGCAATGCATTTCGTTGAATAGCGCTATCCCGAACCGAACATCGGATTCACGTCGACAGCCAGGCCTAGCTCGTCGAGCACCGCGTCGGTGTGGGCGCCGAGCTCCGGCGCCGGGCCTGCGACGCGCCCAGGTGTCCGTGAGAACCAGGTTGGTACGCCCGGGAAGCGCACCGGTCCGTGCGTGGTCTCCACCGTCTCGAACATGCCGACGGCGTTCAGATGCGGATCGTCGAACAGCGCTTCGGGTGTGTTCAGAGGCGCGGCCGGTATCTCGAGTTCGCGCAGCAACGCCAACCACTCGGCGGTGGACCGCTCTTTCATCGTTTCGGCCACCAAGCCGTAGATCGTATCGATCTCGGGGGTGCGCAGTTCCAGTGTCGAATACCGCTCACTGGCCCACGGTGGCTGCACGGCCTTCATGAAAGCGTTCCAGTGCTTGTCGTTGTAGATCAGCGCTGCGATGTAGCCGTCGCTGGTGCGGTATGGGCGGCGGTTGCGCGCGACGGTACGCGGATACACCGCGGGCCCCAGCGGCGGATCGAACAGGGCACCGTTGGCGTGTTCGACGAGCATGAACGAGGCCATCGTTTCAAACATGGCGACCTCGACCTCTTGCCCAAAGCCGGTGCGCTCGCGATGAAACAACGCCATCATCGTTGCGTAGAGCGCGGTCAACCCGGCGACCTTGTCGGCCATGATGGTGCCGACGTAATCGGCCTGGCCGGTCAATTGCTCTTGCACCGCCGGCAGACCGCATTCGGCTTGAATCGTGTCGTCGTAGGCGGGTCGATCATGATCCGGCCCCCGCCGGCCATACCCGTAACAATTCGTGTAGACGACAGCGGGATTCATCGCCGCTACATCGTCGTAACCGAAGCCGAGCCTGACGATTGCCTTCGACCGCATCGAGTGGATGAACACATCGGCGGTTTCGATAAGAGCCCGCAGCGCAAGCGTTCCCGCGTCGGTCTGCAGATCCAGGACGATGCTGCGCTTGCCGCGGTTGACGTTGACGAATACCCCGCTCATACCCGGCGCTGGACCTACCGAGATGTAGCGGGTGTTATCTCCCTGCGGCGGCTCGACTTTGATGACGTCGGCGCCCATGTCAGCCATGATCTGCGTGCAATACGGTCCCATCACCATTGCGGTGAGGTCGATTACCCGCACCCCGGCCAACGGGCCGTTGCCGTCAGCCACGGAGGGCACCCGCATCATTGGAACTGTGCGCCAGTCCGAAGCTGTAGCGGATATGGTCGTTGTGGCCGTCCGGCAGGACCGGAAAGACCAACGGGGCATTGATGTTTCGGATCGCGTCGAGGTGCTCGCCGACGTCATCGACTGTCCACGACGGCCGATACACACCGGGGCTCTCAGCGATCACGGCCCGGGCCACCCGGCCTGCCAACGCGATGAACATTTCGCCGCTCACCGAACATGATTCGTGTGCCAGCCAGCCGACCACCGGCGCCACGAGTTCGGCACCCATCGGCGGATAGGCCGACGTGTCGATCCCCTCGGCCATCCTGGTCACCGCGGCCGGCACGATCACATTCGACATCACACCATCGGCGGCGCCCTCGATAGCCGCGACGGCCGAGAGCCCGATGATGCCCGCCTTGGCGGCCGCGTAGTTAGCGACACCGTGGTTGCCGTACAGGCCGCCGATCGACGAGGTCAGCACGATCCGTCCGTATCCGGCCGCGCACATGGCTGGAAATGCCTGCCGCACAACGCTGAAAGCGCCGCGCAGGTGCACATCGAGCACCGCGTCGAAGTCTTCGTAACTCATCTCCTTCAGCGATCCCCGCCGCACGTTACCGGCGTTGTGGATCAGGATGTCGATACGGCCGTAGTGGTCGATCGCGGTCTGCACGATGGCCTTTGCGCCGTCGCGGGTCGCGACCGACGCGGTGCAGGCGACGGCTTCTCCCCCGGCCGCCCTGATCGATTCGACGACCTGCTCGGCCGGGCCGGTGTCGGCCCCTTCACCGGCCAGGCTGCCACCGTGGTCGTTGACAACGACCTTCGCCCCGCGTTCGGCGAGCAGGTGGGCGTAGGCGCATCCCAGCCCGCGCCCGCCACCGGTAACGACGGCCACCCGGTCGTCAAACCGCAACTCGCTCACGAAAGCTCGAGACCTTCTAGGTCAGCCCTGGCGCGCCACTCGGCGATCAGGTCGCCGAAGGCGTAGAAGCCCGGCGAGTAGAAATCACCGAGAAACGCACCGTTGTCTTTGGCGCCACCCTGACCCTCGTTGTTGTAATAGCCTGGGGTGCAGGACATCTCGAAGGACGAGTTGTCGATCGCGAGTTCGGCGACCGTTCTGACCCAGCTGTCCTGGCCCTCCTGACTGGGTTCGACGGTGGTCGCGCCGCGTTTCTGCGCCTCGCCGATGATGTAGGCGATGTGCTCGGCCTGTTGCTCAAACATCGCGGTGGTGTTGGCCGAGACGCCGCCCTGGATGAAGCCGGTAAAGAACTGGTTGGGGAATCCGCGCGTGGTCATGCCGTGCAGCGTCTGGTACCTGTCGTGCCAATAGTCGAACAGCGACTGCCCGTCTCGGCCCTCGATGACGTCGATGGCGAAACGCCGACTGATCTCCGTGGAGATCTCGAACCCGCTGGCGAATACGACGCAATCGACCTCGTACTCGACGCCGTTGGCGACAATGCCCTTCTCCGTCAGACGTTCCACGCCCTTAGATTTCGACACGTCGACCAAGGTCACGTTGGGCAGGTTGAACGCCGGCAGGTATGTCTCGCTCGAACACGGCCGCTTGCACATGAAGCGGTAGAACGGCTTGAGCGCCTCCGCGGTATCGGGGTCGTCGACGAGGGCGGCCACGCGCCGCCGCAGCCGCTCCATGATCTTGTAGTCCTCTTCCTCCCGGATCGCCATGATCTGCTCGATGCCCAGCGAGGCGGGATCCGGGCTGTCGGCGATCCGGGCGGTCATGTTGCGGCCCAATTCGGTCCAGAAGTCGCATACCAGATCAGGTTCGCCGAAGACCACCCCGACAAACGGTGACCAGTTGTGGAAGTTGCGCTTGCGCTCCTCCTGCCACCCGGGCTGCAGGGTCGCCGCCCAGGCCGGGTCGGTGGGTGTGTTGGCGCGCATGTCCACCGACGACGGGGTGCGCTGGAACACGAAGAGCTGCTGGGAATCCCGGCCGAGATGTGGCACCAGCTGGACGCCGGTAGCCCCCGTGCCGACTAGTGCGACCCGTTTGTCGGCCAGCTTGTGCAGGCCGCCGCTGGCATCGCCGCCGGTGTAGTCGTAATCCCAGCGCGCGGAATGGAACGCGTGGCCGCCGGCGTCCAGGTATTCCTTGATACCGGGGATACCGGGGAGCTTGGGCTTGTTGTACGAGCCCTGCGCCATCACCACGAACCGCGCGCGGATGTCGTCACCGCGGTTCGTGGTCAGCTGCCAGCGCTTGATCTCCTCGTCCCAGCGCATGGTCTCGACCTGGGTGGAGAAGATCGCGCCGTCGTAAAGATCGAAGTGTTTGCCCATAGCCTGACAGTGCGTGAAGATCTCGGCGCCGTCGGCGAACTTCTTGCTCGGCAAGAAGCTGAGTTCCTCGAGCATCGGGATGTAGCAGTAGGCGTCATTGTCGCACTGGATGCCCGGGAAGCGGTTCCAGTACCACACTCCGCCGAAGTCCCCGGCCATGTCGATGATCCGAACATCCTGCACACCGGCCTTTTTCAGGTGTGCGCCCGACAACAATCCGGCGAACCCGCCCCCGAGGACGGCCACCTCGATGTCCTCGTCGATCGGGGCGCGGTCGGCCACCGGGGCGTACGGGTCTACCTCGTAGAGGTCGGCCAGGTCACCGGCGAGTTCGAGGTACTGCGTGCCGCCGTCCTTGCGGAGGCGCTTCTCGCGCTCCTGGGCGTACTCGGTCCGCATCGCGTCTATGTCGACGTCCTGCGGTACGTCGGTGGGCCCGCAGGTCTCGGACGTTGTCATCTGTCTCAAAGCTCCTGTGGTTCGCCAGTGCCCATGTACTTTGCTAACTGGTAGTGCAGGTTGACGGTGCTGCGTTCCATGTAGGGGTTGGGCTTGGTTCCGGTGAAGCCAAGCGATTTCATGCCCTGCTGTACGGCGGCCATGTTGGAGAAGTCCTGCGGGAAGACGGTGCGCCAGTCAGGGTCGTCGGCTTCCAGGTACGTCCACTCGGTCTGTGGCTCTTCGCCTTCGGGGTAGAGCTCGTAGCAAGCCGCCTCGAAGACGCAGCTGTTGGGGTCGTAGCCGCTGGGGCGCGCGCTGTAGCACAGCGCTGTCGTCAGGCCCTGCCCGATCTGGAAGTTCGGGAAAATCTGCCAGGCGGTGCCGCTTTCGGCGAGGTGCTCGGGATCGATGACCGGCCAGGTCACGCCGCGGGCGGCATCGTCGCTGCGCGCGGCGGCCAGCCAATGGCTGAGCACCTTCTCCGGCGGGGTGTCCTCCGGGAGCTCATCGGCCAGTCGCTTCGCCGCATCCACCAGCGTTTTGGTGGTGGTGGCGTTGGTCTCCTCGAGTGTGTACACCTGCATCTCGGCAGTCGAGATCCGCGGATCTCCGGTACCGAGCCGGATCTTCGACTTGGTCTCGGTCAGATCTTTCGGTGCGTCGTAGCCGATGTTGCTGTGCTTACCCTGCGCCTTCGCCCAGCCCCGGAACGTGCCGAACTTGTTGAACTGCGGATGGGTGGTAGCGACGTGGTAGGTCTCGTTGAACGCCTCGATCGCTACCTTCCAATTACATTGGAAGGTGAGCCATTTGCGCCATTTCACCCGCATGTTTTGCAGGCCGAACGGGTCGAGCATGGTGGCGGCCGGCTCGAGGTAGTCGCGTAGCGGTTCGCAGTGGGGGTCCAGGTTGATCCAGATCCAGCCGCCCCAGGTGTCGACGTGCACCGGTGCGAGGTGGGTGTTCTGCGGCGTCAGCGAGTCTTGCCAGTCCTGTTGCTCCGGGATGTGGGTGCAGTCGCCGTCCAGGCCGTAGGTCCAGCCGTGAAACCCGCACACAAACGACTTCTTGTGCCCGCAAGCACTTTTCGTGCGTTCGGGGGTGTCGACCAGTCGCCGGCCGCGGTGCACGCACACGTTGTGGTGAGCCTTCAAAGTTTCCGGGCCGGTGCGCACCACGATGACGGAGTCGTCGAGGATGTCGTAAGTGAGGAAGCTGCCGGTCTTCGGCAGGTCTTCGACCCGCCCGACTTGTTGCCACACCTTGCGCCACAACTTGTCACGCTCGGCGCGGGCATAGTCCTCGGACAGGTAGGCCTCGACGCCGATGGTCGCCGGAGCGGAAAGCTGCTCGGGCGCTTCGACTTCGGTCATTCCGTGCTCCTTATCGCTGCTCGGAAAGTGTCGTCCTTGAGAAAGAGTGAGGTGTTGTCGGCGTCGAGGTGCGTCCACTTGAGGTCCAGTCCGCCGTCGACAAGCAGGGTCTGGCCGGTGACGTAGCTGGACAGATCCGACAACAGGAACAGGATGGCACCGGCGATCTCATCGGGACGGCCGCGGCGGCCCATCGCGATCGCACGGCGATCCCGTTCGGCGTCATCATCGACGTAAGTCAGCGAAGCCGGGGTTGCGGTGACACCGGGGGCCACCGCGTTCACCCGTATCTCGTCGACGGCGAGTTCGACGGCCATGGTGCGGGTCATCGCCGCGATCGCCGCCTTGGCCGTGCCGTAGGCAATGTGGAACGGCGCGGTGTTCATCCCGCTGATCGAGGAGATCGACACGATCGACCCACGGCGACCGCCGGCTTTCAACTCCGCGGCCACGGCCTGGCTCATGAAGAATGCGGTCTCCAGATTCTGGGTGAACAGGTCGCGCCAGTCGCTGCGGGTGACCCGGGTCGACGGCATCCAGGTCTCCGGCGCTGCCCCGCCCGCCACATTGACCAGGCCGTAGAGGTCGCCGTCGGCGCGCAGTGCCTGCTCGATCGCGGCGGCCACGCCATCCTCGGTGGCGATGTCCGCAGCCAACGGAACGATCGGCAGTCCGCGGTCGATCAGCGGAGAGATGTGAGTGTCGAGGTTGTCCTTGCCTCGACTGACCGCGATGACCGTCGCGCCCGCTTCAGCGACCATGCGGACAACGGTGGTACCGATGCCGCCGCCGGCGGCACCGGCGACGATGACCACGCGCCCCCGCAGATCGAGCAGATTATCGACCACTATCAGAATTCGCCTACGAATTGTCCGGACAACATACCGAGATGTGCATAATTGAGAATATGATTCTCTGCAAATGGCTGAGCGTCAAGTGGCCCTGACGGAAGCGTGTCTGGCTATTGTCTGGACCAGACCCTGTTGCTAACGTCACCGGCTGAAACAGCCGCGACGCACGGGCCACGGAGGTCATTACCGATGTTGCTGCACGAAGGCCGCTCCGGAACGGCGGGGTCACCAACCCTCGCAGCGGGTTGGCGCATGGAGCGGCTCACCGCGCCCAGCAGGCTGTTCGGCGCCAACGGTCTGCGGACCGGGCCCGATGGCCGGATCTACATCGCGCAGGTGACCGGCAGCCAGATCAGCGCGCTCGACGTCGCCACCGGTCAACTGGAGACCATCAGCGCCAAGGGCGGCGAGATCATCGCGCCCGACGATGTGGCGTTCGGCCCGCACGGTGATCTCTACGCCACCGAGGTGATGGACGGTCGGGTCAGCGTGCGCGGTACCGACGGCCGTACCCGAGTGCTGCGGGCCGATATCCCCTCGGCCAACGGCATCACCGTTCATCAGGGCCGGTTGTTCGTCGGCGAATGCCGCGAGGGCGGAAGGCTTCTCGAGCTGGACCTCAACGGCGGTGCGCCGAAGGTGCTTGCGGAGAACGTCCCGTCGCCCAACGCGATGGACGTCGGACCGGACGGCTTGCTGTACTTCCCGGTGATGGGCGCCAACGAGATCTGGCGCATCGGCCTCGACGGGGGTGAGCCCGAGGCCGTCGCGTCCGGCCTTGGCGTGCCGGACTCGGTGAAATTCGACTCGGACGGCCACATCATCTCGACTCAGGTGCACAGCGGCCAGGTGCTGCGCATCGACCCGCGCACCGGCAAGCAGACGGTCCTGGCCAATCTCAGCCCGGGGCTGGACAATTCGACCTTCGTCGGCGATCGGCTGTTCGTCTCGAACTTCACCGGCGAGATCACCGAGATCCTCCCCGACGGCGCGACCGAGGCCTTGTTGCCCGGCGGGCTGAACTGGCCACTGGATCTGGCCGTGGGCGCCGACGGCAGGCTGTATGTCGCCGACGGCACCTACTTCTACGTGCTCGGTCCGGACCGCGCTCTGCACACCGTGGGCATGCTGTTCACGCCGGGCTATCCGGGGTTCCTTCGCGGACTTGCTCCCGCTGGACCGGGCGAGTTCGTCGTCACCACCTCCGGTGGCCAGATCTCGCGCTACCGGCCGGCAGACGGCGAAAGCGACGTGCTGGCCGACGGGTTCGATCAGCTCTACGGGGTGGCGATCGCGGCCGACGGGACGATCGCGGCCGCCGAACTCGGAACCGGACGGGTGGTGGCGATCCGCAGCGGGCGGGTCGAGGTGATCGCGTCCGGGTTGGCCGATCCGATCGGGGTCGCTGTTGCACCCGACGGCGGGTGGCTGGTATCGGAGGCCGGCGGCGGACGGGTGGTCACGCTCGCCGGATCCGACCGAAAGACCGTGGCGGACGAATTCGGCCGCCCGCAAGGCATTCTGGTCGACGGTAACCTCCTGTACGTCGTCGACGCCGGAGCCAGGGAGCTGGTCGAGGTGGATCTCGGCGACGGGTCGCGGCGCACGATCGCCGCCGGGTTGCCCCTCGGCGCCGGACCCGGTGTGGTGCCCAAGCCGCTCCAAGGCATGCCACCGTTCTCCGGCCCGCAGGGACCGTTCGCCGGCATCACCGCCGGGCCCGACGGCACGCTTTATGTGTCGGCCGACGCGGACGGCAGCCTGCTGGCGTTTCGGCAGGGCGGTCACGATGGCTGACACCACCGACCACCGCTACCTGCAGGTGGCGCGCGCGCTGCGGAAGGAGATCGTGGACGGTGTCTATCCGGTCGGGTCGCAGCTGCCCACCGAACACCAACTCTGCAAACGTTTTTCGGTCAGCAGGTATACAGTCCGGGAAGCGCTGCGGCGGCTGCGCGAGGACAACCTCGTTGCATCGCGGCCGCGGGCGGGCACGCTCGTGGTACCGCGTCCGTCCTCCGACTCCTACGTCCAAGACGTCGTCTCGATCAACGACCTGCTGGCCTTCGCCACCGGCGCGCAGTTCGCGATCGAATCCACCGGGATGACGGTGGTCGACGACGAGTTGGCCGCCCGTACCGGGCTCACCAAAGGCGAAGAGTGGTTGGCCGTCAAGGGCTTTCGCCGGGTCGACGGGGCCGAGTACCCGGTCTGCCGGACCGAGTACTACATCAACCGGGCATTCGCCGGGGTTGGCCGACTGCTGCCACGACACACCGGTCCGATCTTTCCCCTCGTCGAAGACATCTTCGGGCTGAGCATCGTCGAGGTGCGCCAGGAGATCGCCGCGGTGCTGATCTCACCGACGCTGGCTGAGCAGCTCAGCGTCGACGTCGGCAGTCCCGGACTCGAGGTGCACCGCACCTATGCGACCTCCGACGGTCAGGTCGCGCAGCTGACGATCAACACGCATCCGGCGTCCCGTTTCCGTCACACGATGACGATGCGACGGGTCCGCGGCTAATCTCACATGCGGCGATGTCGAACACCAAACTGATCGGCGGACGAACGGTCCGCTGGGACGACGAGCGGGCCACGGAGGCCTATGCGCGGGGCTGGTGGGTGCCCGAAACCCTGGCTGATTCACTCGCCGACGCCGCGCTGAGCACCCCGCAGCGGGTGGTACTGATCGACGGCGACCACGAGGTCGACTGCCTGAGCCTGCACGAGCAGGCGACGGCGATGGCCGCGGCGATGCTGGACCGGATGCCGATAGGCAGCGTCGTGTCGTTCATGCTGCCCAATTGGCATGAGGCTGCGGTCATCTACCTCGCGGCGACGCTGGCCGGCATGGTGGTCAACCCGATCCTGCCCTCGCTGCGCGATCATGAGCTGCTGTTCATCCTGGACGATGCGAACACCCGGATGATCTTCGTGCCATCGGTGTTCGGGCGGCACGACTACGCGTCGATGCTGGCCCGGGTCGCCGCACAGATGACGGACCCACCCGAGGTCGTCGTGGTTCGCGATGGTTCGCCGTTGCCCACGGCGAACTCGCCGACAATCGAGCTGCCCACGCTCGATCCCGATGCGGTGCGGATGATTCTCTACACATCGGGCACCACGGGCCGGCCCAAAGGCGTTCTACACAGCCATAACTCGATGCACGCGTTGATCACTCAACTCCGCGACCACTGGCAGGTGCAGCCCGGCGACCGGTTCTTGGTGCCATCGCCGATCGCTCATATCGGCGGAAGCATCTACGCATTCGAATGTCCGCTGCTGCTCGGAACCTCGGCCGTGCTGATGGACCGCTGGGATGCCACCACTGCGGTCGACCTGATCGGGCGAGCCACCTGCACTCATATCGCCGGTGCGACTCCGTTTCTGGAGCAGTTGCTCGTCGCAGCCGAACGCGCCGGCACCCGATTGCCTGAGCTGAAACTGTTCGTCTGCGGTGGCGCGTCGGTTTCGGCGTCGCTGATCCGCAGAGCCGCAGATTATTTCGATCACGCCGCCGTCACCCGGGTATACGGCTCCACCGAAGTTCCGGTGACCACGGTAGGAGCGCTGCTGGATCCTGACCATGCCGCGGAGACCGACGGGCGCCCTGGATTCGCGCAGATCGTGCTGCGCGGCGACGGCGACGGCGACGGCGAAGGCAGCGGCGGCGAAATTCACGCCCGCGGACCGCAGATGCTGGTTGGATATCTACACGCGGCCGACGACGCCGAAGCATACGACGCGGGAGGCTATTTCCGCACCGGCGACCTGGCCCGCTGGGTCGACCACGACTACCTCGTCGTCACCGGCCGGGCCAAGGACATCATCATCCGCAACGGTGAGAACATCGCACCCAAAGAAATCGAAGACCTATTGATCGGCCATCCCGGTGTCGCGGAGATCGCCATCGTCGGCCTACCGGATGCCCGCACCGGCGAGCGGGCCTGCGCGGTCGTCGTGCCCAACGGCGAACCACATCCCGACGCGGACAGCCTTCGCGCCTTCCTGCAATCCCACGGAGTCGCTGTCTTCAAAGCGCCCGAGCAGGTCGTCATCTGGGAGGCATTACCGAGAAACGACGCCGGCAAGGTGCTCAAGCACCGGATCCAGGCGGTCCTGACTACGACGGATGGATGACATGCAGGTAGCGATCGTGACCGGCGCGAGCGGTGGAATCGGATTCGGATGCGCGACCAAGCTCGCCGAAGCCGGAATGGCGGTGCTGGCCACCGGCCGGAATCAGGCCCGGTTGGACGAAGTGGCCGCAGCGATCGGCGATCCCGACCGCGTCGCGACGGTGGCGGTCGACGTCACCGATGACGACGGGCCCTCGCGCATCGTGTCGGCCGCGGTCGAGCGCTGGGGTCGGGTGGACTTCTTGATCAACAACGCCGGAGTCGGCAGCCCGACGCCGCTGCACGGCACCGACGACGAGACTTTGGACAGCTTTCTCAACGTGATGCTGCGAGCACCGTTTCGGCTCGCTCGAGATGTGCTGCCGCACATGCAACCCGGTTCGGCGATCATCAACATCACGTCGACGTTCGCTGTCGTGGGCGGGTTGCGCGGCGGTCCGTATTCGGCGGCCAAAGGCGGGTTGACGGCATTGACCACCCACATCGCCTGCCAGTACGGAGCACACGGCATCCGCTGTAACGCCGTCGCACCCGGCGTGATTCAGACCGCGATGACCGAAGAACGGCTGCAGGATCCCCGGTTTCGCCGGATGCAGGTCGAGATGACCCCACACCAGCGGCTGGGCACGGTCGACGACGTGGCAAGCACGGTGGCGTTCCTGTGTTCGCCGGGCGGCAGTTTCATCAACGGGCAGACCATCGTGGTCGACGGCGGATGGAGTTCGACGAAGTACCTGTCGAAGTACGCCTTGACATCGGAGTGGACCGCCCAGTGAGTCTGCTCAACGACTTTCGAAGTGGCTGCGGATGCCGGCCAGCATGACGCCGTGAGCATCGACGGCCTCGCGTTGGGTCACTGCCGCAAGTAGGCGGGGAGCTGAGATCCTCAGCCGCTCGGTGAGACGGGTGCCGGTGTCGGTCGGCTGGAAGCTCACCACCCCGTTGAGCCGGACCCTGGGGAATTGACGCGCCTCGGTGATCACGTCCCCGTCCGTTGGGACCTGGACCTGCGCCCAGTAGGTGATGGGCATTGTCAACGGCCCCAGTGGAATACGGTCATGGACCCGATACGTCTTCGCATAGCCCTCATCGTTCTGGTTGTGCGCTAAGACCTCGACCGAAACCACCAGAGGATGGAATTCCTTGATGTTGTCCAGGTCAACGTAGAAGTCGCGCACCACGTCCGGCGGCGCGGGTATTTGTTCGCTGATGGTCCGCTCGGCGTGGGCGATCCAGAGGCTCACGATGGTTCAGCGGCCGCGGTTTAGTGAGTCGAGGAAACCGGCGATCCGGCCGCGGGTCTCCTCGGAGATCCAGCTGGCCCGCACGTCCGCCTCCGCCTCGGTGCCGGCGTCGATCGCGGCGCGAACCGGCTTGTGTAACTGCGCTTTGGTGGCGGCGTAGGCGGCCGGCGAGTACTGACCGAGCTCACGCGCGGTGGCCAACGCCTGGGTAAGCAGGTCGTCCTTGGCAACCACCGCATCGAGCCAGCCGCGGGCCAGCGCGGTGTCGGCGTCGATTGTCTTGGCCTGCAATGCCGCTCGGGCTGCCGATACCCCCATCGCGTCGCGGCAGATTTCGAGGGCGGCCACCGGGAAGGGGACGCCGACGGAGAGTTCGGTGAGCCCGATCGTCCCGCCCGACATCAGTCGCACGTCGGCGCACATGGCCAATACGCAGCCACCGGCGATCGCATGTCCGTTGATTGCCGCGACCACGGGCGCTGGGTGGTCGTAGATCGCGCGAAAGGCTTCCGACAATGCCGCGACGAAACGCTCGGCATAGTCGGTGCCGCCGTCGATGAGTGCTCGCAGGTCGACGCCCGCGGAGAAAGCCCGTCCGGCGCCGGTGAGGACCACCGGGCCCTGCACACTTCGCATCGAGGCGATGATGACCTCGAGCAAGTCCAGATCGAGCGCGTTCACCGGTGCGTTGTCGAACCGGACGACCGTCACACCGTCGGCCGTGTCGAGGTCTATCAACGTCGCCCTCCTTGCCGCGAGCCAGACGTCACGGTCGTGACCTTGTGATTCTTACAGCCCTGACTTCTGCGTCGGGACAGAAGGGTCGACCAGGCATTGACAATCCCGGCGATCCACTGTGTAGTGATCGAACACTAACCGAAAATGCTGTTCTCATTTAAGGCCACCCGATGACCGCCCCACGTACACGGCGTCGCAGCAAGCTGGCTCCCGATCCCGACGTGCGCCGCGCCATCGTTGCCGCTACCGCAGAAGCACTGCGGGAGCAGGGGGTTCGAGGACTCAGCGTCGCGGCCGTCCTGGACCGCGCAGAGCTGAGCACCCGCGCCTTCTACCGGCATTTCGAGTCGAAGGATCACGTGGTCGGCGCGGTCTTTCTCGAGATGGCCCAGGCCGAAAAGCGACGGCTGCAAAGGAAAATGGCGAAGGCCGCCGACCCCGTCGAGGCGGTCGGCGCCTGGATCGACGGCCGGCTCGATCTGGCGTTCGACGAGAACATCAAATCCGATCTGCGCCGACTCTCGCTGGAGGCTCAGTCGCAGATCTTCGCCGCGCCCGAGCTGATTCAGCCTGCATTCGAAGAAATGCTCAAGCCGCTGATCGAGCAGCTGGGCCGCGGGGTCAGCTGCGGCGTATTCCACGACGTCGATCCGGTGACCGAAGCCCAGTCCATCCAAGGTGTGGTGTGGGCGAGCACCGAACGGCACTGGGCCGCAGGCGATTGCGAACGAGCCGAGGTCCGCAGCCGCGCTCTTCGGTTCTGCCTGCGCGGACTCGGGGTGAAGGCCACAACCATCGACGACATCGCCGCGCGCGACCGACTATAAGGAGTAGCAATGGACCTGGGACTGACCGGATCGACGGCCGTGGTCACCGGTGGCAGCAAGGGTATGGGTCTGGCGATCGCCCAGACTCTGGCGGCCGACGGTGCCAGCGTCGCGGTGATGGCGCGCGGCCAGGCCGCCCTGGACGCTGCGGTCGACTCGCTGCACGCCGCCGGCGCACCCGACGCCGTCGGGATCAGCGTGGACATGACCGATGCCGCGTCGATCGCGGGCGGCTTCGAGGAAGTGTCCAAGCGATGGGGTCGGCTGAACAGCCTGGTCCACACGATCGGCCCCGGTGACGGGTTTTTCGAGGAGATGGACGACGCCGACTGGGACACGGCCTTCGCGCTGGGCACCATGTCCGGCGTCCGCTCTGTGCGTGCCGCGTTGCCGATGCTGCGCGCCGCGGACTGGGCCCGCATCGTCACGCTGTCAGCGCACTCCATTCAGCGGCAGAGCCCACGCATCGTCGCATACACGGCGTCGAAGGCCGCGCTGTCCAGCGTCACCAAGAACCTGTCGAAAAGCCTTGCCAAAGACGGCATCCTGGTGAACTGCGTCTGCCCGGGCACCATCGTCACCGCGAGCTTCACCGAGAACCTCAAGGACATCCTCGCCGCAGACGGCCTCGACGCCTCCGACCCGCGTGACGTCATGACCTGGATCGAAAACAACTTCCACCAGCCGTGTGACCTCGGGCGGGCCGGGCTCCCCGAGGAGATCGCGTCGATCACCACTTACCTGGCGTCCAAGCGGAACGGCTACGTCACCGGCGCGACGGTCAACGTCGACGGAGGATCGGACTTCGTCTAGGCCCGTTGCGCTGCCGCGGTCGAGCAGAATAGCATTCTCCTATTCTGCGAATGAGTGTTCCAGAGCTCGCGACGGAGGAGCTCGATTGACGGCGACCGAGACGCTGAGCGTGCAGCGGCCATACGACGGCGTCGTCGTGCTGCACTTGAACAGGCCCGAGCGGCTGAACGCGATCAACGACGTCATGGTCGACGAACTGACCCACACGCTCGCGAGCCTGGGCGCCGATGTCTCGGTCAACGCCGTCGTGATCAGCGGCGCCGGCCGCGGCTTCTGCTCGGGCATCGACATGCGCGACTTCGGCCCGCGACTACCCGAAGCCACCGATCCCGCGATCGATCGCTTACGTTTTCAGGAGACGATGGCGGCGCTGCCAAAGGCGATCCGCGACGTTCCGCAACCGGTGATCGCCGCGGTCAACGGCCCGTGCGTCGGCGCGGGCCTGGCGCTCTGCCTGGCCGCTGACATCAGAATTTGCTCCACCGCAGCGACTTTCGGTAATGGTGCGATCCTGCTCGGTCTCTCCGGCGCCGAGATGGGCATGAGCTATTTCCTACCGCGGATTGTCGGGACAAGCGTCGCCGCCGACTGGATGCTGACCGCCCGCACGGTCTCGGCAGACGAAGCCGACCGCCGCGGACTCGTCAGCGAGGTCACCGAACCGGAGGAACTCGCTGACCGAGCACTCGAACTCGCCACTCGGATAGCCGAACTGACACCGTTGGGCGTCAAACTGACCAAGCGGGCACTGCAGGTCAACGTCGACGCCGCCGGACTCGATCCCGCTCTCGAACTCGAGAACCGCAACCAGGTACTCAGTCACGCGACCGAGGAAGCGGCGGCGCGCCGGCAATCGTGGTCGTCATGACCGGTCCGCTGCGCAGCGGGAATAACTGAGTAGCGAAAGGGCGATCGGTGGCTTGGGACTTCTCAACCGACCCGGACTGGGCGGCGCAACTGAAGTGGGTGGACGAGTTCGTGCGCGCAGAGTGCGAACCGATCGACCTGATCGTCAAGGAGTCTCACGACCTCAACGATCCGGTACGCCAGGCGTTGATTCCGCCGCTGCAGAAGATCGTCAAGGAGCGCGGGCTGTGGGCTACCCACCTGGGTCCGCACCTCGGCGGCCCCGGCTACGGTCAGGTCAGACTCGCGCTGCTCAACGAGATCCTCGGCCGGTCCGAGTGTGCGCCGATCGTTTTCGGTTCCCAGGCACCGGATTCCGGCAACAGCGAGATCCTGGCCCACTACGGCACACCCGAACTCAAGCAGCGTTATCTGGAACCTCTGCTGGACAACCGGATCATCTCCTGCTTCTCGATGACCGAGCCGCAAGGCGGCGCCGACCCGAAGGTGTTCACCACGACCGCCACCCAAGACGGCGACCATTGGGTGATCAACGGCGAGAAGTGGTACTCGTCGTTTGCGTCGATGGCGTCGTTCATCATCGTGATGGCGATGACTGACCCGGAAGCTTCCCCGTACCAACGGTATTCGATGTTCGTACTACCCGGCGACTCTCCGGGTATCAACGTGCTGCGCGACGTCGGGCTCGGCTATCAGCCGCTCGACGGCGGCGGCCGGGAGGGCTACGTCCGGTACGAGAACGTGCGGGTACCCAGCGACCACATGCTCGGCCCACGCGGTGGCGCGTTCGCGGTAGCGCAGACCCGGCTCGGCGGTGGGCGCATCCACCACGCCATGCGCACCGTGGGATTGGTACGTCGCATCTACGACATGATCTGCGAGCGCGCGGTATCGCGATACACGCAAGGCAGCGTGCTTGCCGACAAGCAGATGGTGCAGGAGATGATCGCCGACTCGTGGATGGAGATCGAGGCGTTTCGGCTGCTGACCCTTCAGACCGCCTGGAAGATCGATCAGTTCAACGACTATCAGGCGGTGCGTGGTGACATTTCGGCAGTCAAAGCGATGATGCAGAAGGTGCTTCATGACGTGTCGGCGCGGGCCCTGCAGATCCACGGCTCGCTGGGGACTTCGCACGAGATGCCGTTTGTGCAGTACCTCACTGAGTCGTTTGTTCTGGGACTGGCCGACGGCCCGACCGAAGTGCACAAGGTGACTCTCGCGCGGCTGCTACTGAAGAACGTCGAGCCGGCCCCCGACACCTTCCCGTCCGAACATATATTGCGGCTTCGTCAGGCGGCCGAGGAGAAATTCGCAGACAAGCTCGCGGGCATTCCGCGTGCATGATCTGTACGCCCCGGGCCGCTGCGGC
Source organism: uncultured Actinomycetota bacterium (assembly GCA_963750885.1). Classification (GTDB taxonomy): domain Bacteria; phylum Actinomycetota; class Actinomycetes; order Mycobacteriales; family Mycobacteriaceae; genus Mycobacterium. The sequence goes on from CAVVSN010000024.1 coordinate 495,976, forward strand.
TAATCTTCGGACAGTCGTCACTCCCGCGCAGAAAGGCTCGGCCATGGCGAGGGCCTGCATCCGATCGACGGGCCGAGCGCTCGCGGTAGCTGTGACCCTGATGGCCGCAGCGGCGGTTCCGACCGTGCGAGCCGACCCCCTCGATGACAAGTTCATCGCGGCGCTGCAGTCCCGCGATATTCACTACAGGTCACCCGAGGCGGCAATTGCGGCCGCTCATTTGGTATGCGACGAACTCAACAACGGCGACGCCAAGGCCAAAGTCGCCCAGGATGTCATCGATCAGACCGACCTCGACCCCTACCACGCCGGATACTTCGTCGGCGCGAGCGTCGGTGCTTACTGCTCGCAGTATTCGTCGGCGAATTGATGCCGGAAAGTTTGCCCGGCACGACGGCAGCCACCACGGGTATGATTTGGGCAGTTACCTCGGGAGAATCTGAATGATCAAAAAAGTCCTCGTCGCTGCCGCTATCGCTGGCCTCGCGGGTGCAGGTGCGGCGGCTCCGGCGTTCGCCGACCCGGGCTTCTTCGGCGACATCAGTTGCTCGTGCGAGGCGCCGCCTCCTCAGTCGCCGCTGTTTCCGCACTTCTTCTTGTCGCCGCAAGACCCGATCGACCAGGGAATCCAGCAGGGCCTGATCGACACCAACCCCGGGGTCGCTCCCCGCTAGTCGAGTAACTCGCTCGCCCGCGACATCAGCTGCGGCAGCGCCGTCGACATCGCT